>NZ_JBCHVH010000001.1:557045-1440422 GCF_050474425.1 Pseudomonas sp. B1-22 | reverse complement strand
AGATGATCGTCGCCGGCTTCTCCGCCTACTCCAAGACCCTCGACTTCCCGCGCTTCCGCGCCATCGCCGACAAGGTCGGGGCGCTGCTGTTCGTCGACATGGCCCACGTTGCCGGCCTGGTCGCCGCAGGCCTGTACCCGAACCCGCTGCCCTACGCCGACGTGGTCACCACCACCACCCACAAGACCCTGCGCGGTCCGCGTGGCGGCCTGATCCTGGCCAAGTCCAACGAAGAGATCGAGAAGAAGCTCAACTCCGCCGTCTTCCCCGGCGCCCAGGGCGGCCCGCTGATGCACGTGATCGCCGCCAAGGCGGTGTGCTTCAAGGAGGCGCTGGAGCCCGGCTTCAAGGACTACCAGGCCCAGGTGATCAAGAACGCCAAGGCCATGGCCTCGGTGTTCATTGACCGTGGCTACGACGTGGTCTCCGGCGGCACCGACAACCACCTGATGCTGATCAGCCTGGTGAAACAGGGCCTGACCGGCAAGGAAGCGGACGCCGCCCTCGGCCGCGTCGGCATCACCGTGAACAAGAACGCCGTGCCGAACGACCCGCAAAGCCCGTTCGTCACTTCCGGCATCCGCATCGGCACCCCGGCGGTCACCACTCGCGGGCTGAAGGAAGAGCAATGCCGCGAGCTGGCCGGCTGGATCAGCGACGTACTGGACCACCTGGGCGACGCCGACGTGGAAGCCAAGGTGGCCCTGCAGGTCGCCGGACTGTGCGCGGACTATCCGGTCTACCGCTGAGATTCCCGCGCACCTTCTCTTCGTAGGAGCGGGCCATGCCCGCGATGCATTTGCCCGCCGTTGCCGGGCGCTCGCGGGCATGGCCCGCTCCTACAGGTAGAACGCCGCGATCCGAGACTTCTGGAGCCTCCCCATGTCACTCAGCGTCTTCGACCTGTTCAAGATCGGTATCGGCCCCTCCAGCTCGCACACGGTGGGGCCGATGCGTGCCGCCGCGCGCTTCGTCGAGGGCCTGCGCCGCGACGGCCTGCTGGACGCCACCCACAGCCTGCGCGTCGAGCTGTACGGCTCGCTGGGTGCCACCGGCAAGGGCCACGGCAGCGACAAGGCGGTGCTGCTCGGCCTGGAGGGCGAGCAGCCCGACAGCGTCGACACCGAAAGCGTCGAGCCGCGCCTGGAGCAGATCCGCCGCAGCGGCCAGTTGCGCTTGGGCGGCGAACGCCAGATCGGCTTCGTCGAAAAGGAACACCTGGCGATGATCCGCCGGCCCCTGCCCTATCACCCCAACGGCATGATCTTCCGCGCCTTCGACCCGGCCGGCCTGCAGGTGCGCAGCCGCGAGTACTACTCGGTGGGCGGTGGCTTCGTGGTCGACGAGGCCGCCGCCGGCCACGACCGCATCGTCGCGGACAGCACGCCGCTGCGCTTCCCCTTCCGCACCGCCGGCGAGCTGCTCGACCAGTGCATCAGCCACGGCCTGTCGATCAGCGACCTGATGCGCGAGAACGAGCTGGCCTGGCGCAGCGCCGGGGAAACCAGCGCGGGCCTTGCGCGCATCTGGCAGGTGATGCAGGACTGCGTGCGCACCGGCTGCCGCAAGGAAGGCATCATGCCCGGCGGGCTCAAGGTGCGCCGGCGCGCCGCCGCGCTGTACCGCCAGCTCAGCGAACGCCCCGAGGCCAACCTGCGCGACGCCCTCAGCGTGCTCGACTGGGTCAACCTCTACGCCCTGGCGGTGAACGAGGAAAACGCCACCGGCGGGCGCGTGGTCACCGCGCCCACCAATGGCGCGGCCGGCATCGTCCCGGCGGTGCTGCACTACTACAGCCGCTTCGTGCCCGGCGCCAGCGACGACGGCGTGGAGCGCTTCCTGCTCTGCGCCGCCGCCATCGGCATCCTCTACAAGGAAAACGCCTCGATCTCCGGCGCCGAGGTCGGCTGCCAGGGCGAGGTCGGCGTGGCCTGCTCGATGGCCGCCGGCGCGCTCTGCGAAGTGCTGGGCGGCACCCCGCAGCAGGTGGAGAACGCCGCCGAGATCGGCATGGAGCACAACCTCGGCCTGACCTGCGACCCGGTCGGCGGGCTGGTCCAGGTGCCGTGCATCGAACGCAACGCCATGGGCGCGGTGAAGGCCATCAACGCCGCGCGCATGGCCCTGCGCGGCGACGGCCAGCATTTCATCTCGCTCGACAAGGTGATCCGCACCATGCGCCAGACCGGCGCCGACATGAAGAGCAAATACAAGGAAACCGCGCGCGGCGGCCTGGCAGTCAACATCATCGAATGCTGACCCGGCCCCGCGCCCTGATAGCCCCTACCCGACATTCACAGGAGCACGGCATGACCACTGAAACCCTCGCACAGACCCCGCTGCACGCCCTGCACCTCGAACTGGGCGCCCGCATGGTGCCCTTCGCCGGCTACGACATGCCGGTGCAATACCCCCTGGGCGTGCTCAAGGAGCACCTGCATACCCGTGAGCAGGCCGGCCTGTTCGACGTCTCGCACATGGGCCAGATCATCCTCCGTGGCGAAGGCGCCGCCCTCGCCCTGGAGAGCCTGGTGCCGGTTGATATCCTCGGCCTGCCCGTGGGCCTGCAACGCTACGCGCTGTTCATCGATGCCGAAGGCGGCATCCTCGACGACCTGATGGTCGCCAACGCCGGCGACCACCTGTTCCTGGTGGTCAACGCCGCCTGCAAGCAGCAGGACCTGGCACACCTGCGCAAGCACCTGGGCGAGCGCTGCGAAATCCAGCCGCTGTTCGAGGAACGCGCCCTGCTCGCCCTGCAAGGCCCGGCGGCGGTCACCGTGCTGGCGCGTCTCGCCCCGCAGGTGGCGCAGATGACCTTCATGCAGTTCGCCCACGTGACGCTGCTGGGAGTGGAGTGCTACGTCAGCCGCTCGGGCTACACCGGCGAGGACGGCTTCGAGATTTCGGTGCCCGTCGAGAAGGCCGAGGCCCTGGCCCGCGCCCTGCTGGCCGAGCCGGAAGTCCAGCCGATCGGCCTGGGCGCACGCGATTCGCTGCGCCTGGAGGCCGGCCTGTGCCTCTACGGCCACGACATGAACACCCAGACCACGCCCATCGAGGCCTCGCTGGCCTGGGCGATCTCCAAGGACCGCCGCGGCGGTGGCGCCCGTGCCGGCGGCTTCCCCGGCGCCGAGCGGGTGCTGGCGCAACAGGCCGAGGGCGTGGCGCGCAAGCGCGTCGGCCTGCTGGCCCAGGAGCGCATGCCGGTACGCGAAGGCGCGGAACTGGTGGATGCCAACGGCCAGGTGATCGGCCAGGTGTGCAGCGGCGGCTTCGGCCCCAGCCTGGGCGCGCCGGTCGCCCTGGGCTACCTGCCCAGCGAATACAGCGCCGTGGACACCGAGGTCTGGGCGGTGGTGCGTGGCAAGCGCGTGCCGATGCGGGTAGCGCGCACCCCGTTCGTGCCGCAGCGCTACTACCGCGGTTGATCCCCACCCGCGTTCCGGGGCCCGCCCCGGAACGCGCCATGCCAGGAAGCCCCATGAGCACATCAGCACAACCGCAGAAGGTGGAAGTCGGCGTGAAGCTGCGCGGCGCGGAAAAGGTCGCGCGCATTCCGGTGAAGATCATCCCCACCGAGGAACTGCCGCAGAAGCCCGACTGGATTCGCGTGCGCATCCCGGTTTCCCCCGAGGTCGACCGCATCAAGCAACTGCTGCGCAAGCACAAGCTGCACAGCGTCTGCGAGGAAGCCTCCTGCCCGAACCTGGGCGAATGCTTCTCCGGCGGCACCGCCACCTTCATGATCATGGGCGACATCTGCACCCGTCGCTGCCCGTTCTGCGACGTCGGCCATGGCCGGCCGAAGCCGCTGGACGTCGATGAGCCGAAGAACCTCGCCATCGCCATCGCCGACCTGCGCCTGAAATACGTGGTGATCACCTCGGTGGACCGCGACGACCTGCGCGACGGCGGCGCCCAGCACTTCGCCGACTGCCTGCGGGAAATCCGCCAGCTGTCCCCCGGCATCCAGCTGGAAACCCTGGTCCCGGACTACCGCGGACGCATGGACATCGCCCTGGACATCACCGCCCAGGAGCCGCCGGACGTGTTCAACCACAACCTGGAAACCGTGCCGCGCCTGTACAAGTCCTCCCGTCCGGGCTCGGACTTCGAGTGGTCGCTGGACCTGCTGCAGAAGTTCAAGCAAAGGGTCCCGCATGTGCCGACCAAATCCGGCCTGATGCTCGGCCTGGGCGAGACCGACGAGGAAGTCATCGAAGTCATGCGGCGCATGCGCGAGCACGACATCGACATGCTGACCCTCGGCCAGTACTTGCAGCCCTCGCGCAACCACCTGCCGGTGCAGCGCTTCGTCCACCCGGATACCTTCGCCTGGTTCGCCGAGGAAGGCGCGAAGATGGGCTTCAGGAACGTCGCTTCCGGTCCGCTGGTGCGCTCCTCGTACCACGCGGATCAACAGGTACACGGCAGCAGCATGCGCTAGTGCTCCGTCGGGGAGCACACCTGTACTGATCGGATTCGGGAAAAACATCGTGGCCCCGGGCTCGCTCTGGACGAAGCGAGCCTGGGTCGGCCATCGCCACGCGCGCCGGTCGACGGCTCGCTGAAAGTGCGACCTTCATGCCGCCGGCATTGCACGGCTCGGCCAAGGCGCTCTTATTCCTTACAATTATAAAAACTAGTTAAATTCATATTGGTATATACCAATTACTCTCCCCTTCAATACGTCCCATCGCAGTCGCCGGCCGATGGCCGTTTCGGAGAGAGGTTCCATGTTTGCCTTGCGGGTCATGCTCGAATACTTCCACCCCTGGCCGAATTCGGCCGGTTTCTACCTCGCCCGTGAACGCGGCTGGTACCGCGAGGCGGGGCTGGACGTGGAACTGGTGGTGCACGACCCCTACCATGGCGACACCCTCGACCACCTGGCGCGCGGCGCCACCGCGTTCGGCGTGTTCCCCAGCAATCGCCTGCTGGTGCGCCGCGAGCTGGGCCAGCCGCTGATCGGCGTGGCGGCGATCAACCATCGCGGCCTGGAGTCGATCCAGACTCTCACCGACAGCGGCATCCGCCGCCCCCGCGACCTGCAGGGCAAGCGCCTGGCGCTCAATCCCACGCCGCGCGGCCTGGCCATGGTGCGCCACCTGGTGTCCCGCGATGGCGGCGATCCGGATGCGGTAGAGCTGGTGGATGCCGGCTTCCGCGAGCTGCGTCCGGAAGACCTGGCCGCCGGCCTCGCCGACGCCAGCTTCGGCGGCTACTGGGCCTGGGAAGCGCTGCTGCCCAGCCCTATCGCCGATGAGCGCCGCGTGGTACTGCCGGTGGACGAGATCGGCGCACCGCCCTACCACAGCTACCTGCTGGGCGCCCGTGAGGACTGGCTCGATGCCAATGCGGAGGTCGCGCGGCGCTTCCTCGCCGTCACCGCGCGCGGATTCCTCGCCGCAGCGGCCGAACCGGAAGCCGCATTGCCGGCCTACGAACGCACCATTCCCTACTTTCCCCGCGAGATGCTGGCAGAATCCCTGCGGCGCATCGCGCCCAGCTGGCTGCATCAGGGCCGCTGGGGCGAACAGCGCGAAGAACTGCTGCAGCCCTATGCCCAGTGGCTGCACGACTATGGTGTGCTGCGCGACCCGGAGGTCTGGCGCGGCGCCACCAGCAATGCCTGGCAAGTGGAGAACCCAGCATGACCAAACGCCTGAGCCACGGCATGGGCCTGGAGCCGGTAGAGGCCGACTGGCCGGCACTGACCGAAGCGGAAGTCGCCGCCCTGCTGGCGGACTTCTCCCAGGTTGGCAGCGAGGTCCATCTGAGCTGGCACAGCCCACGCCCCTTCTCCGCCGCCGCGCTGGTGGAGACCGACAACGGCCCGCTGTTCGTCAAGCGTCACCACCCCAGCGTGCGCACCGCTGACTGGCTGGCGGAAGAACACGCCTTCCTCGATCACCTGGCCCGCCGTGGCGCGCCGGTCGCCCGTGTGCTGCGCGACCGCCATGGCCGCAGCGCCATCGAGCGGGACGGCTGGACCTATGAGGTTCATGAGAAGGCCGAAGGCCTGGACCTGTACCGCGACGCGCTGTCCTGGACGCCCTTCCAGCACAACGCCCATGCCTTTGCCGCCGGCGCCGCGCTGGCGAAACTGCACCGTGCCGCCGAAGGTTTCGATGCCCCCTCGCGCAGCGCGGGTGTGCTGCTCAGCAACCTGCACCTGTTCGGCGCGGCCGACCCGCTCGCCGCCATTGAAGCAACCTTCCCCCAGGCGCCCGCCCTCGCCGACTACCTGCAGGCGCGGCCGTGGAAGGAAACCCTGGGCGAGCTGCACCTGCCGCTGCAACGCGAGCTGCTGCCCTACCTGCAGCGCCAGCCGGCGCTATGGACCCACAACGACTGGCACGCCTCCAACCTGCTGTGGAGCGAGGACGGCGCGCAGGCGCAGGTGGTCTCGGTGCTGGACTTCGGCCTGAGCGACCGCAGCTTCGCGCTGTTCGACCTGGCCACCGCCATCGAACGCAACCTGGTGCCCTGGCTTGAGCTGGACCTGGGCCGCGCCGCCGTGGCCGACCTCGATGCCCTCGACGCGCTGCTCAATGGCTACGCCAGCGTGCGCCCGCTGAGCCGCGACGACCTGCTGGCGCTGGCCGCGCTGCTGCCGCTGGTGCATGCTGATTTCGCGCTGTCCGAAGTCATCTACTTCCACGGCATTCTCGGCTCGGCCGAGAGCGCTTCGCTGGCCTACGACAACTACCTGATCGGCCACACCCGCTGGTTCCTCGACAGCGAAGGCCAGCGGCTGCTGAACCATGTGCGTCAACTGGCCGCGAAGGTGAACTGAGATGAGCGAACCTCTGGTCAGCGCCGACTGGCTCAGCACCGCACTGGACGATCCGCGCCTGTGCCTTCTGGACGCCAGCGTCGAACTCGCGGCACCGGAATTCGACGGCGACTACCGCGTCGAGAGCGGCCATGCCGGCTGGCTCGCCGGGCATATTCGCGGCGCGCGGCATGCCGATCTGCTGAACGATCTGGCCGCTGCCGATGTGCCCTTCAGCTTCGCTTTGCCAGAGGCGCAAGCGGCGCTGGACGCCTTGCAGAAGCTCGGCATCCAGGACGATTCGCTGATCGTGATCTACGACCGCAGCGACGGCTTCTGGGCCGCGCGCCTGTGGTGGATGCTGCGCAGCCTGGGGATCGACGCGGCGGTGCTGGACGGCGGTTTGCGCGGCTGGATCGCTGCTGGTTTTCCTCTGGAAACAGGTGAGTCGGCCGCCGCGCGACGCGGGCAATTATCGACCCCGGCGAAGTACCGCGAGAGCTTCTGGATCGACCGTCACGACGTTGAACGAGTCGTCGCAGGAGAAGCCGACGGCACGCTGGTCTGCGCCCTCTCCGCCGCCCTGTTCGACGGCAGCGCCGTGACCCGCTACGCCCGCCGTGGGCACATCCCCGGCAGCCGCAACCTGCCGGCGCGCAGCCTGTTCGACGACGACGGCCGCTACCGGCGCGGCGCGACGCTGGACGAGGCCCTCGCCGGTCTGCGCCAGGCCGAACCGCCGCTGCTGCTGTACTGCGGCGGCGGTATCTCCGCCGCCGCCCTCGCCCTGGCGCTGACGCTGGCCGGGGAAACGCGGGTCGCCCTCTACGACGGCTCGCTGCAGGAGTGGGCCGCAGAGCCCTCCCTGCCATTGACCACCGGAGCAGCTCCGGCCTGACAGCCCGTCCACGGGCCATCACGTCTCACATCCAAGGCCATCCGTTTCGCGCGGGAGGGGCTCGGCCCCGTGCATTCCCGGCGCACGCCCTGGCGATTTTCAGGAGCGTTCCATGCAGTACCTGACGCGCCCCGCGCGCACGCGATTTCCCCTCAGCCTGCTGACCCTGGCCGTGCTGCTGGCCAGCGGCCCCGGCCGGGCCGAGGAAGCCACCACCCTGGACACCGTCACGGTGATCGGCCACGACACCGAAAGCTACGCCAGCGACCGCGCCTCGGTCGGCGGCTTCGGCGAGGCGCCGCTGCTGGACACGCCGGCCTCCATCGCGGTGTTCAACCAGGCGCTGCTCAAGGACCAGCAGGCGCGCCTGCTCAGCGACGTACTGAAGAACGACGCCTCCACCGGCGAGGCCTATGCGCCGGTGGGCTACTACGAGAACTTCGAGATCCGCGGTTATTCGCTCAACGCCGCCAGCAGCTACAAGATCAACGGCCGCACCATCACCGGCGAGCAGAACGTGGCGCTGGAGAACAAGGAACAGGTCGAGGTGCTCAAGGGGCTGTCCGGCCTGCAGAGCGGCGTGTCCGAACCCGGCGGGGTGATCAACTACGTCACCAAACGCCCCCAGGACGTGCGCTCGGTGGCCCTCGGCACCGACGACGAGGGCGGCCGCTACCTGGCCACCGACGTCGGCGCCTGGCTGGACGGCGAGCAGACCGTGGGCGTGCGGGTGAACCTCGCCCACGAGGACCTGCGCTCCTACATCGACCACACTGACGGCAAGCGCGATTTCGCTTCCCTGGCCCTGGACTGGAACCTCTCGCCCAATGCGCTCTGGCAGTTCGACGCCGAATACCAGAACCGCCGCCAGCCCTCGGCGCCGGGCTACCAGCTGCTCGGCGGCAGCGAACTGCCCCACGGCATCGACCCGCACGACCGCCTCGGCTACCAGAGCTGGGCCGACCCGGTGCGCATCGAATCGCTGAACCTCAACACGCGCTTCGAGTACCGCTTCGACGATGCCTGGACCGGCACCCTCAGCGCCTCGCGCAGCAAGGTGGTGATCGACGACTACAGCGCCTTCCCCTGGGGCTGCTATGGCGCCGCCAGATGTGCCGATTCGGCCGTGCCGAACTACTTCAGTCCCGAGGGCGACTACGACCTCTACGACTTCCGCAGCCCCGATGACACCCGCCGCAACGACGAACTGGAAGCCGCGCTGCACGGCCAGTTCGCCACCGGCTGGCTGCGCCACGAGCTGACGGTCGGCACCTCGGCGTTCCGCCGCGTGCTGGACAGCCGCCCGGAGCTCAACGAGTGGGTCGGCACCGGCAACATCTACACCGGCATCGGCGCCGTGGCGCCCGCCGAGGGCGAGCCCGGCCACAGCTATCGCCACCTCGACAGCCGCCAGTACGGCCTGTTCGCCAGCGACCGCATCAGCCTGAACGAGCAATGGCAGCTGGTGCTCGGCGGCCGCCAGGTGCGCCTGGACGAACGCACCTTCGACAGCGATGGCGACACCACCCGCCATACCCGCCGCTCGGAGTTCCTGCCCAACGGCGCGCTGATCTTCAAGCCGCGCGAGGACATCTCGATCTACGGCAGCTACAGCAAGGGCCTGTCCCTGGGCGGCGAGGCGCCCTGGTTCGCCAGCAACGCCGGCAATACCCTGGCGCCCACCTCCTCGCGCCAGGTCGAGTTCGGCATCAAGCAGGAGCTGGCCGGCTTCGACTGGAGCGCGGCGCTGTTCCAGATCCACCAGGCCTACCAGTTCGCCCGCCCCAATGGCGACGGCACCTTCACCTACGTGCAGCAGGGCCAGCAGAAGAACAGCGGGCTGGAGTTGTCCGCCAGTGGCCGGGTAACCTCCGCGCTGCAACTGAGCGGCAGCGTCGCGGCCATCCGCTCGCGCGTCGTCAACAGCGGCACGGACGACTACGAGGGCCACCAGGCGATCAACGTTCCGCGCCTGCGCGCGAGCCTGCAGGCCGACTACGCACTGGCCGACGTGCCGGGGCTCTCGCTGCTCGGCACGGTGCGCTACAGCGGGGCCAAGTACGCCGACCGCGACGGCGCGGTGGAGGTCGGCGGCTACACCGTGTATGACGCCGGCGCGCGCTTCAGCACGCGGCTCGGGGACTACCCGACCACGCTGCGGCTGAGCGTCGACAACCTGTTCGACAAGCGCTACTGGCGCGATGTCGGTGAATATTTCGGCGACGGCTACCTGTTCCAGGGTGCGCCGCGCACGGCTCGCCTGACGGCGAGCGTCAACTTCTGAGGTAAGTGCGAATGTCTGCTCTGGAAATCGTCGCGGTGATCGTCAACGTACTCGGCGTCTGGCTCACCGCCCGGCGCATCCGCTGGTGCTGGCCGGTGAACGTGGTGGCGGTGCTGCTCTACGCCTGGATCTTCTTCAGCGTGAAGCTGTATTCCGACATGCTCCTGCAACTGGTCTTCGTCGTGCTGCAGTTCTACGGCTGGTGGCAATGGAGCCAGGGCGGCAGCGACCACGGCAAGGTGCGCGTCGAACGCCTGCCGCTGGCCACCGCCCTCTCCAGCTGCCTGGCCGGCGCCGTCGGCGCCCTCGCCCTGGGCTGGGCGATGCACACCCATACCGACGCCGCCCTGCCCTGGCTGGACGCGGCGCTGACCGCCTTCAGCCTGGTGGCCAGCTTCTGGGCCGCGCGCAAGTACGTCGCCAGCTGGTGGCTGTGGATCATCCTCGACGTCGTCTACACCGGGGTGTTCCTCTACAAGGCGCTGTACCTCACCGCCGGGCTCTACGCCGGCTTCGTGGTACTGGCGATCTACGGCCTGCTGGCCTGGCAGCGCGAACTGCACGACGAACCGCCGGCGCTCGCCGCCGGCCATTCCTGAGGGTCGCCATGCTCTACCAGGCCATCCCGCCGCACTACGCGCGCATCCGCGACCAACTGGCCGCGGACATCGCCCAGAAGCGCTTCCTCGCCGGGCAGAAGCTGCCGCCCGAGCGCGACCTTGCCGAGCGCTTCGACTGCACCCGCGTCACCCTGCGCCAGGCCTTGCAACAGCTGGAAACCGAGGGGCTGATCTACCGCGAGAACCGCCGCGGCTGGTACCTCAGCCCGCCGCGTATCGACTATGACCCGACGCGGCTGGTCAGCTTCATGGACTACGTGCGCCTGCAGGGCCGCGAGCCGCTCACCGAATGCCTGAGCGCCGAGCGCCGCCGGGCCGGTGCCTGGCTCGCGGCGCGGATGAACCTGCCGTCGCCGGACGAGCCGGTCTTCCGTCTGCACCGCCGGCGCCTGATCGACGGCCGCCCGGTGCTGGTGGAAATCAACACCCTGCTCGCCAGCTGGTGCCCGGACCTGCTCGATGCGCGCCTGGATCGCTCGCTGACCAGCGTGCTGCGCGAACGCTTCGGCAAGGTGCAGACGCGCTGCACGCTGAACCTGCGCCTGGGCACGGTGAACGACGACCACGCCGAGCTGCTGCAACTCGCCTCCGGCGCGAGCAACCTCGTGCTGGAACGGCTCAACTACGCCGAGGATGGATTACTGGTGGAATTCGACCAGGAATTCTGGCGGCCGGACGCGGTGTCCGTGGCCGTGCAGGCGGACTTTCCGTCACGGCCGTTATAGCTGAATAAGTAATTACCAAATGCTAATTAAGTATTTCTGGTTCTAACAGGATCGCGGCTAAGGTAGCTCCAACTTCACCGCAACCGGCTTGTCTGCAAGCCTTCTGGAGCCGCCATGGACCGCACCGACAACATCATCGACCTCGCCCGCCACCGCACGCGCCGTCAGGCCCGCCGCCAGGCCGAGCTGATGTGGATGCTGTATGCCCAGCGCGCCGGCTACGACGCCTTCCAGATCATCCAGCAGAGCCGCGACAGCGGCCGCCGCGAGGCCTGAGCCATGGGCCTGCCGCTCGCCACCGAGCTGCCCGCCGTGGCGTTCGACGCTACCCCCGGCACCCCCGAAGACCCCATCGGCGAACGGGTCGCCAGCAACCTGCTGCGCCTGCGCGCCAAGCGCAACCTTTCCCTCGATGGCCTCGCCCGTCTTTCCGGTGTGAGCCGGACCATGCTCGCGCAGATCGAATCCGGCCGCAGCGTTCCGTCGATCAAGGTGCTGTGCAAGATCGCCCAGGGCCTGAAAGTCTCGGTCGCCGCCTTCCTCGACGACCGCGCCTTCGAAGGCGTGGCCGTGCTGCCGGCACGCGAAAGCAAACGCCTGGTCAGCGGCGACGGCGCCTTCGTCAGCCGCGCGCTGTTCCCCTTCGATGTTTCGCGCCAGGTGGAATTCTACGAATTGCGCCTGCAGGGCCTGGCCATCGAGCAATCCACCGGCCACGCGCCGGGCACCCAGGAAAACCTGGTGGTCGCCCAGGGCGTGCTGGAGATCAGCGTCAACGAGGAGCGTTTCCTCCTTGGCACCGGCGACTCCATCCTGTTCTTCGCCGACCAGCCGCACAGCTACCGCAACCCCGCCGACAGCGACGCCGTCGCCTACCTCGTCACCACCTACGCCGAACCGCTGGACTGACGCCAACCGCAGGAAAGCAAAAGGCCCGGAGGGTTTCCCCACCGGGCCTTTTTCAGTTCAGCGCGCCGCTATCAGCAGGTGCAGCACATCATCGGCATGCCGTTGCAGCTCATCATCATCGGCATGCCGCACTCCATCATCTTGTTCATCAGCATGCAGCAGTTCTTGAACATCTCCATGTTCATGCCCTGCATCGGCATCATCTTGCACATCAGCATGTCGCCCTGCATGGAGCACTCCATCATGCACTTCATGGTCGGCATACCCATGTTCATGCCCATCATCATCGGCATGTTCATCATGCCCATCATCGGCATCATGGCCATGGCGGACTGGGACATGCCCATCATCATCATGTTGCCGCAGTGCATCATCATCGGCATGCCGCAGTTCATCATCATCGCCATCATCTCGGCGCTGTTGCGGAACATGGCCATTTCCATACCCATGGCCGGCTTCATCTTGCACATCATGCCGTCAGCGAGCATCTCGCATTCCATGGTCGCCATCATCATCGGCATGCCCATCATCGGCATCATGGCGTTGGTGTTCATCGGCATCTGCATGGCGTTCATCATGGTGGAGCTCCCTGAATCGATAGAGTTGAGTGACTGCGAATGGGGCCGATTCTAGGGAGGCGCGGCGTCGGAACAAGATGACGAGGGAACGGTGGGTTTCGCTGCATCCACTCGCGATTCTGTTTCGATGATGCCGGGGATTTTCGTTATGACGTCATTTGATTCGTGATAACGAACTCCAACACTTCATGAACGATCTTTTCGACGATATGGATATCTCATCCAGTGCTTAGCAAAGAACCGTAGTGAATATTGAATCTAACCAGCTCGCAAAAACTTCCGGGCTGGCTGCAACACACGGCCTAGAGCGCTTCGATGCACATTTCATGAATGCAAAATCAGACATATGAGAATGCGTTTTTAATATTTAATGAAATAACGGACGACCTTCTATAGTGGCGGCCTGGTTCAACTGTCATCACAGCAAGGAAGTCCCATGTTCCGCCATCTGCTCGCCGCCAGCCTGGTCCTGGCGCTGTTCGGCTGCGCCACCCCGCCCGCCCCTTCCGTCCATACCACCAATCCCAGCAGTTCGACCCTGCAGGGTGATCCGACCCGGCCGGCGCAGGCGCAATGGCTGCGCACCGAGCTGTACTTCGCGCTGGGCCAGGAAGACGGCAAGGAGAAGATCAGCGAGCAGCGCTGGCGGCAGTTCCTCGATCAGGAAGTGACGCCGCGCTTCCCGGACGGCTTCACCGCCTACGATGCCTATGGTCAGTGGCGCGATCACGGCGCAACGACGCCGGAGCGGCTGAGCACCAAGGTGATCGTGATCCTGCATGAAGACACTGCCGCACGCGGCAAGGACATCGAAGCCATTCGCCTGGCGTGGAAGCGCATCACCGGCGACCTCTCCGTGCTGCGGCTGTCGCAACCGGCGCAGGTGTCGTTCTGATGTTTCACGAGACGCTGCACGACGGTTACGCACAAGCGCTGACCGTCGATGAACCCCTCTACCAGGGCAACACCGGCCAGCAGGACGTGCAGGTGTTCCGCAACCGGCGCTTCGGCCGCGTGCTGACGCTGGACGGCGTGCTGCAGACCACCGAGGCCGACGAGTTCGTCTACCACGAGATGCTCGCCCATGTGCCGATCCTCGCCCATGGCGAGGTGCGCCGCGTGCTGGTGATCGGCGTGGGCGACGGCGGCATCCTGCGGGAGATCGTCCGCCACGCCGGCATCGAGGAAATCGTCGCAGTGGAGATCGACCCGCAGGTCGTCGAGTTGTGCCGCGAGCTGCTGCCGCAGCATTCGGCCGGCGCGCTGGGCGATCCTCGTCTCACGCTGGTCTACGCCGACGGCCTGGAGTACCTCGCCAATAGCCGCGAAACCTTCGACCTGATCCTCTGCGATTCCACCGACCCGGGCGGCCCGGCGGCGAGCCTGTTCACCGATGCCTTCTACCGCAACTGCCAGCAGCGCCTGGGCAGCGGCGGCATTCTCGCCACGCAGAACGGCGTGCCCTTCCTCCAGCCGGAGGAACTGGGCGGCACTGCGCGGCGGCTGGCGAATACCTTCACCGACTGGGGTTTCTTCACGGCGGCGGTGCCGACCTACATCGGCGGCAGCATGGCCTTCGGCTGGGCGTCCAACAGCGAGCAGGCCCGCCGCACCACGCTGGAAACCCTGCGCCAGCGCTTCGCGAACAGCGGCCTGGTGACCCGTTACTACACCCCCGAGGTGCACCAGGCGGCGTTCGCCCTGCCGCGCTACATGCTCGATCTGGTCGAGGCCGGGCTTCAGCGCGACAGCTGAGGGTTATCCAGGCGCTGCGGCGTCCAGTCCGGGTCGCGGGCGCGAACCGGACTGCTGACCTGCAGCACAGCCGTGCCGAAGCGTTGCTTGAAGTCCGCACCGATCTGCGCCAGCGCCTGGCGCGTGTAGGGATTGTCGGCATGGATGAGGATCAGCATGCGCGACGGCAGCTTCTCCGGTCCGCCGCTGGGGCCGCGCCACTGCCCGTGCAGGTCGAGCCAGCTGAGGCCATCGGGGAAGCGCGGCGTCACCTCGCGGGCGAGGAAGTCCTCCCACTGCGACAGCTCCACCGCCTCCAGGTACAGCTCGGTGCGCAGCATGCGCCGGCTCCCGGCTTCACCGCTGGCACTGGCCGCCTCCTCGTTCAGCCACAGCGCGACCAGCGCCGCCAGCAACCCGGCCAAGGCGCCATTGCGCCAAAGTGTTTTCGCGCGCATCAGGCACCCTCTCCCTGCCAGCCTTCGGATTGCGCCGCTCGCGGGCGCAGGATCAGTTGCAGCAACCCGCCGAGCATCAGCACCGCCAGGCCCAGCAAGGCGCCCCAGCCGACGTAGGCGACGCTGGAATACAGCATGTACAGGCACACGGCCAAGAAGCCCAGCGGCAGCCACGGATAGAGCGGCACGCGGATCGGCCGGGGCACTTCCGGATGGCGGCGGCGCAGGACGATCAGCGCCACGCTGCTCAGGCTGAGGAACAGCCAGTACACCGGCGTCATGTACTCCACCATGGTGTTGAAGCCATGGCCGCTCCAGCCGCCCACCGCGATCAGCAGCAATGCCACCCCACCTTCGGCGAGCAGCGCGGCGCGCGGCACGCCGTGGCGCACGTCCCAGCGGCCGAGGGCGCGCAGTGCCGGAACATCCCGCGCCGCGGCGTAAGTCGTGCGGCTGCCGACGATCAGCGTGGAGTTGATGCTGGCGACGGCGGACACCACCACCACCGCCATGATCAGGCCAATGCCCGGCGCGCCAAAGGCCAGCCCGAGCAGCTCCAGCGCCGGCGCGCCGCTGGCGGCCAGGCCGTCGAAGCCGAGGCCGCGAATGAACGCCCAGTTCAGCGCGAAATAGATCAGCAGCAAGGCGGCGAGCGCGCCGAGCATGGCGGTGAAGATGCCCCGGCGGTTGTCGCGCAGCTCCGCCGACAGCGTCGCCGCATCGCTCCAGCCACCGAAGGCGAGGAAGACGTAGATCAGCGCGGCAGAGAAGCCGGCGACACCCACCTGCTCCGGCTCGACCGGCACCACAGGGGACGGCACGAAGCCGCGCCACTCCAGCCACAGGCCAGCCCCGACGATGCCGAGGAAGCCCGCCGCCACCAGCGCCACCAGGCCGGCCTGGGTTCCGAGGCTCACGCGCCAGCCGATGAGATTGAGCGCCACCAGCGCGGCGACCAGCCCACCCGCCAGCAGCACATTGCCGAGCCGGCCAAGGCCGAGCAAGGCGCTGAAGTGGTCGGCGAACAGGAAGGCCATCAGCGCGATCCAGCCGGTGTGCAGGATGGCGAAGCGCGACCAGGCGAACAGGAAGCCCACCCGCTGGCCGTAGGCGCGTTCGAGGAAGTGGTAGTCGCCGCCGGGATGGGCGAAGGCCGAGGCCATCTCCACGTAGCACAGCGCTCCGACCATCGACAGCAGGCCGCCCAGCACCCAGACCAGGTAGAAATGCTCCTGGCCGACGTTGAGCGCCACGGTGGGCGCGGTTTTCAGAATGTCGCTGGTGATCACCATGCCCAGCGTCAGCAGCAGCGCATGGATCGCGCCCAGGTGCCGGCGCGGGCCTGCGTCGTTGTCAGCCATGAATCGACTCCGGAAATGCAGCGGGGCCGCAATGCGCCCCCTGCGTCGGATCAGAAGGAATAGGTGGCGCGGCCGTAGTAATACGCACCGTTCGTGCCGATCGGCGATAGCACGTCGTACGGCAGGTTGCCGCCGTAGTTGATCTCCGAGCTGGAACGTTCCGGGTAATTGTCGGTGATGTTGTTGCCACCCACCGCCAGGCTGAACTGCGGGGTGAACTTGTAGGCCACCTCGGTATCCAGCTGCCACACGGCGCCGTAGGTCTGCTCCGGGTGGTAGCCGTCGCCGAAGTCGAACACGCGGGTGGTCTCGCCCTGCCGGATCAGGCGACCGACCAGGCTCCACCGGGCATCGCTCCAGGTGGTGGTGAAGATGAAGCGGTCCTTGGGCGCGGCGTCGGTGAGGGTATTGCGCTCCTCCACGCCCACCAGCGCATCCTCGCCGATGCCCAGGTCGGTCAACTGCTGCGGGGTGCCCTTGGTGCTGCGTATCGTGGTGTGGTTGTAGGTGTACGCGGTGGTCACGCCCAGCTGGCCGCCGACGAAGGGCTGGTGGTAGTTGAGCACCAGCTCGGCACCGTCGGTGCGGGTGTTGGCGGCGTTGGTGAAGAAGTTCACGTCATGCACGCCGGCCACGCCGAAGTTGTCCTGGATGAACTGCTCCATGGCGTCGCCACCGATGCGCTGGGACAGGGTGATGCGGTCGTCGACGTCGATGCGGAACACGTCGAAGGACAGGTCGAAGCGCTCGTTCAGCTGCGCGGTCAGGCCCAGGCTGAAGTTCTTCGAGGTTTCCGGATCGAGATTTTCCGCACCGAGCGCGCGGGCGATCGGGTCGTTCACCGAAAGCACACGGATATCGGTCAGCGTGCCGCCGTCGCCGAAGTTGCTGGTGGTGTTCTGGAAGCCAACCTGGGCCAGCGACGGTGCACGGAAGTTGGTGGACGCCGCGCCACGCAGGGCCAGCACCGGGGTCAGCTGGTAGCGCCCGCTGAGCTTGCCGGTGAGCTTGCTGCCGGCGTCGTCGTAACGTTCCCAGCGGGCGGCGGCATCGACGAAGAACTTGTCGGTGAGGTCGCCCGACAGGTCGACGTAGGTGCCGAAGACGTTGCGGTCGATGTCCACCTCCTCGCTCGGGCGCAGGCCGGCGGCGCCATCCGCGCCGACACCGTAGTACGAGGCCGGGTCGCCGGCGGTGGTGATGTAGTTCTCGTAGCGGTACTCGCCGCCCAGCGCCAGCACGAACGGCCGCCCGGCCAGGCTCAGCTCGCGGCTGAGATCGAGGTTGGCGACGCTCTGGCGCAGCTCGTAGTCGCCGGTGTCGAACTTTGTCGGCGTGTCTTCGCCAAGGGAGGCGTTGAGGGTACGCCGAGTGGATGCTTCGAAGCGGTTGCGACCGTGGGTGACGCTGGCGTCATAGTCCCAGGTGTCGGCGATCAGACCCTTGTAGCCGAGGCTGGTGGAGAGATCCAGGTTGTCCCCCAGCGATTGCGGCAGGTAACCGTTGGGGTAGATCTCCGGGTGTTCGTCCGGGTAGCGGTAGAACTCCGCGCCGGTGGTGTGGCGCTCGTTGTACAGGCCGAAGGCGTAGGCCTTGCCGTCGCCCAGCGCCAGGTCACCGTTGAACCAGGCGTTGACGTCCCGCGCCACGCCATCGCCCATCACGTAGTTGCGCTGTCCCGGGGTGTCGGCGAAGCCGTCGAAGCCGGCGCGGTTGGTGGGGTTGCGGTCGATGTATTCGGCGCCACCGCGGATGAAGCCATCCTCGCCCAGCCGGGTACCGGCCTTGGCGCTGCTGTAGGAGTTCTGGCCGTCGGTGGTGGTGCGGTCGATGGCGTCCTGATGGGTATGGAAGGCGCCATAGCTGGTGGAGACTTCGCCACCTTCCGGGGCATCGTCGAGGATGATGTTGATCACCCCGGCGATGGCGTCGGAGCCATACTGCGCGCCGGCGCCGTCACGCAGCACTTCGATGCGCTTGATGGCGCTGATGGGGATCGAGTTGAAGTCCACCGGCGCGGTGCCACGGCCGATCTTCGAGGAGTCGTTGACCAGCGCCGAGGTGTGCTGGCGCTTGCCATTGATCAGTACCAGCACCTGGTCCGGACTCATGCCGCGCAGCTGCGCGGCACGCACGTGGTCGGCGCCGCCGGAGTTGGACTGGCGCGGGAAGTTGAAGGACGGCAACAGCGTCGCCAGGGCCTGGCCCAGCTCGCCGCCCACCGCGCCGGTGGACTTGAGGTCGTCGGCGGTGAGCACGTCCACCGGCACGGGGGAATCCAGCAGGGTGCGGTTGTTGCCGCGGGCGCCGGTGACCAGAACGGTCTCGAGCTTGGTGGTGGCTTCCGGGGTCGACGAGCTTTCGTCGGCGTGCGCGGCGGACTGGGCGATGACAGAGGCCACCGCAACGGCAATAAGGGAACGGGATAACACGCGAAATACTCCTGTCTCGCTTAAAGAGCGCCACTCGCCGTTGGCGGCGAGTCCGGAACTCCGCTTGGGATTTTTTTGACTTGAGCGGTTGGTGTCGGAAGTCCGGAAACCGCGAGCGACTGTCCCCCTCAGGTGGAGAAAACAGTGCTCGGGAAAGCGCTCCAGGTGTCGCGGCCGGTCTCTCTTCGTGATGAGCGAAAAGGCGCGGCTTCTCGGTATCGCCGGTCATCCCTGACCTGATGGGGAAGGCGTCATCCTAGCCAGTGGCAGAATGCTTTCAAATGAATAAAAAATGCTTTGGTTATAACCGCTTACGGTGCTCTTCGGGCAACAGTGCCAGGTGTTCACCCAGCAACAGTGGCGCGCTTCAATCGAAGGCCTTGCGCTCCCATTCGTCCTCGGGAATATCCAGTGCCCTGCCGGAAAAACGCTCCTCGCGGAAAGGGTCGGCCTCGTTGTGGAAGCCATTGCGTTCCCAGAATCCCGGCCTGTCGATGTCGCTGAACTCCAGCTGACACAACCACTTCGCACTCTTCCAGAAATAGCGCCCGGCGATCACCAGCCGCAGCGGCCAACCGTGCACCGGGGTCAGCGGTTCGCCGGCGTAGTGGGTGGCGAGCAGGCTGTCCGGGCGCAGCAAGTCCTGCAGCGGCAGGTTGGTCTCGTAGCCGTGGTCGGCGTGCGCCATAACGAACTGCCCGGCCGGCTCGACGCCGTAGTATTCGAGCAGGTCGGACAGGTGCACGCCGCGCCACGCGGTATCGAACTTCGACCAGCGCGTGACGCAATGGATATCGCAGACCAGCTCGCGCTGCGGCAGCGCCAGCAGATCGTCCAGGCTCAGTTCCAGCGCCGACGACAGCAGGCCGGAGAGGCGCAGGCGCCAGGTCGCACGGTCGTATTGCGGCACCTCGCCCTCATGGAGGATCGGGAAGCGCTCGGTCAGCACCTGCCCCGGCGGCAGACGCGCGCCATGACGCGGGTCGCCGGCCGGCGAGCGCGCCTTCTTCAGGCGCCGTGCCTTGTCGTTAGTGCTCATCGTCAATTCGCCAGCGGAATCCACGGCGCCTGCGCGACATTCTGCGCCTCGCCGAAGGCCGGCACCTTGCGCGCCAGGTCGCGGACGTTCTTCACGTCGAGATCCAGTAGTTGCTGGCGGGTGATCAGGGTCGGCGGCACCAGCACCTGCTCGCCGGGATTCTCCCCGGCGATGCGCAGCGCCAGGCTGCGTACGCTGATGGCGCCGGCCACTTCCGGGTTGACCGCGGCGGTGGCGCTCCAGGCACTGCCCTCCTCCTTCATGATCTGGATGTCGGCGGTGGAAATGTCGGCGCTGTAGATCTTCACCTGCTTGCCCAGCCCGGCTTCATCCACGGCGATCTTCACGCCCTTGGCGAACTCGTCGAAGGGCGCGAAGAACACGGTGATGCCCGGGTTGGCGCGCAGCACCGCGCTGGCCTGGTCCGCCACCGAGTTGGCGATGGGCGCGTTGAGCGTGCCGAAGCGCGCCTTCTCGACGATGCCGGGGTTCTCGGCCTTCACCTGGCGCCAGATTTCATCGCGGCGCTCCATGGGAGTGAAGCCATCGATGTACACGTAGCCAGCGTCGAACTTGTTGCCGTTGTCCTGCAGCACCTGCCTGAGCGCCAGGCGTGCCAGCTCGCGGTGATCCTGCTCGACGCGGGTGATGCGCGGGTCGTTCACGTCGACGTCGAAGGTGACCACCTTGATGCCCTTGGCCAGCGCCTTGTCGATGGAATCCTTGAGCGTTTCGGCGAGGCCGAGCTGGACGATGATGCCGTCCACGCCCAGGTCGATGGCCTGTTCCAGCATCTCGCGCTGGGTGGCGGCCTGCTGGCGGGCGTCGAACACGCGCAGCTTCACGTCCAGCGCATTGGCCTGTTTCTCGACGCCGCGCAGGTAGGCCTCGGGGAAGTCGCCGGAGAACAGGTAGCCGACCAGGGCGATCTGCACGCCGCCCTTGTCGAAGGGCGCGGGTGCGCCGGGCAATCCGGCCGCTACCGCGGTGGCGGCGCCGGACAGCAACAGGCCGGCGGCGAACAGCGCGCGCAGGGATTTGCCGGGGGTGAACTTCATCCGTTGAATCTCCGAAAAAGTAGCGATCAGCGCCCGCGCCGGGCCAGACCGAAAGTGAACATCAGGGCCGAGACCAGTACCGCGCCCTTGAGGAAATCCTGTGCGTAGTAAGGCGCGTTGAGCATGGTCAGGCCGTTGAGCAGGGTCGCCACCAGCACCGCGCCGACCAGGGTGCCGAAGGCGTTGGGCTTCTGCGCACCGAGTACGGCGAAGCCGATCAGCGCGGCGCCGAGGGCATCGAGCACCAGCCCGTTGCCGGAGCTGACGTCGCCGCGTCCGAGGCGCGCCGCCAGCAGCAATCCGCCCAGCGAAGCCAGCAGCGCCGAGAGCACATAGGCGAGCAGCTTGTAGCGTTCCACCGCCGCACCGGCGAGGCGCGCGGCCTGTTCGTTGCCACCGATGGCGTAGAACAGGCGCCCCGGCCGCGTGCGTTCGAGGAACAGCCAGACCAGCAGCGCGCAGCCGAGCATGATCACCACCGGCACCGGCACGCGGTCCCATAGCTGGGCGCGGCCGAGGGCGAGGAAACCGCTGGCGAAGGCGCCCGGCGCCTCATCGCCATTGGGCAGGGTCATGCCGACGGCGATGGAACGGCCGCCGGTGGGGATCAGTTGCACGCCGACCACCAGGAACATGCTGCCGAGGGTGGCGAGGATGTCCGGCACGCGCATGCGCACGATCAACCAGCCGTTGAGCAGACCGACCAGGGTGCCGAGGCCAAGGCTGATGAGGATCGCTGCGAGCGGCCCCCAGTCCAGCACCACCATCACGTAGCTGGCCGTCATCAGGCTCAACGCGGCGACCGCGCCGATGGACAGGTCCAGCCCGCCCACGGCCATGCTCAGGGTCACACCCAGGGCGAGCAGCGCGACGATGGACACCGACTGCAGCACCAGGAACAGGTTGCCGACCCGCAGGAAGGCCGGCTCCAGCAGTGCGAACACCAGCACCAGCAGGGCCAGCAGCAGGAGCAGCGCGTAGTGGATCAGGAAATCGAGCACGCGGGCGACGGGTGTGGTCGCTCCGCTGCCCACGGCAGTTCTAGACACGCACGGCTCCTTGGCGCGAAGGCATTGAGGGGGTGAGATGGGCAACGATCTCGCTGCGCTGCAGGTTCTGCCGAGGCAATTCGGCGACCACCGCGCCGTCACGCACGACCAGGATGCGGTCGGCGATTTCCAGGGCCTCGTCCGGGTCGCTACAGATCACCAGCGTCGCGCGGCCTGTGGCACTGACGCGGATGCGCTGGCCGATGTCGCGGCGGGCGCGCACGTCGACGCCCTGGAAGGGCTCGTCGAGAATCAGCACGCGCCCCCGCCCCAGCAGCCAACGGGCGAGGATGACCTTCTGCTGGTTGCCGCCGGAGAGCAGTTCCAGAGGAAATTCCTGGCCGGGGCCTTTGATGTCCAGCGCCTCGATCTGCGCTGCGACTCTGGCGCGCTCTGCATTGCGGTCGATGAAGCCGAAACGGGTGAAGCTGCGCAGGAACGGCAGCGTCATGCTGGCGCGCACCGAGAATCCCGGCACCCGCGAATTGCGCGCGCGGTCCTCGGCGGCAAAGAACACCCCGGCGGAAATCGCTTCGCGCGGAGTACGTGGAAGCCAGCCGCGGCCATCGAGGCGGATCGATCCGGCGTGGTGCCTGCGCAGGCCGAACAATGCTTCGGCGATCTCGCTCTTGCCGGCGCCGAGCAGGCCGGTCAGGGCAACCACTTCGCCTTCATGCAGGTCCAGGTCGAAGGCCGCACAGTGATTGTCGAGCT
This sequence comes from Pseudomonas sp. B1-22, assembly GCF_050474425.1. Taxonomy (NCBI): domain Bacteria; kingdom Pseudomonadati; phylum Pseudomonadota; class Gammaproteobacteria; order Pseudomonadales; family Pseudomonadaceae; genus Pseudomonas; species Pseudomonas sp. B1-22. The sequence continues at coordinate 1,417,782 of NZ_JBCHVH010000001.1, read as the reverse complement.
GCCAGTCGCGCAGGGAAAGCACGCTTTCGCCCCGCTCCGGCGGCTGCAGCTCGACCTCGCCCAGCGCGGCGCCGAGCATGGACTCGACGGCGGCAGCAAGGTCCAGCGGCGCTGCGAATTCGCCCACCAGGCGACCGTCGCGCAGCACCAGCGCACGGTCCGCGACGCGCTGCAGATCGGACAGCCGGTGCGAGATGTAGAGGATCGCCACGCCGCGCTCGCGCAGCCGGTCGATCAGGGCGAACAGGCGCTCGGCTTCGTGGGTCGAGAGCGATGCGGTGGGTTCGTCGAGGATCAGCAGACGCGGTTTCAGCGCCAGCGCACGGGACAGGATCACCAATTGCCGCTCGGCGGTACCGAGGGCTTCGATGGGCGCCTGCAGGGGCAAATCCAGCTCCAGTGCGGCGGCGATTGCAGCGGCACGCTGCAGGGCTTCGCGGGGACGGAACAGCCATGAGCCGGAGGCACCGCCGAGTTCGTCCAGCAGGAGATTTTCCGCAACGCTCAGGCCAGGCACCACGCCCTGCTCCACCTGCTGGTGCACCGCGACTATGCCGTGGCGACGGGCGTCGTGGGGCGAGGCGAAACGGACCGCTTCGCCATCGATCAGCAGCTGTCCGGCATCGTGTACATGGGAGCCGGCGAGGATCTTCACCAGCGTCGACTTGCCCGCACCATTGGCGCCGAGCAGGGCGAGCACTTCGCCCCGGCGGATGTCCAGGTTCAGGTCGTCCAGCACCCGATTGCCCGCAAACGCCTTGCTCAGGTTCCGAAGGCGGAAAAACACGGTGGAATCGGGTTGGCCGGACATCGGGATCTCGCTGCGACACACAAGAGCGAGAGCACCGTTTCAGAGCTTCGCCGTGGGAATTCCCGGCGATTCCTTTATATCCAAATAGTTCGTATCAACATATTTATAATATTATTTATGCATATGCTAAAAACCATCTGCTCGACATGACATTGCACCGCCTCTCCAGCACCAGCCACTCAATCATGCTGCAGATGACTCGGGGCTATACGGCAGGTGGAGCATCGATGGCCAGTGTGATCGCCTGTTCGAAGGCCAGGACGCCACCACTCGCTCCGCGACGGACCGGTGCAGCGGGGCATCAGCGTGGGGTGGACTCCGGGCATTCATGACTTCCCGCCAACCGCCGCAATTCGCTCACATCGGCGAACCACTCGTGGGATTGAAGCGCGTGGAATGCTTCATATGTCCCGTATCCCCACGCAACCGCGCCAAACGCGATACCGGCCGCTGATGCGGCCTCCCCATCCGTCGGCTGGTCACCTATGTAGATGACCTCCTCTCGCTCCACGCCGAGCTTGCGCATGACCCGGCGCAAGCGCGACGCCTTGCCGAAAATGGAGACGCCACACTCGAACGCACGGATATGTGGACAGCTGGCGCCCAGAATGTGCGTGACATTCTCTCTGGAGTTGGAAGAGACCACCGCGAGAATCACGCCCTTCTCATCAAGATGGCGCAGGGTATCGGCAATGTCCTCGAAAAGCCGGATCGAGCTTCGATGCGCCTTCATCAGGCTCATGAAGGTTCGCGCCACCAGCGGCAGCTTCCAGCGCGGCATGCCGATATGGGACATGATCTCCCGGGCCCCTTGCTTGCGCAAAGCGTCCAGCTCGTCCGGATGAATCCGGCTGAACGCATGCTTGTCAGCAACCTGGTTGAACACCGAGACAAAGAACGGAAAGGAATCCGCGAGCGTGCCGTCAAAGTCGAAAATGGCGAGTCGGTATGACATATGAAGGTTCCTCCCTGGAGTGCTGGCAGCCGTATCCAGATGGCTGCTGCGGGTGCTGGGTGATCACCTCACCGATTAGCGGCGGCATTATCCCCGCTTCGCCATCGGCCCGCCATGAACCGCAAACACCTGCACCTCGACCAGATACCCCTCCCCCAGGTCCGCGCCCACACACGCGCGAACCGGCTTCGGATAGCCCTGCAGCCAGGCGTCGTAGACCTCGTTGACCTGATCGAAGTGGCCGTAATCGGCTATCCAGATCTGTACCCGGGTCAGCCGGTCCTTGCCGATACCGGCCTCGGCCATCAACGCATCAATGGTCGCCAGTACCTGCCGCAGCTGCCCCTGCACATCCTCGCGGGTATCGTCCGCCGCCACCCCGGCGGTTTCGAACATGGCCCCGTAGCTGACCGCCAGGGACATCCTGTTACCCGACGCATAACGCGTGATCATCGATCATTTCCCTCCTTCGAAGCGGAATCGAAAAAAGCACCGGGCGGCGCGGCGAGCGGACCCACCCGGTGAAACTGACGGCCGTGAAGGGTCGTCTCCCGAAACCTCAACCGAGCTGGTTGATGCACACCACCTTGGGCTGGGTCATGTCCTCGTAGGCGAAGCGCACGCCTTCGCGCCCCAGGCTGCCGTACTTGGAGCCGCCGAAGGGCATGGCGTCGAAGCGGTAGTCCGAGGAGTCGTTGATCATTACCCCGCCGGCCTCGATACGCCGTGCAAGGCTCAGCGCCAAGGAAAGATCGCGGGTGAACAGACCGGCGTGAAGGCTGTACTCCGGCGCATTGGCGAGCGAAATCGCCTGCTCGATATCCTCGAACGGCGCCAGCATCACCACCGGCGCAAACACTTCCTCGCGCCACAGCTGGCTGGCGTGGTTCACCTTCTCCAGCACCGTGGGCGCGTAGGCGGCCCCCTGCCGCTGGTGGCCACAGAGCAGGCGAGCGCCCTCGCCCAGCGCCTGGTTCACCAGATGCTCGGCCCGGCGGGCGGCGGCTTCGGTGATCATCGGCCCCATGTCGGTCTCGCGCCGCCCCGGATCGCCCAGCACCATGGCGCGGGTCAGCTCGACGAAACGCTCGCGGAAGGCCGCATAGATCGACGCATCGACCAGGATCCGCTGGGTCCCGATGCAGTTCTGCCCGGCCGCCCAGAAGGCGCCGGAAACGCAGGACTCCACGGTGGCCTCGAGGTCGCAGTCCTCCAGCACCAGCACCGGGGCGTTGCCGCCCAGGTCCATGGCGAGCTTCTTCAGGCCGGCGCCACGGGCGATCTGTTCACCCGTGGCGAAGCCGCCGGTGAAGGAGATCATGCGCACCTCGCGCACGGCGACCAGGGCCTTGCCCAGCTCGGCTCCGCCGGTCGCCACGGTCACCACGGACTCGGGAAGGCCAGCCTCGACCAGGTACTGCACCAGCTTGAGCGCGGACAGCGGCGCCAGCTCCGACGGCTTGAGGATCACCGCGTTGCCGCCGGCAATCGCCGGCCCCAGCTTGTGGGCCACCAGGTTCAGCGGATCGTTGTACGGCGTGATGGCCAGGATCAGCCCCAGCGGCTCACGGGTGAACCAGCCCTGGCGCGACTCCGAGCCCTCGTAGGCATCGAAGGGCACCACCTCGCCGGCGTTGCGACGGGCTTCCTCGGCGGAGAGCTTCAGCGTGTTGATGCAGCGCTTCACCTCCTTCTCCGCCTGGCGCAGGGTCTTTCCTGCCTCATCGACAATCAGCCCGGCGAAATCCGCCGCGTCCCGCTCGATGAGCTGGGCGGCGCGTTCGAGGATGCCAGCACGGCGGTGGCGAGCCAGTGCCGCGCTGTCACGCACGCCTTTCCGGGCGAGTGCGAGCAGGCCGGGGACGTCATGGGCGCCCAGGTTCGGCACGCTGCCGATCAGGCTGCCGTCGAAGGGACTGAACACGTCGATCTGGGTGGCCTCCGGGGTGGAGACCAGGGACACGGAAGTCAGGCTCATGGGCTTCGATCCTCAGGCCTGGCGGCCGGCCGTGTGGAGGGCGACGATATCCGACAGCAGGGCGAAGGCGGTCTCGATGCGGCCGGCGCCGGGGCCGGAGACGGTTACCGCGCCCAGCAGTTCGGTGTCGAAGGCAACGGCGTTGGTGGCGCCGGAGATGCCCACCAGGGGGTGCCAGGCCGGCAGCAGGCGTGCTTCCACGCTGGCACTCACCGCGCCATCGGCTTCGCGGCGGGCGGAGCCGATCAGCTTCCAGCGCGCGCCGGATTCGCGAACCCGCTCGATATCGGCGGAGCTGATGCCGCTGATGCCGCTGCAGGCGACATCGCTGACCTGCAGGTGCGCGCCAAGCAGCTCGTTGGCGAGGATCACCACCTTCAGGCGCACGTCATGCCCTTCCACGTCGGCGGTCGGGTCCGCCTCGGCGTAGCCGAGTTCCTGTGCCTTGGCCACCGCGTCGGCGAAACCGAGCCCTTCTTCCATGCGGGTGAGTACGTAGTTCGAGGTGCCGTTGAGGATGCCTTCGAAACCCTGGACGCCGGAGCCCGCCAGGGTCTGCCGCGCCAGGCGCAGCACCGGCGTGCCGCTCATCACCGAGCCTTCGTACTCGAACGCTACGCCATTGGCCTTGGCCAGGCGCTTGAGTTCCTCGCCATGCAGCGCGATCGGCCCCTTGTTGGTGGTGACCACGTGCTTGCCCGCCTCCAGCGCCCAACGGCAGAAGGTTGCCGCCGGCTCGCCGTCCTTCGGATTGGTGAAGGTGGCTTCGGCGATGATGTCGGCACCGGACTGCTTGATGACCGACTCGTTGAAGGCTTGCGCGGTACCTTCCGGCATCTGCGCGAAGGCGCCCTTGACGGCCGGCAGCGCGGCGAGGCTGGCGGCATCCAGGCCATTGCGGTCGATCACCGAGCCGAGGAAGAGATCGGTGACGCCGACGATCTTCAGGCTGAAACCCAGCTCCTGCTGCCAGCGTGCGTTGCGCTCGGCGATCAGTTGGGCCAGGGCGCGGTTAACACCGCCGAAACCTACGAGGGCGATCTTGTATTCGGTCATGGTTTGCCTTCCTTCTCAGGCGGTTGTTCGATGTCGATCAGCCTAAGAGCCGGGCCATGCCAGTTGAATATGGCAATCCGCTGTATTTATTGGGCAATCTGACCAGTGCCGGACCGACACGATGACGCGGGCGCAGAATGAAAAACGCCGCCCGGACGAAGGTCCGGGCGGCGTTGGTTTTCCAGCGAGAGACAGCCGGGTCAGATCACGGTCGACAGCACGAACGAGGTCACCGTGTTCTCGACACCCGGCATCGCCGCGATCTCCCGCCAGACGTGGTGCACCCGTTCCGGGCTGGCGGCCTCGACGCGCAGCATCAGGTCAAACTCGCCGCTGAGCACTTCGCACTGCACGATCTCCGGGATCGTCCGCAGCGCGGCCAAAACCTCCTCGCCGCGCATGCGGTCGTAGCGATAGACGAAGATCACCGCATTGATCAGCGACGAGGGACGGCGCCCCTCGCCCACCCGCAAGGTGTAGCCCTGGATGGCGCCATCCCGCTCCAGGCGTTCGATGCGCTGGCGCACCGCGTTGCGCGACAGGTTGACCTTGAGGCCCAGCTCCGCATGGGCGATGCGCGCGTTGGCGGTGAGTTCGGCGAGGATGCGCTCGTCCAGGGGATCGAGGATGCGTTTCATCGGCCGGCCCGCATCTGCGTCAGTACCTCGTGCAGTCCCGCCAGGTCATCGTGCGCCAGCACAGGTCCACGGGCCTCTTCGCCTGCGGGCGACGGCACGGCTCCGTGCCAGGCGCCCAGTTCCGCCAGCAGCGCCGCCGACTTCTCCGGGGCGAATTGCCCCAGGGTCACGATGGGCGCGCCGATATTGCGCCGGTGCAGTCGTCCGGCGTAGGCGCCCGTCGCGGTATGGGGGTCCACCGCGCTGCCGGTCTCGTGGAACAGCGTGACGATCTCGTCGCGGATCAGCCCGTCGTCCACGGCGTAGGAGTCGAACAGCATGCGCGCCTGCAACCACTGGCGGTTGCCGATGCTCAGTTCGCCGCAGTCGTCGAAGTGCTCCATCAGCGTCCGCGTCGCTTCACCGTCGCGCTCGTACAGCTCCCAGACGAAGCGTTCGAGGTTGGAGAACAGCGAGAAGTCCATGGCCGGCGACAGGGTGCGGCTGGCCGAACCCCGGCTGTAGCGGTTGCAATGGATGAACCGGTGCAGGGCATCGTTGCGGTTGGTGGAGACGATGATCTGGTTGATCGGCAGGCCCATCTTCTGCGCGATGAACCCGGCGTAGATCTCGGCGAAACTCGCCGCGGGAATACTGAAGCCCACTGGGCGGATACCGCCTCCCAGCTGCAGGGCCGCATGGAAATAGAAGACGATCTGCGCCAGCACGCCGATCCAGTTGGTCGAGTTGAAGCTGATCGGAATCAGCTCGGGACAAGGCCATTCGCGCAGCAACCGCGACACCAGCGACTGGCAATCGTCGAAGCTGCCCTCCACGGCAACGCTGCGCACGCTGCCCGAGTCCGCGCTGCGCAGCACCGCCGCGCGGTCCGCCGGCGTCCCGGCCAGCGGATAGAGCGCCAGCAGGCGCGCCGTCGGGCAGTGCCCCAGGGCGTCGATGGCCGCCACGGCGGTATCGCCGTTGCTGGCCCCGACCAGCACCGCCCGCTCGCAATCCCGGCCCAGGAAGTGCCTGATCAACCGGGCCTGCAATTGCGCGGCGAAGTCCTTGGAGGAACGGGTCGGGCCGTGGAACAGCTGCAGGACCCACTCGTTGTGGCCGATCTGCTGCAGCGGCGCGATGGCGCGATGGCGAAAGCCCCGGTAGCTGTCGCTGACCAGCGCCCGCAGGCTCGGCTCGTCGAGCGTGTCGCCGACGAAGGGCGCGATCACCCGCCAGGCCAACTCGTCGAACGGCAGCCAGGACCAGCCGGCGATCTCCTGCGGACTGAACTGCGGCAGCGACGCCGGCACGTAGAGCCCGCCGTCCGCGGCGAGCCCGGAAAGCAGCGCCGTGCGAAAGTCCACGCTTGTCTCGGTGCCGCGGGTGCTTGTGTACTGCATCGTCACTCCAGGTTGGTATTCAGGTTTGGCGGTGCACCATGGTCACCAGCCAGTTGGCGAAGGCCTGGGCATCCGGCGACAGCGCCTGCCCCAGGCCACGCACCAGGTAAAACGATTCGCTGGCCTCGATGCGCTGGGCGAACGGTGCCACCAGGCGGCCTTCCCGCAGCAGGTCCTCGGCCAGCGACGAGCGCGCCAGGGCAACGCCCAGCCCCAGCTCCGCCATGCGCAGGGTGGAGACCAGGGTGTCGAACTGCATGCCGCTGGAATAATCGACGTCGTCCGCGCCGGCCCGCTTCAGCCAGTAGCCCCAGCCTTCCTCGTAGCCCAGCACATGGAGCAGCGGCAGCTGGGCCAGGTCGCGCGGCTCGCGCAGAGGCCGGTCGGCAATCAGCGCCGGCGAGCAGACCGGCACCAGCAGGTCCCAGGTCAACCGCTGCGCCTCGACGCCGGGCCACTGCCCGCTGCCCCAGCGAATCTCCAGGTCGTCCTCGGCATCGAGTTCCTTGACCCACAGGTTGCTGATGTAGCGGATATCCACCTGCGGGTGCGCGCGGCGGAATTCGGCCAGCCGGGGCGCCAGCCAGAAGTGCAGGAACGAGAGACTGCCCCGCACCTTCAAGGGCCGGCGCTGGCGCTGACCGAAGATCTCGTTGGTACCCACCGCCAGCCGGCTGATGGCGTCCTGCACCACCGGCAAGTAGGACTGGCCCTCCTCCGTCAGCCCCAGCCCCCGGGGCAGGCGCTTGAACAGCGCCACCCCGAGCTGGCTCTCCAGCTGGCGGATCTGCTGGCTCACGGCACCCTGCGTGAGGTGCAGCTCCTCCGCCGCGTGGGTGAAGTTCAGGTAACGCGCCGAAACTTCGAAGGCTCGAAGCCAGTTCAGGGGGGGCAAGGCTTTCTGGCTCAACGGCGACTCCTCATGACAACTGTGCAAGCCGCCTAGTATCGCGCTGCTCAGGCAACCTCGGAACCACGCCCCACGACATCCAGCGACATCTGGCGACGCTCCCGGCCCTTGCGGGTCAGCCAGAACACGAAGTAGCACCAGGCGATGAAGGGCAAGCCGAAGTACAGGGCCACGCGCTGGGCCGGGTCGAAGGCGATGCCGACGCAGGACAGCACGCAGCAGAACAGCGCAGCCAGCGGGACGAAGGGATAGCCGCGTACGCGGAACTTCAGGTCCTCGACCTTGCCGCCGTTGGCCACGTAGTGGCGGCGGAAGGCGATCTGGCTCGCGGCGATGCTCATCCACACCACCACCACGGCCAGCCCGGAAATGGACACCAGGGCGAGGTAGATGGTGTCCGGCGCGAAGACGCTGCTCAACAGCGAGGCCATGCCGCCGGCCATGCTCAATACGATGGCGTTGAACGGCGTGCCCCGGCGCGACAGCGACGCGTAGCTGCGCGGCATGTTGCCCTGGTCGCTGAGCGTCCAGAGCATCCGCGCGGCAGCGTAGAGCCCGGAGTTGGCGGCGGACAGCAGCGCGGTGATGATGACGAAGTTCATGATGTCCGCGGCGTAGGGAATGCCGATCATCTCGAAGACCATCACGAACGGGCTTTCGATGACGCCGGCCTGCTCACGCGGCAACAGGGTCGCCAGCACGAAGATGGTGCCGATGAAGAACAGTGCCAGGCGCAGCACCGTGGTGCGGATGGCCTTGGGCACGTTCTTCTCCGGATCGCGGGTCTCGCCGGCGGCGATGCCGATCAGCTCGGTCCCGGAGAAGGCGAAGGACACCGCCAGCAGGGTCATGGCGATCGACCAGAAGCCCGTCGGGAACAGCCCCTCGCGGGTGAAGTTGCCCAGCCCGATGCTGTGCGCCTGCTTGATCTCGAAGCCGCCGAGAATGGCGCCGCCACCCACCACCAGGAAGGCGATCACCGCCAGCACCTTGACCAGCGACAGCCAGAATTCGGTCTCGGCGAAGGTCCGCACGGAAACGATGTTGCTGATGAACACGGCCGCCCCGAACAGCGCACTCCAGATCCACACCGGCGTGTCCGGGAACCAACGCACCATGAGCATACCGGCGGCGGTGAACTCCGAACCGATGGCCACCGTCCAGGTCAGCCAGTACATCCAGGCCACCGTGTAACCGGTGCCCGGCCCCAGGTAGCGGGTAGCGTAACTGCTGAAGGAACCGACCTCCGGCATCTGCACGGCCAGTTCGCCCAGGCACATCATGACCAGGTAGACCATGATCGCGCCGATGATGTAGGCGATCACCGCCCCCAGCGGGCCAGCCTGGTTGACGGTGTAGCCCGAGGTCAGGAACAGGCCGGTACCGATGACGCCGCCAAGCGCCAGCATGACGATATGGCGGGTCTGCATATCCTGTTTGAAGGAATGCGCCGGAGCATTTTTGCTTGTTGTTGTCTGCGCGGACATTGTTGGACTCTCATGCAAGTTGGCGGGCAAGGACGTTGCTACGACCTCGTCTGGGCAGAGCGAATCGGATTGCCTTGCGTCTTGTTGTTGTGCGACTTCATGAAGTGGCACGCGCGCAATGGCGCGTGCCACGCGGCAGGTTTCAGGCCTGCAGTTCTATCGCCCGGGCGGCGTTGCCGCTGCCATCCGGGCTGCCGTCCATGGCCAGATCCCGGCGAACCTCGGCGCACGCCCGTGCGAGGTCCGCCAGCAGATCGTCGGTGTCTTCGATACCCACGGAGATGCGCACCAGTCCTTCGGAGATGCCCAGGGCCAGGCGCTCCTCCAGGGTGTTCTCGACGTGGCTGGTGGTGCGCGCGGGACCGTAGATGGTTTCCACGGCACCCAGGTTGCCTGCCCGGTGGGCGTACTTCAGGCGTGGTAGCAGGCGTGCCACGGTGTCCATGCCGCCCTTGAGCACGAAGCTGACGATGGCGCCGAAGCCGCGCATCTGCGAACGGGCAATGGCGTGGCCGGGATGCTGCGGCAAACCGGGGTAGTTCACCGCCTCCACCAGCGGTTCGGCGCACAGGTACTCGGCCAGTGCCTGCGCGCTGGCCTGCTGCTGACGCAGCCTGACGGCCAGGGTCTTGATGCCGCGGATGATCAGGTAGGCAGAAAACGGGTCCAGTGCCGCTCCGTTGATTTCCCGGTAGTGGCGTACCTGCGCCAGCAGCGACTCCGCCCCGCAGACCACGCCGCCCAGGACGTCACCGTGCCCGGAGAGGAACTTGGTCGCGCTGTGTACCACCACGTCGACACCCAGCGCCAGCGGATTCTGGTTCAGCGGGGTGGCGAAGGTGTTGTCGGCCACCACGAGGGCGCCGACCTGCTTGGCCGCGGCGACCAGGCGGCGGATGTCGAGCACCTTGAGCGTCGGATTGGTGGGGGTTTCCAGATAGAGCAGATCGCAGCCGGCGGCGATCTCGCGCTCGATGGCTTCGGTATCCAGGGTGTCGCACAGGCAGACGTCCACGCCCATGCGCGGCAGGAATTCCTCGAAGATCTTGTTGGTGCCGCCGTAGCTGTCGCGGGTCGAGACCACGCGCTTGCCGCTGGACAGGAAGGTATGCAGCACCGCGCTGATGGCGGCCATCCCGCTGCTGAAGGCGACCGCCGACTCCGACTGTTCCAGCTCGCACAGTTTGGCTTCCAGCGTGGCGACGGTCGGGTTGCTCATGCGGCTGTAGATATAGCCGGGCAGTTTACCGAGGGCGACGTCGTACCAGGCGTCGATGTCCTGGTAGCCATAGGCGGCGCTCACCACGATCGGGGTCTGAGTCGCATTGTACGGATGCTGGACCTGTTCGCCGCTCCAGACCACCCGGGTGCCGATTCCGGCACCGCTGCTGCACTCGTTATCTACATTCTTGTTCATGTCCAGTTCCCGCACGTCTGAGTTGACTACACCGATCCGGGATCGGTCTGCGGGGACTATAGGGACGCGCTCCGCTTCTGAAAAACGATGGAATCCGGGCCTGAGAGGCGTTTTTTTTAATGGCTCCGGGCGAACATCCGGAGTCGGACAAGCCTTGTGCGACCTTGCCCTCCACAGGCAGTACCAGCGTCCTGTTCAGGCTCGAAGCAAGCGACTGGGCCGGGCACTGGCCCTGTTGCGCTTTTCCGACTGCGGCCGAAAGTGTTATTGATGCTTTCCGATCATCAATCCGCGTCCGATCAGATGAGCATCAACTTCGATCTAGACGATCTTCAAGCGTTCCGGGCCATTGTTGAAAACGGCAGTTTTCGCAAGGCCGCCGAGGCGGTGAAGATCACCCAGCCGGCGCTCAGCCGTCGCATCGAGAAGCTGGAATCCGCCTTGAACGTGCGGCTGTTCGACAGGACGACCCGAAAGGTCAGCCTGACGGCGGTGGGCCGCGCCTTCGTACCGGAAGTCGAGCGGGTGCTCGACCAGCTGGACAATGCGCTGATGAGCATTGCGGATGTCGCCTCCAGCAGGATGGAGCGCGTCACCCTCGCGTGCGTGCCATCGGCTGCCTACTACTTCATGCCCAATGTCATCAGCGAATTCCATCGCCTGTATCCACGCATCAAGATCATGGTGGTGGACTCCAGCGCACATGAGGTGAATGTTGCCGTCGCCAGCGGCGAAGCGGACTTTGGCGTCACCTTCAGCGGAAACCTGAGCCCGGAAGTGAGCTTCGACCTGCTGCTCGAAGAGCGCTACGTGATGGCCTGCCGACGCGATCATCCCCTGGCGAATCGACACGCGGTGACCTGGTCCGAAATGTATGAGCATGACTACATCTCGCTGGACAAGACATCGGGCAACCGCCTCATCCTGAGTCAGGCCTTGAAGCGCCTGTCCCCAGCCAGACACAGCATCTGCGAAACGCGACATGTCACCACCGCGATAGGGCTGGTGGAAGCCGGCCTGGGTGTGGCGGCCGTGCCCTCCATCGCCATGCCTCGCACCAGCCACCCCATACTCAAGGCGGTTCCCCTGGAGGAGCCTGCGGTCGTACGCAACGTCGGTCTGATCAAGCGCCGCGGACGCACGCTGACGCCCGCTGCGCTGGAGCTTGAACGGCTGGTCCGGAATACGCCGGTGAAATCACCTGGGGACTGAGTCCAGACCCGTGGATTGCACGACGGGTTGCGCAGCCGCGGACGACAGGTAGGACAACAGCGCCTTCGCCTGCTGCGGGTGTTTCGCATTGCGGGGTACGCCGGCGGAGTAGCGGGTGACCGATTGCAGGCTTTCAGGAATCTTGCCGACGAAGGTCACCCCGGGGACGGGCAGCAGCTCGGCGACCTGCTGGAATCCGACTTCGTATTGGCCCGAGGCAACGACCGAAGCGACCGGAATCCGCTCGATCATCTTCGCTTTGGGGCCAACCTGCTGCTCCAGCCCAAGCTTCCTGAACAATGTGTTCTTGATGTAGACCCCGCTGGCGCTGTCCGAATACGCAATCGACCCGGCATCCAGCAGGCTTTTCCTGAACGCCTCTTCCGTATCGATCCGGGGCTTGGGCGCCCCCTGCCGGACCACCATGCCGATGCGCGAATCGGCCAGTTCCACCTTGGAAGCCGGATCCACCACGCCCTGCTTGATGAGCTCGTCCAATGCGTAGCCGACCATGATCACCACATCGGCATTTTCCCCTCTCGCCAGACGGTTGGGGATCGCTTCACGGGCCTTGCCCATGGACGGACCGAGAATGGTCTGGATGGTGTCGCCGCTGTCCTGCGCATACTTCGGGCTCAGCCGCTGGAAGGCCGCGGTGAACCCGCCGGAGGTCATGACATCCAGCTCTTGCGCATGTGCGGCAGTGCCAAACGTACAAAGACCAATGGTCAATACGGCAAGGTGCTTTGCCAGTGCTTTCATTCAGGACGTTCCTCGATCAGACAGGAATGGGGGTACGCGAAGCGCTTCTGCGGTAGAGCACCAGGGTCGAGCACAGCGCACAGATGGCGGCGAAGGTCATCCAGTAGCCAGGGGCGCCTTTATCGCCGCTCAGATGGATCAACCAGGTGGAAATGGCGGGCGTGAACCCGCCAAACACGGCGGTCGCCAGGCTGTATGCCAGCGAGAAACCAGCGACCCGGACTTCCACGGGCATGATTTCGGTGAGCGCCGGAATCATCGCCCCGTTGTAGAGGCCGTAGATGAACGACAGCCAGAGCAGCACCTGCAGCATGTGGCCGAAGCTCGGAGCCTGGGCCAGGAACGACAGCGCAGGATAGGCCGTGAAAATGGCCAGCAGGGTCATGGCGATGAGCACGGGTTTGCGGCCGAAGCGATCGCTCAGGTGCCCGCCGATGGGCAGCCAGACAAAGTTCGAGATCCCGACCAGCAGCGTGACGAGCAAGGCATCGGTTGTACTCAGGTTGAGTACCGTTTTGCCGAATGTCGGCGCGTACACAGTGATCAGATAGAACGCCGTGGTGGTCATTGCCACCATCAGCAGACCCGCCAGGACGACGCGCCAGTTCTCACCCAGAGTGGCAAATACCTGCTTCATGCTTGGGCGCTGGGAACGACGGGCAAACTCCTCGGTTTCCTCGAGGCTGCGACGAAGCACGAAGATGAACGGGACGATCAGGCAGCCGACGGCAAAGGGAATTCTCCAGCCCCAATCCGCGATCATCGCCGGCGGCATCGCTTGGTTGAGCCCATAACCCAAGGCTGCGGCAACGACGATTGCCACTTGCTGGCTGGCGGATTGCCAACTGGTATAGAAGCCCTTCCGCCCGGCAGTGGCCATCTCCGCCAGGTAAACCGAAACGCCCCCCAGTTCAGCGCCCGCTGAAAAACCCTGGAGCAGTCGCCCGACGAGCACGAGCAAGGGCGCCCATAAGCCGATGCTGGAATAGCCCGGCACCAGAACGATCAGCAAGGTGCCACTGGCCATGATCGCAAGGGTGACGATCAGCCCCTTCCGGCGGCCGACGTCATCAATGTAAGCCCCGAGAATCACCGCCCCCAGCGGACGCATCAGAAAGCCTGCGCCAAACACCGCGAAGGTCATCATCAGCGAAGCAAATTCACTCGAAGCGGGGAAGAAAACGGCAGCTATCTGCGTGGCGTAAAAGCCGAAGAGAAAGAAGTCGAACTGCTCAAGAAAGTTGCCCGAGGTGACACGAAACACGGCACCCGCCTTGGATCGTGTGGAAGACGGGCCCTGTTTGAGGGAGGCATGCATAGGTAGTTTCTCCAGCGATCTTATTTAGGCTTGTTGGCGCTTTGGGTCACTGGATTCTGCTTGACACAATTTGAAACGATAAGTGCTATGTTTGCATCCATTGATGCATGGAATTTATCAATCTGTCTTTTTCCAGGTATCAGGCAATCGATCCGATGCCGTCCTTGGAAACCGCTTTCGGCACGGACAAGCGGGCAAATCCAGGGCGCCTGACAGGGGCTTGAATCCGCATCCGTTTTTGGTAAATTTTTCCTGCCCTGTGGTTTGGAGAGCAGCAGCCACGGGGCACAAGGCCGTATCGATGGGGTACGGCCTTTCTTGCTTCCGAGTGCTCTGAAGTCTCTCTGCGGAGGTCATCATGAACACCGCCCCCCTCCCCTCGCTTGTCTGCCGCATAAACCAGAACATCAATGCCACCAGCGCCGCCATCCGGGAGCTTGCAGCCTGGGCAGAGGCCAGCGGGTCATCCGAGACCTCAGAAGCCGTCCGGCGCCATCTGATGGTCCTGGAGGCCAACTCCCAACCCATCAGCGAAGCGTTGGCAGAACTGATCGCACGGCAAGCCGGAAAATAAGGCTCGACGCCCGTATCGGAGCGGCTACTCGACGAAGTGGCCGCTGTCAGCTCACGCGCCCGAGAGTGGACGCTGATAGCAGCCTCTCAACAGCGCCGGGAATCGTCCAGAGTCGACCACCGCGGATCAAGCTGGATAGGCAGGCGTTGTCAGGGCACGACTGACACCACTGAAAAAAGCCCAGGTGCAATTCATACCCGGACGCCGGTTCGCCTCAGATGAAGCGATCCAGGTGAATCCCGCAGCCAAGTACCACCTACTGCCAGGCTCCACGCAGGAGGAATCACGGGCCTGCGAAGCAGGATCGCCTCATCGCAAAATCTGTACATTTATAAAATTATGTACAACTATTATGTGAACAGACGATGAGCGAGTCCCGATGCGCCTGTCACTTCTCCCTCGTGCCGTTGGCCTGAGCATGTCGCTGTGTTGCGGCTTCTGGAGCGCGCCTGGATGCGCGGATTGGCAGCAGGACCTGCCGGGCGCCGTGCAGATCGGCCAAGGGCAGTTCACCTGGTACGGCGTTTCGGTCTACCAGGCGAGCCTCTGGAGCACGGCCAGGCCGGCCGGATGGGAACACTCCTTCGCGCTGGAACTGGCCTATCGACGAGCACTCTCGCGGGACACGCTAGTGCAAAGCAGCATCGATGAAATGCGCCGCCTGGGTACCCATGACGAGGGCTTGCTGACCCGCTGGGCCGGCGAAATGCGCAAGGCCTTCGTCGATGTGCGCGCCGGGCAGAGGATCACCGGTATCTACCTGCCTGGACAAGGCTGCCGGTTCTACGTCGACGGAAGGTTTCGGTACGCAGTGACGGATAACGCATTCGCCCGGGCGTTCTTTTCGATCTGGCTGGACCGACGTACACGCAATCCCGAACTGCGCCGGGAGTTGCTGGGCTCGAACGGAGTGGACGAACCATGAAGCTGAACTTCCGCTGGCTCCTGCTTTCGTGCTGCCTCCTGCTGGGCAGTTGCGGCAACGTCGGGATCGAGAGATATGACGCGCAGCGCCCTGCGCTGGACCTGCCGGCATTCTTCTCCGGCCCGGTGCTGGCCTGGGGCATTTTCCAGAAGCCGTCGGGCGAAGTCGTCAAGCGTTTCAAGGTGGATATCACCAGCCGCCGCGAGGGCGAGCGGCTGATCCTCGACGAGCGCTTCCTGTATAGCGATGGCACCCGCCAGCAGCGGGTCTGGACCTTGACGCCGGAAGGACAGGGGCGCTGGCGTGGGCGCGCCGCCGATGTCGTCGGCGAGGCGTCCGGGCAGGTCGCCGGCAATGCCTTGCGCTGGCGCTATCGCCTGAACCTGGACGTGGATGGCCGGACCTGGGAAGTGAGCTTCGACGACTGGATGTACCTCATGGACGAAGACACGCTGATCAATCGCTCGAGCATGAGCAAGTTGGGCTTCGAGCTTGGCCAGGTGACGCTGTTCTTCCGCCGTCGGGCCGGCGCACCGGGGAGCCTCGAATGACGCTGCAGGAACTCCATGAGGCCGCGTCGGCCGGCCTGATCGACGGCCTTGAAGTCGTCTCCCTGGAAGGCGGCTTCTACATCGTCCAGGTGCGCCAGGCCAACGGCCTGAAACTGCTCTGCGACGAGAGCGGGCAGGTGCTGCATCTGCGCTCCACCCGCCAGGCCCGTACCCTGCTGGCCGCGCTTGGGCCGCTACCCTGCGAGCTGATCCAGCACTGCGCCCATGACGAGATGGGCGCCGTCCGTGAAGCGAGCGTGCAGCCCCTGCGCATCCCGCTCTCCCTGGAGCCCTCGCCGTGACACTCAAGGTTCGGCGGTTGGGGCTGCTGCTGGGCGACCAGCTCAGCTTCGATCTGTCGCTGTTCGATGCCCTGGATCCGGCCCTGGACGCGATCCTCATGGCGGAGGTGAATGAGGAGGCACGCTACGTGCCCCATCACCCGCAGAAGATCGTGATCATCTTCAGCGCCATGCGCCACTTCGCCCAGGCATTGCGGGAACGCGGCTGGCGAGTGATCTACACCCAGCTGGACGATGCCGACAACAGCGGCAGCATCGCCGGCGAAGTGCTTCGCTGGCACGCCGCCCTGGGTGAACCGGCCGTGCATTTCACCGAATGCGGCGAGTGGCGCCTGGAGCAGGCGCTGCGCCGGTGCGGGGTGCCGCTAGCCTGGCACGAAGATCGCCGCTTTCTCTGCTCCCGGGCCGAATTCGCCCGCTGGGCGGGCAATCGCCGGTCGCTGCGCATGGAGCACTTCTACCATGAGATGCGCCGGCGCACCGGCCTGCTGATGGCGCCCGATGGCCATCCCGTGGGCGGAAGCTGGAACCTCGACGCCGACAACCGCAAGCCACTCCCCCGCGGCATGGCGGGGCCGTTCGCGGCGCGCTTCGGCCTGGACGCCATTACCCGCGAAGTGATGACACTAGTAGCCGAACGGTTCAGCAGCCATTACGGTCGCCTCGACCGCTTCGACTATCCGGTAACGCACGGGCAGGCCCGGGAACTCTGGCAGCACTTCCTGGCGTTCGCCCTGCCAGCGTTCGGCGACTATCAGGACGCCATGGCCGAGGGCGAGCCCTACCTCTTCCATGCGCGCATCAGCGCCGCGCTGAACATCGGTCTGCTCGACGTTCGCCAACTGGCGGCGGACGTCGAGGACGCCTATCGCCAGGGGCTGGCCCCGCTCAACGCGGCGGAGGGCTTCATCCGCCAGCTGATCGGCTGGCGCGAATACGTCCGTGGCATCTACTGGCTGCGCATGCCGGATTATGCGCAGCTCAACGGCTTCGGCAATCGCCGGCCGCTGCCCGAATTCTACTGGAGCGGCAAAACGGACATGCGCTGCATGGCCCAGGCGATCGGCCAGACCCTGGAGCTGGGTTACGCACACCACATCCAGCGGCTGATGGTCACCGGCAACTTCGCCCTGCTGGCGGGCATCGCGCCGGCGGCCATCTGCGACTGGTACCTGGCGGTCTACCTGGACGCCTTCGACTGGGTCGAGCTGCCCAACACGCTGGGCATGGTGATGCACGCCGACGGGGGCTACCTCGGGTCGAAACCCTACTGCGCAAGCGGCCGCTACATCCAGCGGATGTCCGATCACTGTGGCGCCTGCCGCTACCGAGTGGACCATGCCACGGAAGACGACGCCTGCCCATTCAACGCGCTCTACTGGCACTTCCTCATGCGCCACCGCGACCAGCTCGGCCGCAACCCTCGCCTGGCCATGCCCTACCGGAACCTGCAGCGCATGGGCGAAGAACGCTGCCTCGCCCTCTGGCAACGCGGCGAGGCGCTGCTGGGACGCCTGGACGCGGGGTTGCCGCTATGAAGAAAGCCCACCTGCCGGAAAAGACCTGCGCGGTCTGCGGCCGCCCCTTCATCTGGCGGCGACGCTGGGCAAGATGCTGGAATGAAGTCCGTTATTGTTCCGAGCGCTGCCGGCGTTCACCCGCGAAGCGCCAGCTTCAGCATCAAGGGTAACCAGGCGGCCCAGACCAGCGCCAATACCCCGGCTGTGGCGCCGGCGCCCCAGGGCAGGCCGACGCCGGTCAGCGCTGCGCCGCCGCAGTAGGCCAGCGGCCCACCCGCTGCACCCAACAGGCTTCCCCGCCATGTTGGGGTCGCGGCCCAAGCGAGGCAGTGCCGTAGGCCGCTGGCGAACACCAACCAGAGCAAGGCCAGCCATGCCGGCAGGATTTCGCCGTGAAAATCGAACAGGCCAAGCACACCCAACAGCACATCCAGCACACAGCCCGCCGCGCCAACACTGAGAATTGCCTGGCACTCCCCTGCCCTTTGCCGACACAGCCAGAGATGCACGATCAGGCCGGCCGCCACCGCCACAAGCCAGGCAATGTATTGCGCACCCAGCACGCATCCCCACCACCCCAGCTGCAGCCACAGCGCATTGCCAATCAGCCAACCGCGGCGGGACATCAGGCTTCCAGGTGATCCACCAGGACCGCCTTGCGTGCGGCCGGCCCGGCCCAGAGCAGGTGCGCCACGCCGATGGCGCGCTCCTCGAAGCCACCCTGGCAGTAGCACAGGTAGAACTCCCACAGGCGCTGAAAGTGCTCGTCATAACCGAGCTCCAGCAGCTCTGCGCGCGACTGGCGCAAGTTCTCGCGCCAATGCCGCAGCGTGCGGGCATAGTCGGTGGCGAAGTCTTCGAGCTGCACGAGGTTGAGACGCGTGTGGCGGGTGGCGGTCTGCAACAGTACGGTGATCGATGGCAGCGCGCCGCCGGGGAAGATGTAGCGCTGGATGAAGTCGACCGAGCGACAGGCCTGCTCGTAGCGCTGGTCGCGAATGGTGATGGCCTGCAGCAGCATCAGTCCGTCGTCCTTGAGCAGCGCCGCGCAGCAACGGAAGTACTCGGGCAGATAGCGATGGCCGACGGCCTCGATCATTTCGATGGAGACCAGCTTGTCGAAGCGCCCGCGCAGGTCGCGATAGTCCTCAAGCAGCAGCGTGACGCGGCCCTCCAGACCACAATCACGGATGCGTCGCTCGGCACAGGCGTACTGTTCGCGGGAGAGCGTCGTCGTCGTCACGCGACAGCCATAATGCGTTGCCGCGTAGAGCGCCAGGCTGCCCCAACCGGTGCCTATTTCCAGCAGGTGGTCCTCCGGCCGCAGGTCCAGCTTGCGGCAGATGACATCGAGCTTCTGCAGTTGTGCCTGTTCGAGGCTCTGCTCGGGGCTTGAGAAGATCGCCGAGGAGTACATCAAGGTAGGATCGAGCAGGCGCTCGAACAGGTCGTTGCCCAGATCGTAATGGGCCATGATGTTGCGCTGCGAACCGCGCCGGCTGTTTCGGTTCAGCCAGTGCAACAGTTTGAGCGCCGGGCGCCCCAGCCTGGCCAGCCCGCCCTCCAGCGCATCGAGCGCGTCCAGGTTGGCAACGAACAGGCGGGTCACCGCCGCCAGGTCCGGGCTGCTCCAGTAGCCCTGGATGTAGGCCTCGCCCGCGCCGATCGAACCGTTGCAGGCGACCATGCCCCACACCGCCTCGTCCCGCACCTCGATCACCGCGCGCAACGGGCTGAGCCGGTCACCGAAAACCATCACGCTTTCCCCCTGACGCACCTGCAACCAGCCCTGGCGCAACAGCCGCAGCCGCCCCACGACGGCCTGGCGCAGCAGGCTTCCCGCCAGCGGGGCTGCAGCCCCGGTCTTACTGGCGCTCAGGGTGGGTTCGGTCATGGTCGGACTCCTTCTGTGCGATGTGCCCGACACTCAGGTGATCGTCGCTTGCCTGGTGGTCGTGCAGGGGAATGCGTTTGAGCAGCAGGCGCAGGGCCTGCCAGTAGATGGCGGTGGCGGTGCGCAGGCTCATCCAGGGGAACGCCAGCAGATGGCGGCGTAGCGCAGGAGCGTCCAGCGTCTGCCGCTGCAGGTCGAGGCTGGCCTGGAATATCAACTGCTCCTCACGCCAGTTCTCCATGTGCACGTGCAGGCGCGACTCCTCGATCAGGAAACGCATGCGGTATTGCATGTGCCGGGGCAGGAAGGGAGAAACGTGAAACGCTTTCGCCACTGCGAACTCCCGCAATGCGCCAGGCGTCACCGGAAACACATAGTGAAAGCGCTCCCGCCAGGGCGTGTTGCGCACCTCGCAAAGAATGGCGGCCAGGCGGCCATCGGCGTCATGGCAGAAATAAAAGCTGACCGGGTTGAACCACAGCCCCCAACTGCGCAGTTGGGTCAGCAGTTCGATTCGCCCCGCGGGCGCCTCGCCCAGGGCCTCACGCAGCAGGCGACGTACCGCCTCCACCAGCGGCAGCCCCTGGCGCGTCCATGCCGGCAGATAGTCGCGCTCAACCCAGCTCAGCGGCGCGAACCGGGTAGCGCGCAGCAGTGGCGAAAGCTGCAGCAACTGCTGCTGTTCCGCAAGGTCCAGCAGGACCATGCCGACCGGATAGCGAAAGGCATGCAGCCGCGGCAGCAGCCGCCGATGGCTGACCCAGCCACGGCAGAGGCTGCTGTTCACAGCCGCTCTCCGAAGTGATCGGCCACTTCCAATGCGCTGACCACGCCGTCCTCGTGGAAGCCGTTGCCCCAGTAGGCACCGCAGAAGTAGCTGTGTTGACGCCCCTGCAACTCGGCGCGGCGGAGCTGTGCCGCCACGCCCGCCAGACTGAACTGGGGATGTGCATAGTCGAAGCGCGCCAGCACCTTGGCGGGATCGATCTGCTCACTCTGGTTGAGACTGACGCAGAAGGTCACCGGCGCCTCGATGCCCTGCAGAATGTTCATGTTGTAGGTCAACGCGGCCGGCGCCTGCGTCGGTCCGCCGAGCCGGTAGTTCCAGCTCGCCCATGCACGACTTCGTCCGGGTAGCAGGCGCGTGTCGGTGTGCAGGACGACCTCGTTGCTGGCGTAAGTCAGCGCGCCGAGGACCTCTCGCTCCTGCGGCGCAGGGGAATCCAGCAGGCCCAGGGCCTGGTCGCTGTGACAGGCGAATACCACCTTGTCGAAGCGTTCGCAGCCGGCGGCACTGAGCACCTCCACGCCCTGCCAGTCCCGCCTGACCCGTCGCACCGGGCAAGACAACCGTATGCCCTGGCGAAAACTCGCGCTCAGGGGGGCCACGTAGCTCCGTGAACCACCCGCCACCACCCGCCACTGAGGCCGATCGCTGACGGAAAGCAGACCGTGATTGGCGAAGAAGCGCAGGAAGAACTGCAGCGGGAAATCCAGCATGCGCTCCCGCGGCATCGACCAGATGGCTGCGCCCATGGGTACGATGTAATGGTCGATGAAGCGAGCGCCGTAGCCACCGGCGCGCAGATAGCGGCCCAGCGTCAAGGATGCCGGAATGCGCTGCTGGGCCAGATCCTCGAGGGCCGTACGATTGAATCGCAGGATGTCCCGCAGCATTCCCCAGAAGCCCGGAGACAGCAGATTGCGCCGCTGGGCGAACAGCGTGTTCAGGTCATGGCCGTTGTACTCCAGCCCGCTGGCCGGATCGTGCACCGAGAAGCTCATCTGCGTAGGCCGCGAGGCGACGCCCAGGTGCTCCATCAGCTGAATGAAACGCGGATAGGTCCAGTCGTTGTAGACAATGAACCCGGTGTCCACGGCGTAGCGCCGCCCCTGCCAGTCGACGTCGACGGTATGGGTATGCCCGCCGATCCAGTCGGAGGCCTCGAAGACGGTCACCTCATGCCGACGGGCCAGCAGGTAGGCACAGGTCAGCCCGGAGATGCCGCTGCCGATGATCGCGATGCGCATGGCTCAGACATCCTCCTGCGGGCGCGCCAGCCGCCGACCCAGGCCAAGGCGCCAGCGTGCCGGCAGCATGCCTGACAGCTTCAGCGCCAGAACGAAGGCAAACGGGAAGGCGATCTCCAGAGGGCGGGAATCCAGCCGCGCGACGATATGTTCGGCGGCGCGCCGGGCTGGCCACAGCATCGGCATCGGAAAGTCATTGCGCCGAGTCAGCGGTGTGTCGACGAACCCAGGGCTGACCAGGGTGAGGTCGATACCCTCCTCCGCCAGATCGATCCGCAACGACTCCACCAGGTACCGCAAGCCCGCCTTGGAGGCACCGTAGGCACCGGCGCGCGGCAGGGCCAGCCAGGTCACCGCACTGCCGATGACCACCAGATGCGGGCGCTGGCCGTTGCGAAGCAAAGGCAACGCGGCCTCGATGCAATTCGCCGTCCCGACGAGATTGGTCGTGACAACGCGCTGCACCACGGCGGCGCTGAAGAGTCCAGGCTCCAGGTATTCGCAGGTTCCGGCATTGAAGATGACGCGATCCAGACCGCCCCACGCCTGCTCGATGGAGCGGGCTGCCGCGCAGACCTGGTCCGCGTCTGCGATATCCGCGGCGACTCTCAGCACCTGCCCCGGATAGCGCTGCGCCAGGGCCTCGAGCGATTCCACCCGACGCGCCGTCACCGCCAGATGGTGACCGTCCGCGAGCAACCGATCAGCCACGGCAGCGCCCATGCCGCTGCTGGCCCCGGTCAGCCAGACGCGGCTCATGCCAGCCTCCGCTTGAGCCAGCCGATGACGCTGCCCAATACCGGCAGATGTTCGTAAAGCAGCGCTCCAGCGTCGAAATAGTCCCGGTGGTAATCGACCCGCGCGCTCCATCGCAGGGCGCTGCAACCATCGAGTGAGATCAGTCGGCCGCCGGCCAGCCTCGCGTGGCGAAAGTGCAAAGTCCAGCGCAGGTATCCGTTGCCCTGCGCGACCTGGTCAAAACCATGGCAGTCGTAGCGCAGCTCACGAACATTGACGTAAAGCGACTCGTAGTAGCGCCGAAGCTCGGCGAGCCCTTGCACCTGGTGCAGCGGGTCCTGGAAGTGCACATCCTGGCCATAGAGCTCATCCAGCCGGTGCAGGTTCGAGGCATCGAGGGTGGCGAAACGTTCGGCGAAGGACTGCAGGAACGAAGACATGGGAGGCTCCGACAATTTCTGTACAAACATAAGATTCTGTACAGGTATAGTCGAAGCCTACGGGAAAAATTGTACAAATCAAGAAAAATTGTACAGCTATTGGGGTGAGGAATTGCTCCTTCCCGGATCGGCGAGAGCCAATTGACGCTTGAGCTCAGCCACCTCCGCCTCCAGTTGTCTGACTCGCTCCAGCGCCGCCATCTCGGTACTGACATCGCGCTGGATGCCGATGAAATAGGTCAGGTGATCCGCCTCGTTGCGCACCGGCGTGATGGAGAGTTCGTTCCAGAACGGCGTGCCATCCTTGCGGAAGTTGCGCAGCACCTCGCGGCAGGGCTGGCCGCTGCGTATGGCTTCGCGGATGGCCGCCAGCCCTGGTTGCTGACGCTCGGCGCCCTGGAGGAACCGGCAATCGCGGTAGAGAATGTCATCCACGGCATAGCCGGTCAGGCGCTCGAAGGCGCGATTGGCGTAGATCAGGATGCTGTCATCGCCCTCCTGCTCGGCCACCACGACACCGTCGTTGGAGGCTTCGACCATCAATTGCAGCAGCTTGGCGTTGATCATGGCGGCGTTCCCGTCCGGTTTGGAATCATCCGCCTAGGGTAGTCGGCGCGCTTCGCGATGCCCAGCGCGGCCATGAGCGCCGGCGCTGGTTTACAATCTGCGCATCTTCGCCTCCCCTGGCCGCGCCATGAACGACATTCTCGACTCCGACCTGCTGCCCATGCGTGAGATCGTGCGCCTCACCGGCGTCAATCCGGTGACCCTGCGCGCCTGGGAGCGACGCTACGGCCTGGTGAATCCGATACGCACCGAGGGAGGCCACCGCCTTTATACTCGCAGCGATCTGCAGACCATCCAGGACATCCTGCTCTGGTCCGGCCGGGGTATGGCGGTCGGCAAGATCGGCGAACTCCTCGCCAAATCCAAGCATCAGGAACCGGAGCAGGCCGGCGACGAACTGCAGCAATGGCGCGAAGCGTTCGAGCGGGCCAGCGCGGCATACGACTTGGACGCACTCGATCATCTCTACGGCCAGGCCTACAGCCTCTATCCGCTCCTCACCCTGCTGGAGGATATCCTCCTGCCACTGTGGCGCTCCCTCCTGACCCTCAATGCCTTTGGCGCGCGCAGCCAGTGGCTGTTTCTCGATGCCTTCCTGCGCGCCCGCGTCCTCATGCGCCTGCAGATGAGCCGTCCCAGCGAAGCCTGTGTCCTGCTCTCGGACGCCACGGGAAACCTTCGGGAGTTCGAGTTGCTGGCAACGGGACTTCTGCTCAGCGACGATGGAGTCCAGGTTCGAACCCTTTCACCGGGCGCGCCACTGGAGGAATTGCCACTGCTCTGCCAAGCGATGCAACCGGCTGCCCTGGTGCTTTTGGCCCATGTCGCGCTAACCAGCGAAGGGCTCAAACGCCTGGAGCGCCTGCAACTGGCTATCGACTGCCCGCTGGCAGTGACCGGCGAGGCGGCGCAGGACTTAGCGAGCGCGTTGCGCGACATCCCGCTCGCCGATCTCGGCAACAGCCCGGCCAGTGCTCGGCAGCGCCTGCGCGCTTTAGTGCAGGGAAAATTGCAGCTCTGAGTCACTACTCAGGAAACCAGTTCCGTCTAAGCGCCCATATATCGGTGCGTACTTCGAATCCGGTTTGAAATTGGGATCTCCAAGCCCAGGGGGCGCAGCGTCGTCGCTGGAGCCAACTTGATGGGTTTTGCCCCCAACAGGGGACAGATTTATTTCCTCCAGTCTAAACGGCAGCTTTGGGTCGTTTGCCGCCGTCGCGGCTCAAGTGAAAGGCCTCACCCGCCACTCATCGGGCCGCTGGCATTCCACTTCGCCGAACCGATTGCGGCGTCTGCCCGATGGTGCGCAGGAATGCGCGCCGCATCCGCTCGCGGTCGACGAAGCCCGTCTCCCTGGCAATGACTTCGACGGGATGCCCGCTGTCTTCAAGCAGCATTCGCGCCGCCTCGACCCGCAGGTGCTCCACCGCCTTGGCCGGCGACTGGCCGGTCTCCGCGCTGAATGCCCGGCTGAACTGGCGCGGACTCAGGTGGGAGACTTCCGCCAGCTCCTCCACGCTAAGGGTGTTCCTCAGGTTGCGCCGGGCGTAGTCCAGCGCCTGCTGGATGCGATCGGACTTCGGTTCGAGCTCCAGCAGCACCGAGAACTGCGACTGGCCGCCCGCACGGCGGTGATAGACCACCAGCTTGCGGGCGACGGTGCGGGCCGTTTCGAGGCCGTGGTCCTTCTCGATCATGGCCAGCGCCAGGTCGATGCTGGCGGTCATGCCGGCGGAGGTCCACACCGGGCCGTCGATGATGTAGATCCGGTCGGACTCGACTTTCACGCCGGGAAACCGCTCCTGCAGTTCCTTCGCGTAGAGCCAGTGCGTCGTTGCCCGCCGGCCATCGAGCACTCCGCTTTCGGCCAGGACGAAGGCCCCGACGCAAGGTGCGGCGACTCTTCGTGCCGACTCCATCGACTGCCGCACGAAGCTGGCGAGCCCCGGAGAGACCGGCAGGATGCGGGTACCGGAGCCGAACATCACGGTATCGAAGGTGCGGCCGCCGAAGGCTTCGGTTTCAACGCGGAAGCCCGCCGAGGAAGGCACCAGCCCGCCCTCCTCCGACAGCAACATGACGTCATAGGCCGGTTTGCCAAGGGTCAGGTTGGCGATCTCGAACGCGGTGATGGCCGTGAGCCCCATGACCTGGAAGCCAGGGAAGATGACGAAACCGATGCTGTGCATAGGGAATTCACCATGTCCTGAAAAGTGTCTTATATGTCATTCAGGACAACCCAACAAGCAATAGGATGTTTTCCAGACAGGGAGCACAACCACCCCTCCCACTGGAGACAGCCATGACGAAGAAACTGGGTACCGCACTCATTACCGGCGCTTCCTCCGGCATCGGCGCGATCTACGCCGACCGCCTCAGCCGCCGCGGTTACGACCTGATTCTGGTAGCCCGCAACGCGACATTGCTCAATGCCCTGGCCAGGCGCCTGACCGACGAGACGGGACGCTCCGTCGAGGTCGTGGTTGCCGACCTGGGCGACAAGGCGGACCTGGCGCGAGTGGAGGAGATCCTGCGGACGGATGCCAGCATCACCCTGCTGGTCAACAACGCCGGCATCGGCGCCACCCGCCCGCTGCTCGAATCGAACATCGACAAACTGGACGACCTGATCACCCTCAACGTGAACGCCGTGACCCGCCTGACCTACGCGACCATTCCGGGCTTCGTCGCACGCGGCGGCGGCACCCTGATCAATATCGCCTCCATCGTTGCCATCGCCCCGGAAGTCCTGAATGGCGTCTACGGCGCCTCCAAGGCCTTCGTACTCGCGCTCAGCCAGTCGCTGCACAGCGAGCTCAAGGACCACAACGTGCGGGTCCAGGTGGTCCTTCCCGGTGCGACGGCCACCGATTTCTGGGCGGCTTCCGGCAAACCCGTGGAGCAGTTGCCCAGCGCCATCGTCATGAAGGCGGAAGACATGGTGGACGCGGCGCTGGTCGGGCTCGACCTGGGCGAGTTCGCCACCATCCCGGCGCTGCCGGATATCGCCGACCTGGCAGCCTATGAAGCCGCGCGGCAGAAGCTGATGCCGAACCTGTCGTCGAGCGTTCCGGCGAGCCGCTATACGGCCTAAGCCCGCAACAGACGCGGGGCTGCCGCTGGCGGTTGGCCCCGTGCCGGAGCTGGGAACGTAGCGGGCTGGCACGTGCTTAGCCGGGTTGCGGGATGGAAAGCCGCCACGGCGATCCATCCCCTCTCCTTATCACGTCAGGCTGCGTCGGACACCTGCTGGCCCATCAGCTGCTTGCCCAGCGGGGTCTTGCCGGAGCCGTCCGCGGCCAGGGTCTGCTGAGCCGGCGCCGCCGGGTTCTGCTGCATGCCCAGGGGAGTTCGGCTGAAGCCCTCTTCGGCCAGTTGCGGTGCTTCAGTCTTGCCGGCCAGGGGGGCCAGCTGGAAGCAGAGGTTGCCGCCCGGGCAACCTTTCTCGGCAGCATTCACATGGACGGCGGCACCGGCAAGAACAAAGGCGATGGCGGTCAGGCAGGTTTTCAGCTGTTTCATGGCATTGATCCTCGAGCGTAAAAGGGGAATCGGGACAGGATCGAAGGCACTCCAGGAGTTGTGCTCCGTGGCGTACGACGATGTCCTGATGGGGCCTATTGAAGGCCGTCGAGGTATCTCCAGGGTGTCGAAAAGAGCTGTTGCCATGTCCCCGGATGTCAGAGCCGCCCACGGACACAATGGAATACAAAGCGGTGCCGGAGAGATATCGACGCGATGCTCAACGGATTACCTTGCACTGAATAGCTGGCCTGCACTCCAGCTACACGCCCCCTGATCTCGCGGGAGAACACCATGCACATCGCTATCCTGACCCTCGACGGATTCAACGAACTGGATTCGCTGATTACCTTCAACCTGCTCAATCGCGTGAAGCGCCCGGACTGGCACGTATCGATCGCGAGCCCGGAGAAAACGGTGCGCTCGATGAATGGGCTGGTGCTGGAGGCGCAATCCTCCCTGGAGGACGCGTGTCAGGCGGACGCCGTGCTGATCGGCAGTGGAATCCGAACCCGAGACCTGGTCGCGACCCCGGAGTTGATGTCGCGGCTGCGGTTCGACCCTGCGCGTCAACTGCTGGGGGCACAGTGCTCGGGAACGCTCATCCTGGCCAAGCTCGGGCAGTTGGACGGCGTTCCCGCCTGCACGGACCTGGTCACCAAGCCCTGGGTGGAGGAAGCGGGCATCGCGGTCATCGACCGGCCATTCACCGCGAAGGGAAATGTGGCGACGGCGGGTGGCTGCCTCTCCTCCCAATACCTGGCGGCCTGGTTCATTGCCCGTCTGGCGGATGTGGAGGTTGCCAGAAGCGTGCTGTTCCATGCCGCGCCAGTGGGTGAGAAGGAGCTGTATGTCAGCCGCGCGCTGGAGAACATTGCACCCTTTGTCTAGAAGACGGGGCACCATAAAAACGAAATGCTATCATTTACTTACGATTCGTATTTACGAATAATTACTATTTGTAAATTTCACAAAAACAACGAGTCGTACCCCATGGCAAAAAAGTCTGTTGCCCCGGCATCCCTCTCGATGCTGGGTCTGCTGGTCTTCCCCACCGCTTACGCTGAATCCCAGGACACCCTGGCCCTCCCGGCGACCTCCGTCACCAGCGCCTACGATCAGGAAAGCTACAACCCCGGCGATAGCAAAAGTGCGTTGAAGATCGACGCGCCCCTGCGCGACATCCCCCAGACCGTCAACGTCGTGCCGGAAAGCGTGATCAAAGACCAGGGCGCCCGGTCCATGGAAGACGTGCTGAAGAACGTCCCCGGCGTCGGCTTCTCCAATGGCGACGGGCAACGCGACCAGGTCACCATCCGCGGCTTCAGCGCGATCGGCGACATGTACATCGACGGCATCCGGGACGATGCCCTGTATTTCCGCGACCTATCCAACATCGAGCGCGTCGAGGTCATCAAGGGCCCCGCCGCCGTGCTCTATGGCCGTGGCTCGTCCGGCGGCCTGATCAACAGCATCTCCAAGACCCCGGGCTTCGCGCCCAAGCACGAGATCGGCATGAGCGTCGGCAGCGAGGGCGAGCGTCGCACGCAGTTCGATACCGGCTGGGCCGACCCGCAGACCAACCAGGCCTATCGCGTCACGGGCGCCTTCGAGGACAGCGACACCTATCGCGACGATGGCTACATCGACCGCAAGGCGCTCGCGCCCTCGGCCTACTTCCGGCTCTCCGACGACCTGGAACTGAACCTCGGCGCCAGCTACCTGTATGACAAGCGGCTGATCGACTTCGGCATCCCCGCCCTGGGCGACCGCCCGGTGGATGTCGACCGCGACAAGCGCTTCGGCTCCGGCGATCCGGACCAGGACTACGCCCGCAGCGAAGTGTTCTCGCTCACCTCCGGGCTGAACTACCAGATCAACGACGACCTCAGCCTGGTCAACACCACCCGCTTCTACCGCTACGACCTGGACCGCAACAACACCCTGGCCGACAGCAGCCCGACCCGTTTCGTCACCGCGCCGGACGGCGAACTGCTGGTAAAGCTCAATCGCGGCAACGTGGCGCGTGACGAGTACGGCGTGTTCAACCAGACCGAGCTGAAGCAGCGCGAAGCACTGGCAGGCATGGAGCACAACCTGCTGTACGGCGTCGAAGTGGGCTACCAGGACAAGCACCAGCGCGTGTTCAGCCAGAACAACGTGGCCCAGGTCCCGGTATTCGGCGATGGCCTGGTTCCGGTCCCGGAACACGCCGCCAACCTGACGTCCAAGGGCTCCAACTCGCAGAACACCACTGGCCTCTACGTGCAGGACCTGATCACGCTGAATGACCAGTGGAAGGCATTGCTGGGCGTGCGCTACGACATCTTCGGCCAGGAATATGACGACGAGCGCGTGCAGAACGTCGACCTCGACCGCACCGACAAGACCTGGAGCCCGCGCGCCGGCCTGGTCTACCAGCCGAACCCGATCCAGTCCTACTACGTGTCCGTCAGCCGCAGCTATCAGCCCTCCGGCGAAGTGTTCGCGGTCAGCCCGGCGAACGAGAACCTCGAACCCGAGGAAACCACCAACTACGAGATCGGCACCAAGTGGGACCTGCTGGACAATCGCCTGTCGATCACCGCGGCGATCTTCCGTCTGGAACGCACCAACATGAAGACTGCCGACCCGGCGAACCCGAACCTGACCATCCTGGCCGGCGAACAACGCACCGACGGTTTCGAAGCCACGATCAGCGGGCAATTGGCGGACAACTGGCAGGTCTATGCCGGTTATGCCTACCTCGACGCGGAAATCACCAAGTCCAACAGCAAGACCAACGGCGTTCCCAACGAAGGCCAGGTGCCGTCGCTCACACCGCGCAACAGCGCCAACCTCTGGCTGGTGCGGACGCTCGACCCGCAATGGCGCGTCGCCGCCGGAGCCAACTACGTCGACGACCGCTACACCTCGCTGGACAACAACGTGGTGATGCCCAGCTACACCACCTTCGATACCGCCCTGTTCTACAGCGTGCCGCACTGGGACATGGCGCTGCGCCTGAAGAACGTCTTCGACCGTGACTACTACGTCTCCGCGCACGGCTCGGTGGACCTGATCACCCCCGGCGCCCCCCGGACCCTCGAAGCCAGCCTGAACTACCGCTTCTAGTCCACCCTGGGTGCCGCTACGTTTGCACAGTGCAGCGGCGCCCTGCTCCCACCCACTCTCGCAACCGGGCATCGGTGCGAACACAGCACCCCGCCATGCCGTCCGCTACATTGTCCTGATCTCGACACGGCTCGCCGTAGAAGCACTGACGCGCGAGCCGTCCCATCAGTGAACATGACCGAACGCCGGCGCCCATCGACCAGCCGCCAGCGTCCAGACGGAGGCAAACCATGACACGGGTTCGCGTTGAAGGCTTCACCGTCTCGCTCGACGGGTACGGTGCCGGCCCTGATCAGGACATCGACAATCCACTGGGTATCGGCGGGACGGAACTGCACCAGTGGCTGGTCCCGACACGCACCTTCCAGCGGGCCCTGTTCGGCAACGACGACGGCACCACCGGCGTCGACGACGACTTCGCCGCCCGAGGCTTCCACAACGTCGGCGCCTGGATTCTCGGACGCAACATGTTCGGCCCCATTCGCGGGGAATGGGCGGACACCGACTGGAAAGGCTGGTGGGGCGACAACCCGCCCTATCACGTTCCGGTCTTCGTCCTGACCCACTACCCGCGCCCTCCCATCGAGATGGAAGGCGGCACCACCTTCCACTTCATCACCGGGGGCATTCGCGAGGCGCTCGACCGTGCGCGCAAGGCCGCCGGCGAAAAGGACGTACGCATCGGCGGCGGGGCGGAAACGATCCGGCAGTACCTGCGCGAGGGCCTCATCGACGAACTGCACATGGCCATCTCGCCGGTGCTGCTCGGCCGGGGCGAGTCGCTGCTCGAAGGGCTCGATTTACGGGCGCTGGGCTATGAATGCGTTGAATTCGTCGCCTCGCAGAAGGCCACGCACGTCGTCCTGCGGCGCACGGCCGGCTAGACCGGCTGCGCGTCTGCCCTGTTGCGCGGCAGGTGCAGGATGAAACAGGTGCCGCGCCTACTTACCGTCCAGCCAAAGCCATAATATAGTAGAGATATCAACCAAATCAGTTGAATACTCTACATGAACACTTGGCTCCTCCTGGTGCTCGGTCTCCCCACTGCCAACGCAACCGAGCGCATGCGCGCCTGGCGAGCACTCAAGGCCTGCGGCTCGGCAGTGCTTCGCGACGGCGTCTACCTGCTGCCCGACCACGCCGCCGGGCGCGAAGCCCTCGAAGCCATCGAGCGCGAGGTGCTCGCCATCAATGGCACGGCCTATCTGGTTTCGATCCGCGAGCCCGAGGAGCGCTTCATGGCGCTGTTCGACCGCGGCGAGGAGTACGCCCGGCTGCGCGAGGACATCGCCAACTGCCTGGGCGAACTGACAGGTGAAAACGCCCTGCAAACGGCGCGGCACGTCCGCAAGTTGCGCAAGGCGTTCGGCCAACTGGCGGCCATCGACTTTTTCCCCGGTGAAGCCAGGCAGCTCACCGAGTCGGCCCTGCAGGCGCTGGAGACCGCCATCAGCCGCGCCCTCTCCGCGGACGAGCCTAGCAGCCATGAAGACCCCATCGCGCCGCTGGCTCGCGCAGACTTCCAGGGCCGCCGCTGGGCCACGCGCAAGCGTCCCTGGGTCGACCGCCTCGCCAGCGCCTGGCTGATTCGACGCTTCATCGATCCCACGGCAGAAATCCTCTGGCTCGATGCTCCTCACGACTGCCCGGCCGACGCGCTGGGCTTCGACTTCGACGGCGCCGCCTTCAGCCATGTCGGGCAGCGCGTCACCTTCGAGACCCTGCTGGCCAGCTTCCAGCTGGAAAGCCCGGCCCTGCTGCGCATCGCCGCCGTCGTGCACTACCTGGATGTCGGTGGCAACCAGCCGCCGGAAGCCTCGGGGATCGAGCGCGTCCTGGCCGGCCTGCGCGACAGCATCGTCGATGACGATCAACTGCTGCAGGCAGCCGGCAGCCTCTTCAACGGCCTTTTGACCGCCTTCGCCAACGACGAGAAAAACCATGACTGACTCCACCGTACCCACCGCCGGGAAGGCGCCCGAGGCCGTGGCCGCCATCGGCCTGTTCGAGGCCTTCCTGTTCTGGCTGAAGCTGGGCTTCATCAGCTTCGGCGGCCCGGCGGGACAGATCGCGATCATGCACCAGGAGCTGGTGGAGCGCCGCCGCTGGATCAGCGAGCGACGTTTCCTCCACGCCCTGAACTACTGCATGGTGCTGCCGGGGCCGGAGGCCCAGCAGCTCGCCACCTACATCGGCTGGCTGATGCACCGGACCTGGGGCGGCGTGATCGCCGGGGGTCTGTTCGTGCTGCCGTCGCTGTTCATCCTGATCGGCCTGTCGTGGATCTACATCGCCTTCGGCGAGGTGCCGGTGGTGGCGGGCATCTTCTACGGCATCAAGCCTGCGGTGACTGCCATCGTCGTCCATGCGGCCCACCGCATCGGCTCGCGGGCGCTGAAGAACGCCTGGCTGTGGGCCATCGCGGCGGCCTCCTTCGTCGCCATCTTCGCCCTCAACGTGCCCTTCCCGGTCATCGTGCTGGCAGCGGCGGTCCTGGGTTACTTCGGCGGGCGGCTGCTGCCGGACAAGTTCGTCATCGGCGGCGGCCACGGGGCGGCGAAGACCAGCTACGGCCCCGCGCTGATCGACGACCACACCCCCACGCCCGAGCATGCGCGCTTCCGCTGGTCCCACCTGCTGCGCCTGGCGCTGGTCGGCGCCGCGCTGTGGCTGCTGCCCATGGGGCTGCTCGCGGCCTCATTCGGCTGGAACGGAACACTGACACAGATGGGCTGGTTCTTCACCAAGGCCGCCCTGCTCACCTTCGGCGGCGCCTATGCGGTGCTGCCCTATGTCTACCAGGGTGCGGTCGGTCATTACGGCTGGCTGTCGCCCACGCAGATGATCGACGGCCTGGCCCTGGGCGAAACCACGCCGGGGCCGCTGATCATGGTGGTGGCCTTCGTCGGCTTCGTCGGCGGCTACCTGCACCCGATGTTCGGCGCGGACCATCCCTTCCTCGCCGGCGCCATCGCCGCGAGCCTGGTCACCTGGTTCACCTTCCTGCCGTCCTTCCTGTTCATCCTCGCCGGCGGCCCGCTGGTGGAGTCGACACACAACGAACTGAAATTCACCGCGCCGCTGACCGGCATCACCGCCGCCGTGGTCGGTGTGATCCTCAACCTGGCGCTGTTCTTCGGCTATCACGTGCTCTGGCCGAACGGCTTCGGCGGCGGCTTCGACTGGCCCTCGGCCCTGATCGCCATCGCGGCGGCGGTGGCGCTGTTCCGCTTCAAGCGCGGCGTGATCCAGGTGCTGGTCGCCTGCGCGCTGGCGGGGCTGGCGGTGCATTTGTTGCGCGGGTGAAACCCGCCGTCCGGGCTTCAGGCGGGCGAGACGGCGGGGCTCGTCATCAGCCGGGCCAGAAGCGTCAGTCCTTGCGTCAGGTCTTCGAGGGACGGCCCCCCCAGACAAAGGCGAATGCCTGACTCCGGGTCGCTGCGGCCGACCATGACCGATTCGGGCGGCGTCACCCTGATGCCCACCGCAGCGGCCGCTGCCGCCAGGCGATCGGCAGCGGCGCGCGGCATCGGCAGCCAGAGGTGATAGGCATCCGGATGCGCAATGAGCCCGACCGCGCCGAGCAGCGAAACCGCCAGGCTCGACCGGCGGCGTGCCTCATGGCGCAGGTCCTGCGGAATGGATGCGATGACGCCGCTGGATAGCCACTCCTCCACCACGGCACAGGACAGCGGCGACGGCGCCATCGGGATGTCCTGCAGGAGTTCCTGCGCCGCGGCAGTCATTTCCGCCGGCAGCGTGAGCATACCGATCCTGAGTCCGGGGCCGATGGACTTGGACAGCCCGTTGACGTGGAAGACGCGCTCGGGAGCCAACGCAGCAAGCGTTGGCGCCACGGGTGACCCCAGGGCATAGACGCCATCCTCGATAATCCAGGCGCCCGCCCTGCGACAGACCTCGACGATCGCCTGCCGGCGCGCCACACCCATGGTTGCCGTGGTCGGGTTGTGCAGCGTCGGAGTGAGGTAGACCACTCTGTTGCCGGTGGAAGCAAGGCCTTGCAGAGCCTCCGCGAGCGCCTCCGGCAGCATCCCTTCCGCGTCGATCGCGACGCCCTGCATCCGATAGCCCTTGCGCCGCGCCAGCGCGATTGCGCCGGGATAGGTGACGCGCTCGGTGAGGATCACGCCATGGGGGCCGCAGGCGAGATCGAAAGCCAGCGCAATGGCCTGGCGGGCATTGCTGGTCAGCGCCAGATTCGCCGGGTCGACCGTGACCCCGAGTGTTTCAAGCCAGCGCGCCAGCAGGCGCCGATGCTCCAGGTGTCCGGCGGGTGGCGAGTAGAGATTGAGATGATCGGCATCGATCTGCCGCGCGACGCCGGCCAGGGTCCGTGCCAGCAGGCGTGCCGACAGCATGGCCGGCGGCACATTGGAGGAAAGATCGATCTCCCGGTCCTCATGGGCCTGGCGGATCGCCACGAACATGCCCCGGCCCTTGACGCTGCGCACCAGGCCACGCCGTTCGAGGGCTGCATAGGCCTTCGTCACCGTGCCCAGGCCAACCCCCAGCTGCCAGGCGAGATCGCGATGGGCAGGCAGGCGGTCGCCGCCCTTCAGTGATCCCTCGATGATGTCGTCGGCCAGTGCCCGTACCAGCCGCTCGGCTGCACTCGCATCGATCTCCGCCAGGCGCGGTGTCCAGGGTGATTGAAGAAGCATGTTTAGCGTCCGGAATGACTAATAGTGTCGCGTGACACTATTTAAATAGATCAAAAGTGTAACGTGCATTAGGGTGGTCTGCGACATTCACCGTTTCACCAACAGCCTCGCTGCGATGACGGGGGCAACGGAGAGCCAGATGTTCAGCCATGTGACCGTCGGCGCGCACGACCTTGAGCGGGCCGGCCGCTTCTATGACGCCACCCTCGCACCGCTCGGCCTGAAGCGCCGTGCCGTCACGCCCGATGGCGGACCGCCGGCGCTCTGCTGGGTGACGGCGACAGCCCCGCTGCCGCGTTTCTATGTCTACATCCCGCGCAATGGCGAACCCTCGACGGTGGGCAACGGCAGCATGGTGGCCTTTCTGGCTACCTCGGAAACGGCGGTGGAAGCCGCCTATGCAGCGGGTCTTGCGAATGGCGGAACGGACGAGGGCGCGCCCGGACCGCGCCCTCACTATGGCGAGGGCTATTTCGGCGCTTACCTGCGCGATCCCGACGGCAACAAGGTTCACATCGTCTATCGCGGAGACCTCACGGCATGAATGGGTCAGCGGAAGCACCGCAGGCGATCCGGAGGATGCCCCAATGACCGGCAACCCGATCGTCCTCGCCTTCGGCTCCTACTTCCTCGCCGCCGCAAGTCCCGGCCCGAGCAACATGGCAATCATGGGAACGGCCATGCGGGACGGGCGCATCCCCGCCCTAATCCTTGCCTGCGGGGTCATGACCGGTTCGCTCTGCTGGGCGGTCCTCGCCGCAACCGGCATATCCACCCTGCTGGCGGCCTATGCCGAGGCACTTGTCGTCATCAAGGTGCTTGGCGGCCTCTACCTGCTCTACCTGGCGATGCGCGCCGGCAGGTCCGCCCTGCAGCCGATCCCGGAGTTCACCGGTGTCGGCGCGGCACGAACGCCGCCGCGCTATCTGCCCCTGTACCGCCAGGGCGTCCTCATGCACATCGGCAACCCCAAGGCGATCACGTCGTGGATGTCGATCATGTCGATTGGGCTCCAGGCGGATGCCCCCAGCGGCACCCTGCCGGCGATCATCGGCGGCTGCGCTGTGCTCGGGGTCCTGATATTCGGCGGCTACGCCGTCATCTTCTCCACCGCCCGGATGATTGCCTTCTACGCCAGGCTCGGCCGCTGGCTTCAGGGACTCTTCTCGGCGCTGTTCGCCGTCGCCGGCATGAAGCTTCTGCTATCGCCGGACTGATGCAGCGGAGGCCCAGTTAGCCCCCTCACGATCTACGCCATCACCCACGCAAGGAGAGGTGCTGTGACCCATGAATTTCAAATGATCGACGTGTTCGGCGCGGAACCGCTGTCCGGCAACCCGCTGGCGGTCGTCATGGGCGCCGATGCGCTCACGACCGAGGAGATGCTGCGCCTGACGCGCTGGTTCAACCTGTCGGAGACCACCTTCCTGCTATCGCCCACGCACCCGGCGGCAGACTACAGGGTCAGGATATTCTCGCTGGACAGGGAAATGCCCTTTGCCGGACACCCGACGTTGGGCAGTTGCCATGCCTGGCTTTCCAGCGGGCGGGCGCCGATGAAAGAGACGGAAATCGTCCAGGAGTGCGGCGTCGGGCTGGTGACCATTCGCCGCGAACCGGGGCTGCTGTCCTTTGGCGCGCCAGCGCTGATGCGTTCCGGCCCTCCCTCGCCCGAAGAGTTGACCGAAGCGATTCGATTCCTGCGGATCGAACCACACGAGGTCCTCGACGCTGCCTGGGTCGACAACGGCCCCGGCTGGCTGGGAATCCGCCTGGCGTCGGCGGAGAAAGTACTCTCCCTCGATCCGCAGCGGCACTGGCCAGGCAGAATCGACATTGGCGTAGTGGGGCCGCATTCCCAGGGCGATGCCGCTTTCGAGGTTCGCGCCTTCTTCAACAATCACCTGGGCACCATCGTCGAAGACCCCGTCACGGGAAGCCTCAATGCCTCCCTGGCGCAGTGGCTGTCCTCCACCGGCGTGGCCAGGGATGCCTATATCGCCGCCCAAGGCACCCGGCTCGGTCGCAATGGGCGCATCCATGTGGCTCGCGACAGCGCCGGCCAATTCTGGATCGGCGGCAAGACCCATACCCAGGTGACGGGTCGACTTCAGGGGCTCCCGTAAGGGGCAGTCACGCCACACCGGGAACAGGGGTCCCGGCCAACGCCGGGGACCGCTTTGAAGAACGTCATCAACGCTCAAGCAAGGACTCGCACGCATGCCTTCCGCTCCGCAAAGCCCAGCTGAATCCGCTGGCTCACCCACGTCCGCCACAGACACCTTGAAAATGCTGGTGCGCTACAAGGCCTGGGCGAACGGGCTGACGTTCGACAGCGTGATGAACCTGCCCGAGGGCGAGGCGCTCCGCCCCCGACAGACGCGCTTTGGGAACATGGTGCACACGCTGAACCACGTTTACGTGGTGGACGATATCTTCCGGCATCACCTGCAAGGCAAGAGACACCACTACACCGCCCGCAACACCGAACATCCCTCGCCGCTGGGCGAGCTCTGGAATGCGGTTCAGTCGATGGACCGCTGGTACATCGATCTCGTCGACAGCTGGTCGGCCGAGGACCTGTCCAGGGTCGTGCATTTCGAGTTCGTCGGAGGGGGCCAGGGCGCCATGACACAGGAAGAAATCGTGCTGCACCTGGTCAACCACGCCACCTATCACCGCGGCTTCGTCGGCGACATGCTGTACCAGGTTTCCGTTACGCCGCCGTCGAACGATCTGCCCGTCTTCATCCGGGATCACTATCGCAAGGGCCGCTGAACCTTTGCCGCATTGGCGAGCCCGCGTAGGGCGTATAACGCTCCGCGTTATACGCCGATTGGCCATGGTTTCAGGGCGCTTCGGGCTCAACTACGGCACGGCTGACGAACGAGGTGTATCGGGTTCGCGAGCAAGCTCGCTCCTACAAAGGAGCACCGGCGCTCGGGCCCACCTGTAGGAGCGAGCTTGCTCGCGAACCGCACGGCACGATGTCCATCGCGGGAAGTCCCATTTCGCGCTGAAGCCACGCCTCGCACTCATCCCAGGATCAGATACGCCTTGCGCACCTTCTCGACGATCTCCCACTCGCCATGGGTGTTCGCGGCAAAGTAGATCGAATCCCCGGCCTTGAAGGCGATCGGTTCGCCGCCATCGGGGGTGAACACGCCACGGCCTTCGATGAAGTAGCTGTACTCGGCCTGCATGATGGCGCGGCGCAGGCGGCCGGGCGAACACTCCCAGAAGCCGCTGGAAGCATTCTGCGAAGCGAGCTCCTGATGCGCGGCGGTGCTGGCCATGGGGATCGGCTCGCCGATCGGGATGCCGGCCGGCGCAGGCGCGCTGAACAGGGCGTTGTCGAGGCGGAACAGTACGGGTGTCATGGAGGTTTCCTCAGGCTTTGTCTTCGAGTCCAGCGGGAGCGAACCGGGCCATCAGTACGTCGAACTGATTCGCCGGCTTGCCATTGAGTTCGGCGCGTTCCTTGCGGATCACGGCCTTGCGCACCATCGAGCCACCGAGGTAGCGCACCGGCTCGGGCGGGAACGGCTTGCAGCGACGTCCGACCAGGGCGCAACCGCTCCACGCGTCCTTCCGGCCCAGCGCAAGGCTGGCCAGAATGCGCCCACCCAGGCGGCTCGGACCCACGCCGTTGCCGCTCCAGCCGATGCCGTAGTGAATGTTGTCGCTGCCGGCGATCTGGCCGAACACCGGCAGGCTGTCGTAGGTGCGATCGATCGGACCGGACCAGGAATGGGTGACCAGCGCGTCGTTGAGCATCGGATAGGCGCGGCGCAGGTCGGCCTCGGTCAGGGCGATACCCTCGCGGTCCTCGCTGAATACGGGCCCCATCTTCGAGCCGTAGCTCAGCGAGCCGGTGCCCTTGCCGAACGCGATGCGCTCGTCGGGCGTGGTGCGGTAGTAGTCGACCAGCAGCTGCGAGTCGGTAATGGCTTCCGCCCCGCTCCACCCCATGCTCTCCAGGCGCGGGCCGAGCGGCTGGGTGACCACGATGGAGCTGCCCACCGGCACGAACAGCTTCGAAAGCTCAGGGATGGCGGCGGACCAGGCGTTGGTGGCCAGGACGACATTGGCCGCCTCGACCCGCCCGCTAGCGGTCACGAGAGTGACCGGGCGCCCCGGCTGGATCTCGCTGACCGGGGTGTTCTCGAAGATTTCGATGCCCGCCTCCAGCGCCACGCGGCGCATGCCCCGGACCAGGGCGGCCGGTTGCACGGTGGCGTTGCTGCGCTCCAGCACGCCGGCGATATGCACGTCCGACCCCGAGCGCCGCGCCACTTCCTCGCGGGACAGCCGCTCGAAGGGATGGAAGCCCAGGCGCTCGCAGGCCGCCAATGTAGCGTTCCAGCTGTCGACGTGGGCCTTGCAGGTCGCCGTCCAGAGCCAGCCCTTCTGGCGGAAGGACGCATCGATGCGATGGCGCTCGCAGAACTCTCCCAGCTCGCTGATCGCGCGCTCGGCGCTGGTGGCGAGGAAGGTCGCCTGCTCGGTGGAGCAGAACGAGGTGAGCGACTGGATCTTCGGCCACCAGGACATCACGAACCCGCCATTGCGCCCCGATGCGCCACCGCCGCAGATATCCCGCTCCAGCACGATGACCCGGCAATCGGGCTCGTGCTCCTTGATCGTCAGGGCCGTCCAAAGGCCGACGAACCCTCCGCCGAGGATCGCGACATCGGCCCGATGGTTGCCCGCGAGCGGGGACGGTAGTTGCAGGTCGGGCTCGGCACTGAGCATCCAGAAACTGCGTTTCAGCGGCGGCACGGCGGGAAATTTCATGGCAGGTCTCATAGCGGTTGGAGTGATCGATTGCGCTCGCCGGGCGATACGCATTCCGGCAGTCGCAGCAGTGCCGCCCAGGCGAAATCAGTCCAGCTCTCCCTGGTGGATTCGCAGGGCGCCGAGAACCCTCGCCGGCCTGACGGATGCTCCGAAGGCTAGCCACAGGCAATCTAAAAAACAACGATATTTTTTACTTTGAGAAAAATTTGAAGTTATTTTTTAACAGCGCAGATTTCTCCTATTTATCGTCCTTTTCTTCCTAGCTCGCCGCTCGCCAGGCCCCGAACAATCTGCCCCACGCCGAGTCGGTCGGCGATGACAACAAAACAGGAGGGGTCGCCTTGGACATACAGCGCAAAGGCAGGAATGCCCGCTACAGCCAGTGCGTACGTTTCAACGAATGCATCGAAACCTCGGGCATCGTCGCCCGTGATCCGGAGCTGGGCATCGCCGAGCAGACCCGCGATGTGCTGGAGCAACTGGAAGCCGTCCTTAACCTGGCCGGCGTCGACAAGAGCCGCCTCATCCGCGTGCAGATCTGGCTGGCCGACATGGCCGAGTTCGACGCCATGAACAGCGTCTACGACGCCTGGGTGGACCCGCGGCAACCGCCGGCGCGCGCCTGCGTCGGCGCGGCCCTGGCCGACAGCCGCTACCGCCTGGAAATCCAGGCCAGCGCCGTGGCCTGACCGCACGTTCCCTTAACAGCTCTGCCCCTATTAGAAGA
Source organism: Pseudomonas sp. B1-22 (assembly GCF_050474425.1). Lineage (NCBI taxonomy): Bacteria > Pseudomonadati > Pseudomonadota > Gammaproteobacteria > Pseudomonadales > Pseudomonadaceae > Pseudomonas > Pseudomonas sp. B1-22. The sequence continues at coordinate 1,377,469 of NZ_JBCHVH010000001.1, read as the reverse complement.
ACAACCACACCTGGAGGTGCCTGTGCTGCACGACGTCGTTTTCCTCGACCGTGACGCGTTCCCCGCGAGCGTGAAGATCAGGGAACTGCCCTTCCCGCATCGCTGGAGCTGCCACGACTACACCGCGCCCGAGGAGATGGTGGCGCGCCTGTCCACCGCCACCGTGGCCATCACCGGCGGCGTGCCGATCTCGGCGGCGCAACTGGAGCAACTGCCCGAACTGCGCATGATCTCCCTGGCCATGACCGGCACCGACGTAGTGGATCTGGAGTACTGCCGCCAGCGCGGTATCCATGTCACCAACGTCCCCGGCTACGGCACCCACGCGGTGGCCGAGCACGCGCTGGCGATGATCTTCGAGCTGCTGCGCAACGTCGGTCGCTACCACCGCCTGCTGATGGACGAGCGCCAGCGCGGCCAGCCGCTGAACCCCACCTACTTCGACTATCCCATCCGCGACCTGCGCGGCAAGGTGCTGGGCATCATCGGCCATGGCCCCATCGCCCAGCGCCTGGCCGACCTCGCCTCGCGCCTGGAGATGGAGGTGTACTTCCACGACCGCGACGGTCACTACCAGGGCGAACGCTACCTGCCCCTGCAGGCGTTGCTCAGCCGCAGCGACGTCGTCTCGCTCAACTGCCCGCTGACTCCGCAGACCCGAGGCCTGCTGGGCCGCCAGCAGTTCGAGTGGATGAAGCAGGATGCTGTGCTGGTCAACACCGCACGGGGTGCGGTGATCAACGAGCCGGACCTGATCCGGGCGCTGCAGGACGGCGAGATCGCCGGCGCCGCGCTCGACGTCGTCACCCACGAGCCGCTCACCCTCGATGAACCGCTGCTGCACCTGGCCGCGACCCACAACCTGATCCTCAACCCCCACGTTGCCTGGAGCAGCGCCGAAGCCATGCAAGGCCTGATGGATTCCGCCCTGGAGAACGTCGCGGCATTCGTCGCCCGGCAAGCCTGATCCCCCTTTTCTTACCCAGACAAGAACAACAAGAGGTAAGCCATGCAAAGCGTCGATCTATCGAATTCCCCCGCCACCCTGCACTCTCCCATCCGCCCGCTGCACATCCAGGCCGCGGTCGGTGGCGTCGGTGGCCAATTCTGCGATGGTTACGTGCTGGGCATCATCGGCATCGCCATCAGCCTGGCGACCACCCCGCTGGGGCTGGATGCCTTGTGGCTCGGCCTGCTTGGCGGAGCGGCCCTGATCGGCCTGTTCCTCGGCAGCCTGCTGACCGGCCCGCTGGCCGACCGCTACGGGCGCAAGCACATCTACCGCTGGAACATGGCGCTGTTCTTCGGCGCCTCCATCGCCCAGTTCTTCGTCCAGGACGCCCAGCAGCTGCTGATCCTGCGCCTGCTGCTCGGCTTTGCCCTGGGCTCGGACTTCGTGGTCGGCGTCTCGCTGGTGGCGGAGCTGGTGCCCCGGCGCTTCCGTGGCCCGCTGCTGGCCTTGATGGCGGTGTCCTGGACACTCGGCTTCACCCTCTCCTACATCGTCGGCTACATGATGCAGTCCTGGGGCGATGACGCCTGGCGCTGGATTCTCGCCAGCAGCGCGGTACCGTCCCTGCTGGTGCTGCTGGTACGCCAGGGCACGCCGGAGTCGCCGCTATGGCTGATGAAGCAGGGCCGCCACGGCGAAGCCCGGCGCGTCATCGAGCGCCTGGGTGGCGCTGACCTGCCGGCAGAGGAACAGGGCAAGGCCAAGGCTTCCTGGGGCCAGCTGTTCAGCCCCGAGCATCGCCGCCGCACCCTGGTCGGCATGGTCTTCTACACCTGCCAGGTGATCCCCTACTTCGCCATGAGCACCTTCATCCCGAGGATTCTCGACGCCCTGAAGATCGAAGACAGCTACACCGGCGGGCTGGTCTACAACATCTTCCTGCTGGCCGGGTCGGTGGTCGGCCTGCTGCTGATCAACCTGCTCACCCGCAGGGCCTTCCTCATCGGCACCTTCAGCATCAACGCCGTCGCGCTGTTCGTCCTGGCCACCTGGAGCGGCATGCCGGGGCTGTACGTGGTGGGCGTGTTCGCGGTGTTCGCCTTCGTCATGGCGGCCTCCGGGGTGCTCGAATTCGCCTACACCTCGGAGCTGTTCCCCACCGAACTGCGCGCTTCGGGCGTCGGCATCTCGGTGGCCGCCAGCCGCATCGGCGCGGCGTCCTGCACCTTCATCCTGCCGGTGGTGATGGAACGCTTCGGCGCCTCGGCGGCGATCGGCATCTGCGTCACGGCACTGGTCATCGGCGCGGTGGTCTGCCAGCGCTGGGCGCCGGAAACCAACCCGCGTTACGTCGGCTGAACCGCCAGCGCCAACGGCCCGCCAGTGCAGTGCGCTGGCGGGCCGTTGGCGTTTTCACTGCAGGCGTTCGGCGTCATGCCGCAGCTTGCGGAACAGGTGCGGCGTCTCGCCATAACTCTTGCGGAACTGCTGGATGAAGTGCGAGGCATCGGAGAAGCCCGTGGCATAGGCGATCTGCGTCACGTGCAGGCTGGTGTCGCTGAGCAGCTTGCGCGCCTCCTGCAAGCGCAGCTTGCGCCAGAACTGCGCCGGCGGCTGGCCGGCGTTGGCCAGGAAGGCACGGTTCAACTGCCGCTCGTTGCTGCCCAGTTGCCGGGCCAGTTCACGGATCGTGCAGTGGCTGTCGAGATGCGCGCGCATATAGTCGAGCGCCCGGTGCACCAGCGGGTCCTGATAGACATGCGCCACGCTGTTGTCGGTGCCGCGCCGGACATCCTCATCGGCCACCAGCAGGTACTCCAGGCTCTTCTGCGCGCGGCGCTTGCCGCAGTGACGGCCGATGATCTCGGCCGCCAGCTCGAAGGCGGAACCGCCGGGACAGGTGAACACGCCACTGTCCTCGATGTAGCTCTTGTCGACCACTGCCTGGGTCTCGGGGAACATCGCGGCGAATCGATCCTGCACGGTGAAATGCACCGCGCAGCGACGGCCCTTGAGAATGCCGGCCAGGCCCAGGGTGAAGTAGGAAGCGCACAGCGCCACCAGCGGCACCTTGCGCGCGTGCAGGCGGCGAATGTAGTCGAGCAGTTCGGGCGCCGGGTTCATCACCCCGGACAACAGCCCGCCGGCCAGCACCACGTAGTCGTACTCCGCCTCCAGGTCCAGGCGCCGGGTCGGCGCTATCGGCAGGCCGCAGCTCGCGCTGACCGGCTCGCCCGTCACGCTCAGCCACTCCCACTGGCAGAGAATCTGCCGGCTGTCGAAGGAACGGTCGGCGGCGAAGCGCAGCGCGTCGACGAAACCGGCCACCGGCGTCAGGGTGAATTGGTCGAAGAGGACGATAGCGACCCGCAGGTCAGGCTTGAGCACGTGCTCGAGCGACTCCTCATCGGGCACGGGGGGGCTTGGGTTCATCGGGGGTCGAGTCGGTGGGTGGGTCGGAGAGTCATCCTAGTCCCAAGCCGCACAGCAGAACAACAAGGGGCGGGAGGGAAATACCGTGCCCTCGCCCGCCCCGGTTCTCGCCGCCGGTTACTTCAGCTGGCCACCATCGAGCTGACGCTCGCGCTCGGCCAGGCCGTTGGCCAGGGTCTTGAGCTTTGTATCAGGCATGCCGCTGGGCAGCGGATCGATGCCGGCGGAGGCGAAGATCTGCCCATAGCTGTTGCGCAATTCGGCGTAGGCCAGGTCACGACGCAGGTCGGCCTGCAGGGCATTGAGTTCGCCCTGGATCAGTTCGAGTTCGCCGATCCCCTGGGCCTGCTGGCGATTGCGCAGCTGGCCGACGATCTGGTTGTCGAGGCTGGCCAACTCCTGAGTGGTGAGGAACTGGCGCCGCGCCTCGCTGTAGTTGGCGTTGGCCACATACAGCTGCGCCAGCACCGCCATGGACATGGCCTGGCGCCGCGCCGCATTGACGTCTTCGCCCGCCTTGGCCGCGTCGATTGCCGCCGGCGCGGAGAGCACGTTGAACAGGTTCCAGGTGACCTTCACGCCATAGTCGGCCCAGCGATCGTTCACCAGGAAGGAGTTGCTGTCGTAATGTCCGCCCGCGGAGAACTCCAGGCCCGGCAGCATGCGCAGCATGGCTTTCTTGGTTTCGGCGGCACTGATGCGCGCCTGGTAGTCCTGCTCGCGCAGCTCCGGACGGCTGGCCAGGGCCTGCTGTTCGAGCGAGTCGAAGTCGGCCTTGAGCTCGGGGACGTCGTAGCCCTCGGGCACTGCCAGGGTCAGATCGGTACCCAGCGGCAGGTTGATCAGGGTCGCCAGCTCCGTCTTCGCCAGGGACAACGCGCGGCGCTGCTCCTCCAGCTGCCGGCTGGCTTCGATCAGCGCGCGCTGGTAGCTCAGAGCCTGCACCGGGTCGCCGATGCGCTGCTGGCTCATCTGCTGGCTGTCCTTGCGGGCGCTGTCGACGCGCGCCATCAGGCTGTCGATCTGCCCCAGCAGGCGTTGCGCGGCGATGGCACGCCAGTAGGCCGAGCGCACGTCCTGAATGATGGTCTGCACCACCTTGCGCCGGCGCTCCTGCACGATCAGGCGCTGGTCGGCCTGTTGCTTGGCGCTGACGTAGCTGACGCCGAAGTCGAGCACGTTCCACACCATGGTCAGGTCGGCAACGTCGCGGTCGCGGTCCTGCGAGGTGGACGGTTCCAGGGACTGGGTGTTGGTCAGCACGCTCTGGCTGCTCGACGCACTGACGTTGTTGCGGCCGACGTAGCCGGCCTCCAGCGCCATGCGCGGCAGCATGTCGAAGGTGGCAAGGTCGAGCTGGCGACGCGACAGCGCCTCCTCCATCACCTTCAGGCGCGACTCCAGGTTGTACTTCACCGCACGGGCCATGGCGTCGTGCAGGGTCAGCGGGCCGCTGAGGGGCTCCTGGTCCTTGAACATCGCCTTCAGGTCATCGCGGGCGCGCTGCTCGCTGACGCTGCGCTCGATCGGCTGCGTCGTCACTGCGCAGCCGCTGACGGCGAGCGCCAGCAGGCTGACGCCGAGTAAGGTTATCTGCTTGTTCATCCCTGTCCGTCCCCTCGTTACGGATTCTTGCTGCTTTGTGTGCGACATCTTCGGCATCGCTGGTCAGGATGCTTCGCGGTCCTGGGCAATCTGCCCCAGCGCCCAGGCCAGGTCGCGCACCGGTTGTTGTTCTGATTCGTGGATCTGCTGTAGTTGCTGCGCCAGGGTTGGTGCGCCGAATACGCCGTGCAGGCCCTGGTTGATGTCTCCGCTGCGACGCTCGAACACCTTCAACGGCGTGCTGTCGTCGAAGCCATCGCGGTTGAACAGGCCCGACAGCGTACTGCTGCCGAACACTCCGGCATCACCGCCACCAAAGCCGAGGAAGCCCCGCGCGCTGCCATCGCCGTAGCTTGCATCGCCAAATACCTGGGACAGGAAGCTCTGCGTGGGCGCGCCGTTGCGGGTGAAGATGTTGCCCAGCGGCGGCAGGCCACCCAGGCTCGGCGGCTCGAACAGCGAAGGTGGCAGCACCGGCGAAATGCTCGGCGGCGCGACCAGCACCGGCACGTTGGGCTGCAAGGGTGTCGGCGATGGCAGCGGCGGGCCGACGGGTACCTCGACGCGGAACTGAGGATCGCCATCGGAGAGTGAACCGATCACATAGCCGTCGCCACGCAGGGAGTTGGCCAGTGCATTGCCCGCTGCATCACTGATACCGCCGGCGTTGACCGTCAGGCCCAGGCGGCCCTGCCCGCTCACGCTGCCGACGGTCACGCGGTAGATGCGCGCGTCCAGCTGTATGACGGAGAGGATGCTGCCGCTGGCGGAATTGCTGGTCACCAGGGAGAAATCGCCGACATCGACACCACTGACGTTTTCATCGAAGGTCACCAGGAAGTTCACCGTATTCTCGCCGGTCGGTGATGGATCCAGGCGTACGACGCCGGTGGTCGTGGGGGCACGCGTATCCACCAGCACGCCACGGCTGTCACCAATGCCGTTCAGGGACGGGTTCAGCGCATTGCCAGTGGCGTCGCGCAGGGAGCCGCCATTCGCGGAAAGCCCGGCGACCCGGATGCCGTCGCCATCGTTGTCGCCGGCCTGCACGGTGTAGCGGAACACCAGGCCGGTGCTGCCCGAGCCACTGATGTAGTCGGCGTAGACGGTGCGCCCGCCCATGTCGATGGCCAGCTTCGGCGAGCCGTCCACCATCACGGCCTCGCTGGCCTGCACCGTGAATTCCAGGGTGTCGCCCGCGTTGTACAGCGCACCCGGCGGCACGCTGACCGCGGTGACGGTCGGCGCATCCCGGTCAATGACATAGACCGCGCCCGTCAGGCCGCCGTTGAGCGGGTTGTCCGCCCCATCGACGATGCCGGTTCCGCTGCCTTTGAGGTTCAGGCCCAGGGTGCCGGTCCCCGATACACCGCTGACGGTGATCTGGTAGGTACGCGCATCGATCTGCTGCAGGCCGCTCAGGCTGCCTGCGGCGGTGCCGGTGCCGACCAGTGCGAAGTCGCTCAGGTCCACGCCGCTCACACCTTCGTTGAAGGTCACGACGTAACGCACGCTGCCGGCGTTGGACGGTGACGGATCGAGGGTGACGATGGCACCGGGCGTCGGCGCGTCCCGGTCGATGACATAGACCGTACCAGCCAGACCGCCGTTGAGCGGATTTCCCGCCCCATCGACGATGCCGGTTCCACTGCCGTTGAGGTTCAGGCCCAGCGTACCGGTCCCCGATACACCGCTGACGGTGATCTGGTAAGTGCGTGCGTCGATCTGCTGTAGACCGCTCAAGCTACCTACAGCGGTGCCGGTGCCGACCAGGGTGAAGTCACCCAGGTCCACGCCGCTCACGCCTTCGCTGAAGGTCAGGGTGTAACGCACGCTGCCGGAGTTGGACGGTGATGGATCGAGGGTGACGATGGCACTGGGCGTCGGCGCGAGGGTATCCACGATCACACCGGCGGATGAACCGACATTATTCAGTACCAGGTTCATGTCGTTACCTGTGGCGTCGCGCAGGGTGGCGCCGTTGGCCTGCAGACCGCTCACCTGGATACCGTCGGCATCGTTGTCACCGGGCTGGACGGTATAGCGAAAGACCAGGCTGTTGGTACCGGAGCCGGAGACGAAGTCGGCATAAACCGCGACTCCACCGATATCCAGCGCCATGCGCGGCACACCATTGACCACCACCGCCTCACTGGTGTTGACCACGAATTCCAGAGTGTCACCCGTACTGTGGATCGCACCCGGCGGCACGCTGATCGAGGTTACGGTCGGCGCATCCCGGTCGACGACATAGAGCGCGCCCACCAGGCCGCCGTTGAGCGGATTACCCACCCCATCGACGATTCCGGTTCCGCTGCCGTTGAGGTTCAGGCCCAGCGTACCGGTCCCCGATACGCCGCTGACGGTGATCTGGTAGGTGCGTGCGTCGATCTGCTGCAGGCCGCTCAGGCTACCCGTGGCAGTGCCGGTGCCGACCAGGGTGAAGTCGCTCAGGTCCACGCCGCTCACGCCTTCGCTGAAGGTCAGGGTGTAACGCACGCTGCCGGCGATAGACGGCGATGGATCGAGCGTGACGATGGCACTGGACGTCGGCGCGACGGTATCGACGATCACACCGGCGGTTGAACCGACATTATTCAGTACCAGGTTCATGTCGTTACCTGTGGCATCGCGCAGGGTGGCGCCATTGGCCTGCAGACCGCTCACCTGAATACCATCGGCATCGTTGTCGCCAGGCTGGATGGTGTACTGGAAGATCAGGCTGCTGGTGCCCGAACCAGCAACGAAGTCGGCATAAACTGTGGTTCCACCGACATCCAGCGCCATGCGTGGCACACCATTGACCACCACTGCCTCACTGGTGTTGACCACGAAGGTCAGGATGTCGCCGGCGTTATAGGGAACGCCCCCCGGCACCGACACGCTGCTGACTGACGGCGCCACGGCATCGACCAGCACCCCGGCGGTGCTAGCGACGTTGTTCAGCGTGGTGTTGGCGTCGTTGCCCACCGCATCGCGCAATATCCCGCCATTAGCCTGGATGCTGCTGCCGACACTGATCCCGTTGCTGTCCAGATGCCCACTGGCGACTACCAGGCGAAACACCAGCGCATTGCTGCCGGAGCCGCTGAGGTACTGCGCGAAGAGCGTGCCGCCACCGTCCAGGGTCACGGCGAGGCGCGGCGTACCGCCGCTGGTGTCGACGGTGACGTTCTCGCTGAAGTTTACGGTGAAGTCGAGGTTCTGGCCCGCCACATAAGTGCCGTTGGCAGGCACGGCGACCGAGCTGACGACGGGCGCGACACCATCGATCACCAGCGCGGCATTGGCACTCAGACTATCGGCCGCACCGGACAAGGGCAGGGTGTTGAAGGCAGGGTTGCCAAGGCTGACGCTGTCGATGGTGGCGCCATTGAGCGACAGCGCGTTGGTGCCGATGTAATCGAGGTCGGCACTGTAATCACCAGCCTGCACCACATAGGCGAAGGTAAGCGTGCTGCTGCCGCTGCCACTCACGTAGATGGCACTGCGGTCGATGGCGCCGGTTTCCAGCAGCAGCGTGGGCACGCCGCCGCTGACGGTGACGGCCTGGTCGAAGGTGACGGTGATGTGGACGGTATCGCCCACCTTGTAGGTGCCGTCGGGGCTGGCGCCGGCCACGCCGGTGATCGACGGGTTGGGCTGGGCCACGGTGATCAGGATGGTGTCGGTGTCGGTCTGGCTGCCGCCGCTGCCCGCGTTGCCGAGGTCGTTGGTGGTGATCTGCAACGACGCCGGGCCGTAGTAGCCGGGGGTGGGGGTGAACGTCAGGCCGGCCAGCGCGATGTTGATGTCGGCAAGGCTGCCTTGGAAGGTCATGGTGCCGTCGCCGGTGCCGTTGCCCACGCTGAACACCAGGCCGTTGAGGCTGCCCAGGGTGATCTGGCCGTTGCTGGCGGTGAGGGTGACGCTGACGGTGCTGCCGCCGGCGTCCGCGTCGTCGATGGAAATCGGGTTGCCGTTGCCGCTGCTGAACACCAGGGTGCCGTCCTGCAACACGCCCTGGGTGCCCGGCACGGTGTTGACCGGCGCGTCGTTGACGGCGCTGACGGTGAGGGTGACGGTGGTGTGGTCGGTCAGGTTGCCGCCGCTGCCGGTCTGGCCGCTGTCGTCGATCGAGACGTCCAGCACCACGTTGCCGGTGGCGTTGGCGGCGGTGGTGAAGCTGACGCCGCCGCCGGTGACGAAGGCGTTGATGTCCGACAGCATGCCGCTGAGGCTGAGCGTGCCACTGCCCGAGCCGAGCACGGTGACGCCGGCGCCGCTGGTGGCGGCGAGGGTGCCGTGGCCAGGGGCGACGCTGAACTGCACGCTGACGGTGCCCGAGCTGGCGTCGATATCGCTGAAGCTAATGCCGGTGAGCGCCTGCGGTACATCCTCGGCGACGCCGATCGACACCGGCGCGCTGACGTGCGGTGCGTCGTTGACCGGGGTGATGGCGATGGTGACGGTACCGCTGCCGGTCTGCGCCGCGCCGCCGGAGTGGCCGCCGTCATCGATGCTGGCGGTCAAGGTGACGCTGCTGGTGCTGTTGGCCGTGCCCAGGAAATGCACGGCGCCGCCGGCGATGAAGGCGTTGATGTCGGCGATCGAGCCGGAGAGCGTCAGTGCGCTGGCGCTGCCGCCCACGCTGACGCCGCCGCCGGCCACGGCGGACAACGTGCCGCTGCCGACCGACAGCGTGACGGTGAGGCTGGCGCTGCCGGCGTCCACGTCGGCGAAGCTGATGCCGGTGATGGCGGTGGCGGTGTCTTCGGCGGCGGTCAGGCTGGCCGGCATCGACACGGTCGGCGCGTCGTTGGTGGGGGCGACGGTGACGGTGCGGTTGGCGCCGGCGCTGTCGCTGTTGCCGTCGTTGACCTTGAAGGTGATGGTGCGGTCCAGGCTGGACGGCGTATCCGAGCTGTTGCTGTAGGTGACGGCGCGCAGCGCGGCCTGCCACTGCGCGGCGGTGGCGCCGCCGGCCGAGTACAGCGTCATCACGCCGGTGCTGCCGTCGTAGCTGGCGCCGATGTCGCCCATGGTGGCGGGGTTGTTGGTGAAGGCCAGCACATCCTGGCTGCTCAGGAAGTTGCCGGTGATCGCCACGGTGGCGCTGGAAAGCTGCGGCGAATCGCTGTCGGTGACGGTGATGCCGCTGTCGATCACCACCGGGGTCGAGGTCACGTTGTTGCCTTCGACGAAGGCGCTGCTGCCGCCGCTGGCGGTGACCATCGGCGCGTCGTCGATGGCGGTGACGGTCAGGCTGCCGGTGTTGCTGCCGATGGAGAACGCACTGCTGCCGCCGGTGACGGAGGCGTCCATCTTGGTGCCCTGCTGGCCGGCGGTGGCGCCGGTCTGGTCCCAGGCGTGATAGGTCAGGGTGGCGATGGTGCCGTGGACGCCGTCCGGCACGAAGCGGACGCGGTCGGTGCTGCGCAGCAGCAGCGCCGCGTTGTCGGCGACCGGGCCGATATCCTGCCAGCTGGCGCCGCCATTGGTGCTGTATTGCCAGGTGCCGATGCCGGTGCCCAGGCCGGTGATGGCGATGCCCTTGACCGCGCCGGTGTCGACGTCGGTGATGTCGCCGGTGGCGAAGCCGGAAACCGCCATGCCGGGGGTGTTGGTGTCGGAATCGGTCAGGCCGGTGAGCGTGGGGCTGGCCGAGGCCAGCACCGGGGCGTCGTTGACGCTGCTGACGGTGAGCGTGGCCTGCGCGGTGCCGGTGGAAAACGCGGAACTGCCGCCGTTGGTGGTGGTATCGGCCAGGTTGCGCACGCTGTTGGTGGAAGCGCTACCGGCGCTCTGGTCCCAGGCACGGTAAGTCAGCGTCGGGGTTTCGCCGTTCAGGCTATTGGGTACGTAACGTAGTTGGGTAGCTGCCGACAGCAGCAGCGCGCTGCTGTTGCTGACGCTGCCAATCGAATTCCAGCTGAGTCCGTCGGTGGAATACTCCCAGCCGCCATTGCCGATGCTGCCGGTGATGGCGATACCGCTGGCGGGGCCGTCTACGTCGGCGTGGGTGGTGCTGGCCAGCAGTGTGGACACGCTGGCCGCGCTTGAGGTGGTGTCTTCGTTGGTGCCAGCCCAGGTATAAGGCCCGCCGGACAGGGTCGGCGCATCGTTCACCGCAGTGAGGGCCACTTGCGCGGTGACCGCGCTGGAGGTGGCGCCGCTGCCGTCGGTCACGGTGAAGTTGATTTGCCGGGTTCCATCGGTGCCGCCGAAGGTCGGATCGTCCGAGGTGGAGGAATAGGTGATCGAGCGCAACGCGGTCTGCAGGTCGGCCATGCTGCCGTTGCCGCTCAGGGTCAGCACGCCGGTGGCGGTGTTGTAGCTGGAGATAAAGCCGCCTGGCATGCTGCCAACGCTCAACACATCTCCGGCACGGACGTCGGAGATGGCGACCGTGGCACCCTGGAAGGAGGCGGAGCTGTCCGGGTCGGCGATCGACAGGCCCGAGTTGAGTATCACACCCGCGCCATTCTCGGTATAGCCGACGTTGGTGTTGACGGGCGTCAGGGCCGGCGCATCGTTGACGGGAATCACCGTCACGGTCGAACTGATGCCTGGATTGGCGTTGCTGTTGCTGGCGCCACTGTCGACGATACTGGCGATGCTCACCACGCGGCTGAGGTTGCCCGGATTGTCGCCGCTGTTGCGATAGGTCATGGCATCGATCAGCTGTGCCATCTGGGTATTGTCGCGGTTCAGGCCGCTCAGGGTAATGGTTGCGGTCCCGCCCACCAGGCTGACGCTGTAGGTGCCTAGACCACCGACTGAGGTGCTGGCGGTGTTGACCAGGCCGATGTCGATGCCATCGATATTGAGAACGTCGCTGGCATCGCTGCTGACATTGGTCACGGTGAGCGTCATGCCGCTGAAGGTCTGGCCGGCGTCGTTCGTATTGGCGACCACGCCACTGAACAGATCGACCGCGCTGCCGTTCTCGGTGAAGGTTGGCGCGGCAGGTGTAGCGGTAAGGCTGGGACTGACGCTGGGCGGGTTGGTATCGCCCGTGAAATTATCAATTGCCAACCCGAAGAAGTCGGTCGAGGTAATCCGGACTTCGTCTACCCGGATACCGCCGAAGTTCAGGGTTCCGAACCCTGTCCCAAAATTCTGCGCCGCTCCGACGAGTACCCCATCCAGGTAGCCGGCCACGGTAACGCCCTGGTTACCGACTGGGTTATCGAGGTAAATGCTGGTGAACGTGAAGTCCGCAAGATCGGTGCGGGTTATGGTCATGCGCTCGGTTGTATTGAAATCTCCCGCGAACGACAGGAGCGACATGGACGGCGAGTTGGCAGAGCCATATTGGGTCTCGTATGCCAGGTCGCCACCATCACCGAGCGAGGTAAAGGTATAGGTGAACGACGTGCCCGAGATCGTGCGTACAAAGCTCGCGGCATTCCCGCCCGAGTTGGTCATATCGTCGCTGAAAGCTGCGAGCAGGTCCGAGTAAGATCCCACACTCAACGTTGCGGTCTCGATCACTCCTTGCTGAACTTCCAGCGCCCAGTTACCGCCCTTTGCGGTTGCGCCAGTTGCATCACTGGACGCACTAACGTCGGCTTGAGTGGCGGCGGCGAGATTATCGATGAACGCCAGCCCTTCGCCGCCTGCGCCAACCTGGCAACCATACAGCAGAATATCGCCATCCTTGTCGAGCGATTGGCCAATGGCATTCAACAACTCGCTGCGAGCGGCCAGGTCAGCACTAGCCAGCCAGTTGTTGCCCAACTGAACCTTGCCCACGTCACCATGGCTCAGAACATGGATGGCATCGACGCCGCTGCGACCGTCCAGATAGTCGGCCATCTGCTTCAGGCCGTCCTTGTTGGCATCCAGCACCACCACTTCGGTTCCGGGCTTCAGGCCGCTGACGAGTTGCTGGTAATCGCGGACGTTACTGTCGACGAAGACCACTTCCTGGCGGTGATCAGCGCTGCCCGCGGGCGCGGCGGCCGGTTTGTCGGTCACGCTGTCATGCTGCGCCGCGTCCGTCGGGTTGTCCTTAGCGCCCGGTGCATCGGAGCCCGCTGCGGCATCCGCCGCTCCCACCGCGGTAGCAGCGACTGCGCCGTCGAACATCATCCGGGCTTCGAGCGCCAGGGCAAGCGCCGAGCGAACCGGCTGGCCGACCACTTGCTCGCGGGCAGTCTTCTTCCACCACATGGGACACCTCCTGCTTCCATTCAAGAAGGGGAAAGACGCGTCTCGTCTTTCCCCTCCCAATCGTTACGACTCCGGTTTCCGCCAGGAGCGGACGGGCGTCAGTTGCGCGACGGGAAGACTCCTTCCAGCGCGATCACGAAGTTGGTGCCCAGGTAGGGGTTGCGAACCCCCAGCGGCTGGCTGCCACCGGCGTTGCCAATGGTAATGCCCGGCATATCGCCCAGGACGCTGACATTGAACGGCGCCAGGTTGGTATCCGCAGTGCCGGTGGCATACAGGGTGCCGGCGCGTCCGGCAGCCGAGACCGGACCCAGGACGGTGGTCGGCCCTGGGGTGGCCTGAGTGGTACCGGTGGTGGCGGCCGGTATCGAGGCCTGGCCGGAGGCACTGATGGAGTTGCTGGCGGGGGTCGCGGTATGGCTGTGGATGGGCATCTGGGTGGAGAGGATGGTCACGTTTTCCACGCCGCTCAACTCGCCGATAGTGATGTCGCTCAGGCCCGGCCCCTGCCCCTGGCCCACCGGGCCGCGACCACGGAAGTCCGGCAGGCCGAAGGTGGTCTGGCCATTGCCGCCGTACAGGGTGCCCAGCAGCGCAAACAGCGCATTATTCTGCGCGATTGACATCACCTGGCCCTGGCACAAGGCCCAGCCACGGGGGGCGAAGTTGAAGCCGACCATACGGATTTCGCCGATGAAGGGATCGCTCATTACTGTTGCTCCTTGTTGATGCCGGCTGAGCGGCAGGGTGCGCGTCGGTGCGCGGGACAACCTTGTGTGCAAGGCCCCGATTACTGGGCCTTGCGGCAGTGGAACACTGCCTGCAACAGATGGCGCTCACCCTCCTCATCCGGCCCGATAGGGCACAACATCACCGTCCACTCGGCGTTGCCGGGGCTGCGCAACTGGTAGGTGTGCTGGGGCAGGCGGACCCCGGCGGGCTGCGCGAAAATCGCGCTGTAACATTCATGGCGCGCATTCATCGGCGTGCCTTCGCTGACCTCGACCAGGGTGACGGCAATGCCTTCGCCGGTACCCCAACTCAACAACCAGGGCTGATGCAATTTCTGCTCGAAGTCCAGCCGGGTGGGTATCGGGCTCATGCGGATACGTCCTGTACGAGGGGAGTCCTGGCGCCGCGCTGCATCTGCAGGTAGGCGCGATTGTCGCCGCAGACGACGAAGCCGAAGCGGTCGTAGAGGCGCCGGGCCGGATTGGCGGCCTCGACGAACAGCCGGATCGCGGTGCCGGCCTGGTCCGCCTCGTCGATCAACGCCTTCAGGTAATGCGTGCCGATGCCGTGCCCGCGCCATTCGGGCAGCAGGGCGATATCGATCAGGTTGAAAGTGCTTGGCCCACGGAACACGTACAGCCGGCCAACAGGCTGGCCCTGATGGCAGATCAGCGAGAACTGCGCATCCTGGTAGTGTTCCTGGTAATAACGGTGCTGGGCGTCGAATTGCTGGGCAAGGAAGGCATCGATGGCCAGCTGGCTCCAGCCGGTGCTGGCCATTTCGTCGACACGGGTGGTCGCGTATAGCCTGCGCAGGAAGCACAGGTCGGCTTCCCTGAAGGGGCGAAGGTTCAACTCGAAAGTTGACATGTGTCGTGCGTCCTTGCTGAAGCCAGATCCTAGGAACCGGACTACGCGGTATTGTTTTGTTTCACGCGACTACAACGGGCGAAGAGTAGCCGAAGGTGCAGGCCACTAGCCACTGATTAGTTAATACTCAATAGATATATTTCTAAAAATTCGTATGAAGCGTCTGTTTTAAGCAGCGGACTTGCTCCAATTCTTCGTAGGGCGCGCGAGCCCAGCGATCCACCGCCGCCCGAACCTCATCACCGGCCTCATCGCGCTTGCGCTGGCTGTCGGCGCTGAACCACATCGCCGGCTGTTTGGCGTCGAAGGCGGCGATATCGCGCAACTTCGGCACATCGGCATCGACCAGGCCAAAGAGCGGCGCTAGGCGGCCCCACAGCGCGCCGGGCAGTTCGCTGTAGTTCACCGGCACGCAGCCCTGCTCCTGGCACAGCGCCAGCCCCTGCTCGAGAATGCGACCGATCATCCGACAGGTGAACTCCAGCGGAGCCATCGCCTGGGCGTCCAGCCCGGCGCAATCCAGCCCCGATGGCCCAAGCAGGCCCGGCACCCGGTGCATGCCGGGTTGGCGCAGTTGCGAGATGACGATTTCCAGCGGGTCGCGATACAGGAAGATGCCCGGCGTGTCCGGATACAGGCGGTGCAGCAGCGGCGCCTCGAACACGTTCCAGGCGTCGAGCTTGACGAACAGCCGCTCCTCGCCGCCCTGACGGCGCTGCCCGTAGGCGGAGAGCAAGGCGCTAATCCACTGCGGCTGCCGATCCATCGCCGCGGGGTCGAGCAGGTGGGCACGCAGCAGGCTGTCCAGCGCCGGCGGCTCGGAGAGCACGATGTGCCGCCCCAGGCCCGCCAGCATCTGCGCGAGCAAGGTGGAGCCGCAGCGGGACGCGTGATAAATGAAGGCGCCGGGCGCGACGCCCGGACTCGCGGCCTGCCGCTCCAGCAGGACATTCAGCGAGGTTTCCCGGCGAAAGACCTGGTTGAAGGGCAGACGCAGGGCCAGGTCCACATCATCGCGGAAGAATGGCCGGGTCAGCCGCTGCTCGCCGAACCAGCACCAGTCCAGACGCCATTCGCCATCGCGGCGCCAGGCCCGGATGGGCAGCCAGCCGTGGAAGTTGTCCTCGACCATCATGCTTTCCATTGTTCACTCCATGCCTGCCTGCCCCGGCGCATGGCGGAGCGGATTTCCGCCTCGGAAAACCGCAGTCCACGCTCCGCGCCCAGGGCCACTGCCTCCCGCAGGAAGTCACGCGTAACGACCAGCGACTGCAGCTGCCGCGCCAGTGACAGGTCCTGCGCCACCAAGCGGCGAAAGTGCGCGAAGGCCTGCCCCGCCCTGCCCGGCTGCAGCACCGGCGTGTCCGGCAGGCCGCGCGCGATGGCGTCGAGCAGCCAGGGGTTGGGCCGGCAGTCCAACACCAGGTGGATGCGCTCCCCAGGCCCGGGGTTGTCTACCCGGTGCGGCCGCGACAGGTCGATGAACCAGCACTCGCCGGGCTGCATCGGCACCTGCAGATCATCGACGAGAAACTCGACACCGGGCGGACTCAATAGCGGCACATGCACACGCAGGTCACTTCCCGGCACACCCAGGTCCGGATCGCAGTGTTCGTGGATGCGCGACCCCGGCCCCAAGCGCAGGAGGCGTGCGCTGCTCACGCTGGTATGAAAGACCTCCAGTAGAGCATTCCAGGCGGGCTCACGCTGCCACCAGCCGCTGCGTACCGGCGCGCCCCGGCCGGGGGCCAGCGGCAGCGGAGCGTCATCGGGCGTGATCAGGGCCACACCGCTCCAATCGCCTTCGTAGTAGCCGGTGTTGAAATGGCTTTGCCAGGCGCCCGGCTCGATGCGCACCAGGGCATCCAGCAAGGGCGCCAGCGCGAACCTCAGGGGCAGGCGCGAACAGATCGGTAGCGGCTCGGTCGGCATGCAATCGTCCTTGTTCTGGGTGTCACTTCAAAAACCGCTTTCTCGCACTCCCAACGCCGCCAGCCGGCGCCAGGCGCTGCCCAGCAACGACTGCCCCGCCCCGTCCAGCACGACCACGCCACGCAGCGGTTGCGTCGGGTGGAAAGCAGCATCCAGCAGGCTCAGGCGCACGCCGTACTGCGCCTGCACCGGTTCGGCGCGGCGCTGCTCGTCGCGGCGCACGGCAATCGGGCCATGGTGGTCGGAGACCAGGGCCTCCAGTTCCAGGTAGGCAACGCCGGTGGCATCCACTTCGTCCAGGCGCACCGCCAGTGCCGGGCGCGCCGGGTCGTCGGCGATGAAGCGCCCCTGGGCGCCGGGCTGCACGCGCCAGAGATTCTCCTCGGCGAGATAGCCGCGCAGCCGCTGGCCCGGCTCCACTACCCGCGCCAGGACCTCGCCGGGGCTGAGCCAACGCCCCAGCGTCAGGTCGGGCAGCAGGTCGCGCACCACGCCTGCCTGCGGCGCCCGGATCTGCAAGCGCTCACGCTGCGCCGCCAACCCCCGGTACTCGGCCACGGCCTCGGCGAGTTTCTGCTCGATGATCCCGGTATCGCCAACGGTTTCGCTGCGCGCGGCCTGTCGGCGCAATTGCAGTTGGAGAATCTCGATCTCGCTGCGGGCAATGGTTTGCCTGGCATCCAGGTCCGGGGACTCCAGCTCCAGCAGCAACGCGCCCTGCTCAACTGTCTGGCCATCCACTACCTGCAATGCTTTCAGCCGGGCCGCCACGGGCGCGTGCAGGGCCGTGGCGCGGGAGGCCTCCAGCAACGCCGGAACCTCCACCGAAGCCCGCCAGGGCACGGCCAACAACACCAGCGCGAGCAGCAGGCCAGCCCCCACGAAAAGCACCTTGCGCGGCTCGGCCTGGTCACGTCGCCGCCACCATTCGCGCAGTTCCCGCCAGACCGGCAGGCCAATGAACCAGACCAGCTCCACCAGCATAAGGAAGATGCCCAGCACCTTGAAGAACAGGTGGTAGACCGCCAGAGCGATACCGAAGAACAGCACCGCGCGCCAGATCCACGAGCCAAAGCCCCAGAGCAGCAGGCGCTGGGCCATGGCCGGGGGCCAGGGCTCAGGCGCCGGCTCGCCATAGCCGAACAAGGTCTCGCGCAGCCTCCAGCGGCACAGGGCGAAGGCACGGGCCTGGAGGTTTTCCACCCCGAGCAGGTCGCTGACCAGGAAGTAGCCATCGAAACGCATGAACGGATTCAGGTTGATCAGCACCGTGGTGATCCAGGTGGCGCTGGCCAGCATGAACGCCGAGGTGCGCGCCGGGCCGTCCGGCAGCAGCGACCACGCCAGCAATGCCAGCACCGCCAGTACCAGCTCGGCGAGCACACCACCGGCGCCGATCAGCAGCCGTGAGCGCCGGTCGCTCACCCGCCAGGCGTCGCTGACGTCGGTGTAGAACATCGGCAGCATCACCATGAACGCCACGCCCATGCTCTGCACGCGGCAGCCGGCGCGCTTGGCCATGAAGGCATGGCCGAACTCGTGGCAGAGCTTGGCAAACCCCAGCGCCACGCCAAAGGCCAGTGCTCCGCCCAGGCTGAACAGGTGCGGAAAGGTGGCGATGAAGCGTTGCCAGTCCCTGGCCACCAGGAACGACCCCAGAGCGAACACGAGGGGCAACGCCCAGCGCAGCATCCACCCGCCGTTGCGCTGCAGGACCGGCCAGGCGCGATTGAGGAAGGCATCAGGCCGCCACAACGGGATGCGGAAGAACAGGTACTGATGCAGCACCTTCTGCCACAGGCTCTGCCGCATCGCCGCCGCCTTCAGCGCGTAACTGGCGCGCTGCTGCTCATCAAGGGCGGCAATCAGGTCATGGCCGCGCAGAAAGCGCAGCATCTCATCCAGCTCCTCCGCGCCCAGCGACTGGCCGGGCTCGGCGTTGGCCGCCTGCAGCACGCGCTGCGGATCGCCCAGCGGCCAGTGGCGCAACAGGCGCACGGCGGCGGAACCGAGCTTGAAGTAGCGCCCGCGCAAGGGGTCGGCCAGGGTCCACTGCGGAGCGCCGTCCAGCCCCGGCGCGGCAGGCGAAAGCTGCAAATCGACGCGCAAGGCGGGCAGCATCACAGGCCCAGGCTCTGGCGCAGCGCGGCCAGGGGCCGGCGCAGCAGGTAATAGGCCAACGGCACGCGATCACCGAAGAGCTTCGCGGTACCGCGCAGGCCGATGCGCGGCGACGCGTCGATGAAGGCCGCGTCCAACCGATAGGCAAGCTGCCCGGCCGCCGTCGACTGCGCTTCGTAGGCGGCGCGCTCCAGCCGGGCGTCGTGACGGCTCAACGGATCGCTGTCGAGGAACAGCGCCACCTCGCCCCCCGGCGCCAGGGAGATGGCGTCCCCCACCGGCAACTCGATACGCAGCTCGGCCTGGGCCGGGTCGGCGATCTGCATCAGCCGCTCCCCGGTCTGCACCGGCTTGCCGGTAAGGCGCTCGGCATCGGCGAACACCGCGATGCCAGCACTCTCGGCACGCACCTCACTGCGCGCCAACAGCTGCCGGGCGTAATCGCGCTCGGCGCGCTTCTGTTCCACCCGTGCGGCCAGCAGGTCGACCCGAGCGCTCGATTCGGCATCGGCGAAGGCCCGCTGGGTACTGGTCTTCAGCTCCGCCTCGGCAACGCCCAGCGCACGGTCGGCGACGTCCGCCTGGGCCTTGAGGCTGGTGGCGTCGAAGCGCACCAGCAGGTCGCCGGCCGCCACCGTCTGATTGGGCTTGACCAGGAACTCGGCAATCACCCCATCCAGCGGCGCAACGACCACGCGACCGCCCAGGGGCACCACTTCAGCCGGCGCCAGTACCGACTGGCGCACCGGCACCAGGAGCAACAGGCAAGCAGCGCCAGCGATCATCAGCAACTTCTTCTTCGGCCAGCGCAGGCGCCAGGGCTTGCGCGGTTGCAGCGCCAGCCAGGCGTGGGCATAGGTGTTGCCCAGTTGCGCCAGCAACGCCTGCTCCGCGTCGTTCCAGGGCTGCTCGCGGGCGAGCCAGAGGCCGCCAAAAAGAGCGCCCTGACGATCCAGGAACGGCAGCCAGAACACCTCCCCGGCGGACAGCGACTGCCAGTCCGCCTGCTGCTGTGCCCCCAGCGCCTGGAAGTCAACGCAGTGGGCACCATTCAGCGCCCCACGGGCCTGCAACTGCGCGCAGGCTTGCTCGACGAAAGCCACGAAGGGCGAGTTCGGCTCCACCACACTGATGCCGGTGAGCGCGTTGACCTTGCCGGCGATCAGCAACGCCGCATGGCGGAAGGCGAACAGCGCCTGGGCGTCATTGACCATGTGATAGGCCAGTTGCTCCACAGTAGCGGCGCCCCGCGCCTGCCGTTCAAGGCCGAGGAACTGCGCGAAGACGCGCTCCAGCATGCCGACCTGCGGCGCGTTCATGGCGCATCCGCGAAGCGCGCGCTGCCGCTCATACCAGCCAGCAGGCCCTTGGCATCGGCAGGCAACGCAGCTATCAGCGGCAGCATCTGGCTGCCCTCGTCGATCCGCGCACCCAGGCGCTTGACCTGGACCTTCAGCGGCTGACCGGTCTCATCGGGAACGAAGGTGAAGGACTGCCCCACCTTCAGTTGGGACACCCAGCGCGACGGCACCAGCAGACGGATTTCCAGGCTGCGGTTGTCGACGATTTCCAGCAGCGGCGCACCGCCGGAAACGCTCTCGAACGGCTGCGCCTTGCGTTGCACCACCTGGCCATCGAAGGGCGCGAGCACCGCACAGCGGCCGACCTGAACTCTGTAGACCTGTGCCTGGGCCTGCGCCTCGGCGAGCTTGGCCTCGGCCAGCGCCACCTCGAAACGGCCCACGGAATTCAATGCCGCCAACTGGCGGTTGTGGCCCAACTGTTCGCTGGCCGCCTTGGCGCCGGCCTGGGCAGCGTTGAGCTGGGCCTGGTAGGCCGAGCAGTCGAAGCGCACCAGCACGTCGCCCTTGAGGAAGGTCTGCC
This sequence comes from Pseudomonas sp. B1-22, assembly GCF_050474425.1. Classification (NCBI taxonomy): domain Bacteria; kingdom Pseudomonadati; phylum Pseudomonadota; class Gammaproteobacteria; order Pseudomonadales; family Pseudomonadaceae; genus Pseudomonas; species Pseudomonas sp. B1-22. The sequence goes on along the minus strand of NZ_JBCHVH010000001.1, from coordinate 1,356,783 downwards.
CTTCGGCGAAGGGCATTTCCAGGATGCGTCCGGACAGCTCGCTGGACAGCATGGCCTGGTCCCGCGCCCGCAGCACGCCACGCACATCTCCGGCAGCAGCACCGGACGGAGCAGGCGCATCCAGCAATGGATCATCCGCAGCTTGCTCTGATCCCTGAGCCGCGCAGGCTCCGTACAACGACAGTCCTAATCCCAGCCACGCCCATCCACGCATCGCTCGCCCTCCCCGGCAGTCGGCGGAGTGTACGGCAGTCCTATGGCGCCGGAAATTGGCTGACGTAATTTTCCTTTATTGGGAAAAGTCAGACCCGCCAAGTGCAATTCCAGGCAGGTATGGGCGATTGCGCGCTGGTTCGACAGCCCGGCCCGTTCTATTTAAGCTGCCGCCCTCTTCAAGGGAGTGCCAGCAGGATGACGGAGTCTTTCCAGGGAAGCTGCCTGTGCGGCACGATCAGGTACGAACTGCTCTCGCCGCCCAGGGCGCTGAGCCACTGCCATTGCAGCCAGTGCCGCAAAGGCCACGGCGCGGCATTCGCCAGCTACGCCAGCGTGCCGCGTAGCGACCTGCGTATCCTGTCGGGCGCAGAGGCGCTCAAATACTACGCGTCCTCCGAGTCCGTGCTGCGGCAGTTCTGCAGCCACTGCGGCTCATCGTTGTTCTGGTCGAAAAACCAGGGTGAGTTCTCCGACTGGATCTCGATAGCCCTCGGCACCCTGGACACGGCCTTCACCCCGCACAAGCAAAAGCATGTCCAGGTAGCCTCCACGGTTCCCTGGTTCGAGCTGCCGGATCACTGGGCGCAAACGGAGTGACAGCGTTGGCTCGAACGCGCTCGCCTGCAATGCGGAGAAGAACTGCGGGAACGCGGGTACGTACCCCGTCGGCTGCATCAGAATCCGGCTCACGGCAGCCATTCGCGTTCCCCCGTTGCGCAGACCAATAAAAAGGGCCTTGCGAAAACAAGGCCCTTTTGACTGCTGCCATCAGGTTGTTACAACTCGGCAATACACATCAGGCGCTCACTGCACTCAAGGTAGCGAGTGCCGGAAAACTTGAACACCATGTTGAGCAGGAACGGGTCATGCAGGCCGTGGCGTATAAGCCAATCCTCATGGAATCTATTGCCTTTTCCAACCGGAATGACAGTTATCTTGCGGGCGACTTTACTGAGGATTCCGTGCATCTGATCGAGGGTAAAGAAGCGGATATTGAATAATGGATCACGCTGTTTTTCCGAGTTGAACAATTCGGCAAACGCATGATTATGAGCATTATGCACGGTCACGATCATTCTTCCCTTGGTGATGCGTGCCTGCTCCCGTGCCATTCGATCAATGTCTTCATCTGAAAACAGCCCCCAGAAACCGTTATGGAAGCTGATATCAAAATGATTGTCCGGATACTGCAGATCAAAAGCATCCATCACCTGGAAACGCTCCTGCAATGAAGGATAAAGCTTCTGGGCCAGGGCGACCGACTCCGGAGAAAAATCGATACCATGACCTTCGACACCTCGCTTGGTCAGTTGCACGATATCGCGGAAGCTGCCGGCGGCAATTTCCAGAACCCGCGTCTCATGGCGCCTTCGGACGGCATCGATATAGTAGGCGTGGCGAATGTCATTCTGATAAAGATTGAAAATTTCCTGCCATTTTTCGTCCCAGTCCTTGGCCGTAATCAGTTTAGCTGGCTCGGCGACTTGGCTCATCTTCGCGATCCTGTAATTGATAGTTCAATAACGTGACGGCGTTTAAAGACGACTTTTCCCGGCAGTAGACAACTGAATTGGCTGCTGAGTGAAACAATAAACAATGAATGCGGCTCTGTCGGCACCGCTCTTATTACGCCTGATTTTCGAAAATTCACAGGCACATCGGCAGGCGACCAATATACAGGCCTGGGGCTCTGCGTCAGTATCAAGGCGATCAACGGAGTGCCACTTTCTTAAACTGGCAAATTGCAGTTAAAGTGCCAGCAAAGGGATGCTTTTTATTTATCAAATCCACTGAATAAGTTCAGAAAAGAATTAGAACGCAAAGAATGAATTCATCCTTATTTGCCATTTATCCTCATGTACGAATTGGCGCATTTGAGAATTTCCCGAATCGCCTGAAAGGCTCCCCGTTCAGCCCAGGCCGATGAATCCGGCTCACCGCCCTGGCGAAATTCCGAACCTTACAAATATCTCAACTTCCTGCGATCCCCGTGTTAGACACCGGGCAATAGGCTCGGGACGACTCAGTCCCGTGAATCCACGCCCTCGGCTACGAGGGCTGCGAGCCTTTTCGCCATGTTCGAGCACCTCCCCATCGACCGCCAGTTGGCGCAGATCTTCCTCACCAGCGCCCGCTGCGCCTGCTTCCGGCAAACCGCCCGCAGCCTCAACCTGCATGTCACGCTGATGCGCAGGCAGCTCATGAAGCTCGAAGCCAGTATCGGCAGCCCGCTGTTCTTCTACGAGAACCGCACGCTGCGCCTGAGCCCTACCGGAAAAGCGCTGCAACAGGCATTGACTCTGCGATTCGGCGACCTGCAGCCGGAGGTGGCCAGCACCCGGCGGCGACGCATACGCCTGGCCGTGCCGTCCGACCTGTTGGATGACTTCCTGGCCCGCGACCTGATCGCCTGGCTACGCAAGGATGCCGCAATGAACCTGGAGATCCTTCCCCTGGAAGGCCCCCCGGAAGAGCCGGCGGAAGTGACGGTCTGGCTAGCCGACCCCGACAGCCCCCGCCCCGATCCCGGCTTCGCCATGAGCAAGCCGACCCTGCTGGCGCGCCTGCACTACTGCGCGCACATGGCCAAGCGCTACGCGGGCCGCCGGCTCCCCCGCGCGGCGTCGGACCTCACCGACTTCATGCTGGCCCAGCACTCGGCCAACGACTCGATCAGGAGCTTCGAACCCTGGAACAAACTCCTGCGCCAGCGGCAAAGCTCGGTGGCGCAGGTGCACTCCCAGGCCTGGGTCCGGGAGCTGGTTCGCAACTCCGCCTGTATCGGCCTGCTCCCGGCGTACGTGACGAAGCTGGAAAGGAACCTGCTCCCGCTGGAGCCCCTGTTCAGACAACCCATGGAGCGCATCGCCTGGCTGTCGGTCGCGCCGCTGGCGGCGAACCTGAGTGAAGTGGAAGCGCTCGTCGCGATAGTCCAGCGCGCCTTCGAACAACGCCGGGACTGGTTCACTGCGGACAACTGAATGCACCTCGGTGCACCGGGAAAAATCCCCACCGTCATCGTCCTGAAACAATCGAAACCCGCCTGGAGAAACGCCCACCCCGCGCCGTGCCTGCCCTTGCGGCAGCCCCCCACCGATCGTCACGCAAGTGACACGCAAAAAGCACAGAACCGTCATCCGCCCCGCCGAGCCTGCGCCCCGTCAACCACTACACGACGCAACGAGGAGAAGCGCATGTTCGGCAAAACCCACGCTCAATGGCCCACCCTGGGCCTGCTGTTGAGTGCCGCCAGCCTGTCGGCCCAGGCCGGCACCGTCACCACCGATGGAGCCGATATCGTCATCAAGACCAAGGGCGGGCTCGAAGTGGCGACCACCGACAAGGAGTTCAGCTTCAAGCTCGGCGGCCGCCTGCAGGCGGACTACAGCCGCTTCGACGACTACTACACGAAGAACGGCAACACCGCCGACGCCGCCTACCTGCGCCGCGCCTTCATCGAGATCGGCGGCACCGCCTACAAAGACTGGAAGTACCAGATCAACTACGACCTCTCGCACAACACCGGCAACGACGACACCGGCTACTTCGACGAAGCCAGCGTCACCTACACCGGCTTTGCGCCGGTCAACCTCAAGTTCGGCCGCCTCTACACCGACTTCGGCCTGGAAAAGGCCACCAGCTCCAAATGGGTGACCGCCCTGGAGCGCAACATCACCTATGACCTGGCCGAGTGGATCAACGACAACAACGGCATGGGCATCCAGGCCAGCAGCACCGTCGCCGACATGGCCTTCCTCTCCGGCAGCGTGTTCAGCGAGAACAACGACGACACCGACGGCGACAGCGTGAAGCGCTACAACCTGCGCGGCGTGTTCGCCCCGCTGAACCAACCGGGCAACGTGCTCCACATCGGCGCGCAGTTCGCCTACCGCGACCTCAAGGACGCCGCCGTCGATACCCGCATCCGCCCCCGCATGGGCATGCGCGGCGTGGACACCAACGGCGGCAACGACGCCGGCGACAACGGCAACCGTGGCGTCTTCGGCGGCATGGCCGCCAGCGAAGGGCTGTGGAAGGACGACTCGGTCTGGGGCCTGGAAGGCGCCTGGGCCATGAACGCGTTCTCCGTCCAGGCCGAATACCTGAGCCGCAAGCTCAAGGCCGACGAAGCCGAAGGCGACGTGAACGCCTCGGGCTACTACGGGCAGGTCGCCTACACCCTCACCGGCGAGGCGCGCATCTACAAGCTCGACGGCGCCAAATTCGACACCATCAAACCGGCCAACAAGCAGACCGGCGCCTGGGAAGTCTTCTACCGCTACGACTCCATCACCGTCGACGACGAGAACGTCACCACCAGCACCGCCACCCGCCAGGTCGGCGATGCCGAAGGCAACACCCACACCCTGGGCGTCAACTGGTACGCCAACGAAGCGGTAAAGATCAGCGCCAACTACGTCAAGGCCAGCACCGAGAACGTGACCAACGAAAACGGCGACGATAGCGGCGACGGCATGGTGATGCGCTTGCAGTACGTCTTCTGAGCAGCCGCCCCACGAAAATGAAAAAGGGACACCTGGGTGTCCCTTTTTCATTTCCATCCCGGCGCGCTCGCTCAAAGCAACTCGATCCCGAACCGCCGCACGAACAGCGCGAACAGCCCGAAGCACGTCATGGTGATGAGGATGCAGGCGATCAGCGTCGGCCAGAAGCCCAGGCGCGGCAGCAGCAGCGGGAAGGCCAGGAACATCGGCAGCGTCGGCACCACGTACCAGAAGGTGTACCAGGCATGGTTGGCGATCTTCTCCTGGCTCTGCTGCTCGACGTACAGCCAGATCAGCGTCAGCACCGTCACCAACGGCAGCGCGGCGACCAGGCCGCCGAGCTTGTCGCTGCGCTTGGCCAGTTCGGACACCAGCACCACGATGCCGGCGGTGAGAAAGTATTTGGTGATGATCCAGGCCATGGCTGCTCCAGGGGCGCACGCGGGGTGGCGGCATGTTGCGCTCTGGCTGGAATCCTATCCAGTCTCGGTGCCGTTAAGAAGCCGGCTACCCATCGAACCTGGATCGATCGGGTATATCCCGCCTGCCCCGCCTTACAGATTTGTCACCTCCCGCTCATCCAGCCGTTATCCGCGCTCCTACACGATGCCCGTGGCCCTCGCCACGCCTGGGCGAAAACAACAACAGCAGGCGGTGACAACCACCCTGCCCTTAGGAGCACACACCATGTACCGACGCAAACTCCCCCTGGCCGCATCCCTGCTGGCCCTGGGCGTCGCCACGCCAACCGTCCACGCCGAGGCTCTACCCGAAGAGAAAGCCGAAGGTTTCCTCGAAGGCGCCAGCCTGGACATCCTCGCCCGCAACCTCTATTTCAACCGCGACGCCCGCAAGGGCCAGTCCATGCCGCCGCGCGGCAATGGCTACTCGGAAGTCTGGGCCCAGGGGATCATGGGCAAGTTCGAGTCCGGCTTCACCCAGGGCACGGTCGGCGTGGGCGTGGACGCCTTCGCCATGCTCGGCTTCCAGCTGGATACCGGCGGCGGCCGCAACGGTGCCGGCAGTTCGGTGGACGTGCTGCCCACCGACAACGAAGGCAACACCGAGAGCGACTACGCCAAGGCCGGCGGCGCCGCCAAGGTGCGCCTGTGGGACACGGTGGCGAAGTTCGGCGACGTGTTCCCGGAGACGCCCGTGGTCCACTACGGCGACTCGCGCCTGCTGCCGGAGAGCTTCCGTGGCTTCACCCTGCAGAACACCAGCCTGGAAGGCCTGACCCTGCAGGGCGGCCGCCTGCACTCCATGAGCCAGCCGCAGTCGCGGCAGATGGACGACGGCTTCGAGACCTTCTACGCAGGCCCGGTGGATTCGCCCTGGCTCGCCTACGGCGGCGGCGACTACGCGATCAACGACAATGCCAGCGTCAGCCTCTACAGCAGCCGCCTGAAGGACGCCTGGAACCAGTACTACTTCGGCACCGCGCTGAACTTCCCGCTCACCGAGACGGTGGAGCTGTTCGGCGGCTTCAACTACTACAAGTCCCAGGACGAAGGCCGCCAGTTGCTCGGCGAGTTCAATACCAACATCTGGAGCGCCAACACCGGCGTGCACTTCGGCGCGCACCGCGTGACCCTGAGCTACCAGCGCAACAACGGCAACAACGACTTCGACTACCTGCGCCAGTCCGACTCGATCTACCTGGACAACTCCATCCAGTACAGCGACTTCAACTCGCCGAAGGAGAAGTCCTGGATGGCCCGCTACGACCTGGACATGGCCACCTACGGCGTGCCGGGCCTGAGCTTCATGACCCGCTACGCGCGCGGCAGCGACGCCGACTACTCCAACGCCAACAGCGTGTACATGCGCGAGGACGACAACGGCAATCCGCTCACTGACCAGAAGCGCTGGGAGCGTGACGTCGAAGCCAAGTACGTGTTCCAGGAAGGCAGCCTGAAGGACCTGTCGCTGCGCGTGCGCCAGGCCACCACCCGCGCCACCGCCTTCGAGTCGGACCTGGACGAGGTGCGGCTGATCGTCGAATACCCGCTGTCGCTGATGTAAACCGATGCGCCGTGGCGCCGGGCGGGCAGATGTCGGAATTGTCAGTTTCGGCTCAGCGTCCTGTTAGGTGCCGCTGCGTATAAAGGAATCCATCACCTCCCCACGGTGGATGATGCCCCGCAATACCGCTCCTCTTTCTGGCGCTCCACGTGCCCCTTTGGAGAGAGAGGAACACTTGGCGCCCGAATGGGCGCCTTTTTTTTGCCGGAAAAACGGGGCCTGCTCGCGATCACACGCATAGCCCGCTCCTGCAATGCGGCGCTGCATCCCGTCATTTCCTGGGGGGATCAGATTCCGCCACAACGGATTTCGCGGACAAGGTCCGCTCCTACGAGAGCATCGCCCCGGCCTTGGCTCTGGATTTCGAAGACTTCCAGAGAAACCGCCGCACACTCCGAATGCCCCGTTCAGGAGGCCTCGTTGAAGCGGAGTTTCAGGGGTTGAGCGACATGGATGTCGCGAGAGCCACGATGGGCCAGGGATGGCCCTTCGTGGCGTGCCCCTGAAACTCCGCTTCAATGAGGGAATTTTTCGCCTAGGCGAAAAACCGGATGTCCGGGGCAAGACCTTTGCCTACTTTGGGTCGTTTGCCAAAGTAGGTCGCCCGAGGGGGCGAAACCCACTACATCAGCACACGCCGAAGCGGCGCAGAAATACCCAAACCCGAAGCATCGAGAAAGACGATGGCGCCAACCTGTAGGAGCGCGCCATAGGCGCCATCGCAAGCATGGGCTTGGCGCCCCCACCATAGGCGTCAGGCGCTCTGCGCATCCTCATCCCGCCGATGCATCCACCGATACAACGCCGGCAGCACTAGCAGCGTCAGCGTGGTCGAGGACAGGATGCCGCCGATCACCACCGTCGCCAGCGGCCGCTGCACTTCCGCGCCGGTCCCGGTGGCCAGCGCCATCGGCACGAAGCCCAGCGACGCCACCAGCGCCGTCATCAGCACCGGCCGCAACCGGGTCAGCGCGCCCTCGCGGATCGCCGCGTCGAGACCGCGCCCCTCCTCCCGCAGGCTGCGGATGAAGGAGATCATCACCAGGCCGTTGAGCACCGCCACGCCCGACAGCGCGATGAAGCCGACGCCCGCGGAGATCGACAGCGGAATGTCCCGCAGCCACAGCGCCACCACGCCGCCGGTCAGGGCGAAGGGAATGCCGGTGAACACCACCAGCCCGTCGCGCAGGTTGTTGAACATCATCATCAGCAGGGTGAAGACCAGCAGCAGCGCCACCGGCACCACGATCTGCAAGCGCTGCGCCGCCGATTGCAGCTGCTCGAACTGGCCGCCCCAGGTGGTCCAGTAACCAGCCTGCAGCTTCACCTGCTGCTCGATCTTCCCGCTGGCCTCGGCAACGAACGAGCCGATATCCCGCCCACGCACGTTGGCGCTCACCACCACCAGGCGCTTGCCGTTCTCGCGGCTGACCTGGTTCGGCCCCTGGATCAGTTCCAGGCGCGCCACCTCGCCGAGGGTGATGAAGCCGATCCGCGTATCGGTGGCGCTGGCCGGAGCCGGCACCGGGATCAACATGCGCGACAACGCGTCGATGTCGCTGCGCAGGTTCTCCGGCAGGCGCACGATCAGGTCGAAGCGGCGGTCACCCTCGAACAGGGTGCCGGCCTGGCGACCACCCACGGCCACCGCGACCGTGTCCTGGATGTCGCCGACATTGAGGCCGTAGCGCGCCGCGCGCTGGCGGTCGATGTTCACCGTGAGTACCGGCAGCCCGCTGGTCTGCTCGACCTTCACCTCGGACGAGCCCTGCACCCGGCGCAGCACCCCGGCGATCTGTTCGGCGGTCTGGTTGAGCACCGCCATGTCGTCGCCGAAGACCTTCACCGCCACGTCGCTGCGCACCCCGGAGATCAGCTCGTTGAAGCGCAGCTGGATCGGCTGCGACAGCTCGTAGGCACTGCCCGGCACGCCGTTGGCGGCTTCCTGGATTTCCGCTTCCAGTTGCGCGCGGGTCTTGCTGGGGTCGGGCCACTGGTCCTTGGGTTTCAACATCACATAGGCGTCGGAGATGTTCGGCGGCATCGGGTCGGAGGCGATCTCCGCCGTGCCGGTGCGGCTGAACATGCGCTCGGCCTCCGGCACCTTGGCCAGTACCTGCTGCTCCAGACGCTCCTGCATGGCCACCGATTGCGACAGGCTGGTGCCCGGCGTGCGCAGCGACTGCAGGGCGAAGTCGCCCTCGCCCAGGCTGGGCACGAACTCGCTACCCATGCGGCTGGCCAGCAGCCCGGAGAGCACCACCAGCACGGCGGCACCGGCGAACACCCAGGCACGCCGCGCCATCACCGCGTCCAGCACCGGCTCATAGGCGCGGCGCGCGCCGCGCATCAGCAGGTTCTCCTCTTCCTTCACCTTGCCGGTGATGAACAGCGCGATGGCCGCCGGCACGAAGGTCACCGAGAGGATCATCGCCCCCAGCAGCGCCAGCACCACGGTGAAGGCCATGGGGTGGAACATTTTTCCCTCGACGCCGGTGAGGGCGAAGATCGGCAGGTACACCACCATGATGATCAGCTGCCCGTAGATCAGCGCGCGGCGCGCCTCCTTCGAGGCGGCGAAGACTTCGTGCAGGCGCTCGCTGCGGGTCAGCATGCGGCCGTGGTGCTGCTGGGCGTGGGCCAGGCGTCGGATGGCGTTCTCGACGATCACCACGGCGCCGTCGACGATGATGCCGAAGTCCAGCGCGCCCAGGCTCATCAGGTTGGCGCTGACGCGGTTGCTGAACATGCCGGTGAAGGTGAACAACATGGCCAGCGGAATCACCATGGCAGTGATCAGCGCCGCGCGAATATTCCCCAGGAACAGGAAGAGGATGGCGATGACCAGGATCGCGCCCTCTGTGAGATTGCGCTTGACCGTGGCAATGGCCTTGTCCACCAGTTGCGTGCGGTCGTAGACGGTCACGGCCTTGACCCCGGCCGGCAACGTGCGGTTGATCTCGTCCAGCTTGGCGGCGGCGGCCTTGGCGACGCTGCGGCTGTTCTCGCCGATCAGCATGAACACGGTGCCGAGCACCACTTCGCGACCGTTCTCGGTGGCCGCGCCGGTGCGCAGCTCGCGGCCCAGTTCCACCTCGGCGACATTGCGCAGGCGGATCGGCGTACCGTCGACATTGGCCACGACTATGTTGGCGATGTCCTCCAGGCTTTCCACCTGCCCCGGTGCGCGCACCAGCAGCTGCTCGCCGTTGCGCTCGATGTAGCCGGCGCCGACGTTGGCGTTGTTGCGCTCCAGGGCGGCGATCACGTCCGCCAGGGTCAGGCGGTAGGCGGCCAGGCGGCGGGTGTCCGGGGCCACCTGGAACTGCTTGGCGAAGCCGCCGATGGTGTTCACCTCGGCCACGCCGGGCACGTTGCGCAGCTGCGGCTTGACCACCCAGTCCTGGATCACCCGCAGGTCGGTCGGCGTGTACGGAGTGCCGTCCTCCTTGCGCGCGCCCTCCTCGGCCTCGATGGTCCAGAGGAAGATTTCACCCAGGCCGGTGGAGATCGGCCCGAGGGCGGACTCCACGCCTTCGGGCAACTGCTCGCGGGCCTGTTGCAGGCGCTCATTGACCAGTTGCCGGGCGAAGAACAGGTCGGTGCCGTCCTTGAAGATCACGGTCACCTGGGACAGCCCCGAACGGGAAATCGAGCGGGTCTGCTGCAATCCCGGCAACCCCGCCATGGCGGTTTCCACCGGGTAGGTGACGCGCTGCTCGGTCTCCAGCGGCGTGAACCCCGGCGCCGAGGTGTTGACCTGCACCTGCACGTTGGTGATGTCAGGTACCGCGTCGATGGGCAGCTTCTGGTAGCTGGCGATGCCCAGGCCAGCCATGCCGAGGACGGCCAGCAGCACCAGATAACGCTGCTCGATGGCGAAACGGATGATGCGTTCGAACATGGTCTCGCCCCGTCAGTGCGCGTGGGAGGCCGAGCTTTTGCCCAGCTCGGATTTCAGGACGAAGCTGCCCTCGCCCGCCACCTGGTCGCCCGCCGCAAGACCGGCGAGCACCTCCACCTTGCCGGCGCTGCGCATGCCCAGATCGACCGGGCGCACGGCGAAGCCTTCGGCGTTGCGCACGAACACGCTGGGTTTGCCCTCCACCTCCTGGATCGCCTGTTCCGGCACGGCCACCGGCACCGGGCGCGCGCGGTCGCTGACCCGCACGTTGACGAACAGGCCGGGGCGCCAGGCGCCGTCGGGGTTGGCCAGGGTGACGCGGGCCACGGCGCTGCGGGTCTGCTCGCCGAGCAGGTTGCCGACGTAGCTCACGCGGCCCTCGACGTGCATGCCGAGGTCCGCCGCCTCGACCCGCGCCGGCTTGCCCACCTGCACCCGCGCCAGGTCCTGCGGGGCAACGCTGAAGGTGGCCCAGACCCGCGACAGGTCGGACAGGGTGAAGGCGGCGGTGGCCTCGCTGACCACCTCGCCCGGTACCAGGTGCTTCTCCACCACCACGCCGTCGAAGGGCGCGCGCAGTTCGTAGCGGTTGCCGCCGGCGCTGGCCGACACTCCGCTCAGGGCGTTGGTCTTCTGCCGGGCGTTGGCCAGGGCGATCTGCGCTTCTTCCAGGTCCTGCCGCGCCTGCAGGTAGTCCTGCTCGGCGGAGATCTTCTCGCGCCACAGTTCGCGCTCGCGCTCGAAGGTCTTGCTCGCCAGGCTCACCCGGCGCTGGGCGGCGGCCAGTTCGCTGCGCAGCTCGGAGACCTGCTGGCTGGCGATCACCGCCAGCAGCGCGCCCCGCTTCACGCTCTGCCCCAGTTCCACCGCCACCGACTCCACCACGCCGGGCGTGCGCGGCACGATGTGGGCGGTACGGTCTTCGTCGAAGCCGATTTCCCCCGGCAGGCTGAAGCCTTCGTCGAGCTGGCCGGGACCGGCGGTCACCAGCTGGATGCCGGCGGCGCCGATCTGCTCGGCGCTCAGGTGCAGGCCCTCGCCCTCGGGTTCGGCCGACGCGGTGTGGGCATGCTCGCCGTCGGCGTGGCCGGCGGATTCGGCGTGGCTGGCCGGGGCGGCGCTGCCGTGATGTTCGCCATCGGCATGGGCCGGGTCATCCTGGTGCCCAGCGGACGGACGCTCGCCGATCTGCCAGGTGAAGGCGCTGACGCCCAGTACCGACGCCAGTATCAGGGCGCCGGCAAGGTGGGTTTTCTTGATCATGGGGACTCCGCGGAAGGTCCGGGGCCGACGCGTGGGCGTCAGGCGCCGGGACTGATGAATAGGTGGTGCAGTTGGCGGATCAGGTCGTGGATGCACCAGTGTCCGGAGGGCCAGTGGCGGGTCGGTGCGTGGGCGGAAGTCGCCAGCACGGCGAACGCGAGGCCCAGGCCGGCGCGCCAGGCGCTAAGGCGCCGACGCGCCGACATCGCCGTAGACCCGCTCGATACGGCCCCAGGCATCGCTGACCTGGGCCAGGGCCTGGAGGTACTGGTCGCGGGCGGTGATCAGGGTGCGCTGGGCGTCGAGCACTTCGAGGAAGCCGAACTTGCCCATCTCGAAGCCGCGGGTGGCGCTTTCCACGGCGGTCTGCGCGCTGGGCAGAATGGTGCTGCGGAAGGCGCTCACCTCCACCTGCGCCGTGCTCCATTGCTGCAGCGCCTGCTGGGTTTCCTGGCGCAGGCGCAGCTCGGTGGCGTTGCGCAGGTCGCGCGCCTGGTCGGCGCGGCGGGCCTCGGCGAGGATGTTGCCCTGGTTACGGTCGAACAGCGGCAGCGGCATGCTCAGGCCGATCACCGCGATGCGATCGCTCCTGCCATCCTCGATGGCCTCCTGGCTGCCCAGGCTGACATCGAGGTCGGGGATGCGCTGGGTCTTCGCCAGATTCAGCGCCGCCTCGCCCTCCTCGATGCGAGTCTGCGCCAGGCGCATTTCCGCGCTGTCGCCCAGGCGGCGCAGCAGTTCGTCGCTGCTCGGCAGGCGTGGCAGGCGGTCGGCGACGGCGCTGCGCACGGCGCTGAAGTCCGGCGTCGGCAGGCCCATCAGGGCGGCCAGGCCCTGGTAGGCATCGGCCCGCTCGCGCCGCGCCCGCTCCTGCTCCAGGCGCACTTCGGCCAGTTGCACCTGGGCGCGATTGGCCTCCAGCGGCGCCGCCTTGCCGGCGCGCACCCGGCCTTCTGCCGCCGTCAGCCCGCGCTGCGCCAGCGCCACCGACTGCTGCGCGAGGCGCTCGCGCTCCTGGGCACGCAGGGCTGCGTAGAAACCGGAGATCACCGCGCCGCGCAGTTCGTTGCGGCGCGCCTGCACGCCCAGCGCGGCAGCGTCCTGGCCGCGCTCGGCCAGGGCCACCCGCGCACCGCGCTTGCCGCCCAGCTCCAGCGGCTGGCTGATGCCGATGGTGGTGGTACGGTTGGCGGACTCGGTGCCCTCCTGCTCCCACGACAGCGTCGGGTTGGGCAGCAGCCCGGCCTGTTCGCGCAGCCCCTGGGCGATGCCGATGTCGCGGCCGCTGGCAGCCAGATCGGGGTTATTGGCGAAGGCGGCCTGCAAGGCCTCGCCGACGCCGATCTCGCGGCCCTGGGCCAGGCTGCCGAACAGCAGCAGACCGAGCATCCAACCGCCTCTCGCCGGCCAACGGAAAACGCCTCCAGAACGACTCGAACGCACAGTGAACCTCACACGGTGGATTTAACTTCGACGGCGCGCCGTCATTTCCACCGGCGAATCTAGAAGCGTCTCTCTAGCGACAAGGTGACTGGATAATTACAAACATGTAATTGGCCAGCCGGCTCATTCTCGTTGTATGTATTTAAAAAGGACTGCGCGCATTTCCATGTAACTTCAGGAAACAATTGGCAAGTTTCAATCGCTCTTCATCCGCCCTGGAAAACCTATCTAACTCAGTGGCTTACAGAATCAATTCGCAACACTTCGCACACCACCGGCACTGTTGACCCTGAAGTCGCTACAGCTTCTAGACTGCGCGCCCTGTGCCAGCGGCGACGAACTTTCCTGCCTGCCTGAAATAGCGCAGCGCCATTATTCAAGTCATTACCGGATAACTCACCCATGAAAATCCTGCTCATCGAGGACGACCCCAAGACGGCCGATTATCTGCAACAGGGACTGAGCGAAAGCGGTTATGTGGTCGATCGCGCCGACAACGGCGTCGACGGCCTGCACCTGGCCCGGCAGTGCGCCTACGACCTGATCATCCTGGATGTGAACCTGCCGCAGATGGATGGCTGGGACGTGCTCGCCAGCCTGCGCGAGCACAGCGACATCCGGGTAATGATGCTCACCGCCCGTGGCCGCCTCACCGAGCGGGTGAAAGGCTTCGACCTGGGCGCCGACGACTACCTGCTCAAGCCCTTCGAATTCCCCGAACTGCTGGCGCGGATACGCTCGCTGCTGCGCCGCAGCGAGCGCATCGAGCAGCCGCAGGTATTGCAGATCGGCGGGCTGGAGCTCGACCCCGGCCGCCACCGCGCCTACCGCGACAACCAGCGCATCGACCTGACCAGCAAGGAGTTCGCCCTGCTGCACCTGTTGATGAGCCGCAGCGGCGAAGTGCTCTCGCGCACCCAGATCATCTCCCTGGTGTGGGACATGAACTTCGACTGCGACACCAACGTGGTGGAAGTCACGGTGCGCCGACTGCGGGCGAAGATCGACGATCCCTTCGCCGACAAGCTGATCCACACCCTGCGCGGCGTCGGCTATGTGCTGGAGGCGCGAACATGAGACCGGCCAGCCTGTCGTTGCGCATCGGCCTGTGGGTCGGCCTGCTCGGCTCGGTGCTGATGCTCCTGCTGGTGGCGCTCGCCTACCTCGCGCTCGATCACCAGCTGGACGTCCGCGCCGCGCGGGCACTGGAAGACAAGCTGGGGCAACTGCGCCACAGTCTCGACGTGGACCCCGGCCTCGCCGCGCTGCCGCTGCGCGGCTACGCGCTGAAGGACCAGTTGATGGGGCACGACAACCTGAGTGCCGCGCTGCTGGAAATGCGGCACGGCCAACCGGCGCTGTTCAACAGCGGCCGGGAGGCGGACCTGGCCACCCTCGATGATTTCGCCGGCAACGGCCGGCCCTTCAGCTGGAGCACCGAGGACGGCCGTCGCCTGCTGACCGGGCGCATTCAGGTGCAGCTGCGCGACGGCAGCACGGTACGGGTATTCCTGACCCTGGATCGGCGCGACGACGACGCCCTGCTCGGCGCCTTCCTGCGCTCCGCCTTGCTGGCGATGCCGCCGCTGCTGCTGTTGATCGCCTTTGGCGCGCGGGTGGTGGCCAAGCGCGGCCTGCAGCCCTTGCGGCGCTTCGGCAAGGTCGCCTCGCTGGTCTCCACCGAGGACCTCAGCCACCGCATGCCGGTGCAGCACCTGCCGCGCGAGCTGGGCGACACCGCGCGGGCACTGAACCTGATGCTGCACCGGCTGGACAATGGCGTGCAGCAGCTCACCCAGTTCTCCGACGACCTCGCCCACGAGTTGCGCTCGCCGATCGGCAACCTGCTGGGCAAGGCCCAGGTGACGCTGTCGCGGCCACGGGAGAAGGCGGAGTACGAAGCCGTGCTGGCCTCGGGCATCGAGGAGCTGGAGCGGGTCACGCGCATCGTCAGCGACATGCTGTTCCTGGCCCAGGTCAGCCACCCCAAGGCGCTGCTGCCCAGAGAACCGGTACGGCTGGATGAAGAAGCACGGAAGGTCGCCGAACTGTTCGCCTTCAGCGCGGAGGAGAAATCCCAGACAATCGAGATCGACGGCCACGGCTGGGTACTGGGCGACCGCCTGATGATCCAGCGCGCCATTTCCAACCTGCTGTCCAACGCCATCCGCCACACGCCCGAAGGCGGGCACATCCGGCTGAGCGTCGAAGGCGATCAGGAAGCGGTCGTGCTGCAGGTGGAGAATCCCGGCGCGGGTATTGCGCCGCAGCATCTGGAGCACCTGTTCGAGCGCTTCTACCGGGTGGACAAGGGCCGCTCCCGCGCCGATGGCGGCACCGGACTGGGGCTGGCCATCGTGCGTTCGATCATGGAACTGCACCAGGGCACGGCCAGCGCCGAGAGTTCGGTGGAAGGCCCGACGCGTTTCCGCCTGGCCTTTCCACCCCTGCCCGAATGAGTCATGCCGGCCCTGCTCAGCGGGTGGTGCGACAGGCCACCCGCTCGGCGCGGTACTCGACGGTCTGCAGGTCGCCAAAGGAATCCTCGTAGCGCATCTGCACCGGCACTACGCCGCAGTCGCTGCTCATGGGCGTCACCGCCACCACCTTGGCGATGTCCAGGTTCATGCCGTAGGTGTACTGCTTCACCTCGGCCATCTGCTCCGGGCTCGGCTGGTTCGCTTTCATTGCCAGCAGGCGAGCCTGCTCCATGCGGGCGAAGGTGATGTCGCCGCCACCATCGGCCAGCGCGAGGGAGGAAGTGCCCAGCAGGGCGGTGAGCAGGAGTACGCGTTGCAGTTTCATGGCAGTCACCTCGTCGGTGTGTTGGGAACGACTCCACCATAAGGCGCCGCCTCTAACAGCAAGCTGAGGCGAGCATGACGATTCGGTAATCCAACCGCATCGGTCGTTGACCTTCCCCCATGGGAAGGCTCTACACTGCGCGCCATGACTCGCCGTCTGCGTCTCTTCATCGTCCTGCTGCTCAGCCTTGCGCTTCCCCTCACCGGGATGGCGGGCATCGAGGCGCCGACAGAACCCTGCCCGATGCAGAGCATGGGCATGGGGCAGATGGCGGGCATGGACCAGGACTGCTGCCAGGACATGGGCAAGATGGCCCAGCACGGCAAGAAGGACTGCAAGAGTGGGCAGGAGTGCAAGACTGGCAGCCTGTTGCAGGTCAGTATCCTGAAGACCGCGCCTCCCTCCCTCGCGCTCCCGCGCCCCGCGCCGTACACCGATCCGATTCTCAGCCAGGCACCCTCCGAGCTCTGGCGACCTCCCTGCGCCTGATTCCTCCCCCGATCTGAACCCTGCCCGCGGCCCTGATGGCTGCCGGGTGGCTTGCGCTCATGCGCTGGTTTTCCAGAGGAATCCTCACCGTGACTCACGTCCGACTCCACCCCGGCTGGCTGCTGCTCGCGCTGCTGCCGGGCCTGTCGGCGCAGGCTGCGTCCCTGTCATTGGACGACGCCCTGTTGCTGGCCGAACGCAACGCCCCTTCCCTGCTCGCCCAGAGCGAGAAAATCTCGGCGGCGAAAAGCGCCGCCATCCCCGCCGGAGAGCTGCCCGACCCCAAGCTCAACCTGGGTCTGCAGAACGTCCCCATCGAGGGTGACGAGCGCTGGACCACCCAGCGCGACAACATGTCCATGCAGGTGGTCGGCCTGATGCAGGAGATGCCCAACGGCGACAAGCGCAAGGCGCGCATCGAGACCGCCCAGGCCGCCGTCGAACGTGCCGATGCCGAGGCCGGCGTCGAGCGCCTGAAGGTCCGCAGCGCCTCGGCCCAGGCCTGGATCGCCGCCTATACGCTGCAACGCAAGCTGGCGATGTTCGACGACTTCTACCGCGAGAATCGCCTGCTGGATGCCGCCGTTCGCGCACGCCTTGCGGGCGGTAGCGCGAGCACGGTGGATGCGGTGGCGCCGCGCCAGGAAGCCGCGCTGCTGGACGAGCAGAAGGACGACCTGCTGCGTCAGGAAGCCCAGGCCCGGGCGGCGCTCAAGCGCTGGATCGGCCAGGACGCGCCAAAGTCGCTGAGCGGCGACTTTCCGCACTGGTCCATCGATGCCTCCCACTCGCTGCAACAGCTGCACCAGCACCCGGAACTCGCCGCTTACGGACCCATGACCCGTGAGGCCGAAGCCCTGGTGCGCGAGGCCGTGGCGGAGAAGAAGCCGGACTGGAGCTGGGAAGTGGACTACCAGCGTCGCGGTCGCGAGTTCGGCGACATGATGACACTGCAGGTGAGCTTCGACCTGCCGCTGTTCACCGGCACCCGCCAGGACCCGAAGATCGCCGCGCGGCGCGCCCAGGTGCGCCAGCTGGAAGCCGAGCGCGATGCGCTGGCCCGCGAACACGAACAGGCGCTGGCGGACGACCTGGCCGAATACCGGCGCCTGCAACGCGCCGTCGAGCGCAGCAGCGCCACCCTGGTGCCGCTGGCCGAGGAAAAGGTGCGCCTGGCCACCGCCGGCTACCGCGCCGGCAAGACCAGCCTCGACGAAGTGGTCAGCTCCCGCCAGCAACTGGTCGAGGCGCGGCTCAAACAGGTCGATCTGCAAGGCGCCCTGGCGCAAGTCGCGGCACGTCTCTACTTCACCTATGAGGAGGGACGCGCATGAGCCGCTTCCCCTGGAATACCTCTGCCCTATTGGTCCTCACCCTGGCACTCGGTGGCGCCGGTGGCTACTGGCTGGCCCGGAAAGCTCAGGCACAGGCACCAGTGGCAGCAACCGCCACGACGCGCAAACCGCTGTACTGGTACGACCCGATGGTCCCGCAGCAACACTTCGATGCGCCGGGCAAGTCACCATTCATGGACATGCAGCTGGTGCCGAAATACGCGGATGCCGACGGCGATACAGCGGCCATCCGCATCGAACCCGGCATCCAGCAGAACCTCGGCATGCGCCTGGCCACGGTCAGCCGTGGCACGCTCGACCGCTCGCTGCAGGTCACCGGCCTGCTGACCTTCAACGACCGCGACGTGGCGCTGCTGCAGGCGCGCGCCGGCGGCTTCGTCGAACGCACCTATGCCCTGGCGCCGGGCGACGTGGTGAAGGCCGGAGCGCCGGTCGCCGAAATCCTGGTGCCGGAATGGGCCGGTTTGCAGGAGGAATTCCTCGCCCTGCGTAGCGCCTCGGAGCCGGCACTGCTGGCGGCGGCGCGGCAACGCCTGCTGCTGGCGGGCATGCCCGCCGCGCTGGTCGAGCAGGTCGCTCGCAGCGGCCGGGCGCGCGCGGTGATCACCCTCACCTCGCCCATCGCCGGGGTGATCCGCGAGCTGGACGTACGCCCCGGCATGACCCTGGCTGCCGGCGCACCGCTGGCGCGGATCAACGGCCTGGAACAGGTCTGGCTGGAAGCGGCGGTACCCGAGACCCAGGCGGCAGGGCTCAAGGTCGGCCAGGCGGTCGATGCCCGTCTGCCGGCATTCCCCGATCGCCCGGTGACCGGCACCCTGGCCAGCATCCTGCCGGAGAACGACCAGCAGAGCCGCACCCTGCGCCTGCGCATCGAGCTGCCCAACGCCGACGGCCAGTTGCGCCCCGGCATGACCGCCCAGGTTAGCCTCGACCTCGCTGGTCAGAGCGCGGTGCTGCAGATCCCCAGCGAAGCGGTGATCCGCACCGGCAAGCGCAACCTGGTGATGCTGGCCGAGGACCAGGGCCGGTTCCGCCCCGTGGAGGTTCGTCTCGGCCAGGAGAGCGGCGGCCTGGTGGCGGTCCTGCAGGGCTTGCAGGAAGGCCAGCGGGTGGTCGCTTCCGGCCAGTTCCTGATCGATTCGGAAGCCAGCCTGAAAGGCATCGAGGCACGCACGGTGGACGAGTCCGCAGCGACGATGACGAAGCCCGCCGTGCATGAAGCGGATGGCCGCATCGTGGAGATCACGGCGCAAGGCATGACCATCAGCCACGGCCCGTTCAACACCCTGGGCATGCCGGGCATGACCATGACCTTCGCCCTTGCCCGCCCTGAGCTGGCAGAGGGACTCAAGCCCGGCGACCGCATCCGCTTCGGCGTCAGCCAGGGCGATGCGGGGCTGGTGATCGAGCAGGTCCGCAAGCAGGAGCAACAGCCATGATCGCCCGACTCATACGCTGGTCGGTGGCCAACCGCTTCCTGATCCTGCTGGCCACGCTGTTCATCGTCGCCTGGGGCCTCTGGTCGCTGCGCAGTACGCCGATCGACGCCCTGCCGGACCTCTCCGACGTGCAGGTGATCATCCGCACCAGCTATCCGGGGCAGGCGCCGCAGATCGTCGAGAACCAGGTCACCTACCCGCTGGCCACCACCATGCTGTCGGTGCCCGGCGCGAAGACCGTGCGCGGGTTCTCCTCCTTCGGCGACAGCTTCGTCTACGTACTGTTCGAGGACGGCACCGACCTCTACTGGGCGCGCTCCCGGGTGCTGGAGTACCTGAACCAGGTGCAGTCGCGCCTGCCGCCCACGGCGAAGACCGCGCTCGGCCCGGACGCCACCGGCGTGGGCTGGATCTACCAGTACGCCCTGGTGGATCGCAGCGGCCGGCATGACCTCGCCCAGCTGCGCGGCCTACAGGACTGGTTCCTCAAGTACGAGCTGAAGACGGTGCCGGACGTGGCCGAGGTCGCCACCGTGGGCGGCATGGTCAAGCAGTACCAGGTGCTGCTCGACCCGGTGCGCCTCGCCAGCCTGGGCATTACTCAGGGCCAGGTGATCGAGGCCATTGGTCAGGCCAACCAGGAAGCCGGCGGCGGCGTGCTCGAACTGGGCGAGGCGGAGTTCATGGTGCGCGCCTCGGGCTACCTGAAGACCCTCGCCGACTTCCGTGCGATTCCCCTGCGCCTGGCCGCCAACGGCAGCCCGGTGACCCTGGGCGATGTCGCCAGCATCCAGCTCGGCCCGGAAATGCGCCGGGG
The DNA here is from genome assembly GCF_050474425.1 of Pseudomonas sp. B1-22. NCBI lineage: Bacteria > Pseudomonadati > Pseudomonadota > Gammaproteobacteria > Pseudomonadales > Pseudomonadaceae > Pseudomonas > Pseudomonas sp. B1-22. The sequence continues at coordinate 1,336,519 of NZ_JBCHVH010000001.1, read as the reverse complement.
CATCGGCGAGCTGGATGGCGAAGGCGAAGCGGTGGGCGGAGTGATCGTCCTGCGCAACGGCAAGAACGCCCGCGAAGCCATCCTCCGGGTGAAGGACAAGCTGGAGTCGCTGAAGAAGAGCCTGCCCGAGGGTGTGGAGATCGTCACCACCTACGACCGCAGCCAGCTTATCGACCGCGCGGTGTCCAACCTCAGCCACAAGCTGATCGAGGAATTCCTCGTGGTGGCGCTGGTCTGCGCGGCTTTCCTCTGGCACCTGCGCTCGTCGCTGGTGGCCATCGTCTCGCTGCCGGTGGGCGTGCTGATCGCGCTGATCGTCATGCGCCACCAGGGGATCAACGCCAACATCATGTCCCTGGGTGGCATTGCCATCGCCATCGGCGCGATGGTCGACGCGGCGGTGGTGATGATCGAGAACGCACACAAGCGCGTCGAGGCCTGGCAGGAGAAACACCCCGGCACGCCGCTGGTGGGCGAGCAGCACTGGAAGGTGATGACCGAGGCGGCGGCGGAGGTCGGGCCGGCGCTGTTCTTCAGCCTGCTGATCATCACCCTGTCGTTCATCCCGGTGTTCACCCTGCAGGCGCAGGAAGGCCGGCTGTTCGGCCCGCTGGCGTTCACCAAGACCTACGCCATGGCCGCAGCCGCCGGGCTTTCCGTGACCCTGGTGCCGGTGCTGATGGGCTACTGGATTCGCGGGCGCCTGCCCTCGGAGCAGCGCAACCCGCTCAACCGCTGGCTGATCCGGCTCTACCAGCCGGCGCTGGATGCGGTGCTGCGCCGGCCGCGCATGACGCTGGCAGCCGCGGTGCTGGTCTTCCTCACCGGGCTGTGGCCGCTGGCCCATCTGGGCGGCGAGTTCCTGCCGCCGCTGGACGAGGGCGACCTGCTGTACATGCCCTCGGCTCTGCCCGGCCTCTCCGCGCAGAAGGCTTCGGAGCTGCTGCAGAGCACCGACCGCCTGATCAAAAGCGTGCCGGAAGTGGCCTCCGCATTCGGCAAGGCCGGCCGCGCCGAGTCGGCCACCGACCCGGCGCCGCTGGAGATGTTCGAGACCACCATCCGTTTCAAGCCGAAGGATGAGTGGCGGCCGGGCATGACCAGCGAAAAGCTGGTGGAGGAGCTGGACCGGGTGGTGAAGGTGCCGGGCCTGACCAACATCTGGATTCCGCCGATCCGCAACCGCATCGACATGCTCGCCACCGGCATCAAGAGCCCCATCGGGGTGAAGATCGCCGGCACCGATCTCGCCGAGATCGACCGCGCCACCCAGGCGGTGGAACGGGTGGCCAAGGGCATTCCGGGCGTCAGTTCGGCACTGGCCGAACGCCTGACCGGCGGGCGCTACATCGACGTCGACATCGACCGCCAGGCGGCGGCCCGCTACGGCATGAACATCGCCGACGTGCAGGCCATCGTCAGCAGCGCCATCGGCGGGGAGAACGTCGGCGAAACGGTGGAAGGCCTCGCCCGCTACCCGATCAACGTGCGCTACCCACGCGAGTGGCGCGACTCGGTCGATGCGCTGCAGCAGTTGCCGATCTACACCGCCCAGGGCGGCCAGATCACCCTCGGCAGCGTGGCGCGGGTGCGCATCAGCGAAGGCCCGCCGATGCTCAAGAGCGAGAACGCCCGCCTCTCCGGCTGGGTCTACATCGACGTGCGCGACCGCGACCTGGCCTCGGTGGTGGCGGACCTGCGCCAGGCGGTGGAGCGCGACGTGAAGCTCGCGCCAGGCATGAGCCTGAGCTACTCCGGCCAGTTCGAGTACCTGGAACGCGCCAACGCCCGGCTCAAGCTTGTGGTGCCGGCGACCCTGGCGATCATCTTCGTGCTGCTCTACCTGACCTTCGGCCGTTTCGACGAGGCGCTGCTGATCATGGCAACCCTGCCCTTCGCCCTCACCGGCGGCGTGTGGCTGCTGTACCTGATGGGCTTCAACCTGTCGGTGGCCACCGGGGTCGGCTTCATCGCCCTGGCCGGGGTCGCGGCGGAGTTCGGGGTGATCATGCTGGTCTACCTGAAGAACGCCTGGGCCGAACGCCCGGACGCCAGCGGTCCCGACGCGCTGCTCGCGTCCATCCGCGAAGGCGCGGTGCAGCGCGTGCGGCCCAAGGCCATGACCGTGGCCGTGATAGTCGCCGGCCTGCTGCCGATCCTCTGGAGCAGCGGCACCGGCAGCGAGGTGATGAGCCGCATCGCCGTGCCCATGGTCGGCGGCATGATCACTGCCCCGCTGCTCTCCCTGTTCGTCATTCCCGCCGCCTACTGGCTGATGCGCCGTCGTCAGTCGGAGCTGGCAACCCAATCCCACACTGGAGAAATCGCATGAAAACCCCATTGGTCGCCGCCGGCGCCCTGCTGTGCGCCCTGTCCTTTGCCGCCACCGCCGAGGACATGCCCGGCATGAAGATGGATGGCATGAGCATGGACGGTATGAACATGGAAAGCCCCAAGGCCGCCCCGACCGCCAGCGCGGAAGGCACCATCAAGGCCATCGACGGCGAGCGCCACACCGTCACCCTCGCCCACGGCCCGGTAGCGGCCCTGAAATGGCCGCCCATGACCATGGCGTTCAAGACCGCGCCGGGTCAGCTGGACGGCCTGCAGGTCGGCGACAAGGTGGCCTTCGAGTTCAGCAACGGCAATGGCGGCGCCGCGATCCAGAGCATTCGCAAGCAGTGATCCGGCAGTGAACGGAAACCTGTCTGCCGCATCTGCGGCGGACAGGTTTCGCCGAAACACTGGCCTGATGTGCACGGCGGATTTTTATTCAATTAAATCCCTGTCATCAGAATTTTATATTCCTTATGGTTATCAGGTAGACCGATTCATTCTTTCTCCATATACCCTGCTCCCTGCCATATTCGGCATCGCCAGCGGGCCACCCCCGCGGCTCTACGGCGGGCCTCTCACACCCTGAACGCCCGCTCTCGATCATCAGGAAGCACGCCCCACTGGCGCGCTCCGACTGGAGCAGGACATCCATGAAGAAACTCACTGCCGTTACCGCCCTCGCCCTGGCCGTGCTCTCCGGCCTCGCCCACGCCGACCGCCTGGAAGACATCAAGAAATCCGGCGTGCTGCGCGTCGCCGCCTTCGACAGCAACCCGCCGTTCGGCTTCGTCGACGCCAAGAGCAAGCAGATCGAAGGCCTGGACGTGGACTACGCCAAGGCCCTGGCCGACAAGCTCGGCGTGAAGCTGCAGGTGCTGCCGACCAACCCCGCCAACCGCATTCCGCTGCTGACCGCCAACAAGGTGGACCTGGTGCTGGCCAACTTCACCATTACCCCGGAGCGCGCCCAGCAGGTCGACTTCAGCATTCCGTACTTCGCTTCCGGCCAGCAGTTCATCGTCAAGAAGGGCAGCCTGAAAGCGCCGGAAGAGCTGAACAAATGGCGCGTCGGCGTGGACAAGGGCACGGTCAACGAAGGCGTGCTGCGGGAGAAATTCCCCGGCGCCAAGGTCATCGCCTACGACGACACACCCTTCGCCTTCACCGCCCTGCGTAACGGCCAGGTCCAGGCCATCACCCAGGACGGTCCGAAGCTGATCGGCCTGCTGGCCAACGTGCCGGACAAGGACAAGTACGAAGTGCCGCCCTTCACCATCTCCAATGACCTGATCGGCGTCGGCATTCCCAAGGGCGAGCCGGCCCTCACCGAGTTCGTCAACCAGAGCCTCACGGACCTGGAGGCGAGCGGCCAGGCACAGAAGATCTACGACACCTGGTTCGGCCCGGACACCAAGACGCCCCTGGCGCGCCTGTACAAGATCGGCGACAAGAGCTGATCTCGCCGCAAAGGCCGCACCCGCGCACGCCCCACTCCGTGGGGCGTTGCCGTTCTTCCCCCTGATGGACTCCCACGATGTTCGGCGAATTGCTCGCCCAGACCTACCTGAGCTGGCTGCTCGACGGCTTCCTGCTCACCCTGGGTATCTCCCTGTTCTGCTGCCTGCTCGCCACCTTGCTCGGCGCGCCGCTGGCCGTGGCCCGGCAGGCGAAGTCGCGCTGGCTGGCGTGGCCGGCGCGCGCCTACCTGGCCCTGTTCCGCAACACGCCGCTGCTGGTGCAGCTGTTCTTCTGGTATTTCGGCGTGCCGGCGCTGCTGCCGGAGGACCTCGTCTTCTGGCTGAACACGCCCCATGAACTGGGCGCCCTGGCGTGGCCGTCGTTCGAATTCCTCGCCGCGGCCTGGGGGCTGACGCTCTACACCACGGCCTTCATCGCCGAGGAGTTCCGCGCCGGCATCGCCTCGGTCAGCCCGCAACAGCGCGAGGCCGGCATGGCGCTGGGGCTGCGCCCGCTGCAGGTGTGGCGCTGGGTGATCCTGCCGCAGGCATTGCGCACCGCGCTGCCGCCGCTGATGGGCCAATACATGAACGCGCTGAAGAACTCCTCGCTGGCCATGGCCATCGGGCTGGCCGAGCTGTCCTACGCCTCGCGCCAAGTGGAGACGCAGACCTTCAAGACCTTCCAGGCCTTCGGCATCGCCACCCTGCTGTACATCGGCGCCATTGCGCTGATCGAGGCGCTGGGCCAGGCGCTGCAGCAGACCCGCCGCTACCGCCAGGGAGCCTGACATGGACTTCTCCGTCATCCAGGACAACCTCTCCTACTTCCTCATCGGCGCCTACCCGGACGGCCCGCTGGGCGGCGCGGCGCTCACCGTGATCCTGGCGCTGGCCTCGGGCATCGCCTCGGCGGTGCTCGGGCTGGTGCTGGGCATTGCGCTTTCGGTGCTGGGCGGCCGCCCGCGCCTGCTGCTGGTGGCCTTCCTCGGCTTCTTCCGCGCGATCCCGGTGCTGATGCTGATCTTCTGGACCTACTTCCTGCTGCCCATCGTCCTGCACATCGACGTGCCGGCGCTGGGCACGGTGGTCTGCGCGCTGTCGCTGATCGGCGGGGCCTATCTCGCCCACTCGGTGCACGCCGGCATCGAAAGCCTGCCCAAGGGCCAGTGGGACGCCGCCCGCGCGCTCGGCCTGCGGCCCTGGCAGGTGCTGCGCCTGGTGATCCTGCCGCAGGCGCTGCCGGTCATGCTGCCGTCCTTCCTCAACCAGTGGGTCTCGCTGATCAAGGACACCTCGCTGGCCTACGTGATCGGCGTCGGCGAGCTGTCCTTCGTCGCCACCCAGGTGAGCAACCGGGTGATGGTGCACCCCACGGAAGTCTTCCTGTTCGTCGCGCTGATCTACTTCCTGCTGTGCTCGGCGCTGGACCTGCTGGCGGCGCTGTTCGCACGACTGACGCCGGACTACCGCAAGGCCGCCTGAGCCCTCGCCATGAACGTGAACCCCGCCAGCGTGGCGGGATGGAACATCCCCTTCCGCCGTTCGTCCCTTCCCCGCGGAGTCACTTGCGCAAAGCAAGTTACCGGATTAGATTACAACCATAATATTTAGCCGAAGCGCTTTGTCCTCTTCCATGCAGGGGTCGTTACAGAGCACTCCGATTAGATGATGATATTAATCTAAAGAGGTTGACCGCCATGCGCAGAAGCCGCTTCGACCACATGCCCTGCCCCGTCGCCCAGGCGCTGGATCTGGTCGGCGACAACTGGAACGTGCTGATCCTGCGCGAAGCCTTCTACGGCTCCCGCCGCTTCGAGCAGTTCAGCGCCAATCTCGGCATCGCCAGCAACGTGCTGACCCGCCGCCTGCGCATCCTGGTCGACAACGGCCTGTTCGAACGCAGCCGCTACAACGACCACCCGCCGCGCTACGAATACCTGCTCACCGACGCCGGCCGCGAGCTGCGCCCGGTGCTGCTGACCCTGCTGCAGTGGGGCAAGCGCCACGCCGCCGGGGCCGACGGCGTGCAACTGATCGATACGCGCAACGGCCAGCCGGTGCAGATCGCCCTGGTCGATGCCAGCAACGGCGAGCCCATCGGCCCGCAGCACCAGATTCGCCGTCGCGACGGCGCCCTCTCTTCCCCCACCCACGCCTGAACGGTAGCCGCCATGAACCAGCCCGCCTCCATTGTCGTCACCCCGGCCGCCGACACGGCCAAACCCAAGTCCCGCAAGGCCCTCAAGATGGCCATCGCCGGTGCCGCGCTGCTCGGCGTCGCCGCCTATGCCGGCCACTGGTGGCTGAATGCACGCTTCCTGGAAGAAACCGACGATGCCTATGTCGGCGGCGACGTCACCGTCATCAGCCCGCGCGTGGCCGGCTACATCACCGAACTGCGGGTGAACGACAACCAGTTCGTCCACGCCGGCGACCTGCTGGCGCGCATCGATGACCGCGATTACCGCGCGGCATTGGCCAAGGCCGAAGGTGCGGTGCACGCCGAGCAGGCGCTGCTGGTCAACGTCGATGCACAGGCGGCGCTGCAGGATGCGCTGATCCGCCAGAGCCAAGCGGAAATCGATGCCGCCAGCGCCGAGGAAACCCGCACCCGCGACGACCAGCGCCGCTACGCCACCCTGGTGCGCACCAACGCCGTGTCGGTGGAAGCCGCGCAACGCGCCGACGCCAGCTGGAAGACCGCCCGCGCCAACAGCGACAAGGCCCGCGCCACCCTGCTCGCCGCGCGCCGCCAACTGGACGTGATCCAGAGCCAGCGGCAGCAGGCCCAGGCCGCCCTGGAACAGGCCGTCGCCGAGCGTGACCGGGCCCAACTGGACGTGGGCTACACCGAGCTGCGCGCGCCGGTCGACGGCTATATCGGCAACCGCCGTGGGCGGGTCGGCGGCTACGTCAGCGCCGGCACCCAGTTGCTCGCCGTGGTGCCCGCGCAAGGGCTGTGGGTGGACGCCAACTTCAAGGAAGACCAGCTGGCGCACATGCGCGCCGGCCAGGCGGTGACCATCGAGGCCGACATTCTGCCGGGCAAGGTCTTCCACGGCCATCTGGACAGCCTGGCCCCGGCCACCGGCGCACAGTTCAGCATCCTGCCGCCGGAGAACGCCACCGGCAACTTCACCAAGATCGTCCAGCGCGTGCCAGTGCGCGTCTACCTCGACGCGGAGGACGGCAAGCTGGGTGATCTGCGCCCCGGCCTCTCGGTGGTGGTCGAGGTGGACACCCGCGGGCAGCGCCATGAGGCCGACCCGCGCGTCGCCCAGGAGCTGCGGCCGTGAACTTCTGGTCGGATGAGGTGGTGCCGGTCGAGAGCCTCTCCACCCGGCAGAAGGTGATCGCCTTCGCCTGCATGTGCGTGGGCATGTTCATCGCGCTGATCGATATCCAGATCGTCTCCGCCTCGCTGCGCGACATCGGCGGCGGCCTGTCGGCGGGCGCCGACGACACCGCCTGGGTGCAGACCAGCTACCTGATCGCCGAGATCATCGTCATCCCGCTGTCGGGCTGGCTGTCCAAGGTAATGTCCACCCGCTGGCTGTTCGCCGCCTCGGCCCTGGGCTTCACCCTTACCAGCCTGCTCTGCGCCGTGGCCTGGAACATCCAGAGCATGATCGCCTTCCGCGCGCTGCAGGGCTTTCTCGGCGGCTCGATGATCCCCATGGTGTTCACCACCGGCTTCCTCTACTTCGACGGCAAGCAGCGCGTGGTAGTGGCCGCCACCATCGGCGCCATCGCCTCGCTGGCGCCGACCCTCGGCCCGGTGGTCGGCGGCTGGATCACCGACATCTCCTCCTGGCCCTGGCTGTTCTACATCAACCTGGTGCCCGGCCTGTTCGTCACCATCATCGTGCCGATCATGGTGCGCATCGACAAACCCGACTGGTCGCTGGTGAAAGGCGCCGACTACCCGGCCATGCTGCTGATGGCGGTGTTCCTTGGTTGCCTGGAATACACCATGGAGGAAGGCCCGCGCTGGAACTGGTTCAGCGACGACACCATCCTCGTCACCGCGTGGATTTCCGCCATCACCGGCGTGGCCTTCATCGCCCGCAGCCTGACCGCGAAGAACCCCATCGTCGACCTGCGCGCACTCAAGGAACGCAACTTCGCCCTCGGCTGCCTGTTCTCCTTCGTCACCGGCATCGGCATCTTCGCCACCATCTACCTGACCCCGCTGTTCCTCGGCCGGGTGCGCGGCAACAGCGCGCTGGACATCGGCCTGGCGGTGTTCTCCACGGGCATCTTCCAGGTCATGAGTATCCCGATCTACGCGGCCCTGGCCAAGCGCTTCGACCTGCGCTGGATACTGGCGCTGGGCCTGGGCATGTTCGCCCTGTCGATGTGGGAGTTCTCCCCGATCACCCATGACTGGGGCGCCGCCCAGCTGATGCTGCCGCAGGCGCTGCGCGGCATGGCGCAGCAATTCAGCGTGGCGCCCACCGTGACCCTGGCCCTCGGCTCGCTGCCGCCGGCGCGACTGAAGCTGGCCTCCGGGCTGTTCAACCTGATGCGCAACCTCGGCGGCGCCATCGGCATCGCCGCCTGCGCCACCGTGCTCAACGACCGCACCAACCTGCACTTCCTGCGCCTGGCCGAACACCTGAACGCGCAAAACCAGGCCCTCGGCAACTGGCTGGCGCCGCATCTGGACGCCACCGGTGAAGCCAGCCAGCAGGCCCTGCGGCAACTGTGGAACCTCACCTACCGCGAGGCGCAGACCATGACCTTCGGCGACGCCTTCCTGCTCATCGGCGCGTGCTTTGCCGTTACGCTGGTGCTGATCCCGCTGATGCACAAGATCGCCGCGCCGCCGCAGCCGTCCGCCGACGCACACTGAGCGGGCCGAAAATGAAAACAGGGTGACCCTGATTACTCAGGAGTCACCCTGTCGTGGTTGCCGCGAATCAGAATCTGTTTACGATCTCGGCAGATCGTAAACAGGTTCTCAGGTCGGCAGCAGACCAGCCTTGGCCGCCATGGTCAGGGCCAGGTCCTCGATCATGTCTTCCTGGCCGCCCACGGTGCCACGGCGACCCAACTCCACCAGCAGCTCGCGGGCGGAGATGCCGTAGCGGGCCTCGGCGCGCTTGGCGAACAGCAGGAAGGAGCTGTACACGCCCGCATAACCCAGGGTCAGCGCATCGCGGTCGAGGCGGATCGGGTGGTCCATCATCGGCACCACCAGGTCCTCGGCCACGTCCATGATGCGGTACAGGTCCACGCCGCTGTCCACGCCCATGCGCTTGAGCACGGCGACGAAGACTTCCAGCGGGGTGTTGCCGGCGCCGGCACCCAGGCCCGCGACCGAACCGTCGATGCGCGCGGCACCGGCCTCGATGGCGGCCAGGGAGTTGGCGATGGCCATGCCCATGTTGTGGTGACCGTGGAAGCCGACCTCGGTGCTCGCCCTCAGCTCGGCGCGCAGCAGGCCGATCTTCTCGCTGACTTCATCGGGCAGCATGTAGCCGGCCGAGTCGGTGCAGTAGATGCAGTTGGCGCCGAAGCTTTCCATCAGCCGCGCCTGTTCCAGCAGCTGCTCGGCGCTGACCATGTGCGCCATCATCAGGAAGCCGACGGTGTCCAGGCCCATCTCGCGGGACATGCCGATGTGCTGCTCGGAGACGTCCGCCTCGGTGCAGTGGGTCGCCACGCGGATGGTGGAAACACCGCAGCCGTGGGCCATCTTCAGGTGCTCGACGGTACCGATGCCGGGCAGCAGCAGCGCCGAGACCTTGGCCTGCTTCAGCTTGGGAATCACCGCCTCGAAGTATTCGCGGTCGGTGTGGGCCGGGAAGCCGTAGTTCACCGAGGCGCCGCCCAGGCCGTCGCCGTGGGTGATCTCGATCAGCGGCACGCCGGCTGCGTCCAGGCCCGTGGCCACGGAAACCATCTGCTCCAGGCTGATCTGGTGGCGCTTGGCGTGCATGCCGTCGCGCAGGCTCATATCGTGCAGGCGCACGCGCTTGCCTTGCAGGTTCATGGATTGTCTCTCCTCAGCGGGCCGGCAGTTGCAGGGCGCCCTGGTGGGCTTGTTCGGCGAACATCTCGGCGGTGCGCAGGCCGGCGGCGGTCATGATGTCGAGGTTGCCGGCGGACTTGGGCAGGTAGTCGCCCAGGCCTTCCACTTCCAGGTACACCGAGACGCGATTGCCATCGAATACCGGGCCGTTGATCAGCTTGTAGCCCGGCACGTAGCGCTGCACCTCGCGGATCATCTCGTGCACCGAGGCGCGGATGGCCGCCTGGTCCGGCGCGGTCGCGGTCAGGCAGTGGATGGTGTCGCGCATCATCAGCGGCGGCTCGGCCGGGTTGATGACGATGATCGCCTTGCCCTGCTTCGCCCCGCCCACCTGCTCGATGGCGCCGGCGGTGGTGCGGGTGAATTCGTCGATGTTCTTGCGCGTGCCCGGGCCGACCGAACGGGAGGACACGGTGGCGACGATCTCGGCGTAGTCCACCGGCTGTACCCGCGATACCGCCGCCACCATCGGGATGGTGGCCTGGCCGCCGCAGGTGACCATGTTGACGTTCATCGCCAGGTTGCCGGCGTGCTCGGCGAGGTTCACCGGCGGTACGCAGAACGGGCCGATGGCGGCCGGGGTCAGGTCGACCATGATCACGCCCAGCGCGTTCAGCTTGCGGCTGTTCTCGGCGTGCACGTAGGCAGAGGTGGCATCGAAGGCGATGCGGATGTCGTCGTCCAGCACGTGCGGCAGCAGGCCGTCGACGCCATCGGAGGTGGTCTTCAGGCCGAATTCGCGGGCGCGCGCCAGGCCGTCGGACGACGGGTCGACGCCGACCATCCAGACCGGTTCGATCCACTCGGATCGGCGCATCTTCATCAGCAGGTCGGTGCCGATGTTGCCGGGGCCGATGATCGCGGCCCTGAGTTTCTTGCTCATGGATGACTCCTATGCACGGAAGGACACCTGGGCGCTGCCCAGGCCGTCGATGTCCAGTTCGAAACGGTCGCCCGCCTTCGCCGGCTCCAGCGGTACCAGCGAGCCGGAGAGGATGATTTCGCCGGCCTTGAAGGGAATGCCGAAGGCGCCCAGGGTGTTGGCCAGCCAGGCCACGGCGGTGAGCGGGTTACCCTGCACCGCGGAGCCCAGGCCCTCGCTGATCTGCACGCCGTTCTTGCGCACGCGCATGCGCAGGTTGGGCAGGTCCAGCTCGCGCGGGTCGCGCTCCGTTTCGCCGATCACGAACACGCCGCAGGAGGCGTTGTCGGCCACGGTGTCCTGGATGCGGATCTTCCAGTCGTGGATGCGCGAGTCGACGATCTCGAAGCAGGCCACCACGCATTCGGTGGCGGCCAGCACGTCGGCCTCGGTGACGCCGGGGCCCTTGAGGTCGTGCTTGAGGCGGAAGGCGATCTCGCCCTCGGCGCGCGGCTGGATCAGGTTGTTTTCCGACAGCGAGATGTCGGCGCCATTGGCGAACCACATCTTGCGGGTGATGAAACCGAAGTCCGGCTGGTGCACGTTGAGCATGCGCTGCACGGCCTCGGAGGTGACGCCGATCTTCTTGCCGACCAGCTCGTCGCCATCGGCCAGGCGCTGTTCGAGGATCAGGTGGGAGATGCGGTAGGCGTCCTCGACGCCGATCTGCTCCCAGCGCTCGGTCAGCGGCGCCACGCTGCGGCCTTCGACCAGCGCGCGGTAGAGTTCCTCGGCATACTGCTGCTGGAGTTGCTGGCTCATGCCGGGGTCTCCTCGAGGAAGGCCAGCACTTCGCGGTTGAACAGCGCGCGGTGCTCGACCATCACCCAGTGCCCGCACTCGCTGAGCAGCACGAAGCGGATGTTGCTGCAGGCGTCCATCAGCGTCTGTGCGCCGCTGGACGGGCAGAATTTGTCGTTCATGCCCCAGAATCCGAGGATCGGGCAGCTCAGTTGGGCGACTTGCGACGCGAGGTTCGGCACCTGCATGCGGGTCAGCACGCAGCGCGGCTGCTCCTTGACCACGGCGACGCGCTCGTTGACCGTCTCGTCGCTGATCTGCGAGGCGTCGAAGAGCTGCAGCGAGAGCAGGCGGCGCATGCCGTCGGCGTCGTTCAGTTCGCCGTTGGCGAAGGCGGCACCCATCTTCTGGATGCCTTCCATCTGCAGGTAGTACTGCTCCTTCTCCATCAGCCCGCCCGGCGCCATCAGCACCAGGCGCGCGATGCGCTGCGGCTGGTCAAGGGCCATCTTCATGGCGATGGCGCCGCCCAGGGAGTTGCCCACCAGGGTGCAGCGCGGGATGTCCAGGGCGTCGAGCAGGCCGAACATGGCGTCGACGAAGAAGTCGAGGGTGTAGTCGGTTTCCGGCTTGTCGCTGGCGCCGTAGCCGGGCAGGTCTGGCACCAGCACGCGGTGGCCGGCGGCGGCGAAGTCCGGGTAGTTCTGCTTGAAGTTGCTGTGGCCGCTGGCGCCGGGGCCGCTGCCGTGGATGAACAGCACGGCGTCGCCGCTGCCGTTGTCCAGGTAATGCAATCGGAGTCCGTCGTTGAGGGTGACGAAGTGCCCTTGCGGCAAGGCGGCCATGGCGTCGCTCCAGGGAGGGGAATGTGCCGGGATTATTCGGGCGCCTTGGCGGGGGCCACATCGTCCGAGAGGACTACGGGGGATTCGAGCCGGGTGGCACACCTGTAGGAGCGGGCCATGCCCGCGATTGCCACACACGCGTACCGAACTTCCCGGCTACCCCGTTCCGGATTGACGCCGGCCCTGCCGGCGGATCGCGGGCATGGCCCGCTCCTACGGCGAACTACGCAGGCCGTTCTAGTCCCTTCGGACGTGGGCGCGAGACGCCGGCGCGCCTAGGCTGGAAGCCTTTCCCATCGAGGTGCGGACATGACACGAGCATTGGATTTCAGCGGCCAGGTGGTACTGGTCACCGGCGGCGGCAAGGGCGTGGGCCGGGGCATCAGCCAGCGCTTCCTGGAACAGGGCGCCGAGGTGGTGATCTGCGGCCGTGAAGCCCCCGAGCAGCTGCCCAGCCACAACGGCCGGGAAGCCTGGTTCATCCCCTGCGACGTGCGCGACTTCGAGCAGTTGCAGGCACTGATGGCCGCCATCGACGAGCGCCATGGCCGCCTCGACGTGCTGATCAACAATGCCGGCGGCGCCCCCTACGCCGATGCCGCCGAAGCCTCGCCGCGCTTCTCCGAGGCCATCGTCCGGCTCAACCTGCTGGCCCCGCTGAACCTCTGCCAGCTGGCCAACCAGCGCATGCAGAAGCAGGCCGGCGGCGGCGCCATCGTCAACATCTGCAGCGTCAGCGCCGTGCGCCCCTCGCCGGGCACCGCCGCCTATGGCGCGGCCAAGGCCGGGCTGCTCAACCTGGGCCGCTCGCTGGCGGTGGAATGGGCGCCGAAGGTACGGGTAAACGCCGTGATCGGCGGCCTGATCCGCACCGAACAGAGCCACCTGCACTACGGCGACGAAGCGGGCATTCAGCGCGTGGCCGACACCATTCCGCTGGCACGTCTGGCGGAGCCGGGCGACATCGGCGATGCCTGCCTGTACCTTGCCTCGTCGATGGCCTCCTACGTCAGCGGCGCCGAGATCGCCGTGCACGGCGGCGGCGAACGTCCGGCCTTCCTCGAAGCGGCACAGGGATAAGAGCATGCTCAGCGCCCGTCACGATCTCGTTCTCGACCTCACCCCCGAAGCGGCCTGGGCCCGCCTGCGCGACCTGAGCCTGGCGCCGCACTACGTGCCCGGCCTGACCGGCTGCGAATTCCACCCCGGCCCGCGCGACGGGCTGGGCGCCAGCCGCCGGGTGATGATGAAGCGCGGCTTCCTCGATGAAAGCGTGGTCGAGTGGCGCGAAGGCCAGGGCCTGGTGCTGCGCCTGCACCGCGCCGAGCAGGGGCCGCCCTTCCCCTTCCGCGAGGCCAGCTTCCGTTACGCGCTGCATCCGGAAAGCGGCGGGCGTACCCGGCTGAGCCTGAGCCTGGATGGCGACCTGCGTGGCGGGCGTTTGGGCGAATGGCTGCTGGCGGGTGCGCTGAAGAAGACCGTGGCGAAGATCGCGGTGAACCTCAAGGCGTTTTACGAGACAGGCAAGAACCAGAATCCGGATTACGCGCCTGCTCCGTGAGATGAGCTGTGCGTAGGAGCGGACTCCGTCCGCGATCGGTCCGCATCGCGCCGGATACCATCGCGGACGGAGTCCGCTCCTACGGGTGCCCTGCCGACCTGTAGGAGCGGGCCATGCCCGCGATTCGCGCGCATGGCGCGCTCCTACAGGGAAGCCGCGTATTCAATCCCGCGCCACCTCGAAATGCCCACGGAAGGTCGTCTCGACGATCCTCCACTGGCCATCCACGAGCCGGTAGCGGTCCTGGTAGAAGCCACCCAGTTGCCGGGTCGCCCCGGTTTCGCCGTCACGGTTCTGGTAATGCAGCGCCCAGCGCGCACGGGCGTTGTCGGCATCCTCCAGCTCGATCTCCGGATTGGCCGCGTGGTGCAGGTCGATCACCCGCGGCACGCAGGCCAGCTCCCGGTACAGCGCCAGGAACGGCTCGCGGTCGCGGAACACACCCAGCGGGCCATAGTCGATCAGTACCTCGCCCGAGACGAAGCAGGCGCGGATCGCCTCCACGTCCTTCAGGTCGCAGGCATTGAGGTAGCGGTGCTTGAGCTGGCGGATGGCTTCGAGCGCCTCCAGGCGCTCGATTCGTTGCTCCAGGTTCATTCCGGTCTCCGTTCCACGTTGAGGTCACCCCAGTAGGCCTTCATCGAACGGATGCGGCCCTGTTCGTCGAACTCCATCACGTCGATCACGTGCAGGCTGCACGGCGCGCCGTTCCAGTTCAGGTCGACACGGAACGGCATGGCGCCGCAGCCGTTGCCGGTAACCCGCACCGGCCCGGTGAGCTGGGCGCTTGCCTCGGCGCGGCCCAGTCCTTCACGGTAGAAACGCGCGATGGCCTCGATCCCGACCAGGGGCTTGGCGCCCACCGGGTCCTCGACCACCGCGTCATCGGCGTAGAGCGAGAGGATGCCGTCGATGTCGCCGGCATCCACCAGCTCCACGTAGCGCGCCATGCGCCGGCGGATCAGCTGAGCGTCCATCAGGCCACCTCGAACAGCGCGGCCGCGCCCATGCCACCACCGATGCACATGCTCACCACCACGTAGCGCACGCCACGGCGACGGCCTTCCAGCAGCGCGTGGCCAGCCATGCGCGCGCCGGACATGCCGAACGGATGGCCGATGGCGATGGCGCCGCCGTTGACGTTCAGGCGCTCGTCAGGGATGCCCAGCTTGTCCTGGCAGAACAGCACCTGGCAGGCGAAGGCTTCGTTGATTTCCCACAGGCCGATGTCGTCCACCTTCAGGCCGTGGCGCTTGAGCAGCTTGGGCACCGCGAAGACCGGGCCGATGCCCATCTCGTCGGCGTTGCAGCCGGCCACCGCCAGGCCACGGTAGATGCCCAGCGGCTGCAGGCCACGGCGTTCGGCTTCGCGGGCTTCCATCAGCAGCGACGCCGAGGCGCCGTCGGACAGTTGCGAGGCGTTGCCAGCGGTGATGAAGCGCCCTGCTCCGCTCCACTGGCCACCCTGCCACACCGGCTCCAGCGCGGCGAGACTGGCCAAGGTGGTGTCGGCGCGGTTGCATTCGTCGCGGTCGATCAGCACGGATTCGTGGCGGCTTTCGCCGGTGGCCTTGTCCACCACCAGGCGCTGTGCGCGCATCGGCAGGATCTCGTCAGCGAACAGGCCGCTGCTCTGCGCGGCGGCGGTGCGCTGCTGGCTGAGCAGGGAGTAGGCGTCCTGGGCTTCGCGGCTGATGTTGTAGCGGGCGGCGACGATCTCGGCGGTCTCGATCATCGGGATGTACGCCGCCGGGTCGCGCTCCAGCACGGCCTGCGACTGGTTGCGGTAGGCGTTCTTGTGCTTGTTCTGCACCAGGGAGATGGACTCCAGGCCACCGGCCACGGCGATGTCCAGCTCGTTGCAGGCAATCGACTTGGCGGCGGTGGCGATGCTCATCAGGCCGGAGGCGCACTGGCGCTCCATCGCCATGCCGGCAACGCTCGACGGCAGGCCGCCGGCGATGGCGCAGAGGCGGCCGAGGTTGTAGGCCTGGGTGCCCTGCTGCGCGGCGGCGCCGATGATGACGTCCTCCACTTCGCCCGGTTCGATGCCGGCGCGACGGACCACCTCGGCCACCACGGCGCCGCCCATGGCGGGGGCCTCGGTGTCGTTGAAGGCGCCACGGAAGGCCTTGCCGATGGCGGTACGGGCGGTGGAGACGATTACGGCTTCTCTCATTGCGAATCCTCAGGTAGTTCCGGGTTTCGGCCTTCGTAGGGCGCATAACGCGCCAGCGTTATCCGCCGACCCATGGCCGGCGGATAACCTGTTCCAGGTTATTCGCCCTACGAGCAGCTCCTCAGACGGGGGTAGCTCTTCAAAGTGGGTAATAGCGACTGATGGTGTCCACCACGCAGCCGGGGCGGTCTTCGCCCTCGATCTCGACGCTGACGCGCACGGTGGACTGCACGCCGCCCTTCACCGCCTCGGCGGCGACCAGCTCGGCGCGACCGCGCACGCGGGCGCCGGCCTTGACCACGTTGGGGAAGCGCACGCGGTCACAGCCGTAGTTCACGCCCATGGAAATGCCGCGCACCTCGACGATCTGCGGCAGGAACAAGTTGACCAGCGACAGCGTCAGGTAGCCGTGGGCGATGCAGGTGCCGTAGGGGCCACTGGCCGCGCGAACCGGATCGACGTGGATCCACTGGTGGTCGCCGGTGGCCTCGGCGAACTGGTCGATGCGCGACTGCTCGACGGTGATCCACTCGCTCTCGCCGAGAACCTCGCCGACGCAGGCCAGCAGCTCTTCCGGATGCTCGAAGATGCGCGCCATGTCAGGCCCTCTGGCTGGAGACCGACAGCACTTCGCCGGTCATGTAGGAGCTGTAGTCGCTGGCCAGGAACATCATCACGTTGGCGATTTCCCAGACCTCGGCGGCGCGGCCGAAGGCTTCGTTGGCGGCCAGCTTGTCCAGCAGCTCCTGCGGCGCGGATTTGCGCAGGAAGTCGTGCAGGGCAATGCTCGGGCTCACCGCGTTGATGCGGATGCCGTATTCGGCCGCTTCCACGGCGGCGCAGCGGGTCAGCGCCATCACCCCGGCCTTGGCCGCGGCGTAGTGGCTCTGCTCCTTCTGCGCGCGCCAGCCGAGCACCGAGGCATTGTTGACGATGGCGCCGGCGCGGCGCTCCATCATGTACGGCAGCATGGCGCGGGTCATGCGCATGGTGCCGGTGAGGGTGACGTCGAGGACGCGGTTCCACTCCTCGTCGACCATCTCCACCAGCGAACGCGAGCCGCCCAGGCCGGCGTTGTTGATCAGCACGTCGACGCCGCCCAGGCGCTCCTCGGCGGCGGCCACCAGGGCGCGCACCTGTTCCTCGTTGGTGACGTTGCAGACCTGCCCGTACACCGCCTGCAGTCCGCAGGCCTGGCGGATGCGCTCCACCGCCTCGTTGAGGCGGCCTTCATGGATGTCGCTGATCATCAGCGCGCGGCAGCCTTCCTCGGCGGCGCGCAGGGCGGCGGAGAAGCCGATGCCGGCGCCCGCAGCGGCGGTGATCAGCACCGATTTGCCGCGCAGCAGGCCACGGCCGGATACGTATTCGGGTTTGAGCATGGTGAGTCTCCTTACTGCGGGCCCTGGCGGGGCGCCTTGGGTTCTTTGGGCAGGCCGAGGGCGCGCTCGGCGATGAGGTTGCGCTGGATCTCGTTGCTGCCGCCGTAGATGGTGTCGGAGCGGCTGAACAGGAACAGGCCCTGCAGGCGGCTCAGCTGGTAGGGGCCGCCGTCGAGGATTTCCGCCTCGGCGCCGAGCACGTCCATCGCCAGCTTGCCCAGGCGCGCATGCCAGTCGGACCAGCACAGCTTGTAGATCAGCGCTTCTCGGCGCAGGCCGCTGTCCTGGCCGCCGGAGAGCATGCGCAGCGAGTTGTAGCGCAGCACTTTCAGCCCGCCCCAGGCCTCGGCGAGGCGCTGGCGCAGCAGCGGATCGCGGGCGGCGCCGTTGGCGCGGGCGATGCGGATGATCTCGTCCAGCTCGTTCTGGAACTGCATCTGCTGGCCGAGGGTGGACACGCCGCGCTCGAAGCCCAGCAGCGCCATGGCGATCTTCCAGCCGTCGCCCGGCGCGCCGAGCAGGTTCTCGGCAGCGGTCTCGGCGTCGTCGAAGAACACCTCGTTGAATTCGGAGGTGCCGGTGAGTTGCTCGATGGGCCGCACGGTGATGCCCGGCTGGTTCATCGGCACCAGCAGGAAGGCCAGGCCGTGGTGGCCGACGCTGCCCGGCTCGCTGCGGGCGATGACGAAGCACCAGTCGGATTCGTGGGCCAGCGAGGTCCACACCTTCTGCCCGTTGATGCGCCAGACGTTGCGCTCGGCATCGAAGGTGGCGCGGGTCTTCACGGCGGCCAGGTCGGAGCCGGCGCCCGGCTCGGAGTAGCCCTGGCACCAGAACTCACGGCCGCTGACGATGCCCGGCAGCAGGCGGCGCTTCTGCTCGTCGGTGCCGAAGGCGGCGATGGTCGGCCCGGCCAGGCCCTCGCCGATGTGGCCCATGCGGCCGGGCCCGCCGGCGCGGGCGTATTCCTCGTGGAAGATCACCTGCTGGTTGATCGACAGGCCGCGCCCGCCATGTTCCTTGGCCCAGCCCACGCAGGTCCAGCCGCCCTCGGCGAGCTTGCGCTCCCAGGCTTTGCGTTCCTCGGGGAAGCTGTGCTCGTCGCCCGGACCGCCACGGAAGCGCAGCGGCTCGAACTCGCCACGCAGATTGTCCGCCAGCCACTGGGCGACTTCGGCGCGGAAGGCCTCGTCGGCGGCGTCGAATCCGATCTTCATGGGCGTTCCTCCAGGATGGCGGCGGCGATGCGCTCGCGGTGCCAGGCCGGCGTGCCGAACAGGCTTTCGCTGGCGCGGGCGCGCTTGAAATACAGGTGCGGGTCGTATTCCCAGGTGAAGCCGACCCCGCCGTGCAGCTGGATCGACTCGGCGGCGCCGTGGAAGAAGGCTTCCGAGGCCTGGGACTTGGCCAGCGCGGCGGCCAGCGGCAGCTCGGCGGCCAGCGCGGTGTCGCCCTGCCCGTCCAGCGCCTCCTGGGCCACGCAGGCGGCGTAGTAGAGCGCGGAGCGCGCGCATTCCACCTGCAGCATCATGTCCGCCATGCGGTGCTTGAGCGCCTGGAAGCTGCCCACCGGACGGCCGAACTGGCGCCGTTCCTGGGTGTAGGCGACGGTCAGGTCGAGCGCCTGCTGGGCGCCGCCGACCTGCTCGGCGGCCAGGGTCACGGCGGCCAGTTGCAGGACCTTGTCCAGCGCCGGCCAGGCGCCGCCGGCCGCGCCCAGCAGGGCCTCGGCGGGCAGGTAGAGACCGTTCAGTTCGACCTCGGCCAGCTGGCGGGTCTGGTCCAGGGTCGGTAGCCCGCGGCGTTGCAGGCCCTCGCTGTCAGCGGGCACGGCAAACAGGCAGACGCCCTCCTCGCCCCGGCTGCCGGCCAGGCGCGCGGGGATCAGCAGCAGGTCGGCGCTGTGGCCGTCGAGTACCGGGCGCAGGCGGCCGTCGAGGACGAAGCCGTCGCCTTCCGGGCGTACCTGCACCTGGACCGCGCTCGCCTCCGGCGCGCCTTGGGCGCCGAGGGCCAGGGTGGCGGTGAGACTGCCTTCGGCCAGTCCGGGCAGCCAGCGCGCCTGCTGTTCCTCGCTGCCAAGCACGCGCAGCGCGCACACGGCCAGGGTGCTGGCGAAGAACGGCAGCGACGCCAGGCGACGACCCAGTTGCTCCTGGACGATGGCCAGCTCGACGAAGCCCAGGCCCAGGCCGCCGTGGGCCTCGGGCACCAGCAGCGCCTGCCAGCCGAGTTCATCGCGAATGCGCTGCCAGAGCGCCAGGTCATGACCGCCGGCGGCCATGGCCGCGCGCACGGCGCTGGAGGGTGAAGCATCGGCGAGGAAGCTTTCCGCGCTGTCGCGGATCATCTCCTGCTCGTCGGTGAAGGCGAATTCCATGGGAAGCGGCCCTGTGGGTTCAGATGCAGGGCAGTCTGGCGGGAGATGGTCGGGCGGGAATCGTCCGAATGGACGTGGGGGAAGCGATGAAGTTGGAGCGAAAAGACTGCGGGCGCGAAAACCGTTCGGTGCGCTCGACGGACGCCGGAATCCCCCTGTAGGAGCGGGCCATGCCCGCGAATCGCGCGCATGGCGCGCTCCTACAAGAGCGCCTCAGGCTCGGTATCCACCCTGTAGGAGCGAGCTTGCTCGCGAACGGCCCCGCAGCGGGGTTTGGTTCGCGAGCAAGGGCTAGGCGCCCCTCTCGGTCCTACGAAGAGCGTTGGCTCCGTCAGGTGCCGTAGACCTTCTGTGCCGGCACGGCGCGTTCGATCAGTTCTGCCACCACGCCGCCAACCTCTGCCGGCAGCCAGCGCGCGCCCTTGTCGCGTTCCGGGCCGCGGCGCCAGCCATCGCCGATGGAGAGCTTGCCGCCTTCGACTTCGAACAGGCGGCCGGTGACGTGCTGGGAGTCCTCGGACACCAGCCAGGCCACCAGCGGTGCGACGTTTTCCGGGGCGAAGTGGTCGAAGCCGTCTTCGGGCTTCTTCATCACCTCGGCGAACACCTGCTCGGTCATGCCGGTGCGCGCGGCCGGGGCCAGGGCGTTGGCGGTGATGCCGTAGCGCGCCAGTTCCGCCGCCTGCACCAGGGTCAGGGAGGCGATGCCGCCCTTGGCCGCCGAGTAGTTGGACTGGCCGATGGAGCCCTGCAGGCCGGCGCCGGAGCTGGTGTTGATGATGCGCGCCTGCACTTTCACGCCGGCCTTGGCCTGGTCGCGCCAGTGATGCACGGCATGGCTGGCAATGCAGAAGTGGCCCTTGAGGTGCACCGACATCACCGCGTCCCAGTCGGCCTCGGTGAGGCTGGCGAACATGCGGTCGCGGCAGATGCCGGCGTTGTTGACCACGGCGTGCAGGTCGCCGAAGGCGTCGATGGCGGCGCGGACGATCTCGCCGGCTTCGGCGTAGCTGGTGATGTCGTGGCTGTCGCCGATGGCCTGGCCGCCCTGGTCGCGGATCAGGGCGACCACGCCGGCAACGGCTTCGCGGTTGATGTCATTGACCACGACCTTGGCGCCTTCGGCGGCCAGGGCCAGGGCATAGGCGCGACCGAGGCCGCCGCCGGCGCCGGTGATGATCACGACGCGGTCTTTGCAGATGGACATGGGGTTCTCCGGTCAATCAGTTTCGAGAGAGTCGCGGGCAGCGCCCGCCTGTAGGAGCGGGCCATGCCCGCGATCCGCCGGCAGGGCCGGCGGCGTCAATACATCGGGCGCCGCGGAAAGGAGCGCCTTACAGGCGCTGTTCGCGGGCATGGCCCGCTCCTACAACGGTGTCAGAGACGCTCGATAATCGTCACGTTGGCCTGCCCGCCGCCTTCGCACATGGTCTGCAGGCCATAACGGCCGCCAGTGCGCTCCAGCTCGTGGAGCAGCGTGGTCATCAGGCGGGTGCCGGTGGCGCCCAGCGGGTGGCCGAGGGCGATGGCGCCGCCGTGGACGTTGGTGCGCTCGTGCGGGTAGCCGGTTTCCTGCAGCCAGGCCATGACCACCGAAGCGAAGGCTTCGTTGATCTCCACCCGGTCGATGTCGTCCAGGCGCATGCCGGCCTTCTTCAGCGCGTACTCGGTGGCCGGGATCGGCGCGGTGAGCATCCACACCGGGTCGTCGGCGCGCACGCTGATGTGGTGGATGCGCGCTCGCGGCGTCAGGTTGTAACGCTTCAGGGCGCGCTCGGAGACGATCAGCATGGCGCTGGCGGCGTCGCAGGTCTGGCTGGATACGCCAGCGGTGACGCGGTCGCAACCGAACAGCGCTTCCAGCTCGGCCATTTTTTCCAGGCTGGTCTGGCGCGGCGTCTCGTCGTGCTGCACACCGGCCAGCGGGACGATCTCCCGGGCGAAGTGGCCGGCCTCGATGGCGCGCAGCGCGCGGCGGTGCGATTCCAGCGAGTAGGCTTCCAAGGCCTCGCGGCTGAGCTTCCACTTCTCGGCGATCATCTGCGCCGAACGGAACTGGCTCGGCGGCGTGGAGCCGTAGCGCTTCACCCAGCCTTCGGAACCGCTGAAGGGATCGGTGAAGCCCAGCGGCTCGGCGGCGGTCATGGCCGAGGAGATCGGGATCTGCGTCATGGTCTGCACGCCACCGGCGATCACCACGTCCTGGGTGCCGCTCATCACCGCCTGGGCGGCGAAGTGCACGGCCTGCTGCGAGGAGCCGCACTGGCGGTCGATGGTGGTGCCGGGCACGCCCTGGTCAAGGCCGGCGGCCAGCCAGGCGGTGCGGGCGATGTCGCCGGCCAGCGGGCCGATGGTGTCGACGCAGCCGAAGATGACGTCGTCGTAGTCCGCATCCGGAATGCCGTTGCGCTGCACCAGTTCACGCAGCACGTGGGCGCCCAGGTCGGCGGCGTGGATCTGCGACAGGCCACCCTTGCGCTTGCCGGTGGGCGTGCGCAGGGCGTCGACTATGTAGGCTTCTGCCATTTCAAATTCCTCAAAGAGCGAAGGTGTGGCCGGCGCCGGCGCTGACCGCCCCGCCGAACAGCGCCTGGCACAGCCGCGCCTTGTGCAGGCTGCGGTCGCCCCAGACCTTGTCCAGGGCCCAGGCGCGCTTCATGTAGAGCTGCAGGTCGACTTCCCAGGTGTACCCCATGGCGCCGTGTACCTGGATGGCGTTCTTCGCCGCCAGCTGGGAGGCCTCGGAGCACGCCAGGGCCGCCTGGGACACGTGCAGCGCGGCCTGCGGATGACCCTGCGCAAGGGACTGCGCGGCGCGGTACAGCGGCGCCTTGGCGAACTCGATGAGCACCGCGACGTTGGCCATCAGGTGCTTGACCGCCTGGAAGCTGCCGATCGGCTTGCCGAACTGTTTGCGTTCGAAGCTGTAGTCCACCGCCAGGTCCACCATGCGCCGGGCCAGGCCCAGCTGCTGCGCGGCGCAGGCCAGGGCGCCACGCTCGAAGGCGGCGCTCCACAGGCTGCGGGCCGCCTCGCCGCTGGCCACGCGGGTGGCGTCGCTGGGCGTCCAGGTCACGCTGTACAGATGGCGCGACGGGTCCAGCGCCGGGTTGCGGGTGAGCTGCACGGCCTCACGGGGGACCGCGTGGATGTCGTCGCTGCTGCCGAGGATCAGCAGGTCGGCGACGTGGGCGTCGGCCACCAGCAGGTTGTCCGGGTGGCCCACCGCCAGGCGTGCCTCGCCGGCGGCGATGCGGCCCAGCCACTCGGCCTTGAGCGCTTCGTGCTCGGCGCCCAGGGCCGCCAGCAGCGGCGCGCCCACCAGTACGGTGTCCAGCAGCGGCTCGGCCAGGGCGGCGTAGCCGCATTCCTGGGCCGGCAGCATCCAGTCGGTTTCGTCCAGGCCCAGGCCGCCGTAGTTTTCCGGCAGGTTCAGGGCGGTCAGGCCCAGCTCGGCGAGCTGCGCCCAGAGTTCGTCGCTGCGGCCGCTCTCGCTGTCCCACAGTTCGCGCAGGCGCTCGGGGGTCACCTGGTTGGTGAGGAAGGCGCGCACGCTGTCGTGGAAGCTCAGCTGGTCGTCGTTGAAAGTGAAGTCCATGGTCCTGGCTCCTCAGGCGCGCGGCATGCCGAGCATGCGTTCGGCGATGATGTTGCGCTGGATTTCGTTGGTGCCGGCGTAGATCGGGCCGGCCAGGGAGAACAGGAAGCCGTCCAGCCAGCGGCCGACCTCGCCCGCCAGCGGCGCTTCGGGCAGCAGTTCGGCGCGGGCGCCGAGGATGCTCAGGGCGGTGTCGTGCATGCGCTGGTCCAGCTCCGACCAGAAGATCTTGTTGGTCGAGGATTCCGGGCCGATGCGGCCGCCCTGCTGCAGGCGCGAGGCAGTCATGTAGGTGCTCAGGGTGTAGGCTTCGGCGTCCAGCCAGGCGCGCATCACCGCCTCGCCGATGGCCGGGTCGCGGTCGGCGGCTTCGCGGTTCTCCAGGTACAACTGCAGCAGGCGCCGCGCGGTTTCCTGGAAGCGTGCCGGGGAGCGCAGCATCAGCCCGCGCTCGAAGCCGGCAGTGGACATCGCCACGTGCCAGCCCTGCCCTTCGCCACCCAGGACGTTCTCCACCGGCACCTTGACGTCGTCGAAGAAGATCTCGGCGAAGCCCGGCAGGCCGTCGAGCTGGGCGATCGGGCGGACGGTGATGCCCGGCGAGTTCAGCGGCACCAGGATGAAGGTCAGGCCGTGGTGGCGGCTGGACGCCGGGTCGGTGCGGAACATGCCGAACAGCCAGTCGGCCCACACCGCGCGGGTCGACCAGGTCTTCTGGCCGTTGATCACGTAGTGGTCGCCGACGCGCTCGGCACGGGAGCGGATGGCCGCCATGTCGGAGCCGGCGCCCGGCTCGGACCAGCCCTGGGCCCAGACGTCCTGGCCACGCGCCATGCGCGGCAGGAAGCGCGCCTTCTGCGCCTCGGTGCCGAACTCCATGAGGGTCGGGCCGAGCAGGAAGATACCGTTCTGGTTGACCCGGCCGGGGGCGCCGGCGCGGTAGTACTCTTCCTCGAAGATCAGCCACTCGATCAGGTCGCAGCCGCGGCCGCCGTAGGCTTCCGGCCAGGTCACCATGCCCCAGTGGCCGTCATGCAGGCGAGCTTCCCACTCGCGGTGCAGGCGGAAACCCTCTTCGGTGTCGTACGAGGGCAAGGGATTCTTCGGCACATTGGCCGCCAGCCAGGCGCGGACTTCCTCGCGGAAGGCCTGTTGCTCTTTGTTGTAGTTAAGGTCCATGGGCTGTGCCTGTGGTTGATCAGTTGAATTGCGCTTCGCGCTTCTCGACGAAGGAGTCGCGCGCTTCCTGGGAATCCAGCGAGCGGTAGGCTTCGAGGGTGAAGCCCTGCTCCCAGCGGTATTTGTCTTCGAGGTTGCCGTCCTCGATGCCGGTCAGCGCTTCCTTGGCCAGGGCGATCATCGCCGGGCTCTTGGCGGCGATCTTGCGCGCCACTTCCAGGGCCGCGTCGCGCAGCTTGTCGCGCGGCACCACGCGCTCCACCGCGCCCAGGCGGTAGGCTTCGTAGGCGTCGATGGGCTCGCCGGTGAAGTACATGTGGCGCACCTTCTGCACCGGGAACAGGCGCTGCAGGTGGGCGCCGCCGCCCATGGCGCCACGGTCCACCTCGGGCACGCCGAAGGTCGCGCATTCGCTGGCGACGACGATGTCCGCCGCGCCACAGAGGCCGATGCCGCCGCCGAGGACGAAGCCATGCACGGCGGCGATCACCGGCTTGGGATTGCGGTGCACGGCCTTGAAGCTGTCGTAGTTGCCCTTGTTCACCGCGACGATCAGGTTGCCGTCGGCGGCCAGTTCCTTGATGTCGACGCCGGCGCAGAAGCCCCGGCCCTCGGCGCGGATGACGATGACCCGCACCGCGTCGTCGCGGCCCAGGCGTTCCAGCTCGGCGGCGATGGCCGCCCAGCCGGCGCAGTTGAAGGCGTTCACCGGCGGACGGTCGAACACCATCTCGGCGATGTACTCGTTGATCTCAACGCGAAACGGCTGCATGGAGGCTCTCCTGGGTCTGTTGCGGTTCCACCCGGCGGGCCAGCTCGGTGAGCCGGGCCTCGGCCTGGGTGACGATGTTCTGGATGATCTCGGCGCACGGCGCACGGCTGCCCAGCAGCGCGGCGACCTGGCCGGCCGGCAGCACGCCGTCTTCGGGCTGGCCGTCGACCATGGCCTTCTGGATCACCATGGGTGCGTTGGCAGCCAGCAGCGCCTGGGAAAGGGTCAGCTCGCCCCGGTTGCGCAGGGCCTGGAGCATCTGCCCGATGCTGATGCCGGAATGGCGGCGGTAGGCCAACGCGCACTGCACGGCGAGGCCCAGGCGACGCCAGGGGCCGGCGGCCTCCAGGGCGTCGAGCAATTCGTTGCGGATCATCCGCTGCGGCAGGCCGTCGAGCGCGCGGCTGACGATCACCTTCGCCGGGTCCTTCACGCCCAGGTAGCGCGCCAGGGTGGCGTCGGGTACCGGGCTTTCCTGGCTCATCAGGAAGCGCGTGCCCATGGCCACGCCTTCGGCGCCCAGGGCCAGCGCGGCCACGAGACCGGCGCCGTCATGGAAGCCGCCAGCGGCGACGACCGGCACCTGCACCGCTTCGCGCACCTGCGCCAGCAGCAGCGAGGTGGGCACGGAACCGGTGTGACCGCCGCCCTCTCCACCTTGCACGGTGACGATATCGGCGCCCATCTCCACGGCCTTCTGCGCGTGCTTGAGCGCGCCGACGGTGGGCATGCAGATCACCCCGGCCTCTTTCAGCCGGGCGACCATCTGCTTGCCCGGCGAGCGGCTGTAGCTCACCGCCTTCACACCGTGGCGCAGCACCAGCTCGACGATCTCGGCGGCGTTGGGCTGGTACATGTGGAAGTTGACGCCGAACGGCGCCGAGGTCAGCGACTGGGTTTCGAGGATCGCCGCTTCCATCTGGTGAGGCTCGATGGTGGCGCCGGCGAGGAAGCCGAACGCGCCGGCATTGCCGGTGGCGGCCACCAGGCGCGGATCGGCCACCCAGCCCATGGCGGTCTGGATGATCGGGTAGCGGCAGCCGAGCAGCTCGGTAACGCGGGTGCTCAGGTCCAGGCTCATCGGCCGCCCTCCACCGGCTCGCGCTGCGAGCTGGCCATGGCGCGGGCATCGTAGCCGCCCAGGCGGTCGCCGCTGACCAGTTCGTTGTGGGCGTGGGCGAAGTGATGCAGGCCGAACACCATGTCCATGGTGGCGCGCTTGCCCATCAGGTCCTCGGCGTTGTTCACCGCCTGCTTGGCCAGCTGCAGGCCCAGGCGCGGCATCTCGGCCACGCGGCGGGCCATGTCCAGGGTCACGTCCAGCAGCACGTCGCGCGGCACCACCTTGTTGACCATGCCCAGTTGCCAGGCGCGGTCGGCGCCCAGGCGCTCGCCGAGGAAGAGGAACTCCTTGGCGATGCGCGGGCTGAGTTCATGCACGTGGGCGAAGTACTCGACGCCGGGGATGCCCATGCGCACCACCGGGTCGCGGAAGTAGGCATCCTCGCTGGCGACGATCAGGTCGCAGACCCAGGCCAGCATCAGCCCGCCGGCGATGCAGGCGCCCTGCACCATGGCCACGGTCGGCTTGGGCATTTCCCGCCAGCGCCGGCACATGCCCAGGTAGACCTCCTGCTCGCGGGCGTAGAGAAACTCGCCGCCCGGCTTGTTCACGTGGTCGTACCACAGGCTCGCGCGGTCGAAGCTTTCGTTCACGTCGCGGCCCGGGGTGCCGATGTCGTGGCCGGCGGAGAAGTGCTTGCCCTCGCCGCGCAGGACGATGACCTTGACCGAATCGTCGTCGCAGGCGCGGCGGAAGGCCGCGTCCAGCGCGTAGGTCATCTTCGAGTTCTGCGCGTTGTGGTACTCGGGACGGTTCATGGTGACCAGGGCCACCGGGCCCTGCACCTCGTAGAGAACGACCTCTTCGACTTCGCTCATGACTAGGCTTCCTTGGCGCTGCGCAGCGCCGGCGGGTTGTCCTTGAGCTGGCGGCCGCGCAGGTTGTGCGGGTCGAGCTGCTGCAGGATCGCCAGCTGCCCGGCCGTGGGCATGGCCGTGGTCGGGATCTGCGCCGGCAGGGCCAGGTCGAAGCTGGTGTTGTCCAGCACCTGCGCCAGCTCCACGCCCGGATGCAGCGAGCGAACGCGCATCTGGTGCTGCGGGCCGCCGAAGTCGAGCACGCAGAGGTCGGTGACGATCAGGCGGATGTCGATGTCGTCCAGCGACCAGCCACGGGCCAGGCGCGCCGGGTTGTAGCCGACCGAGGCGACCATGTCGACCTCGCCTTCGACGAATACCCGGCGGCTGTGCGAGGGCACGAAGAAGGAGTTGGCGTGGCTGATGGAGTTACCCGGGAAGCCGCGCACGCCGAGCATCTGCGCCTTGGGCTTGGCGTAGTCGCCGATGCAGGAAATGTTGGCCTGGCCGAAGCGGTCGATCTGGGTCGGGCCGACCAGCGCGTGGCGGCGGCCGCCCCAGACGTTGTCGAAGATGCGCGAGAAGCCCATCCAGCTGTCGAACTTCGGCACATAGCCGTTGCGCGCGCCCAGCGGTACCGGTTCGGCGACCATGAAGGCCTCGGAATCGGTCATCAGCAGGTCCGGGTTGCTGGTCAGCATGGCCAGGGATGCGGCCAGGCGCGGGACCACGCCGATGCCGGTGGCGAGCACTTCGCCGTCGTCACGCCAGCATTCGCTGGCGGCGCAGATCAACAGCTCGGCGAGGCTGCAGGAAGCGGTTGCGTCAGTCATGGTCAGAACACCGGCAGGGGCAGCTTGCGGAGCGACTCGAGCCCACCGACCTTTTCCAGGTAGGCGGCTTCGCCGTCGCGGATGAATTCGTCGTAGTAGCGCTGCCAGCCGTCCTCTTCCTGGACGGAGGCGTTGTAGCGCTGGAAGTGCGGCACGTCGAAGCCGTACAGCGGGGCACAGGAGCTGGGATGGGCACCACCGGGGACGTGGACCACGCCGTCGGTGAGGTTGCGCTCCCAGAACACGGTGCGTGCCGCCTGCGGGTTGGCGTGGAAGTGCGCGGACTCCACCAGCTCGTCGCAGCTGACGAAGGTCTTCGCCGCGGCGCGGACGAACAGGTCGTCCATGTAGTGGTCCGGTCCGTCGATCTGGCACACGCCACGGGCGTCGGCACGGTCGACGTGGACCAGCGCCGCGTCCAGCTTCAGCGCCGGCATGGCGACCCAGTCGCGGCCATCGGCGTAGGGCGAGGCGACCAGCTTGATCTGCGGGTTGTGCTTGAGCACATCGGTGCCCAGGCCCACGGCGGTGGGAATGAACGGCACGTTCATCGCCGCGGCGCGCAGACCCAGCAGCATCATGCCCTCGTCGATTTCCATCACGTCCAGTTCACCGGCCTGGCGGGCCTTGCGGAAGTAGGGTTCGAGCGGGATGAAGTCCAGCGAGACGAAGGCGAACACCAGTTTCTTCACCTTGCCGGCGGCGCAGAGCATGCCGACGTCGGCGCCGCCGTAGGCGACGATGGTGAGGTCCTTGAGGTCCGAACGAACGATCTCGCGGATCAGGGCCATGGGTTTGCGGCGCGGGCCCCAACCACCGATACCGATGGTCATGCCGTCGCGCAGCTGGGCGACCATCTCGGCCGCCGTCATGCGTTTATCCATGTTGCGCTCCTTACTGGCGGCCGACGCTGAAGTCGTGGCCCCAATGGCTGACCACGGTGCTTTCGAAAGGCGTGTGCGCCTCCCAGTCCACTTCCAGGCCGCCGTGGCCGTATTCGATGTCAAAGCCGCCGGGGCTCTGCATGTAGAACGAGACCATGTGGTCGTTGGTGTGTTTGCCGAGGGTGGCCGAGAGCTTCACGCCGTTGGCGTGCATGCGGTCCAGGGCGCGGCCCACGTCGTCGAGGGAGGCGGTCTCCAGCATCATGTGCACGCAACCGCTGGGGATCGGGCACTCGAAGATCGCCAGGGAATGGTGGCGGGCGTTGTTGCAGTGCATGAAGTGGATGCGCTTCTCCGGCTCCTGCGGGTCGGGGGTGAAACGCACCTTCATCAGGTCGGAGAGACCGAAGCCCATCACCTGCTCGTAGAAGTCGCGGCAGCGCTCGAAGGCCGGCGCCGGCAGCACCACGTGGCCCATGCCCATGGAACCGGTGACGAAGCCGCTGACGCCCGCCGGGGATACGAACGGACGGAAGTCCTGGCACGGCCCCCAGAACAGCTCATGGCGGTTACCGTCCGGATCGCGGAACAGCGCCAGCTCCTGGACCTTGCGCACCGCGCAGTCGGCAGCGCTGCCACGGACAACCTCGACATCGGCCCGGGCCAGCTCGGCGATGGCCTGCTCGAAGGCGGCCTTGCCGGCCACTTCCCAACCGCTGGCACCGTAGCCGTCGCGCCCATCCTGCAGCACCAGCACGCGGTAGTGACGCTCGTCCATCTTCAGGTACAGCGCACCTTCCGGCGCGGCGTCGTCCACCATCATGCCCAGCACGTCGCTGGCATAGCTGCGCCAGCGCGAAAGGTCGCTGGCCAGGACGGTCACGTAGCCCAGTCCTCGGATATCCATGGGTGCTCTCCTCATCGTTATTGCCGCTCCGCCTGGCGGAATGGCTGGTGATGAGGATTCAAACAGCGCGGGCAAAGCCGAACATCGTCCAATGGGACTAGCGCTAAAGGGGCATGGCGCGGGCGCTGCAGGGCAAACGGGGTACCTGAACGGGCAGGTCGCTGCCTAGGCCGAACGGACGATTTGCCGGATGCGGGCGGCACCGATACTCCGCCCACGACAATAAAGGACGGGCACTGCACAGATGACCCTTTCCACCCCCGACAGCCAGGCGCTCTGCGCCAGCGCCGGCATCGACGCCGCCGCCCTGGGCGAACTGCTCCACCTGGTCTACCGCGGCCCGCAGGAGAGCACGCCCTGGGCGAGCCTGCTGGAGCACCTGCGCCAGCGCTGCGGCGCCAGCTACTTCACCCTGGTGCTGCGCAACCCCGCGCAGCAACGGCCGGGGCTGATCGTCAACGCCTCGGTGCACGGCCCGCACCTGCCCGGCGAGCCGTCGTACAGCGAGCACTACTACGCCATCTGCCCCTTCCTCGACTGGCCCGTGGGCCAGGTCGCCAGCGCCGACCAGGTGATCGGCACCGACGCCTGGCTGGCGCACGACTTCTACCGCCAGTACCTGGCGCCGCTGGACCTGCGCTACGTGCTGGTCGCCCACATGCGCACGCCGGGCGGCATGCACTGCGCGCTGTTCGCCTGCCGGGGCCCGGATGGCGAGGACTTCAACGAGGCGGAACGGTCCCTGGTGCGCCTGCTGCTGCCGCACCTGCAACAGGCGGTGGACCTGCATTCGACGGTCGACCAGCTGGAATCCGAGCGCCGTCTCTACGCCCTGACCATCGACCGCCTGCTGGTGGGCACCGCGATCCTCGACACCCAGGGCCGGCTGATGCGCTGCAACGACGCGGCGCAACGCCTGCTCGACAGCCGCGACGGCCTGGAGTGCCGGCAGGAACGCCTGCACGCCTTCGGCCGCCAGGACAACCGCAACCTGCAGACCGCCATCCAGGCGCTGCTGCAGCGGCGGGAAAACGTCGACGATGTGGAGGTCCTGGCGCTGTCCCGGCCCAGCGGCGGGATGCCGTTGAACCTGCTGCTGCGGCCCCTGGCGCTGAACCACGAAAGCCACGGCGACGCCCGCCAGCCGGCAGTGGCGGTGTTCATCCGCAACCCGGCCGACTCCCCCCGCGCCTCGCGCACCCTGCTGCGCAGCCTGTTCCAGCTGACCCGCACGGAAACCGAAGTGGCGATGCAGATGATGGACGGCCTGACCCTGGACGAAACTGCCGACGCCCTGGGCGTGTCGCGCAATACGGTACGCGCGCATCTGCGCGGTGTGTTCGCCAAGACTGGCGTGACACGGCAGGCGGAGCTGGTGAAGACGCTGCTCAATAGTGTGGCGTCGTTGGCGTAAGGGAGGACGCGAACCGCATCGTACCGGGCGGTTCGCGAGCACGGACCGGGCGTTCCCCCGGTCCTGCAAGTGGGCGGCAAATACCTGCGCATTGCCGGCAGCACAAATTCCGCCGCGATGGATTTCGCGGACAAGGTCCGCTCCTACGGGAACATGCGCACCGCTCTGGCTCTGGATTTAACGATTTCCAGAGAGATATCCGCACGCACCGGGGCGCCCCTTCAGGAGGCCGAGAGGAATCGGAGTTTCAGGGGTTGAGCGGCATGGATGCCGCGAGAGCCGCGATGGGCCAGGGATGGCCCTTCGCGGCGGGCCCCTGAAACTTCGATGGAGCGAGGGAAGTCCCGCGAAGCGGGACCCGGATGATGGGGCAAGACCTTTGGTTACTTTCTGTCGTTTGAGAAAGTAACTCGCCCGAGGGGGCGAAACAAAA
This sequence comes from Pseudomonas sp. B1-22, assembly GCF_050474425.1. Taxonomy (NCBI): domain Bacteria; kingdom Pseudomonadati; phylum Pseudomonadota; class Gammaproteobacteria; order Pseudomonadales; family Pseudomonadaceae; genus Pseudomonas; species Pseudomonas sp. B1-22. The sequence goes on along the minus strand of NZ_JBCHVH010000001.1, from coordinate 1,304,735 downwards.
TCTCCCAGCACACGCCGAAGCGGCGCAGAAACACCGCCCCCCAAAAACGGCGGATGACACCAAAGACATCATTCGCCCCACGAAAAGAAAGAGCATCGCGGACGAAGTCCGCTCCTACGGGGAGGGGTACGGCAATCAGATCGGTAACCCCTCCGGCACATTGAAGGCATAGCTCTTTTCCTCACTGCGCCGCTCGATACGCCACCCCTCGGCGGTCCGCCGATAGCGATCGTGATACCAGAGCCCGAGGAAGAAGGTCTGCCGCGTACCATCGGCCAGGTCCACCTGCATCGGGTTGAAGCAGAGGATGCGACCGCTGGCCTGGTCGCCCTCCAGCTGGATGGAAACGTTCGAAATCATGTGCTGATAGGCCGGGGAGTTGCCCAAGGCCTCGCGCAGCCAGTCCTTCATCGCCGGGTAATGCCCATCGACGCCGCCCATAGCGCGGTAGTCAATGTAGGCATCGGCGCTGAACACCCGGTCCAATGCATCGAAGTCGCGACTGTCGATGGCCGTGGAATAGTCGACTGCCAGTTGCTGGATCTCCAGCCGATCCGAAATTTCCTGCAGGGACAGCATGTCACCCTCCTCCGAGCTCACTCACGACCTGAGCGATACCCCCGGAGCAGCGGCGTACAACCTCGAACGGTTGTACGCCCTACGCCGAGGTCAAGCTTTGTGTAGGGCGTATAACGCTCCGCGTTATACGCCGACCTGGGCAATGCCCCACTCGGGGCCGAGCCGGAAACCATCACCCAGCCCAACCACGACACAGGAGGCAGCCTCAGCCGAACGTCGCGCCCGCCAGCATGCCGCCGTCGACCACGAACTCGGCGCCGGTGCAGTAGCTGGACTCGTCGCTGGCGAGGAACAGCACCAGCCGGGCCACCTCCTCCGGCTGGCCGATACGCGGAATCGGCAGGCCGCTGTAGAAGGCCGAGGCATCGATCTCGGCCATCTCCGGCGGGCGCGCCATGGGCGTGTCGATGCCGCCCGGATGCACCGAGTTGACGCGGATGCCATGGCGCCCCAGCTCCAGCGCCGCGGACTTGGTCATGCCGCGCACCGCGAACTTGCTGGCGACGTAGGCGCTGCCGCCAGCCACGCCTTCCATGCCCGCCGTCGAGGAGAGGTTGACGATGGAACCGCCTCCGGCACGCTTGAGCGCCGGCACAACGGCCTTCATGCCCAGCCAGCAGCCCACCTGGTTGACCTCGATGACCTTGCGGTAGCTCTCCAGCGAGCATTCTTCCAGCGGCGCCAGCAGCAGGATGCCGGCGTTGTTGACCAGCACGTCGAGCCGGCCGAAGTGTGCTTCCGCCACCCGCACCGCCGCCTCCCACTGCTCCGCCGAAGTCACGTCCAAGTGCTGGTAGAGCGCCGCGTCACCCAGCTCGTCGGCCAGGCGCGCGCCCTCCTCGTCGAGCAGATCGGCGATCACCACCCGGCCGCCCTGTTCGACGAACAGGCGCGCTTCCGCCGCGCCCTGCCCGCGCGCGGCGCCGGTGATCAGGGCTACCTTTCCATCCAGTCGCTTCATGCACTTGCCTCCTCAGCGGCCTGCCCGGCCAGTTGCGGATAGTCAGCCAGCAGACGGCTGGCCAGTTCGTCCAGTTGCGTGTCGTCGAGATGATTGATGCCGGCCGCGCGGGCCCGCCCGCCACCGGTGGGGAAACCACGGCAGAAGGCGTCCGCCGCCAATTCCGCGCCCGCCGGTACGCGCAGGCTGAACAGCCAGCCGCCCTCGGCCTTGGCGCTGAGCAGGCCGATGGCCCGCTGCGGCTCGCGGCTCGCCAGCCGGTTGGCCAGCACCCCGCTCACCCGCCGCGCCCAGGCTTCGCCGGGCAGCCGATAGATCGACGCGCCCGGTCCCTCGCGCCAGGGGCTCTGGCCCTGGGCGGCCGCCATGTCTGCGGCGTGGGCCGCGCGCAGGGTGGTGAAGCTGGGGCTGTCGCGAATGAACTCCAGCGGGTCTTCATAAGGCAGCAGCTCGGCGGCCAGCACCAGGGGATCGAAGTGCAGGTCCGCCAGGCTTTCGCCGTAGGCGTTGTAGTTCAGCAGCAGGCCCAGCTCTTCCAGTGCCGCCACCTCGTCGGCGGCCAGGTCATGCCGCTGCGCCAGCGCGCGCGCCGGGCCGGCCAGGCCGTCGCCGAAGGCCGCCGCCACCGCCCAGCGGTGGAAGCGACCGTCCAGGTAACGGTCGACCAGGATGCTGGTGCAGACGTCGGCAGCGGTATCGATAAAGGACTCGAAGGCCGCATGCGTCGGCAGCTCGCCGGCGTGGTGGTGGTCGAAGTAGCGCAAGACGGCACCGGCTTCCAGCAGGCGCCGGGTGTCGTCATGGTTCTGCGCGTGGGAGATGTCCAGCACCGTGACCCGCTCGCCGGCGCCGGCCTGCACCCGGCGCAGCAGGTCGATGTCGCGCTTCACCCCGCTGACCAGCTTCACGCCCGCCTCCAGCTCGCCGGCCAGGCGCAGCTGTTGCAGGGCACAGAGGCCGTCAGCGTCGCCGTTGAAGGCGCAGTGGTCGATCAGGCTCATGTCCGCTCCTCAGCCCATCAGCTCGCCGCCATTGGCGTCGAGCTGCGCGCCGTTGATCGCGCTGGCGTAGTCCGAGGCGAGGAACAGCGCCGCACGGGCACATTCCTCGTCCGTGCGCATGCGCCCACCGGGAATGCCGGCGCTGAACTCGGCGCGCACCTGCTCCTCGCTGACGCCACGGGCGGCGGCGGTCTGGCGCACCACCGCCTGCACCGGTTCGCCCCACATCCAGCCGCAGGCCACGGCGTTGACGCGCAGGCCGTGCACGGCCTGCTCGCTCGCCAGGTAGCGCACCGACGCCGCCAGCGCGGCCTTGGACGCCGAGTACGCGGCGCCGCCCTGATAGGGCTTGTGCACGCCGAGGGTGTTGATCATGACGATGGCGCCGGCGCGCTGCGCCTGCATCGCCGGCAGCACCGCGCGGCTCATGTTCAGCGAACCCAGCAGATTGACCTCCAGGGCCTCGCGCAGCGGGTCGTTGTCGCCCTCTTCCACGGCCTGGAAACCGCCATGGGAAAAGGCGCTGTTGATCAGCGCGTCGATGCGTCCGAAGCGCGCCACGGTGGCCTGGGCGAAGTCGTTGCAGGCGGCGGGATCGGTGATGTCGGTGGGCAGGCGCAGCACCTCGCAGTCGGGGGCGATGGTGTGGATGCGCTCCTCGGCCTCGACCAGCCGCGCTTCGCTGCGCGCGCCGATGGCCACGGCGCACGCGCCTTCGCGGGCGGCTTCCAGGGCCAGCTTGATGCCCAGCCCCGGACCGATGCCGGAAATCATCACGACCTTGTCTTTCAGCAGCATGGGGAATCTCTCCTGTGTTGGGCGGCTCAGGCCTGGATGTGCCGGCGACGGTAGTCGGCGTAGTCGCGCGCGAGGGTGGCCTCGTCGAGGCCGAACTGCTCGGCGCTGTACTGGTGGGCGGCGCGCTTCTCGCGGCCGTTGTCGGCCAGCCAGCGCTGCATGGCGGCGCGGCAGTCCGGGGTCAGGTCGAGGCCGGCGAAGGCGTAGATGCGTTCGACCACGCCGAGCGGGTCGCTCACGGTGTCCTCGAAGCGCACGTCGAGGAAGCGGCCGGCCGGCAGGTCGTCACGCACCTGCATGGTGTGGCGCAGGGCGCGGGCCATGCGCTGGTTCCACTGGCCGCCGACGGCGCGGGCATCCACCTGCTCGCTGTAGAGCTGCCAGAGGGTATGGACGAAGCTGGCCAGGGACGGGATGGTCTTGCCCGGGTCGCGGTGGGTCAGCACCACCTGGGCGCGGGGGAACACCTCGAACAGCAGCTCGACGGTGTGCAGGTGCTGCGGGCTCTTCAGCAGCCAGCGGCGCCCCGGCGCGATGCCCCGGCGCACTTGTTGCCACTGCAGGAACTGCAGGGTCTTCTTCAGGTAGCGGTAGACCTGGGCCTGGTCCTGGCGGTCGAGCCAGGCGGTGTAGCTCGGCACGTTGACGTAGGAGTCCATGGCGCAGAGGAAGGAATGCTCCATGAGCATGAATTCCTCGTCCGGCTGCTCGGCATCCAGTGGGTGGATGGCCAGCAGCTGCGGCAGGAACTCGATCATACCCGCCACTTCGATACGCGCCCGTTCGATGCGCTGGCTCGGCTGCTCCACCGCTTCGCCCGGCAGCGGCGCCGGGTAGCGGGTTTCCCACCACTGCGCCTTGCTGAACTGCGGGTCCACCGCCAGGGTGCGCTGCAGCAGCGTGGTGCCGGTGCGCGGCAGGCCGACGATCACCAGCGGGTCATCGATGGGCTGTTCGAGGATTTCCGGATGGCGCTTGCAGTAGTCCTCCAGCACCAGGCGGTTGCCCAGTTGCGCCAGCAGCTTCTCGCGCAGCAGCGCGCGGCCCTGGGCGGAGAGCCTGGCCTCGTCGCGCAGGGCGACGGCGAGCACGTCCAGCGCCTCGCGGAAGTCGCCCTCGCCGAAGTCATCGAGCCCACCGTTGCGGGCGCTGGCTTCGGCCAGCAGGGCTTTAGCGGAAAAATCGTCCATCACGGCAGGTCCTTGAGTTCGGCGAGCTTGAGCACGCGGGTGGTCGGCTGCACCGGCTGCTTCGCGCCAACCCAGCGCAGACAGAGGGTGCCGATGGGATGGCCGGCGGTTTCCAGCCAGTTGGGAAGGCCCGGATCGCGGGCGCTGAGGACCATGCGCACGCCGCCCTTCCCGTCCAACTGCGCCGAATGCTTGTTCAGGCAGATGCGGTGGTAGCGGTAGTCCAGCGACTCCATCCAGTAGTTGTTGATCTGCAGGTTCCAGAAGTCGCACTGCGGCACCCGGTCCACCTCGATCACCAGGGCCTCGTCGTCGGCCAGCGCCCAGTAGGAGTGGTAGTAGATGATGTTCGGGTCACCGCCGACCGACTGGCACAGCGCCTGGTCCGCCAGCGGCAGCTGGTTGGCGTGGGCCTGGTAGCCCTGGGCCCAGTCGGCGAACAGCCGTGCGGTGCCTTCGACGAAGGAGGCGGCGCGGGTCAGTCCCTGCTGCAGGCGCTGCGGGGTCAGGGGCTCCGGCGCCTGGGCGCCGTCCAGCCGCTCGATGCGCAGTTGCGCCGGTTGCTCGGCGGAGCGGTCAAGGAAGGTCTGACGCACCACCAGGGCGTTGCTCGCGCCTTCCATCGGCAGCCAGTTGCCAAGGGCTGGGCGGTGCTGGCTGAGGATGATCTCGAAGTTGCCGTCGGCGTCGATCTCCAGCTGGCTGGCGTCGATGAAACCGGTCTGGATCATCTTGCCGTCGGTCTCGTAGCCGCCCTTCTGGGTGCCGAAGCTCAGGTAGGACACGCTGCCGCGGCTGCCGCTGACGCGGTACTGGTGCTCGCCGTTGAGACGGGCGTAGCGGTACAGGTTGTCCGGGTTGTCGGCGCCGATCTTCGCCGTCTCGTGGGAGGGCGTGATGAAGCCGGGGAAGTCCGGGTCGGCGAACTCCAGGTGCATTTCCAGGGCGATGCGCAGCAGGCGGGTCAGGTAGCGGAAGCCTTCGGCGCGGGTCTGCCCGTCGGCGGGCGCCTCGGCGCGGAGTATCTGTTCGCCGCTGCGGCGCAGTTGTTCGCAGAAAAGGTTCCAGCTTTCGCCGCTGATGACTTCGTGTTCGATCCTGTCGGTGGGCATTTCGGTCTCCTCCAGTGGGACTGAACAGACCTTAGGGAGGAGCGACATTCGGATTCTTCGTCCGAGCGGACGAGGAGCGCGAAGACGCTTGCGCCGAGTATCGACTCTGACGCGTCGCGCGGTGCGATGCGCACGTCTGGAGGAAGACTCCCATGAGCACAGAGAAAAATCTGGTGCGCTCGCTGAGCGTGGAGATCGCGGCACCCGCCGAGCTGGTCTGGTCGATCCTGATTGACCTGCCGAACTATCCGAAATGGAACCCCTACACCGTCAAGGTGGAATCGAGCCTGCGCCTGGGCGAGCCGGTCAACCTGTTCCTGCCCGACCCGGCGCAGCCCGGCGAACTGATTCATGTGGTCGAGCACCTGGCGGACTTCGAGCCGCACCGCCTGCTCGCCTGGGAAATGATCGCCAGCGCCGACAACCCGGACGCCGCGCGCCGCGAGCAGATCATCGAAGCCACCGGCCCGGACAGCTGCCGCTACCACACCACCGACCAGTTCCTCGGCCCCACCGCCGATCAGGTGATGGCCAACCACGGCCCGTGGGTCAAGCAGGGCTTCGACGCCGTGGCCCTGGCGCTCAAGGCGCGTGCCGAGGCATTGGTCGCGATACCCGCCTGATTCTGGCCGTCGCGGTTTTTTTCGTCCGCTCGGACGAAGAACCCGCGACGGCGCATTACCTACCGTGGTGTCACGCCGGCCCCGAGGACGGCAAGACACGAGGAGGTAAGTGATGTTGAGTCATCTGCAACGGCTGGAAGCGGAAAGCATCCAGATCATCCGCGAAGTGGTCGCCGAGTGTGAGAACCCGGTGATGCTCTACTCCATCGGCAAGGACAGCGCGGTGATGCTGCACCTGGCGATGAAGGCCTTCGCCCCGGGCAAGCCGCCCTTCCCCCTGCTGCACGTGGACACCACCTGGAAATTCCGCGAGATGATCGACTTCCGCGATCAGACCGCCAAACGCCTGGGCCTGGAGCTGCTGGTGCACATCAACCCCGAGGGTGTGGAGCGCGGCATCAACCCCTTCGAGCACGGTTCGGCGCTGCACACCGACATCTGGAAGACCCAGGGCCTGAAGCAGGCGCTGGACCACCATGGGTTCGACGCGGCCTTCGGCGGCGCGCGCCGCGACGAGGAGAAATCGCGGGCCAAGGAGCGGGTGTTCTCGATCCGTTCCGAGCAGCACCGCTGGGACCCCAAGCAGCAGCGTCCGGAACTCTGGAGCCTGTACAACACCCGCAAGCGCAAGGGCGAAAGCCTGCGGGTATTCCCGCTGTCGAACTGGACCGAGCTGGACATCTGGCAATACATTTTCCTGGAGCAGATCCCCATCGTGCCGCTGTATTTCGCCAAGGAGCGCCCGGTGGTGCGCCGCGACGGCACCCTGATCATGGTCGACGACGAACGCCTGCCGCTGCGCGACGGGGAAACCCCGGAGCTGCGCAAGGTGCGCTTCCGCACCCTGGGCTGCTACCCGCTCACCGGCGCCATCGACAGCGACGCCGACGACCTGCCGGCGATCATCCAGGAGATGCTCGTCAGCCGCACCTCCGAACGCCAGGGCCGCCTGATCGACAGCGACTCGGCCGGCTCCATGGAGAAGAAGAAACAAGAGGGGTACTTCTGATGAACGCCATCACCCAATCGGCACGCGACGACCTCACCGCCTACCTCGCCCAGCAACAGCACAAGCAACTGCTGCGCTTCATCACCTGCGGCAGCGTCGACGACGGCAAGAGCACCCTGATCGGCCGCCTGCTCTACGAATCCAAGGTGCTGTTCGAAGACCAGCTCGGCCAGCTGGAGGCCGACTCGAAGAAGCTCGGCACCCAGGGCGAGGAGCTGGACTTCGCCCTGCTGGTGGACGGCCTGGCCGCCGAGCGCGAACAGGGCATCACCATCGACGTGGCCTACCGCTTCTTCGCCACCGACAAGCGCAAGTTCATCGTTGCCGATACCCCCGGCCACGAGCAGTACACCCGCAACATGGTGACCGGCGCCTCCACCGCCGACCTCGCGGTGATCCTGGTAGACGCCCGCCAGGGCCTGCTGGTGCAGACCCGCCGGCACAGCTACCTGGTGTCCCTGCTGGGCATCCGCAAGGTGGTGCTGGCGATCAACAAGCTCGACCTGATGGACTACTCGCAGGACGTCTTCGACCGCATCGAACGTGACTACCGCGCCTTCGCCGCGCAGATCGGCCTCGACGACATCCAGTGCATCCCGCTCTCGGCGCTGCGCGGCGACAACATGCTCGAACCCAGCCCGAACACCCCCTGGTACCAGGGACCGAGCCTGCTGCAGTACCTCGAAAGCGTGCCGCTGGAGGAGTCACGGCAGAGCCAGGCGGCGTTCCGCCTGCCGGTGCAATGGGTGAACCGGCCGAACCTGGACTTCCGGGGCTTCAGCGGCAACATCGCCGCCGGCAGCATCCGCGTCGGCGAGCGCATTCGCGTGCTGCCTTCCGGCCAGCAGAGCGTGGTCAGCGGCATTCTCGGTACCGCCGGGCAGCAGCAGGAAGCCGTCTGCGGCCAGGCGGTGACCCTGACCCTGGAAGACGAGATCGACATCAGCCGCGGCGACCTGCTCACCCTGGCCGACGCCCCGGCGGAAGTGGCCGACCAGTTCGAGGCCACCCTGGTATGGATGGACCAGGACGCCCTGTTCCCCGGCCGCCCCTACCTGATGAAGATCGGCACCCGCACCGTCGGCATGAGCTGCACCAGCCTCAAGCACCGGGTCGACGTGAACACTCTCGAGCACTTGGCCGCGCGCACCCTGGAGCTGAACGAGATCGGCGTGTGCAACCTCAACCTGGACCGCCCGATCGCCTTCGATGCCTACGCCGACAACCGCGACACCGGCGGCTTCATCGTCATCGACCGGCTGAGCAACCGCACCGTTGGCGCCGGCATGCTGCACTTCGCCCTGCGCCGCGCGCAGAACGTGCACTGGCAGGCCATCGACGTGAACCGCGAGGCCCACGCCGCGCTCAAGGGCCAGACGCCACGGGTGCTGTGGTTCACCGGGCTGTCCGGCGCCGGCAAGTCGACCATCGCCAACCTGGTGGAACGCAAGCTGCACGCCCTCGGCCGGCACACCTACCTGCTCGACGGCGACAACGTCCGCCACGGCCTGAACCGCGACCTGGGCTTCACCGAGGCCGACCGCGTGGAAAACATCCGCCGCGTGGCCGAGGTGGCGAAGTTGATGCTCGATGCCGGGTTGATCACCCTGGTCTCCTTCATCTCGCCGTTCCGCGCCGAACGCGACATGGCGCGCAACCTGGCCGGCGAAGGCAATTTCCTGGAAATCTTCGTCGACACGCCGCTGAGCCTGGCCGAGGAGCGCGACCCCAAGGGCCTGTACCAGAAGGCCCGGCGCGGCGAGCTGAAGAACTTCACCGGCATCGACTCGCCGTACGAGGCGCCGCTGAGCCCGGAGATTCGCATCGATACCCGCCATGAATCGGCGGAGGCGGCTGCGGAGCGGATCGTGGAGATCCTGCTGAAGGGTTGATACGAGCGGTAAGGCACCAAGGCCCGCCCCCTCACCGGGGCGGGCCTTTGTTTTTCGTAGGGCGCATAACGCCTTTGGCGTTATCCGCCGTCTTGTTCGGCGTTCCTGCGCCGCTTCGGTGTGTGCTGATGTATTTGGTTTCGCCCCCTCGGGCGAGTCCCTTTTGGAGCCCCAAAAGGAACCAAAAGGGCCCGTCCCGACATCCGGGTCTTCGCTTCGCTCAGACTTCCCTCCTTCCGATATCGCTCCGAGGGTCGGCGTACAAGGGCCATCCCTGGCCCTTTACGCCTCTCGCGACATCCATGTCGCTCGCCCCTCTGCGCGATACCTCCACTCGGCCTCCTGACGGGACTCTGCGCGCGCCTGGGACTTTGGCTGCTTCATGCTGGATTGCTTTTCGTAGGATGGCGTGGAGCGAAGCGATACCCATCACGGCGGATAACGCTACGCGTTATTCGCCCTACGGAATACGGCCCGCGCGAGGCTCCTGGCTTTTCGTAGGAGCGAGCTTGCTCGCGAACAGAATTATCCGACCACATCGGTGTTGGGCGGTTCGCGAGCAAGCTCGCTCCTACAGGGTCGCGACAAACACCGGCGCTTTCCTGTCCGCACAGATTCCGCCGCGAGGGATTTCGCGGACAAGAGCTAGGCGCCCCCGTCGCTCCTACGGAAGCGCCGCTCCGCCCTGGCTCTCGCTCTGGCTCTCTAAGACTTCCAGAGAAATATCCGCGCACTCCGAGCGCCCCTTCAGGAGGCCGAGTGGAATCGGAGTTTCAGGGGTTGAGCGGCATGGATGCCGCGAGAGCGTCGTTGGGCCATGGATGGCCCGTCGACGCGCGCCCCTGAAACTTCGATGGAGCGAGGGGAGTCCCGCGAAGCGGGACCCGGATGCAGGGGCAAGACCTTTGCCCACTTTGGGTCGTTTGCCAAAGTGGGTCGCCCGAGGGGGCGAAACAGGACGTCCGCGCGCGCACCGAAGCGGCGCTGAAACACCCAAAAACAAAGCAGCGGATAATGCCCTAGGCGTTATCCGCCCTACGTAAAGCCAGAGCATCGCGGACGAAGTCCGCTCCTACGAGATCAAGAGCCCCTCACCCTAACCCTCTCCCGCAAGCGGGAGAGGGGACCGTCCGGTGCAGGATGAAACCATGACGTCAGCCGGCACGATCTACCCCCTCTCCCTTTGGGAGAGGGCTGGGGTGAGGGGCGTGTCGGCACAGACTGTCCATAAGAAGACAGTTGCTCCTACGAGGGGCATTCCAATCCGCGATGCGTCCGCCAACCGCCAGGCAAAAAAAAGCCCCGCAGGTAGATTTCCCCACGGGGCATGACCAGCCAAAGGATTCGGTTGTATCAGCTCGCCGCCAGCTCCCGCAGGGCGGCCTTGGTGACCTTGCCGGCGGCGTTCAGCGGCAGCGCGTCGAGCAGCATGGCGCGGCGCGGGGCCTTGTAGTTGGCCATGCGTTCGCGGCACCAGGCGAGGAACGCGTCGAGGTCGATGGACTGCCCGGCCGCCGGCAGCAGGAAGGCCATGGCCACCTCCCCCAGGCGCTCGTCGGGGATGCCGATCACCGCCGCCTGGGCCACGCCCGGGTAGCAGAGGATGGTCTGTTCGATCTCCGCCGGGTACACGTTGAAGCCGCCGTTGATGAACATGTCCTTGAGACGATCGGTGATGCGCAGGTAGCCGCGCTCATCCAGCACGCCGACATCGCCGGTGTGCAGCCAGCCTTCGGCGTCGATGGCTTCGGCGGTCGCTTCCGGATTGCCGAAGTAGCCCTGCATCAGGTTGTAGCCACGCACCACCACTTCCCCCGGCTCGCCGGCGGGAACGCTGCGGCCCTCGGCGTCCACGCAGCGCACCTCCACTTCGGGGAAGGCGCGGCCGCTGGTGGTGGCGATGGTTTCGGCATCGTCACCGGGGCGGCAGATGGTGACGAAGCCGCAAGTCTCGGTCAGGCCGTAGGCGGTGACGATGGTCTCGAAGCCCAGTTCGCTGCGCATGCGCCGGACCATTTCCACCGGCACCGAGGCGGCGCCGGTGACGGCCACGCGCAGCGAGCCCAGGTCATAGGCGCCGCGATCGGGATGCGCCAGCAGCGACTGGTACAGCGTCGGCGGGCCGGGCAGCACGGTGACGCGCTCGGCGGCCACCCGTTCGAGCAGCACGTTCACGTCGAACACCGCCTGCGGCAGGATGCAGCAGCCGCGCATCAGCGCCGCCAGCCAGCCGGCCTTGTAGCCGAAGCTGTGGAAGAAGGGATTGACGATCAGGTAGCGGTCGCCCTGGCGCAGGCCGACCATTTCGCTCCAGTCGCGCACCAGGCGCAGGTTCTGCCCGTGGGCGGTCATCACGCCCTTGGGCTTGCCGGTGGTGCCGGAGGTGAACAGCAGGTCGCACAGGTCGTCGCTGCCGACCGCCGCCTGGCGCTCTTCCAGCTGCGCCTCGGACACGCCATCGGCCAGGCCCAGGAACTCGTCCCAGCCCAGCGCGCCAGCTCGCTCGCCGCGCAGGATCACGCGCTGGCGCAGCGCCGGCAGGTCCTCGCCGGCCAGCAGCGCCGGGTAATCGTTGCCGAGGAAGTCGCCGATGACGAACAGCAGGCTGGCGCCGCTCTCGCGCAGCACCAGGCCGGCCTCGGCGCCCTTCATCCGGGTATTCAGCGGCACCAGCACGGCGCCCACGCTGTGCAGCGCGGTGGCCGCGACTATCCATTCCCAGTGGTTCGGCGCCCACACCGCGACCCGCTCGCCATGGCCGATGCCCAGTGCCAGCAGGGCACGGGCGGCACGCCGGCGCCACTGGTCGAGCTCTCGGTAATTCAGGCGGACGTCGCCGTCCTCGATGGCCGCTTGCTCGCCATAGGCGGTCGCCGTGGCGCTCAGCAGCTGGGGAATGGTCAGGGCGGATTGCGGGCTGGTCATGGCAGGAAAAACTCACGAACGAAAACCGAAGAAGGGCCGGCGCAGCGCCGGCCCGTTGCAGCGATGATCAAGCCTGCGGCGGAGCGAAACGCCGGCCGGCGGAGAAGCCGCCGTCGACGGCGATCATCTGCCCGCTGACGAAGGACGCATCGTCCGAGGCGAGGAACAGCGCGGCCTTGGCCACCTCTTCCGGCTGGCCGGCGCGGCTGAGCATGTGCTGCGAGGCGAAGAAGGCGTGGAAGGCAGCCTGTTCGCGCACCATCTGGGTCATCGGGGTTTCGATCAGGCCCGGGCAGAGGCCGTTGACGCGCACGTTGGCATGGCCGTAGTCGATGGCCATGGAGCGGGTCAGCTGGTTGATGCCGCCCTTGGCGACGTTGTAGGCGACGTTGCCGTCGCAGCCCTGCAGGCCGAAGATCGAGCCGATGTTGATGATCGAGCCGCTGCGCTGGGAGACCATCTGGCCCACGGCGTGCTTGCTGGTGAGCATGCTGCCGGTGAGGTTGATGTCGAGCACGCGCTGCCACTCGCGGGTGGACGAATCGGTGACGCTGCCACGGCTGGCGACGCCGGCGGCGTTGACCAGCACGTCGAGGCGGCCATGGCGCGAAACGACTTCGCCCATCACCTGCTCGACGTTGCTCTCGTTGCTCACGTCCAGGGCCATGAACAGGCCGGGGAAATCGGCGGGGGCGGTGCCTACGTCCAGGCCCACCACTTGTGCGCCTTCTTCCGCGAAGCAGCGTGCACACGCCAGGCCGATGCCCGATGCCGCGCCCGTGATCACCGCGACCTTGCCTTGCAGTCGATTCATTGCATACCTCTGGTCTTGTTGTTCTGAGGGTGTCCTGCGGCGGAAGTCTAATCAGCCGCCGGGAGATGGTGATCGTCCATTGAGACTAGCCAGACGGCAAGCCCGGAAAGCGTTCGAGCCCACCGGCGCCTGGCGGCGCCTCGGACCGAGGCCCGCGCCCACCTCAACCCGCTACGCCGAACCAGCTCTTGACCACGCGAAAATCCGCCGGGATGGGCGTCGTGACGTTGTCGAGCACGCGGCGGTAGCCGGTCGACAGGATCAGCCAGGCGCCATCGCGCTTGACGTATTCGTCCTGGTAGAACGCCGTGCCCTGCACGATCCAGTCGTTATCCAGATCGATCACCTGGTCTTCCAGGTACCACACGCCACGGGCGCGATCAGGCGCGAGCAGCTCGATCTCGGGATGGTGGCCCTGGTGCTTCGACAACAGGGTCGGACGATCCATCATCCCTTTCAGCCCGGCGATGAAAGCGTCGCGGCCGACGAACGCGTAAGCGCCGCTGTCCAGCTGGGTGGTGACGTCCTCGGCGAGGCAGGTGGCGAACAGCACCCAGTCGTGGGTATCGATGGCGCGAAAGTAACGGTACTTCAGCTGGCGGATCTGCTCGATCTCAAGAAGGACTTCGACGGACTCGACCATTTGTTTGGCTCCGGCGGTGGGGGGAGCACGAGCCTGTCAGCGCACCTGCCGCCGTTCATCGTCCAAGGGGACTAGCCCTAGTCCGATCGGCCGATTTCCATCACCCCGAACGATGCAAGTCTGCCCTTCCCTGCCTCATCGCAGGTCCTGCCAGGAGGCTCGCCGCCGCCCCACCCATGAAGTACGGGTGATCACGGGCAACGCCGCCTCCTTACAACAAGAATAAGGAGAAATCACGCATGAACATGCTGCAAGGCAAGGTGGCGCTGGTCACCGGTGGTGGTCAGGGCGTCGGCCAGGGCATCGCCTTCGCCCTCGCCGCCGAGGGTGCCAGGGTCGCAGTGGCGGGCCGTACCCGCGCCACGCTGGAACAGACCGTGGAGGAAATCCGCACGCGTGGCGGCGAAGCGCTCGCGGTGGAGTGCGACGTGATGAGCGCAAGCGATCTCGACCGTAGCGTGGCCCAGGTGGTGGAGGCTTTCGGCGGCCTCGACATCCTGGTCAACAACGCGCAGATCGTGCCGCTGGGACGCATCCTCGATGTCAGCGACGACGAATTCATGAAGGGCATCGACTCGGGCCCGATGGCTACGCTGCGCCTGATGCGCGCCTGCTACCCCCATCTCAAGGGCAACGGCTCGATCGTCAACCTGGCCTCCTCCGCCGCCGTGCGCTGGGATGCCTCCGGTTACGGCCACTACGCCGCGACCAAGGAAGCCATCCGCTCCCTCAGCCGCGCTGCGGCCTGCGAATGGGGCGTGGACGGCATCCGCGTCAACGTCATCGCTCCCCATGCGCTGTCGCCGGGCCTGCGCGGCTGGGTGGATGCCCACCCGGCGGAGGCCGAGGCGTTCTTCCAGAGCATTCCGCTGCGGCGCGTCGGCGACTGCGAAGCCGACATCGGCCGCACCGTGGCCTTCCTGGTCAGCGACAACGCCCGCTACCTGACCGGCGCCACCATCCCGCTGGATGGCGGCCAAGCCTACTGGGGTTGAACAAGGAGCTTTTCATGCAACGTCTGGAAAACAAGATCGCCATCGTCACCGGAGGCGCCCGCGGCATGGGCGCCGAAACCGCGCGCCTATTCGTCGCCGAAGGTGCCCGCGTGGTCATCGCCGACCTCCTGGAACAGGAAGGCGCGGCCCTGGCCGCCGAGCTGGGCGACGCGGCCAGCTTCCAGCGCCTGGACGTGAGCTGCGAGGAAAACTGGCAGCGCGTGGTACAGGCCACCCTGGAGCGTCACGGGCGAATCGACGTGCTGGTGAACAACGCCGCCGTGCTGGTGTTCGGCGCCATCGAGCAACTGTCCAAGGCGGAGTTCGAGCGGGCGCTGTCGATCAACCTGACCGGCACCTTCCTCGGCATCCACAGCGTGGCGCCGATCATGCGCGAACAAGGCCGTGGTTCGATCGTCAACATTTCCTCGGTGGACGGGCTGCGCGGCGTCAATGCCCTGGCCGCCTACGTGTCGAGCAAATGGGGCGTGCGCGGCCTGACCAAGGTCGCGGCGCTGGAGCTCGGCCCGCACGGCGTACGGGTCAACTCGGTGCATCCGGGCGGCGTCGACACCCTGATGTCCAACCCCTCCCGCGCCTCCCGCGACGAGCTGGCCGGGGCGTACCGCACGGTGCCGCAGCAACGCATCGGCGCGCCGGAGGAGATCGCCCGCGCCACGCTGTTCCTCGCCAGCGACGAAGCCAGCTACTGCAACGGCAGCGAACTGTCGGTGGATGGCGGCGTGGCCGCCGGCGCCTACTACCCCGGCCTGCCGGGCTCACCGATCTAGCCCGCAGCGGGCGGCCCGCTCCGGGCTGCCCGCACGGTTTCTCGCCAGCGACCGCTGGCGGCACGGCACTCATCCCCCGGCCAGCCAGGCCGACCTCCCGAATCCCCACGACAGTCCGTAAAACAGGCAAAAAAAACCCGGCCGAAGCCGGGTGAAGGAAGGGGCGGCACAAGCCCCACACTCGAGAGCAACTCGACAAAACCATTCAATCGGGGAAACGCACCCGCACCTCGCGGCTGCCGGCGCGGCCCTGGCAAGCCAGGGTCCAGCCTTCGGCGATCTCGGCGGCGCTGAGCACGTCGTTGCGCGGCAGCAGCACCTCGCCCTGCTCCACCTTGCACATGCAGGCGCCGCAGAAGCCCTCCTCGCAGGAGGCCGGCGGCGCAAGGCCGGCGCGGCGGCAACTTTCCAGCAGGGTTTCACCGGCGATGCAGGGCACCTGGTGCTCCTCGCCGTCCAGCGCCACCACCAGGCTTTCCGCACCGGATTCGGCGGCGGCGCTGCGGGCCTCTTCGCTGGCCGCTTCCAGCGCATCCGGGTCGGGCGGCGAAACGAAGCGCTCGACATGGATATGCGCGGAATCGACGCCTTCGCCCAGCAGCGTGCTTTCCACGGTATCCATGAACGGACCGGGACCGCAGATGAAGCATTCGGCCTCTTCCCAGCCGCGCAGCAGATGGCGCACATCGCTGGCGGCAAGGAAGCCCTGCAGGTTGTCCAGCACGTGGATCACCTGCAGGCGTTCGCCGTGCTCGGAGACCAGGCGGCGCAGCGCGTCGCGGAAGATCACCGAGTCGGTGTCGCGGTTGGCGTACACCAGGCGGATGCGGCAGTCGCGATGGGCCAGCGCCTCGCGGAGGATGGAGAACACTGGGGTGATCCCCGATCCGCCGCCGAACAGCAGCAGGTCGCGCGTCGGCTCGCCGAGGTGGAAGTGGCCGGCGGGCGGCAGCACCTCCAGCTCGTCGCCCGGACGCACACGTTCGTTCATCCAGTTCGACACCCGGCCACCGGCCACGCGCTTGACCGTCACCCGCAGCGTTTCGTCCAGCCCGGGCGTGCTGGACATGGAGTAGCAGCGCGTCAGGGTCTTGCCGTCGAGCGCCACGCGAAAGCTGAGGAACTGCCCGGCGCGGTACTTGAAGCGTCCGGCCAGCTCCGCCGGCACGCGCAGCACCAGCGAGCGCGCGTCGGCGGTTTCCTCGATGACGTCGGCCACTTCCAGGCGGTAGGTGCCGGCGGCGGTTGGCTCCGCTTGCGGCGCCAGGGTCTGCGCACTGCCCATCGTCACGCTCCGTCAGACGCCGCTGATCAGTTGGGCGTTGTCCACGCGCAGCTCGGCGCCGCTGATGAAGCGCGACTCGTCCGAAGCCAGGAACAGCACCACGTTGGCAATGTCCTTCGGCGCGCACATGCGGTTCATCGGGTCGGCATCGAGCGCTTCCTGGGGAATCGGCTGGCCGCCGGCCAGGGCCTGGGTCATGGGGGTGTTGACGCCATCCGGGTGCACGCTGTTGCAGCGGATGCGGTAGCCCTGCTGCTTGCAGTGCACGGCGATGGAACGGGTCATGGCCGCCACGGCGCCCTTGGACGCCGAGTAGGCGCAGAACGCCGCCATGCCGCCCAGGGCTGCCACGGAGGACATGTTGACGATGGAGCCGCCGCCGGTTTCCTTCATCGCTTCGATGGCGTACTTGCAGCCGAGGAAGTAGCCGTCGCCGTTGATGGTCTGCACCTTGCGCCACAGCTCCAGGCTGGTGTCCTCGATGCTGGCCACGGCCAGGATGGCAGCGTTGTTGACCAGCACGTCGAGACGGCCGAAGCGCTCCACGGTGGTCTTGATCACGTGTTTCCAGTCGCTTTCGCTGGAAATGTCATGGCGGATGAACAGCGCGTCGCCGCCGATCTCGGCGGCCACGGCACGGCCGGCCTCTTCGTTGAGATCGGTGATCACCACGCGGGCGCCTTCGGCGGCCAGCAGCAGGGCGTCCTCGCGGCCGATGCCGCTGGCCGCGCCAGTCACGATGCAGACTTTGCCTTGTACTCGATTCATGCTTGTTGTCCTTCAGGCGGTTTCAGGGATCGGGGCCTGCACGCGGGCCGCCATATGGGCGGCGGCGCGACGGCCGGAATACACGCAGTCGGCGATGGAGAGGCCGGATACGTAAAGATTGGAGGCGACACCCACGGCGTTGCGACCGGCGCTGTAGAGCCCCGGGATCGGCGCGCCATCGTCGTCCAGCACGCGGCCGCTGCGTTCGCAGACGCGCAGCCCGCCCAGGGTGATGGCCGGGCACGGGTAGAGCTTGCTGTCCACCGACAGGTCCAGGGCGAACCAGGGGCCATCGTCCAGGTCGGCGAGCATCGCCGGCGACTTGCCGAAGGCATCGGTGTGTTCGCCCCGGGCGGCGCGGCTGTATTCCTCGAGGGTGTGCTTGAGGTTCTCGGCCGGCACGCCGATGGCGCGGGCCAGGGCGGCGGGCGTATCGCCACGGCGACGGTTGAACAGCAGGTTGAGCAGCACCGGCAGGCGCTGGAACGACCAGACCTTGCTCGGCCCGACCTGGCGCAGCGACTCCTTGAGCAACGCGCGGTCGAGGATCAGGATGGCGCGGCCGCCCTGCTCTTCCACCATGGCATGGCCGAGAGTGGCGCCGTAGACCTCTTCGTTGCAGTAGCGCTCGCCGCGGGCGTTGACGATCACCCCACGGGCCCAGGCCAGCGGCGGGTTGATGAAGCGCCAGGCGCTGACCTTCTCCAGGCGTTGCGTTGCGGCGCCCACGCCAAGCCCCAGGCGGATGCCGCTGCCGTCGCAACCCGGCGTGCCCAGGGGCAGCGCGGGGAGATAGTGCGGCGCATGTTCGGCGAGCATGTCGCGGTTGAAGACGAAGCCACCGGCGCTGAGCAACACGCCCTTGCGCGCATGGATCAGGATCGGCTCGGCGTGTTCCAGCTCGATACGTCGCAGCGCGGCGATCAGGCGTTCGGCCAGCGGCGGCGCGTAGGGATGCACGGCGGTGGCCACGCGGCCGAGCCAGGCATGCCGGCGCGCAGCCAGGCTGCCCGGCGGCAGGCGCCAGGCTTCGACGCCGACCACGGCGCCGCTGGCATCCTGCACCAGCCGGCGCACCTGGCACTGGCTGTAGAGCTGCACGCCGTTCGCCTTCGCGGAAGTCCGCAAAGCGGAGAACAGTGCCGCACCGGACATTCCAGCACCTTTCGTACGGTGCCCGCGCGGAGCCGGACGAGCCAGGCTGGCATAGGCCGGCACCGACTCGTTGCCCGAGTAATAGAGGTAGTAGCGGTCGCTGGGATAGGACGTCTTGTGCGGCGGCACGCTGGCTTCGAAGCGCGCACCCTGGCGTTCCAGCCAGGCCAGCTGTTCGACGCTGCTATCGCAGAAATCGCGCAGGGTCTCGGCCTTCACGGCATCGCCGACTTCACCGCGCAGGTAGCTGAACATGGCTTGCGCGTCGTCGTTATAACCGGCACGGGCCTGGTACGGCGTACCGCCGCCGGCATAGACCACCCCGCCGCTGCGCGCCGTGGCACCGCCGCCAGTGAAGCGATCCAGGGCCAGCACTTCCAGGCCGCGTTCGCGGGCCTCCAGGGCGGCGCAGGCACCAGCGCCGCCGAAGCCGACCACCAGCAGGTCGGTGTGCGCGTGCCAGTTCGGCTGCACGCCTTCGGCCAGACGCAGCGGCGCAATCGGCCCGATGCCGCTCATGGCTCTCAACCCGCAGCTGCCACGTTCACCGGCTGCACGGCGACAGCGGTGGTGTAGGTGCCGTTGATGTAGATCAGCGGAGTGATGCGCGGGTTGTTGCGGATCTCGCGGATGCGTCCGATGAAGATGGTGTGGGTGCCATAGGCGAACTTGCCGTCCTGCTCGCAGATCACGCTGGACTGGGCATCGGCCAGGTACGGCACGCCGCACTCGGCGCTGCGCCAGTCACCGCTGGCGAAGCGGCCCTCGCCCTTCACCGGGCCGCTGCACAGGTGCGACAGGTGCTCCTGCTCCTGGCCGAGGATGTTCACGCAGAAGTCCGCGCCGGCATCCAGCACGCGGTGCAGGGAGGCGGTCTTGTTCACGCAGATCAGCAGCGACGGCGGCTCGGTGGACAGCGAATCAACGGCAGTGGCGGACATGGCGAAACGCTCGCTGCCATCGCTGGTGGTGATGATGGTCACCGACTTGGCCAGCCGGCGCATCGCCTGGATCATGTCGGCTTTCAGAGTGTCTTGGCTCATCGCACGGGCCTCATTGGGGTTTGTTGTTGTGCGATGAATTCTGTGACCGGGCCAAGGGCGCAACATCGTCCGAGGGGACTAGTCGCCCCGGCGCTCCGAAGCCGGGGCGGCATATGGTCCGTTTGTAGGATGTCGAGCCAGTTGCGCGTTGTTCAAATGCCAGCGAAGGCCCCCTGCGTAGCTGCGCGGTGGCCAAGCGCAGGCCCTGCGGGGCGACCACAGGAGAACAACAAGATGCTCGACCAGGAACTGATCCGCCAGCGCCTCCGCCAGCGCGCCCGTGAGCTGGTACCGGTGCTGCGCGAACGCGCCGCCGACGCCGCGCGCCAGGGCCAGCTGCCGGAGGAAACCATCCGTGACTTCCACGAAGCCGGCTTCTTCCGCATCCTCCAGCCGGCGCGCTGGGAAGGCTACGAGCTGGAGCCCAAGGACTTCTTCGAAGTGCAGATGACCCTCGCCGAGGGCTGCATGTCGTCCGCCTGGGTCCTGGGCGTGGTGGCCATCCACAACTGGCAGCTGGCCCTGTTCGACGACCGCGCCGCGCAGGACGTCTGGGGCAAGGACTCCAGCGTGCTGATCTCCTCTTCCTATATGCCGGTGGGCAAGGTCACCCCGGTGGAAGGCGGCTTCCGCCTGTCCGGTCGCTGGGGCTTCTCCAGCGGCAGCAAGCACTGCCAGTGGGCCTTCCTCGGCGCCATGGTGCCGCCGAGCGAACCGGGCGGCGCGCCGGACTACCGCACCTTCCTGGTACCACGCAGCGACTACCAGATCGTCGACAACTGGAACGTGATGGGCCTGGAAGCCACCGGCTCCCACGACGTGCTGGTGGAAGATGCCTTCGTCCCGGACTACCGCACCCACCGCGCCCTCGACGGCTTCATGCAGAACAGCCCGGGCAACGCGGTGAACACCGCCCCGCTGTTCCGCCTGCCGTTCGGGCAGATCTTCGTGCGTGCGGTGTCCTCTTCCGCCATCGGCGCCCTGCAGGGCGCGGTGAACCTGTTCGTCGAGCACAACCGTGCCCGCGTCGGCGTCAACGACGGTCGCAAGATGGGTCAGGACCCGGGCGCCCAGCAGGCGCTGGCGGACGCCATGGTGGTGGCCGACGAGTGCCGCACCGTGCTGCTGCGCAACTTCGAACTGATGATGCAGCGCGCCCGCGACGGCGAGCCGCTGACCATGCCCGAGCGGGTGAAGATGCGCTACGACTCGGCCCTGGTGGCGGACAAGTGCGCCCGCGCGGCCGGCGCGCTGATGTTCAACAGCGGCGCCTCCACCATCTTCCGCGAGCACCCTATCAACCGCACCTTCCGCGACATCCACACCGGTCGCGCGCACGTCGCCAACAGCCCGGCCAAGTACGCCTGGAACCTGGGCGGCGTGAGCATGGGTATGGACTCCACCGACTTCTTCCTCTGACCCACACACAAGAACTATCCGGCGTTTCGGCGTAGTCCATTCGGGCGATTCCGAGGCGCCGGCGAACACAGAACATGGCCCACGAGGCCGAACCCGTTGGCCGCCCATACTAACAAGGGACGCATCCCATGAAATTCTCTCTGATCTACGAAGCCCAGACCCTGGACAGCACCCGTGAAGGCGACCGTCGCGTCTTCGACGACACCGTCGAACAGGCCGTGCTGGCCGACAAGCTTGGCTTCGACACTTTCTGGTGCGTGGAGCACACCGCACTGACCAACTATTCCCACATGTCCGCCCCGGAGACCATGCTGGCCTTCGTCGCGGGCAAGACCGAGCGCATCGGTATCGGCCACGGCGTGGTCTGCCTGCCGCCGGCGATGAACCACCCGGTGAAGGTCGCCGAGCGCATCGCCACCCTCGACCTGCTGTCCAAGGGCCGCGTGCACTTCGGCGTCGGCAAGGGCGGCACCCAGCAGGAAGCCGGCACCTTCGGCTACGACCTGGCCACCCTGCAGCCGCAGATCGACGAAGCCATGTACCTCATCCCGAAGATGTTCGTGCAGGACGAGATCGAGCATAACGGCGAATACGTGAAGATCCCCAAGCGCCCGATCCATCCCAAGCCCTACCAGGATCCGCACCCGCCGATGTACCTGGCCTGCACCAACACCGAGTCGCTGAAGAACGCCGGCGGCCGTGGCATGGGTGCCCTGGTGCTGGGCTTCGGCGGCCCGGAAGAGATCGCCAAGAAAGTGGCCGTGTACCACGAGGCCTGGGACAACCGTGACGCAGCCAGCCAGGTCGGCTTCCGCCCCAACCGCCACATCGCCGCCCTGTGCCCGGCCATCGTCCTGGACGACAACGAGAAAGCCCGCGCCATCGGCATCCGTGGCCAGCGCTACTTCATGGAATCCCTGGCGTACTGGTACGCCGGCGGCGAGCGCCCGGACCCGGCCAAGTGGCAGGACGACACCTTCGTCGACGGCAACGGCCAGGCGGTGATCCGCTCGCGCTTCGCCTCCGAGGAAGTCGCCGTGGACTTCTCCGACCCGACCATGGCGATGATGAACCCCAACCACGCCTACGGCACCGTGAACGACTGCATCGGCTACGTGCAGCGCCTGATCGACGCCGGCGCCGATGAAATCCTCTTCATCTGCCAGATGGGCACCGTGCCGCAGTGGGCGCAGCTGGAAACCCTGAAGAACATCGGCGAGAAGGTCATCCCCTACTTCCGCGACAAGGCCAGGACCGCCTGAGTCGAGGTTCCGACCCGCTCCTGGCGGGTCGGACAGGGCAAGCACGGGGCGGCACCGGTTTCGGGCCGCCCCGTTTTCGTTTGGCGTTTCAACGCATGGCATCAATCAGCCCACGGAACTCCTGCTCCGAGAAGCCGCGCAGGGTCTGCGTGCGGATGTTGCCCAGCGACGCCACCTTGAGCAGCAGCGTGGTGGCGACGTCCTCCGCGCCTTCCACGATCAGCACCATGTCGTAGCCGCCCGTCGTCCAGTAGGCGGCCTTGACCGAGATACCGAGCTGCTCGGCCATTGCCCGGAAGGCCGTGTAGCGGTCGGGCGAGTCCTTGACGTTGCGGATGCCCTGGTCGGTGAAATTCACCAGGGAAATGAAGGTAGCCATGGTTCAGCTCCTGTCGGATGCATCGGCGACGGTCGAGGGTGCGGAAGCCACTGCACCGGAAGAAGACCGCCACCCTTCCCGACGTGCATGCACGCGGCATCCCTGCACCGCGAGCCACGTCGACCAGCACGCATCCGACGACCTCCACAGAACAGGCTTAGCAGCCCCCGCGCGCCCCGGCACGACCGCTGATCCGCTACCCCCCGGGCGGCATGCCGAACGGCCACCTATACTTTCCAGCCCACGGCCCGCCCTTCGGCTCGCGCGGCCTGTCCAGACACCCCAATCCCATACGGAGAACGGAAATGTCCCTACGAATAGGCGATGAAGCCCCCGACTTCACCGCAGACAGCACCGAAGGCACCCTGAACTTCCACCAGTGGATCGGCGATCACTGGGCGATCCTGTTTTCCCACCCGAAGGACTTCACCCCGGTCTGCACCACCGAGCTGGGCTACGTGGCCCGCCTGAAACCGGAATTCGACAAGCGCAACACCAAGGTGGTTGGCCTGAGCATCGACCCGGTCAGCGACCACCACGCCTGGGTCGGCGACATCGCCGAAACCCAGGGCCACGCGGTGAACTTCCCGCTCATCGGCGACGACGACCTGAAGGTGGCCAAGCTCTACGACATGATCCACCCCAACGCCAGCGGCGGCCCGCGCACGGCGGTGGACAACGCGACCGTGCGCTCGGTGTTCCTGATCGGCCCGGACAAGAAGATCAAAGCCACCCTGACCTACCCGATGAGCGCCGGGCGCAACTTCGACGAGATCCTCCGCCTGCTCGATGCCATCCAGCTCAACGCCAAGCACACGGTGGCGACGCCAGTGAACTGGAAGCCGGGCGACGACGTGATCATCCCGACCTCGGTGTCCAACGAGGACGCGCAGAAGAAATACCCGCAGGGCTTCAAGACCCTCAAGCCGTACCTGCGCGTGGTCGCCCAGCCCAAGTGACGCTCCACCCTCCTCCCCGGCAGCGGGGAGGAAGGTCCCAGTAGCCGGCTAGTCCGCACAGACGATGGCGCCGGCCGACACCCCATGCATGGTTGCAGCTCTTCGCCCGAATGGGTCCTGTCGTAAACGAGGAGCTTTGCCATGCAGAAGGTCATCTACCTGGTTTGGCGTGACAGCCGCGCCGATGCCGAGGACTTCATCCAGCAGTTGCGCACCGGGTTGGCGCCGCGCCTGGCCCAGTTGGGCGCACGCCATCTGCAGCTCAACCTGGATGATGCCGACGTGCGTCCGGCCGATGGCCTGCGCCAGGAGCAGGCCGGCCCGCTGCCGCACGCGGTGGTGAGCTTCTGGGTCGACAGCGCCGTGGGCGAATTCCGCCGCCCGTACGAGGAGGCGTTGCAGGCCGCCTGTGCGCGGATCGCCGGCTACCTGGTCTGCGAATCGGTGCCGATCCCCAACACCCGCTTCCCCGCCCAGGCCGGCCAGCGCACCCACGGTTTCTCCCAGCTGGCCTTCCTGCAGCTGCCGCCGCGCCTGACCCACGCCGCCTGGCTGGACATCTGGCAGAACCACCACATGCGGGTCGCCATCGACACCCAGGACAACTTCCTCTACGTGCAGAACCTCGTGGTGCAGGTGCTCACCCCTGGCGCCACGCCGCTCGCCGCTATCGTCGAGGAATGCTTCCCGCCGGCCGCGATGACCGACCCCATGGCCTTCTTCGACGCGCCGGGCGACGAGGCGAAATTCCAGGACAACCTCGCGGTGATGATGGACAGCTGCCAGCGCTTCATCGACTTCGACCAACTGGGCGTCGTGCTCACCAGCCAATACCCGCTGTGACAGGGAACGAACCGCCCTTGCGGAGCTGAACCGCCCTGCCCGCGCGGGCCTGCCATACTCAACGGCATGACCCGCGCGACCTTTCGCTTCTACGAGGAGCTCAACGACTTCCTGCCCGCCGACCGCCGCCGACGCGAGTTCGCTTGCGCCTGCCCGGACGGCGCGACGGTCAAGCACATGATCGAGGCACTGGGCATCCCTCACACCGAGGTGGAACTGATCCTGCTCGACGGCGAGTCGGTGGACTTCGACCGCGCCATCCTCGATGGCGACCGCCTGGCGGTCTACCCCATGTTCGAGCGCCTGGACATCAGCCCGCTGCTGCGCGTGCGCGCCAGCCCCCTGCGGGTGCTGCGCTTCGTCGCCGACGCCCACCTGGGCGGCCTCGCGGCGCTCTTGCGCATGAGCGGTTTCGACACCCTCTACGAGAACGCCTTCGACGACAGCGAGATCGCGCAGATCAGCGCACACGAAGGCCGCATCGTGCTCACCCGCGACCGCGAGCTGCTCAAGCGCAGCATCATCAGCCACGGCTGCTACCTGCACGCCCTCAAGCCACGGGAGCAACTGGCGGAGCTCTTCGAACGCCTCGACCTCGCCCGCAGCGCCCGGCCCTTCAGCCGCTGCCTGCGCTGCAACCACCCGCTGCGCGAACTGCCGGCGGAACAGGCGCGCTCGCGGGTACCGCCGAGGGTGGCCGAGCGACAGGCGCTGTTCCTCTCCTGCGACCATTGCGACCAGGTGTTCTGGGAAGGCTCCCACTGGCGGAGCATGCGGGCGTTGCTGGAGCCGTTGCTGCGCACCGGTAACGTCTAAGCAGGCGCACCGGCGCACTTCAATGCAGACAGGTTCCGCGGGCAGCTTCGCGACGGCGATCTGCCCCGGGCATCAATCAGGAACTGGGAACTGGAGTTGGCGCTGCGTGCTTGCGCTCTGGCTGTTCACCATGCAGTACAGCGCGCCGGCGAGGACCAGGCCGACGATCCAACTGATGTCCGCCCCCAGCCAATCCGCTACGAAGCCGGTGTAGAACGACAGCTTCATGAACGGCAGCGTGCCGATGATCGATGTGGCGTACACCGCCAGCGTTTTTCGATTGAAGCGTCCGTACAGACCGTTGGCGTCGTACAACTCGCCCACATCGTAGTGACCGCGACATACCCAGTAGTAGTCAGCCAGGTTGATCGCGCTCCAGGGGATCAGCAGATAGAGCTGGCCAATCAGGATGTCGGCGAAGAAGGTGTCAAACCGATACTGGGTGGCGATGGCGATCAGGGTTGCGGCGATGCTCAGCACCGCCATCACCAGGGCCTTTGCCGATGCCGTGACCTGCCGTAGCTCGCCAAAGGCTCCGAAGATCGTCACCGACGACATGTAGGCGCTGTACAGGCACAACACGTTGTACTGGATCACCCCGAGCGCGATAACGCCCAGCGCCAGCGGTGCCCAGGGGCCGAACAGCATGGCAATCGAGGTTGCCGGGTCATGCCCGAGCGCAGCCGGGACCAGGACGGCCATCAGGGCACCCAGCGCCATCATGGCGAAGGAGCCGAGCGCGCAGCCGCAGTAGGTCGTCCAGAACGTGGCGCGCGTACTGACATTGGCCGGCAGGTAGCGTGAGTAGTCCGCCACGTAGGGGCCATAACCCAGCGTCCAGGACGCCGCCTGGGCGACAACCAGGTTGAAGGCCGTCAGCGAGAAGCCCGCGCCAGCCACCGTTGTCGGGGCCGCATTGGCGGGGAGCAGCAGGATCAGGACCAGCGCGCAGGCAAATACGATCGTTGACGCCAGGCTCATCCACGCCCCCAGGCGGTGGATCAGCTCATAGCCCACGAACCCGATGACGAAGGTCAGAATGCCCACCATCACGATGGCCTGGTCATCGGTGACAGGCACCAGCGCCTTCAGGGCATCGCGCATCAGCACGCCACTGGCGGCCAGGAACAGCACCGCCGCGATGACCATCACCAGCAAGGGAATCGCGGCGCCATGCACACCGAATTGCGCGCGGCTCTGGATCATCTGCGGAACGCCCAGGTGAGGCCCCTGAGCGGAATGCGCGGCCATGAAGATGGTGCCGACGAGATTGCCGATCAGCAGGCCGAGCAATGTCCAGGCGAAGCTCAACCCCGAGGCGATACCCAAGGTACCGACCATCAGGGCCGTTACCTGGAAGTTGGAGCTGAACCAGATAGTGAACAACCGTCTGGGCGTGCCATAGCGCTCAGCGTGAGGGACAAACTCGATACTTCGCTTTTCAAGCTTCACGACCGCCTCCTGATTAATCCTCCGATTATCAGTGGCTTGTGGAGGGCCGTTCGGCTTGGCTACGAACATCTCGTAGCTACCAGCGACCCCGGCGATCGGCGGTGCGTCTACCCTGCGGCTATCTGTTCAGGGGTGGGTTCTGCCGGGCGCGAGTGGCCCAGCAGGTGAAGAGCAGCCTCGAAGCCCCGGGGCTTTTCGTTCTAGTCGTTCACCGGCAGGACTGCACTACCGCCCTCAGTTTCTTCTCATGCCCGATTCACTGTAGCGCGCTGGCGCCTTGCCGCTATCCAATCGCCCAAGCCGCCCACCGCATCCGCCCCTTGCCTCTACGCTCGCCCCAGTTCCTCGCGCATGCGCTTGACCTCGCGGTGCAGTTCGCGCTGCTGGAAAGCATCGCGCAACTGGTTGCGCAGGTCGTCCGGGGCCCAGGGATCGGTGACGAAGCGATGGATCACGCCCTCGTTTACCGCCTTGAGGATGCCTCCCACCTCGGCGGCACCGCAGAGGGCCATGCGAATCGCCTCCGGGTGGATCACCTTGATCCGCCGCAGGAAATCCACCCCGTCCTGGTCAGTCAGGGAAAGGCCGGCCAGTACCACATCCACCGGGTGGGTCACCATGAGCTTGAATGCCGCTTCACTGGAGTCAGCGCTGAGTACCCGGTAGTTCTCCAGGCGCAACGCTTGCCGGAGCACGTCAAAGGTGCCGGCGTCACCATCGGCTACCAGCAGGTAACGGTCGCCGCCGTCGAGGATGTTCACCGGCAGGGGCAGCGCCGGGTCGTCCTGGAGGAACTGCAGGCAGGCCAAGGGTGGTAGCGGCGGGGAATAGTAGTAGCCCTGCATCTCGTCGCAACCGGCGGCACGCAGAAAACCCAGTTGCTCCACACTCTCCACCCCTTCGGCGATGACCTTGATGCCGAGGTTGTGGCCCATGGAGATCATTGAGCGTGTCAGGGAGGCGCTGTCGGGCTCGGTGAGAACACCGTCGACGAAGCTGCGGTCGATCTTCAACTGGCTGAAGGGGAAATGCTTGAGGTAGCCGAGGGACGAATACCCGGTGCCGAAGTCGTCGATGGAGAAGTGGATGCCCTCGGCGCTGAGCGCGCGCATTTTCAGGAGGACATCGTCAGCGTTGGTCATCAGGATGCTCTCGGTCAGCTCGATCTTGATCCAGTGAGGCGGGATGTGGTGGAGCTCGAGAAGGCCCAGCACGCGCTCGACGAAATCGGCCTCGGCGAAGCTGATGGCGGAGAGGTTGACCGCCATGGTCAGTCCCTGATTGAACGCGTCACGCCAGGTGCACAGTTGCCGGCAGGCCATATCGAGCACGTAGAAGTCGATGGCGACTATCCAGCCGGTTTCCTCGGCGAGGGGAATGAACTCGTCCGGGCTGACCATCCTGCCGTTGCGGTTCCAGCGTACCAGTGCTTCGAATCCGCACAGGCGCCCGCTCTGCAGGTCCATCTGCGGCTGGTAGACCACCATGAACTCCTGGTTCTGCAGACCTAGGCGGGTTTCCTGCTCCATCGACAAGCGCTTCTGCACCTGCTCGTTCATCTCCGGCATGAAGGCACAGATGCGGTTACGCCCCTGGTGCTTGGCCTGGTACATCGCCGTGTCGGCGTTGCGCAGCAGCGTGACGGCGTCGCGGCCATCGCTGGGATAGCAGCAGAAACCGATGCTGCAGCTGACCGCCACTTCCTGCTCGTCCAGCATCATGGGCGCCGCGATACTCTGCTTGAGTCGCTCGAGCAGGGTCACCTGCTCGCTCAGCTGGTCGATTTCCACCAGGAGGACGATGAATTCGTCGCCGCCCAGACGCGCCACGGTATCGATCTCCCGGGCACTCTCCCGCAGGCGGTTGGCGATCTGGACCAGCAACTGGTCGCCGGCGTTGTGGCCGAGGCTGTCGTTGACCACCTTAAAGCGATCGATGTCCATGAAGGCCAGCGTGAAGCGGCTATGGTTACGCGCGGCCAGGGCAA
The DNA here is from genome assembly GCF_050474425.1 of Pseudomonas sp. B1-22. Classification (NCBI taxonomy): domain Bacteria; kingdom Pseudomonadati; phylum Pseudomonadota; class Gammaproteobacteria; order Pseudomonadales; family Pseudomonadaceae; genus Pseudomonas; species Pseudomonas sp. B1-22. Next base: position 1,276,034 of record NZ_JBCHVH010000001.1, on the reverse strand, counting down.
TGGCCTGGTTGATGCGGTCGTTGAGCAGGTTGCGGTTGGGCAGGCCGGTGAGGCTGTCGTAGTTGGCTTGGTGCTCCAGTTCGTCCTGGTAGCGTTTGCTTTCGGTAACGTCGTGGAGAATTCCGACAAAGTGGCTGACCTTGCCGCGGTCGTTCACCACCGGCGACACCTTGAGGTCGTTCCAGAACGCAGAGCCGTCCTTGCGGAAATTGCGCAGCAGCGCACCGCCCTCCTCTTGGGCTGCCAGGAGCCGGCGGATACTGTCCAGGCTCGGCTGAGCCCGGTCCTCGCCCTGGAGGAGACGGCAGTTGCGCCCCAGCACCTCTTCGGCCGAGTAGCCGGTGATGCGCTCGAAGGCCGGGTTGACGTAGACGATGGGCTGGTCAGGCTGTTCGTTATCGGTGATCACCACTGCGTTGACACTGGCCTCTACGGCTCGTGTCAGGGTCCGCATCTCCAGATCGCGATTGCGTTGCTCGGTGATGTCCTGAAACACCACGATCGCGCCCTGGATGACCTCGCTCCTGTCGAAGAAGGGCACAGCCGAGTTGAGGATGGTCTTTTGCCCGCCCTTGAAGGTCTGGATGTCGATGACTTCGTTACGCGACACCTGTCCCTGGCGCACTGCGCGAATCGCCGACCAGTTTTCCGCCGTCACTGGCTCGCCGCTCTCCGCCCACCAGCCGCGGTATTGCTCGTAGCCTTCCGAGGCGATGGAAAGCGGCCCGCCCCAGATCAGGCTGCTTTCCGGATTGCTCATGACCAGCCGCCCCTGCTGGTCGGTCACCAGGACCCCTACTGGCAGGCTGTCCAGCACCCTGCGCAGCAGCGCTTCGCTCTGTGCCAGTGCCTCGGTGCGCTGCTCTACCAACTGTTCCATGCTCTCGAACAGACGCACCCGGCCCAGGGCCATGGCCAGTTGGCGACCAATGGATGCCAGGGCATGGAGGGCCTCCTCGGGCCAGGCCCGGGCATCGCGCTGCACCACGTTGAGCATGCCGATGATCTCGCCAGCCAGGACCAACGGGATGCTTGCGTGCACCGGCTTGCCGGGGAGCGCGACAAGAGCCGGGCAGCCCTCGAAGTTGCTCGGCTGGACCAGGCCATCGCTGACCCAGGCATGCCGGCACGGACAGTCGCTGGCGCATCGGGCGACGACATCCGGGTCATAGCCCTTCCCGCGCGTGCGCAAGCCCGCCAGGCGCACCGCATTGTCCGACTCGCGCGCATCGGTCATCAGCAGCCACGCGCCGCCAGCGTCGGGGAATTCGAGGATGCGCCGCAGTGCGGCATCGATCACGTGCTGTTCGTCGCGGGCGTCGGTCAGGCCGCTGGTGAAGTGGAAAAGGCAGTTGAGCAGCGAGTTGCTGCGCGCCAGCTCGTCATGCTTGAGCTGCAGTTCGTGGTTCAGCCGCACACCCTGCTCGTAGGTGGAAATCAGCAGGTCGAGGATCTGCTGGCGGCCGGCGGTGATGAAGTGGCGCTCCCCTTCCAGCACCACCTCCACGCCCATCTGCACCCGTTCGTGGGTGCGCAGCTCCAGATTCACCAGGAAGTAGCGAATGCGCGACATCAGGTACTTCTCATCGAATGGCTTGACGATGAAGTTGTCGGCGCCCGAGGCCAATCCGTGCACCACGTCGCGGGCATCGGCCAGGGAAGTGACGAGAATGACCGGGATATTCTGGGTCTGGGCCCCCCCCTTGACCCGCCGGCACAACTCGTAGCCGTCCATCTCCGGCATCACGATGTCGCTGATGATAATGGTCGGCCGGCGCACGGCAATCATACTCAGCGCCTCGACGCCGTTGCGTGCAAGACTCACCTTGCATCCGACCGATTCGAGCATGTACTGCAGCTCGGTGGCCTGCGTCGGGCTGTCTTCCACCACCAGGATTTCGGCATCCGTGTACATGGTGTCCATCCCCTTCATTCCCTCTTGGCCGCCAGGTGTTCGGCGATCCGGTTGAGCAATGTCGACATTCCGTCCGGCGTCAGCACCTGCCGGGCTGCGTCCAGGCCTATGGCCGCCTGGGGCATGGAATCAATCATGGCGCTGGACGGCTCCTGCACCAGCGTCAGCGCGCCGCGCTGGCGCATCGCCGCCAAGCCTTCCGCGCCATCGCGGCCCATTCCCGAGAGCTGGATGCCGATGGCATGGGCGCCGAAGTGCCGGGCGACGGAGCGGAACAGGAAGTTGGCCGAGGGCCGCACCAGTTCCTCCGGCGGCCCGCCATCCAGGGCCACCCGGCAGTTGCCGGTGACCCCCAGATGGCAGCCGTCGGGCGCGAGGTAGAGCCGGCCCGGCTCCAGCGCCGAGCCGTCCTCGGCGATCAGCACGGGCAGATGGGTGAGGGTCGCCAGCCAGTCTCGAAAGCTTGGCAGGAAGCCCGTGGCGATGTGCTGCACCAGCACCAGCGGCCAGGGTTGAGGCGGCTGCAGGCGCTCCAGCAGACTCTTGAGCGCGGCGGGCCCGCCCGCCGAGGCGGCGATGGCCACCAGCTGTGGCGGCGTTTGTAAGCTCTGCGCCACCAGTTCCGCGAGCGTCTGCTGGCGCGCGAGGTCGACATTGGCCTTGCGCGGGCGCCGCACGATCCTCACCTGGGCCATGCTGCGCAGGGTGCGCACTATCTCGCTGACCCGTTCGTTGAAATCATCGGCATCCGGGCCCCTGGGCTTGTCCAGCACCGCCAGGGCGCCGGCCTCCAGGGCGCGCATGGCGGTGGCCGAGGCATAGGCGTTGGCACTGGCGGTGATCACCACCACCGGCAGCGCATAGCGCTCGAGAATGTGTTCGGTGGTTTCGTAGCCGTCCATGCCGGGCATGTGCACGTCCATGGTGATGATGTCGGGCGTGAAGCTCAGCAGCACCTTGAGCGCTTCCTCCCCGGTTGCGGCCTCCTTCACCAGGAACCCCTCAGCCTCGAAAATTGCGCGCAGCAGCAGGCGGGCAACCGGCGAATCATCCACTATCAGTATGCGCATGGCCCTGCCTCTCCCTGGCACCGATCCCTTGATCGGCGCCCCCTTCAGATCAACCGACGGATGGCGTCCAGCAGGCTGTCCTGCTCGAAGCCACTCTTCACCAGGTAAGCATTGGCGCCGGCCTCCAGGCCGCGGGCACGGTCCTCGGCCGCACTCCTCGCCGTCACCAGCACCACCGGCAGGCCGGACAGTTCACGGTCCGCACGAATACGGCTGGTCAGCGTGAAACCGTCCAGCCGGGGCATTTCCACATCCGAGACCAGCAAGTCGAACTGCCCTTGCTTCAGTGCGTTCCAGGCATCCAGCCCGTCGTTGGCGGTCGTCACCTGGAAACCCGCACCTTCGAGAATCGCCTTGAGCAGGCCCCGCGAGGTGAAGGAGTCCTCGGCTATCAGCAAGCGCTGGCGCGTGCTGTCGGGGCGCGTCGTGTGCTGTTGGGCGAAGCTCGAACCCTGGGTTTCCAGGGCGCTGCGGTAAAGGTCCCCCGGATGCAGGATCGGCACCAACTGGCCGTCTCCCAGCACCGTGGCGCCGAGCAGGTTGCGCACCCGTATGAGCTGGCGGCCGAGGCCCTTGACGATGATCTCCTGGTCCCCCAGCAACTCCTCCACCAGCAGCACGAATCGCTCGCCACGCACTTTCAGCAACAACAGGGTGAGGTCACCCTCCCCCGGGTCGAGATGGCCAAGCCCGAGCACTTCCGCCAGGGTCCAGAGCGGCAGCACTTCGCCGTCCACCGTGACCGTGGGGCGGTTCTCCAGATTCTTCATGGCGCTCGCCGGCAGCCGCAGACAACGCTCCACCGCCAGTGCCGGCACGGCGAAGACCCGAACGGCGTCGCGCACGATCACCGCCCGGAAGGTGGACAGGCTGAGGGGCAGGTGCAAGTGGAAGCAGGTGCCCTTGCCCGCCTGGGAATCCACCTCGATGCGCCCTCCCAGGCGCTCCACGGTTTCCTGCACGATGGCCATGCCCAGGCCGCGGCCGGAAAGGTCTGTGATGATCTGGCTGGTGGACAGGCCCGAGACGAAGATCAGCTTGCCGGCCTCGGCGTCCGACAGTACCTCGGCCTGCTCCGGGCTGAGCAGGCCACGGGATACCGCGCTGTCCCTGAGCCGCGCCAGATCGATGCCGCCGCCGTCATCGCTGACCCGCAGTTCGAAGCGGTCAGCCGACTCCTGGATCAGCTCCAGTTGCAGGCGGCCCGCCGGCGGCTTGCCCATGCGGCTACGCACATCGGGCTGCTCCAGGCCATGGTCGATAGCGTTTCGCAGCAGGTGAGTGAGCAGGATGCGCAGTTCGTCGAGAATGCGCTTGTCCACCTGCAAGCTGGAGCCCTTCACCTCGAAGTCGACACGCTTGCCGGCCTGGCCGGCAAGGTCCTGGACCATGGCCGGCAAGCCTTCCACCAGGGCGCTGCCCGAAAGCAGCAACACCCGCTGCAGCTCGTCGTCGAGGCTGCCGGACAGCTGTTCCAGGCCCTGTGCCAGATGAGTGCCGGTCTTCGCCAGGCGGCTGGCATTGAAGTGCAGGCGGTCCAGTTGCAGCAGGCTCCAGTCCAGGTAGTCGAGCACGCCTCTGAGGGCGTCGGCGGTGGCTGACGGCAGCTCGTCCAGCCCGTCGCGCAACTGCCGCAGCACACCACCGCCAAGCAGACGCTTGGTGCGCTGCGGCTCGAAGGCGGCCACGTGCGCCTGCAGGCTGAGCGCGTGGGCCTGAGCCTCCAGCTTGTACTGCAACAGCGTCTCGCTCTGGAACAGCAGCGCATCCAGGCGCTGGGCCGATACCCGCACGGTCGCCGGGTCCGTCAGCGGCAACTCCACGGCCTTCTGCAAGGCCTCCGGCAGGTCGACGGGGTTGCCAAGGGCAGCGGCTTCCAGGCACTCGATCAGGTGCTTCTGGTCATACTCTTCCACGGTCTGGCCGTCGTGCAGCCGTTGCACCGTCTTGAGTGTGCTGCGGCACAGTTCGATGCGCTCCGGCGTAAGCTCCAGACGGCCGTGGCGTACCGCGGCCAGCAGACTTTCCCAGGCATGGCAGATCTGCTCGATCTCCCCGGCCCCGACGGCCCGGGCGGCGCCCTTGAGGCTATGCACCTCGCGAAACAGCGACTCCACCGAATCCGTTGACGTCGTGCCCTCGCGCCAGCCGGCAAGACAATCGCCAAGCACACCGAGGCGCTCCTGCGCCTCACTGCGGAAACTGGCCAGCAGGCGCTGTCTGAGGGCTTCCCGATTCAGACTCATGGCGACCTCACAACTTGAACTGGCCGGCCAGCCCCTTGAGTTTCAGGCCCAGCTGGTGCAGGTTGCGCGCCGCCATGTCGACCTGGCGGGTGCCGCCGACGTTGTCCTGGCTGGCCTGGCGGATGTTCTCCATCGCCGTGCCGATCTGGTCCATGCCGATCATCTGCTGCTGGCTGGTGACCGCGATCTGCACGGCCATCTCGCTGGATTCCTCGATGCTGCTGCTCAGCGAGCGGATCGTCTCGCCGCTGACCTGGGCGCGCTCGTAACCGCTCTCCACCGATTTGCTGCCCTCCTCCGCCTGCATGACCGCCCGGGTCATGGCCTTCTGGATGTCGCCGAGGATGCTGCGTACCTGTGCCGTGGCCTGCTTGGACTGTTCGGCCAGGGTCTTCACCTCCTGCGCCACCACCGAGAAGCCCTTGCCGGCCTCGCCCGCCTTCACCGCCTCGATCGAGGCGTTGACCCCGAGCAGGTTGGACTGCTCGGCCAGGTCGTTCACCGAGGCGACGATCTCACCGATAGTCTGGCTCTGCTCGCCCAGGCGCATCACGCTCTCGGCTACCGCCTGCATCTGCGCGCGGATCTGACTCATCCCCTTGAGGGTTTCTTCCACCGACTGGCGCCCGACCTGGGCCACCTGGCGGGTGCGCTCGGCACTTTCGGTGACCGCCTGGGATTTTGTGCCGGAGAGAACCGCGGTCTGCTTCACCTCTTCCACCGTGGTCGCGATCTCGCTGATGGCGGTGGCGGTCTCCTGGGTGCCCGACGCCACCTGGGTGGTGACGGCAAGGATTTCTTCGCTGGCGGTGGCCAGCACTGAAATCCCTTCGTTCAACTCCTGCACGAGATCGCGCAAGTAACGGCTCATGTTGTCGAAGGCCATGGTCAGGCGGCCCACCTCGTCCTGGCGGGTGGAGCTGGGAATGTCCCGGGGGATTTCGCCACGACCGATCTGCTCGGCCCAGCTGGTCAGGCGCCACAGAGGTTGCGCGATATGACGGCTGAGCAACCAGGCCAGCACCCCGCTGACCAGCACCAGGACCAGGCTGCAGAAGAAGATCCGTTCACGCAGGGCTTGCAGGATGCTCGCCGATTGCTCCATGCCCGCGTGGATGCGCTTGTCGGTATGGGCTACCAGTTGCTGACCGAGGTCGTAGATCTTTTCCAGTTTCTGGTGCTGCGCCCCGCTCATCACGTTACGCGCTTCATCCAGGCGGCCACTGGCGATGAGCGGAATCAGTTCGTTGTCGCGCGTACGCACGTAGTCGGCGCGCAGGACCTTCATCTGATCCAGCAGGTCGAAGGTCACCTGGTCATCCACCGCCTCTGCGCGCAGACGATCGAGCACTTCGTCGTTGGCGGCGGTATAGCGCTGCACGCTGTCGTCACGCTTCTCCAGCGAACCGTCGTGCAGCGCCTGCTGGAGTTCCGCCCTCTGCAAGGTGAGATTCAGCAGCAGTTCCTTCACGTCGGAGATCCGCACATAGCGCCGTTTGAACTGCGCGGCCTCCGTTGCCTGAAGGTCGGAGAAGCTTTCCAGCGTGAAGAACAGCAGCGAGCCGAACGCCAGGATCAGGGCGGCGAAGGCCAGCAGCAGCTTGCTGCCGATGCGCAGGTTCATGACATTGCCCAGCATGGTCCTTTCTCCTTGTGCCTAATCGGTTGCATTGACGCGCAGGCCGGAATCTCCAAGCAGGCGCGCACCGTCCAACACCGTCCATTGATCCGGGGTGACCCCCAGCAAGTAGTTCGCCCGAATGCCGGACAGGTTCGCCAGCCCAGGCTGCAAGCTGTCGCGCTGGATGCGCGTGATGCCGTGCACCCGGTCGATCAGCAGGCCGAACTCCATTTCCGGCCCGCGCAGTACCGCCAGGTAGTTCCTGTCGGAAATGCCTTGCATGGGCAATTCGAAGAACACCCGCAGGTCCAGCACCGAGACGATGTGCCCGCGCACGTTGACTATCCCCAGGACAAAGGGGGGCGTGCCCGGCAACGGAGTGAACTGCGCCAGTGGCATTACCGCCGAAACATGCCTGGCCTCTACCGCGTAGATCTCCTGGCCGAGACTGAAGCGGAGCACTTCCAGCCAGGCGTCCGCCTGTTCCGGTTCGGCGCTGCGCGCCCAGTCGCGGCTACGCGCCGCCAGCCGCTCTTCCCGCTCCTCAGGGCTGATGGCGAAACCGCTTTCGATGCGCCGCTCGAACTCCGCCAGACGCTCGTGGATTTCCGCCCAATCGCCTTTGCTGGTCTCGCCCGTCACGACCGCGCCTCCATCAGTTGCTCACAGAGCCGCAGCAATTGCGCGCAGCTCAAGCCCTCTCCTTCAGGCACTGCCGCGTCGGGGGGCTGGCGGCCGAGCAGCTCACGGCAGTTGCGCAAGGCCTTCTCGCTGGCGGCCAACTGGCCGCGCCCGCGCAGCAGCCGGGCCATGTGGAAGTGGCCGAGGATGAATTCGGGCTCCAGGTACAACACTTTCTGCAGCGCCACCAGGGCGGCTCGCTCGTCCCCCCTCTGCTGCGCCAGCATGGCTTCCAGCCAGTAAGCGGTGGCCGAGGTGGGGTTCAGCGCCAGGGCACGCTGCACCCAGGACTCCGCTTCGTCGTCACGCAGCTGGTCCGCCCAGCTGCGAGCCATCAGCAGGCAAGCCTGGTGCTTGTGCACCTGGGTCAGCCCGGGGCTGGCCAGGTAGTTCAGCAGGGCCTGTCGGCCTTGCGGATAGTGGCCGTGCTGCAGCGCCTGCGTGGCCTGCTGCCAGCACAGGTCGCGGGAGCGCTCGACGGGACTTTCCGCTGGAGCCGGCGCCGGCTCGGGTGTCTTCGCCCGCGACGGGAGCTGCGGCTGCCACTGGAAGGACCGAACTACCGGCGGTGGTGGCGCCACGACGAGAGGGGGCGGCAGGCGGCTTCCGGGCCCCAATGCATAGTTGCTGCCAGCCCAGAAGCCCGAGAAACCGGCATGGGTGGCCAGCCCCGCGTCCACCGCGCTCAGCAGCAGCAGGCCGTCGCCGCGCAGGCATTTCAGCAGGCGGCGCAGGACGCCGGCCGATTGCTCCGGGGAGAAATACATCAACACATTGCGGCAGAGGATCAGGTCAAACCCTGCCAGCCCCTTGCTGGCGTCGGGTAGAGAGCCTTGCACCAGATTGTGCGTGAAAAAGCGGATGCGCCCGCGCCACTGCGGCCTTACCCGCCAGTGCCGGCCTTCTGGCTGGAAATACTGGTGGCGAAAGTCGTCCTCATTATTGCGACGGAAGGCATTCTGACCATAGCAACCCTGCTCCGCGCGCTGCAGGAAGGCCTGGTTCAAGTCGCTGGCAAACAGCTCGATCGACCAGCTGGCGCGTTCCGTGCCTAACAGACCGTCGAGCAGGAACAGCAGGCCGTAGGCTTCCTCTCCCGTGCAGCAGGCCGAGCTCCAGATACGCAGGTGCCGGCAACCCTGGTCGCGACGCTGCGCTATCAGGGGCGGCAGGTGCTGGCGGGCCAGCCAGTCGAAGGCCTCGGCATCCCGGCGGAAATAGGTCTCCCCCACTGTGAATACGGGTGTCAGCGCCTGCACCCGGGCCTCGTCCCACTCGGCGAAGGCCAACGCCTCCAGCCACTCCGCCAGGTCCGCATTGCCCTGATCCAGAGCCAGCAGTCTGAAACGGCGCAGCAGCTCGTCGCTCCGTGCACCGGAGAAATCCAGCCCCAGATGCTGGTGGACCTTATGCTGCAGCACCTCCAGTACCCGTGCCGAGCAGACAGGCTCAACCACGTCCATTGGCGCCTCGTGCGAGCATCAGGGCCTCTGCCAGGCACTCTTCGTCCGCGTCGGAGAGTACCTGCTCCACATCCTGGATCAGCAACAGTCCTTCGGCAGTGCGGACTACACCTTTGAGGAGCGCCGAGGGCACCTGCGGATGGGGGGCGGGGGAAAAGTCTTCGGCGGCGCAACTGGCGGCAGCTTCCACGGCCTCCACCGGCACCAGCAGCTCGCGCTGCCGTGTCTTCAGCCAGAGAAAGGGCTGCCACAGAGCCGGAGGGGCCGACGGCCAGGCGAAGCGCCGGGCCAGGTCCACCACAGGCAACACCTGCCCGCGCACGTTGACCAGCCCGAACACCGTATCCGGAGCGCCGGGGAGCGGCGTCCACAGCAAAGCGGGGAGCACACGGACCACCGAGTCCAGGCTCACCGCCAGGTGCCGCCCCGCCAGCCGGAATGGCAGCACGAAACATCTATCCATAGAAAGACCCTGCTGCCGCTAGCTCTTATGGTGAAAGGTAGCTTAGTGCCAGCTTCCGTCCAGAAGGAGGTTCAGGATACTTAGATGATTTCGAACTCGAGCGGTCCCCGAGATGTTGAGGTCGATAGCGAAATGGCGCCCGAAGCTGGCGGGCGTGATTGCCTCCAGGCTTTCCGGCGACCCAATGCAAAGGCCCGGCGCTTGCTGCGCCGGGCCTTTGTTCCGTCCGGGGGAAGATTTCCAGGCGGCGCACCCGCGCGCCGCCTGGCCATTCTACGTCAGCCGGCGAGGAACTCCCGGCGCTGGGCCTCATCCTGCTCGGCCTGGCGCTCCAGGCCGATGAAGCGCATCACCCGCTCGCCGCATTCACCATTGCGGATGCGTGCCGGTGCGGCATCGACCTGCACCTGGCCGTGCTCCATGAAGAGCACCCGGTCGGAAATCGACATGGCGAAGTCCATCTCGTGGGTGACGATCACCATGGTCATGCCTTCCTTCGCCAGGTCGCGGATCACGTTGAGCACATCGCCCACCAGCTCCGGGTCCAGCGCCGAGGTCGGCTCATCGAACAGCATGATCGCCGGCGCCATGGCCAGCGCACGGGCGATGGCCACGCGCTGTTGCTGGCCGCCGGAGAGCTGGTGCGGATACTTGTGCGCATGGGCCAGCAGGCCGACCTTGTCCAGCAGCGCCAGGGCCTTCTGCTCGCAGATGTCGCGGCCGGCCAGGCCGTGGAAGCGCGGCGCCAGGGTGACGTTGTCGAGGATGGTACGGTGCGGGAACAGGTTGAAGTTCTGGAACACCATGCCGATGTGCTGCACTCCCTCGCGCAGGCGCGCCGGGTTGGGCTTGCCGGCTTCGATGTAGGGCTTGCCGAAGAGCGCGGTGGTGCCGCCGTCGATGCCTTCCAGGCCGTTGACGGTGCGAATCAGCGAGGTCTTGCCGGAGCCGGACGGGCCGATGATCGAAACCACTTCGCCGTTGCCCACGCTCAGGTCGACGCCCTTGAGTACCTCGTGCTTGCCATAGCTCTTGCGGATGCCCTTGAGCTGCAGCGCCGGCGGCGCACCGGCCGGAGCGGCCTCGCGGCCAGCCACCGGGGTGGCCGGAAGGTTCTTGCGCAGGCGTTCCAGTTGCTCGCCGGCCAGGGTTTCCGGCTTGCGGGCGTTGAGGTCCAGGCGGTGCTCCAGGTACTGCAGGCCCCAGCCGAACAGGGTCACGATCAGCACGTAGTAGATGGCGACCGCCGACAGGGTTTCCATCACCAGGAAGTTCTGCGCATAGAGGCGCTCGCCGACCTGCAGCAGTTCGGTGAGGGAGATCACCGAGACCAGCGAGGTCAGCTTGACCACGGTGACGTACTCGTTGATCAGCGTCGGCAGCGAGATGCGGAACGCCTGCGGAATGACGATCAGGCGCTGGATGCCGATGCCGCCCATGGCCAGGGCGCGACCGGCTTCCTTCTGGCCCTTGGCCACGGAGATCAGGCCGCCGCGATGGATCTCGGCCATGTACGCCGCCTCGGTCAGCACCAGGGCGAGCAGGCCGGAAATGAACGGATCGGACAGCAGCGCGCCGCTGGCCAGGAAGAGTTGCGGCAGGTTGTAGACGAACACCACCAGCACCAGCAGCGGCACGCTGCGGAAGAACCAGATGTACAGCGCCGTCGGCACACGCAGCCAGCGCGAGCCCGAGAGCTTGGCACAGGCGAGGAGGAAGCCCAGGACCATGCCGATCAGCCAGGTCAGGGCGCTCAGTTCGATCACCGTGACGCAGGCCTTCCAGAAATCCGGCAAGGAGAACAGGGAGAAGAAGTAGGACCAGTCGAATTGCATGGAGACCTCGGCGAACGAGGCTGGCGCGAGGCCAGCCCCGTCTTTCATGTTGCGTTAAAGCGGAATCACTCGGTCGCCGGAGCGTCTTCCAGAGCGTACTTCTTCAGCAGGGCAGCGAATTCGCCGCTGTCCTTGGTCTTCTGGAAGGCGGTCTTGAGTGCGTCGTACAGCTCCTGATTGCCCTTCTTCACGTACATGCCCAAGGTTTGTTTGTAGATCAGCTCGGTGGAGCTGACCACCACGCGGCCCTTGGAGCGCTCGGCGATCATGTGCGCGGCGCCGGAAATCTCCACCTGGGCCTGGACGTTCTTCGACAGCAGCGCCTGGGTCACTTCCGGCGCGGACGGGTATTCGCTCACGCTGATAGGGCCCTTGCCGTTGGGTACGCAGTAGGTCTTGGACAGCTCCTCGAACTTCGGCACCCAGGTGGTGCCCTTCTCCAGGCCGATCTTCTTGCCGCAGAGGTCTTCAGGCTTCGCCGGGCGCTCCTTGCTGTCAGCCGGGACCATGATGGCCGCGCCGGTCTGCGCGTAAGGGATCGCCATGGCCTGGGTGGCACGCTCGGGGGTGACGTACATGCCGGAGATCACCGCGTCGAAGTGACCGGCGTTCAGGCCCAGGATCAGCCCGGAGAACTTGGTGTTCACGAAGCTCGTCTTGAGGTCCATGTGCTTGGCCAGCAGTTCGGCCAGCTCGGGGTCGGAACCCACTACCTTGTCGCCGTCGTAGGACTCGAAGGGCGGATAGGTGATTTCCATGCCGACCTTGAACTGCCCCGGCGTGCTGGTCACGGCGGCGCTGGCGGTTTGCAGGGTGCCCAACAGGGTGGCGCCGACAACGGCGGCGGCCAGGAGGGTGCGGGTGGTTTTCAGCATCGTGATTGCTCCAGTCTAGGGTTGCGCGCGGCTCAGGAAGGCTGCGTCTGTTTTTTCAAATGGCCGACTCCGGACGATTTGCGCGTCCGCTCCGGCAGTGCCAGTTCATCGTCGGCAACCTTGCGGCGCAGGGGGTTGCAGCTCTGCAGCGCCCGCCTCCACATGTGCTCACCGATGACGATGGTTTCGTACGCCTGCGCCTGCATGGTCGATGGCTCCAGGGTCAGGATTCGAGGAAACGCTGGAAGTGACGACGCTCTTCCTGAGCCATCCAGCGGTTCAGCGCCCACAGATCGGCGATCGGGGCATTGGTGAACGGCAGGCGATGCAGATAGCCGTCCGGGCCGAATTCCGGGGTCAGGGTGGTGACCTGCTGGCCACGGGCCCGTTGGGCGCGCCATACCGCTTCCCAGTGTTTCTGGTGGAAGGCCAGCGCGTTGGCGTATTCCGGCGCGCCGGGGTGCGGCACCTGCGGACCCTGGTCGTAGCCGACGCGGGCCTGGATGTGCTGCACGCGCTCGACGAAGGGCGTGAGGTCGTCGGCGGGGTCGTCGAGCAGGCGCTCGCAGACCACCACCCAGTGGCTGATGTCGGTGGTGAAGCGCAGCTCGGGAACCTGGCGGATCAGCTCCAGGGTGACCCAGGGGCTGTACAGCGAGCGGGCGCGGTGAATCTCGAAGAGGCAGGTCAGTTCCTGCGCGGCGGCCAGCTCCAGCGCGCGGCCGAAGAAGTCGACCTGCGCGGCCAGCGGCCAGCGGTCGTTGCCGGCCAGGACGTTGACCAGGCGCGGCGACAACTCGGCGGCGTCGCCCAATTTGCGCTGCAGGTCGTCGAGGTGCACCTGCGGGCTGGCCGACTGGTCGGGCAGCACGTCATGGGCGGTAAACAGGGTCGCGATGTAGGGCACCCCCTCCCCGGCCAGCAGGCGTGCGTACTCGGCACGCAGGGCGGGATTGGCGGGCAGGCGCGCTTCCAGGCCGTCGAAACCGGCTTCGCGCAGTTCGGCGATAGCCTGCGGCCAGCCACGGGTGTAGCCCCACAGGGTGCGGAAGATCTCCAGTCGCATGACCGAACTCCGGGCAGGGTGAACCGCGCCGTCGGGCACGGCGAAGCATTCGGCGGAGGTTCAGCGCACGGGCGCGACGGCTGAGAGCGTCAGGCGGCGAAACGAATCGGCGGACGTTGGGGAGAATGTCGAACGGGAGAAGTGCGCAAGCAAGGACATGGTGATATTCCTCTGACAGACCGCTGTTTCGCGGGCCTGTATTCGCCGATTGTTGTTGTGTGCCTGGCGTATTGGCGCCGGGCTTTGGCAGTAAGGAACAGCAGCACGGCCGGAGCTTTTCAGACGCTCCGGTCCGCGTACACCAGGACCTCTACGGCGTGGTGTGGTTGCAGTTGTCGCAGCTTGATGCGCTAGGAAAAATAGGGCGATGCAAATAATTACTTCAGACTTTTCAAAAGTAATTTTCCTAGTAATGTGCTGGAAATTTCGCTCAGTCGAAAGCAGCGAGAAGCAGGCTCTCTAGGTTGCGGCTCTTCATCGTGGCGAGCCGCACCCGGTGTGACGGAGCACGCCTTTGCCGACGCGGCATCAGGCGCTTGGCTGCTCCGATGGCTCGGCCGCTTGCAGCAACAGCCAGTCGATCAGCTCGCGCAATTGCGGCGACGTATCGCGGCGTTCGGGGTAGACCAGGTAGTACGCTGCACCGGTGCGCACCTTCAACTCGAAAGGCGTGACCAGGCGCCCGGCGCGAAGGTCGTCACCGATCAGCGCCCAGTCGCCCATGGCCACCCCGGCGCCCTGGGCGGCCACCGAAACGGCCAGGTCCAGGGTGTCGAAATGCTGGCCCTTGCCCATGTTGCTGACCCGCGTGCCGGCCACACGCAACCAGGCCTCCCAGTCGCGCTGGTCGCGAGTGGGGTGCAGCAGCATGTGCCGCTCCAGGTCCGCCAGCGCACCCAGGGGGAGCGGGCCGTCGAGCAGTTGCGGAGCACAGACCGGGGTCAGTTGCTCGTAGAACAGACGGTGGCAGGCCGGGCCCTCTTCCGCCTTCTGCAGGCTGTAGACCACCGCGGCGTCGAACTCCTCGCTACGGAAATCCACGGAGTGCTGCATGGTGGTGGTCAGCTCCACCGGCACGTCCGGACGCTCGGTCTGCCACTGCAACAGGCGCGGCAGCAGCCAACGCATGATGCAGGTGGGTGCCTTGAGCTGCAGCGCCTCGCGCTTGCCACCGACCGTTTCCATCGCCTCCTCGATCAAGGCGAACACCTGCTGGATACGCGGCAACAGTTCGCGGCCCTGGGGCGTGAGGGTCAAGCCACGCGCCTGACGCTGGAATAGCGCATAGCCCAGGTGGCTTTCCAGGCCGGCGATCTGCCGGCTCACCGCCCCCTGGGTGATATGCAGCAGACCAGCCGCGCGGGTGAAGTTGCAGCATTGCGCGGTGACCAGAAAGGTGTGCAGGGCAGGCAAAGGAGGCAGGCGCTTCATCGGGGCTCAGGCATGAGGTGAAGACATACCTAGTATGACAAATTTTGGTTTGTCAGCGCCCTCGGCCGACAGGTCCAATGCGGACTCCCATGCGCGCCCCTCGCCTGCCTGCACGCCACGGCTCCCGTTGCCCCGGCGAAATACACCGCGAAGGCGCGCCAGACCGACGACAAAGCAATAAGGATAAAGTCCATGGCCACATGCGGCGAAGTACTGGTGAAATTGCTCGAAGGCTACGGTGTCGAGCAGGTGTTCGGCATCCCCGGCGTGCATACCGTGGAACTCTATCGCGGGCTGGCCCGCTCGACGATCCGCCACGTCACGCCGCGCCACGAACAGGGCGCCGGCTTCATGGCCGACGGCTACGCGCGCACCAGTGGCAAGCCCGGCGTGTGCTTCATCATCACCGGCCCGGGCATGACCAACATCGCCACGGCCATGGCCCAGGCCTACGCGGACTCGATTCCGATGCTGGTTATCTCCAGCGTGCAGGCGCGCAGCCAGCTCGGCGGCGGGCGCGGCAAGCTGCACGAGCTGCCGTCGCAGAGCAGCCTGGTCGCCGGTTGCAGTGCCTTCTCCCACACGCTGATGTCGGCCGCCGAACTGCCGGCGGTGCTGGCCCGCGCCTTTGCCCAGTTCCAGGCCGGACGGCCGCGTCCGGTGCATATCGAGATTCCTCTCGACGTGCTGGTGGAGAACGCCGACGCGCTGCTGTCGAGCCAGCCGGTCCGGGTATCCCGCGCTGGCGCCGCGCCGGAAGCGGTGGCCGAGATGGCCGGCCTGCTCGCGGGCGCACGGCGTCCGCTGATCCTCGCCGGCGGCGGTGCCGTCGATGCCGGCCCGGCCCTGCAGCGACTGGCCGAGCGCCTGCAGGCGCCGGTGGCGCTGACGATCAACGCCAAGGGCCTGCTGCCCTCGAGGCACCCCCTGCTGATCGGCTCGACGCAGTCCACCGACGCCGCCCGCGAACTGGTCAACGAGGCCGACGTGGTCCTCGCGGTGGGCACCGAGCTGGGCGAAACCGACTACGACGTGACCTTCGCCGGCGGCTTCAAGATTCCTGGCGCACTGCTGCGCGTCGATATCGATCCCGACCAGACCGTGCGCAACTATCCGCCGCGCGCCGCGCTGGTGGCCGATGCCGGGCTGGCCCTGGATGCCCTGCTGGGCGCCCTGGAGGACCGGAATCCGGCGGTCGATACGGAACACTGGGGCAGCCGCCGCGCCGCCAAAGTGCGCGAAGGGGTGTTGGCCACCCTGGACGACAACCTGCGCGCCCAGACCCGCTTCCTGCACGTTGCACTGGAGGAGCTGCCCGAAGCCGTACTGGTCGGTGACTCGACCCAACCGGTGTACACCGGCAACCTGACCCTGGACCTTGAGAAGCCGCGCCGCTGGTTCAACTCCTCCACCGGCTACGGCACCCTCGGCTACGCCCTGCCGGCCGCCATCGGCGCCTGGCTGGGCGATGCCACGCGACGCCCGGTGCTGTGCCTGATCGGCGACGGCGGGCTGCAGTTCACCCTGCCGGAACTGGCCAGCGCGGTGGAAGCGCACGTCCCGCTGATCGTCCTGCTGTGGAACAACCACGGCTATGAGGAGATCAAGCGCTACATGGTCAACCGCGACATCGAGCCGGTCGGCGTCGACATCTACACCCCCGACTTCGTCGGCGCCGCCAGGGCGCTGGGCTGCAAGGCGCATCGTGCCAGTGACGAAGCGGCCCTGCGCGCCGCGTTGCGCGAAGCCAGCGCCAGTTCGCTGCCGACCCTGATCGAGATCGACCAGGCGACCTGGATGAGCAGCCAAGGCTGATGCATCGCTCCCTGCCGCACCCGGGCGGCAGGGATTTTTCCGGGGAGCATTTCCCCTCACGCGCCGGCCTCCCGGCGCGTCTTTTTTCCTCGAACCGCTCTAGTGCGGGCCTGCCAGAGGAGGCCTGCGGCCTGCTCATGGGCGCACGCCAGCCATGCATGCAGGACATGGCTTCGATGACATTTTTTCGATTGTTGGCACCACGCCGAGGTCGCAGGATGACCCCGCCGAACAGCCTGCGCCCTCCGGATTCCGGGGCCGCCAGGCGAATCCGGCAGGCGGGGGTCGACAGCCCTGACCTCCCGCAGCACACCCGTGACCTTCCTAAACAAAAGCGATAAGAGCAAAGGAGTCCCCGATGGGCGAGCGTGATTTCAGCAGAAGACAATTCATCAAAACGGTCGGCGCTGCCTCGGTGGCTGCGGCTGCCCTGTCCATGCCATTCATCCGGGCCAGCGCCAGCGATAACCGCTTCCAGGGCAAGACCCTGCGCCTGCTCACCTGGTCCGACGACACCGGCCTTGCGGCGCTGCGCAACATCGCCGCGACCTTCGAGGCCAAGACCGGCGCCAAGGTGATCGCCGACCGCACCGGCAGCACCTCGGAAATGGTCGCCAAGCTCAAGGCCGGCGGCGACCGCCCGCAGTACGACGTCATCACCCTGGCCGGCGTCGGCGCCGAGGGCCTGGCCAGCGCCGGGCTGCTGGAGAAACCCGACCTCAACCGCATCCCCAACCTCAAGGACGTCCCGGCCAAATACCAGACCGGCGCCGACGGCCACGGCATCGGCTACCTGCTGTGGTGCAACAGCCTGGTGTACAGCACGCGCTCGGTGAAGGACGTGCCCGACAGCTACGCGGCCCTGTGGGATGAGAATTACGCCGGGCGCCTGTTCCTGCCGCCGCCGAACTGGACCGAGGCCATGGACCTGATCATCATCGCCGCCAAGCTGGCCGGCGGTGACGAACACAACATCGAGCCCGGCTTCAAGAAGCTCGAAGAGCTCAAGGACCGGGTCATGACCTTGGGCGAGAACCCCAACCAGATCGCCGAGCTGTTCCGCACCGGCTCGCTGGATATCGGCGGCCTCTACGCCCCGGCGTTCTTCCCCAAGCAGATCCGCGACCCCAACTACGGCCTGGGCGCCACCTTCGGCATGAAGGAAGGCTTCTACACCGACCTGATGCTCTCGGTGCTGCCGAAGAACCGTCCGGGCGACACCGACCTGGCCCACGCCTTCATCGACCACTCCCTCGACCCCTACGTGCAGGGCAAGATGGCCGAGGACATCTTCAACGGCCCGGTCAACGCCAAGGCGGTCATCTCCGCCGAAGCGCGCAAGAGCCCGTACATCCTCACCCCGGAGCAGATCGCGGAGAAGGCGATCATGCACGACAACGCCTTCCTCTCCACCGTCCACGAACAGTGGATCCGCCGCTACACGGAAATCTTCTCTTCCTGATGCAGCCATGGCCGCCACGGCGGCCATGAATCGTCGCGCGCCAGTGGCCGGAACCACCTGCGCGCGATGCGGACATTCTCCGTTCTGACGAGAAACGTACTATGCAATCGAGCAATCCGACCCGCCCGGTCGGCGTGGCGCCCCTGCGCCCGGCCCGGGCGTTTTCACCCACGGCGCGGGCCTGGCTGTTCCTCACGCCGTCCCTGTGCTTCCTCATCGTGCTCATCGCCGCCAGCCTGCTGGTGGTGCGCATGAGCGTCGGCGAGAAAGGCGCCGAATGGACCGGCTTCAGCCTGGCCAGCTACGCCCAGCTGCTGCAGCCCTACTACCTCAAGTCGCTGTTGCTGACGCTGCGCCTGGCCTTCGTCAGCGCGCTGATCGCCGTGCTGCTGGCGATCCCCGTCGGCTACAGCATGTCGCGCCTGCAATCGCCCCTGCTGCGGCGGATATTCCTCGCCGCCGTGCTGCTGCCACTCCTGGTCAACCTGCTGCTGCAGAGCTACGGCTGGCTGGTGATCCTCGGCCCGGCGGGCATGCTCAACAAGGCGCTGCTGGCCCTGGGCCTGATCAAGCGGCCGGTGATGCTGCTGTACAACCAGAACGGCGTGCTCATGGGCCTGGTGCAGACCGCCTTTCCGCTCGCCGTGCTGCCCATCGCCAGCGCCATGCGCGGCATCTCGCGCAGCTACGAGGAGGCCGCTGCGACCCTCGGCGCCAGCCGCTTCCAGGTGTTCCGCCAGGTGGTGCTGCCGATGAGCCTGCCGGGCATTCTCACCGGCGCCACCCTGGTGTTCGCCTACAACGCCAGCAGCTTCGTGGTTCCGCTGCTGCTGGGCGGGCGGCGCGTACCGATGCTCGCGGTGATGGTGCATGACCAGATCGCCCCGCTGATGAACTGGCCGGCCGCCTCCGCCGCCGGCGTGGTGCTGATCGTCACCACCCTCGCGATCATGACCCTGTCGGAAGTCGTCACCGGCCGTCGCCGGCGCATCCTGGAGGCCTCGCAATGAGCAACCTGTCCCGCCGCCAACCCACCCTGCCGGGCGACACCGGACGCTTCGCCCTGGTGCTCTCCGGTGGCATCCTGCTGCTCGCCGTGCTGCCGATCCTGACCATGATCGTGATGTCCTTCAGCGGCGCGGCGAACCTCGACTTCCCGCCCAGCAGCTACAGCCTGCAGTGGTACCAGGCCGCCTGGCACACCTTCGTCTCGCCCGACGCCAGCGACGTGCTCAGCCTCGGCAAGGCACTGAGCACCAGCCTGCTGGTGTCCTGCCTGACGATGGTCCTCGCCACCCTGGTCGCGGTTCCCGCCGCCTATGCGCTGACCCGCTGCGAGTTCCGCGGCAAGGCCGTCGCCCTGCAACTGATGTCGCTGCCGCTGGTGTTCCCCATGGTGGTGCTGGGCCTGGCCCTGCTGCTGGTGTTCGACAGCCTGCCGCTGCACCTGGACACCTCGCGCCTGGTCATTGCCCACGTGATCCTCGCCCTGCCCTTCGTAGTGAAGAACTGCACGGCGGCCATGGTCGCCATCGGCAGCGAGGTCGAGGAAGCCGCGCAGATGCTCGGCGCCCCGCCGCTGCGCGCCATCGTCGACGTGGTCGTGCCGCTGATGCGCTCGGGCATCCTCGCCGGGATGCTGCTGGCCTTCATCGTCTCGTTCAACGAATTCACCGTGACCTACTTCCTCTACAACATCGACGTGATGACCGTGCCGATCTGGATGTACAGCCGCACCGTGTCCTCGCTCGACCCCACCGTGTTCTCGTTCGCCGTGCTGATCGTGCTGATCGACTTCGTCCTCATCTGGGCGCTGGAGAAGCTGGTTGGCGAAAGTGGCGTGTCGTTCTGATTCGAGGTGAAGAAATGAATGGACTGAAACTGCACAACGTCGAGAAGCACTACGGCGCCGCCTGCGCCGTGAAAGACGTGAACCTGCACCTGCCGCAGGGCAAGCTGGTCTGCTTCCTCGGCCCCTCGGGCTGCGGCAAGACCACGCTGCTGCGCATGATCGCCGGCCTGGAAAGCCTCAGCGGCGGCGAGATCCTCCTGGACGGCGAAGACATCAGCCAGACTCCCGCGCACCAGCGCAACTTCGGCATGGTGTTCCAGTCGCTGGCGCTGTTCCCGCACATGACCGTCGGCGAGAACATCGCCTATCCGCTGAAGCTGCGCGGTGTCGGCAAGGCCGAGCAGCAGGCGCGCGTCGCCGAGCTGCTGCAGATGATCCAGCTGCAGCAGATGGTCGACCGGCCGGTGGCCAAGCTGTCCGGCGGCCAGCGCCAGCGGGTGGCGATCGCCCGCGCCATCGCTTCGCACCCCAAGCTGCTGTTGCTCGACGAGCCGCTGTCGGCGCTGGACGCCAAGCTGCGCGAGTCGATGCAGGTGGAGATCCGCCAGCTGCAGCAGCGCCTGAACATCACCACCATCATGGTCACCCACGACCAGCGCGAGGCCATGACCATGGCCGACGTCGTGGTGGTGCTCGGTGAACACCGCGTCCAGCAGGTGGGCACGCCGATCGAGATCTACCGCAACCCGGCCAACGCCTTCGTCGCGGATTTCATCGGCTCGGGCAACATCTTCCCGGCGACCGTGCTGGGCAATGGCCGGGTCGAATTGCCTGGCGGCGCGGCATTGCATGCCGCGCATTGCCCCAGCATCCAGCCGGGGGCCAGCGTGCGCATGCTGGTGCGCCCGGAGGACCTGCAGCTGTCGACGGCGCAGGCACCGGCGGCCAATCGCCTGGACGGAACCGTGACCTTCATCCGCGACATCGGCGCGACCATCGAGACCACCGTCCAGTGTTCCGGAGTCTCCCTGACCGCCCTCAGCACGCCCTGCCAGGACATCGGCCTGCGCGTGGGCCAGGCCGTGTCGGTGACCATTCCGGAGCAAGCCTGCCGCGTACTCAGCGCCTGAGGCCACTGCTCCCGTCGATAGCTATAAAACGGCCGAAGTCATCAAGCGCTTGATCAACTCCGTCAGTTATCCATTGTCGGGTCCAGCCCCGGAGCTCCTGTCACTCGACAGGAGCTCCGGGGGACCGCATCAATTGGTGGAGGTGGTGGAATCCCCAGCCTGCGCTACCGGGTGAGCGGTGATGATCTGCAGGGTGTCCTCGTAGGTCACGTTGAGCGTCTGCCCGACCTTCAGCGCGCCCATCTTGCTGCGCAGCTTCGGATCCTCCACGGAGATGACCTTGTTGGTGCCATTCGGCCCTTCGAAGGTGAGCTCGTGCTTCTTCAGGTTGATGTTGATGATCTTCAGCTGCACGCGCGCCATGCGGAAGGCATCGCCACCCGGATGCGGGTTGCTCGGCGTGGCCAGGGCAATGCCCTCTTCCGTGAAACCACCCAGCGCCTGGGTCTGAACCTGGGTATCCAGATCGAACGCAGCCGAATGCACGACCAGCGCCGCGATGTGGTCACCCGCCTTCAGATGCCCAAGGTCCTGGGCCACATCGGTGACCTGGACGGTAACGGGCTTGCCCGCTACGCCCTCGACGACGACGCGACGATCCGTGGCATCGACGGAAATGACCTTGGTCACGATCTCGTCGGACTCGACGGTCACGCCCAGCGGAATATCGGCGGCCATCACCGGAGCGGCGATTGCCAGGGCCAGGGCGCCGATCATCGGCAGAGATTTGAGGAGATGCATGGTTGAACCCTCCTTGGGCTCGGTACGGTGGGATTCCTGGGACAGCAGGCAATCCCGCCGCCGTCCTGGCGGGGGATTGCCGAGGGTGCTGCAGAGCTGAAGGCTATTTGACCAACTCGATTTCGCTCGGACGCCACTGCTTGGTGAAGAACGGCTCGAGCGGACTGTACAGACGCAGGATGACGAACCAGCCCTTGCCCGGCATGGTCTGGATCCAGTTGCCACGCGCCACGCCCTTGGGCTGCTCCGGCGCGAAGTAGACCGTGGTGGAACCATCGGCGCCGGCTTCTGCGGCGGGCGACGGATAGCTCTGGCTGCCGGCACGCGGGAAGCGCTGCGGCGTTTCCAGCATCGAACGGGTCATGTTGTCGTAGGCGGTCAGCGACCAGAAGTTCGCCTCGGGAATCCCCTTGGGCAGGGTCACCTTGTAGGTCTTGCCGCCATCGAAATGCTGCTTGTCGCCATCCATGGTCGCCAGCAGGTACTGCGAGCCCACACCCGGCAGGCGCATGGCCATGGCCGGCGTGATGCCGGTGATGCCGTAGAAGAAGTTGGTGCGCGCATCCATGGTGCGGTAGCCGGTGGCCGGGAAAGGTTTGACGCCCTCCTTGGTGATCATCGGGATCGGCGTCTCGAACTCGTAGCCGGTCTCGAACAGGAAGTTGAACCACGAGGATTTCGGGTAGTAGAACCAGCTCGGATCGCGCGGGCTCATGAACAGCGTGCGCGCCGTGGCGTTACCCACCGCCAGCGCTCGGGTCATGATGCCCTTCATGCGCGCGTCAGGCGCAAAGGGCTTGCCCTTGACGATACCCAGCGCGGCAATCGGCCCCATCAGCTCGGGGTCCAGCGAGGTGGCCGGCTCCTCCTGCACGATCTGGTTGAGCATCTCGAAGAAGGTCCAGTCGCTCGGCGGCACGGTGTTGACCAACTTGTCGCTGCCCTCGTGGAATACCGTGGGCGGTACCGGTGCGGGACGTCCGAGCGGGGCCTTGCCGGCCAGGAACTCGGCCAGCGAGGTGCCGACGCCGCCCGGCTCGTAGGGATAGACCTTGGTGTACTGGCGGATCGTGTCGGCGACCGGTTTCGGATCGCTGTGGTCCTTGAGGAAGGAACGGCCGAACCAGAGGACGTGATTGGTGCGGGCATGGGCCACGAAAAAGCCGCCCTGCGGCAGCGGCCCCTTGTAGTCCGGCGGCACGATCAGGTACTTGCCGCCCTGCCCCCGGTCCGGCCCCGACGCGCCTACGTCGATGACCCAGCGGAACCAGGCGTCCTGCACCACCCCCAGCAACTCGGGCGGCGCTTCCAGCACCACCGGGCCCTTGCTCAGGTCGATGGAACCCATGACGTAGACGGTGTCGGCGTTGGCCGTGAGGAACAGCGACTTGGAGTCCATCAGCTCGGAGAAGATGAGGACTTCGTTGTCCTTCACACCCAGGCTCTGCATCCCCTTGCGCAACGAGGCGATGCTGACGCCGCGCATGTTGTCCATGAAGGCGCGGTAGGCCAGGCTGAAATCGTGCTCTTCGTAAAGCTTCGCCGTCGTTTCAGCATCCGGCACGCCATCGCGGAAATTGAGCGGGCCGAAGCGGGTTTCAACGCGGTCCGGCGTCACCAGCGACGGCGGAATCGCGGCCTGCTCGGTCGCCGAGCAGGTCAGTGCGAAGGACATCCCCAGCGCACCGGCGACGCGCACGCAGTGGGTGAGCATGGATGTGTTCTTTGGGCAGGTTTGCATCGCTGTGTTCCCGTTGAATGGCAGGTTCCTGAATTCGATAGCGGAGACAGTCTCGTTTCTCAGAGACTGTCCGCTGACCGTTCTCGAATTCACTGTACGTTCTGAATCGCCCGGATCGACTTGGCCAGGTCCGAAGCCCAGGCATCCAGGACCGGCTTGGCATCCTTCGCCGTCATCACCTGGGAGGAGTTCTCCAGCTCGGTACCGGTGCCCTTGCGCACGACCTCGGCCACCAGCTTGCCGCTGCCGCCATCGAGGAAGGCCGCTTCGGTGGCAATGTCGGTGTCCATGTCACGATGCCCGGTGGCAGTAGTGATGCCCGCGACGATCAGGGCGATCGGGATCACTTCGTAGGGCTTCAGGCCCTCGGTCTTGGCGGTGACGGCAGTGATCGCCGGACGCACGACCAGGGTGCCCTGGCCAGGCTTGGAGACCACCGGCAATACCTGGGAGACCTCGCGCTTGAGCGCCTGGTCGTAGTACTGGGTAACCCCCTGCAGCGTGCTCTGCGGAACCTGCTCCGTGGCCTGGGGCTGCGGGTAGAGCTGGCTGGGCTCGAGGTACACGCTGGTGAAGCTGTTGCCGTTCAGGCCGGGTTCAACCCAGCGCATCACGTCCGCGCCGGAGGGAGACTTTTCCTCCTTCAGGATGCTGTAGTTCTTGAGGAAACCGGAATACTGGTCCGGCTCGACATACTTGCTGGCACAACCGGAGAGCACGAGAGAACTGGCGCACAAGGCAACGAGCATAAGCTTGGATTTCATTTCTTGAATCCTGTTTATGGAAATAGGGAAAGCACGGAATCGCTGACGAAACACAGCCCTATTCAACAAGAACAATCGCCTCGATGAATGCCGGGCATATTCAGGCGCGAACGCTACATCTCGAGTGCTTGAGTGCTGTCATCCAGTGCATTGCAGTTATGGGCATCCAGGCAGTAGGCCAGGTAAACGGCCTGCTTACCGCAACCACGCACACCGATGGTGTACTCGGTACGGGCATAACCAAATCGAGTCTCGATGACCTTGTTCGAAAGTATTGTCGGAGTAACGCTCGGACAATTGAGGTCGAAGGAAGCACGACTGGTTGCAGCCTTGGTGGCCGCATCCTGATTGGAAGCCAGGAACTGCTCATTGGAAACGCAAGCAACCAGACTGGCGATGGGAAGAAGAACAGCAGCGAATCGAATGCGACGCATGGGATTGACCCTCCAATGGCATACAGATCGCCCGGCGCTGAAATCGGGCCTGGCGAGACGGGTTACGCAAGAGCCGCTATAGCGTGACTAGAAGCGCCAGGTCGCGCTTGCGGCGAAAGCCTGGATCCAGGCATCGTCGAATTCGCCCGAGACGCGCTTGGGATCATTGGCCGGCAACGGCTTCTGCTGATCGATAGGCATGTCGCCCATCCACACCAGTTCGTAGCTGAAGTTGATGTCGGTATTCTTGTCCAGCGAATAGGTGAAGCCGGTCCCCAGGCGCCAGTTGTCGCTCATGGGGACGGTCAGGGTACGGTTGTGGTCGCTGACGGCAGAGCTGTCGTAGCCCAGGCCCATGTTCCACAGCCACTGCGGATCGAAGCGGTACTGGGCGCCCACCGAGGCGTGCCAGGTGTCCTTGTAGTCCGCTTCCAGGGTGGCCGAATGAGGATTGGGGCTGTCCAGGTCGATCCCGATTTCACCGAAACGCGACCAGTCCTGCCAGTTGAGGCTCGCCAGCAAGGCCCATTGCGAATCGAGCTGCTGGTAGAGACTCAGCGTCAGGGTCTGCGGGACGTTCATGTCGAGCTGGGTGTTCGCATCGAGCACACCACGGTTGCTCAGCGCGGTCGTGGCAACCGGCCCCAACCCTTCCAGATCCATGCGATCCTCGAACTTGACGTGGATCTCGCTGGTGTAGCTCAGGCCCAGCCGGGTGCCTTCCCGGGGCTCATAGATCACCCCGAGGTTGCCACCGAGGGCCCAGTCGTTGTCCTTGTACTTCATGCGCCCATCGGGGCGATCCAGGACGCCGTAGGGATCGTTGTCCACCGCCAGCTTCGAGTCGAGTGCGGCGTAGAAGGCACGTACGCCCAGGCCCACGGCCCATTGATCGTTGATGCGATAGGCCACCGAAGGCATCAGCGTCATGCCGGCAATGGTGCCGTTCTGCAGGAAGTAACGACCCTGCCAGTCGTTGTCGTAGTTGAGGCTGAGACCGAAGTCGCCGTACGCGGCAAAGCCCACCGACCAGCCGTCGTTCAGTTCCTGGGTGACGAAGAAACTCCCGCCCGGCAGCCACTCCAGCGCATTGCCGCTGTTACCGCCGTCGATGTTGGTGTCCGAGTCGGTATGGAACTCCAGGTTGCTGTGCAACAGCTGCCCGGCGGCGGTGATCTGGGTGCCTTTCAACAGCGCCATGCCCGCCACGTTGCTGGCCAGGGTGCTGGGCCCCTGGGCCCGGGCGGCGGCACCGGCGTTGGCAAGGCCAACGTTATCGGTGCCGACCTCGTACAGCATGATTCCCCCGGCCATTGCCGACACTGGCAACGCGAACAAACCCACCGCAAGGACTGGGGCAAAGGCAAACTTCATTCTTTTTATCCTTGTCCAAAACCTGTCGGACTTTTAATGAGAGCCAGCTCGATAATCTGCAAACTCTGAGCAAGGGCAGTCTCCGCCCTTGCCATTCACCCCATCGATATCAATGTCATCAACAGGGTTCTTTCAACGTGGAAACAGCAGGGTCACCGCAGCGCGGAAGCCCCACCCTTGCGCTCCGTCTTCGGGGCTATCCAGCCAGTATCTCGGCCCTGTCTGTACGGTAAGCGGCTGCCCGTCGATCTTGAACAACTGGGTAACGGTCAGGTTGACCGGCACTGACCATTCACGAGACTGCCAATCGTAGGTGGACTCGGTGTTTATGCCGTAGGTCGTATAGGTGCTGGTGGTGTACGAAAAGAAGGGTTGCAGGTACGTCTGGTTGACCTTGTCCTTATCGTCCGGCGGACTTCCGTCCATCCCCCAGATGTGATTTGCCAGCATGCCACGCGTCCAGCCGTTCGATTGTTTCAATGCGACAGCTGTCGGACCGGCCCCCCACTGCTCACTACTCAATAGTTCGTTGCTGCCAGTAGGAATCAACAGCACCGGCCCGGCACCCAGTATCCAGCCACTCTCCGTCGGGTTCTTCGGAGAAAAGAAGAAGCTCTGCGTTACATCACCGACGCCGGATTTGTCCGCAACTCCACCCGGTGCCAAACCATGCTGGTCAATGACCGGAAGAATAGTGCGGGAAATAAGATTCCACTCGTCATTCAGTGTAAATGGCAGGACCGGCTGAATATTCGTAACGCTATGCATGCCCTCGCCGGTTGGTCCCATTTTCTGGTCCCAGTTGTATTGCACCGGCAGGCTATACATGTCCGCGACAGGGTTTAATGCTTTCTTTGCCAGCTCCGCTGAGTCATCAACTTCAGCAGCCTCACCGTATATGGCCAGGATCGCGAGGAAGAATAGATAGCTTCGCAACTTTCCTTGTAGCTTCAACTCGGCACTCCCATCTTCATTGCTTCCCTGCCTTCAGAGCCACTCTTAGCCTGACAAGCTCAGAGCTCAGCGTAGCAAGAGGCTCCAGTCTTTCCACAGCAAGTCCCAAACACCTCCACTCGCTACTGAAAATCGGCGCATCGACCGGCAGAAGATATTGTTTTCCCGGGAAGCCTCCGTCTACCCGCAAAATGCAAATCCCATCCAAATCGTGCAATAGTGCAGTGCAAAGTTGCAGGGACCGCCGATGAATACTCAGACAGACAGAAAGCCACTCGATCGATACAGGGTCATCCAGACCAGCGATATCGAAGAGATGACAGCCGCGGCCCAACCTTTTTACGGTGAGCTGCATTTTTCAGTTCCCCATGACCACAAGAACTTCAAGGCCAGGGGCAATCACTGTCAACTCAATGACATTGGCATCTCGTATGTAAACTTCAGAACGGCAGTGGACCAGACTTACTACACTGCCGCGTCAACTCATTACGCAGTGCCTATTGCCATTGTCGGGGAAGGCTGGGGGGAAACGCGCGGCAAGACTGTAAGCCTTGAAGAAGGACGAGCCTTGATCGCATCACCGGGCGAACGAACCTCGCTGCACACCAGCCCCAACATTGAAGAGATTGCACTCTTGCTCGATGCCTCCGCAGTGCAGCGGAAACTCGCCGGCCTGATTGGCGCAGAAGTCAAAGGGGATATCGTCTTCGATCCGGCCCTCAACCTCGATACGCCGGCCGGTCGGCAATGGTGGAGATTGCTGTGCTTCCTCATTGGCGAGGCAGAAACGCGCGAGACCGATCTTCCCCTGACGGCCCTGAGCGAGCTTGAGCAGGCGCTCATCGTCATGTTTCTCAAGGCCAGTAGCCACAATTTCAGCCACGCACTGAACGCCCGGCGAGACATAGCTCCCCAGACGGTCCGGCTGGTAGAGGAATATATCGAGGCGCATTGGGACCAGCCCATCACGGTGGAGCAACTGGCCCTGCTCACCAATGTCAGCGTGCGCAGCTTGTTCTACTCCTTCAGGAAAAGCCGCGGTTACTCGCCAATGGGCTTCGTGAAGCAGGTACGTCTGCGCCACGCCCGCGAGATGCTCTTACGGGCTCCGCCCGGAACCACCGTGGCGGAAATCGCATCCCAATGCGGGTTCTGCAATCTTGGCAATTTCGCGATGGACTACCGCAAAGTCTTCGGAGAGCGCCCATCAAGCACATTGAAATCAAGATAAGGACGCCGCCGATAAATTCCCATCCTGTTTCCCCAGCCTGTGAGCGCACGATGACGACAGCCGCCTTCTATCCCGTGGGAACCCCCGGCCAACCCTGGGGCGAAGCCGAGCGCAACCTATGGCGCGCACGCCAGTCGCGCCAGCGCCGTTATGACGAGGATGTGCTGCCGCGCATCGAGGCGCTGTCCGAGCGTTTCGACAAAGTGGCCTACGGCCGGCTCGACTATGCCGGCGAGACCTACACCCTGTATGCCCTGCGCAGCCGCGACTGGAACGCCGCGCTGCCCGCCGCCCTGGTGACTGGCGGTGTGCACGGTTACGAAACCAGCGGCGTGATGGGCGCGCTGGGGTTCCTGGAAGAATGCGCCGCCGAGTACGCCGGCAAGGCCAACCTGCTGGTGGCACCCTGCGTGAACCCCTGGGGCTACGAGCGCATCAACCGCTGGAACCATGACGCCATCGACCCTAACCGAAACTTCCGCGCCGATGGCCCCGCCCGCGAGTCCACCGCATTGATCGAACTGCTGGCCCCGCTGCGCGGCCAGTTCCTGCTGCACATCGACCTGCACGAGACCACCGACAGCGATGCCAGCGAGTTCGTCCCGGCGCTGGCCGCGCGTGACGGCAAGGTGCACGAGCCGGAACGGGTTCCGGATGGCTTCTACCTGGTGGATGACCGCGAGAACCCGCAACCGGCGTTTCAACAGGCCATTATCGCCGCGGTCGAGCGGGTGACCCACATCGCGCCGCCGGACGACAAGGGCGAGATCATCGGCTCGCCGGTGGTCGCACGTGGCGTGATCGAATACCCCCTGGTGGAGTACGGGCTGTGCGCCTCCATCACCGGCGCGCGCTACACCACCACCACCGAGGTCTACCCGGACAGCCCGCGCACCAGCCCCCAGCGGTGCAATGAGGCACAGATAGTCGCAGTCTGCGCGGCACTGGATTACGCCCTGGCCCACGCCTGAGGCCACGCCAGCCTTCGTAGGGCGTACAACCGTTCGCGTTGTACGCCGCTACGCCCATCCCATCGCCAACCGCGAAACGGCCGGCTCATCCGGCATGCAGAACGCTTCCATCGCAATGTAGTGAACACTACAAAAATAACGTATTGCCAATTTATGAAGTGCATTATACAAATAGAGCACGCCAAGGGACGCCACCATGCTCACACTCAAAGACCGCCTGAATTCCCCCGAAGTGGACCTCACCAAAGCCGAGCGCAAGGTGCTGCGCGCCCTGCTCGACGACTACCCGCGCCTGGGCCTGGGGCCGATGTCGCGACTGGCCCGGCAGGCCGGCGTGAGCGACCCGACCATCCTGCGCCTGGTGAAGAAACTCGGGTTCGCCGGCTACAGCGATTTCCAGAATGCGCTGATGGCCGAAGTGGATGACCGCCTGCGCTCGCCGCGCACGCTGCTCGCCGGACGCCGCGAGGGGATGAGCAACAACGACACCTGGTCGAACTTCCTCAGCGATGCCAGCGAAGGCATCCAGCGCACCCTGGCGCTGACCCAGGCCGACGACATCCGCCTGCTCGGCGACTGGCTGCTCGATACGCGCACCCGCGTGTTCTGCCATGGCGGCCGCTTCAGCCGCTTCCTCGCCGGTTACCTGGTGGCGCACCTGCGCATGCTGCGCAGCGGCTGCCTGCTGCTGGACGACGGCGCCGCGCTGCCGGACCAGCTCAATGACATCGACCGTCAGGGACTGGTGGTGGTGTTCGACTACCGCCGCTACCAGGCGCAGGCGCTGGGCGTGACCAAGGTCGCCAAGGCGCGCGGCGCACGCGTGGTGCTGTTCACCGACGTGTACGACTCGCCGCTGCGCGAATTCGCCGACCTGATCGTCAGCGCCCCGGTGGAATCGCCCTCGCCCTTCGACACCCTGGTGCCCGCCACAGCCCAGGTCGAAGCCCTGATTGCCAGCCTGGTGGCGCGCATGGACGGCCACCTCGACGAACGCCTCGAAGGCATCGATCACCTGCGTGCTGCCTTCGGCAGCCACATCCTGGAGGAATAACCGTGTTCAGCCTGCCCCACCAATCGCCCCGCGACCTGCCGTTCACGCCGGGTCAGACCGCCATTCTGTTCGTCGACATGCAGAATGCCTGGGTCATCCCCGGCCGCGACGCCCACGTCGATCCGACCAAGCACCGCTACTTCTACGAGCGCGTCGAGGCCACCGTGGTGCCGAACCAGCGGCGCCTGCTGGCCGCGATGCGCGGCGTGGGCGGCGAAGTGCTGCACACCATCATCGAAAGCCTGACCGCCGACGGCCGCGACCGCTCGCTGGACCACAAGCTGTCGGACATGCACCTGCCCAAGGGTAGCCCCGACGCCCAGGTGATCGACGCCCTGGCGCCGACCGAGAACGAAATCGTCCTGCCGAAGACGTCCTCGGGCGTCTTCAACTCCACCGCCATCGACTACGTCCTGCGCAACCTGAACACCCGCCACCTGATCGTCTGCGGCGTGGTCACCGACCAGTGCGTCGACATGGCGGTGCGCGATGCCGCCGACCGCGGCTACCTCGTCACCCTGGTGGAAGACGCCTGCGCGACCCATACCCCGGAACGCCACCAGGCCTGCCTGGACGCGATCAAGGGCTACTGCTGGATCGCCGACACCGACACCGTGCTCGCACGAATCGCCGCACTGGCCTGAAGCCAGGAGAACGCCATGAGCCAGAACAATAACAATCGCGGCACGCCAATGCGTCTGACCAGCTTCGTCACCACCGACCTCTGCGGCATCACCCGCGGCCGTTCGCTTCCCGAGTCGGAAGCCGCCGATCAACTGGCCAGCGGCTGCGGCTGGGTGCCGGCCAACAGCGCGCTGACACCCCAGGACATCATCGCCGACGATAACCCCTGGGGCAGCCACGGCGACCTGCGCCTGCTCCCCGATCCGGGCAGCCGGGTACGCCTGGAAAGCGGTCCCGACCAGCAGGCGGCGCCGTTGGACTACCTGCACGGCGACCTGGTGCTGACCGACGGATCGCCCTGGCCGGTGTGCCCGCGCACCCTGCTGCGCAACGAGATTGCCCGCTACCGCCAGCTCGACCTGCAGGTCACCGCCGCCTTCGAACACGAATTCAACCTGCTCGGCCTGCCGGACCAGCACGCTGCCGCTTTCTCCCTGCAGGCCCAGCGGCAGACCGGCAACTTCGGCGGCTGGCTGATGAGTGCGCTGGAGCAGGTTGGCGCGGAGCCGGAAATGTTCCTGCCCGAGTACGGCCGCAACCAGTACGAAGTCACCTGCCGGCCGACCCAGGGCGTTGCGGCGGCGGACCGCGCGGTGAACGTACGCGAAATCACCCGCGAGATCGCCCGGCAGTTCGGCTGGCGCAGCAGCTTCACTCCCCTGCTCGCCCCCGGCGCGGTGACCAATGGCGTGCACCTGCACCTGAGCCTGCAACGCCTGGATGGCACGCCGGTGTTCTATGACGAGAGCAGCGCCACCAACCTGTCCAAGCTCGCCGAGCACTGGGCCGCGGGCGTGCTGCGTCATCTGCCCGCGCTCTGCGCCCTGACCGCGCCGACCGCCGTTTCCTACCTGCGCCTGAAGCCGCACCACTGGAGCGCCGCCTACGCCTGCCTGGGCCTGCGCAACCGCGAAGCGGCGCTGCGCATCTGCCCGGTGGTGGACATCGGCGGCAAGCCGAAAGCGCGCCAGTTCAACCTCGAATTCCGCCCCATGGATGCCACCGCCAGCCCGCACCTGGCCATGGCCGCGGTGCTGATCGCCGGCCGCCTGGGCATCGAACAGGAACTGCCGCTGTCGGCGGTGACCGACGTGGACCCGCACAGCCTCAGCGCCGCGGACCGCGAGAGGCTCGGCATCAAGGCCCTGCCCGGCTCCCTCGACGAAGCCCAGCGCCTGCTGATGGCCGACGACGAACTGTGCAACGAGCTGCCGCCGGCCCTGCTGGAAACCTACTTCGCCATGAAGCGCCAGGAACTGGCCCTGACTCGCGACCTCAGCGAAGAACAACTGTGTGAAGCCTATGCAACCTACTACTGAATCCGGTCTCTACCGGCGCCCGCCGTTCGAGATCGTCAACCCGCAAGGCACGAGCCCGGTGCTGCTGGTCTGCGAGCACGCCAGCCGTTACATCCCCGAAGCGCTGCGGCAACTGGGGCTGGACGACGAGGCGGCGCAGGAGCACATCGCCTGGGACATCGGCGCGCTGGACCTGGCGCGGGCGCTGTCGGCCCGCCTGGACGCCACGCTGCTGGTGGCCAATTACTCGCGCCTGCTGATCGACCTGAACCGGCCGCTGGCAGCGCCCGATGCCATCCCCGAGCACAGCGAGATCTACCCGATCCCCGGCAACCAGGGCCTGTCGGCCGCTGCCCGGCAGGAGCGCGAGTCGAGCCTCTTCGAACCCTTCCACCGGCAGCTCACCGAGCTGCTTGACGGACGCATCGCGGCGCAACGCACACCACGCCTCGTCGGGGTCCACAGCTTCACGCCCCGCTACCGGGGCGAGCCGCGCCCATGGGTCGCCGGCGTGCTCTTCGGCAAGGCCGAGGGCTACGCGAACCGGATCATCGACGGGCTGCGCCAATGCGGCGAGGAAATCGGCTCGAACCAACCCTATGTCATCGACCCACTGGAGGACATGACCGTCCCGGTACATGGCGACGAACGCGGCCTGGACGCCGTGCTGATCGAAATCCGCAATGACGGACTGCGGACCCCGCAAGGGGTGGAGACCTGGGCGGAACGCCTGGCTCCCTGGCTCTGAGGACCCCGCCCGGTTCGCTGCGTGCGAGGGCCGGGCAGGTTCTGACAACAAGAACAATTCAGCGCATGAGCGCCGAACCCTTAGAGCCTGTTTGCGATCTCGCGAGCTAGAGCAGAACAAGGCGAAATTGGTCGAGGGAGCGGAATTTACACGCAGTAAATGAGCACCCCGAGACCGATTTCAACGCAGTTCTGCCGACGCGCAGCAGATCGCAGACAGGTTCTTAAAGCTGCCGTTCCCAGAGGATTTGCCCGTGGCCATCGAACAGTTCGGATACAAGCAACAGCTCCGCCGTAGTCTCACCCTGAGCGACCTGGTGATCTACGGCATGATCTTCATGATCCCCATCGCCCCCTTCGGCGTGTACGGCTGGGTCCATGCCGACGCCCATGGCATGGTGCCCATGGCCTACCTGGTGGGCATGGTGGCGATGCTCTTCACCGCGCTCAGCTATGGCGCCATGTCCCGCGCCTTCCCCATCGCCGGCTCCGTGTACTCCTATGCCCAGCGCGGCATCCACCCCAACGTCGGCTTCATTGCCGGCTGGGTGCTGCTGCTCGACTACCTGCTGATCCCGCCGCTGCTCTACGTGTTCAGCGCGCTGGCGTTGAACCACCTGTTCCCGGCGATCCCCAAGCTGGTGTTCATGCTGATCTTCCTGGTGTCCGCCACCCTCATCAACCTGCGCGGCATCACCCTGGCGGCGCGCTTCAACCTGCTGTTCCTGATCGCCGAACTGGTGGTGCTGGCGATCTTCCTCGCTGTGGGTTACCACGCGCTGGAAGGCGGGCTGGGCAACGGTCGCCTGACGCTGGAACCGCTGCTGCAGCCGGAGCATTTCAACCTCGGGCTGGTGATGAAGGCGGTGTCCATCGCGGTGTTGTCCTTCCTCGGCTTCGACGCGATCTCCACCCTCGCGGAGGAAGTCAAAGGCGACCCGGCGAAGCAGATCGGTCGCGCCTCGCTGATCGCGCTGTTCGTCATGGGCGGCATCTTCATCGTGCAGACCTGGCTGGCCACCGACCTGGCCGCCGGCATGACCTTCAAGTCGGCGGACACCGCCTTCTATGAAATCGCCGAAGCGGCCGGCGGCAGCTGGCTGTCTACCCTCACCGCCGTGTCCACCGCGCTGGCCTGGGGCGTGACCGTGTCGATCACCTCGCAGGCCGCCGTCTCCCGCCTGCTCTACTCCATGGCTCGCGACGGCAAGCTGCCGCGCGTGCTGGCCAAGGTGCATCCGAAGTACCAGACCCCGCACATCAGCCTGTACCTGGTCGGCGTGCTCTCCCTGGGCATCGGCATCTACTTCCTCGACGCCCCGGACGTGCTCACCTCGCTGGTCAACTTCGGCGCGCTGACCGGCTTCTGCCTGCTGCACCTCGCGGTGATCAACCACTACTTCATCCGCCAGAAGACTGGGCAGGTGTTCAAGCACCTGGTCTTCCCGCTGATCGGCCTGGTGATCATCGCCTACGTGCTGGTAAGCATGAGCGTCGAAGCCCAGTCGCTGGGGCTCGGCTGGATCGCTCTCGGCCTGGTCTATCTCGTCGTGCTGAACCGCCGTGGCAATGGCGCCGAGCTGGCCCGCGAGATCTGATCGAACCTGCGGCGGTCTTTGACAGACCACAGAGCGGTACCCCATAAAGGCAAGGGCTGCCGGACACCGCGTCCGGCAGCCCTTTCCGTTTAACCACAGTGCTAGAAACCATGAGTGCCAAAGACCAGGACACCGCGTCGTCATTCACGCTGGACCGCATCGACGAAGAGATCATCAGGATTCTTCGCCACCAGGGCCGCATCACCTACGGCAAGCTTTCCTCCCTGGTGCATCTCACCCCGCGCCCCTGCCAGGAGCGCGTGCGCAAGCTGGAGAAGCACGGGATCATCCGTGGCTACGGCGCGGTCATCGACGAACAGAAGATCGCCTCGGGCCTCTCGCTGCTGGTGCTGGTTGCGCTGTCGAACCAGAGCGGACGCACCGCACAGAAGGCCTTCGAGGCCTGCGTCATTGCCTGCCCGGAAGTGCTGCACTGCCAGCTGATCAGCGGCACCTTCGACTACAGCGTACGCATGCGTTGCCGGGACATGGAGCACTATCGCGCGCTCACCGAGACCTGGCTGAACGACGAAAGCCTGCACATCGACAAGCTCGTCGCCCACCCCGAACTGACCACCATCAAGGAGTCGGCGCGGTAACCCCGCTGCCCCTCGCCTCCCGCTGATTTTCGAGCGCAGAACCACCGGCATGACCCACGCGTCCCGCACAGCAGAATCGGCTGTGCGCGATCACGAATACAGCCGTATCGGTCGGCGCGCCCCGCCATTACAGCCGGGATTTCGCCAGGCCGGGTGGGAGAATGGCGGCATCCCACGACGCGCAATCGCCCTCTCCGGCCGACTGCGGACACCCTGCGAAAGGACCTGGCGAGCATTGGCGTCGGGGATGCCAGAGCTGTCATTCCAATACCAATCAAAATAGCTGGAGGTCCCGCCATGACTCGCTTCGTCGATGTCCCCACGATGTCTCAACTGGTACAGGAAATCGGAGTCGCACGCTTCATCGGCGAGCTGGCCGACACCATCCAGCAGGACTTCGTACGGTGGGAATCCTTCGATAAATCGGCCCGCGTCGCCAACCATTCCGACATCGGCGTCATCGAGCTGATGCCGGTGTCCGACCCGGTGCGCTACGCCTTCAAGTACGTCAACGGCCACCCGCAGAACACCCAGCGCGGGCTCTACACCGTCATGGCCTTCGGCGTGCTGGCCGACGTCGAGACCGGCTACCCGGTGCTGCTGTCGGAACTGACCGTGGCGACCGCGCTGCGCACCTGCGCCACCTCGCTGATGGCGGCCCGCGCCCTGGCACGGCCGAACTCCCGGCGCATGGCGCTGATCGGCAACGGCGCGCAGAGCGAATTCCAGGCGCTGGCCTTCCATGCCCACCTGGGCATCGAGGAAATCGCCGTCTACGACATCGACCCGCTGGCGACCGAAAAGCTGATCCGCAACCTGGCGGAATTCCCCAGCCTGAAAGTCATCCGCTGCAGCTCCACCGCCGAGGCGGTGCGTGGCGCCGACATCGTCACCACGGTGACCGCCGACAAGGCCTACGCGACCATCCTCACCCCGGAAATGATCGAGCCCGGCATGCACATCAACGGCGTCGGCGGCGACTGCCCCGGCAAGACCGAGCTGCACGCGGACGTGCTGCGCGCCGGCAAAGTGTTCGTCGAGTACGAGCCGCAGTCGCGGGTCGAGGGCGAGATCCAGCAGATGCCGGCGGACTTCCCGGTGGTGGACCTCTGGCGCGTCCTGGCTGGCCAGGTCGCGGGGCGCGACAGCGCCGAGCAGGTCACCATCTTCGACTCGGTCGGCTTCGCCCTGGAAGACTACTCCGCGCTGCGCTACGTGAACGATCAGGCGACCCGGCTGAACCTCGGCGAACGTATCGACCTGGTGCCCTGGGGCGCGGACGACGACGAAAACGATCCCAAGGACCTGTTCCGCCACACCCGCACCAACAAGGGCCGCAAGGCGCTGCGCCGCATCGCCTGATCCCGCATCATGAAAAAACCGGCCCCTCGAAAGGGGCCGTTTTTTATTTCACTTCACGGACAGTACTGCCTCAGAGCACCCGCGCCGGGTGCTGCACACGCGGGCCGCCGAGCTGGTCGCGCCAGGACGGCGGCTGGCGGTCGTCGCTGTCCTTGATGCCGTAGCGCAGCGCCAGTTCCGCGCTGACCAGGGTCTGCCCGGAAAGCTCCGCAAGCTTCGGATCGTCCAGCAGCGCGCGGATGATCCGGCCGTTGAACTGCGGCGTCTCGGCCATCGCCAGGAAGGCTTCGTACTGCTCGGACTTGGCCTGGCCGGCGATGGCGGTGCGCTCGGTCAGCTGCGGGCCGAGCCACAGGGAAACGGCGCCGACCGCGCTGTTCTCGAAGTCGATGGCCATGTCCGCCGCCAGCTTGTC
The DNA here is from genome assembly GCF_050474425.1 of Pseudomonas sp. B1-22. NCBI lineage: Bacteria > Pseudomonadati > Pseudomonadota > Gammaproteobacteria > Pseudomonadales > Pseudomonadaceae > Pseudomonas > Pseudomonas sp. B1-22. The sequence goes on along the minus strand of NZ_JBCHVH010000001.1, from coordinate 1,239,202 downwards.
CACGCCGGCCTTCTGCGCGCCGTAGGCCGGGCCGTGCATGTAGCAGCCGGCGCCGAACGAGGAGACGAAGGCCACCAGCGCTTTCGGCGCGCGCAGCAGCAGCGGCGCGGCGTAGTAGCTGGCGATGTAGGACGAGCGCAGGCCGATGTCGAGGATGTCGACCATCTCCAGCGGCTTCTCCCAGAACGGGCCGGGCTCGATCAGTTGCTCATGGATGAAGGTGGCGTTGTTCACCAGCAGGTCCAGCCGGCCCTGCTCGGCCTCGATGCGCTGGAACAGCGCGCGCACCTGCGCGTCGTCGCCATGGTCGCACTGCACCGCGATGCCCTTGCCACCGGCGGCGTCGATGGCCGCGGCGGTTTCATGGATGGAGCCGTGCATCACCTGGCCGCGCAGCGTGGCAGCGCCGGACTTGAGCGAACGACCGGTGACGTAGACGGTCATGCCGGCGGCGCCCAGCGCCTCGGCGATGCCCTTGCCGACGCCACGGCTGGCGCCGGTGACCAGGGCGATGCGGGGAGCCTGTTCAGACATTGTTGGAAGCCTCCTGGCTGGAGCGGGCGTGAGTCTGCCCGGCCTGTTGCTGGATGTGCTCGGCAGCGAGGAACCCGAAGGTCATCGCCGGGCCGATGGTGGAGCCGGCGCCCGGATAGGTGGTGCCCATCATCGAGGCGGCGGAGTTGCCGATGGCGTACAGACCGTCGATGGCGCTGCCGTCTTCGCGCAGCACGCGGGCATGCACGTCGGTGAGCAGGCCGCCCTTGGTGCCGATGTCGCCGGCGTTGATCTGCACCGCGTAGAACGGCGCCTTGAGCAGCGGCGCCAGGCACGGGTTGGGCAGCACGGTGGGGTCGCCGTAATAGCGGTCGAAGGCCGACTCGCCCTTGTGGAAGTCCGGGTCCTGGCCCAGCGCCGCATTGCGGTTGAAGCGCTCGAGCGTGCGGGCCAGGCCCGCGCCGTCGACGCCGATGGCAGTGGCCAGTTCGGCGATGCTGTCGGCCTTGTGGTAGTAGCCGTGCAGGTGCTTGGGCAGGCGGTTGTCGGGTTGCGCGTAGCCCGGCAGCAAGGCGCCGCAGGGGTATTTGCGGCGGAACTCGGCGTCGAACACCATCCAGCACGGCACGCTGCGCGCCTGCTCGGTGTTATGGCCGTACATGGCGTAGACGATGTCGGTGTAGGGCGCGGCTTCGTTGACGAAGCGCTGGCCGGCGGAGTCCACCAGCACGCAACCCGGCAGGGTGCGCTCGACGAACAGCGCGCGCTGCTTTTCCTCGCCTTCGACGTGGGTGGTCGGTGCCCACCAGGCATGTTCCATAAGCGCGGTGGCCGCGCCCAGTGCCTGGCCGGCGCGGATGCCATCGCCGCTGTTGTACGGCGGCGTGGCGCTCCACTGGCTCTGCGATGGCTGTGGATGGTACTGGCTGCGCATCGCCTGGTTGCGTTCGAAGCCACCGGCGGCAATGACCACCGCCTTGCGGGCGTGCACCCGCAGCGGACGGCCCTTGTGCAGCAGTTCGGCGCCCACCACCCGGCCGTCTTCCTCGATCAGGCCCTGCAGCGGCGCCTCCAGCCATAGCGGTACCTGGCGATCGAGCAGCGAACGGCGCAGCGCGGCGACCAGGGCGTTGCCCAGGGTCAGGAAGCGGTCGCGCTTCGAACTCAGGCGTCCGCCCAGGTCGCGCCAGTAGCGCCAGAGAATCTTCATCGTCAGCCCGACCCAGCCGGGGCCACGACAGAGCAGCACGCGCGCTTCCTTCATGGTCATGGCGACGCGGCCCATCATCAGGGTACCCGGCGACGGCTCGCGCATCCGCGCGAATTCCTCGCCCAGCTCGCGGGCGTCGAACGGCAGCGGGTCCATGGAGCGGAAGCCCGGCTTGCCCCCCGGGACTTCCGGGTAATAGTCGGCGTACTCGGGCTGCGCCTCGAAGCGCACCCGGCTGTTCGCCTCCAGGTATTCGACCATGCGCCGGCCGTGCTCGACGTAGACCTCGATACGGCCGTCGGTCACCAGGTCCCGGGTCACGGTGCGGATGTAGCGGATCGCTTCCTGCGCCGAATCCTGGCCGCCGAGGGCGGCGATCCGATGGTTGCAGGGAATCCAGATGCCACCGCCGGACACCGCCGAGGTGCCGCCGTAACGGTCGCTCTTCTCCACCACCAGCACGTCCATGCCGAAGTCGCGGGCACGCAGCGCGGCGGTCATGCCACCGGCACCACTGCCCACCACCAGTACGTCGCATTCGTGGTCCCACTCGCGGCTCCGCTGGCCGCTCGCCCTTGCGTTCATGCGCTGTTTTCTCCGGGAGCTGGCGTGGGTCCGACCCACGCATCCTCGGCGATTTTTCGCGCAGCCCATGAGCCGAACATCGTCCGATGGGACTAGCCCGGGAGGGCCTCCGGCACCGTCCCGCCGGCTTAGTCCCTTCGGACGATGTTGACGAATCCGGGTGACCACATAGTCAGCCCCGCCACACTCCCGCCAACACAGTTCCGGGTCTGGACGAACGTGCCTGCCCGAGCAGAGGACGAAATGACAAGAATAAGAATCGCCTTCCAGCCGATGCCCCTTGCCGTTGCGATCAGCGCCTCCAGCCTGTTCCTGGCCAGCCAGGCCCAGGCACTGTCGTTCGATGTCAACGACGACCTCAAGGTCAACTGGAACACCACCGTCAGCTACGGCCTCGCCTGGCGTACCGAGAAGCGCGCCCACGCGCTGTCCAACGGTGGCAGCAACCCGGCGATCGCCAACATCGACGACGGCAACAACGCCTTCGATCGCGGCAGCTTGATCAACAACCGCGCCAGCTTCCTCACCGAGGCCGACTTCAAGTTCCGCGACGACTTCGGCCTGTTCGCCCGCGCCACCGGCTTCTACGACGACGTCTATCACCACAGCAACGACAACACCACCGGCACCTCCAACTGCGTCGCCGCCGGCCGTTGCAACAAGGCCGACGAATTCCCCGAGGACACCGTCGACCAGCATGGCGACGGCGTGCGCATGCTCGACACCTACGGCTACGGCACCTGGGACCTGGACGGCCACGCGCTCAACGCGCGCCTCGGCAACCAGGTGGTGAGCTGGGGTGAAAGCCTGTTCAACGGCTTCGGCATCTCCGGCGCGATGAGCCCGGTGGACGCCACCAAGGCCAACACCCCCGGCATCGAGATCAAGGAACTGTTCCTGCCGGTTGGCCAGGCCTTCGTCCAGTACGCCCTCACCGACGCCCTCGGCGTGCAGGCCTACTACCAGTACAAGTGGGAGAAGACCGAGATCGACGGCGTCGGCAGCTACTTCTCCATCACCGACCAGATGGACCGTGGCGGCTACAGCGATGCCTTCGGCCTGACCCGCCGCATCGGCGACGACAAGCCCGACGACTCCGGCCAGTTCGGCCTGGCGATGACCTACAGCGCCGAGCAACTCAACAACACCGAGTTCGGCCTGTACTACGTGCGCTTCCACGACAAGTCGCCGCAGCTGGACTTCCTCAGCCACTGGAACCAGGCCGAGTACCAGGTGCGCTACTTCGACGACATCGACCTGTACGGCGCGAGCTTCTCCACCGTGCTGGGCGACACCAACGTCAGCGGCGAACTGAGCTACCGCGACGGTCAGCCGGTGCTGGTGGATACCGGCCTGGTGCCGCACCCGGTGCGCGCCAAGACCATGGAAGCGTTGATGTCCTTCATCCACTCCTATGGCAACCAGCCCTTCGCCGACAACGTCACCCTGACCGGCGAGGTGGGCTACAACCGCGTGCTGAGCAACGACAAGGCACCCAGCTTCGACGTCTTCGTACCCACCGGCACCGGCGGCTACGCGATGGTCGAGACCCCCAACACCGGCGCCCTGTACTACGACAAGTCGGCCTGGGGTTACACCGTCAACCTCACCCTTGATTACAACAACGTCTTCAACGGCTGGGACCTCAGCGTTCCGCTGATCTTCAGCCAGGCCGTCAACGGCAACTCGTCGATGCCCGGCAGCTTCGGCCTGGGCGAAGGCGACGACCGCCTGGGCGTCGGCACCACCTGGCGCTACCTGAACAACTTCGCCATCGAGGCCCGTTACAACGTGTTCCTCGGCAACCCGAGCGAAACCGCCCTGTCCGACCGCGACAACGTCTCGCTCAGCGCGAAATACAGCTTCTGATCCTGATATCGAGGAGAACAAGAAAATGACGTGCAAAACCCGCCTGCTGCCCCTCTTCATCTCCATCGGCCTGGCCGCCGCCAGCCTTAACGCCCATGCCCAGGCCAGCCCTGAGGAAATCGCCCGCCTGGGCAAGGACCTGACCCCGATGGGCGCCGAGAAAGCCGGCAACGCCGACGGCAGCATTCCTGCCTGGACCGGCAAATGGCGCGGCGCGCCGCCCCAGGTGAAGTTCGACGGCACCGGCCACAAGCGTCCCGATCCGTACCCGGACGAGAAGCCGCTGTACACCATTACCGCGCAGAACATGGACCAGTACGCGAGCAAGCTGTCCGACGGCCAGAAGGCCCTGTTCAAGCGCTATCCTCAGACCTACAAGCTGGTCGTCTACCCGAGCCACCGCGACTTCCGCTACTCCGAAGCCGTGGAAAACAACATCAAGTACAACGCCGCCAACGCCCAGCTGGTCAGTGACGGCTACGGTGTCACCAACGCCTACGGCGCCTCGCCCTTCCCGATTCCGAAGAACGGCTACGAGCTGATCTGGAACCACAACCTGCCCAGCCGCGCCTGGAAGGAAGAAGCCACCTACCTGATGGCCCTGACCCTGTCCAACCAGAGCCGCGTGTTCGAGAAGGTCCACTACCAGATCCTCTCACCCTGGGATAACCCCACCGGCGACGCCAAGGCCTACGACGGTATCCAGGCCTACGCGATGATCAGCACCCTGGAGCCGGTGCGCAAGAAAGGCGAAATCATCCTCACCAACGAGTTCAGCAACCCGGTGGCCCAGCCCCGCCAGAGCTGGCAGTACATCCCCGGCACCCGCCGCGTGCGCCGCGCTCCCACCGTCGGCTACGACACCCCGTACGGTGCCGGTGGCTTCCGCGTGATGGACGAGGACCGCCTGTTCAACGGCGCCCCGGACCGCTACGAATGGAAGATGGTCGGCAAGCAGGAGATGTACATCCCGTACAACAACTACAAGCTCGACGACCCGGACCAGGACCTGAACGCCCTGCTCACCGAGAACGGCCACCTGAACCCCGACGCCGTGCGCTATGAACTGCACCGTGTGTGGGTACTGGAAGGCACCCTGCGTCCGGGCAGCCGCCACATCTACGCCAAGCGCCGCCTGTACCTCGACGAGGACAGCTGGACCGCCGCCCTCGCCGACAACTACGACGCCAAGGGCCAGCTGTGGCGCACCAACGTGCAGACCTCGGTCTACGCCTACGAGATCCAGGCCTTCCACGCCCGCGTCGCGGTGTACCACGACCTGATCGCCGGCTCCTACCTGGTCGACCGCCTGGTCAACGGCATGGGCGGCACCGCCCACCTGAACGACGCTCGCTTCGACGCCAGCTACTTCACCGCCAGCAACCTGCGCAAGCTCGGTCAGTAAGCCTGCCAGGCCGGACGTCCCTCACCGGGGCGTCCGGTTTTTTTTCGTCCCGAGAATTTCATTTTGGCGCGGTAGTGTTCGCGCCGGAAACGATGACGCACCCGTGCATGAGCCGCCGGGCTCATCGCACAGCGTCATGACCACCACCCTCGATAAGGATCATCCCTCGTGGCCAAGCGACTGCTCATCCCCGCTGCTCTGCTCTGCCTGCCGCACACCTCCGCCCTCGCCCTCGACCTCTCGCTGGATACCCCGCGCCTCACCGGTGCGGACAACTTCCGCGACGTCGCCGGCACCTCTCAGGCCGACGTCACCGCAAACGGCGGCGTCATGCGTTCCGGCGTGTTCTACCGCTCCAACGCCCTGACCCTGAAGGGCAACGACAAGGCCATCCTCGAAGGACTGGGGATCGGCGAAATCTTCGACCTGCGCACCCCCGGCGAAATCACCCAGGCACCGGACGTCCTCCCCGCCGGTGCGCGCTACGAGAACATCAACATCATCGGCGGCGAACAGGTGTACCCGCCCCTCACCAGCCCCGCCGCCGCCAAGGAATGGATGCGCGACCTGAACCGCGACTTCGTCACCGACGCCGGCCAGCGGGCGCGCTACCGCGAACTGTTCATGGAACTGGCCAGCGCCGAAGACCCGGTGATCTTCCACTGCACCTCCGGCAAGGACCGCACCGGCTGGACCGCCGCCATGCTGCAGTCCATCGCCGGCGTCGACTCGGCCACCATCATGCAGGACTACCTGGCCACCAACAGCTACAGCGCCGGCAGCATCAGCGCCACCCTGGCCAAGCTCAGCGCCTACGCGCCGGCAATGGCCGCCGTCTATGCGCCGTTGCTGGGTGTGGAAGAAAGCTACCTGCAGGCCGGCCTCGACCAGATCACCGCCAGCTACGGCTCGGTCGACAACTACCTCAAGCAAGGCCTGGGCCTGGACCAGGAAACCATTTACGTGCTGCGCGGCAAGATGGTGCGCTACGGCACCCTGCCCGGCCAGGCGGGGCTCGCCGGCAACGCCGCGGCCGGCGCCGGCCTGCTCGCCGCCCTGCAGGACAGCGACCTGTCCGGCCGCTACAGCGCCTACAACTACTACCTGCAATCGGCCATCGACGCCGGCAGCCTGGGCGGCCTGGAACAGCGCGTCGGCGGACAGATCCACGCCGACTCGGCCAGCTACCTGCTGCGCCAGCCCATGCAGATCGACAGCGCCATCGCCCCCTACGCCAGTGGCCGCGACCTGCGCGAAGGCGAGAACCAGCTGTGGATGAGCGCACTGGCCAGCTACGTCGGCACCGACGGCTCCTCCCATGCCTCCAGCAGCAACGAGCACAGCCAGGGCGTACTGGTCGGCCTGACCCACCGCTTCGACAACCAGACCAGCGCCCGCGCGGGCTTTGGCTACTCCAACGGCGACGTGGCCAGCGCCGGCGCCTCCGCCGACGCCGACCTCACCTTCATCACCCTGGGCGGCCGCTACGCCTTCGACAGCCTGGAACAAGGCGCCTACGCCGACCTGCGCCTGGACGCCGGCTACGTCGACTACGACAGCCGCCGCGACCTCGGCTACGACCTGGGCCGCGCCAAGGGCGACACCCAGGGTAGCCTGTTCAGTGCCCTGGCCAACCTCGGCTACCGCACCCACAGCGGCGACCTGACGCTGGAGCCGACCGTCGGCGTGCGCGTCAGCCAGGTCCGCCTGGACAGCTTCACTGAACACGGCAGCGAACTGGGCCTGGACGTCGACACCGTCGACAAGACCGTCACCAGCCTGGTCGGCGGCCTGAACCTGGGCTTCAGCCAGTCCCGCGTCGGCGACTGGAGCCTGGAGCCGGGGCTGAACCTGGGCTACGAGCACGCCTTCGGCAATCCCGAGGTGAAGAGCCAGGGGGCGGTCCAGGGCTTCGCCGTGGAACAGGTCTCGGCCTTCAATGACCGCGACCTGTTCAAGGTCGGCGCCGGCCTCACCGCCCGCGCCGGCGCGGTCACCGTCAGCGCCAACGCACAGGGCCTGCAAGGCTCGGACAGCCATGGCCTGAGCGGCACTATCAGCTTCGGAGTCGACTTCTAAGTGCGGTAATCCTCGGGGGCCGGTATGGCCTCTGGAGCAAGACAAAACGGCCTGCATCGTTCGGTGCAGGCCGTTTTCTTTTAGCGCCCGGAGAGATGACCAGCAGCCATTTCTGTCAGCACCCGAGCGCAAATTCCGTAGATGAAGTAGGAAGGTTTCGTTTCCACTTTCGCGGTCTATCCCCGCGCCGCTGCATCCCCGAAGGTACGCGATCCAGAGCCGTTTCGCCGTCGCGTACTACGGGGATGCATCGCCATGAAAATCGCTGCCGCTTCGCTCATACCCGCAGTCATGCGCTCCGTGCAGTCGACCCATTCGGGAGTCGAAACGAAGGAGCCGCCCCATGCTCAATGAACTGCGTACCTTCTTCGACCATAGCCGCCACAGCCTCACCGTCCATGGCGTCGAAGCACCACTGGATGTACTGGCCTTCACCGGCGAAGAAGCCCTGAGCCAGACCTTCGCCTACCGCATCGAATTCACCAGCATCAGCCGGGATATCAGTGCCGGCGAGATGCTGCTCAAGGACGCCAGCTTCAACCTACGCGCACTGCCCGAGCAACTGGGCATCCCCGGCTATACGCCACCTGTTGTCGCACCGCTGCGCACCCTGCACGGCGTCATCACCGGCTTCAAACGCCTCTCCGGCTCCCGCGACGAAGCGCGCTACGAGGTCACTCTGGAGCCGCGCCTGAAGCTGCTCGCCCGCGGCTGCCAGTACCGCATCTTCCAGAACCAGAGCGTGCCGGAGATCGTCGAGCAGGTGCTGCGCCACCATGGGCTGCGCGGCCAGGACTTCCTCTTCGAACTGACCCGCGACTACCCCGACCGCGAGCAGGTCATGCAGTACGGCGAGGATGACCTCGCCTTCATCCAGCGCCTGCTGGCCGAAGTCGGCATCTGGTACCGCTTCAGCATGGACGCACGGCTAAAAATCGACGTGGTGGAGCTGCACGACGACCAGCGCCACTACCTGCCCGCACCACTGCTGCCGCTCCGCCCGCTGGCCGGCCTGGAAAGCACCGGCCAGGACGCCGTCTGGGACCTGCAAGCCAGCCACAGGATCGTGCCGCAACAGGTCAGCAACCGCGCCTACTACCATCGCGAAGCCGGCGCACAACTGGACGCCTCCGCCGACCTGATCCAATCGCCGGCAACCACCTACGGCGACGCCTACCACTACGGCGAACCACACCAGAAACTTGGCGATGCCTACGCCCAGGACGAAGACCTGCAAAGCGAAAGCGGCTACTTCTACGCCCGCCTCGCCCACGAGCGCTACCTCAACCAACGCACCCGCCTGACCGGCCGCACCAGCAGCCCGGTTCTCGCCCCCGGCCAGGAGCTGAAGATCGACGGCGCCCCGCAAGCCTTTACTCCCGGCGCGGTGATCGTCCGCCTGTACAGCAGTGCCGCCCGCGACCGCAGCTACGAGGTGCAATTCGAAGCCATCCCCTACGCCGAACACATCTGCTTCCGCCCTGACGTACCGGCCAAACCGGTGATCGCCGGCACCATCCCCGCCCGCGTCACCAGCCCGCAACAGAACGATCCCTGCGGCCATATCGACGGCGAAGGCCGCTACCGCGTCAACTTCCTCTTCGACCGCAATACCTGGCCTGCCGGCCGCGAGAGCATGTGGCTACGCCTGGCACGCCCCTATGCCGGCGACACCTACGGCCTGCACCTGCCCCTGTTGGCCGGCACCGAAGTGGCCATCGCTTTCGAACAGGGCGACCCGGACCGCCCGTTCATTGCCCACGCCCTGCACGACAACCTGCACTCCGACCACGTCACGATCCAGAACTACAAGCGCAACGTCCTGCGCACCCCGGCTAACAACAAGCTGCGGATGGATGACACGCGCGGTCAGGAGCACATCAAGCTCAGCACCGAATACAGCGGCAAGAGCCAGCTGAACCTCGGGCACCTGGTGGATGCGCAGAAGCAGAAACGTGGCGAAGGCTTCGAGCTGCGTACCGATGGCTGGGGCTCGGTTCGGGCAGGTAAAGGTGTGTTCATCAGCGCCGATGTACAGCCGGGTGCGCAAGGCCAGGTACTGGCCATGCAGGAAGCCATCGCCCGCTTGCAACAGGCCAGCGATGAGATGCAGAAGCTCTCCGCCGATGCCGAAACGGCCAAGGCCGATCCGGCCGATGTGCTGGCGCAGCTCGCGCTCATGAACGAGCAGGTCGACCAGCTGGAGGCCGCGGTGCTGCTGCTCAGTGCGCCGCAAGGCATCGCCCTCACCAGCGGCCATCACCTGCAACTGGCCGCCCAGCGCAACCTGATCCTCAACGCCGGCCACGAAGCCGATATCAGCGTGGTCAAGCGCCTGTTCATTGGCGTGGGCGAAGGCCTGAGCCTGTTCGTACGCAAGCTGGGCATGAAGCTCATCGCCAACCAGGGCGCGGTCAGCGTCCAGGCCCAGAACGACCGCATGGAGCTGCTCGCCCGCAAGGCCGTGGACATCGTCAGCACCGAGAACGAAGTCCACTTCACCGCGAAGAAGAAAATCATCATCAACGCGGGCGGCAGTTACATCCAGATCGACCAGCACGGCATCGAATACGGCACCCAGGGCGATCACCTGATCAAGTCGGCGCATTTCGAGCATCGAGGGCCGGCCCATCTCGACGCAGCGCTACAAATTCTGCCCCCCATCAGCAGCGGGAAGTATCGCGGAGTTCTTGCTCTGATTGATCAGCACAAGAAGCCGATTCCCGACCGGTTCTACAAAGTTGTCAGTCCATCTGGATTGGTTCTGGCATCGGGCGTAACCGATGAAAGCGGGAAAAGTATCGAGGTTGTCAGTCACGAAGGCCCCAATGCAACCGCCTATATCGGCCAAGGTGGCTGGACGATCAGCGAAGTAGAGCTTTCCACGGACGATGAATGCGGCTGTTGCTGAGCAATGGAGCCGAATCAAGGAGAAAGGACCAGATGCATGCCCATCCATGCAGTGCACATATCCATTTCAGTTCAATCGGCACCCCAATCGCTGGCTTGGGATATCGATTCACTCTACGTTCCGGAAAGATCATCCGAGGCAAATCCGACGCGGAAGGTTTTTCAATAGGGCTGTTGAGCAAAGAAACGGCCAAGCGCCACTCCTACAAAATGATATGGCTAGTCCCCGAAGACCAGATCGGCCAACCCATTGCTCTGGATATCTGCCGAGATGATGGCAGTTGGAAACGCATTGGCGAGTTCAAGCTGGAGGATGGAAAGCAAAAGCAGATCAATGTTGAGGCCAACTCAATCGCCTTTCCTTTCCTGATGTCCCTTGACCGCTCTGAAGGTATCAAATGAACGAAATCACCAATCAACCACAGGCCATAGACTCTTCCCAACAACTAGGCGAACCACAGGTAAATACGTATGTCATTCCGACCACGCATTGGATAAAGATATATTTATCGATGAACCAACACGAGGAGAATGGGACTATCACTCAACGCGCGGCAAGCTCAATCCCTTATGTGTGGCTCAAAGAGTCAGATGACCAGGAAGGAGTTTGGATTATCATTTCTACGGGCACTACTGGCCAATCGGTAACTCATACACCGCCTGCAACCTTGCTGACTCTCAAAATAAACGGGCCAGGCAGATACCGCGCCTATATAAAAGAGCCGTCTTTTGACTCCGAAATTGGCGATCCATACGAAATTCCGTTCCACGCTCTCAGCACTGCAATAGATAGTGAGCACTCCGTGCAGCCTTGGCTTGCCGTATCGGTGACCGCTGGTGCTTCTGCTGAAAACCACACAATAATCCAACAACATCCAAACGACCTAAATAGAGACGCATTAGAATATCCTCCAGCGGGGTCTCAGCAAAACTTGACTCAGACGCACACACAGCAGAATTCCGCCCTAAATCTGGGTGATTACATAATGACTCGCCAGTTGTGGTCGGACTCTAGCCGAGCCTATGGCTCTCATCATCCACTAATAGCGAACAGCGCATTTAGAGAAATACTAGAAGAGATTTACCAAGAGCAACTCCAGGAATCCCCACAACACGCGCTTACAGCCTCGATAGAAAATGGCACAAGAACCATAATATTTGACCCGCAATCAACCAACGGGGGGCGCAGCACCAGAACATTCTTGTCAAACAATGGTCAGCCATCGCTAATGATGACTGCCGGAGAAACCTTGCGGCGCACCTATCCTAGAACGCTGGAACTATTATTAGAATTGATGGAGGAGCTGGACATCCACTATGCGCGTTCGACCGGAGCTTGGCGACCACATTTCGGCTCATCTCTTCATCGCTATGCCGCATCATTAGATATCACTCACTTCCGAACGCGCGTGACTACTCAAACGGGTGGAGAAGCCGAAGTAACAATACATTTCCATCGCAACACTGACCCGGACTCTAACCCTCTCGGAAATCCCCCAGCAACCTCTGTAAACAGCATCAGAAAGCGGGATTTCTCCTTAGCGGTACATACGTATCTTGCAGAGCATAAAATGGCCGGAGACCTCGGATGGCTCGGAGGACCTTGGCAACTCACCTACAACCAAGTTGGCCTTGTAGGAAATACGATATTCATAAAAACCGATGATGTACATAAACACCATCTACACATGAGCGCACCATAGAAACTCATTAAAATGAAATTTAAATTTCTCACATTACTCACCCTACTCTGCATGTCGCAAGCTTCACTAGCCGAAAGGAAAACTGAGACCAACGAGGGATTCTATAGCGAAGAAATGGGAACTTGGTACCAATATCCAGCCCCACCAAAAAAAACCATAGCAACGCAAAACATCTTCAAATCTCTATCCAAAGGCGAGCCACTGAACATCGCATTCCCCCCCCCCAAACCCTGGCCCGTCAGAGCCTTATACATTGGCGTATCTGATGAATTATATGAATTTGATGAAGATGGCAATGTGCTTTACGACGGGGACTACCAGGTAGAAAAGGACGCAACAGGAAGAACATCGAAATATTTGGGACAGGTCCTGATAAATGGTCGTCCGCTGTGGATTGGAGCGACCATATTTAACATCATTAGCAACGATCGCAATGAAAGTGAAAACGCTTGGAGCTCCACTTATCCAAACGGCCTAATCAAAGGAAGTAACGGCAATTTTTGTCCTGTCCGACCTGCCAAGGAAGAAAAAGAATTTAACATGGATAGATTTTGGCTGGACGGTGACTGCGACAATGCAATTAGCTTTAGGGGAGAAAAATCAAAATACTTCACTTACCCAGGATTCCAAGGAATAAAAGAGCCGTACTTCTACTGGATAATACAGTACTTCGACGAGCCTAAATCACCATTCCCAAGTCCAGGAGAGGGATGCAGGCTATATTGCGAGAATTAGCATTGTTCATCTGTCCTTCCATCAGCATCAAAAAATATCAATAAAACCAAAATTATTGACAACCTCTATCCTTGCTTTGCTTATCTGCACCTCTACCAAAGCAGAGATCACTGATCTTCTTCCCGTCAGGCGACAGCAAGGTCACGATAATAATAAGTAATAACGAAGTAGAGATAATCAACGGAGACACGCTGGAAAAGAAAATAGAATTAAAAAAAGAAAAAAGGGGACAGATTTATTTTCCAAACTCCACTCCTGAGCCAGTCCATCGTCAACCGCGGAGAGCCCGGACAAATATGACCCTCAAAAAAAAACGTTGCCCCAACATTGGTTCTACTTCTCTCGCCGGCCTTGCACGCAGAAAACGTCGTTTTCTCTCCATCAGACAACAGCAAATTCACTGTAAAAATAAAAGGCAATGCAGTTGAAATCTCAAACAAAGTAAACTTAAAGAGAAAAATAGAATTTGACACGGAAAAACCATTAAATATGGAAATAGCCGACTATAATTTCGATAAAAATTTAGACTTCTCAATATGGCATTCTGATGACGGAAATGGCACATACGACATATATAGAATATTCATATATAACCAGAAATCAAATACCTTCTCGGAAGTGCACTCAAAGTGCGGAGATGAATTTATAAACGCAAACATAGACAAAAAAACAAAGACAATCACAAGTACGATTTTTGAAGACAACACCCCAAAGATCTGCCACACAAAATTATAAGAAAAGGGGACAGATTTATTTCCTTTACTCTAACCCTGCCCCGCCAACGAGATTTAGAGTAGAAACACATCTGTCCCTTTGCTCCTGTTGTGAGTGCGATACAAAAGAAAACGGCCTGCATCTTCCGGTGCAGGCCGTTTTTCTTGATGCCGCGACTACGAATCACCGAACCGCCGCAAAACTCTCCGGCCGGTTCAGCACGCAGCGGATGCCACCCGGCAGCCCCATGGTCGCCACGCACTGGTTGCAGTGGTTGCAGCCGTTCTCGTAGCGCCCGGCCTGCTGCTGGATGTTGCGCACCAGGTCCGGGTCGCGCAGCAGGGCGCGGCCCATGGCGACGAAGTCGAAGCCTTCGCTCATGGCGCGTTGCAGGCTGTCGCGGGTGCTCACGCCGCCCAGGTACACCAGCGGCATGTCGGTGGCCTGGCGTACGCGGCGGGCCTGGTCGAGGAAGTACATTTCGGCGTAAGGCGAGCTGGCAAACAGGCGGCCGCCGAACCATTTCATCGCGGTGCGCTGCAGCGGGTTGGGCTCCAGCGGGATCATCTGCTGCAGTGGGCTTTCGCCACGGAACAGGTACATCGGTGAGCGGCTGGTGAAGCCGCCGCTCATGACCAGGGCGTTCAGGCCGTGCTCGGCCAGGCGCTGGGCGGCGCGGCAGGATTCGTCGATCTCCAGGCCGCCGGCGAAGCCGTCGCTGAGGTTGAGCTTGGCCAGGATCGGGAAGTCGTCGCCCACCGCCTCGCGCACCGCCGCCAGCACTTCCAGGGGCAGGCGCAGGCGGTTGTCCAGCGAGCCGCCGTAGGCGTCGGTGCGCTTGTTGGTGGCCGGGGAGATGAACTGGCTGAGCAGGTAGCCGTGGCCCATGTGGATTTCGATGGCATCGAAGCCGGCGCGTTTCACGAAGGCCGCCGCGTTGCGGTATTCGTCGAGGGTCTTGCGGATGTCCGCGTCGCCCATGGCGCCAGCGAAGGGCACGCCGGAGAACAGGCCGTACTGGTTGATGCAGGCGCTGGGGCCGAGCGGGCGCGGGATGTTCTGCGGGCGGTTGCGGCTGAAGAAGCCACAGTGGGCCAGTTGCGCCGATACCGCCCCGCCCTCGCGGTGTACCGCACCGGCCAGTTCGCTCAGCTTGGCGAAGACGCCTTCGTGCATCCACATCTGGTCGGGGAAGGTCAGGCCGTCCGGCGAGACGCCGCAGTAGGCCACGGTGCTCAGGGCAACGCCGCCACGGGCCATGCGCGCGTGGTGCGCAACCAGGTCCTCACTGGGCATGCCGCCCGGGCACATGCCCTCGAAGGTGGCGGTCTTGATCACCCGGTTGCGCAGGGTCAGGCCGGCCAGTTGGGCGGGTGCGAATACCTTGTCCAGCGCGTCTTGCGGGGTCATCTCAAGCCTCCTGGGCCGGGGTGAAGGGGACGAACTCGACGACCTCCAGGTCGAAGCCGGACACCGCCTTGTAGGGCGCCGGGAAGCTCATCAGGCGCATCTGGTGCACGCCCAGGTCGCGCAAGATCTGCGCGCCGACGCCCAGGGTACGCTGGGGGAAATTCGGCGCCTGCAGGTGCAGGCCGTGGCTCAGCTGGTCGAGTATGGCGGCAGCGCTTTCCTGCTGCGCCAAGAGGACCAGCACGCCGCAGCCTTCGGCGGCGATGCGCGCCAGGGAACGGTCCAGGCTCCATTGCTGCGGCCCGCGCGGCGGCTCGCCGGCCAGCAGGTCGCGGAAGGTTTCCACCGCCTGCACGCGCACCAGCACCGGCTGCGCCGGGTTCACTTCGCCGCGCACCAGGGCCAGGTGCACCACGTCCTTGAAGGCGTCGTGGTAGGCGTACACCTGGAACGGGCCGTGGCGGGTGTCGATGCGGTATTCGCCGCTGCGGGCGATGGTGCCTTCGTGGAGGATGCGGTGGTGGATCAGCTCGGCGATGCCGCCCATGCGCAGGTCATGGCGCTGGGCAAAGGCGCGCAGGGTTTCGCCACGGGCGTTCTCGCCCTCCTCGTCGAGGATGCCGGCGATCAGCGCCGCCGGCTGCAAGCCGGCCAGGCGGGCCAGGTCGCAGGCCGCTTCGGCATGGCCGGCGCGGCTCATCACTCCGCCGGGCAAGGCGCGCAGCGGGAAGATATGGCCGGGGCTGACCAGGTCCGCCGGGCCGCTGGCCGGATTCGTCGCGACCTGCACGGTGCGCGCGCGGTCGGCAGCGGAGATGCCGGTGCTGATGCCTTGCGCGGCCTCGATGGAGACCATGAAGCCCTTGCCTTCGCCGCGCGGGCTGTCGGTCATCGGCTTGAGGCCAAGTTCCTGGCAGCGCGCGTCGGTCAGCGCCAGGCAGATCAGCCCGCGCGCCTCGCGGGCGAAGAAGTTCAGCGC
Organism: Pseudomonas sp. B1-22; assembly: GCF_050474425.1. Classification (NCBI taxonomy): domain Bacteria; kingdom Pseudomonadati; phylum Pseudomonadota; class Gammaproteobacteria; order Pseudomonadales; family Pseudomonadaceae; genus Pseudomonas; species Pseudomonas sp. B1-22. The sequence goes on along the minus strand of NZ_JBCHVH010000001.1, from coordinate 1,223,108 downwards.
GGCGTCGTCGATGAACTCGGCGGCCTGCAGCAGCATGCCATCGCCGCCGTCATCCTCGCCGTCGACCAGTACCACCGGCTGGCCGCGACGCAGGGCTTCGATCAGGTGCAGCGGACTGTCCAGCGTCATGTCCGTCTCCTCAGGCCAGGTTGCCACGCAGCCATCCCGCCGCTTCCGCGAGGTAGGCGGCGGCGCGGGGGGCGAAGGGCGCGAAGCTGGCGAAGCCGTGGATCATGCCCTCGGCGCGCACCAGGGCGACCTCGGCGCCAGCGGCGCGGGCGCGCTCGGCGAAGGCTTCGCCCTCGTCGCGCAGCGGGTCGTATTCGGCGCTCAGCAGCAGGGTCGGCGGCAGGCTGCCAAGGTCGGTGGCGTGCAGCGGCGAGGCCAGCACATCCAGCGGCGCGGGCCACTGGCCGAGGTACTGGCGCCAGAACCAATGCATCATCGAGGCTTCGAGGAAGTGGCCCTTGGCGAATTCGCGGTAGGAGGCGGTGCCGCAACTCTGGTCGGTCACCGGGTAGAACAGGCACAGCGCGCTCGGGCGCGGCCCGCCGCGCTGGGCGAGCAGGCGTGCGGCGGCGATGGCCAGGTTGCCGCCGGCGCTGTCGCCGGCCAGGGCCAGGCGCGAGCCGTCGGCGCCCAGTTCGGCGGCACGCTCGACCAGTTCGCAGGTGGCGCGGTAGCAGTCTTCCGCCGGCCCCGGGAAGCGGGTTTCCGGCGCCAGCCGGTAGCCCACCGACGCCACGGCAGCGCCAGTGGCCTGGGCCAGGCGACGGCAGAGGTCGTCATGGGTGTCGATAGTGCCGGCGACGAAGCCGCCGCCATGGAAGAACACCAGCAGCGGCAGGCCGGCTTCGGCGCTCGGGCGATACAGCCGCGCCGGCAGCCCATCGGCCAGGCAAAGGTCGCGCACCTCGGCCAGGGCAACGGGTTCGCCCGGCAGGCCCTGGTCGGCGAAGCTGCGGTAGGTGGGGGCGTCGAGGGTGTCGAAGTCGAGGGCGAAGGCGCCGGCGAACTGTTCGAGCAGCGCCTGCATATGGGGATCGAGGGCCATGGTCACTCCTTTTATACGTCGGCCATCAGGAAGACCGGGTTGGTCTCGTCGAGGATGCTTTGCGTGCGGGCCTGCAGCGCAGGCTTGAAGTCCGGGTGCGGCAGGATCCAGAAGCGCTTCTCGTCGATCGCCTGGAACACCACTGAGGCCAGTTCGTCCGCCGACATGCCCTGGCGAATGCTTTGCTCCAGCAGCGCGCCCAGCGCGGCGCCGGCGCCCTCGCCCGCCTGGTCGGAGGCCATGATGCGGCTGGCCACCGGCCCCGGGCAGAGCACCGAGACGCCGATCGGCGCGTTGAGGGCGACCATCTCGTGGTGCAGCACTTCGGAGAGCGCCACCAGCGCCTGCTTGGTCACCGTGTAGGCGGCCAGGAATGGGCTGGTGAGCAGGCCGGCGAGAGACGCAGTATTGATCACGTGGGCCGGGCGACCCTGGGCCAGCAGGGTCGGCATGAAGACCCGCAGGCCGTTGATCACGCCCACCAGGTTGATGTCGATCATGCGCTGCCACTGCGCCGCGCTCAGTTCCCAGCTGGCGCCGGTCTGCATCACGCCGGCGTTGTTGAACAGCAGATCGACACCGCCGAACCGCGCCAGCGCGGCGTCGCGCAGGGCCGCAAGGTCCGCTTCATTGGCCACGTCGGTCACCCGCGCCAGCACCTCGCTGCCGCCGGCGCGCAGTTGCTCGGCCAGGTCATCGAGACCGGCCTGGTCGCGGTCGGCCAACACCAGGCGCAGGCCCCGTTTCGCCGCATGTTCCGCCAGGCCCCGGCCGATGCCGCTGGCGGCACCGGTGATCACGGCCACCTGGCCTTGTCGAACGCTCATGGTCATTCCTCTTTTTCAGTCCGCCGTCACCAGCAGGACCTGCTTGGTACGGGCCGCGCCCTGTTGCAGGCGGGTATGGGCCACGGCCACGTCGGCCAGCGGCAACTGTTCCAGGCGCGGCGGCACCAGCGTGCCATTGGCCAGCAGGTCGGCCACGCGCTGCAGGGTGGCGCCGCTGGGCATGCGGCTGTAGGCCACTGCCATGCGTACGCCCAGACGCTCTGCGGCGGCCATGTCCGGCGCGCCGTCGCCCGGCGCCAGGGTGAGGATCGACACCAGGATGCCGCCCTTGCGCAGCAGCCCCAGCGGGTCCGGCAGGCTGCCGCCGCCGATGCAGTCGAGGACCAGGTCGACGCCGTCGGCAGACCAGTCGCGCAGCACCGCGCCGATGTCGTCGCGGCGGTAGTCGATGGCGCACTCGGCGCCCAGGGCGGTAACGTGCTCGCGGTTATCGCCGCTGCAGGTAGTGGCGACCCGTGCGCCGGCATGCCGGGCGAGCTGGATGGCGAAACCGCCCACCGCGCTGCCGCCGCCATGCACCAGCAGGCGCTGGCCGGCTTGCAGGCCACCCTCGTCGAACAGCCCGGCCCAGGCGGCCAGGGCCGGGGTCGGCACCGCAGCGGCGGCGGCGAAGTCCAGCGATTGCGGCATGCGCACCACGGAGGCACGGGAGACGCAGGCGTATTCCGCGTAGGCGCCCCACTTGCCGGCGCCGATGTCGCTCTGGGCGAACACCGGGGTGCCGACCGGCAGGTCGTCCACGCCCTCGCCTACTTCGGCCACCGTGCCGGACAGATCGAAGCCCAGCACCAGCGGGAAGCGGTATTCGAAGAAGCCGGCGAGATAGCCCTCGCGGCATTTCCAGTCGGCCGGGTTGACGCCGGCATAGCGCACCCGCACCAGCACTTCGCCGGGGCCGGGACGCGGCGTTTCGACCTCGGCCAGCTGCAGCACTTCGGCGCCGCCGACACCTTGGATGATCACTGCGCGCATCAGGAGGCACTCCGTTGGGTCAGGCTCAGCAGGCTGCTGTCGAAGGGGCAATAGGCGTGGGAGATGGAGTCGACCAGCCATTCGGGGAATTCCGGGTCGAACCAGCGATCGACCCAGCCCCAGTGAAAGGGATGCGCCAGGTATTCGCCCTGCAGGTCGCCCAGCTCGGCGAATTCCTGCTGCCAGACGTAGCTCCAGCGGCTGTCGCCGATGACTTCGGAGAGCTGCCAGTTGCGGATGCCCCGTATGTACGCCGGCATCAGCAGCGTCTCGCGCACCAGCGCCTCGCGCTGGTCAGGGGTGGCATCGGCCCTGACGTGCAGCAGCAGGGTGCGCCAGATGCCGCCGGTCAGTTGCGGATCGCGCAGGCCACCGCCGATGCGACGGTAGGCATGGCGTTCCAGGCGGGCCGCGCCGGGTACGTGCGCCAGGCGCTCGGCCAGGACGTCGCCGGGGTTCTGCTCGAAGATCAGGTCGAGGGTGCAGTCCGAGGCGCCCCAGCAGCCGGGCAGGTTGGCGCCCAGGGCCAGGTGCCGGAAGCCCGGCAGGTCACCGACACGCTCACGCAGCACGGCGTCGAGATCCGAAGGGTTGGCGCCGGGGACGAGGTCGAGCTGTACGCTTTCAGCCCACATGGCTCAGCCCTCCCTGGCGCTCCAGCGGCTGGCCGGGATCGCCCAGCACATGGCGCCGGCGGCTCAGGCACAGGCCATCCACCTGCGCCCAGAACTGCATGGCCTGCGCGCCCAGGCGGCTGCGCATGCCGTAGTAGCCCCAGACATCCGGCACCTGCCAGAGCAGCCAGAGGGTATTGGGTTGCCCCGGTACCGCCACCGGCGGCGACACCCAGCGCTGTTCCAGGCTCAGGCCGCGCTCGGCGCAGGACGGCAGATAGAGCTCTGCCAGGTTTTGCATCACCGTATCGATGTGCTCGGCATCGAGGATGATTTCATCGAGTATGCGGATCATCGCGAATTCCCGCGTCTTGTTGTTGTGTGGGCCAGTAAATCGATCCCCTCCTCCCGGGCCATCGTCCATTCAGACGATGCCGTCACCGCTCTGGATTGCAGAATCCAACCAGGCCCTTGCCGCCCCCCACACTCTGCCTGCGGCACCCGACGGGAGAACAACAAGATGAGCACGCTGCACCGAATCGAAGCCCGCCCCATCGAAGACCGCTACGCGCGCGGCTGGCACTGCCTGGGTCTGGCCAGCCAGTACCGCGATGGCAAGGCGCACCGCCTGGATGTCTTCGGCACCCGCCTGGTGGCGTTCCAGGGCGAAGATGGCCAGCTGAACATCCTCGACGGCTATTGCCCGCACATGGGCGCTGACCTGAGCGAAGGCTGCGTGGAAGGCAACAGCCTGCGCTGCCCGTTCCACGAATGGCGCTGGGGCGCCGACGGCGTGTGCGACGACATCCCCTACGCCAAGCGCATTCCGCCGCGGGCGAAGATCAAGTCGTGGCCGGTGATGGAACAGAACCAACTGCTGTTCGTCTGGAACGACCCGGAAGGCAACCCGCCGATCGCCGAACAAGCCATCCCGCGCATCGACGCCTGCTATGACGACGCGTGGGCCGAATGGGAAATGGCCGATATCAAGATCGACACCAACTGCCGCGAGCTGGTGGACAACGTCTCCGACATGGCGCACTTCAAGAGCGTCCACGGCGCGCCCATCGACGAGTTCAGCAACCACTTCGAGGCGCATACCGCCACCCAGGTGATGCGCGGCCGCAGTGCCCGCCTGTCCGGCGATAGCGAGCTGACCACCGTGGCCACCTACTACGGCCCGGCCTACCAGATCACCGAGATGACCGGCGCCATGGGCGGCCAGCCGATCCATTCGATCCTGCTCAACTGCCACGTGCCGATCGACCACAACAGCTTCACCCTGCGCTACGGCGTGCTGGTGAAGAAGGTGCCGGGGCTGTCCGCCGAGGAAAACCGCGCCATGGCCCAGGCCTACGTGGAGCAGGCGCGCCTGGCGTTCTACGAGGACGTGGCGATCTGGCACACCAAGACCCGCGTCGACAACCCGCTGCTGTGCGATGGCGACGGCCCGGTGTACCAGCTGCGCAAGTGGTACGAGCAGTTCTACACCAACGTGGCCGACCTGCCGGCGAACCTGTCCGAGCGCAAGGATTTCATCGTGTGCGCGGCGCAGGCCGAACCGGCCTGAACCACCCGTCCCCTGCCTTGAAGGACGGATTGCCTTTTGCGGAAAACGCTGACTAATCTCGTCGGCGTTTTCGTACTACAAAAATAAGAAATGGTTCACCAATGGCACACTCGCTTTCGCTCGACCAGTTCAGCGGAATGCTCGGCAATCTGTATCAGGGCCCCCTGGAGCCCACGCCGTGGCAGTCCTTCCTGAGCCAGCTCAACCAGTTCCTCGACGGCAAGTACACCACCTTCATCCTGCGTCCGCCCAGCGACCAGAACGAAGGACTGATGGTCAATACCAACGGCAGTTCCGCCGAAGTGGTGGCGTCCTATAACCAGTACTATTTCAACCTCGACCCGTTCGTCGACCTGCCCAGCGGCCAGGTGGTGATCCTCGACGAGTTCGTCTCCCGCGAGGAGTGGCTGGCGTCGGAGTTCTACCGCAACTTCCTCGAACCGGTGGGTGTGTTCCACATCCTCGGCGCGGACATCCGCACCAGCGATGGCGCCCTGTGCCGCATCCGCATCAGCCGTGGGGTCGAATCCCCGGGCTTCACTGAAAACGACAAGGCCCTGCTGGCCTATTTCGTGCCGCATCTCGAGCGTTCGGTGGTGCTGCATACGCAGATCAACCGCATCGAGACCGAACGCAACCTCTACGCCGGCGCGGTGGATCAGTTCGCGGTCGGCACCATCATCCTCGACGAGACCGGCAAGATCCTGCAGACCAACCAGGTCGCCGAGAACCTGCTGAGCGAAAAGGATGGCCTGAAGATCAGCGGCGACACCCTGCAGGTCGGCACCCCGCGCGACAGCCAGGAGTTCCGCCGCCTGGTGAAACAGGCCCTGCAATCGCAGAAGAGCACCCACCCGTCGGTGGTCGAAGCCATGCGCGTGCAACGCCCCTCCGGCCGCTCCGACCTGGGCATCATCGTGCGTTCGGTGCCGCTGAGCGAGTGGAACGAGGGCAAGCACTGCCCCTCGGTGGTGATCTTCGTCAGCGACCCGGAGCAGGAATCCCGCGCGCCCCAGGAAATCGTCAAGGCACTGTTCGACCTGACCCCGGCCGAGGCGCAACTGGCCATGCTGCTGGCCAATGGCCTGACCCTGGACGAAGCCTCCGACGAGCTGGGCATCAGCCGCAACACCGCGCGCGCCCACCTGCGCTCGACCTTCTCCAAGACGGGCGTGACCCGGCAGACCATGCTGGTGCGCCTGATCCTGCGCAGCGTGGCCACCCTTGGCTAGTCCAAGCGGACGATTTGGCGGGAAGGCCAACGAGACTAACGTGCGAAGCATGGGGTTAGTCGACGAGGCCGATGCCATGTCCAGGTTCATCCCGCTGCTGATCGCACTCATCATCTGCGCCAGCCTGCTGACCGCGCACTTGATGCTGTGCTCTTACGAAGAGACGCGACTGCAAGCAGCCCGCAGCGCCCTCCAGCTGCCAACCCCACCCTGCATACTCGGCAGTTGCCTGCGCCAGCTCCCCTGATTCGCTAACGTGCGTACAACCGTTCGCGGTTGTACGCCGATACACCGAGCTCATTACCGGCTCCACGATCAAGCCTGGAGCCTCCGAAATCGCGGCTCCATGCCTGGCTTCCAAGTGCTCGGCGACCAGGGTGAAACGGCGTATAACGTCGAACGTTATACACCCTGCGCACCGACAGCTGCGGGGCGACCTGGCACAGCACGGAGATGCAGCATGGACTGGCTCGAACACCGTATTCCCCCGCCCCTGGTGGCGGTAATCCTCGGCGTATTGATGTGGCTACCGGCCCGCCCACTGCCGCCATTCGGCGGCCGGTTGTGGCTGGCGCTACTGGTGCTGCTGGGCGGAATCGCGGTATGCCTGGCCGGCGTACTGTCCTTCCGCCGCGCCCGCACAACCGTCAATCCGCTGAAACCGGAAAGCGCATCCTCGCTGGTAGTCGCCGGCATCTACCGCCACACGCGCAACCCGATGTACCTGGGCTTCGCCATCGTGCTGCTGGCCTGGAGCATAGCCCTCGCCTCCCTGCCCGCCGTGCTGGGAGTGGTTGCCTTCGTGCTGTACATCAACCGCTTCCAGATCGTCCCTGAGGAGCAGGCGCTGCGGCAACGCTTCGGGGCGAACTTCGACGCCTATTGCCGCCGGGTGCGGCGCTGGGTCTAGCACCCTGTAGGAGCGGGCCATGCCCGCGATCGCGCGCATGGCCCGCTCCTACCGTCGAACACCGTCACACCGCCCCGGCAATCTGCTCCCTGAGCCATTGGTGCGCCGGGTCGCGGTGCGAGCGCTCATCCCAGAGCATCGACATCTCGTACCCCGGCACCTCCACTGGCGCCTCCACCACCCGCAGCAATGGGTTATCCCTCGCCAGCCGCGCCGGCACCATGGCCACCAGGTCGCTGCTTGCCACCGCCGAGATGACGAAGAGAAAGTGCGGGACCGACAACGCCACGCGCCGGCTCAGGCCGACCGCCGCCAGCGTCTCGTCGGTCACGCCGCTGAAACCGCCGCCATCGGGCGACACCATCACGTGCTCCAACTGGCAGAACTGCGCCAGGGTCGGCTTGCGCTTGAGCTTCGGGTGCCCGGCGCGGCCGGCCAGCAGATAGCGCTCGGTGAACAGCGTGCGGCGACGCATGCCCGGCGGGCTGCCTTCGGTGGTGTGGAAGGCCAGGTCGATCTCGCCCTGCTCGGCCTGCCGGGCGATACGCGGCGGCGACAATTGCAGCAGGGCCAGGCGCGTACCCGGCGCGCGACTACGAATGGCACTCAAGGCCGGCAGCAGGATGGTGGATTCGCCGTAGTCGGTCGCGGCGATACGCCAGGTGTTCTGTGCCTGGGCCGGATCGAAGGGTGCGGACGGCGCCACCGCCTGCTCCAGCGCCTCCAGCGCTATGCGCAGCGGCTCGCGCAGGGATTCTGCCCGCGCCGTCGGCCGCATGCCGCGTGGGCCGGGCAGCAGCAACGGGTCGTTGAAGATGTCGCGCAGCTTTGCCAGGTGCACGCTCACCGAAGGCTGGGAGAAATTCAGCCGCTCCGCCGCGCGGGTCACATTGTGCTCGGAGAGCAGCACGTCCAGGGTCACCAGCAGGTTGAGGTCGAGCCTGCGCAGATTATTCATTCATATACCTGGGATACCGGATATTCATTTCCACTATACCTCGGCGAATCGCATCCTGCGCCCATCCCACCGTTCGCAGGAAAGCCGTCATGAAGGTATTGATCGTCTACGCCCACCCCGAGCCGCGCTCGCTCAACGGTTCGCTGAAGGATTTCGCCGTGCGCCGCCTGCAGGCCGCCGGCCACGACGTGCAGGTCTCGGACCTCTACGCGATGAACTGGAAGGCCACCCTGGATGCCGCCGACAGCCTCGACCGCGATCCGGAAGCACGCTTCAATCCGTCGCTGGATTCCAAGCGCGCCTACGCCGCCGGCCGGCAGAGCACGGATATCGCCGCCGAGCAGGAAAAGCTGCGCTGGGCCGACGTGCTGATCCTGCAATTTCCACTCTGGTGGTTCACCATGCCGGCAATCCTCAAGGGCTGGGTCGAGCGCGTGTATGCCTATGGCTTCGCCTACGGCGTCGGCGAGCATTCCGATGCGCGCTGGGGCGACCGCTACGGCGAGGGCAACCTCGCCGGCAAGCGCGCCATGCTGGTGGTCACCGCCGGCGGCTGGGAGTCGCACTACAGCCCGCGCGGCATCAACGGGCCGATCGACGACCTGCTGTTCCCGATCCACCACGGCGTGCTGCACTACCCCGGCTTCGACGTGCTGCCGCCTTACCTGGTGTACCGCACCAGCCGCGTCGATGAGGCGCGTTATGCGCAGATCGAACAGGAACTGGGCGCGCGCCTGGACAGCCTCCAGACCACCGCACCCATCCCCTTCCGCCGGCAGAATGGCGGCGACTACGACATTCCCGCGCTGACCCTGCGCGAGGAGATCGCCCCTCACATCAATGGATTTGCTGTGCATCTGGAGTGATGCCGCTGTTCGCGAGCAAGCTCGCTCCTACAGGATCAGGCAGCACTGCTTTTGGTAGGAGCGAGCTTGCTTGCGAACCGCTGGACCCTCAGGGCTTCACCCGTGGCTCGGCCTCGAAGGCGCGTCGCAGCAACTCGACGAATTCCGGCGCCGCCGGGATTTTCACCTCGCCGATGCGGTTCACCGGCACCGCCGGCGTCCAGGAGTTCATCACCACGGCGCCGGCCAGTCGCGGCAGGTCCTGGCGGTCGATGCACTGCACCGACTGGCGTACACCGAGCTTCTCCAATTGGCGCCGCAGGATACCCATGGTGGTACCGCCCAGCATCCGCGCCTTCGGCCAGATCACCGTCTCGCCGTCCCAGAACGCCAGGTTCCAGATGGTGCCCTCGCTAAGCCGGCCGCGATGGTCGCTGAACACCGCGTCGTCAAAGCCCGCCGCCACCGCTTCGCGCAGGTACCAGGTCTTGGCGAACTCGCCGACGTGCTTGATTTCCGGCAGCACCCGCTCGTGCCCGGCAATGGCCAGCGACAGCGGCCCCTGCGGCCCGTCGGACGGCGGCGCGGTACGCACCAGCAGCTCCGGGCGGTGTTCAGGCCCGGCCACGGTGAACTCGCCAGCGGGGGAATAGACGGTCGCCAGCAGCGACACATCGGTCGGGGCCTGCGCCAGAGCGGCACGCAGGGCGGCGCGAATCTCCTCATCGGCATGGCTCCGGCCGAACAGCCGCTGCGAGGCGTTGCGCAGGCGCTCCAGGTGCAGATCGAGACCGCGAATGCCGCCGTCACGTACCTGCATGGCAGTGAAGTGCGCGTAACCGGCGAAGGCCAGGGGCGCGAGGTCATCGGCGCTGGCCGGCTGGGCATTGCGCTGGGTGATATAGGGGTGGATGGCGGCTGACATGGCGCTGGCTTCCTCTGGTCGATCATCAAGTGCAATCACTATCCGACTTTGACGAGACCAGGAGAAACGAGTATTTCTCGATGGATCATCAAACAGGACTTGAAGATCGATGAGCCGCCCATTCCCCGGTATCCGTTCGCTGCGCACTTTCGAGGCGGCCGGCCGGCACCTCAATTTCACCCGTGCGGCGGAGGAAGTCGGCCTCACGCCAGCGGCGGTCAGCCACCAGATCAAGGAGCTGGAGGACCAGCTCGGCCTCACCCTCTTCACCCGTACCAGCCGCAGCATCCAGCTGACGCCCGGCGGCGCGCTGCTGCTGGAAGCGGCGGCGGAATCCCTCGACCTGCTGCGCCGCGCCACCGTGCGCGCCCGGCGCCTGTCGCGCAGCGCCGAGCAGCTGCGCGTCTCGCTGACCGCGCGCTTCGCCACCCACTGGCTGCTGCCGCGCCTGCCAGCGTTTCGCGCGCTGCATCCGGGGCTGAAGCTCAGCTTCGACGTCAGCGACGAGCTGCGCGACTTTGCCGTGGACGATATCGACCTGGCCATCCGCTTCGGCAGCGGCCATTACCCCGGCCTGCGGGCCGAGCGGCTGTTCGATACGCTGATCGTGCCGGTGTGCTGCCCGAGCCTGCTGACTGAAGGGCCACCCCTGCGCGAGCCGCGAGACCTGCTGGCCCACACCCTGTGCTTCGTGGACTGCGAAACCGAGGGTGCGCCCTGGCCGGACTGGGCGCGCTGGATGACGGCGGCGGGCATGGAGGACTTCGACGCCAGCAACTGCGTGGCCTTCGACGACACCAGCCACGTGGTGCAGGCAGTCCTGGAAGGCGGCGCCGTCGGGTTGGCCGACCGCGCCCTGGTCAGCCGCGAGCTGGAACAGGGACTGCTGGTGCAGCCCTTCGAACTGGGCGTGCCGGTGGCTGAGGACTATGCCTACAACCTGGTCTACCCGCAGGCCAGCGCCGACGACCCAAGGGTTATTGCCTTCCGCGACTGGGCCCTCGCCGAGCTGGCCGGCTAAGCCCCCGGAGCGCCGGCCGCGCCATCCACCCACAGAGGTATTGCTGTCAGATTTTTCCCATCTACGCTGTGCGACACGGAACCCGGGCGCGCCCGGATTCGCACTGAGCAGCGCGCATCGATGAGGAAAATTCGCGAATGACAGAGAACATCGACACCGCTGCAGCCTTTGGCGCACCGAAGGAAACCGCCCGCGAGGGCCGCCTGGGTTATCTGCCCGTCGCCCTGTTCGGCTCGGTGATGGGGCTCGCGGGACTGTGCTCCGCCTGGAAACTGGCCACGGTGATCTACGGTGCGCCGCCATGGGTATCCCAGGCTATCGGCCTGCTGGCGTTGCTGGCCTTCGTCGCAGTCGGCATCGGCTATGCGATCAAGGCCGTTACCGCCCCACACGCAGTGAAGGCCGAATTCCTCCATCCCATCGCCGGCAACCTGTTCGGCACGCTGTTCATCAGCCTGTTGCTGCTGCCCATTCCCCTGGTCAGCTACAGCGTGACGCTGGCGCGCGCCTCCTGGGTCATCGGCACGCTCGGTATGCTGCCCTTTGCCTGGCTGATCATTTCCCGCTGGCTTAGTCAGCGCCAGCACGCAGCCCATGCAACTCCGGCGTGGATCGTGCCGGTGGTGGGCCTGGCGGACATTCCGCTGGCCGTGCCGCTGCTGCAGTGGGAAGGCACCGACGACATCGCCTTCTTCTCCCTGGCGGTGGCACTGTTCTTCGCCGTGCCGCTGTTCACCCTGATCCTCTCCCGCCTGCTGTTCGAGGAACCCCTAGGCGTCGGCCTGCAACCCTCTCTGCTGATCCTCCTGGCGCCCTTCGCCGTCGGTTTTTCCGCCTATGTCAGCATCGTCGGCGACGTCGACCGCTTCGCCAGCGCGCTGTACATGCTCTCGCTGTTCATGCTGGCGGTGCTCGTCGGCCGCCTGCGCCACCTCGCCCGCAATTGCCCGTTCCGCCTGGCCTGGTGGTCGGTGGGCTTCCCGCTGGCCGCTGCGGCGGGCTGCGCATTGCGTTACGCGGCTCACGCACCGGGGCCGTTCACCAATGGCGTGGCGCTGCTCCTGCTGGCCGCCGCCACGGTGGTGATACTGGGAATGGGCCTGCGCACCCTGATTGGCGTGGCCACCGGCCAGTTGCGCAACCTCGCCGGCTGAACCGCGCGTCTTGCCATCCACGACGAATCCTGCGAAAACCCACGCCCTCGCGGCGGTCATGCCGCACCCGCATCACCGGAGAACGCCATGAGCAGCGAACTGCAGATCGAAGATATCGTCGTCGGCGACGGCAAGGCCGTGGTCAAGGGCGCCCTGATCACCACCCAGTACAAGGGCACCCTGGAAGACGGCACCGTCTTCGACTCGTCGTACGACAAGGGCCGCCCCTTCCAGTGCGTGATCGGCACCGGTCGCGTGATCAAGGGCTGGGATATCGGCCTGATGGGCATGAAGGTCGGCGGCAAGCGCAAGCTGTTCGTGCCCGCGCACCTGGCCTACGGCGAGCGCCAGGTCGGCGCGCACATCCAGCCCAACTCCAACCTGCTGTTCGAGATCGAACTGCTGGAAGTCCTTACCCGCGACGACTGATTCTCAGGCGGGAACCGTTTCCACGCTACGCCGCATCGCCAGGATCGCCGTCGGCCCCTGCGCCTTGCGGGTGAACCAGAGCACCCGGCTCACGCCACGGGTAATCGCCACGTAGGCCAGGCGCAGCTGTTCGTCCTGCTGGGCCTGGTCGTAGCTGCTGGCGAAGAAGCCCGAGGCCGCGTACAGCGCGCTGCGGAGCGGGTGCTTCTCCGGCGGCGCGCAGTCGTCGACGATCATCGCCACTTCCGCCTGCAAACCCTTGGCGCGGTGGATGGTCATGCCCTTCACCGGCAGCTTGCGGTCCAGCTCGCCGAGGATGGTCTGCAGGGTTTCATTGCGACGGCTGAGCAGCAGCACGGCGGTCTTCTCCCGCGAACCGCGCGCGGCGACGTGCTCGCACTGCTTACGGATTTCCTCCAGCAGGGTCGGCAGGTTGTTGCGCGCATCGAAGCGCTGCACCAGCTTCACCCCATGGTCGCCCGCCTCCGCCGACTTGAAGGCGCGGCAGGTCTTGGCCTGCTTGTTCGCCACGCCCGCCAGCACCCGATCGCCGTCGCGGATCACCGGGTCGATGCTGCGGTAGTTGGTCTCCAGCAGCAGCACGCGGCTCTTGCGCCGGCCCTTGCTGGGGAAGTGCCGGTCGAAGTCCATGAACAGCTCCGGCGAGCTGCCGCGCCAGGCATAGATGGACTGCCAGTCGTCACCGATGGCCATCAGGCTGACCGCCTCGCCGCGCTTGGCGAGGTCGCGGTGCAGCGCCTGCAGCCATTGCACGATCTGCGGCGAAACATCCTGGAACTCGTCGATCAGCAGGTGCTGGAACGGGGTCAGTGCTTCGGCCGGCAGCTTGCCGTCGCCAAGCTGGTCGGTGAGGCGCTGGAAGGCCAGGTTGAAGGTCAGCAGGCCCTGCTCCTGCAAGGCGGCATCGAAGGCCGCCCAGAACAGTTGCAGCGCTTCGATGAACTGGCGCTCGCGGGGCGGGCAATCGAGTTTTTTCGGCTGCAGCTGAGCGATGCGCAGGCCGATGCTCTCGATGAATCCGGCCTGGGCGTAGAAGGCTTCGAACAGCGGCAGCGCGGTGAACTCGCCGGCCAGCTTGAAGGCATCCAGCGGCGCCTTGCCGATGCGTGGCGGCTTGCCGTCTTCGCCGGCTTCGGGCGGTGGCGGCAGTTCGAGGAGTTGATGCACCAGCGTGCGGAACGGGGCCTGATCGGCGTAGCACTGCTGGTAGACCTGTTTGAGCAGGCGCTGCTGCGCCGGGCGCAGGCGGCCGGCGAGCAAGGGGTTGTCCAGTTCGTCGGCCGGGGTGCGCTCATCGAGCTGCTCGAACCAGCGCGGGTTCTTCAGCGCCACTTTCGCCAGGGTGCCCATGGCCGAGTGGAAGGTGCGCACGCACTGCCGTGCCTGCGCCGCGTCGAACGAATGGCCCCAGTAGCCGAGCACCTTCACCAGTTGCTCGCGCAGTTGCGCGCAGGAGGCGTTAGTGAAGGAAATCACCGTCACCTTCTCGGCCTCGATGCCCAGGTGGCAGAGCATGTAGACCACCCGCAGGACCAGGGTGGTGGACTTGCCGGAACCGGCGCCGGCGAAGATGCGGGTCAGCGGTTCGGGCGCGAGGATCATCGCCCATTGCTCATCCGACGGCAGGCTGACCACCCCGTGGGCGGCGGCCTGGGCCACGCGCTGGCGCATGTCGAGGGCGTGCTGTTCATCGGGCGCCTTGGCGGTGCCGTAGATGCCGGCTGCGGCGGGTGCTCGCGGGCGCTTGGGTGCAGGCGCGTCGCCTTCCTTCTTTGCTTTAGGGGTGCGTTTGGCAGGGGCCTTAGTCGCGCCTTTCGCCTTGCCACGCGCACGGGGCTGCGGCTGCGCCGCTTCGCGCTCGGCGCGCAGGTATTCGGTGGTACGGGGGAAATAACGCGCAAGGGCTTCGGCGACCAGCCGTTTGTAGCGTTCGACAGCAGACTCCATTGGCCCTACCCGATCAGTTACAGCCTTGAATCATAAGCGCTTTTCGGCAACGACAGGCAAGCGGAGGCCCATTGACGCGCCTGTAGACAGCAACGGAATGACAATGATCCAGATTGTCCACCCGGTGCGTGGGTATCAAGTCTGAAGGGGATGGCGCAGATCGCGGATGGAAGACGTACCGTTCCCGTAGGAGCGGGCCATGCCCGCGATTCGCGCCCATGGGGCGCTCCTACAGGTCAGCTCCGCCGTTTCGACTCATGCAGCCGTGCGATGCAGGTCGCGGGCATGGCCCGCTCCTACCAGATACTCCGGCGCCCTGCGGAGAGCGAAGCGATCAGCCCTCGACCAGCTCCACCTTCTCCGGCTCGCGCTTCATCAGCACGCGGCCGTTGCGGATCGAATACAGCGCCTTGGTCTGCTGGCGCACCGCTTCGTAGTCGCTCTCCACCCCCAGCACCAGCAGGTTGGCCGGACGGCCGACGGCGATGCCGTAGCGAGCACCCAGGTTCAGTGCGCGGGCGCTGTTGTCGGTGACCAGGTCGAGCGCGCGCTGCAGGTCCTCGAAGCCCATCATGTGGCAGATGTGCAGGCCGGCATCCAGCACGCGCAGGATGTTGCCGTTGCCCAGCGGGTACCACGGGTCCTTGATCGAATCCTGGCCGAAGCAGACGTTCATGCCGGCGCGGTCGAGCTCGGCTACGCGGGTCACGCCACGGCGTTTCGGGAAGGTGTCGAAGCGGCCCTGCAGGTGGATGCTTTCGGTCGGGCAGGAGACGAAGTTGATGCCCGAGCGCTTGAGCAGGCGGAACAGCTTGGAGCAGTAGGCGTTGTCGTAGGAGCCCATGGCGGTGGTGTGGCTGGCGGTGACGCGACCGCCCATGCCGCGCACACGGGCTTCCTCGGCGAGCACTTCGAGGAAGCGCGAGTTGGGGTCGTCGGTCTCGTCGCAGTGCACGTCCACCAGGCAGCCGGTGCGCTCGGCCAGGTCCATCAGGAACTTGATCGAGCTGACGCCCTGCTCGCGGGTGTTCTCGAAGTGCGGGATGCCGCCGACCACGTCCGCGCCCAGGCGGATCGCCTCTTCCATCAGCTCGCGGCCGCCCTCGTAGGACTCGATGCCCTCCTGCGGGAAGGCAACGATCTGCAGGTCCACCAGGTGCCGCGCCTCTTCACGAACCTCCACCATGGCCTTGAGCGCGGCCAGGGTCGGATCGGTCACGTCGACGTGGGTGCGCACGTGCTGGATGCCGTGGGCGGCCAGCATGCGAATGGTGGTGTGAGCGCGGGACTTGGTGTCCTCGTGTGTGATGGTTTCCTTCCGCTGCGCCCAGCGCTCGATGCCCTCGAACAGCGTGCCGCTCATGTTCCATTCCGGCTCGCCGGCGGTCAGGGTGGCATCGAGGTGGATGTGCGGCTCCACCAGCGGGGCAATGGCGAGGTTGCCACGGGCGTCGATGTCGTCGCCGCTCGCAGCGACGGTGCCGGCTTGCTGCACGACCTCGGCAATCACGTCGCCTTCGCAGCGGATGGTGAACAGGCCGGTCTGCTTGCGCAGCGAGGCGTTGATGATCTTCATGGCTCTTTCTTCCTCTTCAGGCTATTCGTGGCGCGGCGCAGTGGACATGCGCCAGATGAGCAGCGCCACGGAGGTATTCAGGCGGAATTGCGCGTCGTCCAGGGACTGGCCGCTGAGGGCCTCGATCCGCGCGATCCGCTGGTTCAGGGTGTTGCGGTGGATGCCCAGGCGCTGGGCCGCCTTGAGCGCATTGCCGTTCTCCTGAACGAGCGCGTCGAGCGTCTCGATCAGCAGCTGCGGCTGTTTGCGGCCCGGCTCCGTGAGCGGGCCGAGGGTGTCCTTCATGAACTGCTCGACCACCGCGCGATCGGGGATCGCCCGCAGCAGGCGCAGCACACCCAGCTCACGGTAGTCGCAGAAGCCGGCGGGCGCCTGCATGCCTTCGGCGACGTCCAGCGCCTGGCGGGCTTCGAGCAGCGCGCGGGGGAATTCCGCGCACGAATGGGCGCGGGCAGACAATCCGAGATAGGCGCGCAGCGGCGCCAGTTCCTGCTGCAACTCGGTAGCCAGCGCGTGCAGCTCGGCCCGTTCGGCATCCGCCAGCAGCAGGACGAACAGGTCGCCCTGGATCACCACCGGCAGGCGCTCGGGGCGTTCCTGCTGCCAGCTCTCCAGATGGTCGAGCAGGCGCTGGCGGGTCAGTTGCAGCGCGCGCTCAGCCTCCTCCGGTTCCTGCTGCTGGAACAGCCCGTCGACGCCCGAAAGCCGCAGCGCCACCAGGCGGCGCGGCGTTTCCAGCGGCAGCTCCAGATACCGGGCGCGGCGGCGGACGATCTCCAGGCTCGGGTAATCGCCGCTGAGCAGCTGGCCGAGGATGTCGCGGCGCGAGGTCTTCACCTGGGTCATCTGCACCAGCGCCGTGCCGATCAGGTGGGTGACGATGACCATCTTCAGTGCGTAGGGCTGCTCGATCAGTGGCAGGCCTTCCGCTTCGGCGAGCTGTACCACGGAGGGCGGTATGCGCTGGATGAACTCGTCGCCGGTGAGGATGACGATGCCGGCGATGCCGCTGGCGACGCCTTCGCGCACCAGCTGCAGCAGGTTGGCTTCGTCGCGGCTGTGGTTGATGCCGGTGACGAACACCAGCTCGCCGCCCATCACCCAGTCGGCGATGCCGACGTTCTCCGCCA
This sequence comes from Pseudomonas sp. B1-22, assembly GCF_050474425.1. Lineage (NCBI taxonomy): Bacteria > Pseudomonadati > Pseudomonadota > Gammaproteobacteria > Pseudomonadales > Pseudomonadaceae > Pseudomonas > Pseudomonas sp. B1-22. The sequence continues at coordinate 1,205,902 of NZ_JBCHVH010000001.1, read as the reverse complement.
CGTAGGACCAGCGCACGCTGCGATGCAGGTTGCGCGCGCCGGCCCGCAGCGCGAGGCTTTCCAGCCCCGGCAAGCGGAGGATTTCCTCGACGCTCAGGCTCAAGCGCGCGGCTCGGCCACCGGCGCGCGGGCGCGGGTGACTTCGGTGAGGACGATGTAGCACAGGGCCGATGCGGCGATGCCCACCAGCGGCGCGATCCACGGCGAAGCGTAGGCCAGGCCCGCGCCCACCGCGTAGGACACCAGGCCCGAAACGTTGAACGCCGGGATGTGGCTGCCCACCAGCGCCGGGTATTCGCCGCGGTTGCGGTACCAGTAGTCCGCCATGATCACGCCACCCAACGGCGGGATGATCGAGCCCAGCAGCACCAGGAACGGGATCAGCCATTCGTACATGCCGCCGATGGCGAGGATGATGCCGATGCCGGCGGCCAGCAGGGTCATGCTGCGGCGGCGCTCGCTGCGCACCAGGTGGCAGGCGGCGGCGGAGACGTTGTAGATGGTCGGGCCCTGGATGGTCCACAGGTTCAGGCAGAGCATGATCACCGCGGCGAAGGACAGGCCCTGCAGCACCATCACTTCGACGATGTCGGCGTTCTGGTAGACGATGGCGCACCAGGCGCCGGCGACGATCATCAGGCCGTTGCCGATGAGGAAGGCGACCACGCTGGCGATCACCGCGATGCGTCCGCTGCGGGCCATGCGGGTCCAGTTGGTGGCCTGGGTCGCGCCGCTGGCGAAGGTGCCGAAGACCATGGTCACGGCGGCGGAGAAGGTCAGGGTCTGGCTCGGCTCCTTCGCCAGCAGGCCGCTCCAGCCGCCGGCGTGGCCGGTGGCGATAACCATGGACGCCACCAGCAGGATGAACATCAACGGCACCGACACGCGGGACATGATGTCCAGGCCCTTGAAGCCGATGATCGCGGTGACCGAGAACAGCAGGCCGAACACCACCATCAGCGGGATGTTCAGCCATTCCGGCAACGACAGCATCTTCACCAGCACGATGGCCACGGTGGCGGTGCCCCAGGCGTACCAGCCCAGTTCCGCGAAGCCGAGGAGGAAGTCGGACAGCTTGCTGCCGCGCTCGCCGAAGCAGAAGCGGCCCATCAGCACGGTGTTCAGGCCGCTGCGCGAGGCGATCAGGCCCAGGGCGGCGGCGTAGAGGGCGAGCAGCACGTTGCCGATGAAGGCGACCCAGAGCATGTCGACGAAGTCGAAGGCCATGCCGATCTTGCCGCCGGCGAACATGGTACCGGTGAAGAAGGTGAAGCTGAACAGGACCATGGCGATGGGCAGCAGGCCCTTGCGCCCTTCCCTGGGCGTCGCGCTCAGGGGGAATTCACTGGGGGAACTCATCGTGGGGGATCTCCGCGAGGATTGGTTGAAGACTCCCGGCCAACGCAAATAGCGGGCCGGAAAAGCCAATCAGGAACGACGCGGAAATTTTGAGCATGTGGAACATTGTGAACTGTTCACAATGCACACTTCCGGTGGGTGTAACGGCGTTTCAAGATAGCTCAAATGTGCATTGTGCGGATTTTCGGGGCGCGGCGCAGCTTTTTCGCACCAAAACTGACGAAACCCTGACTTGAGTTCCTACCGTTGAGCGGGACTCACCACCGGCGGAAACGGCCTCAGACGTCGCTGCACTTCTCGGTCTGGCGCAGGTAGCGCACGGAATGGACCTGCCCGTGGGAGTCCAGATAGGTCATGGTGGCCAGGCTGACTTCGCAGAGTTCGTTGGGCTGCTCGATGCGCAGCACCTTGGCCACGTCCAGCGGCATGCCGTACTGGTAGACCGGCGCTTCATCGGCGAAAGCAGAGAGGGAAAGCAGCACGGCGGGGACGGCGAACAGAAGGGAAAGAGTGGATTTCATGGCAGGCACCTCGGGGATCACGCGGGTCGCGTCGATCGTGGCCCACAGCCATTAAATCTAGTCGAAGTGCCGCTCGGGACACAGAGCGGCTTCGGCAATGGATTTCTTCAGGTTACGCAACAATGTCGGCTTGTCCTGCGCTCAGCCGGAAGGCCCGCGATGGACCGGAAGGATTCGCGGACAAGGGCTAGGCGCCCCCGTCTCTCCTACAGGGAAACTCCTGCGCTCGGGTCGGCCCTCACCCTAACCCTCTCCCAAGGGGAGAGGGGACCGTTCAGTGAAGGATGAAACCGCGACATCAGCCGGCACGATCTGCCCCCTCTCCCTCGGGGAGAGGGTTGGGGTGAGGGCATGCACTGGCACGAGTCTCCAAGAAGGCTGTTGCTCTTACAGTCAGCCAGAGGGCTCGCAATGGGCCGGACGGATTCTCGGACAAGGGCTAGACGCCCCGTCTCTCCTACAGGTGGAATCCGGCGCTGCTTTCGTAGGAGCGGATCTTATCCGCGAAAGGCCCGACGCCGCGCCATGGCTTCCGGCTAGATCGGCGGCGCCGACCGCAACATCACCGACTTCAACGCAAACGCCGACTTGATCCCCGCCACCCCCGGAATCTGCGTCAGCGTATTGGTCAGGAACAGCTGATACGCCGACAGGTCCTTTACCACCACCCGCAGCACGTAATCCGCATCCCCGGTCATCTGGAAGCAGCTCATCACCTGGGGCGCCTGGACGATGCGTTCCTCGAACCGCGCGAGGTAATCGCCGGTCTGTTTTTCCAGGGACACCGAGACGAACACGCTCATGCCGCCGGACAGGCGTTCCTCGTCCAGCCGGGCGAAGTAGCCCTGGATGTAGTGCTCGTCCTCCAGCCGGCGCACCCGGCGCAGGGTCGGGGTCAGCGACAGGCCGATCTTCTGCGCGAGATCGCGCCAGGACAGGCGGCCATCGTCGGCCAGGGCGCGGAGGATTTTCAGGTCGGTGCGGTCTAGATCAGCCATTTTGCTCGGTACTACAAGTGGTTGTTTTTATGGTGCAAACACACTAATCCGTAAGCTCGGAACTAGTCAATTTGGAGCAAAAAACCAATCGGTCACACCTATACTGAAACCACAACTACAACAACCGAGGACCTCACCATGAGTGATGTCACCACCCGCCACGCGACCCCGCGCGGCACCCGCACCGTAGCCTTACCCGGCCGGGTGCGCCCGCCAGGCACGGCCTCTTCCGTTCGCTGATCCACACCCACGATCACAACTGGAGACCCGCCATGACCGACTACGCTCCGCTCCGCCTGCACGTCCCCGAACCCACCGGACGCCCGGGCTGCAAGACCGACTTCTCCTACCTGCACCTGTCGCCCGCCGGCGAGGTGCGCAAGCCCGCCATCGACGTCGAACCCGCGCAGACCACCGACCTGGCCTTCAGCCTGGTGCGCGTGCTCGACGACCAGGGCAACGCCGTCGGCCCCTGGGCCCCGGACCTGAGCCACGAGCAGCTGCTGCGCGGCATGCGCCTGATGCTCAAGACGCGCATCTTCGACGCACGCATGCTCACCGCCCAGCGCCAGAAGAAGATGTCCTTCTACATGCAGTGCCTGGGCGAAGAGGCCATCGCCACCGCCCACACCATGGCCCTGCGCGACGGCGACATGACCTTCCCGACCTACCGTCAGCAAGGCATCCTGATCACCCGCGACTACCCGCTCAAGGACATGATCTGCCAGCTGCTCTCCAACGAGCAGGACCCGCTCAAGGGCCGCCAGCTGCCGATCATGTACTCCAGCCGCGAGAAGGGTTTCTTCTCGATTTCCGGCAACCTCGCCACCCAGTTCATCCAGGCCGTCGGCTGGGGCATGGCCTCGGCGATCAAGGGCGACACCAAGATCTCGTCCGCCTGGATCGGCGACGGCGCCACCGCCGAATCCGACTTCCACACCGCCCTCACCTTCGCCCACGTGTACCGCGCGCCGGTAATCCTCAACGTGGTCAACAACCAGTGGGCGATCTCCACCTTCCAGGCCATCGCCGGCGGTGAAGGCACCACCTTCGCCAACCGTGGCGTGGGCTGCGGCATCGCCTCGCTGCGGGTCGACGGCAACGATTTCCTCGCCGTCTACGCCGCCTCGCAGTGGGCCGCCGAGCGCGCCCGCCGTGGTCACGGCCCGAGCCTGATCGAGTGGGTCACTTATCGCGCCGGCCCGCACTCGACCTCGGACGACCCGTCCAAGTACCGCCCGGCCGACGACTGGACCAACTTCCCCCTGGGCGACCCGATCGCCCGCCTGAAGCAGCACCTGATCGCCCTCGGCATCTGGTCCGACGAGCAGCAGGAAGCGCTGCAGAAGGAGCTGGAAGCCGAAGTGATCGCCGCGCAGAAACAGGCCGAACGCCACGGTTCGCTCGTGGACGGCCACGTGTTCAGCGCCGCCAACCTGTTCGACGACGTCTACAAGGACCTGCCGGAACACCTGCGCCGGCAGCGCCAGGAGCTCGGGGTATGAATGCCGTGAACCAGCAACACGAGAACGCCCAGGCGGTCACCAGCATGACCATGATCCAGGCCCTGCGCTCGGCCATGGACGTGATGCTCGAACGTGACGACAACGTAGTGGTGTTCGGCCAGGACGTGGGCTACTTCGGCGGCGTGTTCCGCTGCACCGAAGGCCTGCAGAAGAAATACGGCACCTCACGGGTGTTCGACGCGCCGATCTCCGAGAGCGGCATCATCGGCGCCGCCGTCGGCATGGGCGCCTACGGCCTGCGCCCGGTGGTGGAAATCCAGTTCGCCGACTACGTCTACCCGGCCACCGACCAGCTGGTGTCCGAGGCGGCGCGCATCCGCTACCGCTCGGTGAACGACTTCACCGTGCCCATGGTGGTGCGCATGCCCTGCGGCGGCGGCATCTACGGCGGGCAGACCCACAGCCAGAGCCCGGAGGCGATGTTCACCCAGGTCTGCGGCCTGCGTACCGTCATGCCGTCCAACCCGTACGACGCCAAGGGCCTGCTGATCGCCTGCATCGAGAACGACGACCCGGTGATCTTCCTCGAACCCAAGCGCCTGTATAACGGTCCGTTCGACGGCCACCACGACCGCCCGGTGACGCCCTGGTCCAAGCACCCGGCCAGCCAGGTGCCGGAAGGCTACTACAGCGTGCCGCTGGACAAGGCCGCCATCGCCCGCCCCGGCTCCGAACTGACCGTGCTGACCTACGGCACCACCGTCTACGTGGCCCAGACCGCCGCCGAGGAGACCGGCATCGACGCCGAGATCATCGACCTGCGCAGCCTCTGGCCGTTGGACCTGGACACCATCGTCGAGTCGGTGAAAAAGACCGGCCGCTGCGTCATCGTCCACGAGGCCACCCGCACCTGCGGCTACGGCGCCGAGCTGATGTCGCTGGTCCAGGAAAACTGCTTCCACCACCTCGAAGCCCCCATCGCGCGCGTGACCGGCTGGGACACCCCCTACCCGCACGCCCAGGAATGGGACTACTTCCCCGGGCCGGCGCGCGTCGGCGCGGCCTTCAAACGCGCCATGGAGGTCTGAATGGGCACTCACATCATCAAGATGCCGGACATCGGCGAAGGCATCGCCGAAGTCGAGCTGGTGGAGTGGCACGTCCAGGTCGGCGATGAGGTCCATGAGGACCAGCTGCTGGCGGAAGTCATGACTGACAAGGCAACGGTGGAGATTCCCTCCCCCGTGGCCGGCAAGATCCTCGCCCTGGGCGGCGTTCCGGGCCAGGTGATGGCCGTGGGCGGCGAGCTGATCCGCCTGGAAGTGGAAGGCCAGGGCAACCTCAAGGAGGCCGCGCAGCCCAAGGCCCACGAAGAAGCTCCGGCAGCCAAGCCGGAAGCCAAGCCGGCTCCCGTCGCCGAAGCGCCCAAACCCGCGCCCCGCGCCGAGAGCAAGCCGGTCGCCCCGGCCACCCGCCCTGCCCCGACGCCGGCCCCGCGCCGTGCACCGGGCGAGAAGCCGCTGGCCTCCCCGGCGGTGCGCCAGCGCGCCCGCGACCTGGGCGTGGAGCTGCAGTTCGTGCAGGGCAGCGGCCCGGCCGGGCGCATTTCCCACGAGGACCTGGAGCACTACCTGGAACACGGCGGCGCCACCATCGCCTCCGGCTATGCCGCGCGCCACGACGAGCACCAGATCCCGGTGATTGGCCTGCGCCGCATGATCGCGAAGAAGATGGCCGAGGCCAAGCGGCGCATCCCGCACTTCAGCTACGTCGAGGAAATCGACGTCACCGACCTGGAAGCCCTGCGCGTCCACCTCAATGCCAAGCACGCCGCCGCGCGCGGCAAGCTCACCCTGCTGCCGTTCATTGCCCGCGCCCTGGTCGTCGCCCTGCGCGACTTCCCGCAGCTCAATGCGCGCTATGACGACGAGGCCGACGTGATCACCCGCTACGGCGCCGTGCACCTGGGTGTCGCCACCCAGAGCGACGCCGGCCTGATGGTGCCGGTGCTGCGCAACGCCGAATCCCGCGACCTGTGGGGCAACGCCGCGGAAGTGGCACGCCTGGCCGAGGCCGCGCGCCACGGCAAGGCCAGCCGCGAGGAACTCTCCGGCTCGACCATCACCCTGAGCAGCCTCGGCGCGCTCGGCGGCATCGTCAGCACGCCGGTGATCAACCATCCGGAAGTGGCCATCGTCGGGGTCAACCGCATGGTCGAGCGGCCCATGGTGGTCAACGGGCAGGTCGTGGTGCGCAAGATGATGAACCTGTCCTCGTCCTTCGATCACCGGGTGGTCGACGGCATGGACGCGGCGGCCTTCATCCAGGCCGTACGCGCCCTGCTCGAACATCCCGCCACCCTGTTCATCGACTGACGGCCCACGCGGTCACTGGAGCCTAACCGTGAAACAGAACCAGACTCTCGAAACCACCCTGCTGGTGATCGGTGGCGGCCCCGGCGGCTATGTCGCGGCGATCCGCGCCGGCCAACTGGGCATCCGCACCGTGCTGGTGGAAGGCGCCTCTCTCGGCGGCACCTGCCTGAACATCGGCTGCATCCCCTCCAAGGCGCTGATCCACGCCGCCGAGGAATACCTGAAAGCCCGCGAGTTCGCCGGCAAGTCGCCGCTGGGTATCAGCGTGCAGGCACCGAGCATCGACATCCAGCGCACCGTGGAATGGAAGGACGGCATCGTCGACCGCCTGACCACCGGCGTCGCCGCATTGTTGAAGAAGCACGGCGTCACCGTGGTGCACGGCTGGGCGAAGATCGTTGACGGCAAGACCGTCGAGGTCGACCTCACCGAAGGCGGCACCCAGCACATCCACACCGAGCACCTGCTGCTGGCGGCCGGTTCCAAGTCCGTTGAGCTGCCCTTCCTGCCGGTCGGCGGCAACGTCATCTCCTCCACCGAAGCCCTGGCGCCCAAGGCACTGCCCAAGCGCCTGGCGGTAGTCGGCGGCGGCTATATCGGCCTGGAACTGGGAACCGCGTACTGCAAGCTCGGCGTGGAAGTCACGGTGGTGGAAGCGCAGCCGCGCATCCTGCCGACCTATGACGAGGAACTGACCAAGCCGGTGGCCAATGCGCTGCGCAAGCTGGGCATCGAGCTGTACCTCGGCCACAGCGTGATGGGCCTGGAGCCGGACGGCAAAGGCCTGCGCGTGCAGGATGGCGCCGGCTCGCAACGGGTGATCGAGACCGACCAGGTACTGGTCGCCGTCGGCCGCCATCCCAATGCCACGGGCTGGAACCTGGAAAGCCTGAGCCTGGACATGAACGGCCGCGCGGTGAAGATCGACGAGCAGTGCAAGACGTCCATGCGCAATGTCTGGGCCATCGGCGACATCGCCGGCGAGCCCATGCTGGCCCACCGCGCCATGGCCCAGGGCGAGATGGTCGCCGAGATCATCGCCGGCAAGCGCCGCGCCTTCACCCCCACGGCGATCCCGGCGGTGTGCTTCACCGATCCGGAAGTGGTGGTGGTCGGCCTCTCGCCGGAGCAGGCGAAAGCCGCCGGCCATGAGGTGCTGACGGCAACCTTCCCGTTCGCCGCCAACGGCCGCGCCATGACCCTGGAATCCAATGACGGCTTCGTCCGCGTGGTGGCACGCAAGGACAACCACCTGATCCTCGGCTGGCAGGCCGTGGGCAAGGCGGTTTCCGAGCTGTCCACGGCCTTCGTGCAGTCGCTGGAGATGAACGCCTGCCTGGAAGACATCGCCGGCACCATCCACGCCCACCCGACCCTGGGCGAGGCGGTGCAGGAAGCGGCGCTGCGCGCGCTGGGGCATGCCCTGCATATCTGATCCGACGTCCCCTCGCTGACCCGCCGAATGGCGGGTCTTTTTTTGCCCGAAGGTTTTGCGCGGGCACCCACCGCTTTTGGGGCGGGCCATGCCCGCCATTCGCGGACAAGGTCCGCTCCTACAGCATCGTAGGGCGCATAACCCGGAACGGGTTATCCGCCGCGGGCTTTGGCGGATAACGCTGCGCGTGATTCGCCCTACATCCTGTGAGTGTTGAGTTTGGGCCTCCCCTCACCCCAGCCCTCTCCCCCAGGAGAGGGAGCAGTCCGAGCCGGCTGATACGACGACTTCATCCTGCACCGAACGATCCCCTCTCCCTCCGGGAGAGGGTTAGGGTGAGGGGCTCTTGATCTCGTAGGAGCGGGCCTTGCCCACGATAGGCGGACAAAGTCCGCCGCCACGGGCGATCACCGCACAGAATGTCGCGCCGACGGCCACTTTCATTACATGCCAACTGACGCCAAATTCGCCGATTTTGGCTGCCTGATGCCGGCTGAATCATCACATACTTCTAGGCTAAACCGCTCACCCCCTCCATTGACCAAATTAACTATTTGGTACATTTTGCTCCCACAGGCCTTTTATCGTGGCCATATAACAACGGAGCCACCCACCCTCATGCCTCACACCCTCCTCGTGCTCAACGGCCCCAATCTCAATCTGCTGGGCACCCGCGAGCCGGCCACCTACGGCCACGAGACCCTCGACGACATCGCCGCGCTCTGCGAGCGCACCGGCGCCGAGTACGGCCTGGAGATCGACTTCCGGCAGACCAACCACGAAGGCCAGCTGATCGACTGGATCCACCAGGCACGCGGCCGCTGCGCCGGCATCCTGATCAACCCGGCGGCCTGGACCCACACCTCGGTGGCCATCCGCGATGCGCTTGCCGCCGTGGAACTGCCGGTCATCGAGGTGCATCTGTCCAATGTGCACGCACGCGAGGAATTCCGGCACCACTCCTTCGTTTCCGCCATCGCCGTCGGCGTCATCGCCGGGCTGGGCAGCGACGGTTATCGCGCCGGCATCCGGCACTTCTCCAAATACTGAAAGGGTGAGCGCCATGAACGAACAACGCACCGTACTGGCCGGCCTGATCGGCGCCGGCATCCAGGCTTCGCGCACCCCGGCCATGCACGAGCGCGAGGGCGACGCCCAGGGCCTGCGCTACCTGTACCGGCTGATCGACCTGGACACCCTCGGTGTCGACGCCAGCGCCCTGCCCGACCTGCTGACCGCCGCCGAGCGCATGGGCTACACCGGGCTGAACATCACCTTCCCCTGCAAGCAGGCAGTGATTCCGCTGCTGGACGAACTGTCCGACGAGGCGCGCGGCATCGGCGCGGTGAACACCGTGGTATTGCGAGACGGCAAGCGCATCGGTCACAACACCGACTGCCTGGGCTTTGCCGAAGGCTTCCGGCGCAATCTCGCCGATGCGCCGCGCGAGCGCGTGGTGCAATTGGGTGCGGGGGGCGCGGGCGCTGCGGTGGCCCACGCGCTGCTCAGCGAAGGCGTGCAGCAGCTGACGATCTTCGAGGTGGATGCGGCCCGCGCCCAGGCGCTGGTGGACAACCTCAACGCGCATTTTGGCGGCCAGCGTGCTCGCGTCGGCCATGATCTTGCCGGCGCGGTCGCCGAGGCCGACGGGCTGGTCAACACCACCCCGGTGGGTATGGCCAAGCTGCCCGGCGCGCCGCTGCCGCTGGAGCTGCTGCACCCGCGCCTGTGGGTGGCGGAGATCATCTATTTCCCGCTGGAGACCGAGCTGCTCAAGCACGCCCGCAGCCTCGGCTGCCGCACGCTGGATGGCGGCAACATGGCGGTGTTCCAGGCGGTGAAGGCGTTCGAGTTGTTCAGCGGCGTGGAAGCGGACGCCGAGCGGATGCTGGCGCATTTCGCCGCGATGTAACGCTCCTGCGCCGATTCCAACCTGTAGGAGCGGGCCATGCCCGCGATCCGCCGGCAGGGCCGGCGTTGGCGTGGCACAGAATTAATTACCGGGTAGATCGACACGCGCCGGATGCAATCGCGGGCATGGCCCGCTCCTACGCGTTCGGCCCAGCTTACGGCTGCACGTAGCGCAACACCGCCTCGATGATCATTTCCTTGTGCCGCGCCTTGATCGCCGCGTCTTCCAGCTCGATCTGGAACAGCGAGCCGACGGTGTGCCGGTTGGACACGCGATAGAAGCAGAACCCGCTGATCAGCATGTGCACGTCGATGGCCTGCAGCCCCTCGCGGATCACGCCGCTGGCGGCACCGCGACGGAGGATGTCCTCGATGGTGCGCAGGATGTTGCTGCTCATCGAGCGGATGGTTTCCGAGCCCGAGGCGAACTGGCCGTAGTGGATGTTCTCGATGCAGACGATACGCACGAAGTCGACGTTGTGATCGTGGTGGTCGAAGGTGAAGTCCACCAGCCGGCGCATGGCCTCCAGCGGTTCCAGCTCGGCCAGGTGCAGGGTCTGCTCGGTGCCGCGGATGTCCCCGTAGAGCTTCTCCAGCACCGCCTGGTAGAGCTGCTCCTTGCTGCCGAAGTAGTAGTAGATCATCCGCTTCGAGGTGTTCATGCGCTCGGCGATGGCGTCCACCCGCGCGCCGGAAAGGCCCTGCTGGACGAACTCGACGATGGCCGCCTGGAGGATGTCTTCGCGGGTCTTCTCCGGGTTGTTCTTGCGCCCCCGGCGCGCGGTGTCGGCGGGGGTCGGCTGGGTGGCGCTGTCGGTCATGGGCTCGGCTTTCGTTCGGCAGGCGCCAAGGCGCCTGCTATGCACTGGTAGGTGCGCGGATTATGCGACCCGAGCGCACCCGAGGCCAAGCACGATGCCGACCTAGGTGCGCGGCCGGCGCGTGGTGCCGTTGCGCGCCTGGGCCATGGCCGCCAGGCGCACGGCGACGTTAGCCGCGCCATAGCCGGTGTAGCCGCCGCGCCGCTGGATGATTTCGAAGAAGAAGCGCTCCTCGAACGGCTCGGTGTACACGTGGAACAGCTCGCCGCCATTGGCGTCGCGGTCGTAGAGCACGTTGAAGTAGGCCAGCTCGCTCAAGAACTCGTCGTCGAAGTCGAAGCGCGCGGCCAGGTCGTCGTAGTAGTTGAGCGGGATTTCCAGCAGCGGTACCCCGGCATCCTTGGCCCGCTCCACCTCGGCGAAGATGTCCTCGCAGGCGAAGGCGATGTGGTGCACGCCGGAGCCGCGATAGCTGGACAGCGCATGGGAGATGGCGGTGTTGCGGTTCTCCGAGATGTTCAGCGGCAGGCGCACGCTGCCGTTGGCGCTGCGCAGGGCGCGGCTCTTCACCAGGCCGTAGGGGTCGGGCAGCACCACTTCATCGTCGGCCTCGAAGTCGAACAGCCCCTTGTAGAACAGCACCCAGCTGTCCAGGCCATCCGCCGGCAACGCCATGGCCATGTGGTCGATGCGTTGCAGCTTGCCGCTGGGCTGCGCAGCCGGGTCGAGGCGGAAGTCCACGTCATAGATGGTCTGCCCGGCGGCGCGTTCTTCCACCAGGTAGATGAGACTGCCGTCCGGCGCGCGCACGGCGGGAATCTCCCGTTCGTTGGGGCCGACCAGCCCGCGATACGGCTGCCCCTTGTAGGCCTGCGCCCGCTCCAGGGCACTGGCGGCGTCACGCACCCGCAACGCGGTGGCGCACAGCGACGGGCCGTGGGCCTCGAAGAAGCTGTGGCCGAAGGAATAGGGTTCGGTATTGAGCACGATGTTGATGTCGCCCTGGCGCAGCAGGCTCACCGCCTTGGAGCGGTGTTCGCCGGCGCGGGCGAAGCCCAGGCGCTCCAGCCAGTTGCCCAGGCGCGCGCCGAGGGCTTCGTCGACGGCGAATTCGAGGAATTCCACACCGTCCAGCTGACCGGCCGGCGGTGGCGCGAACAGGCAGTCCAGCTGTTCCTGCGACAGGCCTTCGCGCTCCAGTCGGGCGCGGGTCTTCTCTTCGAGATAGAGCAGCGAGCGCAGGCCGTCGGCGGCATTGGCGCGCGGCGGCGCGGCGCGGAAGCCATCGTTGAAGACCTCCAGCGACAGCGGGCCGCGATAGCCGCTTTTCAGGATCGGCGCGAGGAAGCCCGCCAGGTCGAACTCGCCCTGGCCGGGGAAGTTGCGGAAGTGCCGGCTCCACTCCAGCACGTCCATGGCCAGGATCGGCGCGTCGGCCATCTGCACGAAGAAGATCTTCTCCCCCGGAATCTGCGCGATGCCGGCCGGGTCGCCCTTCAGCGAGAGGGTGTGGAAGCTGTCGAGGATCACGCCCAGCGCCGGATGATTCACCTCGCGCACCAGGTCCCAGACCTGCTGCCAGGTGTTCACGTGGCGGCCCCAGGCCAGCGCCTCGTAACCCACGCGCAGGCCACGGGCGCCGGCGCGCTCGGCGGCCAGGCCGAGGTCTTCGAGGAGGAATTTGCGCTCGCCGAGGGAGTCGGCGGCGACGTTGCTGCACATCAGCACCAGGTCGGTGCCCAGCTCCTGCATCAGGTCGAACTTGCGCTCCAGGCGGTCGAGGTTGCGCGGCAGGCGGTCGCGGCGGCAGCCCTCGAAGTCGCGGAACGGCTGGAACAGGGTGATCGCCAGGCCGAGGCCTTCGCACAACCGGCGCACGTCGCGGGGGCTGCCGCCGTAGTAGAGGAGATCGTTCTCGAAGATTTCCACGCCGTCGAACCCGGCGGCGGCGATGGCTTCGAGCTTGTCCGGCAGGGTCCCGCTGAGGGAAACGGTGGCGATCGAACGCTGCATCTTCTGACTCCTGCCGGGCGTGGTGAGGGTGCTTGTCGGAAGGGTCCCCGGCCTGGATCGATTATTCTGGCGGCCGGGGCGCGCAGCAATTTAAAGTGTACTAACTGGTTAGTTTTGTGTTCGATTACCGAACGGAAGGCCGTTTATCGAATTGACCCGGTTCCGGCCTCTGCTCAACATTTAGCCACGCCGACGCAATCCGGCCGCTCCCCAGGCGCCTGCCCTTGTCTGGAGGAGATGCACCCGCCGCTGCGAGATGGCCTGCGTGTCATCCATAACAATTTCAAGAACGGGTAACTGCTCATGTACGTACCTCAACCTCGCCCCGCCGCCTCCGTCCCCTATCCGCAGACTCGCCTGGCCCGCCTGATGCCAGGCCTGTGTCCGCTGCTCGGCCACTGCCGCGCGCACTGATTTCCGCCAGCCAGCGCAAGCCTTCCTGCCCTCCTCGCCGCCCGGCGGTGGAGCACGCATTCGGCTTGCGACACGACAATAATTCTCAGGGCTGCACGCCAGCCCCATAACGGATGGCCCCGATCATGATCCATACGCAATCCGCTCCCCTCGCCGCCGTCGCTCCGCACGGTTCCTCCTTCTTCGGCAAGGTGCGTGGCGCCATGGCCGTCGGCAAGGTCCGCTGGGGCATGCTCGCCCTGGTGTTCTTCGCCACCACCCTGAACTACATCGACCGCGCCGCCCTGGGCGTGATGCAGCCGATTCTCGCCGAGAAAATGGCCTGGACGGCCATGGACTACGCCAACATCAACTTCTGGTTCCAGGTCGGCTATGCCATCGGCTTCGTGCTGCAGGGCCGGCTGATCGACCGCATCGGCGTGAAGCGCGCGTTCTTCTTCGCCGTGCTGCTGTGGAGCTTCGCCACCGGCGCCCACGGGCTGGCCAGTTCGGCGGCCGGCTTCATGATCTGCCGCTTCATCCTCGGGCTGACCGAGGCGGCCAACTACCCGGCCTGCGTGAAGACCACGCGCCTGTGGTTCCCGGCCGGCGAGCGCGCCGTCGCCACCGGCATCTTCAATGCCGGCACCAACGTCGGCGCCATGCTCACTCCCGCGCTGCTGCCGCTGATCCTCGCGGCCTGGGGCTGGCAGGCGGCGTTCCTGTGCATGAGCGCGCTGGGTTTCGTCTGGGTAGTGCTGTGGAGCCTGAAGTACTTCAACCCCGAAGAACACCCGACGGTGAAGCAGAGCGAGCTGGACTACATCCAGGCAGCCGACGAGCCGCCGGCCGAGCGCGTACCCTTCTCCGCCATCCTGCGCATGCGCGGTACCTGGGCCTTCGCCCTGGCCCTTTCGCTGACCGCACCGGTGTTCTGGTTCTACCTCTACTGGCTGCCGCCCTTCCTCAACCAGCAATACGGCCTGGGCATCAGCGTCACGCAGATGGGCATCCCGCTGATGCTGATCTGGCTGACCGCGGACTTCGGCAGCATCGGTGGCGGCATCCTGTCGTCCTGGCTGATCGGCCGCGGCATGAAGGCCATCAACGCGCGCCTGCTGTCGATGCTCATCTGCGCCTGCGCGATCATCGGCGTGATCTTCGCCGCCAGGGCCAGCGGCCTGTGGATCGCCGTGGCCGCCATCGCCCTGGGGGTGGGCGCGCACCAGGCCTGGACGGCGAACATCTGGAGCCTGGTGATGGACTACACGCCCAAGCACATGATGAGCACGGTGTTCGGCTTCGGCGGGATGTGCGCGGCGATTGGCGGCATGTTCATGACCCAGATCGTCGGCTACATCCTCACCGTCACCCACAACAACTACGCGATCCTCTTCACCTTGATCCCGACCATGTACTTCCTGGCGCTGACCTGGATGTTCTTCATGGCCCCGCGCAAGGTCCCCGGCGCGACGGAGTGACGCTTGATCCGCGTAGGGCGCATAACCGGGAACCGGTTATCCGCCGGCCCTTGCGGCGCATAACGCTGGCGCGTTATGCGCCCTACGAAGCAAGGCGCGCAGTACCGGAATGACGCACCCGCTGCAATGAAAAACCCCGCCGATTGGCGGGGTTCTTATTTGTGCGTTTATTTCTTCAGCGGCGTGAGCACCGGGGCGTTCTCGTCCAGCAGCATCCACACCAGCAACTTGGCCGGTTTCTGGTTGCTGGCGTTGCGCGAGACCAGGTGCGGCGTGTTCGGAGCTTCGTACCAGGACTGGCCGGCCTGGTAGGTCACCGGTTTCTGCCCTTCCAGCTGGGAGATCACCGCGCCTTCGAGCACGTAGGCGAACACCGAGCCACTGTGCACGTGGGGGCCGGACGACTGCCCCGGCTCGTAGGAGACGGTGAGCATCAGCCCCTTCTTGCCCGCGGCATCGGGAAGCTTGTGTTCCTGCTGGGTGGCGACCGTCTCTTCACCCGTACCGTGGGCGAAGACCGGCAGGCTCAGGGCCAGGGCGAGGCCTGTGATCAGGAGTTTCAGGGAAGGGGCTGCGGGCATGGCGGGTTCCTCGGAGAGTGACTGGATGAGTCCACGCTACGCCCGGCGGGGGTGAGGGCCAACCGCCAATTCCGGGGAAGATCGGGGGGCCATTGGTGGTGGCCGGTCAGCCAGTGCCATGCTGGCTGCGGGCATGGCCGCTCCTGCATGAAGTCCTGCGCGAGGACCTGCCCTCACCCTAACCCTCTCCCAAAGGGAGAGGGGACCGTACGGTGCAGGATGAAACTTTAGCGTCAGCCGGCACAATCTGCCCCCTCTCCCCTAGGGAGAGGGCTGGGGTGAGGGGGAAACACAGGCACAGACTTTCGGGAAAAAGATAGTTGCCCCTACGAAGAGCACGCCGCATCACCTGCAGGAGCGGATCTCATCCACGAAATGGGCGCGCAGCGCCCACAAAAAAGCCCCGCTCAATGGCGGGGCTTACGGCGTGCAGCGGCAGATCAGCCGAGCAGCGCACGCAGGTCCAGCACCCCATCCTTGCGCGGCGGGCACCAGTAGTAGCCGCCGGTGAGCGGGCGACTGAAGCGGTACAGCGCATCGGTGATGCCATCTTCCAGACCGCTCATGCGGCGCAGTTGTGCCTCGAAGGCGTCGAGGGTGCAGCCGAAGGCAAGGAACATCAGGCCGGCGTCCTGGCCGTGGGTCCAGGGCATGGAACGGCGCACGATGAAGGCCTCGGGGTCGAAGCTCTCCTGGGCGGTGCGCTTGACGTGGGCGGATTCCGGCGCGTCCTCCAGCTCCTCGTTGTCGCTCAGGCGACGGCCCATGATGTCGTCACGCTCGGCCTGGGGCAGCGTGGCGAAATCCTGCAGCTGGTGACGCCACTGCTGGATGGCGGCGAAGCTGCCGCCGGCCAGGCCGTCCACGCCGTTGTCGACGATGGCGGCGGCGATGGCGTCGTCATCCTGCGGATTCTCGGTGCCGTCCTCGTAGCCGGTCAGGTCATGGCCGTCGCCATGGCGGAAGGCTTCGGTCAGCGATGCCAGCTCCAGCGCCGGTGCCAGCAGCGCCTGCAATTGCTGGGTGCGCAGCAGCAGTTCGCCGCGCTCCTCACCGCGCAACCAGACCCACAGGGCATGCGGGGTCGACGGGTTGTCCACGCCGACGCCGGCAATCGCCGGGAACTCGCGCAGCCCATCGATGCCACGGCCGAGCGCGCGCACCAGCGACTCGCCGAAACCGACGACGGCCGCCTGGCCATCGGCGAACTGCACCAGGCGATCCAGGGCGGCCGGCAGGTCCTGCAGCGAGGTCAGGTCGAAGAACAGGTGGCGGGCGTGGGCGGGAACCGGGGTGGCGAGAATGCCGGGCTGGTAGAGGCTCATGACTGCATCCTTGAACGAAAGAGCGGCAATTCTAATCGCCATGGGCGCGAATCCAAACCGCTCTGCATCAAGGCGCCGCCTATCGGCGGGGCGAATGGGAGGAAGACCGCGCACGCCGGCGCCGCCAGAGTTCGAAGCCAACGCCCAGCAGCACCACCCCGAGCAGGATCGGCAGCCGGTAGGGCTTCAGGTTGCCGAGCCAGCTCTCCAGCACCTGCCCGGCCCAGTAGCCGGCGACGGCGAACAGCAGCGCCCAGCAGAACGCACCGAGCAGGTTGATCAGCAGGAAACGCAGCGGCGCCACGCGGCTGGCGCCGATCAGCAGCGGCCCGGCCAGGCGCATGCCGTAGAGAAAGCGCACGGCGAAGATCGCCAGCAGCGGATGGCGCTCGATCAGCCCGGTCACCCGCTCCACCGCCAGGCCGCGCCGCTGCAGCCAGGGCAGCGCCCGCCCTCCGGCGCGGCGGCCGGCCCAGTACAGCAACTGGTCGCCGCAGGTGCCGCCGACACAGCCCCAGAACAGCACCGGCACAAAGCCCATCAGCCCCTGATGCGCCGCGAGGCCGGCCAGCAGGAGCATGGTCTCGCCCTCCAGCAGGCAGCCGACGAACAGTGCCAGATAGCCGTAGCTGGAAAGCAATTGCGCGAGGTCGGGATGATCGAACATGAGTGTCCTTCGGCAATGCCCTGAGCCAAGAGCCTAGCGCCTTGGAGGATGTTCTGCTTATCAAACAGGGGTCGTAAAAAATAATCGACTATTTGGTCATCCAGAATCGTTAGCAGCCAATCAAATCAATCCTTTAAGCGCACCATCCGTCCGGAGATGTAATTTTTTTTACTCATGAACGATTCAAGTGTTTGACATATTTGACGGATTTGGCAGACTGCGGCCCGTTGACGCAACTGGTTACGTTTCTCCGGCTCCCCCTGCCTGGTGCACCGGATAACCCGCTGCCGCGCAACACAACAAAAACAACTTGTCAGTCGCGGCACCTCTGCCCGGGTTCGTCCCCGGCGGCGCGGTTCGCGGCGAGCCAACGGAACGAACAAATGCTGATCTGGTTTGTAGCGGTGTATCTGCTGATCACCGTAGCTGTCGGTTTCTACGCTACCACCCGCGTACACAATTCCTCGGACTACGCGGCTGCCGGCCGAAGCATGTCCTTCCCCCTCGTCGTCACCATGGTCTTCGCCACCTGGTTCGGCTCCGAAGCCGTGCTGGGCATTCCCGCCACCTTCCTCGAAGAAGGCTTCGCCGGGATCATCGAAGACCCGTTCGGCTCGTTCGGCTGCCTGATGCTGGTGGGCATGATCTTCGCCCGTCCACTCTATCGCCTGAACCTGCTGACCATCGGTGACTTCTTCCGCAAGCGCTTCGGCCAGCACGTGGAAATCTTCACCAGCCTGGTGATCATCATTTCCTACATGGGCTGGGTCGCCGCGCAGATCACCGCGCTGGGCGTGGTCTTCAGCGTACTCTCCGACGGCGGCATCACCACCACCCAGGGCATGATCATCGGCACCGTGATCGTGCTGCTGCACACCCTGTTCGGCGGTATGTGGTCCGTGGCGCTGACCGACTTCCTGCAGATGATCATCATCGTCGCCGGCCTGTTCTACCTGGTCTGGCTGATTGGCGGCATGGCCGGCGGCCCGGTCAACGTGATTAGCCACGCGGCCAGCGAAGGCAAGTTCACCTTCCTGCACGGCACCTCGGCCAAGGACATCGTCGCCTTCCTCGGTGCGGCGGTGACCATGATGTTCGGCTCGATCCCGCAGCAGGACGTGTATGCCCGCGTGATGTCGGCCAAGACCGAGAAGATCGCCTCGCGCGCCACCATGACCGGTGCCTGCTGCTACCTGACCTTCTGCATGCTGCCGATCTTCCTGATCTACGCCGCGCAGATGATCGACCCGGCGATGGTCCAGCACTGGCTGGCTGAAGACTCCCAGCAGATCCTGCCGCACCTGATCATGGAGCGTACCCCGCTGTTCGCCCAGATCATGTTCTTCGGCGCCCTGCTCTCGGCCATCATGTCCTCCGCCTCCGGCGCCCTGCTGGCCCCGTCGGTGACCCTGACCGAGAACATCGTCAAGCACTTCCTGCCGGAGATGACTGACCGCCAGGCCCTGCTGGCCATGCGTTGCAGCGTACTGGCGATGACCGTCGCCACCTGCGTGTTCGCGCTGTTCTCCAACGCCAGCATCTACGAGATGGTCGGCAACGCCTACAAGGTGACTCTGGTCGCCGCCGTGGTGCCGCTGTTCTTCGGCCTGTTCTGGAAGCGCGCCACCACCCAGGGCGCCCTGACCGCCATCGCCTGCGGCCTGATCGGCTGGGTATCGCTGGAGCTGGGCCACCAGGAAGGCGACTTCTGGCCGCCGCAGCTGGTCGGCCTGATCTGCAGTGCCCTCGGCATGATCATCGGCTCCCTGGCCCCGCAGTTCAGCCAGCACCGTGGCGAGAGCGTGTCGGACATGACCGCAGCCGCCGCTGGCAACTGATGGACCGCTAGCTCGGTATATAAGGAAGAAGCCCCGCCTGGTGCGGGGCTTTTTCTTGCCCGCGATTTATTGGGGCAGGACGCAGGCGCGGCGTACGACGTACCGGCGAGAACGACTTGTCGAGACAAATTGATACAGTAACCCTCTGATTCATAGGACTTTTCCTATACAAATAGGACGCCCGTACTCCTACACTGGCCTGTCACCCTGCGGGACCACCTGCAGGTCGTTGACACCGGTTATCTGGAGCTACACATGCCCGGTTGGTATGAAATCAAGGAACTCAGCAGCGGCAGCCGCCGTTTTCTTCTCAAGAACACTGCCCACGGCACCCTGCTGGAAAGTCACGCCTACCCGACACAGGAGGCAGCCGAGCAGGCCATCAACAGCCTCCGCAGCTCCTGTGCCGCCGTCGAGCGCTACAAGCGCCAGATGTCGCCGGGCGGCAAGAACTTCTTCGTGGTCCGCGATAACACCGGTGCAGAACTGCTGAAGAGCAAGCTGTACGACTCCGAGGCCGCACGCGACCAGGCGATCGCAACGATCGCCCAGGCCGGCCTGAGCACCGAGCTGCGTCCGCATGCTTGAGTGACGAGTGAATGAAAGAGCCCCGCGCAATGCGGGGCTTTTTTGTGAGTGCACGGAATCCCCGTAGGAGCGGGCCATGCCCGCGATTCGCAAGGCACAATTCGGATCGCGGGCATGGCCCGCTCCTACACAGGCGGCGATATGCGGCTTTTCCGATTGGAACGAGGTCCGCCGCGAGGGATTTCGCTGACAAGGGCTAGGCGTGATCTCTCCTACGGAAGCATGCGCACCGCGCTGGCTCTGGATTTAACGATTTCCAGAGAAATATCCGCACGCACCGGAGCGCCCCTTCAGGAGGCCGAGTGGAATCGGAGTTTCAGGGGTTGAGCGACATGGATGTCGCGAGAGCGTCGTTGGGCCATGGATGGCCCGTCGACGCGTGCCCCTGAAACTCCGATGGAGCGAGGGAACCCCGGCGAAGCCGGGGCCGGATGCAGGGGCAAGACCTTTGCCTACTTTGGGTCGTTTGCCAAAGTAGGTCGCCCGAGGGGGCGAAACAAAAACCTTCAGCACACGCCGAAGCGGCGCAGAAACACCGGCCCAGACGGCGGATAACGCCAGAGGCGTTATGCACCCTACGACGCCCCCGCAACGGTACTCATGCTCCTGCCATCCACCCGCCGCACCGGCAACGACTCCGCATCGAGCCCATCGATGCAACAGGCATTCACACTGAGCAGCGCCGGATTGCTGCGCCGCTGGTGATAGACGTAGATCCCGCACGTCCCGCAGAAGTAATGCATCGCCACCCCACTGTTCCAGCGATACAAACGCAACGCCTGCTCGCCGCGGGTCAGCCGGAACCGATCCTTCGGCACGGTCGCCATCAACGCATTGCGCTTGCTGCACAACGAACAGTCACAGCGCACCAGTTCATCCAGCTCCGCCTCGAAGGCGATGGCACCGCGCCGCAGTGGCAGGTGCCGGTGTAATGCATGGTCGATTCCTCCTCATG
The DNA here is from genome assembly GCF_050474425.1 of Pseudomonas sp. B1-22. Classification (NCBI taxonomy): domain Bacteria; kingdom Pseudomonadati; phylum Pseudomonadota; class Gammaproteobacteria; order Pseudomonadales; family Pseudomonadaceae; genus Pseudomonas; species Pseudomonas sp. B1-22. The sequence goes on along the minus strand of NZ_JBCHVH010000001.1, from coordinate 1,185,175 downwards.
GATCGCCCCAGCTTAGACGGGCGCTCGATTCGTGAATTCAACTCAACTTTCATTTGCCGTTCACCACATTTTTCTCAAGGACCCGAGCCGGGACAATGCCCCCATCGCATTCCATTACCCGGAGTCCCACCCATGCCCCTCGCACTCCTGGCGCTGACCCTGAGCGCCTTCGCCATCGGCACGACGGAGTTCGTCATCGTCGGCCTGATCCCCACCATCGCCGCCGACCTGGGCGTCACCCTGCCCTCCGCCGGCCTGCTGGTCAGCCTCTACGCCCTCAGCGTGGCCATCGGCGCGCCGCTGCTCACCGCCCTCACCGGGCGCATCCCGCGCAAGGCGCTGCTGGTCGGCCTGATGGCGCTGTTCACCCTCGGCAACCTGGTGGCCTGGCAGGCGCCCAGCTACGAATCGCTGATCATCGCGCGCATCCTCACCGGTCTCGCCCATGGCGTGTTCTTCTCGGTCGGATCGATCATCGCCACCAACCTGGTGAGCAAGGACAAGGCCGCCAGCGCCATCGCCACCATGTTCAGCGGCATGACCGTGGCCTTCGTCACCGGCATCCCGCTGGGCACCTTCATCGGCCAGCACCTGGGCTGGCGCGTGACCTTCCTGGTGGTCGCCGCCTTCGGCGTGGTCGCCCTGCTCGGCAGCCTGCTGTTCGTGCCGAAGAACATCCAGCACACCCCGCCGGCGCCGTTGCTGCGCCAGGCCCGCGTGCTGATGCAACCGCGCCTGCTGCTGGTCTACGCGATGACGGCGGTGGGCTACGGCGGCTCGCTGATCGCCTTCACCTTCCTCGCGCCCATCCTCCAGGACCTGGCCGGCTTCAGCCCGAACATGGTCGGCGTCGTGCTCCTGGCCTATGGTGTGTCGGTCGCCATCGGCAATATCTGGGGCGGTCGCTTGGCCGACAAGCGCGGCCCGGTGAGCGCGCTGAAGATCATCTTCGGCCTGCTGGCGGCGGTGCTGCTGGTGCTGACCTTCACCGCCGGCAACCCGTGGCTGGTGGTGCTCACCGTGCTGGCCTGGGGCGCCGTGGCCTTCGGCAATGTGCCGGGCCTGCAGGTGTACGTGGTGCAACAGGCCGAGCGCGTGGCGCCGGATGCGGTGGACGTAGCCTCGGGCTTCAACATCGCCGCCTTCAACCTCGGCGTGGCCGGTGGTTCCTGGGCCGGCGGCCTGGTGGTGAGCCACCTGGGCCTGGGCCATACGCCCTGGATCGCCGCCGTGGTCACCCTCGCCGCCTTCGGCCTGACCGCCCTGAGCGGCCGCCTGGACCGCAACGAGCGCACCTCCAGCCCGGAAAGCCTGGCCTCGGCCTGAGCCTCATCCGACCAGCCGCCCTTCGTGGGCGGCTTTGCCGTTTCCAAGGAGTCTTCATGAGCACAACTCAATACGCCGCCTGGACCTGGACGCCCGGCGCCGGCCTCGACGGCCTGAACCTCGCCCACCTGCCGCTGCCCATGCCCGGATCGGACGAGGTGCTGGTGGCCAACACTGCCATCGCCCTGAACCCGGTGGACTGGAAGATGATCGACTGGGGCCGCGACGACTGGCAGTTGGGCCAGGTACCCGGCGTGGATGGCGTCGGCATCGTCATCGCAGCGGGTAGCGCGGTGAACCTGCGCATCGGCACTCGCGTCGCCTACCACCAGGCGTTGTCCCGTGGCGGCAGCTTCGCCGAATACACCCTGCTGGACGCCCATGCGCTCTACCCGGTGCCGGACGCCCTGGACGACGCCACCGCCGCCAGCCTGCCCTGCCCCGGCCTGACCGCCTGGCAGGCGCTGGACAAGCTCCCGGCCTGCAACAACCGCGACGTGCTGGTGACCGGCGCCGGCGGCGCGGTCGGCTACCTGCTGGCGCAACTGGCCGTGCAGCGCGGCCTGCGCGTATGGGTGACGGCGGCCCCGAAGCACCGCGAGCACCTGCTGCAACTGGGCATCGCCGGCGTGTTCGACTACCGCGACGCACAATGGCCCGAGCAGCTGCGCGCGGCCCTCGGCCCGCGCCGCCTGCATGGGGTGTTCGACACCATCAGCGGCAGCCACGCCGCCAGCCTCGCCCCGCTGCTGGGCTACAACGGCCACCTGGTGTGCATCCAGGACCGCCAGGAGAGCGCGCCGCTGCCGACCTTCAGCACCGCAATCTCGCTGCATGAAGTGGCGCTCAACAGCATCCATGCCCACGGCGATGCGCTGGACTGGCAGGTATTGCGCCAGGCGGCTGCGAGCCTGATGTGCAGCGTTGCCGACGGGCGCCTGCAGGCACCGGCGAAGCAGTTCTTCGACTTCGCCGAACTGCCTGACGCGCTGCGCCGCTTGAAGTCTGGCCAGGGGAACGGTAAATGGATCACTCGTTTACCCGTGCCGGCGGTCATTGCCTGACTGCCCCATTGCGCGGGGTGACATTCATGCGTAGGGGCATTCCGCGCTGTAGGAGCGGGCCATGCCCGCGATCGCGCCCATGGGGCGCTCCTACAGGAATACCGCCAATCCCATCGAACACAGGAGAACATCATGGATCTGGGCATCAAGGGCCGTTGGGCCGTGGTCTGCGCCGCCAGCAAGGGACTGGGCAAGGGCTGCGCCCTGGCGCTGGCCCGCGAGGGCGTGAACCTGGCGATCAACGCCCGTGACGGCGACACCCTCGCCGCCACCGCCGCAGAACTGCGCCAGCTGGGCGTGGAAGTGCGCGAAGTGGCCGGCGACATCAGCCAGCCGGAGGTACGCGCCGCGCTGCTGGCCGCCTGTCCGCAGGTGGACATCCTGGTCAACAACGCCGGCGGCCCGCCGCCCGGCGACTTCCGCAACTGGGAGCGCGAGGACTGGCTGCGCGCCCTGGACCTGAACATGCTCACCCCCATCGAGCTGATCAAGGCCACCATCGACGGCATGGCCGAGCGCGGTTTCGGACGCATCGTCAACATCACTTCCGGCGCGGTGAAGGCACCGATCGACGTGCTCGGCCTGTCCAATGGCGCGCGCAGCGGACTGACCGGCTTCGTCGCCGGCCTCGCCCGCCAGCACCGGGTGGCCGGCAACAACGTGACGATCAATGGCCTGCTGCCCGGCTCCTTCGATACCGACCGTCTGCGCAGCGGCTTCCAACGTGCCGCCGAGCTCGGCGGCCAGGACCTGGGTGAACTGGTGGATGCCGAGCGCAAGGCGATTCCCGCCGGGCGCTTCGGCACCGCCGAGGAGTTCGGTTCGTTCTGCGCCTTCCTGTGCAGCGTGCAGGCGAGCTATCTGACCGGGCAGAACCTGTTGCTCGATGGCGGGGCTTATCCGGGGACGTTCTGACCCTTGCTGCCCCCCACCGTAGGAGCGGACTCCGTCCGCGATGGGTGGGTGTGGCACCATCCCGAAGGCCGGAGCCGTGTTTTAGCCAATCGCGGACAGAGTCCGCTCCTACGCACGCTGGAATATCGGCGCTGACCTGTAGGAGCGGGCCATGCCCGCGATCGCGCCCATGGGGCGCTCCTACAAAGGACATCGCAGCTCCGAGCCCTCTACAATCCACCCCGCCGCTCCCCGAACAGGCCCGCCGATGAAAGCCCACTCCGACGAACTCAAGACCTTCGCCACGGTGATCGACTGCGGCTCCATCACCGCCGCCGCCGAACAGTTGGGCCTCACTCCCTCGGCCGTCAGCCGCGCGCTGTCGAAGCTGGAAGAGAAACTCGGCACCACCCTGCTCAACCGCACCACGCGGCGGATGAAGCTGACCGAGGAAGGCGAGTTCTTCCTCGAACACGCCCGGCACATCCTCGAACAGATGGATGCCCTGGAAGAGCGCCTGGCCCTGCGCCAGCAGTCCCCCGCCGGGCGCCTGCGGATCAACGCCGCCTCGCCCTTCATGCTGCATGCCGTGGTGCCGCACATCGGCGCCTTCCGCGAGCGCTACCCGGACATCGAGCTGCAGCTCAACACCAACGACCTGAACATCGACCTGCTGGAACAGAGCACCGACATCGCCATCCGCATCGGCCAGCTCGCCGACTCCAGCCTGCACGCCCGCCCCCTGGGCAGCAGCCGGCTGAACCTGCTGGCCTCGCCGGAATACCTGGAACGCCACGGCATGCCGGTCGACCTCGACGACCTGCTGGGCCGCACCCTGCTCGGCTTCACCCAGCCCGAGGCACTGAACATCTGGCCGCTGCGCCATGCCGGTGGCGACACCCTGGCGATCACCCCGCAGCTCTCCGCCTCCAGCGGCGAAACCCTGCGCCAGCTGGCCCTGAGCGGCCAGGGCATCGCCTGCCTCGCCGGCTTCATGACCGGCGCCGACATCCGCGCCGGGCGCCTGGTGCGGGTGCTGCCGGAGCTGACCAGCGAGCGCCGCCAGCCGATCCACGCGGTGTATTACCGCAACTCGCAGCTGGCCCTGCGCATCCAGTGCTTCCTCGACTTCATCCAGGAGCGCCTGGTGCAGTCGCAGGACAACACCGGCTGAGGCACGAAGAAATCCCCCCACCTCGGCAATCCTCGACCACACTGTTTTGACCAGCCCTGGCCCTGCGCCGGGGGCGTCGACACGAGGGGGCCGGCATGCCATCGCTGCTGTTGTACCTGCGCGCTGTCATTCATCCGGGCAGGGATACCCTGCTGTTCGCCCTGCGCACCGTGCTCGCCGGGCTGCTGACCCTGTACCTGGCCTTCCTGCTGGACCTGGAACAGCCCAAGTGGGCGACCATGACGGTGGTGATCATCAGCACCCCGCTGGCCGGGATGACCCTGCAGAAGAGCTTCTCCCAGGTGATCGGCACTACCGTCGGCGCCTTCGTCGCGGTGGCGATCATGGCGCTGTTCCCGCAGGCGCCGCTGCCTTTCATCATCACCCTGGCGGCCTGGCTGGCGATCTGCACCGCCGGCGGCACCCTGCTGCGCTTCACCCACTCCCACGCCTTCGTGCTCAGCGGCTTCACCGCGGTGATCGTCGCGCTGCTGGCCCAGCCCGCCCCCGACTCCACCTACACCCTGGCCATTACCCGGGTCACCGAGACCCTGCTCGGGGTGGCCTGCGTAACCCTGGTCAGCCTGTTCTTCGCCCGCCCGCAGAGCGTGGCGCGGGGCTATTTCGCCAAGGTCGACCAGCTCATCCGGCTGATTGCGGTGCACGCCGCGGCGGTGATCCGTGGCGAGGAAGCCGAAGAGGATTTCCAGCAGCGGCAGATGAAGCTGCTGGGCGAAATCTCCGCGCTGGAAATGCTGCGCCGCCACCTGTATTTCGACGCGCCGCGCCTGCGCGGCGCCGATGAACTGGTGCAGCTGCTGGCCAACCAGATGGTGCTGATGACCTCGCGGCTGGCCATCCTGCGCCGCCAGCGCAAGCTGATCCAGGCCCGCCTCACCGGACCGCTCCCGGAATCGGTACAGCGCCTGCGCGAAGACGAACTGGCGTGCCTGGAAGAGCTGGCCGAATACGGCCGCGCCCTGCCCGCCCCGGTGCGCAAGCGCATCACCCGCCTGCGCCAACGCTTCGACGCCGCCGCGCGCCAGGCCGAGGAGCTGGCCGATGGCCTGCCCACTTCGCTGCGCTCCCTGGCCTGGGCGCTGCGCATCGAGCAGGCGCGGCTGATGCAGCAACTGGACGAGATGATCGAGCTGAGCGATGCGATCCAGGATGGCCGGCCCTGCAATCGCATCTCTCACCGCAGCCAGGCCCACTCGCTGCACCTGGACGTCCACCTCGCGCTGATGAACGCCAGCCGCGCCTTCATCGCCCTGTGCTGCGCCGGCTGGATCTGGGTGGAAACCGCCTGGGACGGTGCCCGCGCCGGAATGATCCTGGTCGGCATCCTCTGCTCCATGCTGGCGACCTTCCCGCGCCCGCTGCTGGCCAGCCAGGCCTACCTGCGCGGGCTGGCCCTGGCGCTGGTGGCGGCGGCGCTGCTGCAGTTCCTGCTGCTGCCCAGCGTCGGCGACTTCGAGATGCTCGCGCTATTCCTCACCCCGCTGCTCTACGTGATCGCCGTCGGCCTGGCCAACCCGCAGACCGCCGGGATCGGCATCGGCCTGGGGCTGTCCACCTTCCTGCTGGTGGGCCCGCAGAACCAGGGCGCCTGGATCAACACCTCGCTGCAATGGTTCGAGTTCGCCGGCGGCTATGTCTGCGCCGGAGTGCTGGCGCTGCTGGTGTACGCCTGGGTGTTCCCCTTCGACGCCGATGCGCGCCTGCGCCGACAGTCGCGGCGCACCCGTGCCGAGGTGCGCGCGGTGCTGTTGTCCAAGCCCAGCGAGGCACGCCGCTTCCTCTTCGAGAGCCGCATGGTGGACCGCCTGGCGATCATGCTCGGATTGCTGCCGGCGGCCCGCGACAGCCTATCCGGCGAGCGCTTCCAGTGCAGCCTGGCGAGCATGACCCTGGGCGTGGTGCTGCACCAGCTGCGCCGCGAGAGCCTCAACCCCGACGGCCTGCCGGAACCGCTGCGCGAACGCCTGTCACTGGTGCTGGACGAACTCGCCGCCTGCCTCGACCAGCCGCCGGCGGCGCCCCTGCAACGGGTGCTGCCGGCCATGCGCGAGCTGGGCACGGAGCTGGACGAACTACAGGGCCAGCTGCCCCACTCCGGCGGCGAGGCGATGCGCCCGCTGTTCGTCAGCGGCGTCGCCCTACTGGTGGCTGCCGCCCTGCTGGAACGCTTCCGCGACCTCTACAGCGAAGCCGCGCGCTTCCACGACGACCATGGGGAACAGCCGCTCCATGCCCGTTGATATCGAACTGGGCGGCGTCTACCTGCCGCCGCTGGCCCAGGCGTTGCTCCTCGCCCTGCCGATCTTCCTGCTGCTGGACTGGGCGCTGCGCCGCCTCGGCGTGCTGCACCGGGTCTGGCACGAAGCGCTGTTCGAGGGCGCGCTCTACACCTGCATCTGCGCCAGCCTGATCCTGCTCATGGGGGCACTGCACTGACATGCTCGACGTCCGCAAGGCGATCCCGCCGCTGATCACCCTCGCCGTGGTGGCGCTCGCGCTGGTGCTGGCCAGTTACGCCTGGGTCTACTACACCCGCGCACCCTGGACCCGTGACGCCCGTGTGCGGGCCGACGTGGTGTCGCTGTCGGCGGATGTCACCGGGCGCATCGTCGAGCTGCGCGTGCAGGACAACCAGCACGTGAACAAGGGCGACCTGCTGCTGACCATCGACCCGGCCCGCTATGAGCTGGCAGTGCAGCACGCCGAACGCGCGGTGGAAGTGGCGCGGGCAGCGCTGGGGCAGTCGCAGGCGGCCATCGTCGCCAACCAGGCGCTGCTGCATCAGCGCAAGAGCGAAGAGGCCCGGCGGCGAGCGCTGAAGGCGCGCTCGGCGATCTCCAACGAGGAATGGGAAAAGGCCAGCACCGACGTGGCCGTGGCCGAAGCCCAGCTGCTGCGCGAACAGGCCAACCTGGGCCTGGCCCAGGCCAACGTCAGCCTGGCCGAAGCGGCGCTGCGCCAGGCACGCCTGGACCTGGAGCGCACCCGCGTGCTGGCGCCGGTGAACGGCTACGTGACCAACCTGCTGACCCGCGCCGGCGACTACGCCACCGCCGGTGCCGCGCTGGTGGCCGTGGTGGACAGCGACTCCTTCCACGTCAGTGGCTACTTCGAGGAAACCAAGCTGCCACGCATCCACGAAGGCGCTCGGGTGCACGTCGAGCTGATGAGCGGCGAGCGCTTCGACGGCACGGTGGAAAGCATCGCCTTCGCCATCACCGACCGCGAGAACCTGCCCGGCAGCCGCCTGCTGGCCAACATCAACCCGACCTACACCTGGGTCAAACTGGCCCAGCGCATCCCGGTGCGCATCGCCATCGACCCCGCCTACGCCGGGCGCGACCGCCTGCGCGCAGGGACCACGGCGACGGTCAGCGTGGTGGAGTCCGAGCACTAGGTTCTGTACGAAAAGTGTCTGCGCATCGGTGATGCTTCGTTAAAAATCGATTCCGACTGCTCATTAACTGCAGTTAACTCCGCGTCCTCACCGATTTTTGCCTCGCCTCACCTTCGCTCGACGACTTTCGTACAGAACCTAGAAAACCATCGATTCACCAATTCCGTAGCACGTTTGTCATTCCCGCCGGTCAACATGTGCCCTTTCGCACTCTGACCCGGGATCGCTGTGAACCCCACACACGCCGTACGATCCATCGCCAGAAACCCCTACCTGGCTCTCCTCCTGCTGACCGGCATCACCCTGGCGCTGTGCGCCTGGCGTTCGATCCTGCCCGGATCACTGGACAACCCCGACCGCAACGCCTTCCAGCAACGCTGGACACAGGGCGGGGTGATCCTGCTGGTCCGCCACATGGAACGCTGCGACCGCTCCAGCGCCCCCTGCCTGGGCGCGGCCGACGGCATCACCGCGCGCGCCGCCGAACTGGCCAAGGGGTTGGGCCGGGCCATCGCCCACTATGGCCTGGCGACCACTGACATCTACAGCAGCCCGCTGACCCGCACCGCGCAGACGGCGGACCTGATGTTCGAGCACAGCGTCGCCCGCCAGGACTGGCTCTTCACCTGCAAGAACGATGACCTGCTGGGCCGGATCCGCCAGCACAAGACCGCCCGGCGCAACCTGGTGCTGGTGACCCACAGCGAGTGCTTCGACCGCCTGATGGAGAACCTGAACAAGCCCGAAGGCGAAACGCCGGAATACGGCGAGACCCTGGTGCTGTTCGACACCGGCGGCCGCTCGCCGTGGGTCGCCGGTGAAATCGAAGTCCCCGACTGGGCGGAGCTCGCACGTCGACCGAACGCCGGCTGAGGCGGCTGCCAGATGCGCGTTTCTGTGCCATCTTTTGCGCATCGTCCCACGGAGAGGCGCGATGCCCGCCCTGCTCAATCAACACCCGCTGTTCGCCGCACCGGCGCTGCTGCTGATCGACCTGCTGCTCTGGCGCCTGCTCGGCATGGCTCATCCGCACTGGCGCCTGGCCGCGCGCGTACTCTGCTTCCTCCTGTTCAGCCTGCTGCTGTTCAACGCCGGAATGAACCCGCTGGGCGCCGCGCCCTGGGCTGACGACCTGCCCAGCCACATGGTCGCCACCGGCATGCAGATTATCTGGTGGCTGTTCGCCGCGCGCTGCCTGACGGTGGTGCTCGGCTTCCTCCTGGTGCAACGCGTCGGCCACGCCGGGCGGCTGCTGCAGGATGTGGTCGGCGCGCTGATCTTCCTCATCGCCAGCATCGCCGCCGCCGGCTATGTGCTGGAGCTGCCAGTGAAGGGCCTGCTGGCCACTTCCGGGGTGGTCGCGATCGTCCTCGGCCTGGCGCTGCAAAGCACGCTGAGCGATGTGTTCTCCGGCATCGTGCTCAACACCACCAAGCCGTACCAACTGGACGACTGGATCTCCATCGACGGCATCGAAGGCAAGGTCACCGAGATCGACTGGCGCTCCACCTACCTGCAGACCGCCCAGGGCACCCTGGCAGTGGTGCCCAACTCCCTGGCGGCCAAGGCCAAGGTGCTCAACCTCAGCCGGCCGGCCAACCTCTACGGCTTGAGCCTCAGCCTCACCCTCAGCCCGCGGGTGCGCCCGCGCAAGGCCATCGACGCGCTGGAACGCGCGCTGGGCGGCTGCCGCATGCTGCTGGCCAACCCGGCGCCGACGGTGAGCGTGCGCAAGTCCTCGCCCGAAGGCGTGGAATACGAACTCAACGGTTTCGTCGCGGCCATGGGCGAGAAGCGCGAAGCGCGCAACCAGCTCTTCGACCTGGCCTTCCGCCACCTGCAGGCCGCCGGCATCGAGCTGCTCAGCGAGGTCGATCTCCCTGCCCGCGAGCACGCCAACCGCGCCCGTGCGCTGCTGGTGCGCTCAGGCCTGTTCGACGCCCTGGCCGACGCGGAGCGCGACGAGCTGGCGGCGACCATGCAGCGGCGGACCTTCAAGTCCGGCGAGGTGCTGCTGGCGGCCGGCGATGTCAGCGACCAGTTGCTGATCATCGACACCGGGGTGGTCAGCGTGACCCTGCCCCACGGCGGGCAAACCCTCGAAGCCGGCCGCATGGGGCCGGGCGAAGTGATCGGCGAAGCCGGCGTGCTCACCGGTTCCGCCTGGCAGGCGCAGTTCACCGCACTCAGCGATGGCGCGGTCTATCGCATCGACAAGGCCGTGCTGGGACCCTGCCTGGAGGCACGGCAGGAGATCGCCGAAGCCATGACCCGGCTGCTCGACTTCCGCCAGAAGGCCAGCGCCGCACTGCTGGTGGAACAGCCGGTGGCGGCGCCGCAGCGCGGCCTGATGGCCTGGCTGAAGCAGTATGCCGGGGGCCGCTACAAGACCTGAGCCGCGCCCCGGCGAAGGTGATCGGCATCGGGATGCGCCGAAGGTAGCGCTCAGAGCGCGTCGTGGAAGATCACCCCGAGGGTGTAGCGTTCCCCGCCGTGCAGTCGGCTGACGCCGTGGCGCAGGTTCACCCGGTGATAACCGCGCACGCCCCGCACCGGTCGCTGGGCCACGGCGAACACCACAGCATCGCCCTGCCTGAGCGACACCACTTCCACCCGCGACTGCATGCGCGGCCGCTGCTCGGTGAGGACGAACTCACCGCCCTCGAACTCCTCGCCAGGCCGCGACAACAGGATCGCCACCTGCAGCGGGAAAGCCAGTTCGCCGTAGAGGTCCTGGTGCAGGCAGTTGTAGTCGCCGGCACCATAGCGCAGCAGCAAGGGGGTTGGGCGCAACTGGCCGGCCGCGTGGCATTGGGCGAGGAAGTCAGCGTGTGTTTCCGGGTAGCTGATTCCGGTGTCCATGCGCTGATGCCAGATATTGGCAATGCGCCGCAGCGGCGGGTAGAAAGCCTCGCGAAGCGCCTGCACCAGCGCCGGCAAGGGATAGGCGAAATAGCGGTACTCACCCAGGCCGAAGTTGTGCCGGGCCATCACCACGCGACTGCGGAACGGAGCATCCTGATCGTAGAGTGCACGTAGCGTCTCGCACTGGGATCGGCTGAGCAGGCCGGAGATCAGCGCCTGGCCGCTGGCGTCGAGTTGCGCGGCCAGGGTCGGCCAGTCCAGTTCGGCGATCTGTCGTGCAAGGGCGTTCATGGGCGGACTCCGGTCGGTCATGCCGCCAGTCTAGGTCTGCGCGTCGACCGTTGTTTGCCGCGGCTGACTTTCAAAGTCGCGTTAAGATGGCAGCTCCGACGAATCATCCAATGCCGCCATGAGCCTCGACGACCAGACCCTGCGCGCTATTTCCCGGCTGACCCTGGAGCACTACCAGGCCACCGCCGACGCCTTCCGCGAAGGCACCTGGGAGCACGATGTCAGCCAGAACATCGCTGCCCTGCTGCGTCATATCCAGGCCGAACCGCCCTTCGCCCTGCTCGACTTCGGCTGCGGCCCCGGCCGCGACCTGTGCGTGTTCCGCTCCATGGGCCACATGCCGGTCGGGCTGGACGGCTGTCCGAATTTCGTCGCCATGGCCCGCGAGGCCAGCGGTTGCGAGGTGTGGCAGCAGGACTTCCTCGCCCTCGACCTGCCTGCCGAACGTTTCGACGGCATCTATGCCAACGCCAGCCTGTTCCATGTACCGCGCCAGGAACTGCCACGCGTACTCGGCCAATTGCATTCAGCGTTGAAACCCGGCGGCGTGCTGTTCGCCTCCAACCCACGCGGCCAGAACGACGAGGGCTGGAACGGGCCGCGCTACGGCTCCTATCACGATTGGGAGAACTGGAAGCAGTTGCTGGAGGCGGCCGGTTTTGTAGAGCTGGAGCACTACTACCGGCCGGCAGGGCTGCCGCGGGAGCAGCAGCCGTGGTTGGCGAGTGTGTGGCGGAAGGTGTAGCCACCCGGACAAAGTCCGCTCCTACAAGAGCCGCGCCGCGCTCAACCTGTAGGAGCGGGCCATGCCCGCGATAGCGGACAAAGTCCGCTCTACAGGCGCCCGCCAGAGGTCGCCCCCTTCAGGCACGGATTCCTCCGCGTTGGATTTCGCGGACAAGGTCCGCTCCTACGCCAGCGGAGTCAGCCTGTAGGAGCGCCCCATGGGCGCGATCGCGGGCATGGCCCGCTCCTACAGGGGAACACCCATCCCCGCAGGTGCGAACTACGCCAGCCCCCGGATCAGCCCTTCGCCGCCCAGGCATTGAAGCGCTGCTCCAGGTCCTCGCCATGGTCTACCCAGAAGGCGAAGTTCACCGGCACCGCCTGCTCCAGGTTCGCCGGCGCGGTGTTCAGCCGCTCCACCAGCTTGGGATCGAGCAGCGCGGTAGTCCCCAGGTTGACCGAGCCATAGCCCAGCTTCACCGTATGGATCTTCTGCTGCTCAGGCTTGAGCGAGAAAGCGATGAAATCCTCGGCGGCCTTCTTGTTCGGGCTGCCCTTTGGGATCGCCCAGGAGTCGATGGCGTACAGGCTGCCATTCCACACCACCTTCATCGGCGCGCCCTCTTCCTGGGCGGCGAACACACGGCCGTTATAGGCAGTGCTCATCACCACGTCGCCGCTGGCAAGGAACTGCATCGGCTGCGCACCGGATTCCCACCACTGGATCGATGGCTTGATCTGGTCGAGCTTCTTGAAGGCCCGGTCCACACCCTCTTTCGTCGCCAGCACCTTGTACAGGTCTTCTTTCTTCACCCCATCCGCCAGCAGGGCGATCTCCAGGGTGTACTTGGCGCCCTTGCGCAGCGAGCGCTTGCCGGGGAATTTCTGCGTGTCCCAGAAATCCGCCCAGCCGGTCGGGCCGTTGGGCAGGCGCTTGGCGTCGTAGGCCATGGCCATCGACCACACCAGAAGGCCGGCGCCGCAGTCGGAGACGGTGCCCGGTACGTAGTCCGCGGGCTTGCCCAGCTGCGCCGGGTCCAGGTGTTCGAACAGGCCTTCGTCGCAGCCGCGCAGCAGCTCCGGCCCCTCGACCTGCACGACGTCCCAGTTGACGCTGCCGGTGTCGACCATGGCCTTGATCTTGCCCATTTCGCCGTTGTACTCGCCGGCGATCACCTTCATCCCCTCGGCTTTCTCGAAGGGTTTGTAGAAGGCTTCGGTCTGCACGTCCTTGCTGGCGCCGCCGAAGGAGATCACGGTCAGGTCCGCGGCCATGGCGCCGGACGCCACGCCCATGAGCAGGGCTCCCAGAATCGGGTTCTTCATTTCCACCTCTTGGCTTTGTTGTTGGCAGATGGTTAAAGCACGCAGGCGCCCGGCCTCTACGGGCCGGGGCACAATGAAACGGATCAGCTACGGTATTCCGCCTCGCCGTCCTCGATCAGGCGCAGCGCCGATTCCCAAGCCAGCAGGTGCAGGCCGTCGGCCAGCGCTTCCTCTTCCTGCACAGCGACGCGCTCGCACACGGCCTGTGGCGGGTAGCGCAGCTGGCGACCACCGGCCAGGGCCTGGACCTGCGCCTGGCAGGCGCGTTCGAGGAAGTAGATCTGGTTGAAGGCTTCGGCGATGCAGCGCCCGGTAGCCAGCAGGCCGTGGTTGCGCAGGATCATCACCATGTGGCTGCCCAGGTCGCGCACCAGGCGGGAGCGCTCGTCCGGGTCCAGGGCGATGCCTTCGTAGTCGTGGTAGCCCAGGCGGTTGTAGAACTTCAGCGCGTGCTGGCTGATCGGCAGCAGGCCGTCTTCCTGGGCGGACACGGCGATGCCGGCGGCGGTGTGGGTATGGATCACGCAGGCCACGTCCTCGCGGGCGGCGTGCACGGCCGAGTGGATGTTGAAGCCGGCGCGGTTGACGCTTTTCGGGCCGAAGCGCGGGTCGATGACATCACCGGCGTGGTCGACCTTCACCAGGTCCGAGGCGCGCATTTCGTGGAACAGCACGCCGTAGCGGTTGATCAGGTAATGCCCCGGCTCGCCCGGCACTCGCGCGGAGATGTGGGTGTCGATGTGGTCGGTCCAGCGGAAATGCGCGATCAGCCGGTACAGCGCGGCGAGGTCGCAACGCGCCTGCCACTCTTCGGCGGAAATGCTCGATGGGTCGATGTTGTAAGCTGTGTCACGCATGGCGATTCCTTGTTATCAGGCCGGTGCGGCGCGCTGCCGCATCACGGGGCCGATACTGCTGGCCGGCGCGCCGGTACGCCATGCACAGGGGCGATGGACTGCCTGCAGTGCTGTTATGGTCGCGGGACCTGTACAGATTTCCCCTCACCTGAACGGACCTTCGGATGCTGTTGCTCGACTCCACTTCGGACATTCCCCTGGTCACCCAGATCGTCGAAGGCATCGCCCAGGCCATCGACGAGCAGCGCCTGCGTCCCGGCGCCAAGCTGCCCTCGATCCGCAAGTTCGCCCAGGCCAACGGCGTCAGCCACTTCACCGTGGTCGAAGCCTATGACCGGCTGGTGGCGCGCGGCTGCCTGAATGCGGTGCCCAACGCCGGCTTCTACGTGCGCGGCCCGGTCATCGACGACAGTGCCGGCAGCGAAGCGCCGCCGGAGTTCGACTTCGACGCCCATCTGCTGCTGCACAAGGTGTTCCAGCCGCTGGGCATGGAGCTGCGCCCCGGCGTCGGCCTGCTGCCCGAGCACTGGCTGGATGGCGAGGGCCTGCTGCGCGGGCTGCGCAGCCTGGCGCGGGAAGAACCCTCGCAGTTCGGCAACTACGGCCACAGCAAGGGCAACCCCAGGCTGCGCGGCAAGCTGGCCGACCGCCTGGGTGATGCCGGCGTGGCCGCCAGCCCCGAACAGATCCTGCTGACCGCCGGCGCCAGCCAGGCGCTGGACCTGACCGTGCGCTACCTGGTACAGCGCGGCGACCCGGTGCTGGTGGACGAGCCCGGCTACCACAACCTGTTCCTCAACCTGCGCCTGCAGGGTGCTCAGCTGCTGGGCGTACCGCGCAGCGCCGACGGGCTGGACCTCGACCGCCTGGAGCAACTGGCCCGCGAGCACCGGCCCAAGGTCTACTTCACCCAGGCGCGCCTGCAGAGCCCCACCGGCGGCAGCCTGTCCCTCGCGGCCAGCCACCGTCTGCTGCAACTGGCGGAGAAATACGACTTCCTCATCGTCGAAAACGATATCTATGCCGACCTCGACCCCGCCGGCCAATTGCTGCTGGCCAACCTCGACCAGCTGGCGCGGGTGATCTACATCGGCAGCCTGTCCAAGGTCATCGCCCCGGCGCTGCGCACCGGCTTCATCGCCGCCCACCCGGAACTGATCGAGGAGCTGGTGCCGCTGAAGATGGTCAGCGGCCTGACCAGCTCGGAGCTCACCGAGACCCTGGCGCTGGACATCCTCCTCCAGGGCCGCCACCGCAAGCATGTGAAGCAATTGCGCGATCAATTGAGCGAGGCCCACGACAGCGTGGCGCGGCGGCTGGAAGCGGCCGGCCTGGAAATCTTCCACGAGCCGCGCGCGGGGCTGTTCCTCTGGGCCCGGCACCGCGCCGTGGACGACGCCACCCTGCTCGCCGGCCGGGCCAAGGAGGCGAAGATCCTGCTGTTCCCCGGCCAGCTGTTCATGCCCGACGGCCGCAGCGTGCCGTGGATGCGCTTCAACGTCGCGCACTCGCTGGATGAGCGGCTGTACGCCTTTCTCTCTGCCCAGGGCAGCGACAACCTGTAGGAGCGAGCTTGCTCGCGAACGGACTTCCCGGCGACTCCATCCCTGGGCAGTTCGCGAGCAAGCTCGCTCCTACGAAAAGCCCCGCCCATCTACAACAGTTCCGTGCAGGGCGGATAACGCCTCCGGCGTTATCCGCCGTCATGACGATGTCAAGCCGGGTTAATCGCCCGCGGAAAATCACGCGCCGGTCCGCCAGATATCGCCAGCGGCCGCGCCAGCCCTTAGACTTGCCGTCCATCAGTCACCGCCAGCTAGAGATCACTATGGGCGCCCAGTGGAAAGCCAAACACAAAGAAGCCGCAGCCAACGCCAAGGGCCGCATCTTCGGCAAACTGTCCAAGGAAATCATGATTGCCGCGCGTAACGGCGCCGATCCGGACATGAACCCGAAACTGCGTCTGGTCGTCGAGCAGGCCAAGAAGGCCTCGATGCCTCGCGATACCCTGGAGCGCGCCATCAAGAAAGGCGCCGGGCTGCTGGACGGCGGCGCCAGCTTCGAGCGCGTGGTTTACGAAGGCTTCGCCCCGCACCGCGTGCCGGTGATCGTCGAGTGCCTGACCGACAACGTGAACCGCACCGTCGCGGAAATCCGCGTGCTGTTCCGCAAGGGCCAGCTGGGCGCGTCCGGCTCGGTAGCCTGGGACTTCGATTATCTGGGCATGGTCGAGGCCACCCCGGCCAGCGCCGACGCCGATCCGGAACTGGCCGCCATCGAAGCCGGCGCCCAGGACTTCGAGCCGGGCGAGGAAGACGGCGACACCCTGTTCCTCACCGACTCCACCGACCTGGACGCCGTCTGCCGCGCCCTGCCGGAGCACGGTTTCACCGTCGCCTCGGCGAAGCTGGGCTACAAGGCGAAGAACCCGGTCAGCCTGTCCGGCGCCGAACTGGAAGAGGTTGAAGCCTTCCTCGATGCCCTGGACGGCAACGACGACGTGCAGAACCTTTACGTCGGTCTGGCGTAACATGAAAACGGGCGGCCAATAGGCCGCCCGTTTTCGTTGAGGCGGACGTTGTCCGCCTGTCGCGGGCATGGCCCGCTCCTACAGGTGAATTCCGCACGTACCTTGTAGGAGCGGGCCATGCCCGCGATCAGCGCGCCACGCGCGCGCAAATCCCGCGCACTACCCCATCCGCCCCATCAGCACCTCCTGGCTCCCCTCCGCCTTCTCCCGCAGGAAATCCCAGGTGGTGCGCATCCGCGCGATGTCCTTGAGCTCGGTCGGCATCAGCATCCAGAAGGTCCGCACGAATTCGATCTCCCCCGCCAGCACCGGCTGCAACGACGGGTCTTCGGCGGCCGCGAACGCCGGCAGGATCGCCAGCCCCGCGCCCTCCGCCACCGCGCGCTGCTGGGCGAGAATGCTGGTACAACGCAGCGCCATGTGCAGCGGCCGGCCGATTTCGTCGAGGTATTGCAGTTCCTTGCTGTACAGCAGGTCGTCGACGTAGCCCACCAGCGCGTGCTCGCGCAGGTCGTCGCGGTTGCGGATCGGCCCGCGCTCGGCCAGGTAGTCCTTGGAGGCATAGAGGCGCAGCACGTAGTCGGTCAGCCGGGTAATCAGGTAGGGGCCGCGCCCCGGCCGCTCCAGGGTGATCACGATATCCGCCTCGTGGCGCGACAGCTGCAAGGCACGCGGTACCGCCAGCAGGTCGACGCCGAGGTGCGGATGGCGCCGGTTCAGCTCCACCAGTTGCGAAGTCAGCAGGGTCGAACCGTAGCCCTCGGTGGCGCCGATGCGCACCTTGCCGGAAAGATTGTCCTCGGTCCCGGCCAGGCGTTTCTCGATCACCTTGCAGGCGCTCTCCATCGCCTCGGCCTGGGGCAGCAGGCCATGGCCAGCCTCGGTCAGGCGGTAGCCGCCCGGCTCGCGTACCAGCAGTTGCGCGCCAATACTCTTCTCCAGCGCCTGCAGGCGACGGGCGACCGTGGTGTGGTCCACGCCCAAGCGGCGGGCGGCCACGGTGAGCTTGCCGGCGCGGGAGAGCTCGAGGAAGAAACGCAGGTTATCCCAATCCATGATCGCCCCACTCTGCGGCAATTGTGCAAAAACGCAGACCATACTTGCACATCACCGCATTGAGAACATCAAAAATGCACTGTTAGGATCGATCCAGACAACAAGAAAGCCTCAGGCTGGGAGAATCCCGATGACCGCAACTGCCGTCCCTACCGTCAAACTCTTCCTCGACGGCAAGCCCGTCGAGTCCACCACCTCCGAATGGCGCGATGTGATCAACCCCGCCACCCAGGAAGTCCTCGCCCGTGTGCCCTTCGCCACCGCCGAGGAAGTCGACCGCGCCGTGGCCAGCGCCAAGGCCGCGTTCAAGACCTGGAAGAAGACGCCCATCGGCACCCGCGCGCGCATCTTCCTCAAGTACCAGCAGCTGATCCGCGAGAACATGAAGGAACTGGCGGCGATCCTCACCGCCGAACAGGGCAAGACCCTGCCGGACGCCGAAGGCGACGTGTTCCGCGGCCTGGAAGTGGTCGAGCACGCGGCCGGCATCGGCAACCTGCAGCTGGGCGAGCTGGCCAACAACGTGGCCGGCGGCGTCGATACCTTCACCCTCCTGCAGCCCATCGGCGTCTGCGCCGGCATCACTCCCTTCAACTTCCCGGCGATGATCCCGCTGTGGATGTTCCCGATGGCCATTGCCACCGGCAATACCTTCGTCCTCAAGCCGTCAGAACAGGACCCGATGGTGACCATGCGCCTGGTCGAGCTGGCCCATGAAGCCGGCGTGCCGCCGGGCGTGCTCAACGTGATCCATGGCGGCCCGGACGTGGTGAACGCCATCTGCGACCACCCGGACATCAAGGCCGTGTCCTTCGTCGGCTCGACCCGTGTCGGCACCCACGTCTACAACCGCGCCTCGCAGGCCGGCAAACGCGTGCAGTGCATGATGGGCGCGAAGAACCATGCCATCGTGCTGCCCGACGCCAACAAGGAGCAGTCCCTCAACGCCATCGCCGGCGCCGCCTTCGGTGCCGCCGGGCAACGCTGCATGGCGCTGTCGGTGGTCATCCTGGTGGGCGAAGCCAACGCATGGATTCCCGACCTGGTGGCCAAGGCCAGGAGCCTCAAGGTCAGCGGCGGCACCGAGGCCAACACCGACGTCGGCCCGCTGGTTTCCTGCGCGGCGCTGGATCGCGTCAGCGGCCTGATCGAACGCGGCGCCCAGGAAGGCGCCAAGCTGGAACTGGACGGCCGCAACCCGCAGGTGGTCGGCTACGCCAAGGGCAACTTCGTCGGCCCGACCGTGTTCTCCGGCGTCACCCCGCAGATGACCATCTACCGCGAGGAAATCTTCGGCCCGGTGCTCTGCGTGGTGTCGGCCAAGACCTTCGACGAGGCCATCGAGCTGATCAACGCCAACCCCAACGGTAACGGCACCGCCCTGTTCACCCGCTCCGGCGCGGCCGCGCGGCACTTCAAGGAAGAGATCGACGTCGGCCAGGTCGGCATCAACGTGCCGATCCCGGTGCCGGTGCCGATGTTCTCCTTCACCGGTTCGCGCGGTTCCAAGCTGGGCGACCTCGGCCCGTACGGCAAGCAGGTGGTGCAGTTCTACACCCAGACCAAGACCGTCACCGAACGCTGGTTCGACGAGAACGAAGTGGGCGGCGCGGTGAACACCACCATCCACCTCAAGTAAGCCCTTCCCGCCCCAACCGCCCCGGACGCCAGCCAGGATGCTGGCGGGCCGGGGCCTGTTTCCTGTCCGACCATCAGAACAAGAGGACAACCCCATGCGCATCGGTTTCATCGGACTCGGCAACATGGGCGGCCCCATGGCCGCCAACCTGCTCAAGGCCGGCTTCGACCTGAGCGTCTTCGACCTTTCCGCCAAGGCCGTGGAAGCGGCCGTCGCCCTCGGCGCCCGCGCCCTCGCCTCGCCGGCTGACGTGGCCCGCGACGACGTCGAGGTGATCATCACCATGCTGCCTGCCGCCGCCCACGTGAAGCAGGTCTTCCTCGGCGACAACGGCATCCTGGCCAACGTGCAGCCCGGTGTGCTGCTGATCGACTCCTCCACCATCGACCCGCTGAACGCCCGCGAGGTCTCCGCCGCCGCCGTCGCCCACGGCAACCCGATGCTCGACGCACCGGTCTCCGGCGGCACCGCCGGTGCAACGGCCGGCACCCTGACCTTCATGGTCGGCGGCGAGCAGGCCGACTTCGAGCGTGCCCGCCCGGTGCTGGCGGCCATGGGCAAGAACATCGTGCACTGCGGCGGCACCGGCAACGGCCAGGTGGCCAAGGTAGCGAACAACCTGCTGCTGGGCATTTCCATGATCGGCGTGGCGGAAGCCATGTCCCTGGGCGTGAAGCTGGGCATGGATGCCGAGGTGCTGGCCGGCATCATCAACACCTCCAGCGGCCGCTGCTGGAGCTCGGAAGTGAACAACCCGCTCACCGGCGCCCCGGCGGCGCGCGGCTACAGCGGCGGCTTCGGTACCGACCTGATGCTCAAGGACCTGGGCCTGGCCAGCGAGGCCGCCCGCCAGGTGCGCCAGCCGGTGCTGCTCGGCGCGCTGGCCCAGCAGCTGTTCCAGACCTTCAGCAACCAGGGCAACGGCCAGCTGGACTTCTCGGCGATCGTGAAGCTGTACCAGCAGGGCTGACAGCCCTGCGTAGGAGCGGACTCCGTCCGCGATGGGCTCCGGCGCGATGCGGACCTATCGCGGACGGAGTCCGCTCCTACGGTTGACCACCGCGCCCACCGCCACCCCACCCATCTCAGCTATCATGCCCGCTCCGCCGCCTCCGGATGCCGCCGCATGATCCTCCGCCCGCAAACCCCGACACTCTGGGTCCTGCTGTTCTCGCTCAAGGGCTCGATCATCCCGGCCATCTGGCGCAAGGTGCTCTACACGGTGCTGCTCAGTTCGCTGGTGGTCGCCACCCACGGCACGCTCTACCACTACAAGGTGGTCATCACCTCCACGCCCTTCACCCTCTGGGGCCTGACGCTCGCCATCTTCCTCGGCTTCCGAAACAACGTGGCCTACCAGCGCTTCTGGGAGGCGCGCACCCTGTGGGGCGAATTGCTGATCGTCACGCGCAACCTGGCCCGCCAGACCCGCTCGCTGCTGCCCGATCTGGATGCGGAAGTCCGCCGTGGCCTGTGCAACCCACTGATCGCCTTCGCCTATGTGCTGCGCGACCACCTGCGCGGCACCCCGCAGAGCGAGGACGTGCGCCGCCTGCTCGGCGCCGATGAGGCCGCTGCACTGAACGCCAGCGCCACCCCGACCAACGCGCTGCTGGCCAGCCTCGGCGAGCGCTTCGCCAAACGTGCCCGCGAGGCCGGCGCCGGCGACATCACCCTGGCCGCCATCGACCAGCAGATGACCCGGCTCTCCTACGTGCTGGGCGGCTGCGAGCGGATTCGCAACACGCCGATTCCCTACCCCTACATCCTGATGCTGCACCGCATCGTGCACGTCTATTGCTTCCTGCTGCCGTTCTGCCTGGTCGACAGCATCGGCTGGTTCACCCCGCTGGCGGTGTGCGTGCTGGCCTACACCTTCTTTGGCCTGGACGCCCTGGGTGACCAGATCGCCGACCCGTTCGACACCCAACCCAACGACCTGCCGCTGGACGCCATGAGCCGCAACCTGGAAATCGCCGTGCTGGAAATCCTCGGCGAGTCGCCCCTGCCCGAACCGCTGAAGCCGGTGAATGGCCTGCTGCTCTGATCCGGCCCCGAGGAACACTCGATGAGTCACCTGAAAAACGTACCGCTGAACAAGGCCTACCTGCTGCTCAACCACGGCCCGAGTACTATCGTCACCAGCGAACACGATGGCGTCGCCAACGTGATGGCCGCCGCCTGGGTCATGCCGCTGGACTTCGACCCGCCCAAGCTGCTGCTGGTACTCGACCGCAACACCTGGTCGCGTCATCTGGTGGAAGGCGCCGGGGCCTTCGTCATCCAGCTGCCCTCGCGCCAGCAGGCGGAGCTGACCCTGGCGGTCGGCTCCAGCAATGGCGGCGAGATGAACAAGTTCGAGCAACTGGATATCCGCACCTCGCGGGCGCGCCGGATCGAGGCGCCGATCGTCGATGGCTGCGTGGCCTATCTGGAATGCAAGGTAATCAGCGAGCCGAACAACCAGGACAAGTACGACCTGTTCATCGCCGAGGTGGTCGCCGCCTATGCGGACGAGCGCGCCTTCTCCAATGGCCGCTGGCACTTCCCCAGCGATGATCTGCGCACCATTCACTACCAGGCCGGCGGAGCCTTCTTTGCCACTGGCGAGGCCTTCCAGGTCGCGCGCAATTGACCGCTCGCGGCCCGCGCTGACGGCGCGTCCGGCCGAATCGCAGGCATAAAAAAGCCCGCTCGTATGCGGGCTTTTTCATTGGGGAGCTAATCCTTTAGCTGGGATTCATACTCCGCCCGCGCTCGTGAAAAAATCGTGAAGACTTCCGTACCAATTGCAACAATTTTCGTCGCCCGACCGGGTGCTGTCAGCTCGAATAATCCAGCGCCGTCCAGACCCGACTGAGACCGCCGCTGATCCGGCAGGCGGACAAATCCTGCTCATCGTCACCGGGGGTCAGGCGCACCACGGAATCGCCTTCCGTCTCGGTGAGCCACTGCAGCCGGCCGCAGTTTGGCGTGTCGATCACATAGCTGGCGGCGATGCTGGAGCGCTCCTTCGGCAGGCGGATGGCGTCGTGCACCGTACCGCGCTCCTCAATGCGCTTGCCGTCGGCGATCAACACCGCCCAAGCCTCGCGCCCTTCGATGATCAGATAGGCGCCATTGGCCCTGGGCACGTCCATCGGCGGCTCCGCGCAGCCCACCAGCACCATCAGTATCGCCAGCATCCCGCACGCCATCAGTTTTCGCAGCATCGCTACACCCTCCTCATTCGTCGACGGACCCCGTGCGCCTGTGGGCGTCCGGCGGGCTTCCATGGATTCGGTCAGACAGCGAGGCAATGGTAATCACAAAATACTGTTCATGCATACAGTATTTTGAGAACATTCACTCAACGATGACGAAAGGCGCGACGGGCCAGCTTCACGGAGCGCCGCATAACGAGGGTCAGCCCCTCTCAAGGAGCAGAGCGATGGTGAGTATCCATCAGCTGAAATACACCGTGAATCATATGGCTATCGAAGAGGTGAGCGATGCCGTCCAGGAGCTGCTGCTCGAGGGGCTGGTCACCGAAGGCAAGACGCCCTTCAGCCGCACGCATTTCAACACCTGCTTCGCCGAGATCGAGGCGCTGCTGCAGCGCGCCGGCTACCACCGTCCGCTGGACGTGGTCGGCTACCAGGGGCAGGCCTATGCGATGTTCGATCCCAGCCGCTGGGACGCCGTGGAGGTGCTGCGCTGGCTCAAGGAATACGTCGAGGAGGCGGCGGCCAGCTGAACGCCGGACCGTGCGCGGGAGCGGAGACTTGCGCAGCCCCGTCCTGCGCACTAACGTCCTTGGTACTTCCGCTTTCCGAATCAAGGACGATTCCATGGGCGATTCTTCGAATGCCGACAGCTGGCACTGGGCCTACCGCAAACTGCGCAGCTGGGATGTCGGCCGTGTCAGCTCCGCCTTCCTCGCCACCCTGTTCCATTGGCGCGGCGATACCGGGCTGTTCTACAGCCATGGTGGCCTGCGCAAATCCCGCCTGACTCGCAGCGACCTGACCGAGTGAGCCGTCAGGGCCGCGTATACGGGTACACCGTTCCGCCCGGGTATTCGATGCTCTGCCGGACGCCCCCTCCGGATTGATCGATGATCACCGTGCTCGAACGCGACTCGCCGTAGCCGCTCGGCACCTGCATGCCGCCGTACCCATCCTGGCGCTGCCAGTTCGACGAACCGCTCACGCTGCCACTGGCCCCCGGACTGACATAGATCCGCTGAACCACCGGTGGCGATTGCTGCCATTGCGACTGAGCCGGCGGTTGCCCCTGGTACTGCGGCTCGACATGGCCAGAGAAGCGCTGCTGCGCAAACACGGGTGTCGCCAGGGCGCAGCAGACAATGAGCGCGAGGCTTCCGAGATTCTTCATGGGTGGCTCCGGAATCGCTGGGAAGGCTTCAGGATACCAATCCCTCCAAGCACTGTGCAGGTCAGACATCGGAAAGGATAACTAAAAATAAATTGTTTAATTTCATATAGTTAAACTTAAAACATAATCCTTAATGTAAAGAAAATCCGCTGATTGCCCCCGCAATGACGCTCTGCCCAAAAAAATCCACCTGAAAACCTCGCTCGACAGGCTCAAGGCAGGCTTGCCATTCGATTGCCACGATTGGCAATTCTTTTCCAATCAGTAAGATGCAGGCACTTTCGTAAGGAATACCTCATGTTCCGACGCTGCCTGTCCCTGCTGCTGCTTCTCACCATTCCTGCCGTTGCCTCCGCTGCCGCACCGCGCACCTTCGAGGAAGCCAAGAAGATCGGTCGCAAGCTCTATGCCCGGCAGTCGGTGGAGTTCTATTGCGGCTGCCGCTACAGCGGCAACACGGTGGACCTGAAGAGCTGCGGCTACGCCCCGCGCAAGAACGCCAACCGCGCCTCGCGCATCGAGTGGGAACACATCGTCCCGGCCTGGGTGATCGGCCACCAGCGCCAGTGCTGGCAGAACGGCGGACGCAAGAACTGCACGCGCAATGACCGTGTGTACCAGAAGGCCGAGGCCGACCTGCACAACCTGGTGCCCAGCATTGGCGAGGTGAATGGCGACCGCGCCAACTTCAGCTTCGCCTGGTTGCCGCAGCAGCCGCCGCAATACGGCGCCTGCCCGATGGTGGTGGACTTCAAGGCGCGCAAGGCGATGCCCCGTCCGCAGATCCGCGGAATGATCGCCCGCACCTACTTCTACATGAGCGACCGCTACGGCCTGAAGCTTTCCAGCCAGGACCGCCAGCTGTTCACCGCCTGGAGCAAGCAGTACCCGGTGGAAACCTGGGAGCGCCAGCGCAACCAGATGGTCG
This sequence comes from Pseudomonas sp. B1-22, assembly GCF_050474425.1. Lineage (NCBI taxonomy): Bacteria > Pseudomonadati > Pseudomonadota > Gammaproteobacteria > Pseudomonadales > Pseudomonadaceae > Pseudomonas > Pseudomonas sp. B1-22. The sequence continues at coordinate 1,160,704 of NZ_JBCHVH010000001.1, read as the reverse complement.
GTTGCGTGATGGGCTGGGGCAACCCGTACGTCGGCGAGATCGACACCAGCCGCTGCCCGTCGCCGCGCGTTGCCAGGCGCTGAAGCCAGGCGACAGAGCCGCAGGTCCGGCAGTAGACTCCGACAGTCGTCTCGCACATGGCGAGCGCCCTTTTCCCCTGTCTGGAGTACGCAGCATGTCCTTCTCGATCTACCAGGCTTCCGTTCCCGTCTTCATCCGCATGCTCGGCAACCTCTCGGCGATCCTCGCCAAGGCTGCCGCCCATGCCGAAGCCAAGTCCATCGATCCCTCCGTCCTGATCAACGCCCGCCTCGCGCCGGACATGTTCCCGCTGGCGCGCCAGGTGCAGATCGCCAGTGACTCCGCCAAGGGCGCCGGCGCGCGCCTGGCCGGCGTCGAAGTGCCGAGCTATCCCGACGAGGAAACCACCTTCGCCGAGCTGCAGGCGCGGATCAGCAGGACCATCGACTTCCTCAATACCCTGAAGCCGGAACAATTCGAAGGCGCGGAGAACCGCACCATCGAGCTGAAGCTGCGCACCCGCGAAATCAGCTTCAGCGGTGCCGATTTCCTGCTCGGCTTCGTCAATCCGAACTTCTACTTCCACATCACCACCGCCTACGACATCCTGCGCCACAACGGCGTGGAGGTCGGCAAGATGGATTACCTCGGCGGCGTGTGATCGTCCGGGCGCCGGCCACGCCGGCGCCCTTCAGCCGCGCGGCAGCGGCAGGCTGGTGGTGGACTTGATCTCGGACAGGGCGACGATGGAGTTGATCTCCTGCACGCCCGGCACCTGGGACAGCCTTTCGAAGAAGAAGCGCTCGTACGCATCCACGTCCTCGGTGACGATGCGCAGCATGAAATCCACCGCGCCCATCAGCACATGGCATTCGAGCACCTCGGGGAACTCGCCGATGGCCTGGGCGAAGTCCGTAAGGTGGTTGCGCCCGTGGGCGTTGAGCTTCACCTGGGCGAATATCTGGGTGTTCATGCCGATCTTCTTGCGGTCCAGCAGGGTCACCTGCTTGCGGATCACGCCCTCGTCCTTCAAGCGCTGAATCCGGCGCCAGCACGGCGACTGGGAAAGACCGATGCGCTCGGCGATCTCGGCGGTGGACAGCGTCGCCTCCTCCTGCAACAGGGCGAGGATCTTCTTGTCTTGGGCATCCAGGGATACCGGCATTGATAATTCTCCGATCAACTACTCAGGGAATAATTAATGCACAAAACTCTTCATCAAGGCAGAAAACAGGCAAATAAATCCCCCCGGCAAGCCGCACAATCTTCCTCACTCCCCATCTGACCGGCCGGCTGCCATGACCCTTCTCGCGCTCACCCTTCCCGACTTCTCCCCGGAACAACAGGACCGTGCGGTTCCAACCGAAGCCGCAGCGGACGTTCGCTACCTGATCCGCGCCGAGATCGACGCCGACATCCTCTGCCGGCTGCTGAATCAGTTCGCCCTGCAAGGCCACGTGCCAGCGGAGGTCGAGGCGTCACGGCGGGAAGACTGGATGGATATCTCCCTGCGGGTGAACACGCTGCCCCGGTATCGGGCAGAAGTGATCGCCCAGCGCATGCGCGGGATGGTCAGCGTTTGTTCGGTGGACCTCCATGTCGATGAGCTGCGAGCTGTCCGTTCAGCGACATAATCTGGCTCTCTGGCGTTAGCCGGCAAATCTCGTCGTGACTAGAGTGCAATCTACCCACTCGCTTCCGCCGGATGCGGTCGCCCACACAACAACACGAGAGACGCCCATGGCTCGCCCACGCCTGCTCCCCGACAACTTCACCCTGGCGCTGATCGCCACCGTGACGGTCGCCAGCCTGCTGCCCTGCGAAGGCACGGCGGCGGTGGTCTTCGGCTGGATCACCAACCTGGGCATCGCGCTGCTGTTCTTCCTCCACGGCGCCAAGCTGTCGCGCCAGGCGATCATCGCCGGCGCCACCCACTGGCGCCTGCACCTGCTGATATTCGCCTGTACCTTCATTCTCTTCCCGATCCTGGGCATGGCGCTCAAGCCGGTGCTGTCGCCACTGGTCACTCCGGACCTGTACCTGGGCATGCTCTACCTGTGCGCCCTGCCCGCCACCGTGCAGTCGGCGATCGCCTTCACCTCGCTGGCTCGCGGCAACATCCCTGCGGCGATCTGCAGCGCCTCCGCGTCCAGCCTGCTCGGCGTGTTCGTCACCCCGCTGCTGGTGCAACTGCTGCTCGGCACCCAGGGCGATACTGGCATGTCGACCCTCGACGCCATTGGCAAGATCACCCTGCAACTGCTGGTGCCCTTCATGGCCGGCCAGTTGCTGCGCCCCTGGATCGGCGCCTGGGTCGAGCGCCACAAGCCGGTGCTGCGCTATGTCGACCAGGGTTCGATCCTGCTGGTGGTCTACACCGCCTTCAGCGCCGCGGTGATCGAGGGCTTGTGGCACCAGGTTCCACTGCCCGCACTGGCCGGCCTGGTAGTCGCGTGCTGCGTGTTGCTGGCCCTGGCGCTGCTCGCCACCAACCTGCTCGGCCGCTACCTCGGCTTCCCCCTGGAAGACCGCATCACCATCGTCTTCTGCGGCTCGAAGAAGAGCCTGGCGACCGGCGTGCCCATGGCCTCGGTGCTGTTTGCCAGCAGCAGTGTCGGCGTGATCCTGCTGCCGCTGATGCTGTTCCACCAGATCCAGTTGATGGTCTGCGCGGTACTCGCCCAGCGCTACTCCCAACGCCAGGACACCGCCCACGCCCCGCTGGAACGCGCCAACTGAGAGGCGTCTCAGACCCACAAAAGAGCCGGTGCAATGCACCGGCTTTTTCGTTTCCGCCGAGATGATCGGGATCAGGCACCGACCGGCGTACGCAGGGTGACGAACTCTTCGGCCGCCGTCGGGTGGATGCCGATGGTTTCGTCGAAGATCCGCTTGGTCGCCCCGGCCTTCAGTGCGATGGCGATGCCCTGAAGGATTTCCCCGGCCTCAGGGCCGACCATATGGCAGCCGAGCACCTTGTCGCTGTCGGCATCGACGATCAGCTTCATCAGGGTCCGTTCCTGGCATTCGGTCAGGGTCAGCTTCATCGGACGGAAGCGGCTCTCGAACAGCTTCACCTTGTGGCCGGCAGCGCGCGCCTCGTCCTCGGTCAGCCCGACGGTGCCGATGGTGGGCAGGCTGAATACGGCGGTCGGGATCAGCTTGTAGTCCACCGGGCGGTACTCCTCCGGGCGGAACAGATGCCGCGCGACCGCCATGCCCTCGGCCAGCGCGACCGGGGTCAGCTGCACCTTGCCGATCACATCGCCAATCGCGTGGATTGAGGGCTCGCTGGTGCGATAGGCCTCGTCCACCTTGATGAAGCCGCGCTCATCCAGCTCGACCGAGACGTTCTCCAGCCCGAGGTTATCCAGCATCGGCCGGCGCCCAGTGGCATAGAACACGCAATCGGCCTCCAGCACGCGACCGTCCTTGAGCGTGGCCAGCAGCGTGCCGTCGGCCTGCTTGTCGATCCGGGCGATATCGGCGTTGAACTGCAGATCGAGGCCCTTTTTGGTCAGCTCGTCACGCAGGTGCTCGCGCACGCTGCGGTCGAATCCGCGCAGGAACAGGTCGCGTCGATAGAGCAAGGTCGTCTGGGCGCCAAGCCCGTGGAAGATCGAGGCGAACTCCACGGAGATGTAGCCGCCGCCCACCACCAGCACGCGGCGCGGCAGCTGCTCGAGGAAGAACGCCTCGTTCGAGGTGATGGCGTGCTCCTTGCCAGGGATATCCGGCAACTGCGGCCAACCACCGGTGGCGATGAGGATATGTTTGGCCTTGAAGCGCTGTCCGTCGACCTCGACAGTGTGCGCGTCACGCAGCTGCGCATGGCCCTCCAGCAGCGTTACACCGCTGTTGACCAGGAGATTGCGGTAGATGCCATTGAGGCGATGAATTTCGCGGTTCTTGTTGGCGATCAGGGTCGGCCAGTCGAATTTCGTGCCCTCGGCTGTCCAGCCGAAGCCTGCGGCCTGCTCGAAGTCTTCATGGTAGTGAGCGCCATAGACCAGCAGCTTCTTCGGCACGCAGCCGACGTTGACGCAGGTGCCGCCCAGGTAGCGGCTCTCCGCGACGCCAACCCGCGCACCGAAGCCCGCCGCGAAGCGCGCAGCGCGCACACCGCCGGAACCGGCACCGATGACGAACAGGTCAAAATCGAAAGACATCATGCTTCTCCGCGTGGATATGCCAGGCAGCATACCTTATACGCCCTGACCTATCCTGCCAGGAACCGAAGGAGGTACCCCATGCGACCGAGCCTGACCCACCTCGCCCTGCACGTTCCCGACCTGGACGCCTGCATCGCCTTCTACGAGCGCTTCTGCGGCATGCGCATTATCCACCAGCGCGAGGGCAAGGGCTCGCGGATCGTCTGGATGGCCGAGCCGGGCAAGGAGCACAGCTTCATCTTCGTCATCATGCCCGGCGGCGAGGCGCGCCACCTGGCCAGCGACGATTACAGCCACTTCGGCTTTGCCGTCGACAGCCACGCGGAAGTGGATCGGATCGCCAGGGAGGCGCAGGACGCGGGCTGCCTGATCTGGGCGCCACGAGAGGAACCCTACCCGGTGGGCTATTACTGCGGCCTGCGCGACCCGGCCGGCAACTACGTCGAGTTCAGCTATGGCCAACCACTGGGACCCGGTTCGGAAGCCATGCCGATCCCGCCCTCGATGTGATGCCACTCGGAAGCCGGGAAACGAAAAAGCCACCCGAAGGTGGCTTTTTCGATGAACCGGGAAGAACCCTGGACTTACCAGGCCTTGCCGGTCTTGTAGAGGTTTTCGTAGCAGAAGTTGGTCGCCTCGATGTAACCCTCGGCGCTACCGCAGTCGAAACGCTTGCCCTTGAACTTGTACGCCAGCACGCAGCCGTCCTGGGCCTGTTTCATCAGGGCGTCGGTGATCTGGATTTCACCGCCCTTGCCCGGCTCGGTCTGTTCGATCAGGTCGAAGATGTCCGGAGTCAGGATGTAGCGGCCGATGATCGCCAGGTTCGACGGCGCTTCTTCGGGCTTGGGCTTCTCGACCATGGTGTTCACGCGGTAGATGTCGTCGCGGATCATCTCGCCGGCGATCACGCCGTACTTGTTGGTCTCTTCCGGCGGTACTTCCTGGATCGCCACGATGGAGCAGCGGAACTGGTTGTACAGCTTGACCATCTGCTTAAGGACGCTATCACCTTCCAGGTTCAGGCACAGGTCGTCCGCCAGAACCACAGCGAACGGCTCGTCGCCGATCAGCGGACGGCCGGTCAGGATAGCATGGCCCAGGCCCTTCATTTCGATCTGGCGGGTGTAGGAGAAAGTGCACTCGTCGATCAGGCGACGGATGCCGACCAGGTATTTTTCCTTGTCGGTGTTGCGAATCTGGTGTTCCAGCTCATAGCTGATGTCGAAGTGGTCTTCGATGGAGCGCTTGCCACGGCCGGTCACGATGCCGATTTCGCCGAGACCGGCTTCCAGGGCCTCTTCCACCGCGTACTGGATCAGCGGCTTGTTCACCACCGGCAGCATTTCCTTGGGCATGGCCTTGGTGGCCGGGAGGAAGCGGGTGCCGTAGCCAGCGGCCGGGAACAGACATTTCTTGATCATGGGAGTCCTTCGAGGGGGACAGGGGTGCGAGTTGCGCGCAGTCTAATCAGGCTGCAGCCACCTTACAATGCCCCGGCACGCGGTGATCCGTGCTCCTGCGAGCATTTGCGGTATCGCCTCTGAGACCGGTGGCAGCGAATCTGACCATAACCTCGGCGGCGAGTTCGCCAATAATGGCAAAAAGTCAGCATCGGCACCCTTCAGACAGCCGCGCCACACCCCGGCAGTCGCTCCCGCACCACGCCCCAGATCGTTAATTCATCCCCGTCCCCCACCCTGATGGACGGAAAGCGATCACTCGCCGGCAGCAGGACGAAAGCGCCCTCGATGATCGCCAGCCGGCGAATCAAGACCTCTCCGTTCAGCTCCGCGACGACGATTTCACCTTCCGCCGCCAGTTCGGAGCGGTCGACCAGCAACAGGTCATCATGGTGAATTCCTGCTCCTGTCATGCCATCGCCATGCGCGCGCACTATGTAGGTGTGAGCGGGGTATGCGTGAGATGACATCCACTGCGGGTGCACGGATGCGGCTTTATGGACGGATTCCGATGACTGATGCATGGCTCACCTCATATACTGTATGCATATACAGATAACAGGTAGGCGGCCGGCTTTCAAGCCATTTACCGGAACCTCCAACGCCATGACCACTCCATTGAGGAGGCGCAGCGTGAAGAGTGGTGGTCTACCCTTACCGAGGGGCGAGGACTTTCGATATGAATCCGGGCACGTTCGTGACTCTCATGATTCTGGGTTGGCTGCTGCTGGCAGTGGTGACCCTCTGGGCGCTCCTGCGAGTCCCCATGCGGCGGGCCCGCCTGCAGAAGCCGAAGGTAAAACCCGCCAGCGCAACGCCGCGGAATCCGATTCCTCACTGATCCGAAGCATCGTGCATATTGCCTTGCGATTGGGGCTGCGTCCTGCAAGCTGCACGACGCATTTTTCACTGAAGCCTTCCAAGTCCATGATCTGAAAGCATCTTCTCCAGCGCCCACGGCTGGTACGTCCCCTGCAACGGCTCCTTCAAGCCACCCACTGCAGAGGACCCCTGCCATGAAGATCGAACGACTTCCTGCCACCCACTATCTCTGCCGCCAGTTTCCGGAGTTCGAGGTGGACTTCACCTCGCGGCCGGATGGCAACCTGGTCATGAGGCTCCGGGATTCCGAACGCGGAACGGTCGCCTGCCGCGTGGTCCAGCTGGACGAACAGCATGACGCACATTTGCTGGACGGTCTGGTAGGCCGTATCCGCAGAGATCTGGCAACCGAAGAAGGCCCTTTGCAGCCGGCAGACGTGGATCACTTCAGGGAGCCTGTTCTACTTCAGAACTTCCATGAGTCGTCCGAGCCGCTACGCAAGCGCCGCATCGTCAATGCCGGGGAGAAACTGCGGGCCTTGGCGCACCTGGATGCATGACTCCACGACTACGCTGCATTGCCTGCGCCGTTGCGGGTGGACCGCGCCCATCAGGCTGCAGGCCACAACGGCGAACGCGTAATTCGAAGAAGAAGAAAGGGAAGATGGTGCCCGGAGCCGGGGTCGAACCGGCACGCCCTTACGGACGAGAGATTTTAAGTCTCTTGCGTCTACCGATTTCGCCATCCGGGCGGTAGCGCTGTTCAGCGGTGAGAGGCTCTGGCGAGCCGGAAGCGGACCGGACTGCCTGCCGGCCCCCTTCTGAATCTGTAACTTGCGGAATCTAATTGCAGGCGCAATTGTCTGCTAAAGAAAAAGCCCTGTAAATCTTGGATTTACAGGGCTTTTCTATTGGAGGCTGAGGTCGGAATCGAACCGGCGTTCACGGATTTGCAATCCGGTGCATAACCACTCTGCTACTCAGCCATGAAACAAACGGCTTACATCGCAAGCCGTCAAAATTTGGAGCGGGAAACGAGACTCGAACTCGCGACCCCGACCTTGGCAAGGTCGTGCTCTACCAACTGAGCTATTCCCGCGTCGTGTTGACGGGCGCCATTCTATCGATTCGAAAAGCCCTGTCAACTCTTTGATTCAAAAAAACTTATTTCTCTTTCGGGGTGGTATTGAGATGGGGCCAGGCGGCGAGCAGATAGTGCAGCATCGACCACAGGGTCAGTACGGCGGCAACGATCAGCAGTACATACCCCACCACTACCCAGAAACCCATCGTGGGCGAATTGGCCAGAAGGATGATCAGGGCCAGCATCTGGGCCGCGGTCTTCCATTTGCCGAGATTGGAAACGGCCACATGCGCCCTCGCCCCCAGCTCGGCCATCCATTCGCGCAAGGCGGATACCACGATTTCCCGACCGATGATGATCACCGCCGGCAGGGTCAGCCACAGGTTCGCATGCGCTTCGACCAGCAGCACCAGTGCGGTCGCCACCATCAGCTTGTCCGCCACCGGATCGAGGAATGCACCGAACGGCGTGCTCTGCCCCAGGCGGCGCGCCAGGTAGCCATCCAGCCAGTCGGTGGCAGCCGCCAGGGCGAACACGGCGCTGGCTACCAGATGGCTGGCCGGGAAGGAGGAATAGAACAGCAGGATGAAGATCGGGATGAGCAGAACACGGAGCAGAGTGAGCAGGTTCGGGATATTCATCGGGTCAGGAAGTCTGCGAGTTGAGCCGGCATTCTACTCGCTGTGAAGGACCGCATAAATCTGCTCGGCGAGCTTTTTACTGATACCGGGGGACTTGGCAATCTCCTCGATACTGGCGCGCGACAATTCCTGCAACCCACCGAAATGCTTGAGCAGGTCGCGGCGACGCTTGGGCCCTACGCCTGGCACATCCTCGAGCGTGGAGGTACGCCGGGCTTTTCCGCGGCGGGCACGGTGGCCGGTAATCGCGAAACGATGCGCCTCGTCCCGGATCTGCTGGATGAGGTGCAGCGCCGGAGAGTCCGCCGGCAGCGTGAATTCATGTTCGGCGTCGTTCAGGTAAAGCGTTTCCAGCCCCGGCTTGCGGGTTACGCCCTTGGCCACGCCGAGCAGCGTCAGGCCCACCACCGCCAGTTCCTGGAGCACCTCCTGCGCCATCGCCAGTTGGCCCTTGCCACCGTCGACCAGGAGGATGTCCGGCATCTTGCCCTCGCCCTCCTTCAGACGGCTGAAGCGCCGGGTCAATGCCTGATGCATCGCGGCATAGTCATCGCCCGCGGTGATGCCCTCGATATTGAAGCGGCGGTAGTCCGACTTCAGCGCCCCTTCCGGCCCGAACACCACGCAGGACGCAACAGTCGCCTCGCCACTGGAGTGGCTGATATCGAAACATTCGAGACGTTGCGGCGGCTCGGCGAGGTCCAGCGCCTCGCCCAGCGCCTCGAAGCGCGCAGCCATGTGCTGGCGATTGGCAAGGCGCGCGGCCAGGGCCTGTTCGGCGTTGGTCACGGCCAGTTGCTGCCAGCGCGCACGGGTACTGCGCACGCGGTGGGCGATTTCCAGCGATTTGCCGCGAGACGCTTCGATCGCCGACACCAGCACCGGGAAATCCTCGTGCACGGCGTTGACGATGAGCTCGCTGGGCAGGTCGCGTTCGTGATGGCTGAGGTAGTACTGCCCGAGGAAGGCCAGCAACACGTCACCCACCTCTTCCTCGATCGCCACCTGCGGGAAGAAGTTCTTGCTGCCCAGCACCCGGCCGCCGCGCACGCTGATCAGATGAACGCAGGCACCACCCGGCGTAACGATGGCGGCAACCACGTCGACGTTGCCACTGCCGCCTTCCATGCTCTGCTGGTCCTGCACGCGGCGCAGGATAGCCACCTGATCGCGCAATTCGGCTGCCTTCTCGAAGTCCAGGCGCATGGCCGCTTGCTCCATGCTGGTGGAAAGCTCGTCCGCCAACACATTGCTGCGCCCTTCGAGGAACATGATCGAGTGGCGTACGTCTTCGGCGTACTCCTCTTCGCTGACCAGCCCGACGCAGGGCCCCTTGCAGCGCTTGATCTGGTATTGCAGGCAGGGACGCGTGCGATTGCGGAAATAGCTGTCCTCGCACTGGCGCACGAAGAAAGCCTTCTGCAGCAGCGCCAGGCTTTCGCGGATGGCCCCCGCACTGGGGTACGGGCCGAAATAGCGCCCCTTCTGCTTCTTCGCACCGCGATGGATGGTCAGCCGGGGAAACTTGTCCTCGCTGGAGAGGAACACATAGGGATAGGACTTATCGTCCCGCAGCAGGATGTTGTAGGGCGGCCGCCATTCCTTGATCAGCGTCTGCTCCAGCAGCAGCGCCTCGGTTTCGTTGGCGGTGATGGTGGTCTCGACCTGGGCGATCCGCGCCACCAGCGCAGCGGTCTTCGGCGCAAGACCGGACTTGCGGAAGTAGCTGGAAAGCCGCTTCTTGAGGTCTTTCGCCTTGCCGACATAGAGTAGCTTGGCGTCCGCATCGAACATGCGATAAACGCCCGGCCGCCCGCTGCAGGTGGCCAGGAACGCCGCCGAATCGAATACTGCGGTCATCGTCAGTTGCTGGTATCGACCATGCCGTGCCGGACGGCCAGCAGCGCCAGTTCCACGTCGCTGGTGATCGAGAGCTTCTCGAAGATGCGGTAACGGTAGGTGTTGACGGTTTTCGGCGACAGGCAGAGCTTGTCCGAGATGCTCTGCACCTTGTGGCAGTTGGCAATCATCAGAGCGATCTGGATCTCCCGCTCGGAGAGAGTATCGAACGGCGACGCGTTCTTCTCGGGCTCGAAGGACTTCAGCGCCAGGCTCTGGGCGATCTGCGGGCTGATGTAACGCTGACCGGCAAATACCTGGCGAATTGCCTGGACCATTTCCTCGAGCGCCGCGCCCTTGGTGAGGTAGCCGGCAGCGCCGGCCTGCATCAACCGCGTCGGGAAGGGATCTTCCTCGCACACGGTCACCACCACCACGCGCACGTCGGGCTGGCTGCGCAGCAGCTTGCGGGTTGCCTCCAGTCCGCCGATGCCGGGCATCTTCACATCCATCAGCACGACGTCGGGCTTGAGCTCCCTGGCCAGTTGCAGCCCGCGCTCGCCGGAGTCGGCCTGACCAACGACCTGCAGACCATCGATATCGGCCAGCATGCGGGTAATTCCGGTGCGCACCAGATCGTGGTCATCGACCACCAGCACCTTGATCACGCAGCACCCCTTTGCACAGAAATGTAATTGTGAAGACCCAGCGAGAGCTTCGCGGAATCCGCAAACCTTAACAGAAAGCACCGTCTCGACCTAGCTTGGTGCAGGCTCGTCAAAATGCAAACGCCAGAGAACCGCCCAGCGTGGCGACAAATGCTGACAGACCTTCACCAGAACGTCTAGGACGGGCTTTTAACAAAGGGAAGCTAAAGGACGGACACGTCCCTGCAGGGAACCTACCAGGACGGCAGGGGCAGGTTTCGCCCGCCCTAGAGGGCAACCCGCCTCAGCATTCGAATCAGCCAGAGCAGCGCCAGCAATGCAGGATAATAGAGCAGCATGCCGGCAAGGCAGATCAAGGCCAGCGAAAGCCGGGGCCAGGAGGCCCCATAGGAATCCTGAATCCAGAAGTCCGTCGTGAGGTAGAGCGGAAAGACGATGGGGAACGCGATCAGCCCCAGCGTCCAGTAGGCTCCGGAGGCCGACGCGATGTAGTGCGTGACGATCCAGCTACTGGCGTACCAGAAACAGATCCATGTTGCCGCGAATATCAGTGCCCGGAAAAACACGGGGCGTTCTCCTCGTCCATGTAGTGAGTCCCGTGGAGTATGGCGGCCGGTTACCTGACCGGCGAGCAGCGACTGCATCGTCCGACGATGCCTGCGACTACGATGTCATCCGTACGACCGGAACAGCCTGATATCCTTCAATTCACGTCCATTAGCGCCTGCGGACCGGCTGGAGAATGGCCATCTGGGCGCGCATCGCCGCCTCATCGGCAGGCACCAGGCAGTACGCGAGACAGACGCGGCTGATCAACGCAATGACATCGTCCAGCGCCATGACTGCCGAGCCATGGCTTTCGGCAAAGCGCCGATACGGCTCTTCCAGCACACCGTGCCACATCGGGGCGATGTTCTCGAGGATGTAGCTGAAGACGTCCGAGGTCGAACTCTTCGCCAGATAGCTGTGATGGAAGCCGCCATTGTGTCGATCCAGGTAGCGCACGGCGAAGCACACGCACTCTTCGAGATAACGCTCGAAGTCATCCTCGAAGGCCTGCACGCTGTGCTGCATCTCCTCGAAGAACGCAGCGTTCTCCGCACTGATGACCGCCTGGATCAGCTCTTTCTTGTTGCTGAAATAGCGATACAGGGTCCGTCGCGAAATGTTCGCCTGCTGGGCCACATCATCGATCGAAAAGCTCTCGGCGCCCTCCTCGATCATTACCTCCAACGCCGCCCGCAGGATCAGCGAGCGGCCGTCACTGGCATTTCCCATCCGGCTGGCGTCACCCCAGCGTAGCTGTCGACTCATGTGCACCTTCGTCCGCTCAGGGGCCCGCCTGGTTGGTCCGGCCCAGATATATCCGCGCCCATTCTCTCATGTAATGGCACAAAAAAATAATTTGCGCCGAAGATGTCACAACTTGTACTTTGTGTGACATTGCTCGACAAGACCACGCCACCCCACCGCCGTGCCCTGCTGACAAGCCCTGCAGATGACGCACTCGGGCGCCCCCATGCAGCACAAAACGCCGGCCCCCTTTCCAAGGAGAGATGCAGCCATGACCAGCAAGCAACGCGATGCGAAGTGGGACCATGAATACGACGTGGTCGTCGTCGGCTCCGGCGCAGGCGCACTGACGGCCGCAGTGCGCGCCCATGACAACGGCCTGTCGGTGCTGGTGATCGAGAAGAGCAACGTCTACGGCGGCACGAGTGCGGTCTCCGGCGGCGGCGTATGGATCCCCTGCAACAGCCAGATCGCCGCGCTTGGCGGCAGTGACTCTTATGAAGAAGCGGTCACCTACCTGCGCGACGTGGTCGGCGAGGAATTCGATCAGGCGCGCATTGACGCCTACCTGGCCAACGGTCCCGAGATGATCGAGTACCTGGCCCGAGAGGCTCAGACGCATTTCCGGGCCGTACCCCGCTACCCCGACTATTACCCGGACAAGGGCGGCAAGCCGGGTTACCGCACCATGGAACCCGCCCCCTTCGACGCAGCGCGCCTGGGCGAATCCTTCGAGCAGCTGCGCCCGGCCTCCCCGGCCACGCTCATCGGCGGGCGTATCGCCATGACCCAGGTGGAGGCGCACACCATCCTCGCCAAGGAACCCGGCTGGCTGCTGCTCACGGCCCGCCTGGCGCTGCGCTATGTCAGCGACCTCCGCTGGCGTCGACACACGCGCCGCGACCGCCGCCTGACCCTCGGCAACGCACTGGTTGCAAGCCTGCGTGCCGCTCTGCTCAAGCGCGGCATCCCGCTATGGCTGGAGACCTCCCTGCAGTCGTTGCGCCAGGAAGACGACCGAGTGGTGGGCATCGACGTGCTTCGACTGGGTCGCACCCTCTCCCTGCACGCACGCCGTGGCGTCGTGCTCGCCTGTGGCGGCTTCGAGTCGAACCAGTCCATGCGCGAGCTCTACCTGCCCAAGCCCACTCGCGCGGAATGGACCGCCGCACCGCCGATCAACACTGGCGACGGTATTCGTGCCGGCATGCAGGCTGGAGGATCGGTCGCACTGATGGAGCACACCTGGGGCGTACCCACGGTGGGGGTGCCTGGCGAGGCCAGCCAGCGCGGACTCTGCGTCGAGCGCGCCTTCCCGCACTGCGTCCTGGTCAACCAACTGGGGCAACGCTTCATCAATGAAGCCGCGCCCTACCCCGACGTCATCTACGCCATGTACGCCGACCACCAACGCACCCGGGCCAACGTACCGGCCTGGCTGGTGTTCGACGCCGAGTACCGCAAGCGCTACCCGTGCGGCGTCCTGTTGCCGGGCAGCGTGCAGCCGGACTCGAAGATCCCGGAGGGCTGGCTGGACAAGGTGATCTACCGCGCCGAGACACTCTCGGCACTGGCGGAGAAGATCGGCGTGGACGCCGCCGGACTGGCCGCCACCGTCAAGCAGATGAACCAGTTCGCCGCCGACGGCATCGACACCCAGTTCGGCAAGGGCGGTAACGTGTTCGACCGCTACTACGGCGATTCCAACTGCAAGCCGAACCCCTGCCTCGGCTCTATAGAACGGGCGCCCTTCTATGCCCTGCGCCTCGATCCGGGCGAGCTCGGCACCAAGGGCGGACTGCGTACCGACGCCTTCGCCCAGGTACTGCGCGCCGACGGCTCGGTGCTGGCCGGCTGCTACGCGGTGGGCAACACCTCGGCCGCGCTGATGGGCAAGACCTACCCCGGCCCCGGCTCGACCATCGGTCCGGCAATGACCTTCGCCTATATCGCCGCCAACCACATTGCAACGGCGGAACCGGTGCAGGCGGCAGGCTCTGCCCAGAGCGCCGCCGGCCATCCGGCATGAGGCGCACGCTCCCACACACAAGTTATTGGCCCCAGGCCATTGCAACCCAATGAGGATATCGATGAGCAGTTCAGACCTTGCAGGAAAAGTCGGCGTTGTAACGGGTGGCCGCCAGGGCATTGGCCGCGCCTGTGTCGACGCCCTGGTCGAAGCGGGCGCCACCGTGGTGGTGCTGGATCGTGGGACGGGCGAACCGGTGCCGGGAGCGGCACTGACCCTGGCGGTGGATGTGACCGATGCGGACGCCGTCGGGGCCGCCTTCGAACGTATCGACTCGACCTTCGGCCGCCTGGATTTCGCCGTGAACAACGCCGGCATCGATATCGAGACGGAGCCCGCGCCTGAATGGCGTGCCGAGCCGCTGGACCTGACCGTGGATGTGAACCTGAAGGGCGTCTACCACTGCATGCGGCGGGAGATCTCCCTGATGCGTCGCCAGGGCGGCGGCTCCATCGTCAATATCGGCTCGGTCGCCGCGATTGTCGGCACTGCCACCCGCGCCGCCTACGCGGCGAGCAAGCACGGCGTGGTCGGCCTCACGCGCAGCGCAGCGCTGGAGTTCGGCAAGGACAGAATCCGCACCAATATCGTTTGCCCTGGCGGCACCCGTACCCCGCTGCTGGAAAAGGTCATGACGGACAACCCCGTGTTGCGCGAACACATCGCCGCGACCTGCCCGCTGGGCCGCCTGGCCGAACCCTCGGAGATCGCCGAAGCGGTGCTCTGGCTGGCCTCGCCGAAATCGAGCTACGTCAACGGTGCGGTACTGCCCGTGGACGGCGGATACACCGCCGGCTGACCTGGATATCCCAGGAAAAAGCCCGCATCCGATATCGTCGGGCGCGGGCTTCGTTTTTCTGCCTCAGTTGGCCGGGGCGGCGCCCGTTGCGGCGGCATAGACCTCGGCCAGCGACGGATTGCGCCGCAGCGTCTGGCCACCGCTGACATGGATGACCTGCCCGGTGACGAAGCTGGACTCGTCGCTCGCCAGCCACAGGGCAGCGTCGGCGACTTCTGCCGCAACACCGCTGCGTCCCAGCGGAATCTCCCGGTGGTAAAGCGTGGCGATGCCCGGGTGCATCAGCCCGCCACCCGACATCGGCGCATCCGCCACGCCACCCGGCGCGATGGAATTGGCGCGGATGCCCTGGCGGCCGAACTCATGGGCAATGCAGCGGATGACATGGTCGATGCCAGCCTTGGTGCCCATGTAGGCGGCATGGTTGTCGAACATGATGCTGGCGGTCACCGAGGAAACCTGAATGATCGAGCCACCGTTCGGCATGTGCCGCAGCAGCGCCTGGAAGAACTGGAACGGCCCGGTGAACTGGACTGCATTCATCGTATCCAGGTCCTCCTGGCTGTGCTCCAGGAAAGGTTTCAGGAGCCCCCAGCCCGTCGCATTGACCCCGATATCGAGCCCGCCGAGGCGCTCCACGCCGCGAGCAACGAGAGCCTCGATATCGGCCTGCGAGGTGATGTCGCAAGCCAGCCAAGGCACGCCCAGCGTGTCGGCAACAGCCGCCAGCGCATCGGGGCGGCGCCCGGCCACCAGTACGCGCGCGCCCTGCTCCACATAACGTCGGGCGATGGCTTCGCCGATGTTCCCCGGCGCAACGCCGAGCACCAGTGCCGCTTTATCTTTCAATCGATTCGACATGCAGAGTTCTCACGCAGAGACGTCAATGACATGAATGGAAGGAGAGCCGTCCCAGGTCCTGGCGGCCTCGATGCCCTGCTGAATCATCTCGCGCATACCCAGGCCGTGGATGACCTCATAGAGCACACCGGGCTCTTCTTCATTTTCGAAGTAGGCAACGCGGGTCGAGGGATTGCTCGCTTCGAAAACCACCCGCAGCCCCGTGGACGTCAGGCGCTCCATCGCCTGGTCGATGTCATCGACCACCCAGGCGACATGGTGCATCCCCCGGAGCGCACGCCCCTGCTCGTCCCGGTACGGCGACTTCGAGGAATTGGTCGCCTGGATCAGCTCGATCTGCATCCCGCCCTGATAACCGAGCCCGACATCCATGGTGACGGTCACGGGCTCGCCACGGTATGTCCCTTCCAGGGTCACGTTACGAAAGACCGTCCATGGCCCCACACCGATTTGCCGTTGCCAGCGTCCGATGCTCTGTTCCAGGTCATCAACGAGATAGCCGATCTGGTCCATGGGACCGAGCCAAGCAGTGCTCATGAGAATTCCTTGCGAATGATCTCAGTAGGAAGGATCGCAAGCCGTGCATTGTCCTGACGCTCAAGCCATGCCCGGCGACGACCGCTATGACACAAACCGAATAGTTTGAGACTCCGATATTGGCACAAATAATTAATTTTGTGCCAATCCTATTGCAGGGACTCAGGAGCGGACGTGATGAAGGCCGGATGCGCGGTCGTGCAAGCCAGTGCCCCCGGAAATGAAAAAAGCCCGTCGAGACGGGCTTTTTTGCAGGACTGCGGGACGATCAGTCGTCGCTGCCCATGATGCCGAAGATCTGCAGCAGGCTGAGGAACATGTTGTAGATCGACACGTACAGGCTGATGGTGGCCATGATGTAGTTGCGTTCGCCACCGTGGATGATCGCGCTGGTCTGGAACAGGATCATCGCCGAGGAGAACAGCACGAAGCCGGCGCTGATGGCCAATTGCAGGCCGCTGATCTGGAAGAACAGCGAGACCAGCACGGCGCCCAGCAGCACGAAGAAGCCTGCGGTGATGAAGCCGGACAGGAAGCTCATGTCCTTGCGGGTGGTCAGCACATAGGCGGACAGGCCGAAGAACACCAGGGCAGTCATGAAGAAGGCCGACGAGATCACACTCGCGCCATTGGCCATGCCCAGGTACAGGTTGAGGATCGGGCCAAGGGTGTAGCCCATGAAGCCGGTCAGGGCGAAGGTGCTGAGCAGGCCCCAAGCGCTGTTGCGCAGCTTCACGGTGAGGAAGAACAGACCGTAGAAGCCCAGCAGCACCACGAAGACGCTCGGGTAGGGCAGACGCATCTGCTGCGAGGCGAAAGCCACCAGGCCACTGAAGGCCAGCGTCAGCGCGAGCAGGCCGTAGGTATTGCGCAGGACGCCGCTGACCTCTTTCTGCTCCACGGCTGTGGAGTCGAGATATTGCCGTTCTTGCATGTCGAGACACTCCTGTTTAAGCGGGATACGGGTCCGTGACCGTAGTGCCATTCATCATAACAGAGGCAAAAGAGCCCCGAATAACCAGAGTTTGACAGTGTGTTGCGATCCGGTACTATGGCGCCCCGCTCATGCGGAAGTGTGGCCGAGTGGTTTAAGGCAGCGGTCTTGAAAACCGCCGGGTGTAACAGCCCCCAGAGTTCGAATCTCTGCGCTTCCGCCATTATTCCCTACGTCAAAAGCCCCGCCTCGCGGGGCTTTTGCGTTTCTGCGGCACGGCAAAAACCGACATAGTGCCGTATCATCCTGCGAAAATTCGTCGCGAAGGCCCGCTCCATGAAGTTCGTCATCGCCCTCTTCTCCCCGCCGCATTCACCGGCAGCCCGACGCGCATTGCGCTTTGCCGAGGCTGCGCTGGCCGGCGGGCACGAAATCACCCGGCTGTTCTTCTACCAGGACGGCGTGTACAGCGCCTCGGCCAACGCCGTGGCCGGCCAGGATGAACTGGACGTAGCCGCCAGTTGGACCCGTTTCGTCGCCGACAACCAACTCGATGGCGTGGTCTGCATCGCCGCCGCGCTGCGCCGTGGCGTGCTGAACAGCGAGGAAGCCAACCGCTATTCGCGTCCTGCCGCCAACCTGCAGGCGCCCTGGGACCTTTCCGGCCTCGGCCAGCTGCATGAAGCGGCGCAACTGGCGGACCGCCTGGTCTGCTTCGGAGGCGACTGATGGCCAAATCCCTGCTGATCATCAGCCGCCAGGCGCCCTGGGCCGGCCCCGCTGCCCGCGAAGCGCTGGACATCGCCCTGGCCGGCGGCGCCTTCGATCTGCCGATCTCGATGCTGTTCCTCGATGACGGCGTGTTCCAGCTCGCGCCCGGCCAGCGGCCGGCCACCCTCGAACAGAAGGACCTGCAGGCCAACCTGC
This sequence comes from Pseudomonas sp. B1-22, assembly GCF_050474425.1. Taxonomy (NCBI): domain Bacteria; kingdom Pseudomonadati; phylum Pseudomonadota; class Gammaproteobacteria; order Pseudomonadales; family Pseudomonadaceae; genus Pseudomonas; species Pseudomonas sp. B1-22. The sequence continues at coordinate 1,142,614 of NZ_JBCHVH010000001.1, read as the reverse complement.
AAGCCCTGCCGCTGTTCGGTGTGGAAGCGCTCTACGTCAGCCAGCGCAGCCTCGGTGAGCGCGGCCTGGACGCTGCGCGCCTGACCCTGCCGGTACAGGCACTGGACGCCGCCGCACTGCGCGACCTGCTGCAAACCCACGACCAGGTGATCACGATCTGATGGCTACCCTCCACCTGCTCTCGCACTCCCCCTTCAACGACGGCCGGCTCGCCAGCTGCCTGCACCTGCTCGGCCCGGACGACGGCCTGCTGCTGAGCGGCGACGCCGTCTACGCCCTGCGCGACGGAACCGCCCCCTGCCAAGCGCTGGAGCTGATGCCCGCCGCCAATGGACTCTTCGCCCTGCTGGAAGACCTGCAGGCGCGCGGTATGGATGACGTGCCCGCCCGCGTCATTGCGGTCGATTACCCCGGTTTCGTCGAACTCTGCACCCGCTTCGACAAGGTGAATGCCTGGCTATGAGCACCCTACTGATCAACGGACACGCCCTACCGCTGGACAAGGACGGCTACCTGGTGCAGCTCGACGACTGGAGCGATGCCGCCGCCGAGGCCCTGGCGCACAACGAAGGCATCCACCTGACGCCCGAGCACTGGGAAATCCTCCTGCTGCTGCGCGAGTTCTATGGCGAATTCCAGCTTTCCCCGGCCAACCGCCCGCTGATCAAGTACGTGGCCCAGAAACTGGGAGCGGAAAAGGGCAGCAGCCTGCATCTCAACCTCCTGTTCAAGGGCACCCCGGCCAAGCTTGCCGCCAAGCTCGCCGGCCTGCCGAAGCCGACCAATTGCCTATGACTGCCGCCCCGCTCGTCCTGCAGACACCTGAAGAACATCCGTTCGCCCAGTTCGTGCGCATCCTCGGCAAGGGCAAGCGCGGCGCGCGCGGCCTGACCCGCGAGGAAGCCCGCGAAGCGCTGGGCCTGATCCTCGACGACAAGGTCGAAGATGCCCAACTGGGCGCCTTCCTGATGCTGCTGCGACACAAGGAGGAAAGCGCCGAGGAGCTGGCCGGTTTCACCGAGGCCGTGCGTTCGCGCCTGCAGGCGCCGAAGATCGCCGTGGACCTGGACTGGCCCAGCTACGCCGGCAAGAAACGCCACCTGCCCTGGTACCTGCTGGCCGCCAAGTGCCTGGCCGGCAGCGGCACGCGCATCCTGCTGCACGGCGGCGGCGCACACACCGCCGGACGCCTGTACACCGAACAACTGCTGGAACAGCTCGGCCTGCCGCTGTGCCGCGACTGGAGCTCGGTGAGCACCGCGCTGGACGATAGCGGCATCGCCTTCGCCCCGCTGGTGGATTGGATGCCGAGCCTGCAGCGGATGATCGACCTGCGCAACACCCTCGGCCTGCGCTCGCCCATGCACTCCGCCGTGCGTTTGCTCAATCCGCTGGGCGCCACCTGCGTGCTGCAGAGCATCTTCCACCCCGGCTACCAGGAAGTGCACCGCGAAGGCAGCCGATTGCTCGGCGACTATGCCATCGTCATCAAGGGCGAAGGCGGCGAGATCGAGATGAACCCCGACGCCACCTCGCACCTCTATGGCTGCCGCGATGGCGAAGCCTGGGACGAAGAATGGCCGGCGCTGTCGCCGCTGCGTCACGTCAAGCCGGAAACGCTCGACCCCGCCCATCTGGCCGCCTTCTGGCGTGGCGAAGTCGAAGATGGCTACGGTGAACTGGCGGTACGCGCAACCATGGCTCTGGCCCTGCGAGCGCAGGGGTTGTCACGCGACGATGCCTTCGCGGAAGCCGATAAACGCTGGGCTGCGCGCAACAGATCGATTTAATTGATATCTGGAATCCTGTTTTTGCGCCAATCAATCGAGTCTTAACCGATAGACTGGTCCCATCTACCCGCTTTCTGGAGCACGCAGATGGGACAGTTGATCGATGGCCGCTGGCATGACCAGTGGTATGACACCAGCAAGGACGGCCGCTTCCAGCGCGAGAACGCGCAGCGCCGCAACTGGATCACCACCGACGGCCGCCCCGGCCCCAGCGGCGAAGGCGGCTTCCGCGCCGAAGCCGGTCGCTATCACCTCTATGTTTCCCTGGCCTGCCCCTGGGCGCACCGCACGCTGATCTACCGTCAGCTGAAGGGCCTGGAGTCGCTGATCGACGTTTCGGTGGTCAGCTGGCTGATGCTGGAAAACGGCTGGACCTTCGACAAGGCGCTCGGCTCCACCGGCGACAAGCTCGACGGCCTGGGCTTCCTCCACCAGCGCTATACGAAAGACGATCCGCACTACACCGGCCGCGTCACCGTACCGCTGCTGTGGGACAAACACGAACAGCGCATCGTCAGCAACGAATCGGCGGAGATCATCCGCATGTTCAACTCGGCCTTCGACGGGATCACCGGCAACCCGCTGGACTTCTATCCGGAGCCGCTGCGGGCGCAGATCGACGCGCTGAACGAGCGTATCTACCCGACGGTGAACAACGGCGTGTACCGTGCCGGCTTCGCCACGACGCAGGATGCCTACGAAGAAGCCTTCAAGACCCTGTTCAATGAGCTGGACTGGCTGGAAGAGCGCCTGGGCGAGCAGCGTTACCTGGCGGGTGAATACCTGACCGAGGCCGATGTGCGCCTGTTCACCACGCTGATCCGCTTCGACGCGGTCTACCACGGCCACTTCAAGTGCAACCTGCGGCGCCTGGCGGATTATCCGAACCTGTCCGGCTGGCTGCGCGAGCTGTATCAACTGGAGGGTGTCGCCGGAACGGTGGATTTCCAGCACATCAAGCACCATTACTACGGCAGCCACCGCACCATCAACCCGACCGGCGTCGTGCCGCTGGGGCCGCAGCAGGACTTCACCACGCCGCATGGGCGGGAGCATCTGCCGGGCAAGGGGATCGCGCGTAAGGGTTGAGGTTGGCGTAGGAACCGTTCGCGGTTATATGTCCGACGAAGAGCATCGCGGACGGAGTCCGCTCCTACGTTGGGTGCAGCTCTAGTAGGAGCGAGCTTGCTCGCGAACCTGCCTGACGCCGGCCTTGCCGGCTTCATCGCGGACATGGTCCGCTCCTACGAAAGCAGGTCAGCGCGGCAACGAACCGCCGCGCATAACCTTCATTGCTGCCCTTCGAACCAGGCCAGCTTGTCCCGCAGTTGCACGACTTCGCCCACGATCACCAGCGTCGGCGCATGGACTTCATGCTCGGCCACCAGCTCGGGCAGGTTGGCCAGGGTGCCGGTGAATACCCGCTGGTGCACGGTGGTGCCTTGCTGCACCAACGCTGCCGGGGTATCGGCGGAACGGCCATGGCGCACCAGTTGCTCGCAGATCACCGGCAAGCCGACCAGGCCCATGTAGAACACCAGGGTTTGCCCCGGCGCGACCAGATCGTTCCAAGGTAGGTCGGTCGTACCATCCTTCAGGTGACCGGTCACGAAGCGTACCGACTGTGCGTAGTCACGATGGGTCAGCGGGATGCCGGCGTAGGCGGCACAGCCACTGGCCGCGGTAATGCCGGGCACGACCTGGAACGGGATGCCATTGGCCGCCAGTTCATCGATCTCTTCGCCACCGCGGCCGAAGATGAACGGATCGCCCCCTTTCAGGCGCAGCACGCGCTTGCCTTGCAGGGCCAGCTCGACCAGCTTGCGATTGATCTCGTCCTGCGGCACGGCATGGTCCGCGCGACGCTTGCCGACGTAGAGGCGGTCCGCATCGCGGCGGCACAGTTCGAGAATCGCCGGCGCGACGAGACGGTCATAGAGCACCACGTCGGCCTGCTGCATCAGGCGCAGGGCGCGGAAGGTCAGCAGATCGGGATCGCCCGGCCCGGCGCCGACCAGATAAACCTCACCGCGGGATTCGGCCTGCGGCGACTCCAGCTTGCCCGCCAGCAGGCGTTCAGCTTCGCTCGGCTGACCGGCGAGCATGCGTTCGGCCACCGGTCCCTGGAACACCTCTTCCCAGAACTTGCGGCGCTGCTGCAGATCCGGCAGGCGCTGCTTCACGCGCTCGCGGAAGCGGCTGGCGAGACCGGCCAGTTGGCCGTACGTCGCCGGTATCCAGGTTTCCAGCTTGGCGCGCAGCAGGCGCGCCAGCACTGGCGCGTCGCCGCCGCTGGAGACCGCCACCACCAGCGGCGAACGGTCGACGATGGCCGGGAAGATCACGCTGCACAGGGCAGGTGCATCCACCACATTGACTGGCACGCCGCGCTCATTCGCATCGCGGGAGACCTGGGCGTTGAGCGGCTCATCGTCGGTCGCGGCGATAACCAGCACGCAATCCTGCAGATCGCCCTGGACATAGGGGCGCAGGAGCAGTTCACCCGCGCCCTCCTCGACCAGCTCGCGCAACTCCGGATGCACATCCGGAGCCACGACGCGCAGCACCGCGCCGGCGTCGTTCAGCAGACGCGCCTTGCGCAGTGCGACATCACCGCCGCCGACCAGTAGCGCGCGACGTCCGCGCAGGATGTGGAACAGCGGCAGGAAGTCCATCTCAGCCGATGACCTCGATGCCCGCCATGTACGGCTTGAGCACTTCCGGTACGCGGATCGAGCCGTCGGCCTGCTGGTAGTTCTCCAGCACGGCGACCAGAGTGCGGCCCACGGCCAGGCCCGAGCCATTGAGGGTGTGCACCAGCTCCGGCTTGCCGGTTTCCGGGTTGCGGTAGCGTGCCTGCATGCGGCGGGCCTGGAAGTCGCCGCAGTTGGAGCAGGAGGAAATCTCGCGGTACTTGTCCTGGCTCGGCACCCAGACTTCCAGGTCGTAGGTCTTGGCGGCGCCAAAGCCCATGTCGCCAGTGCACAGCGCCAGGGCGCGGTACGGCAGCTCCAGGGCCTGGAGGACCTTCTCGGCGTTGCCGACCAGGCTTTCCAGGGCTTCCCAGGATTTGGACGGCTCGACGATCTGCACCATCTCGACCTTGTCGAACTGGTGCTGGCGGATCATGCCGCGGGTGTCGCGGCCCGAGGCGCCGGCCTCGCTGCGGAAGCACGGGGTGTGGGCGACGAACTTCAGCGGCAGCTCCTTGGCGTCGAGGATCTGCCCGGCCACGATGTTGGTCAGCGAAACTTCTGCGGTCGGGATCAGGTACAGGTCCGCTTCGTCTTCACGCTGGATCTTGAACAGGTCTTCCTCGAACTTCGGCAGCTGGCCGGTGCCCTGCAGCGCCGGGGCCTGCACCAGGTACGGGGTATAGGCTTCTTCGTAGCCGTGCTCGCGGGTGTGCAGGTCGATCATGAACTGCGCCAGGGCGCGGTGCAGGCGTGCGATCGGGCCGCGCATCAGGGCGAAGCGGGCGCCGGACAGGCGGGCGGCGGTCTCGAAGTCCAGCCAGCCGTGTTTTTCGCCCAGAGCGACGTGGTCCTTGATCTCGAAATCGAAGGTACGCGGGTTGCCCCAGCGACGGACTTCGACGTTCTGCTCTTCATCTTCGCCAACCGGTACGGATTCGTGCGGCAGGTTCGGAATGTTCAGCAGCAGGTTGTCCAGTTCAGCCTGGATGGCATCCAGCTCGCGCTTGCCGGCTTCCAGTTCCTCGGCCATGCGATTGACCTCAGCCTTCAGCGGCGCGACGTCTTCGCCATTCTTCATGGCCAGACCGATGGCCTTGGAGCGCGAGTTGCGCTCGGCCTGCAGGGTCTCGGTGCGGGTCTGCACGGTCTTGCGCTGGCTCTCCAGCGCTTCGATGCGCGCCACGTCCAGGGTGAAGCCACGGGTGGCCAGGCGTTCGGCCACTTCCTGCGGCTGGGTACGAACCAGTTTGGAATCGAGCATGGTGTGTTCTCGTGTCTAGTGTCAGGCGGCGCTCGCGGGCGCCACTTCAGGATTTTCTACGCTTGCGCGGACTGCTCTGGTCGAGATTCGCCAGATGGCGCAACTTCTCGCCGATCTTCAGCTCCAGCCCGCGCGGCACGGGTTGGTAATAGTGGCGCGGTTCCATGGACTCGGGGAAGTAGTCTTCCCCGGCCGCATAGGCATCCGGCTCATCATGGGCATAGCGGTACTCGTCGCCATAGCCCAGGTTCTTCATCAATTTGGTCGGTGCGTTGCGCAAGTGCAGCGGCACTTCCAGCGAGCCGCTCTCGGCCACGTCACGGCGTGCCGTGTTGTAGGCGTTGTAGACGGCATTGCTCTTCGGCGCACAGGCCAGATAGACAATAGCTTGCGCAATGGCCAGCTCGCCTTCCGGGCTGCCCAGGCGTTCCTGCACGTCCCAGGCGTTGAGGCACAGGGTCAGCGCGCGCGGATCGGCATTGCCGATGTCCTCGCTGGCCATGCGCACCACGCGGCGGGCGATGTACAGCGGATCACAGCCGCCGTCGAGCATGCGCGAATACCAGTACAGCGCGCCATCGGGGCTGGAGCCGCGCACCGACTTGTGCAGCGCGCTGATCTGGTCATAGAAGGCCTCGCCGCCCTTGTCGAAACGCCGGCGCGAGTCGCCCAGCAGGTTCTGCAGCAGTTCGGCGCTGATCTCGCCGTTGTCCTCGGCGAGGTCCGAGGCATTCTCCAGCAGGTTGAGCAGGCGCCGGCCATCTCCGTCGGCGGCGGCCATGAGGATGGCGAAGCTGTCGTCGGGCAGGCTCAGATTGCGCTTGCCCAGGCCCTTCTCCTCGGTCAACGCACGCTCTACCAGCCGGCGCAGCGCCGCTTCGTCCAGGCTTTTCAGCACGTAGACGCGGGCGCGGGACAGCAGTGCGTTGTTCAGCTCGAAGGACGGGTTCTCGGTGGTCGCGCCGATGAAAATCAGGGTGCCGTCTTCCACATAGGGCAGGAAGGCGTCCTGCTGGCTCTTGTTGAAGCGGTGCACCTCGTCGACGAACAGGATGGTGCGACGGCCGTACTGCGCGGCGTGCTGCTTGGCCACTTCCACCGACTGGCGGATTTCCTTCACGCCGGAGAGCACCGCCGAGATGGTCTCGAAGTGCGCGTCGGTGACCTGGGCCAACAGCTTCGCCAGGGTGGTCTTGCCGACCCCGGGCGGGCCCCAGAAGATCATCGAGTGCAGCGCGCCCTGCTCCAGCGCCTCGCGCAGCGGCTTGCCGCGGGCGAGCAGGTGCTCCTGGCCGACGTACTCGTCCAGGCTGGTCGCGCGCAAGCGCGCGGCCAGGGGCTGGGAAACGGGGGCGGAGCGGAACAGATCCACGGGGCTTACCTATAACTCAAACGGGCGCGAGGCCTCGGTCATTCCTGGATGACGTCGACGCCCTTGGGCACCTCGAAGACGAACTGCTTGGCATCCATCGCCTCGTTCATCTTCACGTCGAAGAACAGGATATTGGTACGCTGGCCGACGCTGTCGATCAGCTGCATGTCGTTCACCACGCCGCTGCGGAAGGAAATCCGCAGGCTGTCGAACAGGGTGTCCTTGGACTTCGGCTTGAGGGTGAAGTCGACCACATTGCCGCCGTCCTTGGCGGTGATGTCGAAGCTCTGGCCGATCTTCGACACGTCACCGGAGAGCAGCAGGGCCGGGGTCTGGGTCAGGCGCTGGTCGAGCTTCTGGATGGTCACCTGCTCCAGGTCCGGGTCGTACAGCCAGATCTTCTCGCCATTGGAGATGAGCAGCTGCTCGTTCGGCGCATCGGTGTGCCAGCGGAACAGGCCCGGACGCTTGAGGCCCAGGGTACCTGCGGTTTCCTGCAGGCGGGTGCCGCTGCCGTCCAGGGTCAGCTGGGAGAAGCGCGCGGTCATGGTCTGGGCCTTGGTGAGCATACCGCTCAGGCGCTGCGCAGCGGCCTCGTCGGCATGGGCCTGGACACCGGCAACAGCCAGCGCAGCAACGAACAACAGGCGGATCAGACGCATCGAAATCCTCGAAGTCGAATCAATCACGGATCGGGGCCGGCGCGATCACTTCGCGCGAGCCATTGGTATTCATCGGAGTGACCACGCCAGCCATTTCCATCGCCTCGATCATCCGCGCGGCGCGGTTGTAGCCGATCTTCAGCTTGCGCTGCACGGCGGAAATCGAAGCCCGGCGGCTTTCGGTCACGAAGCGCACGGCTTCGTCATAGAGCGGATCGTCCTCACTGCCCTCGCCGCCTTCGCCGCCACCTTCGAACGACCCGCCACCACCGCCTTCATCGGCGCCGGCGAGGATGTCCTCGATGTAGTTCGGTGCGCCGCGCAGTTTCCAGGCCTCGACCACGCGGTGCACCTCGTCATCGGAAACGAAGGCGCCATGGACGCGGATCGGCAGGCCGGTGCCCGGCGGCAGGTAGAGCATGTCACCATGACCCAGCAGTTGCTCGGCGCCGCCCTGGTCGAGGATGGTGCGCGAGTCGATCTTGCTGGAGACCTGGAAGGCGATACGGGTCGGAATATTGGCCTTGATCAGGCCGGTGATCACGTCCACCGACGGACGCTGGGTCGCCAGGATCAGATGGATGCCCGCCGCACGCGCCTTCTGGGCGATACGGGCGATCAGCTCTTCCACCTTCTTGCCGACGATCATCATCATGTCGGCGAATTCGTCGACCACCACCACGATGGTCGGCAGGGTCTGCAGCAGCGGCGCTTCGTCTTCCATGCTCTCGCGGCGGTACAGCGGGTCGGTCAGCGGCGTGCCGGCCTCCTCCGCGTCCTTCACCTTGCGGTTGAAGCCGGCGAGGTTACGCACGCCCATGGCCGCCATCAGCTTGTAGCGGCGCTCCATCTCGGCGACGCTCCAGCGCAGAGCGTTGGCGGCTTCCTTCATGTCGGTGACCACCGGGCAGAGCAGGTGCGGAATGCCTTCGTAGATCGACAGTTCCAGCATCTTCGGGTCGATCATGATCAGCCGCGCCTCTTCCGGCGTGGACTTGAACAGGATCGACAGGAGCATGGCGTTCACGCCCACCGACTTACCGGAACCGGTGGTACCGGCCACCAACAGGTGCGGCATCTTCGCCAGGTCGGTGATGATCGGGTTGCCGCCGATGTCGTGGCCCAGGGCCAGCGGCACGGTGGACTTGTGCTCGTCGTATTCCGGCGTCATCAGCACTTCGGAGAAGCGCACCATCTGCCGGTCTTCGTTGGGGATCTCGATACCCACGGTGGTCTTGCCGGGGATGACTTCCACCACGCGCACGCTGATCACCGCCAGCGAGCGCGCCAGGTCCTTGGCCAGGTTGGAGATACGGCTGACCTTGACGCCTGCGGCGGGCTGGATTTCGAAACGGGTGATCACCGGGCCCGGATGCACCGACTCGACCACCACTTCGACGCCGAACTCCTTGAGCTTGATCTCCAGCAGGCGCGACATGGCCTCCAGGGACTCCGGCGAGTAGCTCTGCTTCTTCTCGGCGGCCGGGTCGAGGATCGACAGCGGCGGCAGGGTGCCTTCCACGGCGGTATCGACGAACAGCGGTGCCTGCTTTTCCTTCAGCACGCGCTTGCTCGGCTCGGCCGGCTTGGTGGGCGGTGGCGGGACGTCGATCTTCGGCGCCACGCGCTTCTCGCGCTCCTGCACGCTCTTGACCAGCGCTTCCTCACGTTCGATCAGGCGTTCCTTGACCTTGGCCTGCTCGCGGCGGTCAGCAACGATGGGCGCGGCGACTTCGGCCACGCGCTCATCCACCTCGCGCAACTGGGCGACCAGCTGCTTGTGCTCGCTACGGGCGCTCCACCAGCGGTTGGCGGCATTGTGGATCAGTTCGAAGAGATCGAGGGTGATCTTGCCGGTAACGTCCATGACCTTGAACCAGGACAGATCGGCGAAGACGGTCATGCCGAACAGGAACAGGGCCAGGAACAGCAGGGTGCTGCCCTGCACGTTCAGCGCATTGACACCCAGTTGCCCCAGGCTCTCACCCAGGGCACCGCCGGCACTGGCCGGCATGTGGCTGCCATTGGCATGGAAATGGATGTAGGCCAGCGCGGAACCGGCCAGCACCAGGAAGACCAGGCCGATCAGGCGCCATGAGAACAGCCAGCCGCTCCACTCCCAGGGCAGGTGGCGCTTGCGGAAGACCTGGTAGGTCTTCACCGCCAGCAGCAGCGGGAACAGGTAGGCAAAATAGCCCAGCACCATGAACAGGATGTCGGCGCTCAGGGCACCCAGGCGGCCGGCGGCGTTCTGAACCTGATCGACGTGACTGGAGTGACTCCAGCCCGGATCGGACGGATCATAGGTGAGCAGTGCCATCCACAGGTAGAGGCAGAGCGCGCCGAGCGCGATCAGGGCCCCCTCCTTCAGACGGTAGTGCAATTGCTGGCGCCAGGCGGCGGCGTGGCTTGCTGTGGTGTCCTTCAAAACGCGTCTATTCCTGCGCTATGCGCGCTTCCGAGAGTCGTTGAGCCTCAAACGGGCCTATTGTACGGCTTTGGCCAGCCGATGCCAGCGAGCCCGGAAGCGTCCGACGGCGCTTTTGCCGGCTTTCCGAGGTTCGGTGTAGCATAGCCCATCACCGATTTTCGGCTGCTCAATTGGAGCATGCATTCTCTTACGTGACAAAGGCTTATGGAGTCTTTTTATGAGTGAAGTCAAGCATTCGCGCCTGATCATCCTGGGCTCCGGCCCCGCAGGCTACACCGCTGCCGTGTACGCCGCTCGCGCCAACCTCAAGCCTGTTGTCATCACCGGCATCCAGCCCGGCGGCCAGCTCACCACCACCACCGAAGTCGACAACTGGCCGGGCGACGTGGAAGGCCTGACCGGTCCCGCCCTGATGGAGCGCATGCAGCAACACGCCCAGCGTTTCGATACCGAGATCGTCTACGACCACATCCACACTGCCGAGTTGCAGCAGAAGCCCTTCACCCTCAAGGGCGACAGTGGCACCTACACCTGCGACGCGCTGATCATCGCCACCGGCGCCTCCGCACAATACCTGGGCATGTCGTCCGAGCAGGCCTTCATGGGCAAGGGCGTGTCCGCCTGCGCCACCTGCGACGGCTTCTTCTACCGCAACCAGGTGGTCTGCGTGGTCGGCGGCGGCAACACCGCCGTGGAAGAGGCACTGTACCTGTCCAACATCGCCAAGGAAGTCCACCTGATCCACCGCCGCGACAAGCTGCGCTCGGAGAAGATCCTGCAGGACAAGCTGTTCGAGAAGGCCCGGAACGGCAACGTGCGCCTGCACTGGAACACCACCCTGGACGAAGTCCTGGGCGACGACATGGGTGTGATCGGCGTGCGCCTGAAGGACGCCGAAACCGGCGCAACCCGCCAACTGGACCTGTCCGGCGTATTCATCGCCATCGGCCACAAGCCCAACACCGAGCTGTTCGTCGACCAACTGGCCATGCATGACGGCTACCTGAAGATCAAGGGCGGCTCCGAAGGCAACGCCACCCAGACCAGCATCGAAGGCGTGTTCGCCGCTGGCGACGTGGCCGACCACGTCTACCGCCAGGCGATCACCTCCGCCGGCGCAGGCTGCATGGCCGCGCTGGACGCCGAGAAGTTCCTCGACGCCAACTGACCGGTCAAAGGGGAGGCCCGCCCTCCCCTCCTCCGCCCATGCTCAACTGGCTTTCCCGCGACAACTTCGACTTCCCACCCCTGGACAAGGCCCTGCACGAGCCCAACGGCCTGCTCGCGGCCGGTGGCGACCTCGATCCACGCCGCCTGATCCAGGCGTACCGTCACGGCTGCTTCCCCTGGTACCAGGACGGCCAGCCGATCCTCTGGTGGTCACCCGATCCGCGCACCGTACTGTTCCCCGACGAACTGCACGTTTCCCGCAGCCTGGCCAAGTTCATCCGGCAGGAGCATTACCAGATCACCATCGACCAGGCATTCGAACAGGTCATCCACGGCTGCGCCGGCCCGCGCGACTACGCGGACGGCACCTGGATCACCACACCGATGCAGAATGCCTACTGCGAGCTGCACCGCATGGGCATCGCGCACTCCGTAGAAGCCTGGGACAACGACGAGCTGGTCGGCGGTCTTTACGGACTGGCCATCGGTCGGCTGTTCTTCGGCGAATCCATGTTCAGCCGCGCGGACAACGCCTCCAAGATGGCGTTCGTCACCCTGGTGCAACGTCTCAAGACTGCGGGTTTCGAACTGATTGACTGCCAGATGCCGACCCAGCACCTGCACAGCTTTGGCGCACGCGCCATCTCCCGGCGCGAATTCGCCGCTTATCTGCGTCGCCATCTCGACCAATTGCCGCTGCAGGACTGGACTTCGCAAGCGGACCAGCCCAGCCTGACATAAACTTGCCAGAGGGTCCTCGCAGGGGTTGAAGATGACCGAGCTCGCCCGCCTGAAGTTTTACGCCACACAGCCGCACCCATGCAGCTATCTGCCCGAGGAACAGGCCACCACCCTGTTCCTCGACCCCAGCCAGCCCATGGACGCACAGCTGTACGCCTCGCTTTCGGAGGTCGGTTTCCGGCGCAGCGGCGAACACCTGTACCGCCCCCACTGCCAGCACTGCACCGCCTGCATCCCGGCACGCATTCCGGCCGCCAATTTCCTCCCCAACCGCCAGCAGAAACGCATTCTCAAGCGCAATTCCGACCTGGAAGTCATCCGCAAGCGACCGACCTTCACCGAGGAGTACTACGCGCTGTACATGCGCTACATCGAACAGCGCCATGCCGACGGCGACATGTACCCGCCCAGCCGCGACCAGTTCGCCACCTTCCTGGTGCGCGACCTGCCGTTCAGCTGCTTCTTCGAGTTCCGCCTGCAGGGCCGCCTGCTGGCCGTCGCGGTTACCGACGTGCTGCCCAACGGACTCTCGGCGGTTTACACCTTCTATGATCCCGACGAAGAACGTCGCAGCCTGGGACGCTTCGCCATCCTCTGGCAGATCGCCGAGACCCACCGCCTTGGCCTGCACGCGGTCTACCTCGGCTACTGGATCAAGAACTGCCGGAAGATGAACTACAAGACCCAATACCGGCCGATCGAGCTGTTCGTGAACCAGCGCTGGGTGGTGCTGAACTGACCCATTACACGCCAGTTGGCGTTGCGGGGCATTTTCAGGCACAATGTGTGCCTTTTTTAATGGCCTGAAACTTCAGGCAACCATAGATACCGAGGGCTCTACTGCATGTCGAAAGAAGACAGCTTCGAAATGGAAGGCACTGTCGTCGACACCCTGCCCAACACCATGTTCCGCGTGGAGTTGGAGAACGGGCACGTCGTTACCGCGCACATCTCCGGCAAGATGCGCAAGAACTACATCCGCATCCTGACCGGCGACAAGGTTCGCGTAGAACTGACGCCCTACGACCTGTCCAAGGGTCGTATCACCTACCGCGCCCGCTGACGGACGGTAGCGCCGGAAGTCGAATCCGGCACACAGAAAAACGCCCGGCATTGCCGGGCGTTTTCGTTTGCGCCTTATTTTTTAAACCTGAGCATCATCAGGCCGGTTCTGCGGCGGTCACTTCGAACTCGAAGGCCAGCTCGCCATCCTTCAGGTCCACATGGGCCACACCGCCGTGCTCGGCCAGTTCGCCGAACAGGATCTCCTCGGCCAGCGGCCGCTTGATCTTGTCCTGGATCAGCCGCGCCATCGGACGCGCGCCCATCTGCGGGTCGTAGCCCTTCTCCGCCAGCCAGTTGCGCGCCGCGTCGCTGACCTCGATCTGCACGTGCTTGTCCTCCAGCTGCGCCTGCAACTCGGTGAGGAACTTGTCGACGATGCTCTTGATGGTCTCGAGACTGAGACGACCGAACTGGATGATGGTATCCAGGCGATTGCGGAACTCCGGCGTGAAGCTCTTCTTGATCACTTCCATGGCATCGGTCGAGTGATCCTGCAGCGTGAAGCCGATGGAGGCTCGCGCCGCGGTTTCCGCGCCGGCGTTGGTGGTCATGATCAGGATGACGTTGCGGAAGTCCGCCTTGCGCCCATTGTTGTCGGTCAGGGTGCCGTGGTCCATCACCTGCAGCAGCAGGTTGAAGACTTCCGGGTGCGCCTTCTCGATCTCATCCAGCAGCAGCACGCAGTGCGGCGTCTTGGTGATCGCTTCGGTGAGCAGGCCGCCCTGATCGAAACCGACGTAGCCCGGAGGGGCGCCGATCAGACGGGACACGGTGTGCCGCTCCATGTACTCGGACATGTCGAAGCGCACCAGCTCCACGCCCAGCGCCTTGGCCAACTGGCGAGCCACCTCGGTCTTGCCCACCCCGGTCGGGCCGGAGAACAGGAAGGAACCGACCGGCTTGTCCGGTGACTTCAGGCCCGCACGGGACAGCTTGATCGCGGTGGACAGCGACTCGATGGCCGCCGCCTGACCGAACACGGTCAGCTTCAGGTCGCGCTCCAGGTTGCGCAGCAGTTCCTTGTCGGAACTGGAGACATGCTTCGGAGGAATGCGGGCGATCTTCGCGACGATATCCTCGACCTGCGGCACCTCGATGCGCTTCACGCGCTTCTCTTCCGGCTGCAGGCGCTGGTAGGCGCCCGCTTCGTCGATCACGTCGATGGCCTTGTCCGGCATGTGCCGGTCATTGATGTAACGCGCAGCCAGTTCGGCGGCGGCGCGCAGCGCCTCGTCGCTGTATTCGACGTGGTGGTGTTGCTCGAAACGCGGCTTCAGCCCCTTGAGGATGCCGAAGGTGTCCTCGACGGACGGCTCGGTGACGTCGACCTTCTGGAAGCGACGGGCCAGCGCGCGATCCTTCTCGAAGATTCCACGGAATTCCTGGAAGGTGGTGGAGCCGATGCAGCGGATCTCACCGGAGGACAGCAGCGGCTTGAGCAGGTTGGACGCATCCATCACGCCACCCGAGGCCGCACCGGCGCCGATGATGGTATGGATTTCGTCGATGAACAGCACCGCATGCGGACGCTTGCGCAGCTCGTTGAGCAGCGCCTTGAAGCGCTTCTCGAAGTCGCCGCGGTACTTGGTGCCCGCCAGCAGCGCGCCCAGGTCCAGGGAATAGACGACGCTGTCGGACAGCAGGTCCGGCACCTGGCCGTCGACGATGCGCTTGGCCAGGCCTTCGGCGATGGCGGTCTTGCCGACGCCCGCCTCACCGACCAGCAGCGGATTGTTCTTGCGGCGGCGCGCGAGAATCTGCGCGACACGCTCGACTTCGGACTCACGGCCAACCAGCGGATCGATGCGCCCCTGGCGCGCCAAGTCGTTCAGGTTGCTGGCGTAGGCATCCAGCGGATGACTGGAGGTCGAAGACTCGCCGCCCTCCTCGTCCTGCATGTCCTGCTCGTTTTCCTGATGCTCGGCATGGCCCGGCACCTTGGAAATACCATGGGCGATGTAGTTGACCACATCGATACGCGCGACGCTCTGCTGCTTGAGCAGGAACACCGCCTGACTTTCCTGTTCGCTGAAGATGGCCACCAGCACATTGGCGCCGGTCACTTCGCGCTTGCCGGAGCTCTGCACGTGGAACACTGCGCGCTGCAGTACGCGCTGGAAGCCCAGGGTCGGCTGGGTCTCGCGATCCTCATCATGCTGAGGAATCAGTGGCGTGGTGGAGTCGATGAACTCCTGCAGGTCCCGCCGCAGCTTGTCCAGATTGGCGCCACACGCTCTCAGGACCGTTGCGGCAGCTTCGTTATCCAGAAGCGCCAACAGCAAGTGCTCAACGGTCATGAACTCATGCCGCTTCGCCCGCGCCTCCTTGAAGGCGAGATTGAGGGTGACTTCGAGCTCTCGATTCAACATGACTTCACCTCGCTCCCAAACATCCGCATCAACCTTCTTTCTCTATTTCGCACAACAGTGGATGTTGGCTCTCCCTCGCATATTGATTGACCTGCATGGCTTTGGTTTCAGCGACGTCGCGGGTAAAGCTCCCGCAGTTCGCCTTGCCTTGAGTATGCACGGTCAACATGACCTTGGTTGCCTGCTCGCGGTTCATGTTGAAGTACAACTCGAGCACCTCAACCACGAAATCCATCGGGGTGTAATCATCGTTGAACATGATGACCCGATACATGGAGGGCGGCTTCAGCGCGGGCTTGGATTCCTCGACCGCGAGCCCCGTCCCTTCGTCTTCCAATGGATCCGGGCGGTCCTGATTGAATGTTAGTCGAATCTGGCTACTTGCATGCATGCTGGAATAAAAGCTTTGCGAGTGGGTGAATGAGGGGGCCGACCGGAGTTTGAAACGTCTCTCAGGCCCAGACGACGCCGCCTTGACTAACGGCAAAAGGGTGTTACAACCAAAGGATACCCCCCGGAGGGTATCAGGAGTTCCGGACGCCAGCCCCTGATAAAGGCTGTAGCGGAATCGTAGTGGATGATACTCCAGCGATGGAGTCCTTTGCAGAGGGATATCAGCATGCTCAGCGGTAAGGTCAAGTGGTTCAACAACGCCAAGGGCTATGGATTCATCCTGGCTGAGGGCCGAGATGAGGACCTGTTCGCTCATTACTCGGCCATTCAGATGGATGGCTACAAGACACTCAAGGCCGGCCAACCCGTAAGCTTCGAGATCCTGCAAGGTCCGAAGGGGTTGCATGCAGTCAACATTCAACCCATCACCGCCAACACGTCCGCCCCCTCCGCCCAGACTGCCCCGAGCAGCGAGATGCAGAACCTCACGGCAGAGGCCTGATCCTTTCGGATCAAAACAATGAAAAAGGCCGGCATCAGCCGGCCTTTTTCATGGGCGCTCCGCCCAGGATTACATCTTGGCGATGATCGCGTCGCCAAACTCCGAGCAGGACAGCAGCTTGGCGCCTTCCATCAGGCGCTCGAAATCATAGGTAACAGTTCTCGCCGCGATGGCGCCGTTCACACCCTTGATGATCAGGTCGGCCGCTTCCGGCCACCCCATGTGGCGCAGCATCATCTCGGCGGAGAGGATTACCGAGCCCGGATTCACCTTGTCCAGCCCGGCATACTTGGGCGCGGTGCCGTGGGTCGCCTCGAACATGGCCACCGAGTCGGACAGGTTGGCCCCCGGCGCGATGCCGATGCCGCCGACTTCCGCCGCCAGGGCGTCGGACAGGTAGTCGCCGTTCAGGTTCAGGGTGGCGATCACGTCGTACTCGGCCGGGCGCAGCAGGATCTGCTGCAGCATGGCGTCGGCAATCACGTCCTTCACCACGATGTTCTTGCCGGTATTGGGGTTCTTGAACTGCATCCACGGGCCGCCGTCGAGCAGCTGGGCGCCGAACTCGTCGCGGGCGAGCTCGTAGCCCCAGTCCTTGAAGGCGCCCTCGGTGAATTTCATGATGTTGCCTTTGTGAACGATGGTCACTGAACTGCGATCATTGTCCACGGCGTACTGCAGGGCCTTGCGCACCAGGCGCTTGGTGCCCTCCTGGGAAACCGGCTTGATGCCGATGCCGCAGTTGTCGGTGAAGCGAATCTTCTTGACGCCCATTTCCTCGGTGAGGAACTTGATGACCTTCTGGGCTTCCGGGGTACCGGCCTTCCACTCGACGCCCGCGTAGATGTCTTCGGAGTTCTCGCGGAAGATCACCATGTCCACGTCGCCGGGCTTCTTCACCGGGCTGGGCACGCCTTCGAACCAGCGCACCGGACGCAGGCAGACATACAGGTCGAGCTGCTGGCGCAAGGCCACGTTCAGCGAACGGATGCCGCCACCGACCGGCGTGGTCAGCGGGCCCTTGATGGAAACGACGTAGTCGCGCACGGCATCCAGGGTTTCCTGGGGCAGCCAGGTGTCCTGGTCGTAGACCTGAGTGGCCTTTTCGCCGGCGTAGACTTCCATCCACGCAATCTTGCGGTCGCCCTTGTAGGCTTTCTCGACGGCGGCGTCGACGACCTTGATCATGACCGGGCTGATGTCGACGCCAATGCCATCCCCCTCGATGAAGGGGATGATCGGGTTCTTCGGTACATTCAAGGACATATCGGCGTTGACGGTGATTTTGTCACCGGCCGGCACCTGGATCTTTTGGTATCCCATGCTGAACTCCGCTTTTTGGTTGAAACCCTCTTGCAGCCACTGAGGGTAGCTCACAAGTCGGTGATCGAACTACATCATTCCTTAGTCTAAAAAAGGGACGCGCATCACCCTGCCTTTAGGGTGGTATACTGGCCGGCATGACTTAATGGTCATCGAGGTCCGAGCAGTCTGGGACCAGACTCTCTCCTCGCCACGGCGGAGTCCACACCAGGAACCCGTCGTACAACGCTCTACTGGCGCCCCAATATCCCCGCGGCAAATCTCGAAGGTCGGTCAACCACTTCGTTGAACGCAAGCGTGTACCAACGCGATTCGAGACTCTGTGCGCGCCCAGCAAAGAAGAGAGTTAGAACGAGATGTCCATCCGCTCGAAGATCACCTACACCTTCACCGACGAAGCACCGGCCCTTGCAACCTACTCGCTGCTTCCCATCGTAAAAGCCTTCGCCGCCTCCGCCGGCATCGACGTAGAAACCCGCGACATCTCTCTTGCAGGCCGTATCCTGGCCTCCTTCGCCGACAAACTCGGCGACAAGGCCATCGAAGACGACCTGGCCTACCTGGCCCAACTGGCCACCGCCCCCGAAGCCAACATCATCAAGCTGCCGAACATCTCCGCTTCGGTACCGCAGCTCAAGGGCGCCATCGCCGAACTGCAGAAACTGGGCTTCGCCGTTCCGGATTTCCCGGAAGACCCGCAGACCGCCGAAGAGAACGACATCCGCGCGCGTTACGCCAAGGTCCTGGGCAGCGCCGTGAACCCGGTCCTGCGTGAAGGCAACTCCGACCGCCGCGCCCCGGCCGCCGTGAAGGCCTACGCCCGCAAGCACCCGCACAGCATGGGCAAGTGGAGCATGGCCTCGCGCTCCCACGCCGATTACATGCGTGGCGGCGACTTCTTCTCCAGCGAACAGTCGGTCACCATCCCGAAGGCCGGTGAAGTCCGCATCGAGTTCGTCGGCAAGGACGGCAAGGTCGAGACCAAGAAGACCCTGAAGATGCAGGAAGGCGAAGTCCTCGACAGCATGTTCATGAGCTGCAGCAAACTGCGCGCCTTCTTCGAGCAGACCCTGCAGGACTGCAAGGAAACCGGCGTCATGTGGTCCCTGCACGTCAAGGCCACCATGATGAAGATCTCCCACCCGATCGTCTTCGGCCACGCCGTCACCGTCTACTACAAGGACGTGTTCGAGAAGTACGGCAAGCTGTTCGAAGAGCTGGGCGTGAACCCGAACAACGGCATCTCCAGCGTCTACGACAAGATCAAGTCGCTGCCGGCCTCGCAGCAGGAAGAAATCCTGCACGACATCCACGAGGTGTACAGCCACCGTCCGGAAATGGCGATGGTCGACTCGGTCAAGGGCATCACCAACCTGCACATCCCCAGCGACGTGATCGTCGACGCCTCCATGCCGGCCATGATCCGCAACTCGGGTCAGATGTGGGGCAAGGACGGCAAGCAGAAAGACACTAAAGCGGTAATGCCGGAAAGCACCTACGCCCGCATCTACCAGGAAATGATCAACTTCTGCAAAACCAACGGCGCGTTCGACCCGACCACCATGGGCAGCGTACCGAACGTCGGCCTGATGGCGCAGAAGGCCGAGGAATACGGCTCCCACGACAAGACCTTCGAAATGGAAGCCGACGGCACCATGCGTGTGGTCGACGCCGACGGCAAGGTCCTGATGCAGCACGAAGTGCAGGCCGGTGATATCTGGCGCGCCTGCCAGACCAAGGACGCCCCGATCCGCGACTGGGTCAAGCTGGCCGTTACCCGCGCCCGCCAGTCCAACACCCCGGCCATCTTCTGGCTGGACCCGGAGCGCGCCCACGACAACGAGCTGCGCAAGAAGGTCGAGCTGTACCTGAAGGACCACGACCTGACCGGCCTGGACATCAGCATCAAGGGTTACAACGAAGCTATCCGCACCAGCATGGAGCGCCAGCTGCGCGGCCTGGACACCATCTCGGTGACCGGCAACGTCCTGCGCGACTACCTGACCGACCTGTTCCCGATCATGGAACTGGGCACCTCGGCCAAGATGCTGTCCATCGTTCCGCTGATGGCGGGCGGCGGCATGTACGAGACCGGTGCCGGCGGTTCGGCTCCGAAACACGTACAGCAGCTGGTGGAAGAGAACTACCTGCGCTGGGATTCCCTGGGCGAGTTCCTGGCCCTGGCGGTTTCCTTCGAGGAAGAAGGCATCAAGACCGACAACGCCAAGGCCAAGGTACTGGGCAAGACCCTGGACATCGCCACCGGCAAGCTGCTCGACAACAACAAGTCGCCGTCGCGCAAGATCGGTGAGATCGACAACCGCGGCAGCCACTTCTACTTGGCCATGTACTGGGCCCAGGCCCTGGCCGAGCAGAACGACGATGCCGAGCTGAAGGCTCACTTCGCTCCCCTGGCCAAGACCCTGACCGAGAAGGAAGCGGCCATCGTCGCCGAACTGAACGGCGTGCAGGGCAAGCCGGCGGACATCGGTGGCTACTACCGTTCCAACCCGGAGCTGACCTCGCAGGTCATGCGCCCGAGCGCGACCTTCAACGCCGCGATCGACGCACTGGCGTAAGGTACTTCGCGTAACACAGAACCCCCGGGCCCTCCCCCGGGGGTTCTGCTTTCTGCGCCTTGCAGCGTTAAACTCGCACCTTTCGAACCACGAGAACAGAACCATGCGCTGGCTTGCACACGTCACAGTCGCCACCATCGTCGAAGACCAGGGCCGTTTCCTGCTGGTGGAGGAAATGTCCGCTGACAAAAAACAGGTCTTCAATCAGCCCGCCGGCCATCTGGAAGCCAACGAAACCCTCATCGAGGCCGCCGTGCGCGAAACCCTTGAAGAGACCGGCTGGGACGTCGAACTGACCGCCGTCACCGGCATCTACCTGTACACCGCACCGAGCAATGGCGTGACCTACCAGCGCGTCTGCTTCGCCGCCCGCCCACTGCGCCACCACCCCGAGCGCGCCCTGGACGACGGCATTCTCGGCGCCCGCTGGATGACCCGCGACGAACTCGCCGTCCAGCCCGAGCGCTGGCGCAGCCATCTGGTCCTGCGCTGCATCGACGACTACCTGAAGGGCGAGCGCTTCCCGCTGACGCTGATCCGCGACTGAGCCCGCAGCCGAGCCTCAGCCGCTCAGCTCTGGTAGAATCCCCGCCTTTACCTGCACCCGTGATGCGCTGCCATGCCTGATTCCACCCCTTCTTCGCTGAAAAGCCCGCAGAACACCCGCGTCATCGTCGGCATGTCCGGCGGCGTGGACTCTTCCGTCTCCGCCCTCCTCCTCAAGGAACAGGGCTACCAGGTGGAAGGCCTGTTCATGAAGAACTGGGAAGAAGACGACGGCACCGAATACTGCACCGCCATGACCGACCTGGCCGATGCCCAGGCCGTCTGTGACCGCATCGGCATCAAACTGCACACCGCCAACTTCGCCGCGGAATACTGGGACAACGTCTTCGAGCACTTCCTCGAGGAGTACAAGGCCGGCCGCACGCCGAACCCGGACATCCTCTGCAACCGCGAGATCAAGTTCAAAGCCTTCCTCGACTACGCCCTCGCCCTGGGCGCCGACCTGATCGCCACCGGCCACTACGTGCGCCGCCGCGACATCGACGGCCGCAGTGAACTGCTCAAGGGCCTGGACCCGAACAAGGACCAGAGCTACTTCCTCCACGCCGTAGGCGGCGAGCAGATCGGCAAGACCCTGTTCCCGGTCGGCGAACTGGAGAAGCCCGAAGTGCGCGCCATCGCCGAGAAATACGGCCTGGCCACTGCGAAGAAGAAGGACTCCACCGGCATCTGCTTCATCGGCGAACGCCGCTTCAGCGACTTCCTCAAGCAGTACCTGCCGGCCCAGCCGGGCGACATCGAAACCACCGACGGCACCGTCATCGGCAAGCATGTCGGCCTGATGTACCACACCATCGGCCAGCGCCAGGGCCTGGGCATCGGCGGTCTGAAGAACGCCGATGACAGCCCCTGGTACGTGCTGGAGAAAGACCTGGCGCGCAACGTCCTGGTCGTCGGCCAGGGCAACGACCACCCCTGGCTGTTCTCCCGCGCGCTGCACGCCTCGCACATCTACTGGGTCAACCCCATCGACCTGGACCAGCCCAAGGCCCTGCGCGCCAAGGTGCGCTACCGCCAGGCCGACCAGGACTGCGTGCTGGAACGCACCGCCAATGGCTATCGCGCGGTGTTCGACGAGCCGCAGCGCGCCGTTACCCCCGGCCAGTCCGTAGTCTTCTACGACGGCGAGATCTGTCTCGGCGGCGGCGTCATCGAATCCGCAGAACCCGCGTTCGCTAAGGACCGTACATGAGCGATCTGCACGACCAGATCATTGCCCTCTCCGGCGTTTTCGAATCCGCAGCATTGGTAGACCGTCTCGCCCGCACCGGCCAGATTCCCGAGGCGCCGCTGCGCTGCATGCTCGGCAGCCTGCTGGTGCGCGACCCGAAAACCACCCTCGATGTCTATGGCGGCGATACCGCCAACCTGCGCGAAGGCTTCCGCGCCCTGGTCAGCGCGCTCGAGCGCGACCCCAACAGCCTGCAGCGCGAGCCGCTGCGCTACGCCCTGTCGCTGATCGGCCTGGAACGCCAGCTGAACAAGCGCGACGACATGCTCGACATCATGGGTAGCCGCCTGGACCAGATCCAGCAGCAGGTGCAGCACTTCGGCCTGGTCCACGAGAACGTCATCGCCTCCTGCGCCGGTCTCTACCAGGACACCCTGAGCACCTTCCGTCAGCGCATCCAGGTGCACGGCGACATGCGCCACCTGCAGATCAACGCCAATGCCGCGCGTATCCGCGCCCTGCTGCTGGCCGGCATCCGCTCCGCGCGCCTGTGGCGACAGCTCGGCGGCAACCGCTGGCAGATGCTGTTCGCGCGGAAGAAAATGCTCAACGAACTGCGCCCCTTGTTGCGCGGCTGAAACACCTCCTGCCGGTCGCCGCAAAGGCGACCTGAGCGCCGCTTTCGTGTATGATGTGCGCCCTTTTCGTTGACCTCCAGCCACGAGAACGCCCCATGCAGCTTTCCTCCCTTACCGCGGTTTCCCCCGTTGACGGCCGTTACGGCAGCAAAACCAGCGCCCTGCGTCCGATTTTCAGCGAATACGGCCTGATCCGTTTCCGCGTCCTGGTGGAGGTTCGCTGGCTCCAGCGCCTCGCCGCCCACGCCGGCATCCCGGAAGTGGCACCCTTCTCCGCCGAAGCCAACGCCCTGTTGAACGCTCTTGCCGACGACTTCCAGCTGGAGCACGCGCAGCGCATCAAGGACATCGAGCGCACCACCAACCACGACGTCAAGGCCGTGGAATACCTGCTCAAGGAGCAGGCCGCCAAGCTGCCGGAACTGGCCAAGGTCAGCGAGTTCATCCACTTCGCCTGCACCTCCGAGGACATCAACAACCTGTCCCACGCCCTGATGCTGCGCGAAGGCCGCGATACCGTGCTGCTGCCGCTGATGCGCCAGATCGCCGACGCCATCCGTGAGCTGGCGGTGAAGTTCGCCGACGTGCCGATGCTCTCGCGCACCCACGGCCAGCCGGCCTCCCCGACCACCCTGGGCAAGGAACTGGCCAACGTCGTCTACCGCCTGGAGCGCCAGATCAAGCAGGTCGCCTCGGTCGAACTGCTGGGCAAGATCAACGGCGCCGTGGGCAACTACAACGCCCACCTGTCGGCCTATCCGCAAGTGGACTGGGAAGCCAACGCCCGCGAATTCATCGAAGGCGACCTCGGCCTGAACTGGAACCCCTACACCACCCAGATCGAGCCGCACGACTACATCGCCGAGCTGTTCGACGCCATCGCGCGCTTCAACACCATCCTCATCGACTTCGACCGCGACGTCTGGGGCTACATCTCCCTGGGCTACTTCAAGCAGAAGACCGTCGCCGGCGAGATCGGCTCCTCGACCATGCCGCACAAGGTCAACCCGATCGACTTCGAGAACTCCGAAGGCAACCTGGGTATCGCCAACGCGCTGTTCCAGCACCTGGCCAGCAAACTGCCGATCTCCCGCTGGCAGCGCGACCTGACCGACTCCACCGTGCTGCGCAACCTGGGCGTCGGTTTCGCCCACAGCGTCATCGCCTACGAAGCCAGCCTCAAGGGCATCGGCAAGCTGGAACTGAACGCCGCGCGCATCGCCGAAGACCTGGACGCCTGCTGGGAAGTCCTGGCCGAGCCGGTCCAGACCGTCATGCGCCGCTACGGCATCGAGAACCCCTACGAGAAGCTCAAGGAGCTGACCCGCGGCAAAGGCATCAGCGCAGAAGCCCTGCAGGTGTTCATCGAAGGCCTCGACATGCCCGCCGAAGCCAAGGCCGAGCTGAAGAAACTGACTCCCGCGAACTACATCGGTAACGCCGCCGCCCAGGCCAAGCGCATCTGAGATTCGCCCTGACTTTGCACGCCCGGCTGTGCCGGGCGTTTTTGTTTCAAGGACTTAACCATGAATCCTGTTATTCCTCTTCAGCTTTTGGGCGGCATCAGCGCCGAAGAATTCCTCCGCGATTACTGGCAGAAAAAGCCCTTGCTGGTGCGCCAGGCCATCCCCGACTTCAAGAGCCCGCTGGACCCTGACGAGCTGGCTGGCCTCGCCCTGGAAGAGATGATCGAATCGCGCATCGTCGTCGAGCACGGCGACAGCCCCTGGGAGCTGCGCCGCGGCCCGTTCAAGGAAGACGCCTTCAAGGACCTGCCCGAGCGTGACTGGACCCTGCTGGTGCAGGCTGTCGACCAGTTCATCCCGGAAGTCGCCGAGTTGCTGGAGCACTTCAAGTTCCTGCCCAGCTGGCGCATCGACGACGTGATGATCAGCTACGCCGCGCCCGGCGGTGGTGTAGGCCCGCACTTCGACAACTACGACGTGTTCCTCCTCCAGGGCCACGGCCATCGCCGCTGGAAGATCGGCCAGACCTGCGACGCCAGCAGTCCGCTGCTGCCGCACGCCGACCTGCGCATCCTCGCCGAATTCGAAGAGAGCGCCGAATGGGTGCTGGAACCCGGCGACATGCTCTACCTGCCGCCGCGCATCGCCCATTACGGCATCGCCGAAGACGACTGCATGACCTACTCGGTCGGCTTCCGCGCCCCCAGCGCCGCCGAAGTGCTGACCCACTTCACCGACTTCCTCGCCCAGTTCCTCTCCGATGAAGAGCGCTACAGCGACGCCGGCATGGCCGCAGTCAAAGGCGAAGAAGACCAGCACAAGATCCAGCGCGACGCCCTCGATCGCCTGAAGAACCTGCTGCAGGAGCACATGAGCGACGAGCGCCTGCTGCTCACCTGGTTCGGCCAGTTCATGACCGAACCGCGCTACCCGGAACTGGTCGCGGGCGAAGAGATCGAGGAAGACGAACTGACCGCCGCAATCACCGACGGCGCCGTACTGATCCGCAACCCCAGCGCGCGCCTGGCCTGGAGCGAAGTGGACGTCGGCCTGCTGCTGTTCGCCAGCGGCCAGACCGTCGTGCTGCCGGAGAAACTGCGCGAACTGCTCAAGCTGGTGTGCTCGGCCGAATCGCTGCACGAAGGCAATCTCGGCCAATGGCTGGCCGATGAGGATGGGCGTAAGC
Organism: Pseudomonas sp. B1-22; assembly: GCF_050474425.1. Taxonomy (NCBI): domain Bacteria; kingdom Pseudomonadati; phylum Pseudomonadota; class Gammaproteobacteria; order Pseudomonadales; family Pseudomonadaceae; genus Pseudomonas; species Pseudomonas sp. B1-22. The sequence goes on along the minus strand of NZ_JBCHVH010000001.1, from coordinate 1,117,232 downwards.
TCGTGGGAGAACTGATCAAACAAGGCAGTCTGGAGTTCGCCGATGAGTAGCAAGATCAGGGTTCGCGTGGCGGACTGGCAAAAGGATAATGCCGACCTGCGGCGCATTCGCGAGGCGGTATTCATCGCCGAGCAATCGGTGCCGCCGGAACTCGAATGGGACGCCGAGGATGTCGAAGCCGTGCACTTCCTGGCCTTCGAAGGCGACTACGCCATCGGCACCGCCCGCCTCCTGCCGGACGGGCACATCGGCCGCGTTTCCGTACTCAAGGACTGGCGCGGCCTGAAGGTCGGCGACCTGTTGATGCGCGCCGTCATCGAGCAAGCCGAAAGCCAGGGCCTGAAACGCCAGCTGTTGACCGCCCAGGTCTACGCCATCCCCTTCTACGAGCGGCTAGGCTTCAAGGTAGCCAGCGGCGAATTCCTCGACGCCGGCCTTCCCCACGTGGACATGGTGCGCGAAAGCGACTGAGGCTTCGAGATGGACAACGCCCCGGAACAAGACGATCCGCCGGAAGAACTGCCGGACATCGAGTTTCAGTCTCCGGGGCGTTTCACCGTCCATAACCCGCCCAGCGAAGCCCTGCCCCCCGAGGCACTGGAGCCCGCTCCGTTCCGCCTTGGCGAAGGCGACCAGCTGCACCGCTTCAACAAGCCAGAGGACGCCCGCGCCCACGCCCTGGCACTGATGCAACAGGCGCAGCGCACGCTCTACCTCTACACCCCCGACCTGGAGCCCTGGCTGTATCACCACAGCAGCATCCAGGAGGCCTGCACCCGGTTGCTGCTGGGCAACCCGCGCAACCGCCTGATGATCCTGGTGCGCGACAGCAGCCGCGCCGTGAAGGAAGGCCACCGCCTGTTGAATCTCAGCCGGCGCCTGTCCAGTTACTGTCAGATCCGCCGGATCAACCCCGACTATCCCAGCGAAGAGCACGCCTTCCTGCTGGCCGACGACTGTGGCCTGCTATTGCGCCCGGAGCCGGGTGACCACGCCGGCTACGCCCACTACAACAACCCTGGCCGCGCCCGTCAGCTGCTGGAACAGTTCGAACAGACCTGGAACACCAGCCTCCTCGACCCGAACCTGCGGAGCTTCCTGCTTTGACCCGACAACCGCTCACCCTGCTCCTCGCCTGCGGCATCAGCCTGGCCGCCATCGCTGCGCCCCGCACCGAGGTCATTCCGCTCAACTACCGCACTGCTGAAGAGATGCTGCCGGTAGCGCAATCGGTAGTGGGCAACGAAGGCCGGGTCACCGCCTATGGCAACCAGCTGATCGTCAATGCCGAACTGACGAAGATCCGCGAGCTGCAAGGCGTTCTCAGCCAACTGGACACCCGCCCCCACCAGCTGCTGATCAGCGTCGACACCAGCGACGGCAGCCGGAGCGACCAGAGCGGCTACTCGGTGAACGGCTCGGTCAGCGCCGGCAACGTGGAAATCCAGACCGGCCGAGGCGAGGTGAATGGCCGCGACCAGGTGCGCATCATCAACCGCTCCACCAACAGCCGCGGCGGCGGCACCCAGCAGGTGCGCGCCACCGAGGGCTCGCCGGCGTTCATCCAGATCGGCCAGAGCCAGCCCGTGACCAACGCCGGCATCGGCCCCTACGGCCAGGTCTACAGCCAGACCGAGTACCGCGACGCCAACCAGGGCATGTACGTGACCGCCAGCCTCACCGGCAACCTCGTGCACATCACCCTGAGCACCCGCAACGACCGCTTCAACGGCAACTATCAGGGTTCGATGAACACCAGCTCGACCGAGACCAGCATCAGCGGCCCGCTCGGCCAGTGGATCGAAGTCGGCGGCGTCAGCCAGAGCAACCAGAGCACCCAGAGCGGCTTCGCCCGCCAGTACAGCACCCAGGGCCGCAACGACAGCAGCCTGCGGGTGAAGGTCGACGTCGTCGACTAAGCCTTCCGTAGGTGACTTGCCAGTCCCCCTTAGACCTTCGTGTAGTAGTCCAAAAAAAACACTACAAAACGTTTGACGAACGCTCGTTTGAACGTGCATGATGGCCTCGCTCCCGCTAACCAGAGGGCCTCAAAGCCCTCCGGACCGCGCCAGCGACGTACCTGTCGCGCCGGTTCGTGTTGTTAAGCCCACAAGGCGGATCGACGAGGTTGCGACTGGCAAGAGGTTGTCCTGAGGGACGGGGAAGCAAGCCTGAGTAACAGCACGACGTGACGGATTCAGCCGTCCACCATCGCCCAACGGCTGCCACGAGCCGGCAAGCGATTCTGGACGCCACCGCTGCAGTCACGCGTCTGTACCGCCGCGCCACCCCACTCCTCCAGCGTCACTCCTTCTTTCGGTCGCCCCTTCGCCATCCCGCGGCGAGCAACCCGCAGTCAGTACCGTTCAGGTGCGGTTTCATGTGGGTAGTCGGTGCTTAACCAAACACATTCTTTTGAAGGATTGGCCATGTCCGCATATCAGAACGAGATCAAAGCAGTCGCCGCGCTCAAAGAGAAGAACGGCAACAGCTGGAGCGCGATCAACCCCGAGTACGCTGCCCGCATGCGCGTCCAGAACCGCTTCAAGACCGGTCTGGAAATCGCCAAGTACACCGCAGCCATCATGCGCAAGGACATGGCTGAGTACGATGCGGACGCTTCCGTCTACACCCAGTCCCTGGGCTGCTGGCACGGCTTCATCGGTCAGCAGAAGCTGATCTCCATCAAGAAGCACCTGAAGACCACCAACAAGCGCTACCTCTACCTTTCCGGCTGGATGGTTGCCGCCCTGCGCTCCGACTTCGGCCCGCTGCCGGACCAGTCGATGCACGAGAAGACCGCTGTTGCCGGCCTGATCGAAGAGCTCTACACCTTCCTGCGCCAGGCTGACGCCCGCGAACTGGACCTGCTGTTCACCGCCCTGGACTCCGCCCGCGCTGCCGGCGACAAGGCCAAGGAAGCCGAAGTACAGGCCCAGATCGACAACTTCGAAACCCACGTGGTACCGATCATCGCCGACATCGACGCCGGTTTCGGTAACGCCGAGGCGACCTACCTGCTGGCCAAGAAGATGATCGAAGCCGGTGCCTGCTGCATCCAGATCGAGAACCAGGTTTCCGACGAGAAGCAGTGCGGCCACCAGGACGGCAAAGTGACCGTTCCGCACGAAGACTTCCTCGCCAAGATCAACGCCGTTCGCTACGCGTTCCTCGAGCTGGGCATCGACGACGGCGTGATCGTCGCTCGTACCGACTCCCTGGGCGCCGGCCTGACCAAGCAGATCGCCGTGACCCGCGAGCCGGGCGACCTGGGCGACCAGTACAACGCTTTCCTGGATTGCGAAGAAATCTCCGCTTCCGACCTGCAGAACGGCGACGTGGTGATCAACCGCGGCGGCAAGCTGCTGCGTCCCAAGCGCCTGGCTTCCAACCTGTTCCAGTTCCGCAAGGGCACCGGTGAAGACCGTTGCGTCCTCGACTGCATCACCTCGCTGCAGAACGGCGCCGACCTGCTGTGGATCGAAACCGAGAAGCCGCACGTTGGCCAGATCAAGGGCATGGTTGACCGCATCCGTCAGGTCATCCCGAACGCCAAGCTGGTGTACAACAACAGCCCGTCGTTCAACTGGACCCTGAACTTCCGCCAGCAGGTGTTCGATGCGTTCGTCGCCGAAGGCAAGGACGTTTCCGCCTACGACCGCGCCAAGCTGATGAGCGTCGAGTACGACGAGACCGAACTGGCTCAGATCGCTGACGAGAAGATCCGTACCTTCCAGCGTGACGGCTCCGCCCACGCCGGCATCTTCCACCACCTGATCACCCTGCCGACCTACCACACCGCCGCGCTGTCCACCGACAACCTGGCCAAGGGCTACTTCGCCGACCAGGGCATGCTGGCCTACGTGAAGGGCGTGCAGCGTCAGGAACTGCGTCAGGGCATCGCCTGCGTCAAGCACCAGAACATGGCTGGCTCGGACATCGGCGACAACCACAAAGAGTACTTCGCTGGCGAAGCCGCTCTGAAAGCCTCGGGTAAAGACAACACCATGAACCAGTTCCACTAATACGGAACCGGCTCAACCAGCCCCCTCGGGGCTGGGAGGCATCGCAAAACCCCGGCATCCGCCGGGGTTTTGTTTTTCCGCTTGACCGAACTGCCGACCACCCACTCCTCGCCCGCCAAGGGCAGGCTCACGACGACATGCCAGCCTTGGGCTTCCCTCAACATGAACCGGAAAGCCCATGCCCATGCCCACGCGCAATCGCCTCGCCCTCGCCGCCCACCTCATCCAACGTCTGCCGCGCCAGCTTCACGAGCCACTGCTGAGCCACCTGTTCTGCTCCCAGGTGCGCTTCGCCGGCACCGCTGGCGTGCGCATCCAGAAACTCGCCAGTGACGAAGTCAGGATGAGCCTTGCCAACCACCGCCGCGCACGCAATCACATCGGCGGCGTGCACGCCGCCGCCATGGCATTGCTCGCCGAATCCGCGAGTGGCTGCATGGTCGGCATGAACCTGCCCGATCACAAGCTGCCGCTGATCAAGCACCTCAAGGTCGACTACCTGCGCCGCGCCAGCGGCGGGCTGCGCGCCATCGCCACACTGACGGAGGCGCAGCGTCGTGCAATGGTGGAGGAGGACAAGGGAGAAGCCGTGATTCAGGTAACCGTGATCGACGACGCCGGAGGCGAGCCGATCCGCTGCGAAATGCACTGGGTGTGGGTCACAAAAAAGAAATGAATCACCCCAAAACGAGGGGCGACAGACAAAACCGCGAGGAGATAATTGAATGCTGCTGAAGTGACGGAAGAAAAGACTCGCCGCTTATATGTAGTAAAGTTACGGATATACGACACTGCAAATGATAATATTTATCATTTATTAGATGGCGATTTATTGCGGTCATATACCTCCAAAGTACCATTCGACCAAAGCCCAAGTACCGGCACACTAGGCGCGCAGGACCGCACGAGCAAAGGGCTCACGGAAATGCAAAAGCCTTTTGCCCGTTTTAGAAGCGTCTGTTTGTGTTGGAAAAATTTACTTGCAGAAGGCTTTGGGCATAAAATTGGAAAGATGACCTGAACCCTTAGCTCACTATCCTTGAGTTGTCGGGTTCGCGCAGTCGGGCCATTGCAGCCCGGAACCCAAGACAATCGTTTTTGTAGGAAGGAGTATCGGCATGCCCAATCCAGCTGAACTTGCAGCTCAACACTGGGGACTCGCCGCCTTCCTTTTAGGAGTGCTGGGCCTGCTCGGCTTCATGCTAGGGGTTTCCAGCCTGCTTGGCAGTAAGGCATTTGGTCGCAGCAAGAACGAACCCTTCGAATCCGGGATCGTTCCTACCGGCAGCGCACGCCTGCGCCTGTCGGCAAAATTCTATCTGGTCGCGATGCTCTTCGTGATCTTCGACGTCGAAGCCCTCTTCCTCTTCGCCTGGTCCGTGTCCGTCCGTGAAAGCGGTTGGGCCGGTCTGATCGAGGCAACCATTTTCATAGCAATTCTGTTGGCAGGTCTTGTCTACCTGTGGCGTATCGGCGCGCTCGATTGGGCACCGGCGGCACGTCGCGCACGGCAGGCGAAGCTAAAACAATGAGGCTTTGGCGATGCAATACAAACTTACCCGGATCGACCCGGATGCGCCCAATGATCAATACCCGATCGGACAGCGCGAAACGGTAGAAGACCCGCTCATCGAAGGGCAGGTCCACAAGAACATCTTCATGGGCAAGCTGGAGGATGTTCTCAACGGTGCAGTCAACTGGGGTCGCAAGAACTCCCTTTGGCCGTACAACTTCGGCCTGTCCTGCTGCTACGTGGAGATGACCACGGCGTTCACCGCGCCGCACGACATCGCCCGTTTCGGCGCCGAAGTGATCCGTGCATCGCCGCGTCAGGCCGACTTCATGGTCATCGCCGGCACCTGCTTCATCAAGATGGCTCCGGTCATCCAGCGCCTGTACGAGCAGATGCTGGAACCCAAGTGGGTGATCTCGATGGGGTCGTGCGCCAACTCCGGCGGCATGTACGACATCTACTCGGTCGTTCAGGGGGTCGACAAGTTCCTCCCCGTGGACGTGTACATCCCCGGCTGCCCGCCCCGTCCGGAGGCGTTCCTGCAAGGCCTGATGCTGCTGCAGGAATCCATCGGCCAGGAGCGTCGTCCGTTGTCCTGGGTCGTAGGCGACCAAGGCGTCTATCGCGCCGACATGCCTGCCCAGAAGGATCTCAAGCGCGAACAGCGCATTGCGGTCACCAACCTGCGCAGCCCCGACGAAGTGTGATCCGGTCCTCCACGAGAGGCCCGTTTTCACTCCACCGTTGACCGAGTGACTTAAAGACTATGAATGCAGACTCCGCTCTGTACATCCCGCCTTACAAGGCAGACGACCAAGACATCGTCGTCGAACTGAATTCCCGCTTTGGCGCCGAGACCTTCACCGTCCAGGCCACCCGCACCGGCATGCCGGTGCTCTGGGTTGCCCGTGAGCGCCTGATCGACGTCCTCACCTTCCTGCGCAATGTGCCCAAGCCGTACGTCATGCTCTATGACCTGCACGGTGTCGACGAGCGCCTGCGCACCCACCGTCGCGGCCTGCCGGGTGCCGACTTCAGCGTGTTCTACCACCTGATGTCGCTCGAGCGTAATAGTGACGTGATGATCAAGGTGGCCTTGTCCGAGGGCGACCTCAACCTGCCCACCGCCACCCGTATCTGGCCGAACGCCAACTGGTACGAGCGTGAGGTCTGGGACATGTACGGGATCACCTTCAACGGTCACCCGCACCTGACCCGCATGCTGATGCCGCCGACCTGGGAAGGCCACCCGCTGCGCAAGGACTACCCGGCGCGCGCCACCGAGTTCGATCCCTACGCGCTGTCCGCCGCCAAGCAGGACCTCGAGCAGGAAGCCCTGCGCTTCAAGCCCGAAGACTGGGGCATGAAGCGCCACGGCGAGAACGAGGACTTCATGTTCCTCAACCTCGGCCCGAACCACCCGTCCGCCCACGGTGCGTTCCGTATCATCCTGCAGCTGGATGGCGAAGAGATCCTCGATTGCGTTCCGGAGATCGGCTACCACCACCGTGGCGCCGAGAAGATGGCCGAGCGTCAGTCCTGGCACAGCTTCATTCCCTACACCGACCGCATCGACTACCTCGGCGGCGTGATGAACAACCTGCCGTACGTGCTCTCGGTCGAGAAGCTCGCCGGCATCAAGGTGCCGCAGCGCGTCGATGTCATCCGCATCATGATGTCGGAGTTCTTCCGCATCCTGAACCACCTCCTCTACCTGGGTACCTACATCCAGGACGTGGGCGCGATGACCCCGGTGTTCTTCACCTTCACCGACCGCCAGCGCGCCTACAAGGTCGTCGAAGCCATCACCGGCTTCCGCCTGCACCCGGCCTGGTACCGCATCGGCGGCGTCGCCCACGACCTGCCGCGCGGCTGGGACAAGCTGGTCCGCGAATTCCTCGACTGGATGCCCAAGCGCCTGGACGAGTACGAAACCGCCGCCCTGAAGAACAGCATCCTGCGTGGCCGTACCATCGGCGTTGCCCAGTACAACACCAAGGAAGCGCTGGAATGGGGCACCACCGGCGCCGGCCTGCGCGCCACCGGCTGTGACTTCGACCTGCGTAAGGCCCGCCCCTACTCCGGCTACGAGAACTTCGAGTTCGAAGTTCCGCTGGCCCACAATGGCGACGCCTACGACCGCTGCATGGTCAAGATGGGCGAAATGCGCCAGAGCCTGCGCATCATCGAGCAGTGCCTGAAGAACATGCCGGAAGGCCCATACAAGGCCGACCACCCGCTGACCACGCCGCCGCCGAAAGAGCGCACGCTGCAGCACATCGAAACCCTGATCACCCACTTCCTGCAGGTTTCCTGGGGCCCGGTCATGCCGGCCAACGAAGCCTTCCAGATGGTGGAAGCGACCAAGGGCATCAACAGCTACTACCTGACGAGCGATGGCAGCACCATGAGCTACCGGACCCGTATCCGGACGCCCAGCTTCGCGCACCTGCAGCAGATTCCGTCGGTGATCAACGGCAGCATGATCGCTGACCTGATCGCCTATCTGGGCAGTATCGACTTCGTTATGGCCGACGTGGACCGCTGATCATGAGTACCCTTATCCAGACTGATCGTTTCGAACTCAGCGAAACCGAGCGCTCGGCCATCGAGCACGAGATGCATCACTACGAGGACTCCCGCGCGGCGTCCATCGAAGCCCTGAAGATCGTCCAGAAGCAGCGCGGCTGGGTGCCGGACGGCGCCATTCCGGCCATCGCCGATATCCTCGGCATTCCGGACAGCGACGTCGAAGGTGTTGCTACCTTCTATAGCCAGATCTTCCGCCAGCCGGTCGGCCGCCACATCATCCGCGTCTGCGACAGCATGGTCTGCTACATCGGCGGCCACGAGTCAGTGGTTGGCGAGATCCAGAAGCAGCTGGGCATCGGCCTCGGCCAGACCACCGCCGACGGCCGCTTCACCCTGCTGCCGGTGTGCTGCCTGGGCAACTGCGACAAGGCCCCGGCGATGATGATCGACGACGACACCTTCGGCGACCTGCGTCCCGACGGCGTCGCCAAACTGCTGGAGGCCTACGCATGAGTCGCCTCACCTCCTACGGCACGCCCAACCGCACTGCGCGCGCGGCCGAAACCCATCCGCTGACCTGGCGCCTGCGTGACGACGGCGCTCCGGTCTGGCTGGAGGAATACCAGTCGAAGAACGGCTACGCCGCCGCGCGCAAGGCGCTGGCGCAGATGGCCGCCGACGACATCGTCCAGACCGTCAAGGACTCCGGCCTCAAGGGCCGCGGCGGTGCGGGCTTCCCCACCGGCGTGAAGTGGGGCCTGATGCCCAAGGACGAATCCCTCAACATCCGCTACCTGCTGTGCAACGCGGACGAGATGGAGCCCAATACCTGGAAGGACCGCATGCTCATGGAGCAGCTGCCGCACCTGCTGGTGGAAGGCATGCTGATCTCCGCGCGCGCCCTCAAGGCCTACCGCGGCTACATCTTCCTGCGCGGCGAGTACGTCGACGCCGCCCGCAACCTGAACCGCGCCATCGAGGAAGCCAAGGCCGCAGGCCTCTTGGGCAAGAACATCCTCGGCAGCGGCTTCGATTTCGAGCTGTTCGTGCACACCGGCGCCGGCCGCTACATCTGTGGCGAAGAAACCGCGCTGATCAACTCGCTGGAAGGCCGCCGCGCCAACCCGCGATCCAAGCCGCCCTTCCCCGCCGCCGTCGGCGTCTGGGGCAAGCCTACGTGCGTGAACAACGTCGAGACCCTGTGCAACGTACCGGCGATCGTCGAGCACGGCGTCGACTGGTACAAGGGCCTCGCCCGTCCGGGCAGCGAGGACATGGGCACCAAGCTCATGGGCTTCTCCGGCAAGGTGAAAAACCCCGGTATCTGGGAACTGCCCTTCGGCCTGCCGGCCCGCGAGCTGTTCGAGGACTACGCCGGCGGCATGCGCGACGGCTACAAGCTCAAGTGCTGGCAGCCGGGCGGCGCCGGTACCGGCTTCCTCCTGCCGGAACACCTCGATGCCCTGTTCTACGCCGGCGGCGTCGCCAAGGTCGGCACCCGTATGGGTACCGGTCTCGCCATGGCGGTGGACGACAGCGTCAACATGGTTTCCCTGCTGCGCAACATGGAAGAGTTCTTCGCCCGCGAATCCTGCGGCTGGTGCACGCCGTGCCGCGACGGCCTGCCGTGGAGCGTGAAGGTCCTGCGCGCACTGGAGAAAGGCGAAGGTGCCCAGGGCGACCTGGAAACCCTCGAGCAGCTCGTCAACTTCCTCGGCCCAGGCAAGACCTTCTGTGCCCACGCACCGGGTGCCGTCGAGCCGCTGGGCAGCGCACTGAAGTATTTCCGTCCCGAGTTCGAAGCGGGCATTTCCCGCCAGGCTCAGGCCGTACAAGCACCGCAGACCGTCGGCGCTTGATGCTTTGTTCGCCGGGCGCACGCGCCCGGCGTTGTTTCGTTGCAGTGCCGCGGCATGCCGCCGGCCCGATGAAACCGTGATTTCTATTAGCCACGCCCGCTGACAACGGGCCAACGAAGACTTAGACCCATGGCCACGATTCACGTAGACGGCAAGACGTTAGAAGTCGATGGAGCGGACAACCTGTTGCAGGCCTGTCTCTCCCTCGGTCTCGACATCCCCTACTTCTGCTGGCACCCGGCGCTCGGTAGCGTCGGCGCATGCCGCCAGTGCGCGGTCAAGCAGTACACCGACGAGAACGACAAACGCGGTCGTCTCGTCATGTCCTGCATGACCCCCGCCACCGACAACACCTGGATTTCCATCGAGGACGAAGAGGCCAAGCAGTTCCGCGCCAGCGTCGTCGAATGGCTGATGACCAACCACCCACACGACTGCCCGGTCTGCGAGGAAGGCGGTCACTGCCACCTGCAGGACATGACGGTGATGACCGGCCACAACCAGCGCCGGTACCGCTTCACCAAGCGCACCCACCAGAACCAGGAGCTCGGCCCGTTCATCGCCCACGAGATGAACCGCTGCATCGCCTGCTACCGCTGCGTCCGTTACTACAAGGACTACGCCGGCGGCACCGACCTGGGCGTGTATGGCGCGCACGACAACGTCTATTTCGGCCGCATCGAGGACGGCGTGCTGGAGAGCGAATTCTCCGGCAACCTGACCGAGGTCTGCCCGACCGGCGTGTTCACCGACAAGACCCACTCCGAGCGCTACAACCGCAAGTGGGACATGCAGTTCGCCCCGAGCATCTGCCAGGGCTGCTCCAGCGGCTGCAACATCAGCCCCGGCGAGCGCTACGGTGAAATCCGCCGCATCGAGAACCGCTACAACGGCTCGGTGAACCACTACTTCCTGTGCGACCGCGGCCGCTTCGGCTACGGCTACGTCAACCGCGAAGACCGTCCGCGCCAGCCGCAGCTGATGCTGAGCAAGCAGAAGCTCTCGCTGGACGGCGCCCTGGACCAGACCGCTGCCCTGCTGAAAGGCCGCAAGGTCATCGGTATCGGCTCGCCGCGCGCCAGCCTGGAAAGCAACTACGCCCTGTCCGCACTGGTCGGCGCGCAGAATTTCTACAGCGGCATCTCCGCTGACGAACTGCAGCGTCTGCAGCTGGTCCTGAAAGTCATGCAGGACGGCGCGCTGCCGGTGCCGACCATCCGCGACATCGAAGACCACGACGCGGTATTCGTGCTCGGCGAAGACCTGACCCAGACCGCTGCCCGTATCGCCCTGGCCCTGCGTCAGTCGGTGAAGGGCAAGGGCGAGGACATGGCCGCCGCGATGAAGATCCAGCCGTGGCTCGACGCCGCGGTGAAAACCATCGCCCAGCATGAGATGAACCCGCTGTTCATCGCCAGCCTGGATGAAACCCGCCTGGACGACGTCGCCGCCGAATGCGTGCACGCCGCCACCGAAGACCTGGCGCGCCTGGGCTTCGCCGTGGCCCACGCCATCGACCCGAGCGCCCCGGCCGTGGCCGGCCTCGACGCCGAAGCCGCCGCCCTGGCCCAGCGCATCGCCGATGCCCTGGTGGCCGCCAAGCGTCCGCTGGTCATCTCCGGCACCTCGCTGGGCAGCAACGCCCTGATCGAAGCCGCAGCCAACATCGCCAGCGCGCTGAAGAACCGCGAGAAGAACGGCTCCCTGAGCCTGGTGGTTCCGGAAGCCAACAGCCTGGGCCTGGCCCTCTTCGGCGGTGAATCCGTCGAGAAAGCGCTGGAGCAACTGACCTCCGGCGCCGCCGATGCCGTGGTGATCCTGGAGAACGACCTGTACCGCCGCGCCGACGCTGCCGCTGTCGATGCCGCCCTGGCCGCCGCGAAGATCGTCGTGGTCGCCGACCACCAGCAGACCGCCACCACCGCCAAGGCCACCGTGTTGTTGCCGGCCGCCAGCTTCGCCGAAGGCGATGGCACCCTGGTCAGCCAGGAAGGCCGCGCCCAGCGCTTCTTCCAGGTCTTCGATCCGACCTACTACAACGCCGACAACCTGGTCCGCGAAGGCTGGCGCTGGCTGCATGCGCTGCACAGCACCCTCGAAGGCAAGCGTGTCGACTGGACCCAGCTGGACCACGTGATCGACGCTGTCGTCGCTGACAAGCCGCAACTGGCCGGCATCCGCGACGCTGCGCCGAACGCCGCGTTCCGCATCAAGGGCCTGAAGCTGGCGCGCGAGCCACACCGCTACTCCGGCCGTACCGCCATGCGCGCCAACATCAATGTCAGCGAGCCGCGTCAGCCGCAGGACATCGACTCCGCGTTCGCCTTCTCCATGGAAGGCTACGCCGGCAGCGCCGAACCGCGTCAGCAGATTCCGTTCGCCTGGTCCCCGGGCTGGAACTCCCCGCAGGCCTGGAACAAGTTCCAGGACGAAGTCGGTGGTCATCTGCGCGCCGGCGATCCGGGCGTACGCCTGATCGAGGCCAAGGGCCAGGCCCTGTGGTTCAGCGAGATTCCCGCGCCGTTCCACACCGCCGCCAGCCAGTTCAAGGTGGTGCCCTTCTATCATCTGTTCGGCAGCGAGGAGAACTCCGCCAAGGCCGCCCCGGTGCAGGAGCGCATCCCGCAGACCTACGTCGCCCTGGCCAAGTCCGAGGCTGACCGTCTGGGCGTCAACGAAGGCGCGATCATCCGCCTGACCGTCAAGGGCCAGGAACTGCGCCTGCCGCTGCGCGTGAGCGAAGAGCTCGGTGCTGGCCTGGTCGCCCTGCCGATCGGTCTGCAAGGCATTCCCGCCGGTGTCATCGGCGCTGTCGCTGAAGGTCTGCAGGAGGCTGCGCAATGAGCTGGCTGACACCCGCCATCGTCGACATCCTGATCGAGGTCATCAAGGCCATCGTCATCCTGCTCGCTGTGGTCGTCTGCGGCGCGCTGCTCAGCTGGGTCGAGCGTCGCCTGCTCGGCCTCTGGCAGGACCGCTACGGTCCGAACCGGGTCGGCCCCTTCGGTGCCTTCCAGCTCGGCGCCGACATGCTGAAGATGTTCTTCAAGGAAGACTGGACCCCGCCGTTCGCCGACAAGATGATCTTCACCCTCGCCCCCATGATCGCCATGGGGGCGCTGCTGGTGGCCTTCGTCGTCATCCCGATCACCCCGACCTGGGGCGTGGCGGACCTGAACATCGGCATCCTGTTCTTCTTCGCCATGGCTGGCCTGACCGTCTATGCGGTGCTGTTCGCCGGCTGGTCGAGCAATAACAAGTTCGCCCTCCTCGGCAGCCTGCGCGCCTCGGCCCAGACCATCTCCTACGAGGTGTTCCTGGCCCTGTCGCTGATGGGCATCGTGGCTCAGGTCGGCTCGTTCAGCCTGCGCGACATCGTCGATTACCAGGCCGAGCACATGTGGTTCATCATCCCGCAGTTCTTCGGCTTCATGACCTTCTTCGTCGCCGGCGTCGCCGTGACTCACCGTCACCCGTTCGACCAGCCCGAAGCCGAGCAGGAACTGGCCGACGGTTACCACATCGAGTACGCCGGCATGAAATGGGGCATGTTCTTCGTCGGCGAGTACATCGGCATCGTGCTGGTGTCCGCGCTGCTGGCGACCCTGTTCTTCGGCGGCTGGCACGGTCCCTTCGGCATCCTGCCGCAGATCCCGTTCATCTGGTTCGCCCTGAAAACCGGCTTCTTCATCATGATGTTCATTCTGCTGCGGGCCTCCATCCCACGCCCGCGCTATGACCAGGTGATGGCCTTCAGCTGGAAGTTCTGCCTCCCGCTGACCCTGATCAACCTGCTGGTGACCGGCGCTGTCGTGCTGGCCAGCCAGTAAGGAGTACGACCATGATCAAGTACATTTTCGACGTGGTGCACGGCACCTACACCCAGTTGCGCAGCCTGGTGATGATCTTCGGTCACGCCTTCCGCAAGCGTGACACCCTGCAATACCCGGAAGAACCCGTGTACCTGCCGCCGCGCTACCGCGGCCGCATCGTGCTCACCCGCGACCCCGATGGCGAGGAGCGCTGCGTTGCGTGCAACCTGTGCGCCGTGGCCTGCCCGGTCGGCTGCATCTCTCTGCAGAAGGCCGAGACCGATGACGGTCGCTGGTACCCCGAGTTCTTCCGCATCAACTTCTCCCGCTGCATCTTCTGCGGCCTGTGCGAAGAAGCCTGCCCGACCACCGCGATCCAGCTGACCCCGGATTTCGAGATGGGCGAGTTCAAGCGCCAGGATCTGGTCTACGAGAAGGAAGACCTGCTGATCTCCGGCCCCGGCAAGAACCCGGACTACAACTTCTACCGCGTTGCCGGCATGGCGATTGCCGGCAAGCCGAAAGGCGCCGCGCAGAACGAAGCCGAACCGATCAACGTCAAGAGCCTGCTGCCGTAAGGAGACGTCGCGTGGAATTCGCTTTCTACTTCGCCGCCGGCGTCGCCGTGCTGGCAACCCTGCGGGTCATCACCAACAGCAATCCGGTGCATGCCCTGCTCTATCTCATCGTTTCGCTCCTCGCCGTATCGATGACCTTCTTCAGCCTCGGCGCCCCGTTCGCCGGTGCCCTGGAGATCATCGTCTACGCCGGCGCGATCATGGTGCTGTTCGTCTTCGTGGTGATGATGCTCAACCTCGGCCCGGCCATCGCCGAACAGGAACGCAAGTGGCTCAAGCCCGGCGTCTGGATCGGCCCCGGCGCGCTGTCCCTGGTGCTGATGGTCGAGCTGCTGTGGATGTTGTCGCGTACCCCGAGCGGTGCCGGCATCGGCCATACCATCGTGGACGCCAAGGCCGTGGGCATCAGCCTGTTCGGCCCGTACCTGCTGGTCGTCGAACTGGCCTCGATGTTGCTGCTGGCGGCACTGGTCGCCGCCTACCACCTCGGCCGCCACGAAGCGAAGGAATAACACCATGAACGCAATCCCTCTCGAACACGGACTGGCGCTCGCCGGTGTGCTGTTCTGCTTCGGCCTGGTGGGCCTGATGGTACGACGCAACATCCTGTTCGTACTGATGAGCCTGGAAGTGATGATGAACGCCGCCGCGCTGGCCTTCGTGGTCGCCGGTAGCCGCTGGGCGCAGCCCGACGGCCAGGTGATGTTCATCCTGGTGCTCAGCCTGGCCGCGGCCGAGGCCAGCATCGGCCTGGCGATCCTGCTCCAGCTGTATCGCCGCTTCCATACCCTCGATATCGACGCTGCCAGCGAGATGCGCGGATGAACCTGCTGCCCCTTACATTCCTGTTCCCCCTGGTCGGCTTCCTGCTGCTGTCTTTCTCCCGCGGCAAGTGGTCGGAAAACTTCTCGGCACTGGTGGGTGTCGGCTCCGTGGGCCTCGCGGCCCTCTCCGCCTTCTGGGCGATCTGGAGCTTCCACAGCAACCCGCCCGAAGGTGGCGCCTACAGCCTGGTGCTGTGGCAGTGGATGAACGTTGGCGACTTCAAGACCAACTTCACCCTCTACCTGGACGGCCTGTCGGTCACCATGCTCGGCGTGGTCACCGGCGTCGGCTTCCTGATCCACCTGTTCGCCTCCTGGTACATGCGCGGTGAAGCCGGCTACTCGCGCTTCTTCGCCTACACCAACCTGTTCATCGCCAGCATGCTGTTCCTGGTGCTCGGCGATAACCTGCTGTTCGTGTACTTCGGCTGGGAAGGCGTGGGCCTGTGCTCCTACCTGCTGATCGGCTTCTACTTCAGCCACGTGCCCAACGGCAATGCGGCGCTGAAGGCGTTCATCGTGACCCGCGTGGGTGACGTGTTCTTCGCCATCGGCATGTTCATCCTGTTCCAGCACCTGGGCACGCTGAACATCCAGGAGCTGCTGGTCCTGGCTCCGCAGCACTTCGCCAAGGGCGACCTGTGGGTCAACCTGGCGGCACTGATGCTGCTCGGCGGCGCCGTCGGCAAGTCCGCGCAGTTGCCGCTGCAGACCTGGCTGGCCGACGCGATGGCCGGCCCGACCCCGGTCTCCGCGCTGATCCACGCCGCCACCATGGTGACCGCGGGCGTCTACCTGATCGCCCGCTGCCACGGCCTGTTCGAGCTGGCTCCGAACGTCCTGGAGCTGGTCGGCATCGTCGGCGCCGTGACCCTGGTGCTGGCCGGCTTCGCCGCCCTGGTGCAGACCGACATCAAGCGCATCCTCGCCTACTCGACCATGAGCCAGATCGGCTACATGTTCCTGGCCCTGGGCGTGGGCGCCTGGGGTGGCGCGATCTTCCACCTGATGACCCACGCCTTCTTCAAGGCCCTGCTGTTCCTTGCTTCCGGTGCGGTGATCGTCGCCTGCCACCATGAGCAGAACATCTTCAAGATGGGTGGTCTGTGGAAGAAGCTGCCGCTGGCCTATGCGAGCTTCGTGGTCGGTGGTGCGGCCCTGGCCGCCCTCCCCTTCCTGACCGCCGGCTTCTACTCCAAGGACGAGATCCTCTGGGAAGCCTTCGCCAGTGGTCACCAGAACCTGCTGATCGCAGGGCTCGTCGGCGCGTTCATGACCTCGCTGTACACCTTCCGCCTGATCTTCATCGCTTTCCACGGCGAAGCGAAGACCGAAGCGCACGCCGGCCATGGCATCAGCCACTGGCTGCCGCTGGGCGTCCTGATCGTGCTGTCCACCTTCATCGGCGCGATGATCACCCCGCCGCTGGCCGGCGTCCTGCCGGAAAGCGCCGGTCACGCCGGTGGCGAAGCCAAGCACAGCCTGGAAATCGCCTCGGGCGCCATCGCTATCGCCGGTATCCTGCTGGCGGGCCTGCTGTTCCTCGGCAAGCGCCGCTTCGTCAGTGCCGTCGCCCAGAGCGCGCCGGGCCGCTTCTTCGGCACCTGGTGGTTCCATGCCTGGGGCTTCGACTGGGTGTACGACAAGCTGTTCGTGAAACCCTACCTGCTGATCTGCCGCCTGCTGGCTGCGGACCCGATCGACAAGTCGCTTGTCCTGGTTCCGCTCACCGCCCGCGGTGGTCACAAACTCCTCAGCCTCACCGAGAACGGCCGCCTGCGTTGGTACGCCGCTTCCCTGGTGGGCGGCGCCGCGCTGCTCCTCGGCGCGCTGCTGTTGGCTTAAAACTTCACGAATGAGATTGAGCCCGACATGATTCTGCCCTGGCTAATCCTGATCCCCTTCATCGGCGGCTTCCTTTGCTGGATCGCCGAGTACACCAGCAAGACCCTGCCCCGCTGGGTCGCGCTGGGGTCGATGACCCTGACCCTCGCCCTCAGCCTGTGGGTGTGGCACACCGGTGACTTCCAGCTGGCGCCCGCGCCGGGCGGCGAGCCGCAATGGACCCTCGAGTTCAAGCTGGCCTGGATCGAGCGCTTCGGTATCAGCGTGCACCTGGCGATGGACGGCCTGTCCCTGCTGATGGTCGCCCTGACCGGTCTGCTCGGCGTGCTCTCCGTGCTCTGCTCCTGGAACGAGATCCAGCGCCGCATCGGCTTCTTCCACCTGAACCTGCTGTGGATCCTGGGCGGCGTGATCGGCGTGTTCCTCGCCGTCGACCTGTTCCTGTTCTTCTTCTTCTGGGAAATGATGCTGGTGCCGATGTACTTCCTCATCGCGCTCTGGGGTCATAGCTCGGACGACGGCAAGAAGACCCGCATCTACGCCGCCACCAAGTTCTTCATCTTCACCCAGGCCAGCGGCCTGGTGATGCTGGTGGCGATCCTGGGCCTGGTGTTCGTGCACTACAACAGCACCGGCGTACTGACCTTCAACTACGCCGACCTGCTGAAGACCCAGATGCCGCCGCACACCGAGTGGCTGCTGATGCTCGGCTTCTTCGTCGCCTTCGCGGTGAAGATGCCGGTGGTACCGGTGCACTCCTGGCTGCCGGACGCCCACGCCCAGGCGCCGACCGCCGGTTCCGTCGACCTGGCGGGCATTCTGCTGAAGACCGCCGCCTACGGCCTGATCCGCTTCGGCCTGCCGCTGTTCCCCAACGCTTCCGCCGAGTTCGCTCCGGTTGCCATGACCCTCGGTCTGATCGGCATCTTCTACGGCGCCTTCCTGTCGTTCGCCCAGACCGACATCAAGCGCCTGGTCGCCTACTCCTCCGTGTCGCACATGGGCTTCGTCATCATCGGCATCTACTCCGGCAGCCCGCAGGCGCTGCAGGGCGTGGTGATCCAGATGATCGCCCACGGCCTCTCCGCCGCCGCGCTCTTCATCCTGTGCGGCCAGCTGTACGAGCGCCTGCACACCCGTGACATGCGCAAGATGGGTGGCCTGTGGTCGCGCATTCCGTACCTGCCGGCCGTGGCGCTGTTCTTCGCCACCGCCTCGCTGGGTCTGCCGGGCACCGGTAACTTCGTCGGCGAATTCCTGATCCTGCTGGGCAGCTTCAAGGTCGTTCCGGTGATCACCGTGATCGCCACCTTCGGCCTGGTGTTCGGCTCGGTCTACTCGCTGATCATGATTCACCGCGCGTACTTCGGCCCGTCCAAGTCCGACACCGCCATCGCCGGCCTGAACGCCCGCGAACTGCTCATGGTGCTCGGCCTGGCGGTACTGCTGGTCCTGCTCGGTGTCTACCCGCAGCCGGTCCTCGACACCTCCGCGGCAACCATGCACGGCGTCCAGCAATGGCTGGGCTCCGCCCTCTCCACCCTGGCAGCACGGTAAGCGCGACATGACCTTCACGATCCAACACTTCATCGCGCTCCTGCCACTGCTCATCACCAGCGCCACCCTGGTGGTGGTGATGCTCGCGGTAGCCTGGAAGCGTAACCACTCGTTGACCGCCACCCTCTCGGTAATCGGTCTGAACCTGGCGTTGCTGTCGATCTTCCCGGTGCTGAAAGTCACCCCGATCGAAGTCACCCCGCTGATGCTGGTGGACAACTTCGCCTGCTTCTACATGGCCCTGATCCTGATCGGCGCCCTGGCCTGCACTACGCTCGCCCATGCCTACATGGAGAGCTACCCGGGCAACCGCGAAGAGCTCTACCTGCTCCTGCTGCTGGCCACCGCCGGCGGCCTGGTGCTGGTCAGCGCGCAGAACCTGGCCGGCCTGTTCATCGGCCTGGAACTGCTGTCGGTGCCGGTCTACGGCATGGTGGCCTACGCCTTCTTCAACAAGCGCACCCTGGAAGCGGGCATCAAGTACACCGTGCTGTCCGCCGCCGGTTCGGCCTTCCTGCTGTTCGGCATGGCCCTGCTCTACGCCGAATCCGGCAGCCTGGGCTTCTCCGCCATCGGCGCGTCCCTGGCCGAAGGCACCAGTCATGGTCCGCTGCTGTCCATCGGCGTCGGCATGATGGTCGTCGGCCTGGGCTTCAAGCTGTCGCTGGCACCCTTCCACCTGTGGACCCCGGACGTCTACGAAGGCGCCCCGGCCCCGGTGGCCGCGTTCCTCGCCACCGCCAGCAAGGTCGCCGTGTTCGCCGTTTTGCTGCGCCTGTTCCAGATCGCTCCGGCGGCCCTGAACAACGGTCTGCTGCATGACGCCATCGCGGTCATCGCCATCGCCTCGATCCTGATCGGCAACCTGCTGGCGCTGACCCAGAGCAACATCAAGCGTCTGCTCGGCTACTCCTCCATCGCCCACTTCGGCTACCTGCTGATCGCGCTGGTGGCGAGCAAGGGCCTGGCCGTGGAAACCGTCGGCGTCTACCTGACCACCTATGTCGTCACCACCCTCGGCGCCTTCGGCGTGGTCACCCTGATGTCCACTCCGTACAGCGGCCGCGACGCCGACGCGCTGTTCGAGTACCGCGGCCTGTTCTGGCGCCGTCCGGTGCTGACCGCGGTGATGACCGTGATGATGCTGTCCCTGGCCGGCATCCCGCTGACCGCCGGCTTCATCGGCAAGTTCTACGTGGTCGCCACCGGCGTCGAAGCCCACCTGTGGTGGCTGGTCGGCGCCCTGGTACTGGGCAGCGCCATCGGCCTGTTCTACTACCTGCGCGTCATGGTGACCATGTTCCTGGTCGAGCCGAACATGAAGCGCCACGACGCGCCCCTGGACTGGGCCCAGCGCGCTGGCGGCATGATGCTGGTGGCCATCGCCCTGCTCGCCTTCTTCCTCGGCGTGTACCCGCAGCCGCTGCTGGACATCCTGCAGCACACGGGTCTGGCCATCGCCGGCTGAGATCGACAGGCATGAAAAACCCCGCTTCGGCGGGGTTTTTTATTGAGCTGGATTCCTGCCGTAAGACTTCACGGCTTTTCGTGCTCAGCCCTACCCCGCTGGCGTGTGCGTTTCGCCTTCACGCCCGGTGAACAGATCCCACGAGGCGATGAACAAAGCGGCGATCAGCGGGCCGATGACGAAGCCGTTCAGCCCGAACAGCGACATGCCGCCAAGGGTGGAAATCAACACCACGTAGTCCGGCATCTTGGTGTCCTTGCCGACCAGGATCGGGCGCAGGATGTTGTCCACCAGGCCGATCACCAGTACGCAGAACAAAGTCAGTACCACGCCCTGCCAGATGGCCCCGGTGAGCAGGAAGTAAGCAGCCACCGGCACCCAGATCAGCCCCGCGCCGATGGCCGGCAGCAGCGAGAGAAACGCCATCAGGGTGCCCCAGAGCAGCGAGCCCTGGATGCCGAGGAACCAGAAGATCAGCCCGCCCAGCGCGCCCTGGGTCGCGGCCACGGCGATGTTGCCCTTCACCGTGGCGCGGATCACCGTGGTGAACTTGGTGAACAGGTGCTGCTTGTGATCGACGCTCAGCGGCACCGCCTGCTTGATGCGACGCCCCAGGGCCGGGCCGTCGCGCAGGAGGAAGAACAGCAGGTAGAGCATGATGCCGAAGCTGATGACGAAGTCGAAGGTGTTCTGACCGATGCTGAAAGCCTTGGTCGCCACCAGTTGGCTGACCTGCATGGCGCCCCTGGACAGTTTCTCCTGCAGGCCGGAGAGATCGGTCAGGTCGAAACGCTCCAGCCAGTGGTAGGCCCAGCGCGGCAACGCATCCATCACTGCCTTGAAGTACGCGGCGAAATTGAGATCGCCCGACTTGAGCTGCTGGTAGACCGTCGTCCCCTCCTGCACCAGCGCTCCGGCAATGAAGATCATCGGCAGGATCACGATCAGCAGGCAGATCGTCAGCGAGATCAGTGCCGCCAGGTTGTTCCGACCGTTCAGGCGCACGCGCAGGCGGCGCTGCAGCGGAGCGAAGATGATCGCCAGGATGGTGCCCCAGAACACCGCGCCGTAGAACGGCAACAGCAACCAGGCAAAGGCGATGGTGACCACCGCCAGGAGGAGCAGGAACGTCCGGTATTCCAGTTTCGATTCGAACATGAGCAGGTCCGGAAGAAGGGGGAAACCTGCCCATTAGTCAGCAGTCGGCCTGCCGAGTGCAACTTTTGCGGTGCGAATGCCGCCTTACAGCACCATCGCCGCCGCCCAGCCGAAGGCCAGCAGCGGCAGGTTGTAGTGCAGGAAGGTCGGCACTACGGTATCCCAGATGTGGTTGTGCTGGCCGTCCACGTTGAGACCCGAGGTCGGACCCAGGGTGGAGTCCGACGCCGGCGAACCCGCATCCCCCAGCGCGCCGGCGGTGCCGACGATACTGACGATGGCCAGCGGGCCGAAGCCCAGTTGCACCGCCAGCGGGACGAAGATGGCCGCGATGATCGGCACGGTGGAGAAGGACGAGCCGATGCCCATGGTCACCAGCAACCCCACCAGCAACATGAGGAATGCGCCCCAGGCCTTGCTGTGGCCGATCCAGGCGGCCGCCGCTTCGACCAGGGTGGCAACCTGCCCGGTCGCCTTCATCACCTCGGCGAAACCGGCGGCGGCGATCATGATGAAGCCGATCATCGCCATCATCTTCATGCCTTCGGTGAACAGGTCGTCGGCCTCCTTCCAGCGCACCACGCCAGACAGGGAGAACACCAGGAAGCCCACCAGCGCGCCGAGGATCATGGAGTCCAGCCACAGTTGCACGACGAATGCTGCCACCACCGCCACCCCTGCCACCGCCAGGCTCATCGGGCTGTAGGGCGTACTCACCCGCTCGGCCTGCTCGATGCGCTCCAGGTCATAGCTGCGCTTGCGCCGGTAGCTGAACAGCACCGCGATCAGCAGGCCGCAGACCATGCCCAGCGCCGGGATCAGCATGGCCCGGCTGACGTCCACACCGTTGACATCCACGCCACTGCGCGCGACGTTGGCCAGCAGGATTTCATTGAGGAAGATGTTGCCGAAGCCTACCGGCAGGAACATGTAGGGCGTGATCAGGCCGAAGGTGATCACGCAGGCGATCAGCCGGCGGTCGATTTGCAGCCGGGTCAGTACATAGAGCAGCGGCGGCACCAGCAGCGGGATGAAGGCAATGTGGATCGGCAACAGGTTCTGCGAAGAGATCGCCACCAGCAGCAGAAGCCCGATCAGCAGCCACTTGAAGCCGGCCGGCGCTTCGTCCTGGTGCCGCCCAAGCATCGCCAGTGCACGGTCGGCCAGCGCATGAGCCATGCCGGAGCGCGCGATGGCCACGGCAAAGGCACCCAGCATCGCGTAGGACAGCGCCACCGTCGCGCCGCCGCCCAGGCCGGCATTGAACGCCTTGAGCGTGCCCTCCATGCCCAGGCCGCCGAGCAGCCCGCCCGTCACGGCACCGGCGATCAGCGCCACCACCACATGCACGCGACACAGGCTCAGCACCAGCATCAAGCCAACGGCGATCAGCACCGCATTCATCTCATCTCTCCTTCACAACCGGGCCCGCAGGTCTTGCGGCAGGCAAAAGGCGCGTACTCTGCCGAACCCCTCCCGGCCTGTCAAAAAGCCTGTTGAATCAAAGCCTTTCGGATAACAGACGGCGCAATTTCGACAGGACTTTCGCCTTGGCGAGCACACTTTTTGCTGAGAAAACGCTGCCTGTGGAACGGGCACACCAGAATCGCCTGTTTTTTGGCGATTCCTCCTGCCACCGATCAAGAAGGGGCGGAAAAGGCCGATAACCCGGCAGCCCCGAGTTTTCCTGCTCAAGGACATGACCATGCTTCTCCGCCGCCTTTCCATCCAATGGAAGATCACGCTGCTCGCCGGCCTCTGCCTGCTGGGCGTGGTGTCGCTGTTGTCCGGCCTCTCCGTGTTCCGCACCCAGCACAGCACCGCGCTGGTCAAGGAATCCAGCACGCGCATGCTCGACGAAGCCGCCCAGGCGCGCCTGCGCTCGCGCGGTGAAGTCCAGGCGATGCGCATACAGCGCTACATCATGGACGCCTACCAGTACGGCAAGGGCTTCTCGCGGCAGGTGATGTTCCTCCGCGACCAGGCGCAGAAGCGCTTCCTCGATGCCTACGACCTGCGCGAGGACCTCACCCGCCAGGTGAAGACCGCCCTGGAAGGCAACCCCGAACTGCTGGGGCTCTACGTGGCCTTCGAACCCAACGCCCTGGACGGCAAGGACCAGCTGTTCGCCGGCCAGGCCGAGATCGGCAGCAACGATGCCGGGCGCTTTTCGCTGTACTGGTCGCAGGCGACGCCGGGCAAGCTCGAATCCGAAGCGACCAACGAAGCCACCCTCGCCGACACCAGCCCCGGCCCGAGCGGCGCACCCTACAACGCCTGGTTCACCTGCCCCAAGACCACCGGCCAACCCTGTGTACTCGACCCGTATTTCGATCAGGTCGGCGACCGCAAGATGCTGATGACCAGCATCGCCTTCCCGCTGGAACTGGAGGGCAAGATCGTCGGCGTGATGGGCCTGGACATCAGCCTGGAAAAGCTCCAGGAGATCAGCCGCCAGGGCAGCCAGGAACTGTATGACGGCCAGAGCAAGGTCAGCATCGTCAGCGCCGCCGGCCTGCTCGCCGGACACAGTGCAGACGCCAAGCTGCTGGGCAAGAAGCTGCAGGAGGTCTATCCGCAGCAAGGCGCGCAGCTGATGCAGTCCATTGCCGGCAACCACGAACAGGTACTGCGTCAGGATGACCAGTTGCAGGTCATCGAGCCGCTGCAACCGATCCCCGGCTCCAAGCCCTGGGCCGTCCTCCTCGAAGTGCCGCAACAGACACTGCTCGGCCCGGCCCTCGCCCTGCAGGAGCAGCTCGACGAGCAGCGCACCCAGGGCACCCTCTCCCAGCTTGGCTTCGGCCTGGTCGCAGTGCTGATCGGCCTGTTCGCCATGTGGCTCACCGCCCGTGGAGTGACCCGGCCGATCCTGGGCGTCGCCGCCATGCTGCGCAACATCGCCAGCGGCGAGGGCGACCTTACCCGGCGCCTGGATTACTCGGGCAAGGACGAGCTGGGCGAGCTGGCCGGCTGGTTCAACCGCTTCCTCGACAAACTGCAGCCGATCATCCGCGACGTGAAATCCTCGGTGCAGGACGCCCGTGCCACCGCCGACCAGTCCTCGGAAATCGCCAGCCAGACCAGCGCGGGCATGCAGCAGCAGTTCCGTGAAGTCGACCAGGTCGCCACCGCCTCCCAGGAAATGAGCGCCACCGCCCACGACGTTGCCAACAGCGCGGCCATGGCCGCCGAAGCCGCCCGGGGTGCCGACGGCGCGACCCGTGACGGTCTCAACGTGATCGACAACACCACCCGCCTGATCGACGAACTGGCCAGCGACATGAGCAGCGCCATGAGCCAGGTGGAAGGCCTCGCAGCGAGCAGCGAGCAAATCGGCTCGGTGCTGGAAGTGATCCGCGGCATCGCCGAGCAGACCAACCTGCTGGCGCTCAACGCGGCCATCGAAGCGGCCCGTGCCGGCGAGGCCGGGCGTGGCTTCGCGGTGGTTGCCGACGAGGTGCGCAACCTCGCGCGGCGCACCCAGGATTCGGTGGAGGAAATCCGCCAGGTCATCGAGGGCCTGCAGAACGGCACCCGCGATGTGGTCGGCGCGATGAACAACAGCCATCGCCAGGCGCAGGACAGCGTGAGCCAGGTCGAGCAGGCCGTGGCCGCGCTCAAGCGCATCGGTGACGCGGTCAGCGTGATCACCGACATGAACCTGCAGATCGCCAGCGCGGCCGAGGAGCAGAGCGCGGTGGCCGAGGAGATCAACCGCAATGTGGCGGGGATTCGTGACGTGACCGAATCGCTGTCCAGCCAGGCGCAGGAGTCGGCGCAGGTGAGCCAGTCGCTGAACAAGCTGGCCAACCATCAGCAGGGGTTGATGGATCAGTTCCGCGTCTGACCCTGATTTTCGGTGCTCGGGCTTTCCCCTCACCCCAGCCCTCTCCCGAGGGAGAGGGGGCAGTCCGCAGCAGTTGGTGAGGTTGCCGCTCTTCCTGCGCCATTGTTTGCCGGCTAACGCCGATCCTTCCGTGCACGCCGAACGGTCCCCTCTCCCTCTGGGAGAGGGTTAGGGTGAGGGCCAGCCCGACCGGCGATCTATCCCGTAGGAGCGGACTCTGTCCGCGATCCGCCGGCAAGGCCGGCGTCAGGCACGGCACGGCACGGCGTCAATCGCGGACGGAGTCCGCTCCTACGAAAGCAACACCTCAGGTCGTGCGACGCGGCAATTCGACCACCACGCGTAACCCACCCAGCGCGCTCGATTCCAGCTTCAAACCGCCGCCACAAGCCGCCGCGATATCCCGCGCGATACCCAGTCCCAGGCCATGCCCCGCGACCTGCTCGTCCAGTCGCGTGCCGCGCTCCAGTACACTTGCGCGCTGGTCCTCGGCGATCCCGGGGCCGTCATCGTCCACGCTCAGCCGATAGGTCTCGGCGCCCTTCTCCACCGCCAGCCGAACCCGGGCATCCGCCCACTTGCAGGCGTTGTCCAGCAGGTTGCCGAGCATCTCCAGCAGGTCCTCACGGTCGAACGGCAGCCGCAGGCCCGGCGTAGCCTGCCACTCGATATTCAGGTGTTCGCCATGGATCAGCCGCAGCATCTCGCACAGGCTGGGCAGCTCCGCATCGCAGTCGAAATGCGCGCCGGGCAGCGCTTCCCCCACCAAGCGGGCACGCCCCAGCTCGCGAGCCAGGCGCTGGTCGATCTGCTCCAGTTGTTCCTGCAGCACGCGACGCAACTCCGGGTGCTCGCGCACCTCATCGCGGTCGGCAAGGCTGATCAGCACGGCCAGGGGCGTTTTCAGCGCATGGCCAAGGTTGCCCAGTGCATTGCGCGAGCGGCGCAGAGTGTCCTCGGTGTGCTGCAGCAGGTGGTTGACCTGCTCCACCAGCGGCTCCAGTTCCTGCGGCACCTGACGGTCAAGCTGGCTGCGCTGCCCTTCCTGCAACTGCGCGATCTGCTGACGCACGCGCTCCAGCGGACGCAGTGCGCGGCGGACGGTGAAACCCTGGAAGACCAGGATCAACAGCAAGGCCGCCGCACCTGCGCCCAGGCCAACGTTGCGCAGACGTTTGAAGCGCTTGAGGACCGGCGTGTAATCCTGCGCCACGACAATCCTCAGCTGCTTGCCATAGCGCTTGTAGTCGCCGCGATAGACCAGCAGGCGCTGCCCCTCCGGGCCTTTTTCCAGATCCCGGACCAGGCCCTTGTGTTCGGGCAATGCCAGCTCACGGTCCCACAGCGAACGGGAACGCCAGGTGACGTCATCGAAGCGAATGACGAAATAGCGCCCGGAGAACAGGCGCTCGTAGACGGCGTCCACCCGCTGGTCATCCAGTTGCAGGCCGGCCGGCCCGCGCATGATGCCCACCAGCAGGCTTTCCGCTTCGTCCTGCAGGCCCTCGGCCAGGTAGCGACGCAGGCCCTGGTCGAACAGCCAGAGTCCGGTCTGCGCCAGTACCAGGCCGACCACCACCAGCACCACGCCGAGCCCGAGGCCGAGCCGGCGCTGGATCGACATCAACGGGCGGCTCCACCGGCAGTCCCGGTATAGCGGTAACCCTGGCCCCGGCGGGTCTCGATGATCTCGCGGCCGAGCTTGCGACGCAGGTGGTTGATGTGCACCTCGATGACGTTGGAGTCGCGTTCGGTCTCCCCGTCGTAGAGGTGTTCGGCGAGGTGCGACTTCGACAGCAACTGGCCGGGATGCAGCATGAAATAGCGCAGCAGGCGGAACTCGGCGGAGGTCAGATCGACATCCTTGCCATCCTGCTGCACGCATTGCCGCGCCTCATCCAAGGTCAACCCCGCCACTTCCAGCTGGCTCTGGTTGGCCAGGCCACGGGCGCGGCGCAGCAGCGCCTGGATGCGCAACAGCAATTCTTCGGGATGGAAGGGTTTGGTGAGGTAATCGTCGGCGCCGGCCTTCAGGCCGTCGATACGCTCCGCCCAGGAACCGCGCGCGGTGAGGATCAACACCGGCGTTACCAGCCCCAGTCCGCGCCATTCGCGCAGCACGTCCAGGCCAGGGCGGCCCGGCAGGCCGAGGTCGAGGATGATCAGGTCATAGGGCTCGCTGGCACCCTGCACGGCCGCGTCGCGGCCGTCGGCCAGCCAGTCGACGGCATAGCCCTGTCGCGCCAGGGTCGCCAGCAACTCATCGGCCAGGGGGACGTGGTCTTCCACCAGCAACAGGCGCATCAGTCGTCTTCCTTATCCTTGAGGATGCGGCCGTCGCGGGCATCCAGTTCCAGTTCGCGCACCACGCCATCGACGGTGAGCAACTCCACCTCATAAATGTAGGCGTCGTGTTCCTTCTCCAGCTCCGCCTCCAGCAGTTTCGAACCCGGGTAGCGGGCCTGGGCGATAGGCAGGATTTCCTCGAACGGGCGGATCACCCCTTCACGACTCAACCGCAGGGCCTCGTCCTGGCTCAGGTCATGGGCCTGCGCGGCAGCGGCCGACAGGGCGAGCGCGATGGCCAGAAGGGCCCTGCGCGGCAAATCGATCTTCATCAGTCGTCCTGGCGATCCTTGATGATTGCGCCACTCACCGCATCGAGTTCGACATCCCATTTCACGCCCTGGGCGTCCTTGATATCGACCTTGTAGAGGTAGCGGCCATGTTCCAGTTCAAGCTCGCTATCGTACACCGATCCGCCCGGATGCTTGCCCAGCGCGGCCTGGTTGAGCGCTTCGAAGTCGCGGATGGTGCCGGCATCGCGCAAGCGCAGCGCTTCGTCCGGGCCGATGTCGTGGGCCATCGCCGCGGCGGCCCCGAGCAGCAGCGCGGTGGCGGCAGTCAGGAGGATCAGCGGTTTCATGGGCAAATACCTTGTCTGAAATGACATCGTCCTCAGACTAAGGTGAAGGACTTAATTCAAGCTGAATCGGCAAGCGTCATTCACCCGCTGAAGTATCCTTGCTTCTTGTACACAGGCTCTATAATCGCTGGCCTGCACCCGCGAGGCCCGCATGACCGCCATCCAGATCAAATCCCCCTCCCTCACCCTCAAGGCCGGCAGCCGCGCCCTCAAGCGCATCCGCGAGCAGGGCCTGGCCCCCGCCGACGTCGGCATCCTCCCGGGCGCCGCCGGCGGCCCGAAGGCGCTGGGAATCCAGGGCCTGGACCTGGCGCTGTTCGGCGAATGGCTGCCACGGGCACCGCGCGAGCGCTCGCTGATTGGCGCCTCCATCGGCTCCTGGCGCTTCGCCAGCGCCTGCCTGCCTGACCCCGCCGAGGGTATCCGTCGCCTTGGCGAGCTCTATACCCAGCAGCGATTCGCCCGCAATGCGAGCATCACCGATGTCTCGAACAGCTGCGCGAAGATGCTCGACGACCTGCTCGACGGCCGCGACGCCAGCGTGCTGGACAACCCCTGGTACCGCCTCAACGTCGTGGTGGTGAAGAGCCACGGCCGCCTCTCCCAGGACGGCAAGGCCAACCTCGGCCTGGGGCTGGGCGCGGTGATTCGCGACAACCTGGTGGGCCGCCGCCATCTGCACCGGCACTTCGAGCGGCTGATCATCCATGACGCGCGTCGCGCACCACCGCTGGAACCGCTGTCGGACTTCCCCTCGCGCTACCTGCACCTGGACCTGGTCAACCTGCGCCACGCGCTGCTCGCCTCCGGCTCCATCCCGATGGTGATGGAAGGCGTGCGCGACATTCCCGGCGCCGGCCCCGGCACCTACCGCGACGGCGGCCTGCTCGACTATCACCTCGACCTGCCCTACCTGCCCGAAGGCGTGGTGCTCTATCCGCACTTCACCGACAAGGTGATCCCCGGCTGGTTCGACAAGGGCCTGCCCTGGCGGCGTGGCGACGCCGGCCGTCTGCAGGACGTGCTGCTGCTCGCGCCATCTAGGGAATACCTGGCGCGGCTGCCGCACAACAAGCTGCCGGACCGCAAGGACTTCCACCGCTACCTGGGCGACGACGCCGGTCGCGAGCGCTACTGGCACAAGGCGATGGACGAAAGCCGGCGGATGGGCGACGAGTTCCTTGAACTGGTAGACAGCGGCCGGTTGGGAGAACGTCTGCAGCCGCTGACATAATCGACGCGACTCACCGACTCGACAGGGACTCACCATGCGCCGTCCAGCTTCACTCCTTTTCGCCGCGTTCCTGCTGGCCTGCACGGGCGCGCACGCAGCCCTCAATGCCAAGGCGCAACGGGAAATCACCCAATTGCTGGACTTTGTCGAGCACAGTGATTGCCGCTTCATCCGCAACGGCAGCGAGTACCCGGGCAACGAGGCCCGCGCGCATCTGCAGAAGAAGCTCGACTACCTGGAGAACAAGGACCTGGTGAGCAGCGCCGAAGACTTCATCGAGCGCGCCGCCAGCAAGAGCAGCATGAGCGGCAAGCCCTACCAGGTCAGTTGCCCAGGCGGTACGCAGGACACCTCTACCTGGTTGAACACCGAGCTCAAGCGCCTGCGTCAGGGGCAGTGAACTCCATCACGGCGGATAACGCTGCGCGTTATTCGCCCTACCTAGAGCAGAAGCATCGCGGACGGAGTCCGCTCCTACGGGGGCAACTCACCCCGGCTGCCCATCCACCCGCGGCTGCCAGAACATCGGCCCGTAATGCCAGGCGAACAGCAGGAAGGCTGCCACCCAGCAGGCGGCCGCCAGGCTCAGGCCCTGCATCGGCAGCCAGACCACCAGCAGCACCCGGCACAGCACACCCAAGTTCAGTAGCGCGAACGCCCAGGCCATGGCCTTCGGCGGCTGCAAGGGGCGGCCCGTGTGGCCGAGGCTGACACGGGCGATCATCGCCAGGATCAGGCCACCCACTCCACCGACCGTCAACGCGTGAAGCGGCAGGCTGACGGAGACCGGCACGCCGAAATTCCACGCCGCCATCCCCGCCGGGGCCAGCAGCATCCACAGATAGGCCAGGTGCAGCGACCACAGCAGCGGTAGGCCCCAGATGCCCTTGTCGCGCCAGCGCCACAGGCGGATCAGGTGGCCCAGCGCAAGTACCGCGAACAGCGCTCCCACCAACGGCTGCGGCGCGAGACCAAAGCCAGTCGCCGTCAGCACGGCCACCAGCATCGTGCCCGCCAGCAGCACATTGTCCAGCCACGGCCAGGCCGGCACCTGCGTGGTGCGCCCCAGGCCACGCTGGGTGAAGAAGGGAATGACCCGCCCGCCGATCAACCCCATCAGGGCCGCCACCAGCCAGAGCGCGGCCAGTACCCCACCGCGCTGCCAGTTCTCGTTGCCGCTCCAGAGGCCCAGCATCACCTGCGCGTCGGCCAGGGTGAGCAGCGTCAGCACCGCAATCACCGGGTAGTTGCGCACCTGCTTCACCTGCCACAGGCTGCGTCCGACGAAGAACGCCAGCGCCGGCAGGAAGGCCAGTTCCAGCGGGGTAACCAGCCACGGCGGCGCACCGCCGAGCCAGGCGAGACGTGCCGCCAGCCAGAGGCAGGACAGGATCATCAGCGGACGCCCGCTGACGCCGGGCCGGCCGGTCCAGGTCTGCACGGCGGTCAACAGGAAGCCGGCAATGATGGCGCTGGCGAAGCCGAAGAGCATTTCATGACGGTGCCAGGCCAGCCAGCCGCCCAGCGGTTCCCAGGCCGGCAACAGGCCGAGCAGCACCGCCGCCCAGGCGGCGATGCCGATCAGCGCGAACAGTGCGCCGCCGAGGAAGAATGGGCGGAAGCCCAGGCGCCACAACGGCGCGATGGTCAACAGAGCTTTGCGATCAACCAGCAACACAGCATGCCTCCCAACCTTCCTTGCGCATCTGATGCTGGGCAATGAGCCGCAGCACATAACCCAGCTTCAGCGATGTAGGACCGAGGATGGTGAGCGCGTGGGACGCGACTATCGCCGGCAGCGACAGGCCGGCGTCGACGACGTAGGCTCCGGTAATGCCCACCAGAAACAGCGCGACCCCACTGCCGAGCAGACTCGACGACATCACCAGGTTCCGTCTGGGGCAAGCGAAAAGACCGTCCATCACACACCTCCTCGATTGGACCGGCCCGCGAGCGGGCCGGGTATTTCAGCTTCAGGCCTCCAGCACGCTGGCCGGGCCGAAGAACTCGTAGTGAGTCTGTTGCTCGGGCACGCCGAGCTCGCGCAGATGGCGCTTCACCTGGGCCATGAAGGGCTTGGGCCCGAGGAAATAGGCGTCCAGGTCGCGGTTGGCCGGCAGCCACTGGCCCAGCAGGTCGCGACTGAGAAAGCCCTCGGCATGTGCCTCGTCCTGCTCGCGCGGTTCGCTGTAGCAGAAGTAATGCAGCAGGTGCGGATGGGCCTCGGACTGCGCTTCGATCCAGTCGCGGAAGGCATGCACGCCGCCATGACGGGCGCAGTGGATGAAGTGCACCTCGCGTCCAGCGTCCAGGGCCTGCTTGAGCATCGCCAGGGCCGGGGTAATGCCCACGCCGGCGGTGATCAGCGCCAGCGGCTTCTGGCCGTCGCGCAGGAAGAAGTCGCCGGCCGGCGGGAACAGGTCGATCTCGTCGCCCACCTTCATCTCGTCGTGCAGATGGTTGGATACCTTGCCTTCCGCCTCACGCTTGACGCTGATGCGGTACTCGCGGCCGTTGGGCGCATCGGAGAGCGAATAGGTGCGACGCAGCTCCTCGCCATCCAGCTCCAGGCGCAAGCCAATGTACTGGCCGGGCTGGAAGTCCAGCAGCGCGCCACCGTCCACTGGCTGGAAGTAGAAGGAGGTGATCTCTTCGCTCTCGACATCCTTGCGGGCAATGCGGAAGCGCCGCGCACCACGCCAGCCGCCGGGCTGCTCGGCGTTCTGCTGGTACACCGATTCCTCGGCGCCGATCAGGATGTCGGCCAGTTGGCCGTAGGCCGCGGCCCAGGCATCGATCACCGCCTGGGTGGCGATTTCCTCGCCGAGGACTTCGCGGATCGCCCGCAGCAGGCAGCTGCCGACGATCGGGTAGTGCTCCGGCAGGATCTGCAGGGCGGCATGCTTGTTGACGATCTTCGCCACCAGCGGGCCGAGCTGCTCCAGTTCGTCGATGTGGCGGGCGTACATCAGGACACCGTTGGCCAGAGCGCGGGGCTGGTCGCCGGACGCCTGGTGCGCCTGGTTGAACAGCGGACGTACTTCCGGGTATTCGCTCAGCATCATCTTGTAGAAGTGCTGGGTCAGCGCCTCGCCGCCGGTCTCCAGCAGCGGGACGGTGGCCTTGACCAGGGTACGGTGTTCGGTGGACAGCATCGGTATCTCCTCGGGTTGGCCAGTTAGAGAGTGGTCTGCCTGTGCTTTCTGTCAGATGCATTTCAGAAAACGTGCCAACCCTGCAGCCCAGTATTTTCGGGACCTTTGGAAATTAATGGGTCATAATGACCAGAACATTTATGAGTCAAAGTGACTACAGAGAAGTCAAAATGACCCGCAACCCCTTGCTGGCCACCCTGCTCCCGCTGGTCGCCGATCTCTCCCGCGAGCTGCCCGACAGCGAACGCTATCGGCGCCTGCTGGAGGCGCTGCGCCAACTGCTGCCGTGCGACGCCACCGCCCTGCTGCGCCTGGAAGGCGACCAGTTGGTGCCGCTGGCCGTCGACGGACTCAGCCCCGACACCCTCGGCCGCCGTTTCAGGATCAGCGAGCACCCACGCCTGCGCGCACTCCTCGAACACCCCGGCCCGACCCGTTTCGCCGCCGACTGCGGCCTGCCGGACCCGTACGATGGCCTGGTGGAGGGCCTGCATGGCCACCTGGAAGTGCACGACTGCCTGGGTTGCCCTCTGTTCCTCGACGAGCAGCCCTGGGGGCTGCTGACCCTCGACGCCCTCGACCCGGAGCGTTTCTCCGTCGCTGACCTGGACAACCTGGAAGCCTTCGCCAGCCTCGCCGCCGCCACGGTGAAGGCCAGCCAGCGCATGCTCGACCTCGCCCTGCGTGCCGAACACCAGCAGCAGCGCGCCGATGCCTACCAGCGCGCCTCCGGCGACCAGCCGCGGGAACTGATCGGCCAGAGCAAGGCGCACCAGGCGCTGATGAGCGAAATCCAGGTGGTGGCCAGCAGCGACCTGGGCGTGCTGATCACCGGCGAGACCGGCGTGGGCAAGGAGCTGGTGGCGCAGTCGATCCACGCCAACTCCCTGCGCCGCGAGCAACCGCTGGTCAGCCTGAACTGCGCGGCGCTGCCGGAAACCCTGGTGGAGAGCGAGCTGTTCGGCCATGTGCGCGGCGCCTTTTCCGGCGCGGTGGGCGAACGGCGGGGCAAGTTCGAGCTGGCTGACGGCGGCACCCTGTTCCTCGACGAGGTCGGCGAGCTGCCACTGGCGATCCAGGCCAAGCTGTTGCGCGTACTGCAGAGCGGGCAGCTGCAACGGGTGGGCTCGGACCGTGAACACCATGTCGACGTGCGCCTGATCGCCGCGACCAACCGCGACCTGGCCGAAGAAGTGCGCGCCGGCCGCTTCCGCGCCGACCTCTATCACCGTCTGAGCGTCTACCCGCTGCGGGTACCGCCCTTGCGCGAGCGCGGCAATGACGTCCTGCTACTGGCCGGTTACTTCCTCGAAGAGAACCGCCCGCGACTGGGCCTGCGCAGCCTGCGCCTGACCCGCGAGGCCCAGGCCGCCCTGCTCGACTACGGCTGGCCGGGCAATGTGCGCGAGCTGGAACATCTGATCGGCCGCGCCTCGCTCAAGGCGCTGGCGAACCATCCGCAGCGTTCGCGCATCCTCAGCCTGGGGCTGGACGATCTCGGGCTGGAGCAGCAGAAACCGCCCGCGCCCACTGCAGCTCCCCATACGGAGGCGCGCGCTGAAGCAGACGTAGAAGGCGAACTGCGCCCGGCGGTCGATGCCTTCCAGCGCCGCATGATCCATCAGAGCCTGGAACGCCACGACGGCAACTGGGCGGCGGTCGCCCGCGAGCTGGGGCTGGACCGGGCCAACCTCAACCGCCTGGCGAAGCGCCTGGCGATCCGCTGAGCCATTGGCCGGAACGTCCGGCCTGGGTCATGGGTTGGTGGTAGACTAAGTGCCCATTTTCCGGCCGGCCCGTCTCCGGGCCGGCGATCGTCATAGAGCACGCAATTTTGGAACTGTTCAAGGAATTCACCTTCGAATCCGCCCACCGCTTGCCCCACGTTCCCGCCGGGCACCAGTGCGGTCGCCTGCACGGCCACTCCTTCCGGGCCGCCATCTACATCGAGGGTGAAGTCGATCCGCATACCGGCTGGATTCGCGACTTCGCCGAGATCAAGCAGATCTTCAAGCCGATCTACGACCAGCTCGACCACAACTACCTGAACGACATTCCGGGGCTGGAAAACCCCACCAGCGAAAACCTCTGCCGCTGGATCTGGCAACAGCTCAAGCCGCTGCTGCCGGAGCTGTCCAAGGTACGCGTGCACGAGACCTGCACCAGCGGTTGCGAGTATCGCGGGGACTGAACTGCTGGCACGACGCCGAATGCGTAGGAGCGAGCTTGCTCGCGAAGGCACTCCACCGACAGGGTCAGGTGCTAAACAGATTCGCGAGCAAGCTCGCTCCTACGAAAAGCAAGCGCGTTCCGTGCGAGACGCAAAGTCACCCGGCAAAAAGCCAAAGGCCCCTTTCGGGGCCTTTGTCGTTTCCGCTCTCAGCGCGAGGCCTTGCGGCGCAATGCCGAGGGGCTGAAGTTGGAATCGTCCGGCGCCGCCTGGCTGAAGTCGGCGGTGCCGGGCTCTTCGTTGTCCAGCCACTGGATGCTGTAGCGATGGGCCTGGAGGTCGTGGAAGGTGTCCAGCGCCGTCCACACCATCGGCTGCTCGTAGAAGCTCTTCAGGTAGGCCTGGGATACGCGCCACAGCTCGCCACGGCCGTCGTACTGGTCCACCACGGCGGCGCCCCAGCTGTCCTCGTCGAGGTACAGGGTGCGGCGCGAGTAGATATGCCGCGCGCCGGGCTTCAGCTTGCCGTCCACCACCCAGACGCGGTGCAGCTCGTAGCGGGTGTACTTGGGATTGACGTGGCCGGGGGTGAGCAGGTCCTTGTACTTAACCTCGGGGCTGGTGACCTGGTAGTTGTTGTAGGGAATGTAGATTTCCTTCTTGCCCACCAGCGTCCAGTCGTAGCGGTCCGGCGCGCCGTTGTACATGTCGGTGTCGTCGGCAGTGCGCAGGCCATCGGAGTCTTCGATGGGGGTGTCGTAGGCCAGGGTCGGAGCACGGCGCACGCGGCGCTGGCCAGGGTTGTAGCCCCAGGCCTGGCGCGGCTCCTTGACCTGGTCGAGGGTCTCCTGCACCAGCGCGCCGTTGCCGGCCAGGCGCGCCGGCGCGGTGGTGAAGGTCATGTAGTAGAACAGCGTGTTGCCGAGCTTGTCGTAGCTGCCCTTGGGATCGTAGAAGCGGAACAGCGCCTCGTCCTGGCTGGTCACCAGCGAGTAGGCGCCGTTGCGCTGCACACCGGCCTGGGACGAGCGCCGCACGATATAGGTGCCGCGGTAGCGGGCGATGTGGTTCCACACCGCCTCCACGCCGTTCTGCGGGATGGGGAAAGGTACGCCGCCGTATGCGTCGGAGAAACCGTTGCCGCCCTCCACCAGCTTGGCGCTGGTGGCGTTCCTGAAGATGTTGTCGTAGACCCACTGCGGCGCGGAGCCCGTACGGTGGGTGGCGTAGACCGGCATCTGGAAGCTGTCCGGGTAGGCATTGAACAGCGCGATCTGCCCCGCCGTCAGGTTGGCCTTGTACTGGTCGAGGTTGGCCTTGGTAATGACGAACTGCGGCTTCTCCCCGGCGAAGGGATCGACATGGTGCGCGCCCGGCCCCTTGTAGCCGGCCGGTGCCGAAGTCAGTCCTCCCGTCCAGGCCGGGATGGTGCCGGCGGCGTTGCCGGCCTTCTCCGCACCCATCGGGGTCAGGCTGCTCTTGAGTTTGGCCGCCTGGTCAGCCGAAACCGCCGCGCGGGCGTCGGTCACGGCCAGTGCCGCCAGGGTCGCAAGGACGATCAGGGAACTCTTCTTGTACATGGTTCTCTCCGGATCAGAACGAGTATTTCGCGGTGACCGAGACGTTGTCCCGGTCGCGCATGGAGTTGCTGGAGCCGGCGCCGTAGTAGCTGGTGTACTGGGTGCCGACCTCGAAGGTGTTCAGGTAGCTGGCGTCGATACCCAGGGTGTAGGCCTTGCGCCCCTCGATGAAGTTGCCGGTACGGTCGGAGTTGCCGCTGAAGTCCTCCTGGTAGACGACGTAGGGCGCGAGCTTCACCCCAGCGTAGACATCGTTCCAGCTGCCGGTGAGCAGCAGGGTGTAGCCGTAGCTGTCGCGATCGATCTGCACGTCGTCGTCGGCGCCGCCGACGTACGCCTTGTCCTGGGCGCCGACGAACTTGCGCTCGCTGCCGTCCCAGGCGGTGTATTTCAGGCTGCTACCACGGATGTGCTCGGAGGCCACCTCGGCGACGCCGGTCATGGAGTCGAAGGACAGGTGCGGGCCGAAGTTGTAGATGGTCGACAGCGAGATGTTGTAGGTCTCGGCGCGCTCGTAGTTCTCGAACAGCTCGCCCCGGCACAGCTGTTTGCCGGCCACCGGTGCACAGGCCTGGCTGGCCGGGACGCTGTCGTCGTACAGGTTGGTCTTGCCGAGCACACCCTGGGTCAACAGGTCGCCGAGCAGGTCATCGGTGGCGGAGATGCTGATCGGCATGTTCGGCCGGTAGGCAATCTCGCCGGACACCGAGGCATCGCCCAGAGTGGTATTGAAGCTGAAGCCATACATGCGGATGTCTTCCACATAGTCGCGACGGGCTTCAGCATTGCTGGCCATGTCTAGGGTCGACAGCCCCGGCACCGCCTCGCCCAGCCCCAGCGGCCCGAGCAGCGAGTTCAGCGCCGCCACGTCTACGCCCTGGTAGTCGCGCAGGTCGACGGCGATCTGCGGCTCCTTGGAGTGGTAGTTGACGAAGTAGAAGCCGAACTCGGTGGAGTTCAGTTCCTCGGCGATATAGCGGAAGGCCACGCCGAACTGGCCGTCGTCACGGGCATCGATATCCTTGCCGACGTTGGCGACCTTGAAGGTACCGGTGTTCGGGTCGAGGAAGGCGTTCGGGCCGTGCGGGCCGTTGCCCAGCAGGCCGAGGGAAGCCACGGTCGGGTAGCCGGCCAGCAGCTCCTTGATCTGAGGGTTGTCCTCGGTGGTATAGGCGGTATTGCCGCCGTCGCTGAACAGGTCGGTGTCGGAGAAGTAGGTGCCCACCGAGTCCAGACGGGTTTCCTTCCACTTCCACTGGTAGAAGGTCTCCATGGACAGGTCCTCGGTCAGGCCGAAGTTGAGACTCAGCGCCTCGGTCGGCACCAGCACTTCCTTGAGTTCCGAGCCCGGCAGGTGGAAGCGCGCGGCATCCACCGGGTTGATGGTATTCACCCCGCCCCGGTAGAACACGCCCTCCCCCCAGTTCAGCACCTGGCGGCCGACGCGGCCGGTGAGCGGGTGATCGGCGACATCCCAGCTGCCGGAGAGGTAGGCATCCAGCAACTCGGCCTTGCGCCCGGCGATGTGCCGCGTGTCTTCGGTGAAGTGATCGTCCTGGGGATACGACTGGCTGGGCCGCACCACGCCATCGGTGGTGTCGTAGTAGTCGTTGCGCTTGTCCATGATCTGCGTGTCGTAGTACGCGGTGCCACGCATGAACAGGCCGTAGTTCTGATACTTGGCCGAGAGGTCCGAAGTGAGCTTGAACACCTGGGAGACCAACCCGGTATCGAAGTTGCGGTTGCCGTCGTCGGCGTTGATGTCCGAGATGTTGCTCTTGTCGCGCC
Organism: Pseudomonas sp. B1-22; assembly: GCF_050474425.1. Lineage (NCBI taxonomy): Bacteria > Pseudomonadati > Pseudomonadota > Gammaproteobacteria > Pseudomonadales > Pseudomonadaceae > Pseudomonas > Pseudomonas sp. B1-22. The sequence continues at coordinate 1,079,358 of NZ_JBCHVH010000001.1, read as the reverse complement.
CCTGCACGCGCCACATCGCGCCATAGGACAGGGTGCTGTCCAGGGAACCGGTGACCTCGTTGTCCGCCAGCTTGAACTCCAGCGCCTGAGCCGAGCCTGCGACCAGCAGCGGCAAGAGTCCCATCAGCGCGCCTGCACGCCGGGGCGCCCAGAAAATGGACGAACGTCCCCCCATCCGACTGTTCATAGACAGCATTACCTCCTTGACCGCCAAGATTTATTGCCCGGTCGTTGCGACCGGTGCTGTTTTTATTCGTCTCTCGGCTGCTGATCGCCCGGCTCCTGCCGGACCACCACGCAGTAACTCGCCTGCTGGAGCGCTTGCGGGCGCCCCCGATACCCCTGTCGATTCTGACTGCACGCTCAATTTGGCACTATCGTGCAGGCAAAGTAACAAACTGTGTCCCGCCTGCCAATCCGAAGGACGCAATCCAGGTTTTTTCGTAGGCGAGGAAAAGTCCGACCTGTTGGCGGCCATAGCTCGCCTGACGCGGTCGCGTGGCTCTGACCGCGCCCCCACGAGAGAACCTGGGGTCATGCTCGCACCCGACAAATCGCCCGAGCGGCATGGCACACCCCATGGAGCGACAGGAACTGTCGCTAACGGATAAGCAAGGGGGTGAGGTCAATGTGCTATCATTCGCCACCTGAGCGCTTTCCCATGAACAGCCAGCAACTCTCCATGGACGGCGTACCCCTCCAGGGCCGGCCTTGAGCCGCCAGACGCCAGATGACGGTGTCAGCCCCGCACAACTCCGCCCGACTGCCTGCCCCCGGCGCCCATGCTGTCCATTACCCGATTCGTGTTTCCTATGTTTGCCATCCATCGCTGCATCGCTCTCACGACCAACTGCGCAAGATCGGGCTCCGCGTACCCGCCAGGAATACACGACGGGTCCAATACCCCCCTGACACTCATCCCGGTGGCTGTGCCGCCTGCTCATTCCCGAGCACGGTGCCGCGCCCCCACGGTTCTTTGAAAACCCAGACATGATGAAAGCGCATCGAATTGCACGGACGAACAAGGTGAACCCATGGAAGGAATGAGCAGCTTCTTCATCGACTCTGCGCATCACGCCTCTTTCGTACACGGAACGTACGACCCCGGCCTGGTACTCCTGTCGCTTTTCGTGTCGATTTTCTCGTCCACGATGGCGCTGCAATCGGCACAGATCGCCCGCAAGACCCGGAGTCCCCTCTATCGCCATACCGCAATCGGCACCGGCGCGATTGCCCTGGGTGGCGGCATCTGGACCATGCACTTCATCGGCATGCTGGCGTTCGAGTTGCCAACTCACGTGCATTACCTGACGGGAGTCACGCTGTTCTCGTTCGTGCCGGCCTGCGTTGCCTCCTGGTTCGCACTGCACAGGTTGGTTCAACACAACGTCAGCTTGTCGCAGCTGGTCATCAGCGGCGTGATCGTCGGCTCGGGCATCGGCGCCATGCACTACACCGGCATGGCGGCCATGCAGACGCCCTTGCAGATGCGCTACGAGCCGGTGATGTTCTCACTGTCCATCGCGGTCGCCGTCAGCCTGGCAATCCTGGCGCTGTGGATTCGCTACGGCATACAGCAGACGCGACTCGGCCGCCTGCAGCGCTTCTATGTCAGCGGTATCGTCATGGGGCTGGCCATCGCGGGCATGCACTACACCGGCATGGCCGCCGTACGCTTCATTGGCGAAACCGGCGTTGCCGACAATGGCCTGATGCTCAATACCACCTTCGCCTCCCTCGGGCTTTCCTCCTTCACCATCACCGTCACCGTGATGGTGGCAGCGGTCAACGGGCTGATCCGTTCCCGTGAGCTGTACGTGGAGGCGGATGAAAACCGGTCAAGACTGCGCGCCACGCTCGACACCGCGATCGACGGCATCATCACCATCGACAGCAAAGGGATGATCCGGGCGTTCAACCCGGCGGCGGAACGGCTGTTCGGCTGGAACGCAGAGGAAGTCGTCGGGCGCAATATCAAGATGCTGATGCCCGAACCACACCACTCCAGTCATGACGGCTATCTGCACAACTACCTGACCTCGGGGCAGCCCAGGATCATCGGGACCAGCCGCGAGATCATGGGCCGCTGCAAGAACGGCAACCTGGTGCCGGTGCGCCTGGCCGTCGGCCGCGTCGAGCTGCCCGGCGAGCTGCTGTTCGTCGGCTTCGTCACCGACATCAGCGAACGTCATGCCCTGGAGGCGTCGCTGCGCGAGGCGGCCGAACGTGCCGAACAGGCCACGGCGGCAAAAAGCAGTTTCCTGGCGAACATGAGCCATGAAATCCGCACCCCGATGAACTCCATCATCGGCTTCACCGAACTGCTGCTGCAGTCCGACCTGGCGCCCGGCCAACGCAATCACCTCAACACCATCCGACAGTCTTCACGCTCGTTGCTGCGCCTGCTCAACGACATCCTGGACACGACCAAGATGGAAAAGGGCCAACTGGAGCTGGAACAGACCGTGTTCTCGCTCAAGGCCCTGGCCATGCAGGTCGAGTCGTCGCTGCGACTGGGCGCGCTGGCCAAGAACCTGACCCTGACGACGCACTACGCAACGGGCATGCCCGAGCACTTCCGGGCAGACCCGCTGCGCCTGCTGCAGATCCTGACCAACCTCATCGGCAATGCCATCAAGTTCACCGAACAGGGCGGCGTGGACGTCCTCTTCGCACAGAAGGAAGGGCTGGTCCATGTGCAGGTACGCGACAGCGGCATCGGCATGACGCCCCAGCAGATCGAGTCCATCTTCTCGCCCTTCACCCAGGCCGATGCCTCCATCAGCCGGCGCTTCGGTGGTACCGGCCTGGGTACGACCATCGCGCGGCAACTCGCCGAACTCATGGGCGGCCGCATCGACGTCGAGAGCGAACCGGGGCGCGGCAGCACCTTCCATGTGTGGCTTCCGTTGGCAGTAGCGCCCGCGCCGGCCGCCTCGCAGGTCGACCCGATCTGCACCAGCACCCTGCCACCGCTGCGCATTCTCGTCGCCGACGACGTGCCGCAGAACCTGGAGCTGCTGACACTGACGCTGCAGAACCATGGCCATTCGGTCACGGTGGCGCACGATGGCGCCGAGGCCGTGGAAATCCTGAGGGCCGGCGATTTCGACGTGGCGCTGATGGACGTCCATATGCCCATCACCGACGGGCTGCAGGCCACCCGCCTGATCCGCCAGCATGAGCGCATGACCGGGCTGCCACGCATGCCCGTCATTGCCCTGACGGCCAGCGTCATGGCGGAAGACCGCCGGGCAGCCCTGCTGGCAGGCATGGATGGCTTCGCCATCAAGCCACTGGATGTTCCGCGCTTGTTCGAGGAGATCGCCATGGTCCTGGATCTCCAGAATCGGCCCGCTCCTTCCGCCACGGCCCAGGCCCTCTCCCCGGCAGCCATCGACTGGGAACGCGGGGCGGTACTCTGGGGCCAGGAAAGCCGGCTGGTCAGCGCCCTGGAACAAATGCTGGATTCGGCGTCGAAAAAATACCCGGTACTCGCCACCGATGCCCGCGAGATCGATTGGGAAGAAGCCGGATTCAACCTGCACAGCCTTCGTGGCGTGGCCGGCAACCTGGCCCTGCCCGTGGTAACCGAACTGGCCGGTAACCTGGAGGCCATGGTGAAGGCGGGGCGCACCGATGAAGCACACGCGCTGCTGCCGCAATTGCGCGCCAGCCTCGAGGCGGTCCGTGAGGAGCTCTCCAGGCGCCGCAGCGCCAGCAGCCCTGCAATGGCAGCACCAGCCGAAGACCTGTTGCAGTCCATGCACCGGCTGCGCGAACTCCTTGCACACAACGAACTGGACGACGAAATCCTGGAGAGCGTCTGCAACGGCCTGGAAACCAGCCTGCAACGCACCCATGCCCAGACCTTGCGTTCGACGACGGACGCCTTCGAGTTTCAGCAGGCCCATGCCCTGGTGCAACGGCTGATCAGCGAACACAGCACTCCGGGCGAGCCGTGAGCAGGACGACACCATGAACCATTTTCAACTGACCGACCCGCGCCCGACCCTGTTGCTGGTCGATGACGAGCCCACCAACCTGCATGTGCTGCGCCATACCCTGCAAGGCGATTACCGCCTGCTCTTCGCCAAGAACGGCCAGACAGCGCTGGAGCTGGCACGATCGGATCGCCCGGACCTGATCCTGCTGGACATCATGATGCCGGCCATGTCCGGCTACGAGGTCTGCCAGACCTTGAAGCAGGACCCGCATACGGCCGCGATCCCGGTGATCTTCGTGACCGCGCTGGCGGAAGCGGACAACGAGCATCAAGGCCTGGAACTGGGAGCGGTCGACTACATCACCAAGCCCTTCAACCCGCACATCGTCCGGGCCCGCGTGCGCACCCACCTGTCCCTGGTGCAGGCGCATGAGCTGCAGGAAACCCGGCTGAAGATCGTCCAGTGCCTGGGGGCCGCCGCCGAATACAAGGACAACGAAACGGGCCTGCACGTCATCCGCATGAGCAACTACTCGAAGATCATCGCCCTGGCCGCCGGCTACAGCGAGCGCGCCGCCGATGACCTTCTGCACGCGGCGCCCATGCACGACGTGGGCAAGATCGGCATACCCGACGCTATCCTGCGCAAATCGAGCCGGCTGACGCCCGAGGAATGGGCGGTGATGCGCCAACACACCGAGATCGGCGCCAGGATCATCGGCAACCACGCCTCCGGCATGCTGAAAATGGCGGCGAACATCGCGCTGAACCACCACGAAAAATGGGACGGCAGCGGCTATCCGAACGGAATTGCCGGGGACGATATCCCCCACGCGGCCCGCATCGTGGCGATCGCCGATGTGTTCGATGCACTGACCAGTGTCCGTCCCTACAAGACGGCGTGGTCGGTGGAAGACGCCGTTGCCCACATCCGCAGCGAGAGCGGCAGGCATTTCGATCCGGAACTGGTGGAGATTTTCGCCGCTTGCCTGCCGCAGATCCTGCAAGTCCGGGCGCAATGGATGGACTCCGAGGCCGTGCCCGCTTAACGCCGGCTACACGGAGGCCCGTACTGTTCCTGTCGGCGAGCCCGACCGCATATCGGTCAGGGCTGGAAGCAGGCCAGAAAAAACGCCGCGACTCCCATGGAGCGCGGCGTATTTCTAAGGTGTACAGCGTCACGGGCAACCGACGGGCTTTCACCCAACCGGACTTACTCGACGGTGAAGGTCTTCTCCGCCAGCAGGCGATCGCCCTGGAACACCATGAAGCGCCATTGTCCCTGCACCACTTCGTGGTTCTCGGTGAACTGGTAGGCCATCACGTCGGTCGGCGCGCCGACCACCAGCTTCTGCACCACTTCCAGCTTGTCGTGGCGCTGGCCGTCCGGGGTGACCACGCCGGGGGTGAAGTACAGCAGGGTCAGCGGAGCGTCGCCTTCCTGCTTGCCGCTGAGCTGGTAACGCAGGCCGAACTTGGTGCCCAGCTTGGCCGGAACGCGAGTCGTGGCCTCGAGCTTTTCCTGGCTGCTGGTCAGCACGCGCTCGCCGGGCTGGTAATCCTTGTAATTGCTGACGAAGACGCCGTACTCGACCGGGCCGGTGACTCGCACTTCGGCAAAGGCAGAGGTGGCGAAGGCGGAAGCCAGGGTGAGGGCCAGGGCCGCTGGCAGGCGGGAAATGGACATGTCGCGCTCCTTGTTGGGGACCGCGCGAGGCTATGACATCGGCGTGACAGGCTGATGACAGGCAGCGTGCCGACGCGAATCGGGTCGGGGCGGCGGCAAGCGTCTATCATGCCCAGATCAGACCTGTTGGAAACGTCCATGAGCGACTCCCTGCTAAGCATCCGCCCACGCGCCGAAGACGTCGAAGGCGTTCCCATCCTGCGCCCCCTACCCTCCGCGCAATGCCGCAGCGTCGGCCCCTTCGTGTTCTTCGACCACATGCTCGAAAGCACCTTCGCCCCCGAGCACGGCATGGACATCCGCCAGCATCCGCATATCGGCCTGTCCACCCTCACCTACCTGTTCGAGGGCCAGGTGCAGCACAAGGACAGCCTGGGCTCGGACCAGCTGGTGCTGCCCGGAGACGTCAGCTGGATGACCGCCGGACGCGGCGTCGCCCACGTCGAACGCACGCCGGAAACCCTGCGCCACAACGGCTCGCGCCTGCACGGCCTGCAGGTCTGGCTGGCGTTGCCGCGCGAGCAGGAAGGCTGCGAGCCCAGCTACAGCCACCACCCCGCCGCCAGCCTGCCGGAAAGCGAGGCCCTGGGCGTGCGCATCCGCATGATCGCGGGCACGGGTTTCTGCCTCGAATCTCCGGTCCCGGTGCTCTCGCCGACGCTCTATGCGGAACTTGCCCTCAGCGCCGGCGCCACCCTGGCGATTCCCGACGAGCATCCGCAACGCGCACTGTACCTGCTCGACGGCGACGCCCTGCTCGACGATGAGCCGCTGCCGCTGCACGCACTGCTGGTGCTGCCCGAAGGCGCCACCTTCACCCTCTCCGCCTGCACCGACTGCCGCGCGGTGATCATCGGCGGCGCGCCGCTGGACGGGCCGCGACGGATGAACTGGAACTTCGTCGCCAGCGACCCGGCGCTGATCGACAACGCCCGCGCACGCTGGTCCGCCCGCGACTGGCCGACGGTGCCGGGCGAGTCGGAGCGCATCGAACTGCCGCGCTGAGCGCGGCCCCTCCCCGCCCAAGGAGTCCGCGATGGACCAATCGCACGCCAATCGCCATACCAGCGCCCTGACCGTGCTGACCCTGCTGTTCTTCATGTGGGGCCTGATCACCTCACTCAACGACATCCTCGTGCCGCACCTCAAGGCAGTCTTCACCCTGTCCTACGTGGAGGCGTCGCTGATCCAGTTCTGCTTCTTCGGTGCCTACTTCATCATGTCCTTCCCCTCCGGTCGGCTGGTGGAGAAGGTCGGCTACAAGAGCGGGATCATCGTCGGCCTGGCCACCGCCGGGATCGGTTGCCTGCTGTTCTACCCGGCAGCGAGCGCGCAGTCCTATCCCTTCTTCCTCGCCGCGCTGTTCATCCTCGCCTCCGGTATCACCCTGCTGCAGGTCGCGGCCAACCCCTACGTGAACGTGCTCGGCCCGGCGACCACCGCCGCCAGCCGCCTCAACCTGACCCAGGCGTTCAACTCCCTGGGCACCACGGTCGGGCCGCTGGTGGGGTCGGTGACCATCCTTGCCATCGGTGCCGGCGCGGCCTCGCAGATCGGCGGCTCCGCCGCCAGCGAGGCCGACTCGGTGAAGACGCCGTACCTGGTACTGGCCGGGCTGCTGTTCGCCATCGCCGTGCTGATCGCCCTGTTCCGCCTACCGAAGATCCACCACGGCGAGCCCAGCGACGGCGCCGCAGCGGGCCGGCATTCGCTGTTCGCCCATCGCCACCTGATCTTCGGGGTGATCGCGATCTTCGCCTACGTCGGCGCCGAAGTTTCCATCGGCAGCTACCTGGTCAGCCTGATGGGCCAGCCGGACATCGCCGGGCTGTCCCCTGAACATGCCGGCAAGTACCTGTCGTTCTACTGGGGCGGCGCGATGGTCGGCCGCTTCATCGGCAGCGCCCTGATGCGCGCCATTCCGGCCAACCGCATGCTGGCCTGCAATGCCCTGGTCATCACCCTGCTGATCGCCGTGGCGCTAAGCGTCGGCGGGCACGTGGCGATGTGGTCGCTGATCCTGATCGGGCTGTTCAACTCGATCATGTTCCCAACCATTTTCTCCCTCGCCCTGGAGGGCCTGGGCAACCTCACCAGCAAGGGCTCCGGCCTGCTCTGCATGGCCATCGTCGGGGGCGCCGTGATGCCGCTGGTGCAGGCCTTCTTCGCCGACCGCATCGGCCTGCTGCACTCCTTCGCCGTCCCGCTGCTGTGCTACCTGTACATCGTCTGGTTCGGCGCCAAAGGCTACCGTGCCGACGAGCCGGCTGCGCAGCGTCCGGCCAACGCGCCCTGAGCAAGGCTTTTTGCAGGAGCGAGCTTGCTCGCGAACGACCTCCGCTGCGAGGCCCGGTTCGCGAGCAAGCTCGCTACAGAGAGAAGAGCAAACAAAAACGCCGCGCCTCCAATAGAGGCGCGGCGTTCTTGCTCACAGGGGGACTTCAGCCGCCGAAGCGCTCGTCCAGCAGGTCGAACATCGCGGCGAAGGCGCGGCGCGCCACCTTGGCGTCGTACTGCATCTTGCCCGGAATCTGCGCGTGCGGGTCGGTGAAGGAATGTGCGGCGCCGCCGTAGCTGGTCAGTGCCCAGTCGACCTTGGCATCGATCATTTCCTTGGCGAACTCAGTCAGTTGCTCACGCGGCACGAAGGGATCGATGGCGCCATCGAGGACCAGCACCGAGCCCTTGATGTTCTTCGCATCGGCCGGGTTCGGCGTATCCAGGGTACCGTGGAAGGACACGGCAGCTGCCAGCGGCGCGCCGTCGCGGGCCAGCTCCAGGGCGCAACAGCCGCCAAAGCAGAAGCCGAAGGTCGCCAGCCGGGTGGTGTCCAGCGGAGCCTTGCCGGCCTGCTCCAGCAGCGTGGCGAGCGAAAGCTGCATGCGTTTGCGCAGCAGCGCGCGGTCGTCCTTGAGCGGCATCATCGCGGCAGCGGCCTGTTCCGTGCCATTGGGACGGACATCCTTGCCATAGAGGTCCGCCACCAGCACCACGTAGCCGCGCTCGGCGACCTTGCGGGCGATATCCACGGCGCCCTGGCTGACGCCCATCCAGTTCGGCGCCATCAGCAGGCCGGGGCGCTGCGCGTTGCTGGCAGCGTCGAATACCAACTGGCCTTCGAAGGAGACGCCGTCCTGGCTGTAGGCGACCGGTTGCACGCTGATCTGGCTCATTGGGTAATCCCCTTTTTGCTTGTCGGTTGGGTGGAGCGGATAAAGAAAGCACAAAGCCCGCCGAAGCGGGCTTTGTTTTTCAGGCGGCGGCTCAGGCGGACAGTTCCACCAGCAGCTTGTTCAGGCGGCGCACGTAGGCGGCCGGGTCTTTCAGGCTGTCTCCCGCGGCCAGGGCGGCCTGATCGAAGAGGATGTGGGCCAGCTCGCCGAAGCGGTCTTCGTCGGGCTCGGCGTCCAGCTTCTCGATCAGCGGGTGAGCCGGGTTGAATTCGAAGATCGGCTTGGAGTCCGGCACCTTCTGTCCACTGGCTTCGAGGATCTGGCGCATCTGCAGGCCCAGGTCCTGTTCGCCGATGGCGAGGATCGCCGGCGAGTCGGTCAGGCGGTGGGACACGCGCACCTCGGCGACTTCCTCGCCCAGCGCGGTCTTCAGGCGCTCGGCCAGGCCCTCTTTGGCCTTGGCGATTTCTTCCTGGGCCTTCTTGTCCTCGTCGGAGTCCAGGCTGCCCAGGTCCAGGTCGCCACGGGCGACGTCGACGAACTGCTTGCCGTCGAACTCCGGCAGGTAGCTCATCAGCCATTCGTCGATGCGGTCGGTGAGCAGCAGCACTTCGATGCCTTTCTTGCGGAAGACTTCCAGGTGCGGGCTGTTCTTAACCTGGGCGAAGCTCTCGCCGGTGAGGTAGTAGATCTTGTCCTGGCCTTCCTTCATCCGGCCGATGTAGTCGGCCAGGGAAACGCTCTGCTCGCCGCTCTCGTCGCTGGTGGAAGAGAAGCGCAGCAGACCGGCGATCTTGTCCTTGTTGGCGAAGTCCTCGGCCGGGCCTTCCTTCAGCACCTGGCCGAAGTTCTTCCAGAAGCCCTTGTAGGCTTCGGCGTCGCTGCTCGCCAGCTTCTCCAGCATGTCCAGGGAGCGCTTGGTCAGTGCCGATTTCATCGAGTCGACGATGGGGCCGGACTGCAGGATCTCGCGGGAGACGTTCAGCGACAGGTCGTTGGAGTCCACCACGCCCTTGATGAAGCGCAGGTACAGCGGCAGGAACTGATCAGCCTGGTCCATGATGAACACGCGCTGCACGTACAGCTTCAGGCCGCGCGGGGCCTCGCGGTGGTACAGGTCGAACGGCGCGCGGGCCGGGACGTAGAGCAGCGAGGTGTATTCCAGCTTGCCCTCGACCTTGTTGTGGCTCCAGGTCAGCGGATTCTCGAAGTCATGGGCGATGTGCTTGTAGAACTCCTGGTATTCCTCGTCCTTCACCTCGGTGCGCGGACGGGTCCACAGGGCGCTGGCACGGTTGACCACTTCCCACTCGGCCTCGGCCGGCTTGTCCTTCTCCTCGCCGTAATGCTCTTTCGGCAGTTCGATGGGCAACGCAATGTGGTCGGAGTACTTCTTGACGATGTTGCGCAGGCGCCAGCCGTCGGCGAACTCGTCTTCGCCGTCCTTCAGGTGCAGGACGATGCGAGTGCCGCGTTCGGGCTTGTCGATGCTCGACACATCGAACTCGCCCTCACCTTTGGACGACCAGTGCACGCCCTCGCTGGCCGGCGCACCAGCGCGGCGGGTGAAGACGTCCACCTTGTCGGCAACGATGAAGGCACTGTAGAAGCCCACGCCGAACTGGCCGATCAGGTGCGAGTCCTTCTTCTGGTCGCCCGAGAGGTTCTTCAGGAAGTCGGCGGTGCCGGACTTGGCGATGGTGCCCAGGTGCGCGATCACTTCCTCGCGGCTCATGCCGATGCCGTTGTCTTCGAGGGTGACGGTCTTGGCGTCCTTGTCGAAGCTCACACGGATCTTCAGCTCGGCGCCGCCTTCGAGCAGCTCGGGCTTGGCCAGGGCCTCGAAACGCAGCTTGTCGGCGGCGTCGGAGGCGTTGGAAATCAGCTCGCGAAGGAAGATTTCCTTGTTCGAATACAGGGAATGAATCATCAGGTGAAGCAACTGCTTCACTTCGGTCTGGAAGCCCAGTGTTTCTTTTTGAGTCTCCACGCTCATTGTTTCTCGCTCCGAGGATGACAAATGCCGCGTCGTGCGGCCGATGTCAGCGAGATGGGGGCTTCCTGAACGAATTCAAGGGTTTGCCCCGAAGACTCATTGCGCGAGCAATTCGATGCTGACCACTTCGCTGGGGCGCAGGACGTAGCTCGCCTCTCCCGCGCCGCTCAGGCTGTGGCGAATGACCAGGCGGCCGTCGCCATCCAGGCCGACGAAGGTCCCATCGGCCGTGCGCCCCTGCTCGGTCTGCACGCGCATGTGGCGATTGGCGAAACGCTCCGGCGCGGCTTGCAGACGCGGCATGGAGACCTGGCCGATCTCCGGCGCCACCGGGGGCTGGCCAGCCGCCTCGGCGGGTTGGGTCGATGGCTGCGCCGGGGCCGGCTTCGGATTGTCGACCAGGCTCGGATACCGGTCACCCTTTACGCCCCAGCCTCGAGTTGCGGTCTTGGCCAGGGTCAGCGACACGCTCTGCGGCTCACCACCGACACTGAAGCTGACCGGCACCTCCAGCTGCGGGCGCGAGGTATCCAGTCGAGGCAACCTGCCCAGCTCGATATCGCGCCGGGCAAAGCGTCGCTGCAGGTAGTCGAGCAGCACGTAGGCCAGGGTGTCCTGGGAGTCGACGCGGGTGTCCACCTGCCCATCGCGGTAGCGCAGGTAATTGGTGTACAGCTCGACCTTTCCGCTCAGGGTGGTGCGCATCGGCGCGGGGAGCACCAGGTGGAAGACGCCGGCCATGCGATTGGGCGCCTCTGGCGCAAGATCCAGATGCAGGCTGTAGCCGCGCGCAAGCCGGACCGCTTCGGGCAGGTCCTGGCCGGGCGCCAGCCAGCTGATCTCGACCTCCGGCAAGGTGCCGGAATCATTGGGCAGCACGTCGAGCCGCAGGGGCTTCTCTGTCGCCACGGGTGCGGGCAGGCGAATGCGTACTTCGCGGTGCGCGTAGAAGTCCTGCCCTTCCCGCAGGCTCAGTACCCCGTCGATCAGGTCGGCCTGCTCGGGCGCGAACGGCTTGCCGTTGAGCTCGCCACGCAGCTGGATCGCCAGCTCCGGCTTGACGGCCGGCTCGGGCCGCAACCACTCGAGGCGCAGAATGGCCTCCAGGCGCGCGCTGTCGTGGACCGCCAGCAGCGTCAGGCCGACCACCAGCGGAATGCAGCCCAGACCACCGAGTACCACAGCGCCACGTGCGTGCCTCCAGTGGCGCAGCATGAACACCAGCGCCAGGGGCGGCAGCAGGCTGGCGATCCCCCAGAACAGGCTGCGACCGAAAGCCTGCATGATCAGCCAGGCGTAGCCGGCGAGGATCAGCAGCAGACCGAGCAGGATCAGCAGGGTATCCATTCAGGCGCCGTCGACCTTGAAGTGGGCCCGTGCGGTGGCGATGGGTTCGGCGCGGGTGGTCTGCCAGGCGGTGATCGCCACGTTGGCCACTCGCCGCCCCTGTCGCCAGACCTGGCATTGCGCATAGGTGTCGCGGAAATGCCCGGCGCGCAGGTAGTCGATGGAGAAGTCGATGATCTTGGGCATGTGCGGAATGCCCATGAACATCAGCAAGTGCAGCAGCGCGGCGTTCTCCATGAAACCGGCGATGACGCCGCCATGCAGGGCCGGCAGCGTCGGGTTGCCGATGTTGTCGGGGTTGGCCGGCAGGTGGAAGAGTGCCTCGTCGCCCAGCCGCAGGCAGCGGATGCCGATCAGCCTGGCGTAGGGAATCGATTCGATCAGCCCGTCGTAGTTCTTGCTCTCGTGGGCTTCACGCACCAGCTGCTCGATGCTCGGCGTGCTCATGCGGAAGCCTCCCCGTCGACGCTGCTCTTCACGCTGCCGGCGGAAACCGCCTTGCCCATGCGCATGAAGGTGCCGACCACATGGGCGATGGGTTCGGAAGGGTCGTCCTGGTAGGCGATGCCGCGGGTGAAGATGATGGTCGGGGTGACGCGGTAGCACTCGGCGAATCCGAACACATCCTTGCCGGGCTCGGCCGGGTGCATGTAGTCGATGCGCAGGTCCAGGGTCGGGCAGATCTCGAACTGCGGCAGCACGCAAAGGGTGGAGATGCCACAGGTGGTGTCCATCAGCGTGGTGATCGCGCCGCCGTGAATGACGCCGGTCTCCGGATTGCCGACGATGGCCTGGCTGTAAGGCAGGCGCAGCGTCAGGCCGGAAGCGTCGGCGGCATGGGTGCTGATACCCAGCAATCGGCAATGCGGCAAGGCCGAGAGAAAGCGCTGGGCGCGCTCAAGAATGGGGGTTTCACTCATGGCGTGGGCGACCGAATGACTGCACGGGCCCGCATCATACCCCGCCCCCGCCCCACCTACAGTGATGAAAACCTACGCTGTAGGAATATTCATTGAACTTATTCGAAGGGCGCGTGCTCAAAGGGCTATCAACAGGAAAGCCGCACATGGAGGCACCACATGAAAAAAACCCTTCCCCTCGCTCTGATGCTGATCGCCGGTCTGGGCCTTGCCGCCTGCGGCAAGAAAGAAGAGCCGAAAGCGCCGGCCGCCCCCGCCGCCACTGAGCAGCCGGCCACCCCGGCGCCGACGACTCCGCCGGCCCCCGAAGCCGCTCCGGCTGCACCGGCAGCCCCGGCTACCGCGCCGCAGGCACCCGCAGGTGAAGAGCAGAAGCAGCAGTAAGCCGCTTCTTCCGCTGTACAGCACAAGGCCCGCATTTGCGGGCCTTGTCGCATCCGGCGTTTGCTCAGGCCGGGATGTCGTCTTCGCGCGGGGTGTCCCCCTGGGACGTCGGCGTGTAGACCATCACGTGCAGCACGCGGGAATGGAACTCGCGCTGGTACAGCACCCCCACCACCCCGGCGGTCACCAGCATGAAGATCAGCGGGTTGATGAACCAGGCGAGCATCGCCAGGCCGAAATAGTAGGTGCGCAGGCCCTGGTTGAACTGATGCGCCGCCAGCGACACCACGCGCGCCGCGCGCTCGGCGTAGAGCTTGCGTTCCTGTTCGCCCACGCTGCGCTCCCCCACCATCGGCGCGGAGGCCACCAGCACGGCCGCGAAATTGTATTGGCGCATGCACCAGCTGAAGGTGAAGAAGGCGTACACGAACACCACCGCCAGGCAGAGCAGCTTCAACTCCGACAGGCCACGGGTCGGCGGCGCCACGAACGGCAGGTCGGCCAGTACCGAGATGGTGCGTTCGGCGGAGCCCAGCAGAGTCAGGATACCTGCGAGGATGATCAGGGTGCTGGAGGCGAAGAACGACGCGTTGCGCTCCAGGTTGCCGATCACGCTGGCGTCGGCCACGCGGTTGTCGCGCAGCAGCAGGCGGCGCATCCAGTCCTGGCGGTAGAGGTGCAGCACGCTGGCCAGGCACGCGGTGTCGCGGGCCTTGACCTTGGCATAGCGGGTGTAGCCGATCCAGCAGACGAGGAACCAGAGGATGGCGAACAGGTTCCACAGGTACTGGATATCGAACAGATCGACGACGTCGGTCATGCTTGTCCTTGCGCGGGGCCGTTAGGAAATTGCAGGAATACGCGGCGGATAGACGCCAGATTCGCGGAGAAAGACACGGCTCGATGCCCGCGTTCCAAGACCAACTGTAGGAGCGAGCTTGCTCGCGAACGCTTTTATACCGGGCGCAGAAGGTGCCAGGCGGTTCGCGAGCAAGCTCGCTCCTACAGACATGAAAAGGCCGCCTTGTGGGCGGCCTTGTTCATTGACGCGGCAGGTGTCAGGCCATGGCTTCCTGGGGTTTGCCCAGCAGGCGGTCGAGGACCGCCATTGCGGCCAGCATGGCCACCGACGGGATCAGCCAGGCGAGGCCCTGCTCGGCCAGCGGCAGGTGCTCCATCCAGCCCGGCATCCAGGCGTCGAGCTTGGCGCCCTTGAGGGCGTCGATGATGCCGAAGACGAAGGAGATCACCATCACCGGGGCGACGATGCGGGTCTGCGAACGCCACAGGCTGGCGCAGAAGCTCAGCGCCACCAGCACGATGCACGGCGGATAGATCGCCGTCAGCACAGGGATGGAGAACTGGATGAGCTTGGTCAGGCCCAGGTTCGACACCAGCAGCGAGAACGCCGCCAGGAGGATCACCAGGCTGCGGTACGACAGCGGCAGGATGCGGCAGAAGTACTCGGCGCAGGCGCAGGTCAGGCCCACGGCGGTGACCAGGCAGGCCAGCGCGATCAGCACCGCGAGGAAGGTACTGCCCAGCGAGCCGAAGGTGTGCTGCACGTAGGCATGCAGGACGGCCGCGCCGTTGCTGGCACCGGCGGCGATGTCGTGGCTGCCGGCACCCAGGCGGAACAGGCTGATGTACACCAGCGCAAGCCCGACCCCGGCGATCAGGCCGGCGATGATGGCGTAGCGGGTGATCAGGCGCGGCGACTGCACGCCACGGGAGCGGATCGCATTGACGATGACGATACCGAAGACCAGTGCGCCGAGGGTATCCATGGTCAGGTAACCATTGACGAAGCCCTGGGAGAACGCCGCGGCCTGGTAGGCCGGCTCCGCGGTGCCAATGGGGCCGGCGGGCAGCATGAAGGCAGCGATGCCGAGGGCGGCCAGGGCGATGATCTTCAGCGGCGCGAGGAAGCGGCCGACGGTATCGAGCAGCTTGCCCGGGTACAGCGAAATCACCAGCACCACCAGGAAGTACACCAGGCTGTAGAGGAACAGCGGCAGCGCGCCCTCCCCGGTCAGCGGCGCCAGGCCCACTTCGAAGGAGACGGTGGCAGTACGCGGGGTGGCAAACAGCGGCCCGACCGACAGGTAGCAGACGGCCGCCAGCAGCCCACCGGCGACACGGCCGATCGGGTGGCTGAGGGTGTCCATCGCACCACCGACCTTGGCCAGCGCGACGACGGTGATCACCGGCAGGCCGACCGCGGTGATCAGGAAGCCCAGCGCGGCCATCCACACGTGCGGCCCCGACTGCAGGCCCACGATCGGCGGGAAGATGATGTTGCCCGCGCCGACGAACAGCGCGAAGGTCATAAAACCCAGTGCCAGGATGTCCTGGCCTTTCAAGACGTTCATGAAGGGAAATACCACAGTGCTGAAACGGTTTCGTGGCCTCCCAAGGCAGATCGACCGTACAGACGTGACGAAGCCGCATCGGATGGGACTGGCCGACTCACTCGGGGCGAGCCTGCGCATCCTGTGATGCTGCTGTCATCGGTACGGTGATTTGTTCTTGGAAGTCCGATAGCAGAGGTTTTCCATGGGCTCGTGGCCCGGTTGCTCCTGCATTCTGTTTATCCCGCCATCCGTGACGGTCAGGAATCGCCGTCGCCTCCGGGTAGGAATTGACGGTGAGCGAGCCTTCCCTTGTGGGGAACGCGGCGCTTCATATAGTTGCTAGCCTAACGATCTATTCCGATGAGCTGCACTGACGTACGTCAGATAGTCCTCGAAATGAACGGGAGTGTCGCGTGATCGACACTTTGTCCGGCGCAGGCAAAATGACAGGGGCCACCCGAAGGTGGCCCCTGCACAGCCAAGGGTTAAGTAAGCCAGGCGCTTACTTGACCGCCCAGCCGGTCAGCTCGGCCAGGGCCTTGCCAATGTCAGCCAGGGAACGCACGGTTTTCACGCCGGCGTCCTGCAGGGCGGCGAACTTCTCGTCCGCAGTGCCCTTGCCACCGGAGATGATGGCGCCCGCGTGGCCCATGCGCTTGCCGGGCGGTGCGGTAACACCAGCGATGTAGGACACCACCGGCTTGGTCACGTTGGCCTTGATGTAGGCAGCCGCTTCTTCTTCGGCCGAACCACCGATTTCGCCGATCATGACGATGGCTTCGGTTTTCGGGTCTTCCTGGAACAGCTTCAGGATGTCGATGAAGTTGGAGCCCGGGATCGGGTCACCGCCGATGCCCACGCAGGTGGACTGGCCGAAGCCGGCGTCGGTGGTCTGCTTCACGGCTTCGTAGGTCAGGGTGCCGGAACGCGACACGATGCCTACCTTGCCCGGCAGGTGGATGTGACCCGGCATGATGCCGATCTTGCACTCGCCGGGAGTGATCACGCCCGGGCAGTTCGGGCCGATCAGGCGTACGCCCAGCTCGTCGCACTTGACCTTGGCTTCCAGCATGTCGATGGTCGGGATGCCTTCGGTGATGCAGACGATCAGCTTGATGCCGCCGAAGGCCGCTTCCAGGATCGAGTCCTTGCAGAACGGAGCCGGAACGTAGATGACCGAAGCATCGGCGCCGGTCGCTTCCACGGCTTCCTTGACGGTGTTGAACACCGGCAGGCCCAGGTGGGTGGTGCCGCCCTTGCCGGGGGTCACGCCGCCAACCATCTTGGTGCCGTAGGCGATGGCTTGTTCGGAGTGGAAGGTACCCTGCGAGCCGGTGAAGCCCTGGCAGATGACTTTGGTGTCTTTATTGATCAGGACGCTCATTACTTACCCTCCGCGGCCTTGACGACTTGCTGGGCAGCGTCGGTCAGGCTGGTCGCCGCGATGATGTTCAGACCGCTCTCGGCCAGGACCTTGGCGCCGAGGTCGGCGTTGTTGCCTTCCAGACGAACGACAACCGGGATTTTCACGCCGACTTCTTTCACGGCGCCGATGATGCCTTCGGCAATCATGTCGCAGCGAACGATGCCGCCGAAGATGTTCACCAGAACGGCAGCGACGTTGCTGTCGGACAGGATGATCTTGAACGCTTCGGTCACGCGCTCTTTGGTGGCACCGCCACCAACGTCGAGGAAGTTGGCCGGCTTGCCGCCGTGCAGGTTGACGATGTCCATGGTGCCCATGGCCAGGCCAGCGCCGTTGACCATGCAGCCGATGTTGCCTTCCAGCGCGACGTAGTTCAGCTCCCACTTCTGCGCATGGGCTTCACGAGCGTCGTCCTGGGACGGGTCGTGCATGGCGCGCAGCTTGGGCTGACGGTACATGGCGTTGGAGTCGATGTTGATCTTGGCGTCCAGGCAGTGCAGGTTGCCGTCTTTCTTGATCACCAGCGGGTTCACTTCCAGCAGCGCCAGGTCGTAGTCCTGGAACAGCTTGGCCAGGCCAACGAAGATGTGGGTGAACTGCTTGATCTGGTCGCCCTTCAGGCCCAGCTGGAAGGCCAGCTCGCGGCCCTGGAACGGCTGAGCGCCAACCAGCGGATCGATGGTGGCCTTCAGGATCTTCTCAGGGGTCTCGTGCGCAACTTTCTCGATGTCCACGCCACCTTCGGTGGAGGCCATGAAGACGATGCGACGGCTGGAACGGTCGACAACGGCGCCGAGGTACAGCTCCTTGTCGATGTCGGTGCAGGATTCCACCAGGATCTTGCTGACCGGCTGGCCATTGGCGTCAGTCTGGTAGGTCACCAGACGCTTGCCCAGCCAGTTGGCGGCGAACGCCTTGGCGTCCTCTTTGCTCTTGACCAGCTTCACACCGCCCGCTTTACCGCGGCCACCAGCGTGTACCTGGGCCTTAACGACCCACTCGGTACCACCGATCTTTTCACAGGCTTCTGCGGCCTCTTCGGGTGTGTCGACGGCGAAGCCCTTGGATACGGGCAGGCCGTACTCAGCGAACAGCTGCTTACCCTGATATTCGTGGAGATTCATGCTTGTCTACCGTTTTCGTCTTGGGTATTGCGCATAAGGCGCGGCGCTCGTGGCACCACGCCACCTGTGACCGAGTCCCCCTCAGGGGAGAAACGATCCGGCGGAGTGGACGGCAGCCCCTCGCAAAAGACTGCCGCCCTCCCCGCCGTGGTCCCGTTCCTTAGCGCTTCTTGCGGTTGGCGATGTGGATGGCGTGGCCATTCACTGCCAGGGCCGCTTCGTGCAGCGCTTCGGACAGAGTCGGGTGGGAGAAGACCATCATGCCCAGGTCTTCGGCACTGGTACCGAATTCCATGCCGATCGCGCCCTGCTGAACCAGCTCGGCGGCGCTCGGGCCGATCACGTGGACGCCCAGTACGCGGTCGGTCTTGGCATCGGCGATGACCTTGACCAGGCCGGTGGTGTCGTTGGCAGCCATGGCGCGGCCGCTGGCGGCGAACGGGAAGGTACCGACGTTGACTTCGACGCCTTCACCCTTGAGCTGCTGCTCGGTCTTGCCGACCCATGCGATTTCCGGGTGGGTGTAGATCACCGACGGAATCAGGTCGTAGTTCATCTGGGCCTTGTGGCCGGCGATGCGCTCGGCAACCATCACGCCCTCTTCCGAGGCCTTGTGCGCCAGCATGGCGCCACGGACCACGTCACCGATGGCGTAGACGCCCGGAACGCTGGTCTTGCAGTGGTCGTCGACGTAGATGAAGCCACGCTCGTCCAGGGTCACGCCACTGTCGGCGGCCAGCAGGTCAGTGGTCACCGGGCGACGGCCCACGGCCACGATCAGCTTGTCGAAGGTTTCCTTCTGCTCGCCGTTGGCGTCGGTGAAGGTCACGGTGACCTGCTTCTTCTTCACTTCCGAACCGGTGACGCGAGCCCCCAGGCGGATGTTCAGACCCTGCTTGGTCAGGACCTTCAGGGCTTCCTTGGCGACCTGCTCGTCGGCAGCCGGGAGGAACTTGTCCAGGGCTTCCAGGACGGTGACTTCAGCGCCCAGGCGAGCCCAGACCGAACCCAGTTCCAGACCGATGACGCCCGCGCCAATCACGCCCAGTTTCTTCGGCACGCTCTGGAATTCCAGGGCGCCGGTGGAGTCGACGATGACGTCTTCGGTCAGCGGGGCCGGCGGGATTTCAACCGGCTTGGAGCCCGAAGCGATGATGATGTTGTCGGCTTCCAGCACCTGGGTCTTGCCGTCCAGGCCGGTCACTTCGACCTGCTTGTTGGCCAGGACCTTGCCGTGGCCTTCGAAGGAGGTCACGCCGTTGGCCTTGAACAGGGTGGCGATGCCGCCGGTCAGGTTCTTCACGATGTTGGCCTTGCGGGCAACCATCGCCGGAACGTCCATCTTCACGCCGCCGGTGGAGATCCCGTGAACCTCGAAGCCCTCTTTGGCTTCCTTGTACTTCCAGGAGCTGTCCAGAAGCGCCTTGGACGGAATGCAGCCTACGTTCAGGCAGGTACCGCCGAGGGCGACCTTGCCCTCTTTACCGATGTACTTCTCGATGCAAGCGGTCTTCAGGCCGAGTTGGGCGGCACGGATGGCGGCTACGTAACCGCCGGGGCCGGCACCAATCACAACCACGTCGAATTTCTGGCTCATGTCTCAATCCTTATTCCGGTGAAGCGGACGGCCCCTCTCGGGGCCGTCGTGTAGTACGGGGCCGTCGTGTGAATTGACGTATCAGACGTCCAGCAGCAGGCGAGCCGGATCTTCCAGCAGGTCCTTCATGGTGACCAGGAAGCTGACCGCTTCCTTGCCGTCGATCATCCGGTGATCGTAGGACAGCGCCAGGTACATCATCGGCAGGATCACCACTTGACCGTTAACGGCCATCGGGCGTTCCTGGATCTTGTGCATGCCGAGGATGGCGGTCTGCGGCGGGTTGACGATCGGAGTCGACAGCAGGGAACCGAATACGCCACCGTTGGAAATGGTGAAAGTACCACCGGTCATGTCTTCGATGGACAGCTTGCCGTCTTTGGCTTTCTTGCCGAAGGTGGCGATGCCGTTCTCGATCTCGGCCAGGCTCATGAACTCGGCGTTACGCAGTACCGGAACGACCAGACCGCGGTCGCTGGAAACTGCCACACCGATGTCCTGGTAGCCGTGGTAGACGATGTCGTTGCCGTCGATGGAAGCGTTGACGCCCGGGAAGCGCTTCAGGGCTTCGGTGGCGGCCTTGACGAAGAAGGACATGAAGCCCAGGCGCACGCCATTGTGCTTCTTCTCGAACAGGTCCTTGTACTTGTTGCGCAGGTCCATGATCGGCTTCATGTTGACTTCGTTGAAGGTAGTCAGCATGGCCATGGAGGACTGGGCTTCGACCAGACGCTCGGCAACCTTGGCGCGCAGGCGAGTCATCGGCACGCGCTTCTCGACGCGATCGCCAGCGGCGAAGACCGGAGCGGCAGCGGCAGCCGGGGCAGCAGCCTTGGCGGCCGGAGCGGCAGCCGGGGCGCTCTTCTTGGCTTCAACGGCAGCGACAACGTCTTCCTTGGTGACGCGACCGCCTTTGCCGGTGCCGGCCAGGCTGTTCGGGTCGATGCCGTTTTCTTCGGCGAGCTTGCGGGCGGCCGGCGACAGGATGTTGTCGTCAGCGGCAGCAGCCGGGGCAGCGGCGGCCGGGGCGGCAGCCGGAGCGGCGGCGGCAGCAGGAGCGGCAGCGGCGGCACCGCCTTCGCTCAGCTTGCCCAGCAGTTCGTTGGAAAGAACGGTGTCGCCCTCGCCCTTGACGATCTCGGCCAGGACGCCATCCGCCTCGGCGAGCACTTCGATCACGACCTTGTCGGTCTCGATGTCGACGATCAGTTCGTCACGCTTGACGGCTTCACCGACCTTCTTGTGCCAGGTTGCAACGGTGCCGTCGGCAACCGATTCCGGGAAGGTTGGGGCTTTGATTTCGATAGCCATTATGTGTGTTTCCTTAAATTCGGTATCAACTGCGCGTTGGCGTTAAACGGTGAAGGCGTCCTGCAGCAGTTTTTCCTGCTGCTCGGCGTGCATCGAAGCGTAGCCGCAAGCCGGAGCTGCCGAGCCTTCGCGGCCCGCGTATTCCAGGTTGAGACCTTTCTTGTGCGCGGCGATGACGCGACGCATGTGGTGCTGCGAGCAGTACCAGGCGCCCTGGTTCATCGGCTCTTCCTGGCACCAGACGATGTGCTTGAGGTTCTTGTACTGCGACAGCACCTCGGCCAGATCGTCTTCCGGGAACGGATACAGCTGCTCCAGACGCACGATCGCGATGTCCTCGCGGCCTTCCGCACGGCGCTTCTCCAGCAGGTCGTAGTACACCTTGCCACTGCACAGCACGATGCGTTCGACCTTCTTCGGATCCAGGTTGTCGATCTCGTTGATCACGGTCTGGAACGAGCCGTTGGCCAGATCTTCCAGGGTCGAGATGGCCAGCTTGTGACGCAGCAGCGACTTCGGAGTCATCACGATCAGCGGCTTGCGCAGCGGACGGATCACCTGGCGGCGCAGCATGTGGTAGACCTGGGCCGGAGTGGTCGGCACGCAGACCTGGATGTTCTGCTCGGCGCACAGTTGCAGGTAACGCTCCAGACGCGCGGAGGAGTGCTCCGGACCCTGGCCTTCGTAACCGTGCGGCAGCAGCATGGTCAGGCCGCAGAGGCGCTGCCACTTGGTCTCGCCGCTGGTGATGAACTGGTCGATCACGACCTGCGCACCGTTGGCGAAGTCACCGAACTGGGCTTCCCAGATCACCAGCGCATTCGGCATGGTGGTGGCGTAGCCGTATTCGAAGGCCAGTACGGCTTCTTCCGAGAGGTAGGAGTCGTACAGGCTGACGCGCGGCTGGCCATCGAACAGGTGGGCCAGCGGGATGTAGACCGAGTCGTCCTTCTGGTTGTGCAGCGCCGCGTGGCGGTGCGAGAAGGTGCCGCGGCCGACGTCCTGACCGGTCATGCGTACCGGGTGACCTTCGAACAGCAGGGTGGCGTAGGCCAGGTTCTCGGCGAAGCCCCAGTTGATCGGCATGCCACCGGCAGCCATCTTCGCGCGGTCTTCGTAGATCTTCTGTACCTGACGTTGCATGACGAAGCCGTCCGGGGTCTCCAGCAGCTTGGCAGACAGGTCCTGCAGGGTCTTCAGGTCGAAGCGGGTGTCGTGACGCGCGGTCCAGGCATGGCCCACGTAGGGACGCCAGTCGACGAAGAGCTCCTTGTTGGGCTCCTTCACCAGGCTCTTCACCACGTGCTGGCCGTTGTCGAGAGCGTCGCGATATTCGTCGACCTTCTCCTGGGCCTGCTCGGCAGTCTGCACGCCGGCTGCGATCAGCGCGTCGGCATACAGGTCGCGGGTGGTGCGCTGCTTGGCGATCTGCTGGTACATCAGCGGCTGGGTGCCGCTCGGCTCGTCGGCCTCGTTGTGGCCGCGACGGCGGTAGCAGACCAGGTCGATGACCACGTCACGCTTGAACTGCATGCGGTAGTCGACGGCCAGCTGGGTCACGAACAGGACCGCTTCCGGATCGTCGCCGTTCACATGGAAGATCGGCGCCTGGATCATCTTCGCCACGTCGGTCGCGTACTCGGTGGAACGAGCATCGTCCTGACGGCTGGTGGTGAAGCCGACCTGGTTGTTGATCACGATGTGGATGGTGCCGCCCGTCTTGTAAGCACGGGTCTGCGACATCTGGAAGGTCTCCATGACCACGCCCTGCCCCGCGAAGGCGGCATCGCCGTGGATGGAGATCGGCACGACCTTGTCGCCGCTGCCGTCTTTGCGACGGTCCTGGCGGGCGCGTACCGAGCCCTCGACCACCGGGGAAACGATTTCCAGGTGCGAGGGGTTGAACGCCAGGGCCAGGTGGACTTCGCCGCCGGTGGTCATGACGTTGGAGGAGAAGCCCTGGTGGTACTTCACGTCACCCGAGCCCAGCTCGACCAGTTTCTTGCCTTCGAACTCGTCGAAGAGGTCGCGCGGGTTCTTGCCCAGGGTGTTGACCAGGACGTTCAGACGGCCACGGTGGGCCATGCCGATGACGATTTCCTTGACGCCGTAGGAGCCGGAGCGCTGGATGATCTCGTCGACCATCGGGATCAGGCTCTCGCCGCCTTCCAGGCCGAAACGCTTGGTGCCCGGGTACTTGGTGCCCAGGTACTTTTCTAGGCCTTCGGCAGCGGTCAGGCGCTCGAGCAGGTGGGAACGGGCGTCGGCGGAGTACGCCGGACGGCCGCGCACGCTTTCCAGGCGCTGGGCGAACCAGTGGCGCTGCTCGGAATCGACGATGTGCATGAACTCGGCGCCGATGGTGCTGCAGTAGGTCTGCTTCAGGGCGTCGAGAATTTCGCGAAGGGTAGCCTCTTCCTTGCCGATGTAGAGCTCACCGGTACGGAAGGTGGTGTCGAGGTCTGCAGCAGTAAGCCCGTAATGTTCGAGCGACAGATCGGAGGGAGCGGTACGCACCCAGAGACCCAGCGGATCGAGCGACGCAGCCTGATGTCCACGCAGACGGTATGCCAGGATCAGACGCAGGACTTCAACCTGCTTCTTCTCGTGCTCGGTGCTTACGCTGCCAGCGGAAACAGGCGCGGCGCGGCGCTGGTTCTTGGCCAGGAGTACGAAATGATCACGGATAGAGGAATGCGAGACGTCGGGAGCGGGATTGCCGTCGGCGGGGAGCTTCTGGAAGTACGTGCGCCACTCTTCTGGCACAGCGTTCGGGTCGTGCAGGTAGAGCTCGTAGAGCTCTTCGACGTAGGCAGCGTTACCACCGGATAGATGGGCACTGTTCCACATCCGCTGCATTACGCTTTCGTGCATGCTTGGTCACCCTCGGTAAGGGGACTCCACCTGAGAAATCCTTTGGCTTGAAGTCATACACAGCGACTTCTAGCCACCGATTCCCGCAGATAGTCCGGGTACCAGCCCGGATGCCCCTGCTGGTCATATATACGTTTTCAAGTCAGGACCCCCGCTTTGTGGGCTTGGGTCCGCAGTACTGCACCGCCGGATTGTCCCGGCGGTGCAGGTGTCGCTCTTGCAATGACTCGTGGCCTGGGCCGCGAATCAGGTGCCGCTTTGCAGCAGCATGTTACGTACGTGGCCGATTGCCTTGGTCGGGTTCAGACCCTTCGGGCAGACGTTCACGCAGTTCATGATCCCGCGGCAGCGGAATACGCTGAACGGGTCATCCAGCGAAGCCAGACGCTCTTCGGTCTTGGTGTCGCGGCTGTCGGCCAGGAAACGGTAGGCCTGCAGCAGCGCAGCGGGACCGAGGAACTTGTCGGGGTTCCACCAGAACGACGGGCAGGAGGTCGAGCAGCAGGCGCACAGGATGCACTCGTACAGACCGTCCAGCTTCTCGCGTTGTTCCGGAGTCTGCAGACGCTCGATGGCCGGGGCCGGAGTATCGTTCTGCAGGAACGGCTTCACCTTCTCGTATTGCTTGTAGAAGATGCTCATATCGACGACGAGGTCACGGATCACCGGCAGACCCGGCAGCGGACGCAGCACCAGCTTGCCGCCTTTCAGGCCGGCGGCCGACAGCGGAGTGATGCAGGCCAGGCCGTTCTTGCCGTTGATGTTCATGCCGTCGGAACCGCAGACGCCTTCACGGCAGGAGCGACGGTAGGAGAAGCCCTCGTCCTGTTCCTTGATCAGCGCCAGCACGTCCAGGACCATCACGTCCTTGCCGTCGGTATCGACCTGGAAGTCCTGCATGTAGGGCGCAGCGTCCTTCTCAGGGTTGTAGCGGTAAACACTCACTTGCAACATGGCGGGCACCCTTAGTAAGTACGAACCTTGGGTTCGAATGCCGGAACAGTCTTCGGCGCGAAGTTGACGGAACGCTTGGCAACGCGCTTCTCACCCGGGAAGTACAGGGTGTGGCACAGCCAGTTCTCGTCGTCGCGCTCCTCGAAGTCTTCGCGGGCGTGGGCGCCGCGGGACTCTTTGCGATGCTCGGCGGCAATCGCGGTGGCTTCGGCCACTTCGAGGAGGTTCTGCAGTTCCAGCGCTTCGATACGCGCGGTGTTGAAAGCCTGGCTCTTGTCGTTGATCTTGACGTTCGCGATACGCTCGCGCAGTTCAGCCAGTTGAGCGATGCCCTTCTGCATGTATTCGCCGGTACGGAATACACCGAAGTAGTTCTGCATGCAGGATTGCAGCTCGCGCTTGAGCGGGGCGACTTCTTCGCCGCTGGTGCGCTCGTTCACGCCGTTCAGACGCTTGTACGAGGCTTCCAGGTCGCTCTCGGAGGCGCCGCGGTGCTCGATGCCCTCTTTCAGGGCCTTTTCCAGGTGCAGACCGGTTGCGCGGCCGAAGACCACCAGGTCGAGCAGCGAGTTGCCGCCCAGGCGGTTGGCGCCGTGTACCGATACGCAAGCCACTTCACCGACCGCGAACAGACCTTCGACGATCTGGTCGTTGCCGTTGGCGTCCATGGTCAGGGCCTGGCCATGGATGTTGGTGGCAACGCCGCCCATCATGTAGTGGCAGGTCGGGATGACCGGGATCGGAGCGACAACCGGGTCGACGTGGGCGAAGGTCTTGGACAGTTCGCAGATGCCGGGCAGGCGGCTGTGCAGAACTTCCTCGCCGAGGTGGTCGAGCTTCAGCAGTACGTGGTCCTTGTTCGGGCCCACGCCGTTGCCGGCGATCACTTCCTTGACCATGGAACGGGCAACCACGTCGCGGCCGGCCAGGTCCTTGGCGTTCGGAGCGTAACGCTCCATGAAGCGCTCGCCATGGGCGTTGATCAGGTAACCACCCTCACCACGGCAGCCTTCGGTGACCAGTACACCGGCGCCGGCGATGCCGGTCGGGTGGAACTGCCACATTTCGATGTCCTGCACCGGTACGCCAGCGCGCAGGGCCATGCCCACGCCGTCGCCGGTGTTGATCAGGGCGTTGGTGGTGGAGGCGTAGATACGGCCGGCACCGCCAGTGGCCAGTACCACGGCCTTGGAGCGGATGTAGACGGTTTCGCCGGTCTCGATGCAGATGGCGATGATACCGACGACGTGACCGTCCTGGTTCTTCACCAGATCGACCGCGTACCACTCATTAAGGAAGGAAGTACCGTTCTTCAGGTTGGCCTGATAGAGGGTGTGCAGCAGCGCGTGACCGGTACGGTCGGCCGCGGCGCAGGTACGGGCAGCCTGGCCGCCCTTGCCGAAGTCCTTGGACTGGCCTCCGAACGGACGCTGGTAGATGCGGCCCTGCTCGGTACGGGAGAACGGCAGACCCATGTGTTCCAGCTCGAACACGGCTTCCGGGCCGACGGAGCACATGTATTCGATAGCGTCCTGGTCACCGATGTAGTCGGAACCCTTGACGGTATCGTACATGTGCCAGCGCCAATCGTCGTTCGGGTCGGCCGAAGCGATGGCGCAGGTGATGCCGCCCTGGGCGGATACGGTGTGCGAACGGGTCGGGAAGACCTTGGTCACCACGGCAGTCTTGTGGCCGCCCTGGGCCAGTTGCAGCGCGGCACGCATGCCGGCGCCGCCGCCACCAACGATGATGGCGTCGAAAGAAAGAGTACGGTTGCTAGCCATGGATCAGTTACCCCAGAGAATCTGCACACCCCAGACGAAGAATGCGAACATGGCCATGCCGCATACTGCCTGGACGAGGAAACGCACGACGGTCGCGGCTTTGCCGAGAGCCATCGGAGTCAGGTAGTCGGTAGTGATGGTCCACATGCCGACCCATGCGTGCACGCTCAGGGCAACCAGCGTCAACAGGCTGAAGATCTTCATCAGGCTGTGGGAGAACAGACCGTGCCACTCCGCGTACGAGATGCCCGGATGCGAGATCAGGTAACCCAGCAGGAACAGAACATAAGCCGCGAGAACGACCGCGGAAACGCGTTGAGCCATCCAGTCATAGAGGCCGGAACGCGAGAAGTTAGTGACGTTAGTTACCATACCCAGACCCCCGCCAGAACGATCAGCACCACAGCGATGGCGATGACGATTTTCGAACCACGCTTACCGCCTTCCAGCGTTTCACCGACACCCGCGTCCATGACGAGGTGACGAACACCGGCTACCAGGTGGTACAGCAGCGCAGACAGCAGGCCCCAGATCACCAACTTGGCCAACGGGCTGGCCAGACACGCCTTCACCTGCTCGAAGCTTTCTTCCGATGCGAGGGACTTGTCGAGTGCGAACAGCAGCACGGCAATGCCCACGAACAGGATGACGCCAGAGATGCGGTGGAGAATGGACGTGTAAGCGGTGACAGGGAGTTTGATGGTCCTTAGGTCTAGGTTTACAGGTCGTTTGCTATTCACGGCTTTTTTCACACTGAGAGCCCTTTAGGAGCAGGGCTAGTTGTCGGGAGGTGCACTTGTCAGGTACCCATCACCTTCGGGAGTGACAACCACCAATCAAGCAAGGCCGGAAGGCCCTTGGCGGCTGGTCGCCGAGTATAGACAGTTAGGCCCCTAATGACAACGGAAAGACCTTCACCTAAGGACTAATTGCCGCACCCCCCTAAAAGGCGTAAACAGGCAATTTTTTTCGTCAAAACAGAGGCTTGGAGGAGCCGAACGAGGCCGATTGTGCAGATTGACATTCGGATTTATCTCTCTATAGTGGTGCGGGCCCTGCGTGGGGGGTCGTACAGATGATTTCAAGCATAAATAGGAGGCCTACATGGCTGACAAAAAAGCGCAGTTGATCATCGAGGGCGCAGCCCCCGTCGAACTGCCTGTCCTCTCCGGCACGCTGGGTCCCGACGTTGTCGATGTTCGCGGCCTGACCTCCACCGGCCACTTCACTTTCGACCCCGGCTTCATGTCCACCGCCTCCTGCGAGTCGAAGATCACCTTCATCGATGGTGATAAAGGTGTCCTGCTGCACCGTGGCTACCCCATCGAGCAGCTCGCCGAGAACTCCGACTACCTGGAAACCTGCTACCTGCTGCTCAAGGGCGAACTGCCCACTGCCGAGCAGAAGGAACAATTCGTCGGCACCATCAAGAACCACACCATGGTTCATGAGCAGCTGAAGACCTTCTTCAACGGCTTCCGCCGTGATGCGCACCCGATGGCCGTGATGTGCGGCGTGATCGGTGCCCTCTCCGCCTTCTATCACGACTCCCTGGACATCAATAATCCGAAGCACCGGGAAGTCTCGGCGCATCGTCTGATCGCCAAGATGCCGACCATTGCCGCCATGGTGTACAAGTACTCCAAGGGCGAGCCGATGATGTATCCGCGCAACGACCTGAACTATGCAGAAAACTTCCTGCACATGATGTTCAACACCCCGTGCGAGACCAAGCCGATCAGCCCCGTGCTGGCCAAGGCCATGGACCGCATCTTCATCCTGCACGCCGACCACGAGCAGAACGCCTCCACCTCCACCGTGCGCCTGGCGGGCTCCTCGGGTGCCAACCCGTTCGCCTGTATCGCCTCGGGCATCGCCGCACTCTGGGGCCCAGCCCACGGCGGTGCGAACGAAGCCGTACTGCGCATGCTGGACGAGATCGGCGACGTCTCGAACATCGAGAAGTTCGTGGCCAAGGCCAAGGACAAGAACGATCCGTTCAAGCTGATGGGCTTCGGCCACCGCGTGTACAAGAACTTCGACCCGCGCGCCAAGGTCATGAAGCAGACCTGCGACGAGGTTCTCCAGGAGCTGGGCATCAACGACCCGCAGCTGGAACTGGCCATGAAGCTGGAAGAAATCGCCCGCCACGACCCCTACTTCGTGGAGCGCAACCTCTATCCGAACGTGGACTTCTACTCCGGCATCATCCTGAAGGCCATCGGCATTCCGACCAGCATGTTCACCGTGATCTTCGCCCTGGCACGTACCGTGGGCTGGATCTCCCACTGGCAGGAAATGCTCTCCGGCCCGTACAAGATCGGCCGTCCGCGCCAGCTGTACACCGGCAGCGCGCAGCGCGACTTCGTGTCCCTCAAGGACCGCAAGTAAGCGCCACGGCGTCAAGAAAAGGCCGCCTTCGGGCGGCTTTTTTATTGCCTTGGCGGGAATGCCTCCTGTAGGAGCGAGCTTGCTCGCGAACAGGGCTCCCGGCGACACCAGCGTCAAGCGGTTCGCGAGCAAGCTCGCTCCTACGAAGAGCCGACCGACATGCTCCTACCGGAAAAGAAAAAGCCGCCCAAGGGCGGCTTTTTCGTCTGGGCAGACAGCGCTTACTTCTTCTCGGCGGCGCTGCGCAGGCCCTTCAGGGTGTTCATCGGCGCATCCACCACGAAGCTGTTGGCCAGCCAGGACGGAATGCTGCCGCCCGGCTCGGTCTGCACCTGGTAGGTCACTTCGGTCACACCGGCGCCCTTGGGCACCAGTTTCCATTCGCCGACCAGCTTCGGCACGCGAATTTCGCCCTTCTCTTCCGGAATGTAGGTCGGCTCGGCCTTCAGGTGACGGATCATGCCGCCATCGGCGGTCTTCTCGCTGGTCACATGGATCACCACGTCGCGGCCGGTCACGGGCCACGGCATGTCGATCTTCGAGTAGGTCCAGGAATCGTTGCCTTCGCTCTTGAGCAGACGCATCTCGCCGCAGGCGTGGATCCACTTGCAGGAACCCTTGGCGTCTTCCTGCAGGGCATTGATGGTCGCCACGTCGGCCTTGATGTCGACGACGCCACGGTAGGCCTTGTACTTGGAACCCGGCACGCTGCTCAGGTAGACCTTGACGCCGTCCTCGTCCTTCGCCAGCTGCCAGTCTTCCGCCATCGCGGTCCCGGTCAGCCCCATCACGGCAGTGGCCAGCAGGGTCATACGCAGTACACCACGCATCGTCTTACCTCTCTTTATTCTTGGTTTGTCGGGCACGGGCGCCCTTCGCAATCCGCGGTCTTGAGCGGAACGGGGCTCAGTATGGCCTCTAAAATCGTGACCTCCAAGTCACTCAGGCCGCGGTGATCCGCTCCCACTCGGTGAGGATATGCAAAGCCTCTTCGTCGCTCTGGCCACAGGCCTCGGCATCGGCCTCGAATGCAGCGCAGACGGCCGGTCGCCGCGCATCGCCGAACAGCTTGCAGAGGTTGCGCTCGTCCAATTGCACACAACGCACGCCCGCCGGCTTGCCGTCGGGCATTCCGGGAATGGGCGAGGAAATCGACGGCGCGATGCAACAGGCGCCACAGCCGATACGGCATTGCATGGGAGGGCTCTCGCTAGGGCGGGGAGGCAGGTAGAAACCGGGCGCCGAGGATATAGCCCGCCGCCCCTCTCGCCAAGCCGGCCGGATCAGTGGATGCACCGCCAACGGCCAGCCCTTTCTGTCTCATCCCGCATCCATTAGGCTTCGCACATCCTTCAGATGGAGCTCCTCGCCATGCCGGTCTGGCTGCAAACCGCCTTTCTCCTGGTGCTTTCCAACCTGTTCATGACCTTCGCCTGGTACGGCCACCTGAAGACCCTCAACACCAAGCCCTGGATAGTCGCGGCGCTGGTCAGCTGGGGGATCGCGCTGTTCGAATACCAGACCTACATCCAAGCCTCTCATCGATGGACATAGAATTTTTCTGCCAGATCAATGAGGTAGAGATATTCCACCTGTCCATTAAATCTCGCGGATCGATGGACAACTCCAGCCCCTTTTGTCCATTTTTATGACTACATGCGAACTCCGTAGCCCTCTGTCCAGACAAACAGCCATGCAGAGCACCTCACTGCCATAGACCTCTTTGTCGAAGCAGCGAGGTCGCCGTGAGTGGAGCGTATTTTCCGACGGATGATTCAGGTAATGCTGCACCCAAATTCAAGGCCGGACTACCTGTTCACAAGCTCGCGCTCTGCAGATCGACTGGGGCATTATCACGTTTCGCCGCTAGCGGCCTCCCCCTCGCGCGGTCCGACAGGGAACTGAAGCGTCATCTGTTTCCACCTGCACCAGTGACGCTCAATGAGCAGTAGCCACAACCCGACCGGATCTCGACAACGGCTCGATCACGCCCCAGCATCTTTCGATAGATCGTTTCTCAATTTGGCTAATGGATCTTGGATATGCGGTTCGGGGTGCTGGAGAAGCACAGCTCTAGAGACCAAGTAAGCACATCAACTCCCAGGGCAACACCCGCCCAATGCTCGGTGATCTCCCTTTCATGTGCTGACATGGATGCGCGAAGAAGGACCAGATACCACTGCGCCGGCCAATATCGTACCGAGCCCTCGATGAAGAAGGTCAGCCGCGACGATCTGCGCCGCTCGTTAGCATATGCAAACACTAGAAGTTCAACGGGAAGGACTTATATTCATGGTCCGTTAAGAACTGGGCGCTACATAAGGCCGTGCCACGCTGGAAGATGATGGTCTCACGAGATCACACTTTGGAAGACAGCAAATCCAACAGCCCTATACGCCGGAAACGCGCAGCATCTGAACTGAGTTAGACGCTGCCCCCACCGTCTGTTCTCCCTCCCATGACTGGTAACTGAGTCACCGCATGCCTGTATTCAATGCCAACTTGCTCGTCTGGACTGTGTCTGCCATCGCTACCGGGTGCGTTATCTGGCGCCCGTGGCGTGTGCCCGAATATGTGTGGGCCGTGGGAGCTGCATTAATCCTTACGGTGTTCGGACTGATACCGGTGCACATCGCACTCAAAGCTATCGTCGAAGGCAGTGATGTTTATCTGTTCCTGATTGGCATGATGGTGCTGGCGGAACAGGCCAGGCAGGAGGGACTCTTCGACTGGCTGGCAAGGTATGCAGTCCGCCATGCCAAAGGCTCCGGGCAGCGCCTGTTCGACCTAGTATTCCTGGTCGGCATCCTGGTCACAATTTTCTTGTCGAACGACGCCACCGCGGTCGTACTGACTCCGGCCGTATATGCGGCCTGCAAGGCCGCCAAGGCTGAGCCCCTGCCCTACCTGTTCATTTGCGCTTTCATCGCCAATGCCGCCAGCTTCGCGCTGCCCATCTCGAACCCGGCGAACCTGGTGGTATTTGGTAGCCAGATGCCGCCGTTGTCGGAGTGGCTCAGTCACTTCACCCTGCCCTCGCTGGCGGCGATTGGGCTGACGTATTGGGTATTACGCCTGGCGCAACGTAAACAGCTCCAACAACCCCTGTCGGTCACGCTTGAAATGCAACACCTGTCCCCAGGCGCTCGCCTGTGCGCGTTCGGTATCGTGATGACAGGCGCCGTGTTGCTGGTAGCCTCCGCGCTCAACCTGCAACTGGGTCTGCCCACGTTCTGTGCCGGGGCAGCCACTACAGGGCTGATTCATCTGCGACAACGACGCAGCCCGCTGCCTGTGCTGCGGCACGTAGCCTGGAGTGTCATCCCATTGGTCGCGGGATTGTTCGTATTGGTGGAGGCTGTTGCGCAAACAGGTCTGATCGAAACGATGGCGCACGCTTTGGCTTCGGTAGCGCGCCACTCGACAACTGGCGCAAGCTTGGCAGCGGGCATGATTACCGCCATCGCCAGCAATCTGATGAACAACCTCCCGGCGGGCCTGATTGCGGGATCCTTGGGCAAGGTCGTCGAGTTACCCGGACAAACGACTGCGGCCTTGCTCATCGGTGTTGATCTGGGACCGAATCTCTCCATCACCGGATCATTGGCGACCTTGCTATGGCTCGTGGCGATTCGCCGAGAGGGCGAGCATGTGAGCGCTCTGCGCTTCCTAAGCCTCGGAGCGTTGGTGATGCCGCCCGCGCTGGCTGGATCGCTATTAATGTTGACGGTATGAAGAGCAACTCGCCGACAGCGCAGAAGTCAGCATGGTGAATATGAAAAAGGCCCGCATCTGCGGGCCTTTTTTGTTGCGGACTGCGATCAGTGACCGCTGCGCAGCATTTCCTTGGGCACGTACTTGCCAATCTCGAACTTGCCGATGGCTGCGCGGTGCACCTCGTCCGGACCGTCGGCCAGGCGCAGGGTGCGCTGCATCGCATAGAAGCTCGCCAGCGGCGTGTCGTTGGAGACGCCGGCGCCGCCGTGCATTTGGATGGCACGGTCGATCACCTGCAGGGCGACGTTGGGCGCCACCACCTTGATCTGGGCGATCTCGCTCTGGGCGATCTTGTTGCCGGCGGTGTCCATCATGTACGCGGCATTGAGGGTCAGCAGGCGGGCCTGGTTGATCTCGATGCGCGAGTTGGCGATGTGGTCGACGTTGCCGCCCAGGCGCGCCAGCGGCTGGCCGAAGGCGGTGCGGCTGACGGAGCGTTTGCACATCAGTTCCAGCGCGCGTTCGGCCATGCCGATGGAGCGCATGCAGTGATGGATGCGGCCCGGGCCGAGGCGGCCCTGGGCGATCTCGAAGCCGCGGCCTTCACCCAGCAGCACGTTCTCGTAGGGCACGCGGACGTTCTCGAAAAACACTTCGGCGTGGCCGTGCGGGGCGTCGTCGTAGCCGAATACCGGCAGCGGGCGGAGGATCTTCACGCCGGGGGCGTCGGTGGGCACCAGGATCATCGAGTGCTGCTGGTGGCGCGGCGCGTCCGGGTTGGTCAGGCCCATGAAGATCATGATCTTGCAGCGCGGATCGCAGGCACCGGAGGTCCACCACTTGCGACCGTTGATGACCCACTCGTCGCCGTCGCGTACCGCGTTGGCCTGCATGTTGGTGGCATCGGACGAGGCCACCCCCGGTTCGGTCATGGCGAAGGCGGAGCGGATCTCGCCGCGCAGCAGCGGTTCCAGCCAGGTGCGCTTGTGCTCTTCGCTGCCGTAACGCACCAGCACTTCCATGTTGCCGGTGTCCGGCGCGGAGCAGTTGAACGGCTCGGAGCCGATCAGCGAGCGGCCCATGATCTCGGCCAGCGGGGCGTATTCCATATTGGTCAGGCCGGCGCCCAGTTCGGACTCGGGCAGGAACAGGTTCCACAGGCCTTCGGCCTTCGCCTTGGCCTTGAGCTCTTCCATGATGGGCGTGGGCTGCCAGCGATCACCCTGGGCCACTTGCTCATCGAACACCTTCTCGGCGGGATAGACGTAGGCTTCCATGAACGCGGTGACGCGCTCACGCAGGTCCTGAACCTTGGCGGAATAAGCGAAATCCATGGGTGGCTACCTTCTGGCGGCGGGCTGTTTGTCGATAAAATACTATAACAGCCGTCATAATTTACACAGCCTATTATCTAAATCGATAACCATTCATAACAGATATGGACCTGAGCATAGGTTCGGGTATGATCGACCCCAGAACAACTACAAGCGGAGCCCTGGGATGAACCTCAATAAGGTCGATCTGAACCTGTTCATTGTCTTCGATGCGATCTACACCGAAGCCAACCTGACGCGCGCCGGGCAGATCGTCGGCATCACCCAACCCGCCGTCTCCAACGCCCTCGCCCGCCTGCGCGAAACATTCAACGACCCGCTGTTCATGCGTACTGCGCAGGGCATGGTGCCCACGCCGATGGCACAGAACATCATCGGGCAGGTGCGCAACGCACTGCAGCTGCTGCGCGTCTCAGTGCAGGAAAGCCACACCTTTACCCCCTCCCAGGCGAACAAGACCTACCGCATCAGCATGGCCGACCTCACCGAGGCCATCATCCTGCCGCCGCTGTTCCAGCGCCTACGCCGTCAGGCGCCAAACGTGTGCGTTGAGAGTTTCCTCTCCAAGCGCCGCGAAACCACCAAGGAATTGGCCGCCGGTCGCCTGGACTTTGCCGTGGACGCGCCGCTGAACACCGATCCGCAGGTACGCCACGTCAAGCTGCTGGAGGGCCGTTACGTCTGCGCCATGCGCCAGGGCCACCCACTGGCCAAGGACAAGCTGACGCTGGAGGAATACCTGTCGGTGTCGCATATCCAGATTTCCAGCCGCCGCAGCGGCCTGGGGTACGTCGACCTCTCGCTGGGCAAGGTCGGCCGGCAACGCAAGATCGCCCTGCGCTCGCAGCACTACCTGATGGCTTACACCATGGTGCAGCAGACCGACATGATGGTGACCGTGCCCGAGCGCTTCGCCCGCCACCACGGACTGCACTTCGTCGACCTGCCGATAAGCGACGTGCCCAAGCTGGAAACCCACCTGTACTGGCACGAAAGCACCGACGAGGACCCGGCCAACCGCTGGATGCGCGAACAAATCATCGAGTTGTGCCAACAGATAGTGGCGCGCGAGTCAGCTGAAAGAGCCTGACGGTCTGTTCCTCGTAAGTACGAGCTTGCTCATCAATAGCTGCGCACCTCGCGCCGGATAGATATTCCGCTGCAGCTTTCCCAGCAGGCTGGCACCATTCCTGGCCCGAACCTGTTCGGCGACCATTCACCGCCATCAATACCTGACTCATCACGTAGATGATGAACACAGCCAACTCCCACCCACGGTGATAGGGTGCCGAACATCAGTGCACACGTTTGCACTACCGCCGGAACTGCTACATGACGCGTACCACGACTTCACCGGATTGCCCCGCCCAACGCCCGCCCCTCCCGGCCGGACGCACGACGGCCAAGCATCTCGCCGAACGCCTCGGGGTGGCCACCTCCACCATTACCCGCGCCTTCGACAAGGACTCTCGCATCTCCGATGCGCTTCGCGAGCGAATCCTCGGCCTGGCCCAGGAGGTGGGCTATACGCCCAACGCGCTCGCGCGTTCGCTGAACCGCCGCAAGACCGGCATCATCGCGCTGGTCATGGGTGGCATGAGCAATCCCTTCTACCCTGCGCTACTGGAGGCCCTGTCCCTGAAACTGCGGCAAACCGGCCGCCAGTTGCTGCTGTTCGTGGTCCCGCCGGGCGGTGACGCCGACGCGTTGACCCCACAACTGCTGCAGTACCAGGTCGATGGCATCGTGGTGACCGCGGCCAGACTTTCTTCGCACATGTCGACACTCTGTGGTCACCAGGGCGTGCCGGTGGTGTTCGTGAACCGGCGTGTCGAGGCTGCGAACGTCTGGTCGGTGTGCTGCGACAACCAGCGCATGGGCATGGCGGTGGCCGAATATCTGATGACCCGGAATCGGCGCGCCTGCGCCTTCGTTTCCGGCGACCCGGGCATCTCCACCACCAGTGACCGGCTGCGCGGCTTCGAGGAGGGCCTGGCCCTGCATGGCCTACGCCTCGTCGCTTGCGCTCCGGGCGGCTATACGTTCGACGGCGGGCGCGAGGCGGCGGCTCATCTGTTTGCCGCTGGCCAGCCTGCTGTGGACGCTGTGTTCTGTGCCAACGACCTGATGGCCCTCGGCGTGCTGAGCTACCTGCGCCTGAATACCTCCCTGCGTGTTCCCGAGGACGTCGCCGTAGTCGGCTTCGACGACATCGACGATGCCGCCCGCCCGGAGAACGACCTGACCACGGTACATCAGCCAGTGGCGGAGATGGTCGATTGCGCCATCCGCCTGCTGGACGAAGGTCCTCCGAACGGCAGCCTCGACGAAGCCTTGCGCGAAGTGTCGGGATGGCTCGTGCCGCGATCATCCGCCTGACGACGCACGACCGCCGCGGATAAATCACAACGACAGGAAGCGACCGTGAGCGACAGCACACTCAGTGCTGATGCTCGGCGGTGCCCCACTGTACCCGCTGTTCTCGTTGTTCCACTGCACCGCCGCCCCGTGCGGCCAACCCAGGAAGCCTCCATGATCCAGCAGCTGAAGAAAGGCCAGTCGGCCCAAGTCAAAGCCAGCAACCAGGCACAGGTACGCGCAACCGTCGAAGGCATCCTCGCCGATGTCGAACAACGCGGCGACGACGCCGTGCGCGAATACTCCAAGAAGTTCGACCAATGGGCGCCGGAGACCTTCCGCCTGTCCCAGGAGCAGATCGATGCCTGCGTCGCCAGCCTGTCGCCGCGGACCCTCGAGGACATCCGCTTCGCCCAGGCGCAGATCCGCCGCTTCGCGCAAATCCAGAAGGACTCGCTGCACGACGTCGAGGTCGAGACTCTTCCGGGCGTGGTGCTCGGCCATCGCAACATTCCGGTCAACTCGGTCGGCTGCTACATCCCCGGCGGCAAGTATCCGCTGATCGCCAGCGCGCACATGAGCGTGCTCACCGCCAAGGTGGCCGGCGTCAAGCGTGTGATCGCCGCCGCGCCGCCCTTCGAGGGCAAGCCCTGCGCCGAAATCGTCGCCGCCATGCACCTGGCCGGTGCCGATGAAATCTACTGCCTCGGCGGCGTCCAGGCGGTGGCGGCAATGGCCATCGGCACCCAGAGCATCGAGGCCGTGGACATGCTTGTCGGCCCCGGCAACGCCTATGTGGCCGAAGCCAAGCGCCAGCTGTTCGGCCGCGTCGGCATCGACCTGTTCGCCGGCCCCACCGAGACCCTGGTGATCTGCGACGACACCGTCGATGCGGAACTCGTGGCGGTCGACCTGTTGGGCCAAGCCGAGCACGGCCCCACCTCGCCGGCCTACTGCGTCACCACCAGCAAGAAGATCGCCGAGGAACTGCCCGCCGCCATCGAGCTGGTGCTGTCGCGCCTGGACACCGCGCCCGTGGCTAGCGTCGCCTGGCGAGACTTCGGCGAAATCTACCTGTGCGACACCGACGAGGAAGCGCTGGAAGTTGCCGAACGCCTGTGCTCCGAGCACGTGCAGGTGATGACCCGCGACCCGGACTGGTACCACGCCCGCATGACCCGCTACGGCGCCCTGTTCCTCGGCCACCGTACCAACGTCAGCTACGGCGACAAGGTGATCGGCACCAACCACACCCTGCCGACCATGGGCGCCGGCCGCTACACCGGCGGGCTGTGGGTCGGCAAGTTCATCAAGACCCACACCTACCAGCGCGTGCTGACCGACGCGGCGAGCGTGATGGTCGGTGAGTACTGCTCGCGCCTGTGCGGCTACGAGCACATGTCCGGTCACAAGGAGCAGGCGGACATCCGCGTGCGCCGCCTGAAGCAGGAGGCCTGAGCCGTGAGCAAACCCGTACCGCACAGCCGCGACGCCTATCGCTACTTCCGCGACATCACCACGCGCTGGATGGACAACGACGTCTACGCGCACGTCAACAACGTCGTCTACTACAGCTGGTTCGACACCGTGGTCAATGGCTGGCTGATGGAGCGCAAAGTGCTGGATTTCGACCAGAGCCCGGCGGTCGGCCTGGTGGTGGAAACCCACTGCAGCTACTTCTCCTCCATCGCCTTCCCCGATCTCGTGCGCGCCGGGCTGCGCGTGACGCGCCTGGGCACCTCGAGCGTGCGCTATGAGGTCGGCCTGTTCGCCAACGACAACACCGAAGCATCAGCCCAAGGCCATTTCGTCCACGTCTACGTCGACCGCGTCACCCGCCGTCCGGTGCCACTGCCGGAGCCGCTGCGCCGTGCCCTGGAAACCATCGAGGTAGCGCCATGAACCTCCTCAATGAACGCGAGCTGCGCTTCCAGCTCTACGAAGTGCTCAACACCCAGGCACTGCTCTCGCGGCCGCGCTACGCGGAACACGACCGCGCGGTCTTCGATGCCACCCTGCAAACCGCGCGTCAGATCGCCATGGATCACTTCGCCCCCTGCAATCACAAGGGCGATGAGAACGAGCCCCGGTTCGACGGCGAGCGCGTGCATCTGATTCCGGAAACCCAGCAGGCCTGGAACGCCTTCGCCGATGCGGGCTTCCTTGCCGCCCACCATGACTACGCCGACGGCGGCCTGCAGTTGCCCGAAGTGCTGCTGCGCAGCTGCATGGCGTACTTCAACGCGGCAAACATCTCCACGGTGGCTTACTCCTTCCTCAGTATTGGCGCCGCCAACCTGATCAAGAGCTTCGCCAGCGACGAGCTGAAGGCGCGCTTCCTGCCGGCCATGCTCAGCGGCCGCTTCAGCGGCACCATGGCCCTCACCGAACCGGGCCAAGGCTCGGCCCTGGGCGACCTGCGCACCAGCGCACGGCCGGCGGGCGATGGTACCTACCGGGTATTCGGCCAGAAGATGTTCATTTCCGGTGGCGACCACGAACTCACCGAGAACATCGTCCACATGGTCCTGGCCCGCATCGAGGGCGCGCCGGCGGGCACCCGCGGCATCTCGCTGTTCCTGGTGCCCAAGCGCCTGGT
The DNA here is from genome assembly GCF_050474425.1 of Pseudomonas sp. B1-22. Taxonomy (NCBI): domain Bacteria; kingdom Pseudomonadati; phylum Pseudomonadota; class Gammaproteobacteria; order Pseudomonadales; family Pseudomonadaceae; genus Pseudomonas; species Pseudomonas sp. B1-22. The sequence continues at coordinate 1,040,082 of NZ_JBCHVH010000001.1, read as the reverse complement.
GCAAGCCGACGGCAGCTGCGGCGAACGCAATGACGTGGCGTTGGCCGGCCTGCTGCACAAGATGGGCAATCGCAATACCACCTCCACCGTGCTCAGCTTCGGTGAACGGGACGGCGCGCTCGGCTACCTGGTGGGCGAGCCCGGTCAGGGCCTGGCCTGCATGTTCCAGATGATGAACGAGGCCCGTATCGGCATCGGCCTGGGCGCCGCCTCGCTGGGCTACCAGAGTTTCGTCCACGCGCTCGACTATGCGCGGGAGCGTCCGCAGGGACGCCTGCCCGGCAGCAAGGCCCCGTCTTCACCGCAGGTGCGCATCGTCGAACACGCCGACGTACGGCACATGCTGTTGCAGCAGAAGGCCCATGCCGAAGGCAGCCTGGCCCTGTGCCTGTATGCCAGCAGCCTGGTGGAAGATGCTCATACCGGCGATAACCAGCAGCAACGGCGTGACGCCGCCGAACTGCTCGACCTGCTGACGCCGGTGGTCAAGTCCTACCCGTCGCGCTACGGCGTGCTGGCCTCGGACCTCGGCATCCAGATCCTCGGCGGCGCCGGCTACACCCGCGAATACCCGCTGGAGCAGTTGTACCGCGACAACCGCCTCAACCCAATCCATGAGGGCACCGAAGGCATCCAGGCCATCGACCTGCTGGGCCGCAAGCTCGGTCCGCGCGGCGGCGACGGCTATCGCCTGCTGCGCGAGGCGATCCGCCAATGTCTTGGCCACGCCGCCGCCGACTGCGCACCGCTGGCGCAACAGCTGGAACGGGCCCTGGAGCAACTGGAGCGGGTCACCGAGCGCCTGCAGGCACAGGTCGCGGAGGACGCGACGCGCGGCCTGGCCAACGCCACCCGCTATCTAGACCTCTTCGGCCGCGTCGCGGTCGGTTGGATCTGGCTGCGCCAGGCGCTGGTAGCCAGCGCCGCACTGGAGAAGGGCGCCGACGGCGACGAAGCGTCCTTCTACCAGGGCAAGGTACATGCCGCCCGCTACTTCATGGCCTGGGAGCTCGCGCCGGTGGAAGGCCTGGCCCGGTTGCTGATGGCTGGCGACAGCCTGGCCCTTGACATGCAGGACGCCTGGTACTGACCCGGCGCCGATCTGGAGAACCGCAATGACTGAACTGATCCACTATCGCAAGGACGGCGACATCGCCTTCATCGGCCTCGCCCGCGCACCCGTCAACGCACTGGGCCAACCGCTGCGCGAACAGCTGCTGGATGCGTGCGAGCGCGCCGCCGCCGAAACCTCTGTGCGCGCCATCATCCTGCACGGCGTCGACCTGCCCTTCAGCGCAGGCGCTGATATCGCCGAATTCGGTACACCTGCCTCCTTCGCCAGGCCCGACCTGCCCAGCCTGCTGGTGCGCCTGACGCAGCTGGACAAGCCGCTGATCGCTGCCATCGGCCGTCTGGCCCTGGGCGGCGGCCTGGAGCTGGCGCTGGCCTGCGGCTACCGCATCGCCGAGACCGGCGCCCGGCTGGGCCTGCCGGAAATCAAACTGGGCCTGCTGCCAGGCGCCGGCGGCACCCAACGCCTGCCACGGCTGGTCGGCATCGGGGCTTCGGTCGACATGATCCTTGGCGGGGAGCCCGTGAGCGCCAGCCGCGCTCTGGAGCTCGGACTGCTGGATCGCATCGTCGACGGTAGTCCACTGCTCGACGCCGCGCACAGCTATGCGCGCGAGCTGCTGGACCAGGGTGCACCGGCTCGGCCGGCGTCGCGCTGGGCGCAACCGGGCGCTTCGATTCCCGCTGGCTACTTCGCCGACTATCGCCAGGCCCAGCAGAAGCGCTGGAAAGCCCAGATGGCCCCCCAGCGCGCACTGGCGGCACTGGAAGCCGCCTGCATCCTGCCGCTGGAGGAAGGGCTGCGCCGCGAGGGCGAACTGTTCAAGACCGCCGAAGCCTCGGCGGAATCCGCTGCGCTGCGCCATGTGTTCTTTGCCGAGCGCGAGTGCGGCAAGGTTCCGGGCATCGATGCCAAGCTTCCGCTGCGCCCCGTTGAGCGGGTCGCGGTGATTGGCGCCGGCACCATGGGCGGCGGCATCGCCATGAACTTTGCCAACGCGGGTATTCCGGTCACCCTGCTGGAGCTCAAGGCCGAAGCGCTGGAGCGTGGCCTTGCACAGATTCGCAAGAACTACGCCATCAGCGTACAACGCGGCAAGCTGACACCGGAGCAGCTCGAACAGCGCATGGCCCTGCTGCAAGGCACGCTGGACTATGCCGACCTGGCCGAGGCCGACCTGGTGATCGAGGCGGTGTTCGAAAGCCTGCCGATCAAGCAGCAGGTGTTCCGCACCCTGGACGAGGTGTGCAAGCCGGGCGCGATCCTCGCCAGCAATACCTCCACCCTGGATGTCGACGCCATCGCCGCCGTGACTCGGCGTCCACAGGACGTCCTCGGCCTGCACTTCTTCAGCCCTGCCAACGTGATGCGCCTGCTGGAAGTGGTGCGTGCGGAGAAAACGGCGCCTGAGGTGCTGGCCACCACCCTGAAGGTTGCTCGCCGCATCGGCAAGATTCCCGTGGTCTCGGGGGTGTGCTTCGGCTTCATCGGCAACCGCATGCTCGAGCCCTACTCGCGTGAGGCCCATCGCCTGCTGCTCGAGGGCGCCAGCCCCGCGCAGATCGACGGAGTGCTCACCGAGCTGGGCCTGGCGATGGGGGTGATCGCCATGCACGACCTCGCCGGTATCGACGTGAGCTACCTGATCCGCGAATCGCGGCGCGACACCATCGCCCATGACCCGAGCTACTGCAGGCTGGCCGATGAACTCTACGCGCTGGGGCGTTACGGGCAGAAAACCAGCCGCGGTTACTACCTCTACGAAGGCCGCGAACGCCGCGACGATCCGGAAGTCGTCGCACTCGCCGAACGCAGCGCCCAGGAGCTGGGCATCGCCCGGCGACCGATCAGCGATGCGGAAATCCACGACCGCTGCCTGTTCATGCTGATCAACGAAGGCATCCAGCTGCTAGACGAAGGCATCGCCCTGCGCAGCGGCGACATCGACCTCGTCTGGATCAACGGCTACGGCTTCCCCGCCTGGCGCGGCGGCCCGATGCACTATGCCGAAACCCTCGGCCTTTCCAATGTACTGGAGCGCATCCGCCATTACCGCGACAGCCTGGGAGCCTATGGCGCCCTGTGGTTCCAGCCGGCGCCGCTGCTCGAACGCCTGGTGGCGTCCGGCCGTACCCATATCGAACGCATCTGACTGCAGGAACAGAACATGAAAGAAGCCGTCATCCTTTCTACCGCGCGCACGCCAATCGGCAAAGCCTTCCGCGGCGCCTTCAACAACACCACCTCCCCCACCATGGCGTCCTTCGCCATCCGTGCCGCCGTCGAGCGCGCCGGCATCGAAGCGGCGGAAATCGAAGACCTGGTGATGGGCACGGGTATGCCCGCCGGCACCGCCGGTTGGAACCTCGGGCGCATGAGCGCCCTCGCCTCCGGGCTGCCGTTGTCGGTCAGCGGCCAGACCCTGGACCGCCAATGCGCCTCCGGGCTGATGGCCATCGCCACCGCCGCCAAGCAGATCATGGTCGACGGCATGCAGGTGACCATTGGCGCCGGCCAGGAGCAGATCAGCCGCGTGCAGAACCGCCACGTGGAATGGGCCATGAGCGAGCAGGACCGGCTGGTGCTGCGCCATGCCGAACACGCCTACATGCCCATGCTGCAGACCGCCGAACTGGTCGCCCGGCGCTACGGCATCAGCCGCGAGGAGCAGGACGCCTATTCCCTGCAATCCCAGCAGCGCACCGCGGCGGCCCAGCAGGCCGGCCTGTTCGCCGGGGAGATCGTCCCGGTGAACGTCAGCCACGCGGTCACCGACAAGGCCAGCGGCAAGGTCAGCTACCAGCCGCTCACCCTGGACCGCGATGAAGGCAATCGGCCGCAGACCCGCCTTGAGGACCTCGGCGCCCTCAAGCCAGTGATCGAGGGCGGCTGCATCACCGCCGGCAATGCCAGCCAGCTGTCCGACGGCGCCAGCGCCTGCGTGCTGATGGACGGTCGGCTGGCCGAGCAGCGCAATCTGGAGCCGCTGGGCGCCTATCGCGGCATCGCCGTGGCGGGTCTCGCACCCGAGGAAATGGGCATCGGCCCGGTGCTCGCCGTGCCCAAGCTGCTCAAGCAGCACGGTCTGAGTGTCGACGACATCGGCCTGTGGGAACTCAACGAAGCCTTCGCCTGCCAGGTCCTCTACTGCCGCGACAAGCTGGGCATCGATAACGCCCGCCTGAACGTCAACGGCGGTGCCATCGCCATCGGCCATCCCTACGGCATGAGCGGCGCCCGTATGGTCGGCCACGCCCTGCTGGAGGGGCGTCGTCGCGGCGTTCGCTACGTGGTGGTGACCATGTGCGTGGGCGGCGGCATGGGTGCCGCCGGGCTGTTCGAAGTATTCAACTGAACGAAGACGCAGAAACATCCTGCCCCGGAATCGGGGCAGGATGCATGGAGCGTTATCAGAACTGCGCGGCGTCCAGCAGGTACAGCGACTCGCTGCCGGCCTTCACCGAGGCGCTCAGGGAGTGGATGCGCGGCAGCAGGCGGGCGAAGTAGAAGCGCGCGGTACCCAGCTTGCTGGCGTAGAACTCGTCCTGGCCCTCCTTACCCAGCGCAGCGCGAGCCATCAGGGCCCACATGTACGCATAGGCGGTGTAGCCGAAGGCGTGCAGGTACTCGACCGACGCGGCGCCGATTTCATTCGGGTTGCCCTTGGCGCGGTCCAGGACCCAGGCGGTCAGCTCGTCCAGGTTCTGCACGGCGGCGTTCAGCGGGCCGGTGAACTCGGAAAGCTCAGCCGACGCCGAAGCGGTGAAGGCGCGGATCTCGTCGGTGAACAGCTTGGCGTAGGCGCCGCCGCTGCCGACGATCTTGCGGCCCATCAGGTCCAGCGCCTGGATGCCGTTGGTGCCTTCGTAGATCTGGGTGATGCGGCAGTCGCGCACCAGCTGCTCCTGGCCCCACTCGCGGATGAAGCCGTGGCCGCCGAAGATCTGCTGGCCGTGAATAGTGGTTTCCAGCCCCATGTCGGTGAGGAAGGCCTTGGCCACCGGAGTCAGCAGGGCGACCAGTTCCTCGGCGCGCTTGCGGGTGGTGGGCTCTTCGCTGTACTTGGCGGTGTCCAGCTGCATGGCGACGTAGCTGGAGAAGGCACGGCCGCCTTCGTTCAGCGCCTTCATGGTCAGCAGCATACGGCGCACGTCCGGGTGCACGATGATCGGGTCGGCGGCCTTGTCCTGCGCCACCGGGCCGGTCGGCGCGCGGCTCTGGATGCGCTCGCGGGCGTATTCCACGGCGCTCTGGTAGGAACGCTCGCCAGTGGCCAGGCCCTGGATGCCCACGCCCAGGCGCTCGTAGTTCATCATGGTGAACATCGCGGCCAGGCCCTTGTTCGGCGCGTCGACGATCCAGCCGGTGGCGCCGTCGAAGTTCATCACGCAGGTAGCGGAACCCTTGATGCCCATCTTGTGCTCGATGGAGCCACAGGACACGGCGTTGCGCTCGGCCAGGGAACCGTCGGCGTTGACCATCACCTTGGGCACCAGGAACAGCGAGATGCCCTTGGAGCCGGCCGGCGCGTCGGGCAGCTTGGCCAGCACCAGGTGGATGATGTTCTCGGTGAGGTCGTGCTCGCCGCCGGTGATGAAGATCTTGGTGCCGGTAATCTTGAAGCTGCCGTCGGCCTGCGGTTCGGCCTTGGTGCGGATCATGCCCAGGTCGGTGCCGGCGTGCGGTTCGGTCAGGCACATGGAGCCCGCCCAGGTGCCGGCGTACATGTTCGGCAGGAACTTGGCCTTGAGTTCTTCGCTGGCGTGGTTGAGCAGCGACAGGCAGGCGCCGGCGGTCAGCATCGGGTACAGGCCGAAGGACAGGTTGGCGGAGTTGACCATCTCCTCGACCTGGGCGCCGATTACTTTCGGCATGCCCATGCCGCCGAATTCCGGCGCGCCGCCCACGCCCACCCAGCCGCCTTCGGCGTAGGTGCGGTAGGCCTCGGGGAAGCCGGCCGGGGTCTTCACGCCTTCGGCGCTCCAGCTGCAGCCTTCCTCGTCGCCGCTGCGGTTCAGCGGGGCGATCACGCCGCCGGTGATCTTGCCGGCCTCTTCGAGGATCGCCGAAGCGGTCTCGGCATCGACGGTCTCGGCCAGCGCCGGCAGTTCGGCCCAGAGCTTGGCAACCTCGAAGACTTCGTTGAGCAGGAATCGCATCTCGCGCAAAGGCGCTTTGTATTCAGACATGGTCATTCACTCGTATTGAGGGGCGTAAGAACGCTCCTGTGTTATCCATTGGATTGGGTATCACCAGACATCACACGCGTTCGAAGATCGCCGCGATGCCCTGCCCGCCGCCAATGCACATGGTCGCCAGCGCGTAGCGCCCCTTGATGCGATGCAGCTCATGAATCGCCTTGGTGACGATGACCGCCCCCGTGGCGCCAATCGGATGGCCCAGGGAGATGCCAGAGCCGTTGGGGTTGACCCGGGCCGGGTCAAGACCCAGCTCGCGGGTGACGGCGCAGGCCTGGGCGGCGAAAGCCTCGTTCGACTCGATGACATCCAGATCGGATACCTGCAAGCCTGCGCGCTGCAGGGCCAGCAGAGTGGCCGGAATCGGACCGAGCCCCATCATCTTGGGATCGACGCCTGCCTGCGCGTAGCTCACCAGCCGTGCCAGCGGCGACAGGCCGTCGGCCTTGATCGCCGCTTCCGTCGCCATGACCAGTGCTGCAGCGCCATCGTTGAGACCGGAGGCATTGCCGGCGGTGACGCTGCCGCCCTCCTTGAAGACTGCCTTCATCGCGGCCAGTTGCTCGAACGAGGTATCCGCCCGCACATGCTCATCCACTTCGAAGAGCTGAACGCCCTTTCTCGACTTCACTTCCACCGGCACGATCTGGCCGTGGAAGTGGCCATCGGCGATGGCGCGCGCCGCACGTTTCTGGCTTTCCAGCGCCAATACGTCCTGAGCTTCCCGGGTGATGCCCAGATGCTCTGCGATGTTCTCGGCGGTGACGCCCATATGGATGCGATGCAACGGATCGTGCAGCGCTCCGAGCATGTAGTCGACGGCCTGCATGTCCCCCATGCGACCGCCCCAGCGCGCGCCCGGCAGCATATACGGGCCGCGGCTCATCGACTCCACGCCACCACCGATGGCGACGTCGGTATCCCCCAGCAGAAGGCTCTGCGCGGCGGAAATGATCGCCTGCAGGCCCGAGCCGCACAGCCGGTTGACGTTGAAGGCCGGTGCTTCCTGCGGGATGCCGGCGTTCAACGCCGCGACACGGGACACGTAGGCGTCGCGCGGCTCGGTCGGAATGACGTTTCCCAGCACCACGTGACCGATCCGATCCGCCGCATATCCACTCCTCTGCAGGGCAGCGCCTACGACGGTAGTGGCCAGCTGGCACGGTGGGATATCCTTGAGCGAGCCACCGAACGAACCGATCGCGGTTCGGACTGCGCTGACGATATAGACTTCGGGCTTGGACATGGGTGGCTCCGTTTCGGTCGGATGTCGACGGGTCATACAGGGGTGCCTGCGCGTCACGCGCGCTCGGGCGAAACGGAGTCTAGGGAGACGGGCGATGGGCGCCTATGCCGAAAATGTCCCGATCGGATGACACTTTTTGCAACCCGGGTCAGGAGCCCCAGAGCGAGCGATGCGAGAGAAGGATTCGGTTTCACGGTACTTCGTCGAGGCGGCACTGCACGGCCTGGGTAATGATCCGGAAAGAGTGCAGGCCGTACTGACCAGGGCCGGAGTCGATCTCGACGCCTTGCGTGACACCGATGCCCGCCTCGACGCTGCCACCTTCGCCCGGCTCTGGCGGGCCATCGCGGACGAGCTGGACGATGAGTTCCTCGGTCTCGATTCCCACGGGATGCCCAACGGAAGCTTCGCCATGCTCAGTCGGGGGCTGATACAGGCGGTTGACATCGGCCAGGCAATTCGCAGGTGCTTGAGCGGCCTGGGCCTGTTCCTCAGGGATATTCGCGGCACCTTGTGTGTGCGCGGCGATCACGCCGTCATCACCTTGAACAGCCAACAAAGCGACCCCTCGATCCGCAGCGTCGCGGAGGAAACCTTCCTCACCGTAGTACTGGGTCTAGTGTGTTGGCTGGCCGGCCGACGTGTTCCCATCGAGCGCGCCCAGTTCGGGCATCCTCGCCCCGCCCATGGTGATGATCATCTGTTCTGGGGGCCCAACCTGACGTACGGGACACTCCCCACCGAGATCGAGTTCGCCTCCAGCTTCCTCAGCCTGCCCATCGTTCAGAACCAGACGACGCTGAGGGAGTTCCTGCGCACCTCGCCACATTGGCTGATCATTCGGTTCAGCAATCGAGAGGGGCTGGGCAACGAGATCTATCGGCAACTGAAGCATTGCTGCTACCAGCAATGGCCGACCCTGGCCGAGATGGCCGGCGAGCGCGGCATGAGCATCGCCAGCTTTCGTCGCCAGCTGCAGCGGGAAGGATTTTCCTTTCAACAGCTGAAGGATGAAGTGCGCCGCAACATCGCGTTCGAGTGCCTGCGCACTCCAGGCTTGAGCATCGCGGAGATTGCCGAACGTGCGGGTTTCCAGGAGGCCAGTGCTTTCCACCGTGCGTTTCGCCAGTGGACCGGAGAGAGCCCGGGGCAGTACCGGGCAAAGTGGCACAGCGACGTCTGATTGGCGAGCAAGCGCTGCAAGCCGCCATTCGCAGCAATACGAAAAAGGGACTGGCTCGAAAATCTCGCCAGTCCCTTTTTCCTGTCCCCTGTACCAGACCTGGGCTCTTACCAGGGATAGAAGCCCGGAAGACTGGAGGCCTTGCCGGAGAAGCGTGGCGTCCGCTTCTCCAGGAACGCGCGGACACCCTCCTTCCCATCGGCCTGGCTGGTGTAGAACATCGCCAGGGATTCCACTTCGTGAGCTGCCCATGGATGTGCCTGGGCCGGATGCTTCAAAAGCATCTGGCGGATCAGCGCAATCGAGACTGGCGAGCGATCACGGACCAGCCCGGCAGCAAAGACCCGCGCCTCGTCCACCAGGGATTCAGCCGGCAGAAGCGCGCGAACCAGCCCTTTTTCCAGGGCTTCATCCGCGCTGAAGATTTCGGCCCGGTACATCCATTCCATCGCCTGCTCCATTCCCACGATGCGGGGCAGGAACCACGTCGAGCAGCCTTCCGGGGTAACCCCGAGCTTGCCGAAAACGAAGCCAAAGCGGGCATTGGCCGAAGCGAAGCGAAAGTCCATGGGCAGCAGCATGGTGGAACCCACACCAATGGCGGCACCGTTGATCGCACCAACAATGGGTTTGAGGCATTCGTACATGGCCAGTACAACTCGCCCGCCGGTATCCCGAACCCCTCGCAGGATCTCCAGTTTATCGGGATGCTGGCGAACATCCTCGAGCGTAGGCGAGAGGCTTTCGTCCAGGCCGAAGACGTTGCCCTCCACCGACAGATCCATGCCCGCGCAGAAGGCCTTACCCTCGCCCGTCACCACGATCGCTCGTACCGCGTCGTCACGGCTGGCGCGCTGGTACGCATCCACCAGCTCATCGCACATGGTGACGGTGAAGGCGTTGAGCTTTTCCGGCCGGCACAGGGTCAGCAGCAGAATGCCATCGTCGCCGACCTCGTAGCGGATCGTCTCGTAGCTCACTGTTCATCTCCAACGAGGTTGGCGCCACGGGCGATAGCCTGGCGACAGTCCGCAACGATCCGCTCGATCAGCTCGGCACAGGTCGGCACGTCGTTGATCAGGCCGATAGCCTGCCCGGCCCAGAGGATCCCGCTGTCCACTTCCCCACTTTCCAGCGCGGCGCGCCCACGCGCCCCTGCAACCAGGTGCCTGATGTCCTCGAATTGCGCGCCTGGATTGCGCTCGATCTCCACGACCTCTTCGGAAATGGCATTTTTGAACACCCGGCCGGTGTTGCGGAAAGCACGGAAAATAAGCTTGGTGTCGAGCTCGCTACCCGCCGCGATAGCCGACTTGATCGCCTCGTGAATGGGCGCCTCGCGGGTCAGCATGAAGCGGGTTCCCATGTTGATGCCCTCGGCGCCCAGCATCAGGGCAGCAGCCATTCCGGCGCCATTGGCAATGCCGCCGGAAGCGAGGATGGGGATGCGCAGCGCAGCGGCTGCAGCCGGAATCAGGATCAGGCCAGGCACATCGTCCTCGCCGGGATGGCCGGCTGCCTCGAAGCCGTCGATGCTGACCGCGTCCACACCTGCCCGCTCCGCCGACAGCGCATGCCGTACAGAGGTGCACTTGTGGATGATCTTGACGCCGGCGGACTTGAATCGCTCAACCAGCTCGGCCGGACTACGACCGGCAGTTTCCACCACCTTCACACCGCTCTCGATGATGGCGGTCGCGTAGTCCGCGTAGGGTGGCGGCACGGTGGTCGGCAGGATGGTGAGGTTCACCCCGAACGGGCGGTCGGTCATCGTACGGCAGCGGGCAATCTCGGAGGCCAGTGCGTCAGGCGTTGGCTGAGTCAATGCAGTCAGGATGCCCAGGCCGCCAGCGTTGGATACCGCACTCGCCAGCTCTGCCCGCCCTACCCACTGCATGCCCCCTTGGACGATCGGGTACCGGGTGCCTGTCAACTCAGTGATTCTTGTACGCATCAGGATTTCCTCAAACAGTCATGTCACACAAAAGCGCTAACAGCGCAGATGCACACCCGGTCGAGCAGCATTGCCTACAATCACAACGCAAATAACCGAACGACTGTTATCCTAAATTGAGAAATACCCCTCTTGCAACACGCCCATCGGTAAGCGAAGAGCCCGTCAGATCTGGGTTGCAGAGGGTTTTCAAGCTGACGTGACAAATCAAGAACTAGTCGTGGAATGCCAAGAATTCTGTCGCTTTGCCTGCCAAGAATTCACGGCCCCACTCCCAAACAAGAACAATCGAGATCGCACAGATGCAATTCGACTATGTCATTGTCGGCGCCGGCTCGGCCGGCTGCGTCCTGGCCAACCGCCTGACTGCCAATCCCGATGTCCAGGTGTGCCTGCTCGAAGCCGGCCCCGAGGACACTTCTCCGCTGATCCATACGCCGGTAGGCGTCGCTGCCATTCTTCCGACGCGGCACGTCAACTGGGCGTTCAAGACCACTCCGCAGGCCGGCCTTAGCGGGCGTATCGGCTACCAGCCGCGAGGCAAGGTGCTGGGCGGCAGCAGCTCGATCAACGGCATGATCTACATCCGCGGCCACCACAGCGACTACGATGACTGGCAATCCCTGGGCAATGACGGTTGGTCCTTCGCCGACGTCCTGCCCTATTTCCGCAAGAGCGAAATGCACCATCTGGGCGGTGACGACTTCCATGGCGGGGACGGCGAACTCTTCGTCGGTCCGGCACACCGCCACGCCGCCACAGAGGCTTTCGTCAAGTCGGCCCGGCTGGCCGGCCATCGTTACAATCCGGACTTCAACGGCGCCGAACAGGAAGGCATTGGCTATTACGATGTGACCATTCGTGATGGCCGCCGCTGGAGCACCGCCACCGCCTTCCTCAAACCGATCAGCCAGCGCAGCAACCTGACTGTCCTGACCAACGCCCACGCCGAGCGCATACTTATCCAGGGCAAACAGGCGGTCGGCGTCCAGGTACTGGCCAATGGCAAACGACTGGAACTCAAGGCTCGCAAGGAAGTGCTGGTGGCAGCGGGCACCTTCGGCAGTCCCCATCTGCTGATGCTCTCCGGCATTGGCCCGGAGTCGGAACTGAAGCCCCAGGGTATTGCCGTGCGGCACGAACTTCCCGGTGTCGGGCAGAATCTCCGGGATCATCCGGATGTAGTTCTCTGCTACAAGAGCACTGACACCTCACTGCTCGGTGTCTCGCTGCGCGGCAGCCTGAAAATGGGCAAGGCGCTGCTCGACTACACCCGACATAAACGCGGCCCGCTCTCCAGCAATTGCGCGGAGGCCGGCGGTTTCCTCAGGACCGCACCGGAGCTGGCACGCCCTGACATACAGCTGCATTCGGTCATCGGCACGGTGGATGACCATAACCGCAAGTTCCATTGGGGCCATGGGTTCAGCTGTCACGTGTGCGTCCTCAGGCCCAAGAGCATCGGCAGCGTCGGACTCTCTTCATCCGAGCCCCATGCCGCCCCACGCATCGACCCGAACCTCCTGAGCCATGACGACGATGTGCAAACCTTGCTGAAGGGCTACAGGATGGCCCGTGAGATCATCGATCAGGTCCCGATGATGCGCTTTGGCCTGAAGGACCTTTATAGCGAGCACCTGCACACCGACGAAGAGCTGATAGCCCTGCTGCGCCGGCGTACCGATACCATCTACCACCCGGTTGGCACCTGCAAGATGGGCCAGGACGACATGGCAGTCGTCGATGATCGTCTGCGAGTACGCGGTATCGAGGGTCTGCGGGTGATCGATGCCTCGATCATGCCGACCCTGGTGGGTGGCAACACCAATGCCGCCGCGATCATGATTGCTGAGCGCGGCGCGGAGTGGCTGATCTCCGCCTGAAGTGCACCACCAGTCTGCCTAACATGCAGGCTGGTGGTCCTGTATCTCCGCTCCTCCAGCCTGGCGGCATCAGCGACGCCACCCCGCCTTCCCCTCCTCGTCCGACGTCTTGCCGGCCGTTCATCGCTGAACAATCACTGCATCTGATTGCCTTCGACACAGCTCATTGATAAGGCTGATTCGCCACTTGTCGGCTGCAGAAAAGGCCCCTAGCCTAAAATCATATAACTGTCGTTATCACAATGTGTTCATCTCCGAATAATGGGGGATGTAGGCCATGTGAGACGGACAGCCAAGCGCGATTTCAAGCGCATGGATCTCAGGCGACCGACGGTCGTCCGGCCTCAGGTATGAGGCGGGTTATCAGAACAACAACAAAATGAATGGCTCTGCAGCAACACGGCCATCAGTCCTGCCTTTCATCCACCGAGGTCACGATAGTGTCGGCAAATGATTTGGTTCCCACCAGGACGAACGTCCTTTCGGCGCTGGCAATCGCCTGCGCCAGCGTACTCATAGGCGGTATCTACCCGGTATTCATCGGCGCACTGCTCAGTGAAGGCCGACTGAGCCTGGACAAGGTCGGGCTCTTTGTCATGACCGAGCTGTTGGCATTGGTCGTCGGAATCTTTATCGCCAGCCTGTACGTCAGGCTGAACAGGGTGCGCACGGCCAGCATTCTGGCCAGCCTGGCAGGCTTACTGACCAATCTGTTGTGCCTGACAGCTCCTACAGAGCTCTCGATCATCGCCCTGCGCGGCGCAACGGGTCTCTCCGAAGGCATATTGGTCTGGATCGCGACGGCAGTAGTAGTCCGAGCAAGCAATCCAACCCCTTACTTCGCAGTCTCCGTTTTCCTGCAACTGCTTTCGCAAGCCGCCGCGGCAGCCGCCCTGTCAGTATTCACCATTCCCGTTTACGGCTCGCAAAGCGTCTTCGTGGCCCTGGCAGCTCTCTGCGGCCTCTCAATGCTGCTCTCGCTGCTTATACCCCAAGCGCTGGAGTCCTTACCTGGCAATGGAAGCCATGGTTTTATTTGGCGACCGCAGCATTTCAAGCCGTTGGCCATAGCATTTCTTCAGGTAGCTGCTATCAGCGCCTTCTGGGCATATCTCGAGCCGCTGGGAGAATCCGTGGGCTATGACGCCCAGGGCATTCGTTCTCTGGTATCCGCCACCCTGCTGGTCGGCGTAGTGGGCGCGAGTCTTTCCATGATCACCGTGCAACGCTTTCGCCCCGGAATCACCGTCTTCGTTGCGTCACTGGGGATGATGATCATCGGAACAGCCATGTTCGCAACGCATGCTGGTGATCTCTACCGCTTCGCAGTCCTGCTATGCGCCTACCAGATAACCTGCATCTTCATCGTGCCCTTCCAGTCGACGCTGGCCATTGACGTAGACCGGACCGGACGGGTTGCAACGGTCATCCCTATGGCGCAACTGTTCGGCCAGGCGATGGGACCCTTCATTGCTTCGCTTGCAGTCCACAGTGACCCCGCCCCAGCCTTGCTAACTGCGATCATCATGGCCGCCATCGCCACACTGTTGTCGGTCCGTTTGCCCAGGCGCGTATTAGTCAAGGCCTAGCCGGAAGCGCATCCTGACCTGAACCGCCGGTAGTCATCTCTTCCTCAAGATGACTACCGGTGGTACAGCCAATGTGACCAGCGCCCTGCCCGGTCAACCACCGAAGTCCTGCCCACATGGCCGATAACGTTGGCATTGGTTGCGACCTACCCGCACGGTCCCGGTACTGATCTGCAGGTTGGCCCATCTCCCCCGCTGCGTGGCCACAAGCCCCACTCATGCAGCCGGCCGGCGCTGCCGACGATCTAGCCCTTTTCCGATCACACCCCATTCACAAGTCAAATCATGTTTCTTGACGACAGCCAGTCTGTAGTACCTAATTAACGTAACGATTGATATCTAAAAAAGCCGACCTCCTCGGCCACTACAACGCCAATAAGAACTGGAGATATCGCAATGGACCAATCACTGCGTGACGCATTCCACCGAGACGGCGCCATTATCATCAAGGGTTGCCTGAATCCGGAGCAACTGGCCAGATGTCGAGAGGCTTTCGACTGGGCTATCCAGAATCCAGGCCCGAATGCCTCCTCGATGTTCGACGGCACCGAGCATCGTTCGCATGTCGATAACGCCAATCCCCTCGCCAAGCCCCGCCTGGATGAACTGGTGACCACCCTGCCCTTTGCCCAGCTGTTTGCTGAGCTGTGGGGATCGCAGAATGTCTGGTACTTCGCCGAAGAGGTGTTCCTCAAATCCGGTGGGAAAGGCGCCCGCAGCTGCTGGCACCAGGACACTGCATATCTACCGTGGGCCGGCGCGCATTGGGGTAACGCCTGGATCAGCTTCCAGTCGATTCCCAAGAAGAACGCCCTGGAGATTGTGCGCAGCTCGCACCACGGCATCCAGTACAACGGCACCACCTTCGCCAACCCCAATGACCCGACCGAACCGCTTTTCGAAGGCGACGTACTGCCCCGCCTGCCAAACATCGACGCGGAGCTTGCGGCCAACCCCGACGCCTACGACATCCTCTCCTGGGACGTGGAGCCAGGGGATGTGGTCCTGATCCACCCCCGCTCCCTGCATGGCGGCGCCGGCGTCGACGCTCAATGTCCGACCCGTCATACTCTGGTCCTGCGCTTCTTCGGCGACGATGCCACGTTCCGTGCCCTGCCCGATACGCATCCGTATTTCGCACGCAATGGCGGCCTGTTCGTCGACGAAATGGCGAAACTGAACCCAGGCGAGCCATTCCGCTCCCCCGTATTCAAGCAACTGATCTGAGGGGAAGCCGCGAGGATGTCCAACAAGGTGTCGACCCATAGCCAATCCAGCCCGGAAGTCCGTATCGAGCGATGCGACTTCGGGCACGTATCGGTCTTCTTCGGCGAGAAGAATGGCAAATACCCGGATGGCAACCAGGTGCTGATCCGCGGTTCGGACACCCTCGCGGCTTTCGATACTCCAGTTGTCTCGAATCACATCGGCCCGCTGTTCGACGCAACGGAGCTGGTCGTGATGGGGCACGTGCATGAAGACCACATGGCCGGGCTGCATCGACTGCCCGATGCGC
Organism: Pseudomonas sp. B1-22; assembly: GCF_050474425.1. Taxonomy (NCBI): domain Bacteria; kingdom Pseudomonadati; phylum Pseudomonadota; class Gammaproteobacteria; order Pseudomonadales; family Pseudomonadaceae; genus Pseudomonas; species Pseudomonas sp. B1-22. The sequence continues at coordinate 1,024,441 of NZ_JBCHVH010000001.1, read as the reverse complement.
GGGTTTACGTGCATGAAGCCGATCTTCAGGCTGCCCGCAGCTGGGAAGGAATGCTCGCAACCTTTGGCATAAGCGATGGCGCGCGCGCCCTGGAGACCCTGCACAAGTTCCAGCGCGAGTTCCATTACGCACCCCGCCCCGATGCGCAGGGTTACTCCGACGGCGCGTCGTGGGATGTCGGCCAATCCAGCATCCACGCCATCCACATGCCCGGCCATACCGCTGGCCATACGGTCCTGCTGGTCGAGCCGGAAGGTGTGTTGTTCATTGGCGATATCGACCTGACCGGATTCGGTCCCTATTACGGAGACGCCTGTTCCAGCCTGCATGACTTCCGTATCAGCCTGGCGCGCCTGGCAACCATACCGGCACGGATCTGGGTCACTTCGCACCATCGCGGCGTCTACACCGACCGCGAGCGGTTCCTCCACGACCTGGCCATCTTCACGGCCAAGATAGACGAACGCGAGCGCCGGCTCCTGGCATGGCTGGACGAGAAGCCGCAGTCATTGCCCCAACTGGTCGAACGCCGATTGTTGTACCCGCCGGGCTTCAATGCGGCCTGGGTAGAGGATGCCGAGGCGCGCACGATTTCGCAGCACCTGGGCGAGCTTATGGCGCAAGGACAGGTCTGCGTCGACGGGGATGCAATCTACCACCGCTGCTGAGCCGGCGCTTGCCCGATCAGCCAATGCTGGACGATTGTCGTCAGCCAGACCATGATCGCCGCCAGGCTGCAGGCGAACACCCGGCCCAACGCTGGAAGGCATGAATGAAGGCGGCCGCCTCGGCATAGCCCAGCGACATGGCCACCTGCTCGACCGACTGCTGTGACTCGCCGAGCAAGGTGCGGGCGCGAGCGAATCGCGCCTCATCGAGCAACTGGCGAAAACTGCAGCCGCCCCCCGCCAGACGATGCCGCAATGTACGTTCGGCAATGCCAAACGCCCGTGCCACCTGGGAGGCGGCAGGGAACCCGGACTGGAACAGCGCCAGGTGATTTCGTATCTGCTCCGCCAGGTTGACGGACTCCGGCTCTACGGCCTGCCGCCGCAGCCACTCCTCGCACTGCCCGCGGTAGTAGCCATTCGCCGTTGGGTCAGCACTGGGCAGGCGCTCCTGCAACAGCTCATTGCGTATCCAGATACGCGCGCAGTCGCTGTCAAAACGAACCGGGCAGCCATAAAAAGATGTATAGGGTTCGATGTCGGCAGGCGTCGGGTAAGGAACCTCCACCCATGTCGCGAGTGGTGATTTCTTCAGGCCGGCCAACAGGTCAAGCATCAACTTGTAGGTACCGACCATCTCGATGTCGATCAGGAAACGTCGCGCCGGGTCAGGCAGCTCCAGTGGATCAAAGCACAGTGCGCTCTCGCGTTCGCCCGGAACGAACCTCAGCGGGCTGAACAGGAAGGTCTGCCGTTGATAACGCAGGCCGGACTGCAAGGCCTCATAGGCCGTTTCACTGGTCAACAACAGAAAACTGATCGGACCATAGCCTGCGAACCCGAAGGCCTGTCCCAGGACCAGTCCCTGGTCCTCCCTCGGCAAGAGACGAGCCAAGTCGCATATCAGGCGCAGGGCCAAGCCTCGCTCGATTCGCGCGGCAGGAGACAACTGCGCCTCGTTCAAGCCGTGATCGGCGAGCAACGGCACCGGATCCAGGCCCTGCGCGCGCAACGCATTGAACATGTAGAGCAGAGCCAGTACAGGTTGGGTCGTCATGAGGGCTTGCCGAAAAGATCAACTTCGCCTGAAACACTAACATATCCCCACGAAAAGTCGGCCCATTAAAGTGCCAGCACGCACAACAACAATGGAGCCGTCCAATGACCGACCGTAGCGTCCTCTCAGAATCTGCCAACCCCTCTTCCCCACTCACCGTCGAAGTGGCGATTATCGGCGCCGGCTTCGGCGGCCTCTGCACCGCCATTCAGTTGCTCGAACGCGGTGAGTCGCGCTTCGTTCTGCTGGAAAAGGCAGATGAGGTCGGCGGCACCTGGCGAGACAACAGCTATCCAGGCGCCGCCTGCGACGTGCAATCGCACCTCTACTCGTTTTCCTTCGCTGGCAAGGCGGACTGGAGCCAACGCTATGCACCCTGGAACGAGATTCAGGACTACATCCTCGATACCACCAGGCGCTATGGCCTGCGCCGCTACATTCGCACCGGTAGCGAGGTCTGCGCGGCGCACTTCGATGAATCGACAGGCCACTGGCACCTGAACACCACGCGCGGAGACGAAGTCATCGCCCGACACGTGGTATTGGCCTCAGGCCCCCTCCATGTACCGTCCACCCCCAGGTTCAAGGGTATCGAACGCTTCAAGGGCAAGAGCTTCCACTCCGCCCAATGGGATCACGGCTACGACCTCAGGGGTAAACGGGTGATCTCCATCGGCACCGGCGGAAGCGCGATCCAGTACTGTCCGGAAATCGCTCCCGCGGTTGATAAGCTCTACGTCCTGCAACGCAGCCCTGCCTGGGTCATCCCGCGCGACACGCGCCGCTATCCGCAGTGGCGAAAGACGCTCTTCGCTCGCGTCCCGCTCCTGCGAAAGCTGCATCGCGCACGGCTGTACTGGAGCAACGAATCGCGCGTATGGCCAATCTTCACGCCCTGGCTGGCGCGGCGCCTGCAATCACTGGCAGGTCTGTTCATCCGCCACCAGGTGCAGGATCCGGACCTGGTCCGTCGACTTACGCCCGACTATGTGCTCGGCTGCAAGCGCATCCTGATTTCCAACAAGTGGTACCCGATGTTCAACCGGGCGAACGTCGAGCTGGTCGATGACGGTATCGCCGAGATTCGCGAACACTCAGTCGTGACTCGCAGCGGACGCGAGTTGCTGGTCGACTGCATCATCTACGGCACGGGCTTCCAGGTCGATCCGCGCCTGTACATGAAGGACTTCCCGTGCAGCGGCCTGCCTGGTCATGAACTGATGAAAGACTGGAAGGACGGTTCTGAAGCGTACCTGGGCGTTCATGTCGCCGGTTACCCGAACCTGCACCAGCTGGTCGGCCCCAATACCGCGCTCGGGCACAACTCGATCATTTTCATGATCGAGGCTCAGGTGCACTACATCCTCGAGTCGATACAGGCATTGCGCGCTCGGGGCGCCGATTTCCTGGACGTCAGGCCTGACGCCCAGCGCCGCTTCAACGAGCGCGTACAGGATGCCCTCAAAGGCACTGTCTGGAACTCCGGCTGCGTCAGCTGGTACCAGCAGGCCGACGGCAAGAATTTCTCCATGTGGCCTTGGTCCACCTGGCGCTATTGGCTGGCCACGCGGCACCTCCCAGCCCATGACTATCGTTTCCTGCGCTGCTCGTCGAAGGTGACCGCGGCCAGGCAGGCATCAACGCAGGCCGAACCGGCCTGACACGGCATCGACGCCAGCGAGGGGCCCCGAACGAGCCCCTTCGCATTCCTGATAGGGCGAACCGCACCGCTTACATACTGCTGACCAGGTGCCCACCGTCAACAGCCAGGACACTGCCGGTCATGAACGAGCCGGCGTCGCTGGCGAGCAACAGGAAAGGCCCCTCCAGCTCGGTGAGGTTGCCCAGGCGGCGCAGCGGCACCGCGGAGCGGATGTAGTCATCGCTCTTCCCGCCGGCAAAGAAGTCCGCATTCATTTCCGTGCTGAAATAGCCCGGAGCAATGGCATTTACGCGGATGTGGTAACGGGCAAGCTCCAACGCCAACGACTTCGTAAGCTGCACGACGCCAGCCTTGGCGGCGCAGTAGTGACTGTATCCGGTGGCGACGCGCAGCCCCAGCACTGATGCGACGTTCACGATACTGCCAGAACGTCCGTGCCTTGCCAGGCGCTGTGCCGCAACCTGGGCTACACGCCAGACCCCATCGAGGTTCGTCGACAGCATCAAGCGCCAGCTCTCTTCATCGATGTCCAGCGGACGCTGCCCATTGCCGATACCGGCGTTGTTGAGCACCACGTCGACCACGCCAAAGCGTGCCTCGGCGGCGTCGAATGCCGCTTCTACGCCTGTACGATCGGTAACATCCATCGAAACCGAAAAGGCCTGCTTCCCGTACCACTCGATATCCTTCTCCAGCTCCTGCAGACGCTCGACTCGTCGAGCCGCCAGTACCACGCGCGCACCAGCACGAGCCGCTACCTTCGCCAGATGCGCACCAATGCCACTCGAAGCCCCGGTGATGAGAACGGTCTTGTTGGCCAAGGAAAAGGTCTGAGTGAAATCGTCTTGCATGAACGTACTCCGGGCGAACAGCAGGATCGCCACATTGGGTTGAAAGGCCGGCTCAAATCTTTTCCAGGCAAACGCGTTCCGCGGTAACCAGGGCGTCCAGCAGCTTCGACGGCTGGAACCACAGCTCGCCGTAATCCCCCAGCGCACTGCGATAGCGCTGAATTCCAGCCAGGACGTTGCCAAGCCCAAGCTGCTCGGCATAGTGCATGGGGCCGCCCAGGTGGGCCGGGAAGCCATAGCCGTGAACCCACACCAGGTCGATATCCCGCGCTTGTAGAGCGACACCCTCGTCGAGCAGTTGCAGACCTTCGTTGATCATCACGAACAGGCACCGCTCACGTATTTCCTCGTCATCCAGGGAACGCCGCTCGATCCGCAACTCGTCGGCAAGGCGAACCGCGAGTGCGTTGACCTCCTCGTCGTCCTGTGCCTGGAGTCCATCGTACTGATAGAACCCCCGGCCGCTCTTGCAGCCAAAGCGGCCCATCGAATAAAGCGCCTCGCCAAGACGACAGTAACTGGCATCTCTCACATGCGAGATGCTCCGGTCCAGTTGCAGCATGCGGCTTACATCGATACCGATCAGGTCCAGCAGACTGAAGATCCCGATGTTCAAGTCCAGCGCGGTCAGCGCGCGATCCACCTGTGCGGGCGACGCGCCTTCAAGGACCAACCGGCTGGCCTCGCGGGTGTAGGCCTCGAACATGCGCTTGCCGATGGAACCGAATCCAGCCCCGCAAGCGACCGGTAGTTTCCTTACCTGGCGCGCAAGCTGACCAACGGCCGCGACTGCCTCGCTGCTGGTGGCCGCACCCGGAACAATTTCCAGCAGGAACATTTCATCCGCTGGGCGGAAGTAATGCAGACCAACCAGGGCCTCAGGCCGTGAAAGGGCTTCTGCGATCGAATCCACTTCGTGGCAGGCAGTACCGGTCGCAAGGATGGCGCCTGGCTTGCAGACCTCTTCCAGGCGGAGGAAGAGCTGCCGCCTCGATTCGAGGGTGCCTCCCACCGTCTCGATGACGAGGTCCGCATCGAACAGCTCGTTGAAATCCAAAGTGCCGAACAGCAGGTCCATGCGCTGCCGAATGCGTTCCCGAACCATCGCGCCCTGGTCGACAAGTGCCAGGTAGCTAGCCTGGATCTGCGCCAGCCCTTTCTCCAGAGAACGACGATTGGATTCCAGGAGAGCCACCGAAATACCGGCATTGACGAAACTCCTGGCAATCTCGGCGCCCATGGTACCCGCCCCAACAATGGCGACCTTGCCGAGCCTGCGTGCAGTTGCCGAATCGGCGACATGATCTCGAACGATTTCCTGCTCGGCGAGGTGCACATGACGCAGAGCCTTGGCTTGCCGGGAGGCCTCGGCCTGCTTGAACAGCGCCAGCTCCCGCGCCAGCCCCTCTTCCAGGGGCAGCAGACAGGCCGCCTCCATCGCAGAGAGCACCAGCCGTGGTGCCAATCGGCTCCTCCAGCGCGGCTCATGAGCTATTCGATATCGTGCGAGGAAATCATCAGGAAGCCCTTCTGCTGGCTCTGGCCAGGCTTCAGCGGGTCGGGCAGGCGCGTAACAGGCGATCAGCTCAAGCGCATAGTGGCGCGCCTCGTCCAGCAGGAGCGCCGCGCTGGGTGCCAGGCGATCGACGATCCCCAGGAGGCGAGCTGTCTCGGCGCTAACCTGATCGCCCGACAGGATCAGATTGAGCGCGGATTCGACACCGATCAGCCTCGGTAGACGCTGGGTTCCACCGCCCCCGGGAATCAGGCCGACGCTGATATCCAGCAGCCCCAGTCGGGCCTCGGGCTCAGCAAGCCGGTATCCACACACCAGCGCCAACTCCAATCCGGTGCCTAAAGCCTTGCCCCCGATCGCGGCGATCATCGGTTTGTGGATCCGTGCCAATCGGCTCAAGGTGCTGGGGATGCCCCACCCCTCCGAATCAGCGTCGGAGCTGGGCGCCCCTGCATCGCTCCCGGCACTGAACAGGCCGTTGTGGCCATGGATCACCATGGCCTGAACCGCCGGATCAGCGGCCGCGCGTTCGCACGCATCGACCAGCGCCCGGCACAACGAACGATCCAGGGTGTTGAGAGGATCACGATCGAGGCTGATGAAAGCCACGCAGTCGTCAAGGCGGTAGTGGATCAGGTCACTCATTTCTACACCCACGGGACACCCCGCCCAGGCCTCTTGGGCCAGAACGGCTGGATTCATCTTTTACAGGATTGCTGCAACAACCCGTCGAACTCAGGGCAGACGGTCGTCCCGGACCACAATGTGTCGCGCCTCTCCCGGAGCGCCCTGTTCCCCAGTGGGCACTTGCCGTCGATCCACGGCCGGCATGTGAAGCGCCAATCTAGCAACGACCAAAATAATTACGCAACATCCGTTATGTTTATTCATTCACGGGTCGCAGGTTGCTCCGATCGCCCCCATGCGAGCACGGCAGCGACGAGATATCACCATCATTTATTTTGCATAACAGTCGTTGCGCAAAGATGGAAGGCGCGCATAGAGTCCGCGAAAGTCAGCAGCCGTTCCAGGCGCTCTGGGAAATGCTTCGGCACTCGTTCGTCGCTGCTCCAGCCAAGTGCCCGAGGGATGCCAGTGCAGACCAGCCGGCGCTCCTGTTGACTGTCCGCCGAGGTCAGTGGCGATCCATCGGCATCGCCACCTACCGATTCCGACCACCACTCCCGGAGCTCGTGGAGAACCATGAACGCAAACTCGAACACTGCCGCGCGACTGACCGCCTGGAGCGCGATCCTTGGCGGAATCTTCGCCTACCTCAACGTGGGCTTGATGGCGGCGGCCACCAACGGTGACATGGCAGTCACCCTGCAGGGGGCATCGATGCTCACCCTGACCGCAGAAGCACGACAACTCTTCCGCTTCTCGATGTTTTCAGACCTGCTGGGGTTCTACCTGCCCCTGATCGCCATTGGCTGCTATCTCTGGAGCACCCAACGCCAGGAGGCGGGAACCAAGGGCGATATGGCGGCACTGGCGATTACGATCTATGTCGTACTGGGACTTACTGGCGCCTCCCTGCAGCTTGCCGCTGTGAATCCCCTGGCGCAGCTTCACGCCGCCGGGGACGCGACCACTAAAGCCGCTGCCGAGGCCGCCTGGACCGCAATCGCCAACGCCAGTCAGAAGGGCTTGTGGTGGTGCGAAGGCCCTCTGGTCCTGTTCTGGGGGCTGGTCGTTGGGGCGCAGCTGAAGAAAGCAGGTTGGAGCCGCTCCATTCTGCTGCCGCTCACCCTCGTCGGCTGGTGCTTTGGTATTGCCTTTATTGCAGGCATGTTCCAGGAAGTGGACCAGCTTTCCTATCTGCTGCTGGTCATTATCGTCCTGATATTCCCCGCCTGGATGATGGCATTCGGAATCAAGTTGCTTCGTCGATAACAGAAAGAACATCGGCTCGGAAATTTAATCACGGCCAACTTCAACCCTTCTGAAGTTGGCCTCGATATTTCCGGGGCGTCGTTCCGAACCAACGCTGACAGGATCGACTGAATACGCTCTGTTCCGAATACCCCAAGAGTCCGGCAATCTGCACCATATGCAAACCCGACTCTTTCAGGTATTTATCGGCCAGTGTTTTTCGTTCGCCATCCAGCAAGTCTTCATATCGAACCCCCTCCTTCAACAATCGCCGCTGGAGAGTTCTAGGATGCATGGCCAGCCCAATGGATACATTCTCAACATTGCACTGCCCCGTGGGTAGAAGTCGCCCGATCAACTCAACGACTCGCAATGTCAGGTCGGCACTTCCCGGCATATAGCGAGACTTCAGGTAGTTGGTTGCGTAATATAAAGTCTGCTCATCCGCCTGATCGATAGGCTGTCTGACCAGAGCAAGAGGAACCCGCCACCCACACCAACTCTGCTCGAACAACACCTCACTGCCAAAGACACCTTCATAGACGCTCAAGGCGTTGACCTTCGGGTGAAGGAAGGAGACCAAGATCGGGTGCGCGGTCTCCCCCGCGAGCATTTTCAGTATCTGCATGGCATTGGCCATGCTCAGTTCATAGGACTGGCGAAGCTGGGGGGTAGACAGTTCATTGATCTGGAACTCGAACTGCACCCATCCCGCGTCTTCGTCTATTTGCAGTTTCAAAAGCAATGCCGGGCTATGGATATAGAGGTAGTTGGCGATAGCTTGAAATGCGTCAAGAACCGTAGTCGAATTCCTTGCAATTACCGCCACGGCGCCCAGCATTTCAAGCCCCTGCCATTTGGCCAGGCGCAAGCCGAAATCCGGGCACTTCAGTTCGACGGCCGTTGCTTCAAGCATCAGCACCGCGTTGCGGTAGAGATAAAAAGAATCATCCGTGCGTTGACGGGCGGGCGGAATATGAAATCGCGATAAAAACCTGTTCGGATCGGCTCCCAACTCTTGAACCAATTCGTCATAACCCCATAGATTGGTTGCCCGAATCAAGCTGCTCATCACGCACTTCCGACATCGCTATACATGTCGCACAATGTCAAATACCAGTCGCCAATTGTCAATATAAAAATCCCATTGACACATAAATTATCCGGAACCGTTTTATCGTTCATGCAATAGGTCCGGAGAACGTCATGAATAAAAATTATTACGACGTATTGATTATTGGCGCAGGACTGTCGGGCATCGGTACCGCCTGCCATTTGCGCGAGGAGTGCCCGGACAAGAGCCTGGCCATTCTGGAACGACGCGATCGCATTGGAGGCACCTGGGATCTGTTCCGCTACCCCGGCATCCGTTCCGACTCGGACATGCTCAGCTACGGCTACAAGTTTCGCCCCTGGCGCAGCACCCGGATCCTGGCCGACGGCACCTCGCTGCGCCGGTACATCCAGGAAACGGCGCATGAATTCGGCATCAGCGACAAGATCCACTATGGCCTGAAGATCACCGGGGCGGACTGGTCGACCCAGGATCGGCTCTGGATCGTCAGCGCACTCCACGAGGAGACTGGGGTCGTTCGCGAATACCGCTGCAAATACCTGATCTGCGCCACCGGTTACTACAATCACGATGAGGGTTTCCTCCCCCATTTCCCGGGTCAGGAGAACTTCAAGGGTATCCGCATTCACCCGCAGCACTGGCCCGAGAACCTGGACTACAGCGGCAAGAAGGTCGTCGTCATCGGGAGCGGCGCAACGGCGGCCACGCTGATCCCCTCCATGGCGGACAAGGCCGACCACGTCACCATGCTTCAGCGCTCGCCCTCCTACATCTACTCGCTGCCCGCCGAAGACAAGCTGACCGCCGTGCTGTCGCGCATCCTGCCGGGCAACTGGGCCTACCTGCTGGCACGCAAGCGCAACATCCTGATGTACCGCGCCGTCTACATTGCCTGCCGCAAATGGCCGAAGCTGATGCGCAAGTTCCTCCTGTCCCACGTGCGCCGGCAAGTCGGTCCGGGCGTTGATATGCGTCACTTCACTCCCAGTTACCAGCCCTGGGACGAACGGCTCTGCGCTGTCCCGGATGGTGACCTGTTCAAGGCGTTCCGCCAGGGCAAGGCCTCCGTCGAGACCGACCACATTGAGCGCTTCACCGAGAACGGCATTCTACTGAAGTCCGGCAAGCGACTGGCCGCGGACATCATTGTCACGGCGACCGGCCTAAAGCTGCAGTTGCTCGGCGGCGTGGAGTTGTCCATCGATGGCGTCCCCTACCCCGTCAACGAACAGATGACCTACAAGGGTGTTCTGCTGGAAAACATGCCCAACCTGGCGTGGATCTTCGGCTACACAAACATTTCCTGGACGCTGAAGGTCAGTCTCGCCGCGAAGTACCTGTGCCGCCTGTTCAAGTACATGGATCGCTACCAGCTCGAGGTCGTGGCGCCCTATGACGACGAAGGCAACGCCCTAAACGACGGGATCATGGACTCCATGAAGTCGGGCTACATCCAGCGCGACAAGAACTTCCTGCCGCGCCAGGGCAAGGGCTACCCCTGGAAGGTGTTCATGAACTACAGCCTGGACAAGAAGATGATGCTCAAGGACCCGATCGAGGACAGCCGCCTGAAATTCACGCCGTTCAGACCGAACCTGCGCCAGGTCAATCCGCCTGTTTCCCGGCGCGCCGTCGGCTGAGCATCACCATCCAGAGGTAGGCGCGCGGTGCGAGATCAGCAGGTCTCTCGCGGGCGCGCGCCCAGCGATTAAAACCAATAAGAACGGGTAGAAACATGCAAGGCCAAATGATGAAGCTGCCGCTGATCATCTCCTCACTTTTGGAGCATGCCGAGCGATACCACGGCGACACCGAGATCGTCTCGCGAACCCTCGAGGGCGGCATTCACCGCTACACCTATGCCGACGCCCATGCGCGCAGCAAACGGCTGGCCAACGCCCTGTGCCGGCTGGGTGTCCGCAATGGCGATCGCGTCGGCACCCTGGCCTGGAACGGCTACCGGCACATGGAGCTGTACTATGGCGTATCCGGCTTTGGCGCCATTACGCACACGATCAATCCACGCCTGTTCCCGGAGCAGGTCGGCTGGATAGTCAATGATGCCGACGATTACGTGCTGTGCTTCGACCTGACCTTCACCTCCCTGGTCGAGAGCATCGCCCCCCACTGCCCCGGCGTTAAGTACTGGGTAGCGATGACCGATCGCCAGCACATGCCGGCGGCCAACATTCCGAACCTGCTGTGCTACGAGGAACTGCTCGCCGCGGAATCCGCCGAGTTCATCTGGCCGCGCCTGGACGAAGATAGCGCTGCCACGCTGTGCTACACCTCCGGCACCACCGGCAACCCTAAGGGCGTGCTGTACTCCCACCGCTCGACGATGTTGCACGCATTCGCCAGCTCGCTGCCGGACGCCCTGTGCCTGTCCGCCCGCGATGTGATCCTCCCGGTCGTCCCGATGTTCCACGTCAATGCCTGGGGTCTGCCCTACTCAGCCCCTCTGGTCGGCGCCAAGCTGGTGTTTCCCGGTGCCGCGCTCGACGGCGAGAGCCTTTTCGAGCTGTTCGAGAATGAGCAGGTGACCTTCTCCGCCGGCGTGCCGACCGTCTGGCTGAGCCTGTTACAGCACCTGCGCAAGAACGCCACTCGACTGTCGAGCGTGCAGCGCATGATCGTCGGCGGCGCCGCCTGCCCACCCGCGCTGATGCAAGCCTTCCACCAGGAGTTCGGCATCCGCATCCAGCATGCCTGGGGCATGACGGAGATGTCGCCGTTGGGCACGGTCAACACGCTCAAGCAGTCGCACCTCGACCTCGACGAGGAAGCGCGCTTCGCCATCGGGGTCAAGCAGGGCCGTCCGCCCTTCGGCATCGACCTAAAGATCGTCGATGACGACGGCAACGAGCTGCCTCGCGATGGCAAGACCTCGGGTGCCCTGCTGGTTCGCGGCCACTGGGTGCTCGACAGCTATTACCGCAAGGATGCCTGCCCGCTGCTGGACGGCTGGTTCCCCACCGGGGACGTCGCCACCCTCGATGCCGATGGGTTCATGCAGATCACCGACCGCTCCAAGGACGTGATCAAGTCCGGGGGCGAATGGATCAGCTCCATCGAGCTGGAAAACATCGCCATGAGCCATGCTGCGGTCGCTGAAGCAGCGGCCCTGGGCATCGCCCATCCGAAGTGGGACGAACGCCCGCTGCTGGTGGTGGTGAAGAAAACCGACCGGGAAGTGAGCCGGGAGGAAATCCTCGCCGAATACCCTGGCAAGGTCGCCAGGTTCTGCATTCCCGATGACGTGGTGTTCATCGACGAGCTGCCGCATACCGCCACCGGCAAGGTCAGCAAGGTGCAGCTGCGCGAGCAGCTGAGCGCCTACCGCTGGCCGGAAGCCGCGCCCTCCCCGCGCTGAGGTGCCCCATGACACAGCATGAACGACGCTTGACCAGTGCCCCCTCGTACACCCGCTTCATGAAGCCTGGTGGGGGCGTCTGGACCCGCGAACTACTCAACCTGCTGTTGCGCGTGTCCACCAAGTGGAGGCACGGCCTGCACATCGATATCCCGAAACTGCGCGGGCAGATGGCCAAGCTGGATCGGCAAGCACCGCGCGCGATACTGGCCGAGGTCAGGCGCGAAAACGTCGACTGCGACGGCGTTCGTGCCCAATGGCTGTCACACCGTGGCAGCCGGCCGGAGCGCGTACTCCTCTACATCCATGGCGGGGCCTTCGTAGCCTATACGGCCGACATGTATGCCAGCATGGCGGCGTCCTGGTGCAAGCCCCTGGGGGCGAGAGCGCTGCTGGTGGACTATGGCCTTGCGCCCGAGCACCCCTACCCCACGGCCCTGGAAAACTGCCTGACGGCCTATCAGTGGCTACTGGACCAGGGCGTCGCCCCCAGCGACATCGTCGTTGCCGGTGATTCCGCCGGTGGCAATCTCGCGCTGGCCATGCTGCAGCACCTGAAGTCGGCGAACAAACCGCTGCCCAGCTGCGCGGCACTGCTGTCGCCCTTCCTGGACTTCACGCTCAGCGGCGCCAGTGGCCTGTACAACGCCCGGCGCGACCCAATGTTCACGCTGGCGTTCGCAGTCGCCATCCGTGGCTACTACGCACCCGCCGAGATGCACTCCCATCCTTCGGTTTCCCCGCTGTTCGGTGACTTCAGCGGATTGCCGCCCCTGCTGCTCCAGGTTGGCAGTACAGAAATGCTGCTGGATGACGCCACCCGTGCCGCTGCCAGGGCTTTTGCAGCGGGCGTGCAGGTTCAGCTCGAGGTCTGGGAGCGGCTCCCGCACGTGTTCCAGATGATTGCCGCACTGCCCCAGGCACGCGAGGCCAAACGAAGCATCATCAGCTTCGTCAACCGGCATACGGGTTGGACAGGCGCTCCCAGAACATCGTGACGCCTGACAGCCATGGCGCAGGCCCCTGACCCAGCGCTGTGGCACACCGGTTTCCGGAGCAAGGACGCTCCACTTTTCCCTCCCCTGCGGGTCAATCGCGCCCAGCACCTCTCACGCACTCCCCTCGGCACCACCTGCCAGTGAAACCGGAATCAGTGCGGCACGCGATGCACCCCCGCGCGTCAGCCTAAGCATGATCGCTGGACAATTAAAATAACAGTCGTTGCTCATAATTCGAGCAATTGCTACGCTGCTGATCAGCGGAAGGGGGCACCGATGCGCTGCCGGGCAATCCTGTAGCCCACCTGCAGGGTCGGCGAGGTCGCGCATCGGTCCCCTTCTGCTTCCGCGTCATCCAACAAAACCCATAAATGGAGACATGCCGTGAGTGCTCAACCTTCGAAGCGGGAGCTGATCAATCCTCCCCACACCCAGGCGATCTACGACAACTATCACTTCTCCCAGGCCAACCGTGTGGGTGACATCATCTGGGTATCCGGCCAGGTAGGCATCGCTGCCGATATGACCATTGGCGAGGATATCACCCAGCAGTCCCACCTGGCCTTCCAAGCCCTGCGAAACGTCCTGGAAGAAGCGGGCGCGAGCCTGGACGACGTCGTGGAACTGACGACCTTCCATACCGACCTGCAAGGGGAAGTCCACGCCTTCGGCCAGGTCAAGGATGAGTATTTCCCCAGCCGCTATCCCGCCTGGACCGCGGTGGGCATCACGCAACTGGCGCTGCCCGAGCTGCGCGTAGAGGTTCGCGCCATGGCCGTAGCCGGTAGCGGCAAGGCCTGAAACATGAGAGCCTCGGCGGGCCGTATGGGCCCCGAGGCTCATGACGTGCCCAAGCACAAGGAGATAAAGCAGCCATGGCAACTCTGACAGTCAGCTACCCGATCAGCGAAAACGCAACCTTCGATCGTGACTATTACCTGGCCACGCACATTCCACTGGTGCAGGACGCCTGGGCCGCATTCGGGCTGGAGTCGGCCGAGGTGCTCTTTCCAGCAGCCGGCGCGCAGCCACTGGTGGCGATGGTGATCATGCGCTTCCGCGACCAGGCCGCCATCGATGCGGCGCTGTCTTCCCCGCAGACTCTCGAGGTCATGCAGGATGTCCCCCGTTTCACCAGCATTACCCCGTCGATATTCCGGGCGGATGACTGACGCCTTCCCTGGAGCAGGTGCGTTCGCCCGGTAAATTTCCTATGCTGGGCGCCTCGATCGCCTGTGCCGCGAACCTTCACGCTCGGAATACACTGACGCCATGCCTGACTCTCGCCGCTCCGCCCCCGCGGGCACTCGCCGCCCGACCACCGAAGCCAAACCCGTACAGCGCGCACGCCGCGGCAGGCCCGTCGGCAATCATGAAGAAAAACGAACTGAACTGCTGCTGGCGGTGATCGCGGTGATCGCCCAGGAAGGCTATGCCGGCGCCTCGATGCGCAAGGTTGCGCAACAGGCCGGGTGCACCACCGGCGCCGTAACTTACTACTTCGCCAACAAGGAAGAGATGGTCACGGCGGCCGTGCAGTACCTGTTCGACGAGTTCGACACCCTGTTGGATGCAGACGTCGAATCCTTCGATATCGGTGAGCTGATCAAGGAATGGCTGAACTGGACCAAGGCCGATGAGCCCAACTCCTGGCTGGCGCTGTTCCAGCTGATGGCCCATGCCCGACATGAACCGGCGTTTGCCGAAGTCTTCCAACTGCGCTACTCGCGCTTCAGGGAGGTTTTCTCCTCGATTCTGGCCCAGGGGCAGCGGGATGGCATGATCCGTGATGATATCGACGCCTCCGTGCTCTCCGACCTGATCAGTGCCATGGGCGATGGCTGGATGATGGCCAAGCCCATCGAGCCCAACCGGTTCACCCCCGCCAGGAAGAAGGCCTTGCTCAGTGCCGTCCTTGCCCTGATCACACCTCCGGTGGCACAGGCGAAGCCGGCCGCCACTGGAAAGGGCCGCGCCGGGAAGAAATGAGCCCTGGCATTTCCCTACCGGACGGCCAGGCCGATGAGCATCGCTGCTCACCGGCCTGCGCTCAGTGACTGGCACTGGGCGCCAGATTGGCCAGATAGTGGGATACCGCCGCAATATCCGCATCGCTCAAGGTCGCGGCCATGGCATTCATGGCCTGGCTCGGGTCCTTGCGCCGCCCCTGCCTGAAGGCATCGAGCTGATCCTTCAGGTAGTACTGCCCCTGCCCGGCGATGCGCGGACCGATCTGCCCACCTGACAAGCCCTCACCGTGGCAGGCGGCGCAACCCCGCGCAGCCACCAGCGCCTTGCCCTGCTCGTCCAGCGCCCGATCCACGATGACCGTCTCGGTGATTCCCGCTTTCTGTCGCGCGTAGTAGCTTGCCAGCGACTTGATCTGCTCGTCGCTCAGGCTCGCCGCGAGCGCCTCCATCGGCCCACTGCGCCGGCTTCCTTGGGCGAAGGCGTGCAACTGAGCCTCCAGATACGCAGCCGACTGCCCGGCCAGCGCCGCATAACGGCCGTTGCCGGGCTGGCCATTGGCGCCGTGGCACAGCGCACAGGTGTCCTGCTGCTGCGGCCAGGCGCCACCGTTGGCCTGGTACTGGGCGTCGTGGGCATCCAGTGCCTCCATGAAGCGGTAGCCCTCCCACATCGGCGGCCCGTAGACGATCGCGGCTGCGGCAGCGGCGACCACCGCCAGCGCGGAGACCGCAAGAATGACTCGCTTCATCATGCACGCTTCCTGTCTTGAACCAGTCCTTGAAGGGCTTCCAGCGCCGCACGATGGCCGGAGCGAACCGCACCATCCATGGCACCCGGCCAGATTTCCGCGGTTTCGGTACCGGACCAGATCAGTCGCCCAACCGAAGGACGCAGGAATTGGCCCAGTCTGGTCCACAGTCCCGGCGGCATGGGGGCGATGCACGTCAGCGACCAGGGGTCGACCTTGCCCCAGTCGTGGTCGTGGAACTGCAGCGGGTGCAGGGCTTCATCCCCGATACCCTGGGCGAAAATGGCGGAAAGGATGTCACGCGCGCGCGCAGGGTCGCTGGGCAACTGCCCGGTCCGGACGAAGGCGTTGAGGACGCCAACGCTGCCGTCCGGCGGCGAATTGTCATAGGCCCAGATCAGCGGCCCTTCCACCTGGACGATCTGGCCGTTCAGCCCCTTGTCGCGCCAGAAAGGCCGCTCGTAGACGTGCACGGTCTTGCGCATCGGCGCATGTGCGGGCCACAGGCGCTGCAACTGCGCGCGCCCTTCGGGCAGCGGAGGGTCGAACGCGATCTGGTTGCACAGCGCGGGATTGATCGCGGCGATGACCTGGCGAGCGCGGATGACGCCCTGGTCGGTGTGCAATTCGACGACATCCCGATCCCAGCCGACGATCCGGCGCACAGGGCAGGAGAGCCTGACCTTGTCGCCCAGCCCCTGGGCCATCCGGGTGCTGAGGATCTGCGAGCCACCAACGAAACGCGTCTCCTGCGCACCATCCTTGATGCCTTCGAGGCGTTCTAGGCTGCAGCCCGAGGTATTGATGATCGACAGGTAGTGCAGCAGGCTCACGCCGGCCGGCGAGCTGCCGAAGCTCAGGCTGATGGACATGTCGAAACCAATCCTGTCCAGCTTGCTCGCCCCCTGCTCCGCCAGCCATTGACCGATGGTCCGCTGGTCGAGCGCCTCGGCATCCGGCGCCGTCCAGGGCGTGGCGGCGGGCACGGAGCGGGCCATTTCGTTCAGCTTGCCGACCAGCGCGGCATTGGAGTTCGGGCCACCGCTGGCGTCTTCCTCGACTCGGGCATCGTCCATCAGGTAGACGGTCTTGCCCTGGTAATAAGTGGGGAAGGTATCCACCTCCAACTGCCGGGCAAGGTCCATGACGGCGGTCTGGCCCGGGCCGATCCATTGCCCGCCGGCCTCCGAAACGACGCCTTTGCCCAGGTCGTGATTGTAGGTCCGGCCACCCACCCGGCCCCTCGCTTCGAGCACCACGAAGGACTCGCAACCGGCACTCAGCAGGTCACGCGCGGCGGTAAGGCCGGCAAGGCCGCCACCGAGGATCGCCACATCGAGCACATCATCGGAGGAGGACTGCAAAGCCTGTGCTGCTGCCCTCCCGCTCAGCGACAGGCCGCCCATCACGGCTGCGCTACCCAGTGCCTGCAGCAGCAAACGCCGTTGGCGTGCCTGCTGAGGCAGTTCATTGTTATCGGCACTCATCGTGGCCTCTACGTATCAGGACTGCTTCAAGGAATTCGCTAGGCAACGGGCGTCCATCACCGAGCCTGCAAAACGGCCCCGGCCTTCTTGCCGCCGCGCTCCAAGGCGCAGTAGGCGAAGTACGTCTGCCCGATGTTGTAGGCCCAGACCAGCATGGCGAAGGTGTAGAAGACGGTTTTCGTCTCGTCGTCGCCGGGAATTTTGTAGAAATCGTAGATGGTGGCGATCGCTTGGCCCGCCAACAGCGAGACGGTCAACCCCACTGCATGCAGGTACTCGCCGACATTCGCCAGTTTGCAGATGACGAACGCTAGGTAAACCGAGTAGAGGCTCCACATGACCACGTAGAAATACGGCAGCGGCTTGGCGATAGCACTGGACAGGACCAGCACGAAGGTGCCGGCGATCGCCGCGCCAAAGAAGAGGAAGTCCTTGGCGATCGATGGCTTGTAGCCGTGCGTCACCGCCATCATGCCAATGACTGCGACGATCGGGATGCCGAAGCCGCGCGAGAAGGCGTCGCAGAAGAGCGAGATGTAGCTGGATGCCACCCAGCCCATCGTGAAATATAGAAGCGCGTTGGTTGCCGAGAAGGCCACGACCAGCCACTCCAGTCCCAATAGGTAGTTCCGCTTTCTGAGGAACTTGATGCCGAATACAAGCCCGGACAAGATGAGAAGGAATGCTGCAAGGCAAACGGCGAATTCTCTAAAGCTCATGTGGGTGCTCTCGATTCGTTTCTGTATGTTCAATCGGTCATTTGTTTTGTGTTGCGAGGCTCGCGAGATAGGTCGCGACGGCTTTTCGCTCGTCCGCCGACAAAGCAGCGGCCATGGCCTTCATGGCACCGGTGGGCTCGCTACGATGGCCGCTGGCAAAGGCGTCGAGCTGTGCCACCAGGTACTCGTAGCCCTGCCCCGCCAGGCGCGGGAACTGGCCCTGCCCCTGCAGCTTCTCGCCATGGCAGGCAACGCAACCTCGCGTAGCCACCAGCTGCTTGCCTGATGCCTGGAGCCCGCTGTCTGCTCTGAAGCTAGCGTTATCGGGGGCGGGCTGCCGGGAGTAGTAATCGGCGATCTGCTGGATCTCCGACTCGCTGAGCGTCATCGCCAACGGCTGCATGTTGGGGAAGATGCGCTGACCCTTGGCGAAGTTGTGCAACTGGGTCGTCAGGTACTGGGCGGGTTGTGCCGCCAGGCTCGGATAGCGCTGATGCAGCGAGCTGCCACGGGTACCGTGGCAACCGGCGCAGACATCCGTCAGATGCGGCCAGGGACCTTCCGCCTCGTAGGCTTCGGTCGAGGTGGTGATGTAGTTCTGCAGGTGGTACAGGCCCAGCAAGTCCCGGCCATAGAAGGCGGCAAGCAGCGCGATAACGGCCAGCACGCCCAGTGCGATGAGCTTCTTCATTTTTTCTCCTACACCTGGCGCAATGCGTTGAGGACCTGCAGGGCGCTGTGATGCCCCGAGCGCACCGCGCCATCCATGTAGCCGGCCCAGATGTCCGCCGTTTCCGTTCCCGACCAGTAGAGGTTTCCGCAGCTCGGGTGGAGGGACTCGCCATGGGTGCTCCAGAAGCCCGGAGGGATTGCCGAGACACAGGTGATGGTCCAGGGATCGGCGAGCCCCCAGTCGTGCTCGCTGTAGGCTGTCGGCTTCAGGGCTTCCTCGCCGAGGCTTCGGGCATAGGTCTGGGCCAGGACGCGCTTGGCCTCGCCCAGGTCGGACGGGACTTTCGCATTGATGACGAAGGCGTTGATGACGCCGATCTCTCCACCGGGCGGCGAGTTGTCGTACGCCCAGATAACCGGGCCGTTGACCTGGAGGGTGTGGCCGTTCAGCCCCTTGTCGCGCCAGAACGGGCGCGGGTAGACCATCACTGTCTTGCGTGCTGGCGAGTGCGCGGGCCAGGCGCGCTGCAGGGCGGCTCGCCCTTCAGGCAACGGTGGGTCGAACTGCAGTTGATTGCACAGCGCCGGATGGATCGCCATGATGACCTTGCGCGCACGTACCTCGCCCTGGTCGGTATGCAGGGTGACAACCTTCTGGTCCCATCCGGAGATCCTGCGTACCGGACAGGCCAATCGGACCTTTTGGCCTAACTGCTGCGCCATCTTGATGGAAAGGATCTGGGAGCCGCCGACCAGGCGCGTTCCCTGGGCGCTGTCCTTGATCGAATCCAGCTGCTCGTACCGGCAACTGGCCGAGTTGATCATCGATAGGTAATGCAGCAGGCTCATCTTCGCCGGCATCACCCCGCAGGTCAGGGTAAGGCTGGCATCCCAGCCGGGCCGATCCTCCGGCTTCACGTTCTGGCTGGCCAGCCAGTCACCCATCGACAGCTTGTCCAGCTCGGCGACCCTGGGAGACTTCCACGGCGCCCCGCTAGGGACCTCCCGAGAGAGCTCGCTGAGCTTTGCGGCAATGGTCTCGTCGGTGCCGAAGCTCCCATGCATGTCGACCTCGACACGCCCGTCGGCGCCGCCCAGGACAACGGTCCGGCCCCCATAGAAGGTCGGGAAAGTGTCCACCTCAAGCTCACGGGCGAGGTCCGCCACGGCCGTCTGGCCGGGGCCGATCCATTGACCACCGGCCTCGGAGACGAACCCCGAGCCCAGGTCATGGTTGAGGGTTCGCCCGCCCACGCGGTCGCGGGCCTCAAGTACGGCGAATGAATCGCAGCCCGCCATTTGCAGATCACGCGCCGCGGTCAGGCCTGCCAGCCCCGCGCCGATGATCACGACATCCAGTACCGCATCCGCACCGCCGGTCGAGCCTTGATCATCGCCGGCCTTCTCGCTGGCATTGGCCTGCCCGACGCTAAGCCCCAGACCGCCCACAGCCATCGAGGCGCCGGCGAACTTGAGCAGTTGCCTTCGCCCCAGGTCGAATGAATGTCCAGAAGAGGACTGCTTGGCCATATTCGGCACCTCACGCAATTGTTCTTTTTTGGTTAGCTCCCTGCGGAGCTTTCTTCAGGCAATACGATGTCGCTCCACCTGACGGGAGAGGCTTCGTTGAAGGCCGCTCCAGCGACAGGTGGCTCCTGCTGATTTCATTCCGTCCCGGGTCGATCCTCCGGAACCGGCAACCCAGTGCCAGCGGGGGGATTCGCTAGGGGGAACCTCTCCCTCTCCTATCCAGCGCTGCCCTTTCGCACGCGCCGATTGGTAAAGCTGTCCAGCTGGTTTGCAGTCCCCAGCGCCAGCGTCATGGCGCACCACTGCAGGGGCTCGGGAAGCAGCGACGGCGTGGTGTGGCGCAAGGCCGACAGGGACGGATGCTCGATACCGCCGATTCGCTCCGCCAGCAGTTGGCCGATATACGACTGGGTGCCCACGCCATGCCCGGAACACCCTGCGGTGTAGAGAATGTTCTGCTTCGAGCCTGTTTCCCCTACGACCGGCAAGGCATCGAAGGCAAGGCTGATGTAGCCGCTCCAGCAGTGTGCGATCCCCAGCCCGCGCAGGGTCGGGAAGCGAGCATTGAGCCCTTCGGCCAATGACTGGTAGGCGGCGCTGTCAGGCTCGTTCGGCGTCTTGCCGCCGTACACGTAGCTGATGCGCTTGGTGGTCAGGACCAGCGTGTTGTGCGCCGTCAGGCGATGGCTTTCCATGGTCAGATGGGACGTAGTGATCCCTTCGCGGTTGGGCCATCCCAAGGATGCGAGCTGCGCTGCGGAAAGCGGTTCGGTTTCGATCGCCGATACCTTGATGGGCATGACCTTGTTGCGCAGCAGGCCCAGTTGCGGGGTATAGGCGTTGGTGGCGAACACCAGGTGCCGAGCGCTGGCGCTGCCGCGCGCGGTCTTGCACTTGATCACCGCGCCTTCGCTATAGCTGAGCAGCGGGGTGCGTTCGTAGAGCCGGACTCCAGCCTGAATCGCCGCGCGCCGCAGCCCCAGGACGTACTTGCCTGGGTTCAGGGTGCCACCGGTGGGGAGATAGCTGCCGAACAGGAAGGCCGGCGGGATGCCGCGGGCACGCATGGCGGCGCTGTCCAGGAACTGCGCGGGCGAGCCCAGATCGATGCCCATTTGCATGCTCTCGCGAAGCCGTTTTTCCTGGGAGGGGTGCACGCCCGCACGGATGATGCCGGTAGCGTTGTAGTCGCAATCGATGCCCAGCTCATCGAGCCGCCGTTCCACGTAGCTGACGCCTTCGTCGTAGAACTTCACTATGGCCCGGGCCTTGTCACGCCCGACGCGCTTGAGGAACAGCTCGTACTCCAGCCCCTGCCCTCCGGCGAGGTAACCGGCGTTACGGCCACTGGCGCCGAAACCGGAGAACTCCTGCTCCAGCACCACCACCTTGGCGCCCAGCGCAGTAAGTTCAAGGGCCGTGGAGAGACCGGCAAAGCCCGCCCCAACCACGATCACATCGGCGCTGACATCCCCTTCCAGCTGGGGCTGCAGGTCATCGGGGCGCTCCAGCCAGCCACCCAGCTGACGAAAGCGCGCGGGCCCCGAAACGGTTTCGATTGTGTCGTTCCGACGAGTCTCAGGCATGAGAGGTCTCCTGGTCGGCCCTTATTATTTTAGGCCAATTTATCAAGGCGATTTAATTCACGCAACAACTGTTATGCAAATAAAAGGCCGGTCGAAACAACACCTTGGCGCTGCCTTCAGCACCAGCCCACGGACTTGAAAAAAAAAGGGGCAGAGCAATCTGGCCCCTTGAAGGGAGGATGCAACGAGCGGCTGGAAGCTCCTCCGAAACCTTATTGCCCGGCTAGCACCCCGCGCTGCGAAAAGAGCATGGGTGAACCCGTCGCATCGAGGACCGAGGCGGTCAGCGAGACACTCTCAGGTGCCTGCTGCTCCTCGAATCGTTGCCCGCCATCGACGCTCTTGACCATGAGTCCATCCAGCCCGACCGCGAGGACCTGGCGGCCGGAAACCGAAATGGCGGTGATCGACCCCTTGCTCTGCAGAGGAACCCGCTGCCAGCCCTGCCCATTGGCATTGCCATGCAACAGCGTTCCGCGCTGACCTCCCACCAACAGGCTGCCGTCCTCGAGGACGGCCCCGGACCACAGGGTGCCGTTGTAGCCGGTATCGATGTAACTCCAGCTTTTGCCGCGGTCGTCCGAGCGCAGCAACTGGCCACGCTCGGCGGGCGCATAGAGGGTTCCGCGCGTATCGCTGAAGAGCCCCATGAGGTTCAGGTCGGCTCGCTTCGCTCCTGGCGGCGGCGTCAGCGTCTGTTCGCTCCAGGTCTTGCCACCATCGTCAGTGGTAAGCACCAGCGACCACAGCCCGACGGCGACGCCGTGCTGGGAATCGAAGAAGTGCACGGCGAACAGCGGCCGATCCACCTCGGTATCCACTCGCTGGATCTGCCAGTTGTTGCCGCCATCGGTCGTCTGCACGATGGCACCCCAATGACCCACGGCCCAGCCCTGCTGGGCGTCGACGAAGGACACCCCAGTGAGCGGGCTCGACAGCGGAACCGAGTGCGCCTGGCGAAGGTTCCGCCCCTGCGCATCCGTGAGCAGGACCACTCCATGATCCCCCACTGCCACCAGGTGGTCCGTGGCCCACACAGCGGCGAGCATGGACGCGGCCGTTGCATTCACTGCTACGGTGGCCGGCGCAGGCTGTAGCGGCGCGGCACTGACCGCCGAAAGCGGCAGCGCGATGGCCATCAGCCCAGCCATGCTTGAAAGCTTGAATCCCATGCTGTTCTCCTCAGTGCACCAGCGCGCCGATCATGCGCACCGGGCGCTTGCGCGGAAACACCCGCTCCAGCCACACGGCAAATGCCGGCAATACCGTCATTGCCATGACCATGTTGACGATGAACATGAACGCCAGCAGCTTGCCCATGTCCGCCTGGAACTTGAGCTCCGAGAACGCCCAGGTCGCGACACCGACCGCCAGCGTGATGGCCGTGAAGATGGTGGCCACGCCGACCTCCAGCAGTGCGTGCTCGACGGCCTTGACGATGGTCTGGCCGCTGGCCTGGTGCAGCTGCAGGCGGTTGTAGATGTAGAAGGCGTAATCGACACCGATCCCCACCGCCAGCACCATCACCGGCAAGGTCGCGATGGTCAGGCCGATCTGCAGTTCCTTCATGAACCAGTAACCGATGAAGGTCCCGATGGTCAGCGGCAGGCAGCACACCAGTACGGCGCGCACGTCGCGGTACACGGCGAACACCAGCAGGGCGATGGCCGCATAGACATACAGCAGCATCGGCGTCTCGCTCTTCTCCACCTCCTCGTTGATCGCTGCAAGCAGGCCAGCATTGCCCGACGCCAGGCGCACGGTGATCCCCGGCATGGGGTACTTCGTGCGGAAGGCCTTGGCCGCCGCGATGACACCGTTGATGGTGGTCGCCTTGTGATCGGCCAGGAACAGATGCACGGCGGTCATGCTGCAGTCCGGGCGCATCATCCCGGCGACGCGGGCGATTTCCGCCGCCATCGAGGAGTAGTTGGCCGGGTCGATGGGCACCGCGCTCATCTTCGGATTGCCTTCGTTATAACCCTGGTTGAACTGGCGCATGCTGTCGGAGAAGGATGCGACGGACAGCACGCCGGGCACGGCCTGCATGGTCCAGACGAAGCGATCCTGATACTGCCCCAGGGCAACATTTTCACAGGCATTCGCCGCGCCATCTCCCGCAGCCCCCGACTTGTCTTCGAAGACTACGGAGAGCCAGTCCAGGCCAATGTCGTAACTGTTGGAGATCGCCACCGCATCGCGGTTGAAGCGCGAGTCCGCGCGCAGCTCCGGCGCACCGGCCTGCAGGGTCCCCACCACGCGGTCACGGCTCTGCCAGACCGCGGTGGCGAATACCACGACGGCCAGGCACAGCACCCAGCGGGCGTTACGCCACTCGGCAAGACGCGCTACGCCGTGCAGCCAGCGGGCACGCCGCTCGCGGGACAGCTCCTCGGCCTGAGCGTAGGCACCGTCCACACGCAGTAGCGAGGCCACCAGTGGCAGCATCACCAGGTTGGTGACGATCTTGTAGCCCACGCCAAGGGACGCGGTGATGGCCAGTTCGCGCACCATCGGGATGGGGATCAACAACAGCGTCACGAAGGATACAAAGGCCGTGACCAACGCCAGGGTCCCCGGAATCAGCAGACCGCTGAAGCTGGACCTTGCCGCCTCCTCCGCGCTCTTGCCGCAGGCGATTTCACGCACGATGAAGTTGATCTGCTGCACCCCGTGGGACACGCCGATGGCGAACACCAAGAACGGCACCAGCACCGCCAGCGGATCGAGGCCGTAGCCGATCAGCCGGAGGCTGCCGAACTGCCAGACCAGCGAGGTCAGCGAGCAGCCCAGGGCCAGCAGGGTGAAGCGCAGCGAATGGCAATACCAGTAGACGGCCGCGCCAGTCAGCAACAAGGCCAGGAGGCAGAACTCCAGGACCGAGGAAGCGCCTTTGGCGATATCACCGATCTGCTTGGCGAAGCCGATGATCTGGATTTCGTAGTCGCCATCTTCGAACTTCTGGCGCAGCTGCTTTTCCAGAATGTCGTTGTAGGCCACGTAGTCCAGCCGCTGTCCCTGGGCATCGTACTCCTGCAGGTCCGCGGTGATCATCGCGCTGCTCTGATCACGGGAGACGAGGGTGCCGATGAACCCGCCCTGGGTCGTCGAGTTGGCGATCATGGTGACGATCTTGTCGTCCAGCCGCTCCGGCGTCACGGTCCCCGGGATCAACGGATCGGCGCGGAAGCCTTCCTCGGTGATCTCGTTGACGAAGGCGTTCGGCGTCCACAACGAACGCACGCTGCTGCGCGAGACGTTCGGCAGGAAGTTGACCGCCTGGGTCACGTCATACAGGCGCTGCAGAGCGCCCTTGGACCAGATGCTGCCACTCTTCGCCTTGACCACCACGGTCAGGCGATTGGCGCCAAGCAGGTCGTCGCGATAGGCCTCATAGGTTTCGATGTATTCATGGCCGATCGGCAACTGCTTCTCGAAGCCGGCATCCATGCGCAACTGCACGGCGAACCAACCCATGAACAAGGTGAAGACCGCCAGGCACGCCAGCACAAGCCAGCGATGCCCGAACAGCCCATTCTCGATGCGGGGGAGCCAACGGCTCCCCCGCTTGGTGCTTCCAACTTTCTTGCTCACAACAGTCCTCACAGGCTACGCGACACGACAACGCCGACGTAGTCACGATCGCCCAGCATTTGATCGTAAGGGGTCGCGCCGCCCATGAACTTCGCGTAGTTGAACGACACCTGCCAGCTCGCGGGGTTGCGGACGAAGTTCAGGTAGAGATTCATACTGCTGGCACCGTCGGTCCAGGTCTGCGACAGGTTCGGCGTGCGGCCGCCCAGGCCACGGGAGTAGAACATCCCCGGAGTGACCTGCCAGCCCGGCAGCAGGCTGTTCTCGTAGGTCAGGCTGTAGTCCAGGCTGATCCCGGAGGACGTCTTGCTGCCCTTGGAGGTCGGCGCTACATTCGGGTCACTGATCCAGCTGTACTGACCGGGCGCCAGGGGCTCGCCGTCGTACTCCTCGTGCAGGCCCGGGTAGTGCACCACGACCAGCTCACTCACCAGGGTGCCCGCGCTGGCGCCGGTGAAGTCCAGCCAATTGCCGGAGTTCTGCGGCGTCTGGCTGTACAGGCCGGTCAGGTGCCACTGGAACTTCTTCTCGTCCTTCCAGCACTTGCCTCCCCGGTTGAAGCAGCCATCCACGTTCGGGTTGAGGGTCACCGCATCCTTCGGCCGGTAGGACAGCTCGGTGCCAACGGCCCAGTCCCCTACCGGCATGTTGGCGCTGATGCCATACATCATGCGGTCTTCAGGGTATTGCCACTCATACTTGAGGACTTCGAAGGTGGTCGGGTCGAAGTGGATGCCCAGGTCCGGCGTCTTGTCGTGATAGCGCATCACGTATAGGCCCAGATTGAGGTCGGTGTCCTGCGGCTGCCAGCGCAGGGAAATACCCCACTGGCCACTATCCTTGGCGTCCTTGCTGTGCAAGCCATACGCCTGCATGCCGTCACCCAGTCCATTGGTAGTGGACCAGTAGCTACCCACCGGCGGGATTTCACTCTTGTTCCAGCCGAACTGGTAATAGGTCTCGATATTGACGCCGCCGCCAAGCCCCGAGGCGACGCTGAGCATCGGAGCCGGCAGTACGGCCTCCTTGAGCTGGGTGCCGGGACGCAGCAGCGCGGAAATATCGTAGGCGTTGGTGTTGTTGATACCGCCCAGGGTGAAGATGCTCTCGCCCCAGTTGATCACCTGGTTGCCCAGGCGTGCCCGAACGCGGTGATCGGCGACGTCGAAGCTCTTGCTCACCCACAGATCGAGCAGGCGCGCCTTGAAGCGCAGGTCATCGTGGGCATTGTCGGTGAGGCCGTTCTTGTGCACGTCCGGCGGCGAGCCATAGCTCAAAGCACCGGTGGTATCGGTGGCCGCGAAGTCGCGGATCCAGCTCCCGCGCGCCATGAAGCTGTAGTCATCGGGCATCTTCAGCAGCAGTTCGTGGGTGCCCTTGATGTAGTTGGTGAAGAGATCGCCCTTGTCGTAGTTCAGGTCACCCTGGTCACCAAAGCCGGCAACCGGGGATTGGCAACCGCTTGGCGGATGATGCCCGGTAGCGCCGGCGGTGATCAGGTCGCAATCCTGGGATTGCGTCCGCACCGCCATGCCGGCGGCGATGGTCGAGTCGAAGGAACCGCGGATGTTGTCGGTCTCGAAGGTGAAGGCCAACGCCATCGGCGTGGTGCAAGCAAGGACGAGCCCGGATGCCCGAGTAATTGTTCTTTTTTTCATGTCGGCTTCTCGAACGGCGGCGGCTTTAGCGTTCGCTGATGGCGCGCAGGTTGTCGGAGGTATAGAAATCGGCTTTCAGGCGCGGACTGCTGGTGGTCTCGCTCAGCCATTGGTGGTCATCCTTGCCCGCACCGATCGAGGTCATGTCGTAGCCGTAACGGCCATCGATCAGGTTGAACTGCACCGACGCTTCCATGTCGCAGCTGCCCGTCTCGTAGACCGGAATGGTGAAGCCCTCGCGCACCTTCCAGATCTGCCCCTGCTTGTCGTAGTCGACGGCCATCAGCAGGTTCCAGCTGTCCTCGTCGATATAGAAGAGACGCTTGGGCGCCTGGTGGCGCATCCCGTCGCGAACGTTGGCCTCGACGACCCACACACGGTGCAGTTCGTAGTGCCGGTACTCGGGAGCGAAGAAGTCGCGCTTGGCCACGTCCTCGATTTTCGCGGAGATGTCGTAGGCACCGAAGGCGTTGTAGGGCACCAGCATTTCCTTCTTGCCCACCAGCTTCCAGTCGAAGCGATCCAGCGGGCCGAAGAAGACGTTGGTCTCGTCGACGGTGGCCTGGTTATCGAGGCCGATCTGCGGCGCGTCGTAGGAGTACGAAGGCATGCGACGAACGCGACGCTGCCCCGGGAAGTAGTAGTAGGTGGTGGTCTGCTCGCCAGCCTTGGTGCTGGACACGCCCGCCTGACCTGCGAAGGCAGCCGGCTCATTGTAGGAGAAGAAGGTCTCTACCTCGGTGCGGCCGACCTCGGAGAACAGCGTGCTGCCCTTAACGCCCCAGGGAGTGTGCTGGAACATGTCGACGCCCAGGTGCAGCCAATCCTCGCTGCCACGACGCGGCGAGATACCGGCGGCATCCTTAGGCATGTTGAAGCCCAGACCGCGGTAACGCATCTTCATGTTCCACATCACCTCGGCACCAGTAGTGGGCAAGGGGAACGGAACGCCGGGCAGATGGGCTTCCTGCAGGGCCAAACCATCGGCATCCAGCTTGGCGAAGCCTACGTTCTTCTTCGTATTCTCGGCGACGAAATCAGGCACGCCACAGGAGCGGCGGGTCGGATAAACGTCCATGCGGTAACCGGGAACCTTCTTGAAGACTTCCAACTGACCCGGGGAAAGCTTGGCCTCGTACTGCGAGACGTTGGCGGAGGTGATGCTATAGAGCGGCTTGTCACCCTTGAACTTCCAGGACTGACCGCGAGGCTGGCCATAGGTCCAGTTCCCGCCCTGCGGACCTGGCGCCACCCAGGCCGGAATGGTGCCGTCGGCACTGGCGGCAACTTCGCCACCCAACGGAGTCAACTTCGTACCCAGCGCAGCAGCGTCGCCGCCAGCGGCCTGTGCGGAGCCGATGGCAGCAGAGACCGCCAACGCCACGATCAAATACCGAATTCCGCCACCGCTGGGTGCGCCAGAGAATGCACGCTCAATCACATCACTCATCGGAAATTCCTCATGGAGCTTCAAAGGGAGGTTGCCGCCGCTTGACCGGCTTTCACCACCGCTGAATCATTCGACTTGATCATTTGACCAAGTCGCTTGACCAAAGCAATCCACATGCCAGGCCCGAGAGGATTTAATTTGTCCTTTTCATTCAAATACTTAGGATTTCAAGGCATTTAACGCACGCTACCAACAGCAGCAGTCAACTGTGCACCGACGCACCATTCTGGGAATTAAGGAAACATCTGTTACCAAAATTGTGCAGCCGTAAGACCTTGATACAACTCCCATGACGATGCTCATGGTCATGCTGTAGCATCCGCCACCGTCAGAGCATGCAGCTCGATACGGCCAGAGGATGGAGGCCTTTTCACAATGGCAAGACTGGGTGCAGAACTTCGCAGGCAAGACTTCGTCGAGGCTACCGTCAAGGTCGTGGCCGAGCATGGCGTCGCCAAGGCGACGACCCGTCGCATTGCCGCAGCGGCTGGCAGCCCGTTGGCCTCGCTTCACTACCTGTTCCATACGAAGGAAGACCTCTTCTACGCGGTCTTCGAACTCCTCTACAGCGTGCCTCAACAAGCCCTGGAGCATTCGCCCGCAAGTGCCACCCTGGCCGACTCGGCGACGGGCATCCTTCGCCATCTGATCAACTGGTTCATCGCACACCCCGAGGTCGCGGCCGCGCAGCCGGAACTGTTCAACTGGGCGCTTCGTAACGATCCCGAACTCGCGAACAAGGTCTATGTGCAGGCTATCGACGGCATCGAGAGCATCTTCAGGGAACTGCCGGAGGATCAGCTCGACGACCACCTCGTGATGGCTGTCAGCCGACTACTCGTGCAACTCGTGGATGGGCTCGTAGTGGCCTGGTGCGTACACAGAGACAACGATCGTTTACAGGCCGAGACGGAATACGCCTGCCAGGCCCTCTCCCTTCTGGCTTCGCCACGCACCACCTCCTGACCTCGCGAAACTCGATCCAGTCGATGAGTGACTGGGTCGTAACACTCCTCCCATACAGCCATGGCGGACCGACCTGATCGGTCCTCGCTCTGCATCTACCGCCTCCAGACGTCCTCCCTCCCCCAGCAACTTCGTTGCGAATCAGCTCATCTCGATACAGGCATCTCGCAGACAGATCTTGCAATCAGCACCAACTCATTTACTTTACGTAACACTCGAAACAAAAAATAAAAACAACGCACGAAAAGCGAGGCCGAAATGGAGCTGGGGACCAGGAGTTCAGGGCGACAAGGACGGATGTCATTCAGCATCCGGACATCACGAAAATCGAGCAGTTTCGCCAGGCTGTTGATCGGTGCCTGTCTGGGTATCACCACAGTGCAGGCGGCAGCTGAAGAAGTCGTGCGGGTATTCAACTGGGCGCAGTACATCGACCCCGAAGTCATACGAAGCTTCGAGCAGGAAACCGGAATCCGGGTCCAGTACAGCGAGTATCGGACAGCCGCCGAGTTGGATGGCGCACTGGCATCCGGACAACACTTCGACGTCATCTTCCCTTCCGACTTCCAGCTCGAGCACCTCATCGACTCACAGCAACTGGCGGAACTTGACGCAAGCGCGCTACCAAACCGCACATTCGTCAGCAGCGAACTACTGGCCAGACTCACCTCACGAAGCCGTGCCGACCGGTACGCGATCCCCTACATGTGGGGAACCGTCGGACTAGTCGTCAATGAAGCCGAGGTGACCAAGGCCCTGCAAAAACCAGCGGGAAACAGCTGGACGCTTCTGTTCGACCCAGTCAACGCCAGCAAGCTGAGATCATGTGGCGCCACCCTGGGAAGCGTCCCCGAGCAGGCCGTCTCGCTGCTCCTGAACTACAAGGGAAAATCCGTAGAGCATCAGAACGCGAGAACCATTCAGAAAGCAGCGCGCGAACTGCAGGCCCTGGGGCTTCCTGCATGGACGAGCTCCTTTCCCCAGTTCATCACCGAGCTTTCCGAAGGGAAGATCTGCGCAGCGATAACCTGGAACGGCCTGGCTTCTCTGGCAAACGGGAAAGGAAACCTGCGCTACAGCATTCCCCAGGAGGGCGGACTGCTGTTCATCGACAGCTTCGCCATTCCGCGAAACGCCCCAAATCCCAAGGCCGCTTACAGCTTCATCAATTACATGCTGAAGCCCGCCAATGCGGGGCGAAACGCCCAGGCAACACACTTCGCTCCCGGCCTGGACCTGGGCCAGCCAAGCGTCCGGGCCGCGCTTCCGGAGCAGGTACCTCTGACTTCCGATGAAAAGATGCGCCTCTTCATGCCCGAAGGCATGTCCGAAGCGCAGCGGAAGGAAATAGGCAAGGTCTGGGCAGAACTGGGAACGCCCCCTCACCTCTGATCACGGAAGGAACCGCGCTTGCTCGTCCCCCTGATCGGCAGGGGGACGGCAGACCCGGTCCGGAATGCCATCACGAGATGCGCCAATGGCCGGCGCCGATGGTTCATCAGCAAAGCCTGCCTAGAAACTGCGCCGCTGCGCAGCCGTTCGCGTCGGCCGGATCAGTGCCCTGAGAAGACCCTCCAAAGACTGATGCCCGCCGTGGGAGGTTGCTGCTGGTGCGAAATGACCAGCAGAATCGGCGACCTGACGGAAGTAACCGCAGCCGCGCCCAAGCCGACAACCACGATCGCAATAAAGACTCTTCGCATAGTGGACCTCCGACCTCCAGCCAAGGCTGTTTGCAGGCTCGAGTACCGACGACCCCAGTCTGAAAGGTGGCGCTCGCAAAGTATTTGCAGATCACGCCAATAACTTTGACAAGACGCGACTCACGCGCCTGCACGCCATCAGGGCAACAGGTGGCTACCCATCGCAAGGAGCGGCGCCGCGCCGACCTCTGCAGGGGCGGAGGCGCGGTGCAGCAGGCTGGCGTCCTCGAGGAAACCCGCCGCAAGAAGCCCGATGAAGCAGAGCCCGACAGCCACACCAATTCCAGGCGCAGTCAACCACCATCGTTGATAGACATGCATACTCGGGCTCCTTCTGGTTTCGAACAAAGAGCTGATAGCCACACGCTGGCTGCTGACTCTCAGGACCGGGACTCAGCCTGTAGCGCCTTGGCCAATACCTGGTCAGATAGCCAGCGCTGCAATCCGCTGGCCTTGCGTGCCAAGGCACGCAAGAACCTGGCGCGCTTGCCCGGAGTCACCATGAACTGGCGCCGCCGCAAACCGGCAAGAATCCCGGCGACCGCTTCCTCCACCGACAGCACGCCAGCGCCGGCATTGAGTGCCTCGGCGATCTTGCTACCGTGCTCGCGTTCATAGGTGAGCAGCGGCGTTGCGATCTCTCCAGGGCACACGACGGAAACATCGATGCCTCGCGGCTTCTGTTCCAATCGGAGAACTTCCGCCAAGCCCACGACACCGAACTTCGAGGCACAGTAGGCGGCATGGGTGTAAGCACCGATGATGCCGGACAGCGAGGAGACCAGTACCAGATGCCCTCCGCGCCCCATGTGCCGCAACACGCCAGCGGCGAAGTTCCGACTGCCGATCAGATTGATCCGCACGACCAGCTCGAACGTCTCGGCGGACAGCTCGGTAAACAGCCCCGTGCGCAGAATGCCCGCGGAGTTGAATGCGAAATCTGGCACGCCGAGCTTTTCCGCAGCCGCATCAACGGCAACGGAGACTTCGGCGGCCTGCGTGATGTCAACGATGAATGCCTCCACCTTCTGCTGCGGGCGCATGCAGAGTGCGCGCAACTCGTCGATCACCGTCGCATCGATCTTCAGGTCGAACAGCGCCAGGTTGGCGCCCTCTCCCACCAGTGCCTTGGCCACCTGCAGACCGATGCCGCTACCGGCACCGGAAATGAAGGCGACCCGAGGAGTACCTCCAACCCACTTGTTCATGCCTGACTCCTCTGAAGGGGTGACGCCACGCCGCTCTGCCCATTCTGGCGTTGTGTCCGGAAATGCTCTGCCAGCTCCGCCATCGCCGAGTCGAAACTCACGGGGGCGCGATACCCCAGAAGGCGTTGCGCCTTGAGGGTGGAAAATTCATTGGGGCCGCCCATGAGGTGGCATGTCTGGCGAGTCAGCCGCGGTCTTTGCGTCTGGCCGCGCAAGTTCCCCCACCACTCCATGGCGCCGGCCAGGGCGTGGGCAAGCCAGCTTGGCATGCTTTTCGGCGGTTCAGTGCCGGCAACCCTTGCCAGCGCTTCCAGATACTCCTTCCAGGTCACGCCGAAACCATCGGCAGCAATGAATACTTCGCCCTGGACATAGTCGGAGCGCGCCACGGTAACCAGGATGTCGACGAGGTTGTTCACGTGCACCAGGCCCGCATCCCAATCTCCCGAGCCAAACCGGCACGGCACGCCTTCGCGCAGCAGCTCGACCAGCGTGTTCACCCACGCCGCACTTCCGACGCCAAAGACATTGGCCGGACGTACGATGCTGCCTTTCAGCCCGCGCGCCACACCTTCCCGCGTGACACGCTCCTGCTCCTGCTTGCAGAACTCGTAGGCAGATTCGGCAACGCCAATCGGGCTGTCCTCATTCAGAGCACCCTTTGCCAGGGCATTGGCGAATACGCAGATGCTGGTCGTCACCACGAAATGCGCATCCCAGCCGATGGCAAGTTCAATGGCGTGCTCGGTTCCCTTGACCGTAACCTCGACATGGGACGGGGTGCTTCCCCAATCGCTCACGACGGCGGCAAGGTGGAAGATCGCGTCTACCGGGCCAATCTGCTCGCGGAGCGCCAATAGCCCGCGCACATCACCGATGACAACCCGGACTCGCTCGCCCCACTCCGGCGGCACCGGTTCGCCAGGCATCATCAGTGCCACGACGGAAACCTGGTCGGCCAGGAGCCGGCGCACCAGATGGCGGCCAATGAAGCCGCCGGCGCCGGTCACAAATGCACTGTTGATCGTCCCCATGCTCACTCACCGATCACGATGAGCTTGTCGCAGTTCTTACCCTCGAGGGCGCAGACCGCACGATAGAACGCCAGCATGCCCTTGGCATCAATAATACGGATGACATCGCCCTTTTCGTCGATGTCGACGTTACTACCGAAAATGGCGAACCAGACGTCCGCGATTTCGCCGGCATCCGCCGCCACCCGCAGGCTGTGCACGGAATGCGCCGGCTCGTAGAGATAGGAACCGGCCTTGTTCACCTTGTCCGGATACTCTTCGTAGAACCATTCGCCGCTCAGCGTGACCGCGAACACTGGGCCGGTGTGATAGTGCGTATCGACGCCGAACCCAGGATTCATGCGAGTGCGGACGATCCACAGGTTCTGGTTCAGGTCGACGTGCAGCAGCTGGATATTCGAGCCATCCGGCAGATTGACCCAGGGCAGGTCGCTTTCAAGCAGGAGGATCGCTTCGCGGGAATGCTCGCGAGACACGACAGGGGCGCCTTGCATGGCAGCCAGGACTTGCAGCGTGGCAGTGTTCAGGTCAGTCATTGGGTACTCCACCATTATTGTTTTTTGGCTAATCGAGGCTCACGCTGGAGATTCTCCAGAGCGAATGAAATCCCGCCGCGTGCGTTCTCAGGCACAGGCGGCAAAGGGATCGAATCTGAATACGGGAGTGGGCGGCTATAGCCTCGCCGGGTTACTGGCGATACGCCTGTGCCTTGAGGGTGCGGATGGAGGTCTCTGGCATCTGTCCCTCGATCGACTCGGGGACGCCATCACCTCGTGCGCGGTGGCGCCATCGAGTCGATGCGGGGCTTGGCAGACCGACATCGCGCGGGAAATCGCCAGACATTCCGCCTGCGCATAGTCGCTGGGTATGGAGCGTATCCGGACCATAATTATTGTTCTCGGTAAGTCTGGGAGTCCGGCTTGACCAGCCCTATTGCAAGGCGCCAACTGCCGTCTCCGGATACCCTCATGAAACTGCAAGTGGAGTTTTATGAATACAACAAGAACGGACAAAAACAGGACAAAAGTGGTCAATCCTGCCCAACCCGTGCTTCGCGGCCAGATGGCCAAGGTTCTGTGCCGTTTTCTCGGCGAACACACGGATGCCGAGGAGCTCAACCGCGCGCAACTGGAGCAGTTGTGGGATCGCGCGGCCCAGCTCGATCCGGCCATCGGCTTGCACCTGTTCGGCAAATTCAAGGCCAACGAGCGCTTCATACTGGTTGATCTGGCGCTATGCAGCGCCACTGTCCGCGAAGGCTTGCAGCACTGGCAACGCTTCTACCGCCTGGGTTCGGATCTGCATCTCCTGCGAGCCTTCCAGGAGAACGGTCAGTTGATCATGGAAGTCAGGGTGGAAGGTTCGGAACGACTACGCCGGCACTTCAGCGAACACACCCTGGTGGTGACCATGACCCAGCTGCGCGAGGGCTGCCTGTATCCCGTGACGCCGCTGTGCGCAGAGTTCGCCTATCCACGCCCGCCTTATCATGAGGAATACCTGGAGTGGTTTGGTCCCCATGTACGATTCGATTGCCCTCAAACACGCCTGGTATTCGACGAGAGCATCCTCGACTTCCCCAATCGTGGGCACCATCCCGTACTGGCCGAGATGATCGTCAGTGGACTGGAGCGGCGAATGGCGCGCCTGCACCAATTCAGTGGCCTGGCCGCTGACGTGGCCAAGCGCATCCGCTTCGAGCTGGAACATGGGATGGTGCCCAGCCTGGAAAGCGCAGCCGACGCCCTGCACCTCACTTCCCGTACATTGCGCCGCCGCCTCCAGGCAGAATCGCTCAATTACCGCCAGATACTGACCGCCGTGCGAATCGAGCTCGAACAGTACCTGGAGCTGCAGGGCATGGATCGGGAGAGCATTGCCTCCCGCCTCGGCTACTCGGACATCGTCGTGTACCTGCGCGCCCGCAAGAGCTGGCAGGACCCCAGCGCGAATTGAGCATCCAGCCGATCACCCTGCCAGCGTTGACTGCCCGCATCGGGGACCCTCGCACTCATGCAACAAAGCCCTGATCGCTTTACAGCGATCAGGGCTTCTTCAGTAGGCAAACGGTAAAGCTGACCGATCAGGTTCGAACCGCCGAGCCGGCCTTGGCATCCGCTTGCAGATGTTCGGAGGTATCTGGCCCTTGCGGTTGGCCCTTGCGCTTTTCCCATTGCAGCAGAAGGGAAATGGAGCTGGGCAGAACGGTGAGCGTCACTATCGTCGCGACGGCGAGTCCGCCGATGACTGCAAAGGCCATTGGCCCCCAGAATATCTGCGGTGCGATCGGGATCATGCCGAGAATCGCTGCGCAGGCAGTCAGCACGATGGGGCGAGCCCTGTGAATCGCTGCATGCCTGATGGCCTCATCGGGCGACTGGCCCTGCTCGATATTGATGTCCACCTCCTCGATCAGAATGATCGCGTTGCGCACGATCATGCCAACCAGGGCAATGACGCCGAGCTGCGCGACAAAGCCCATGGGCGTCCCGGTCGGCAACATGGCCAGGACGACACCAATGAGGCCGAACGGCGCCATCGCCAGCGCCAGGAACATGCGGGAGAAGCTGCGCAGCTGCACCATCAGGAGCACGCACATGACCAGCGCCGTGACCGGCAGAACGGCCATGAGCGACGAACTGCCCTTTGCCGCCTCCTCCACCGCTCCACCCGTTTCGACCTTGTACCCCTTGGGCAACCCCTCGGAGAACTTCGCTACGGCGGGCGCAAGGGCCTGCACGACGGTCGCCGCTTCGAGCCCGTCGCCTACGTCACCCTGGACGGTGATCAGCGGAAGACGCTGCCGCCTCCAGATGATCGGGTCCTCGACGCCGTAACTGAGCTTGGCGATCTGACTCAGCGGAATGGTCTCGCCATGGGCCGTGCGGATCTGGAGATTGGCGAGCGTGGCAAGATTGGTACGTTCTCCGGCTTGCGCACGCACGATCACGTCGACGAGCCGGTCCTGGTCGCGCACGGTGGTCACCGCCGAACCCGAGAAGATCGTCGCCATGGCGCTGGCGACATCCTCGGAGGAAAGGCCCAGTGCCCGCGCCTGGGTCTGGTCGATATTGACCAGGACACTCCGTTGCGGCTCGCCCGACAGGAGATGGACCTCTCGGGTGTCCGGGTTGGCGGAGAGTACGTTGGCGAGGCGCGCGGCAATGTCGCGCACCTTGGCCTGCTCAGGGCCAGTGACGCGATACTTGAGCGGCCAGCCGACCGGAGGGCCGAGCTCAAGGGGCGTCGCACGGGCAATGAGTCCGGAGAACTCCGTCTTGAAAATCCCGGCAAGCCTGGCCTGCAGCGCATCGCGCTGCTTGACGCCCTTCGCAATCACCACCGTCTGGGTGACGTTCTCGTTCTGCAGCAACACCTCCATCGGCAGGTAGAAACGGATAGCGCCCGAGCCGATATAGGTCGAGAAACTCTCTACATCGGGATCGTCCTTGAGTAGCTTCTCAAGCTTCGACGCCTGGCGCTCCGTCGCATCCAGGGAAGCATTCTGCGGCAGCGTCAGGCTGACCAGGAGCTCGGGGCGGTCGGAGGGTGGGAAGAACTGCTGTTCGAGATAGGCGGCGGCTCCCAGCGATGCCACGAAGGCGCCCACCGCGACTGTGAGAGTCACCGCACGATGCCCCAGGACCCAGGACAGGGCCCGCCCATAGGCATTCATGACCCGCCCCCCGCCATGATCGTGATGCGGCAGCGACTTGGGCAGGATCAGAGTCCCGAGCAACGGCGAGAACAGGACCGCGACCACCCAGGAGGCCGACAGCGAAATCAGCACCACCATGAACATCGAATAGCAGTACTCACCCGCACTCGATGCCGCAAAGCCAACCGGGATGAATCCGGCGATCATCACCAGCGTGCCCGTCAACATCGGGAAAGCGGTTGATTCGTAGGCGAAGCTGGCCGCCCGCTTCAGGTTCCAGCCCTCCTCCAGCTTCCCGACCATGGCCTCGACCGTAATCATCGCGTCATCGACGAGCAGGCCCAGGGCGATGATCAGCGCGCCCAGGGAGATGCGCTGGAGGCCGATGCCGGTCAGCTCCATGCCGATGAAGGTCAGCGCCAGGACAAAGGGAATCGAGATACTGACGACCAGCCCGGCCCGGACGCCGAGCGAGAGGAAGGAGACCGCGAGCACGATGGCGATCGCCTCCGCCAGCACTTTCAGGAAGCCGCTGACAGCCTGCTTCACGACAACGGATTGGTCGGCCACCTGAAGCATCTCGATGCCGTGGGGGAGCGCCATCCTGACGTAGTCCATACGATGGCGCACCGCTTCTCCGAATTCGAGCAGGTTGCCGCCCGACGCCATCGAGATGGCAAGCCCCAGCGCCTTCTCGCCGTTGACGCGAAACAGCGGCGCCGGCGGGTCGGCCGGAATTCTGCGGATGGTGGCCAGTTCGGTCAGCGGCACGAAGCGACCATTCGCCCGCAAGGTCACGCTTCGCAGGCTCTCCTCGGATGCAAAGCTGCCACTCACGCGCAATGCAATCTTGTCGTCGGGCAAGCGCACCATGCCGGACGGGATGACAGCGTTCTGCGCCTTCAGCGCCCGCAATACCGCCTCCTCGTCAAGCCCGAAGGCAGCAAGCCGGCCAGGCGAGAACTCGACGACAATTTGCTCTTCCTGCACGCCAATCAGCTGCACCTTGCCAATGCTGGGAATACGCAGCAGCTCCGCGCGCACGCCTTCGAGATAGTCGCGCAGTTCACGATCCGAGAAGCCTTCGGCGGTAAAACCGAAGATCTGCCCGTAGGTATCGCCGAACTCGTCGTCGAAGAACGGCCCCTGCACTCCGCTCGGAAGCGTCGCGGAGATATCGGCCATCTTCTTGCGAACCTGGTACCAGGCATCGGGGACGATTCGCGACGGAGCATCATCGCGCAGGTTCACCATGATGACGGTCTCGCCGGGACGCGTGTAGCTGTCGAGCCGGTCGAGATAGGGAACTTCCTCCAACTTCTTTTCGATGCGGTCGGTCAGGAGCTTGGTCGTATCGTCGATGTTCGCACCGGGCCAACGGGCCGCCACGACCATGGTCTTGATGGTGAATGCCGGATCTTCATTGCGACTCAGTTTGGTGTAGCTAATCGCTCCACCCACCAGCGTGATGAGCATGAGGAAGAACATCAGGGGCTTCTGGCCGATGGACCAGGCCGAGAGATTGAATCCGCCCTTTTCCCCAGAGGGCGCCGGATTCGGGCTCATTTGGCCACCTGCCCGGCGTCGTATGCGACCTTCTGGCCCGGCCTGAACTTGCTCACCCCGGCCGTGACTACGGCATCGCCCTCGGCCAGCCCGGACTCGACCAGGGCCTGGTCGGCCGTATAGCGCGCCACCACTATCGCTTTGCGGATGAGTTCATGGGTGGACGGCTCGACGACAAAAACCGCGGGCTTGCCATCGACATTGGTCAGGGCCGACGCAGGAAGAGCAATGAGGGCCTTGCCAGGCAGTGCAAGACGCCCCGTCACAGTTGCGCCCAATGTCATGGTAGGCGGGGCGTCCGGCAGGGAGATACGAACGCGATAGGTACGCGTCGCCGAATCCGCGGTCGGGCTGGCGTCGCGGATGGGACCCAGGACCTTGACCGTCGGATCGGATGCGAGTGCCACTTCGACCTTCGCATCAGGCGGCACGGAGGTGTAGAGCCGTTCGGACACATTGAAGACCGCCACACGCTCATGGGTCGAGGCAAGCTTGATCGCCAACTGCCCGGCCTCCACGACCTGCCCGGCATTGACCGCCACCGCGCTGACGATGGCGGCATCCGGCGCCCGGAGCTCCGTGTAGGTCAGCTTGTTGCGCGCAGTGAGCAGTTGGGTCTTCGCCACATTGAGCTTTGCGTTCGCGGCACGCCAATTGGCCTCGGCTTCATCGACCCGGGCACGGGCGACGAACTGTTTCGCAAAGAGCGTGCGCTGCCGATCGAGCCCCGCCCTTTCGAGCTGCTCTGCCGCCTGCGCGCTCGTCACTTCGGATTCAGCGGTACGCACCTCGTTCTGGACATCATTTGGGTCAAGCGTTGCCAGAACCTGCCCCTTGGCAACGCTCTCGCCCACCTCGACACTTCGAGTCGCGACCCGGCCACCAATGCGGAAGCCCAGGTCGGTCTCGACCTCGGCCTGGACCTCCCCCGTCTGAGCAACCTCTTCGCCGACCGTGGCCGGCTTGATAATGAGCGTTCGGACCGGCCGTAGCGGCTCCTCCGGGCGTTTCTCCTCTCGACAGCCGACCATGGTCAGTCCCAGGCTGCCTACCAGGCTGCAGGCCAATAATGTCTTGAGCAACGTCATGTCAGCTCTCCTCGCTCATAGATGGCTCCGCAATACAGCGCTCGTGCGCCCTGGGCAGGGCGCATCGCTGAAATCGGCCTCTATATCGATAAAGTAAAGTGAGCAGCGCCCCACCACTGCCTGCCTCGTGGGCATGGACAGCATCAGTCGCTGATTCAGGCGGATTCGTCCGTCAGCATGGGTGCCATGAAGCTCCGGACCATCAAGGACCGGGCAAAAGCGCATATAACCAATCAGCCGAGCAGCAAGTCATCTCATCGCGCCGAATCATAATTAGCATAACCAATGTTATTGCAAATTGTAGGATGATCCGCCGGACACGACCAGATTACGCGCCGGGCAGCTCCCCGCTACCTGCGGTGACGGGGCGGGCGCCAAATCCAATCTTCGGATGGAGAAGCTGATTGCTCTACGAGACCAAACTGGACCACTCCGACACACCCGCACACAGGCGCCGAGGGAGCGCCGGCAAAACCACGCTGACGGATTCGGAAAATAACGGAAGAACGGGATACCGCCGATCCTGGCGGCGCCCGCGTTGCCAGCCGCCGGGGGAGAAATTACACCGCGACAGACCTCGCCGCCGACACGCGCTCCGGCAGCACCGCCAGAGCGCGCTGGGTCATGGTTCAGCCGAGGCTCTTGACGGCGCGCGCCGCCGCTTGCTTGCCCATGATGACCCCCGACTCCAGGGACACCAGGTTGAAATCGGCGTTGGCAAAAGACAGGCCCTTGCATCCCTCGGCCTCGGCCCTGAAGTCCAGAAGCCGCCGGGCGTCGCCCACCGCCTGGCGCGCATAGCCCCAGTTGTGCCGCACCACCTCCGAATGCTCCACCCAGTCCTTGGACAGGCCGGGGTAGAAGAGCTTCATTTCCTCTAAGGCCATGGCAAGAATTTCGTCATCGGACTTCCCAAGCAACTCCACCGCGCCGGGATAGGCCGACCATGCCGAGATGACCGCCTTGCCGCTCGGTACCTGGAACGGCCGCATCACCGTATGGTTGATCGACAGGTTGAAGTAGCGCTTTGCCGAGTAAGGAGTGCCGAAGCTGACCCCCGCGCTGTCCACCGGGCGATCGAGATAGAAAAACGCCAGCGCGAGGCGCGTATGGTTGAAGTTGGAAAGAAATGCCTTGGCGCGTCCGAACCTGTCGGGCGTGAGGCGCGCCGACACATTCGGCGTGGTGCAGAGAATGACGTGCCCGGCCTTGATGCTGCGCCCATCCGCCAGCCTGACGCCCATCACTGCATCGCCCGCCATCAAGAGCTCGTCGACCTCAGCGTTCAGCATGACGGGAACATACTCCGCCAGCTTGCGGGGTAGCGCCCGGTTCCCGCCGCGAAAGCCATACTGCTTACTTGCGCTGAGATTGCTCCGAAACAGTCGAATGGCCTGGAAGAGGCTGGTGTGCTCCAGCGACGTACCGCCGTTGCCATAGACCATCGGCCGCATGATGTAATTCATGAAATTTTCGCCAGCCCAGGACAATGCATCCTCCGCCACGACACTGTCATACTCATCCATATAGGCGTCGAGGTGGTATTTCGGTAGCGGCTTGCCCAGCGTTGAATACTGAAGCGTCGCACGCGCCAGATCGAAGGTGCCTCGCACGCCCAGAACGCGCAGCAGGTCAGTTTTGCTCGCGATGAGGCGCGATCTTCCGTGCTTGTCGATGTATTGCGAGGCGCCAATGTTTTCCTCGACCATCTCACCGATCATCCCGATTTCTTCGAGCAATTCCCGAGCCTGGTCGTAGCTCGACAGGAAATACTGCTGGCCGACCTCGATGAGGTCGCCATTTCTCTCCCGTGTCATGATTCGTCCCCCGACATCGCTCTGGGACTCCACCACGAGCACGCTGCGCCCCGCCTTTTGCACGGCATAGGCAGTGGAAAGACCGGTGATGCCGGCCCCGACCACGACCACATCGACTTCGCTCACATCAGAAACGATCGGCATCTTCTGTCTTCCTCTATTCGATCCGGGCCGTATGATGACATTAACGTAACACCCATTCTTTTATTTATGAACGGGTTCAAATCTCACGTACGACATTCACGGATTCAATGAACGAGGGTTGTGGCTGAAGTCCAGCTGCGGGGCAACGGTGAAGCCGCTGCGAATAGGTTCGGGTATCGGTCAGATGCGGACTCTTGGAGAGAGGGGGCAGTCAATCTGTTCCCATGAGCCCTAAAAAGGCGCTGTCATGCGCTGACTGGCCAATGCCGTCAAATAGCCGTTCAGCCATTCATGGCGAAATCGGAGGCCCTCCGGATCCTGATGATCATAAGGACACTCGAAGAGTGACTGACCACAAAGCCCGGACTGAAAACCAACGTCGAATGGCATGTCGGCCTCCGCATCTGACTTCACCTCAATCCTGAATTTCATCAAAGCAGTCCTCCCGAGGTCATCGGATTTGAAGATGGGTCAGTCGAAATGACCCCACCAGAGGTCCAATGGAAGCTGCGGAAGGCTATCGAAAGATGGCCAGAGCGAATCGACAATTGACGACAATGGATTTGCCATCTCATGCCAAAGGGCAGAACGGATAGTGGAAAGAGATGGCTGGGTTGTCCCGGCAGATATCAGTTGCTTCCCTAGGTACGGAACTGCGCAACCAGGTCCTGCAATGCCCCACCCAGGCGCGCCAGTTCGGCGCTGGAGGCCGCGGTCTGCTGGCTGGCGCTGGCGCTCTGCTCGCCGATGTCACGCACCCGGGTCACGCTTTCGCTGATGCTTTCCGCCACTGCGCTCTGCTGCTCGGCGGCGGCCGCGATCTGCTGGTTCATCTGCTCGATGCTGCTCACCGACAGGGTAATGCGCGCCAGGGCATCGCCCGCCTGAGCCGCCAGACCGACCGTGCGCTGGGTCAGGCTGCGGCTGCTGTCCATCTGCTCCACCGCGCCCCTGGCCATGCGCTGCAGGCCGGCGATCAGGCCCTCGATTTCCTCGGTCGAATCGTGGGTGCGCCGCGCCAGCGCCCGCACCTCATCGGCCACCACGGCGAAACCGCGCCCCTGATCCCCCGCCCGCGCAGCCTCGATGGCAGCATTGAGCGCCAACAGGTTGGTCTGTTCGGCGACGCTACGGATCACCTCCAGCACGCTGGTGATGCGCTCGCTCTCATGGTTCAGCGCGGCGATCGCCTCGGCCGATTGCTCGACCTCCGCAGCCAGCTCGTCGATCTGGCTCACCGTCTGCTGCACCACCTGGTTGCCCTGCTGCGCCTCGCGATCCGCGTCCCGCGCCGCTTGCGAGGCCAGCTCGGCATTCTGCGCCACCTCCTGTACGGTGGCGGCCATCTGGTGCATGGCGGTGGCGGTCTGTTCGGTTTCCACCTTCTGGTTCTGCACGCCGGCGCTGGTCTGCGCGGTGACCTCCGACAATTGCTCGGCCGCTGCGGCGATCTGCCCCACGCCGCCGCCGATGCGCCCCACCAGGGTTCGCAGGTTGCCGGTCATGTCCTGCATCGACGCCATCAACTGGCCCAGTTCGTCACGCCGCTGCAGCGG
The DNA here is from genome assembly GCF_050474425.1 of Pseudomonas sp. B1-22. Lineage (NCBI taxonomy): Bacteria > Pseudomonadati > Pseudomonadota > Gammaproteobacteria > Pseudomonadales > Pseudomonadaceae > Pseudomonas > Pseudomonas sp. B1-22. Next base: position 981,210 of record NZ_JBCHVH010000001.1, on the reverse strand, counting down.
CAGATCCTGGCTCAGGTCACCGCCGGCGATGCGCTGGGCAAAGCCCACGCTCTGGCGCAAGGGCCCGACGATCGAGCGGGAGATCAGCACGGTGGCGAGCAGGCCGATCACCACGGCGGCGAGACCCATGGCGCCAAGCTGTACCAGTGCCCAGTGGCTGGCATCGGTCAGGTGCTGCCGCTCCTTGAGTTGCGCTGCCTCGGCCAGGTCCAGCACCGAACGCGCGCGCTCGATCATCGCCTTCTCGCTGCTACGGCTCTGCTCGCGGACCTGCTGGTAGACGCCAAAGGATTGCTGATAGCGAGCCAGGGCCTGCAATGCCGTGTCGATCACGGCTTTCTGCTCATCGGTCAATCCGCTCACCATGCTCTCGGCGACGCCGCGCAAGTCTTCGCAGACCAGGGCCCATTGCTTCAGGGCCTCGGCCGAGCCGTCGATGATGAACAGGGTCTCCTGGTTGCGCAGGTCGAACATGGACTTGCTCAGGCTCGAGGCGGTCTCCGCCAGCCCCAGGGGATCATTGCCGACCGGACGGTCGCTCTGCTGCAGCTGTTTACGCACGCTGTCGTACATTTCCAGCTCGACCGCATCGAACTGATCTCGGGCCTCGGCGGCAGCCTTGCCCATGTCCTCCCGCGCTGCACGAGCCTTGCCCTGCAACTCGACGTAACTGCCGAATTGTTTCAGATACCCGGCCACCGCCTCGTGCATCTCCTGCACGCGCTGCTGCTCGGAGGGTGCGTCGTCCTGCGGCAAGCCGGCCAACATCTCCTGCACCCGGAGCAAACTATCGCTCACCTGCTTGGCGCTCTCGGCGCTTTGCTCAACGGCGAAACTGCGCTCCAGTTGCCGCGCATGCAGGATCTCCTTGTTCACCGCCGCCAACTGGTCGACCTGGCGATGCCCTTGCAACACGGCCTGGACCGCCAGGAAACCGCTGACGGTCACCGCTGCGGTGAGCAATAACACCAGGCCGAAACCACAGAACAGCTTCTTGCCCACGGAGAGGTCTACGAACAGGCGGATGGCGGCCTGTGACATGCGGGCAACTCCATTCTTGTTATTAGGACGCGCCGAACCAAGCCGGCCTGCGGTCGGCGGCTGTTCAGCCGCATTGAATGCCGCTCGGATGCTCCTATCAAACGGATCGGAAAAGCTTGACTTTTCGCGACTAAAAATTTGATTTTCAAAGACACCCATTGCGCCCGGCGATCTCAGCTCATTTGGCGGGCCTGAAAATCGATAGCATCGCAATGCAGGGCCGGGTGAACGACCAAACCCCTATCACGCGACTCGGGCAGGCCGGGCATCTTGCTGTTCAGGCCCACTGATCCGTCCAGAATCATGGGGCCAGCTCCGGACACTCCACGGCATCAAGGAGAAAGACACAAGCCGACGCGCGTAATTGCACGCATCGGGAATAAGTTTGACCTGAAGGAGGACGCCGTATCCCAGCGGTCAATCCTCACCATGACGAGCCTCAAGCCCGCACCAGAATGAGAGCCCTATAATCGATAATCTGTCGGAATCAACCATGCAACTGCAGCTTACTAATCAGGTCAGCCAGAGCCTCTGGCGCCGACAGGCCGCACCGGGGATCTGTTAGGACCAAGTGCTTATGCAGGCAATCTGGCCAGCCCTCGGCATCGTCATCGATGGCCAGCCAGGGAGAGTGTTCGAGCCGGCGGGCCAGCCAAGCCGCAATCTGCTCGTACCGGGTCTGATGATCCCAGGGGATGTAGTCTGGCCAGCCTTGGTTCATTGCCGAGTGCCAGGTCGCGCCGATTACTCGCCCACCCAGCTCAGCTGGCAGCACCTTACGGGCCTTTTGGTAACCTAGATTTCGCACCCAGCTTGTCGACAAGACGATACGGATATCGTGATGTGTGGCCAGCGCCTCGATTAACTGCGGAGCCCACATGAACAGCTCACCTGCGGCACGCAGTTCAATCCTGCGGGTGCCCCGCAGGTAAACAGCATCGGGATGAAGAACACCATCAAAATCGAGAAACAGAATCATGGATTGGCTTCCCCAACGACACAAAACTAACGGTCGAAATCTGAGTGAATATCAAAAGCAAGCCAGTAGTTGTTGTCTGTAATGATGGGAAAAGCTCACCTGATAGCTTGGCTCAGCGGCAAAGCTTCCAAGAGAAATAGAGCTCCTCGCTCCAGCTTCGCCAGCCAGTTCAGCACGGTCTTCGACACCATATCCCTGGCCTCGGATATTGCCTATATTCTCGATTAATCCAGGCTTCGAACCTGGGGTAAGTCCTGGCATATGCACCTCTTTCAGCACCGCTAGATCATCCGGAAGGTCATCCGCAATTCGCTCTGCAAAACTTTGCAGCGTCGGCTCCGCCAGCATAAATAACCATGCTTGATCATCGATTTCCCCTGTACGACGAAGTACCCGGCCCAGAACCTGCCGGTAATGCAACTCGGTACGGATGCGGCTGAGATAGCAGCACACTTGCAGTCTCGGAATGTCGGTGCCTTCACTGATCATTCCGACGGCGACAATCCAACGACTGGCGCTGTGCCTAAACACATTGATCATCTGCTGAGCATCTGGACTTTTGTTGGTCACGATGCAGCAAGCCTCACCCTTTTCGTCCAGAGCCTGAGCGATTTGCCGAGCGTGCTCAATGTCCGTGGCAACTACCAATCCAGCCGCATCAGGCTTGATCAGGCGAAGCTCATTGAGCTGGTTGCAGCCAAGGTCGAGTAGCTGATTGATCACATCATCATGACGCAGTAATTCTTCGTAGGTGACCGGAGATTCATCCAACAGCTTCGCAATACCGGAAAACAGTCGCACGGTGCTATCAGTGCCTAGCTGCTCGGTGAGTTTCACCTTTTGATTGTCGACCAGGACAATTCGAGGGGAGCGGCATACGCCGTCGGCAATGGCATCTCTCAAACCATAGCGATAATCGCAAACCAGATGCCCTTCCGGCGTGGAATAGCGGGCTAGGGCAATTGCCCTGTCGTCCGTACGCCAAGGCGTGCCTGATAGCGCCAGTGTGAAGGCAGCACGATCCTGTATGCGATGAAGTATCTGTTGCCCCCAGACGTTGCTGGACAGCGAATCATTGCCGGCACAGTGGTGGATTTCATCGAAGACCACGAGTACACGATAGTTATCAAGAAGCTGCCAGAAGCCCTCATCTCGGTATTCCATGGACTGGTAGGTGAATGCCGCACCCACGGCCCCTATCTGGCCATCGAGGCGCCTCCCAAGTACCGCTGAAAAGGTCGAACGGAACCCCTCAATGACCTGGCAAGATGGCGCAAAGCACAGCACCAGATCGATTCTGCTCTGCTGAAGAAGTCGGCCGGCCAGTTCTGCAGCCATGCGCGTCTTGCCGGCTCCCGGTGTGGCCTGACAAAAGAAGTGTCGTGCGAGGGCGAAGTGCTCCAACGCAGTGGTGATACAGCTACTTTGCCAGTCTCGTAACGATCTGATCATTGTTTGGCGGCAAGCAGCCTGAGTGTCTTTTCGATAGCACGCAGATGTCCCAGCAGGCGTGAACTGCGATCTCTGGCCTCCAAGTACTCACCTTCGACCTTGCCACGTAGAAACGGCATATCATCCAAAAGAAGCTTGAACCGCTCCGCCTCTCCCATCGAAGTGAGGAAGTCCAAACGGATTTCTTTGTGAAGCGCTTCCAAGTGCTGATCCGCATCCATAGAAGGCTGAGTCAGTACAGCATCAACGTCGAGAGCTGCAGGCTCCTGCTCGGGCTGCTGGCAAACAGCCTTGAAGCTGTCCTCAAACCCATTGTCGATCAACTCCAGTTGCAGATGAGCCGGAATCGGCCGCAAATGGTAGACCTGTCCCCGAGAACGGCGCTCGTCATCCAGCACAACCCAGCCCATGCGCAGCATTCGGCGGATTTGCCCGTATACGTAGCGGCGCACATCACTGATGCGAAGAGTCTTGCCCTTCAGACGCTTGGCATAGGCATCCCGCAGCTCACTTGTCGTGAACCTTGCTCGCCCCTCCTCTTGGAGCAGCTCATACAGGCGCCTGTCGAAAATAAACGAGGCCGATTTCATTGAGGCACCAGAAGAGTTAACGCGGAGTAAATACGGATTATAATCCGTGGCCGACACGTCCGCAAACCCTCGATAGTGCCGCCTCACGTGGGATTGGGGCGGTCATGGATAAGTTGGCGAGAGCGTTGGGGGGACGCATCCGGGCACAGAGAAAGGCCTGCCGGATTTCCCAAGATGCGCTAGCGTTAGCCTGCAGCATTGACCGCAGCTACATGGGGAGAATCGAGCGCGGCGAAGTAAACATCACGGTCGAGAAGCTGTATCGGATCGCAACTGAGCTCGCTTGCGATCCATCATTCCTTCTGCCTCAACTGTCAGAGCTGTAGCTACGCACCAGATCGAGAGCTGCTTTCAAGAAACGCAAAAATCACCACCGCTAACACCCGCGATAAACACGCCATACACCCACCAGGCCCGACATATCGTCAATACCGATATACACTTGGGCACTCAAAGCAATACTGGTCTACCTTCTTGGCTTGGTGCATTTCCGGGTCACGCTTTCCCCTGATTCTTGGCTGAACTGGGCGCATGGATCAGCGCCGCACCGACACTTGCGCCCTAGCGCAGACAGGTACTGAACACCCTGAATATGGATGAGTCCGAGCTTCGGATTCCACGGCCATACCCCCTCTCGACAGGCAGCAACGCATAGTCGCCTCACTACTATCGGCCTCGTATTCGAAGCGAAGTACGTCCGCAATACGAGACATGGTCACCGCAAGGTGCGCGATGACCAAGAAATCGTGCAATGCAGGGCGCGATAGAGCAAGCCGAGAGCCGCGCGCAGTTCACTTGCGGAGAGAAGCGCTGGCCTGTGAGAGCTGCGTAGCGCGATCAGATTAAATCTTGCTCAGGCCCTGGGGGTCAGGTATTTCTTCAGAAATTCCAGCTTCGCGAGAAGTTCGTCAAAAGTGACGACATCCACGTCCTTACAGGCGTTGCGGAACACCTCGAAACTGCGCAATTGAATCGGATCAGTTGGCAAGGTTCCTGCGACGACCACGCACTTGATGGCGTCGGCGCCTGACAGTTGCATTCCCGGAGTGTCATGCCGATGTTGCATCCAACGTTGCTTGAGTTCACTTTGCTGGAACAGGACTTGAGTCACCGCTCCAGAGAGCTCTGAGTTCGGTCCAAATACTTCCTCTCCGCGGTAGGCCTTGGCTCGCACCAAGATCGTCTCTGGGGTCTTGATTTCGACGATGGCCAGCGCCTGGCCATGCTCCTTGAATAGGAAGTCACCGATCTGGGCCCCCGATCCGGTCAAGGTGGACCCCTTGGCATGGAATTGCGTATGCGCCAGCTCGACAGGCCGAGCGAACGCCAAGCTCAGGACAAACTTGTTCACCTCAAAGAATGTCTGCCAGACAGATTCGGTGAATTTGCCTGCGAGCTTCGCTCTGAATGCTTCGATCATCTTGGCGAGGGTCACCCGCTCGATCTCAGCATGCAGCATCATCAGCTCCTGAGGAGCTTCAGTCACCAACTCATCGAGTTGCTTGCGTACGGTCTGCACATTGGATCTACGCTCGGCGCGCTCCCGGTTTGCGGCTTGCCTTGATCCCTCACGTCGAACTTCGACCAGGGGAGGAGCCACCTGCACTGTTCGCTGGAATCGCTCGGGGTCAATCCGGTTGAGCACATCGTCGTGTACAAGGCCTTGCTTGCTTTGGCGGATTAGCTGGCGGCCGTTCGTCGTGATTCTATTGAAGCCGCGGCGCAGCTTGTCGAGTTCCTCAACATCTACGGAGACTACTCCGTCGCCCGCGTACTGATCCGGGTGCCGGCTAACTACTAGGATCGTTGCATTCGGAATTCGCGAGAGGCCTTGCCACACCTGGTCAAGATCCCTGTGCAAACCGAGGCCGTACTCCGGAGAATCAAAGAGCTTCCCAGGTAAATGCATTTCAATGTGACTCGCCGCAGTGGCTGCGTCATCTGGCAACTTGGTGCCGACTTCATCCGCATAGATGACCGTCATAAAACGACCATTCTTTGGCGACAGATAGCGCTGTGCATGCGGGTTCACATGGATAGGCCGCATGATGATCTGGTTTGGGGTGATGGAAGCCAGCAGTGGCCATTCGCTCTCAGGCGTTGCATGCCAAGTCCGGGTCTCAGCATCCGCAAGCTCGTATGTCCGCAGATAGAGTTTTCGTACAGGCGCGTCCGCCTCAGTCACCGCTTCCAGGCGAAAACTCGCCTCCATCACGTCCTGATCACTGAATGTCTCTGACGGTGCTGCAGCTCCACCGGATCCTTTGGCCATGTGGCAATCCTTCGTTGGAATGGTTAGCTAACGCCCCAAACTGGACGGTTACAACAGGCAGCAAACGGCCAAGAAGACCTAAATGATCTGGCTTAAGCCAGCAACTACCGGTCATGGCGATCGATACCTTACTTAGAGCAAAGGACTTCTTCGCTGCCCTTTTGGAGTCAGAATTGTCGCTCGCTGCATCGCTCGAGTCACGGCTACTCGCATAGTCAAACGGGCTTGCCTTTCGCGCTCAGCGGAGGCGTTGTCAGTCAGGTATCGGCCTTTCATCAGCCCTTCGTAAAGAAGGACTTCGGTGAACTCCTTGCCCTTTGACTTGTGCATGGTCATCAGGTGGACACCTTTCCACTCCTTAGTCGCAGCTTGGAAATGCTCCTGCAGAAGTGCATCTCGAACGAGGCCCTCGGCACCGGCATAGCTCTGCGTGTTCCTCCAAACTTCCCCTAGACGGCCACGCAGCAGAGTTCCTTTGCCGAGTAATCGAACAAAGCGACCATCAGCTGCGATCTGTTTGATTTCAGCGCAGGCGCTGGCATCCAAGAGCTTGCGCACGGCGATCCAGTCGGCAGCAGGATCGCCTGACAGTTCTAACTGCATACGCTGCTGCGAGATTTCCTGCGCAGCCGCCAACACCCTTTTATGGGCAATTTTCTTCAGCTCCTGCCCTGCAACCACACCGTCTATGGCGTCGACAAGGTCTAAGTTTGGCTTGCTGGGCTTCTTTTCACCTCGCCGGCCGCGGACGTGAGCACACAGATTCCCGAGTAGTTTCAATGTGATCGATTCGGCATGGGGTCCGCCCTCCAGGAGGGCCGCAATGGTCACAGCGGCCAGGGCAGCAGCTTCTTGGTCGAACGCCACGTCATGGGGAATCCGTGGTAGCTCATCAGCATCGCTGGAGAGGTAAGCGGATACCTCTGCCATGAAGTCTTTACTCGGTACGAGGATGGTCAAGGACCAATCTCTGCCGGCCTTCAGCAAGCGGCGTATGATGCCGATCACGACCCTCTTGAAGTCTAAGTGCAACTGGCCTTTCCGGGGGGTATACGTTTGCACCGCGACGTTCTTGTAGGCCTTGCCTTTATTCACCCCATTCATTAAGTCGTTCCCGAACTGAACGATGTCCGTTCCGTTGCTTCGGTGGTTCTCTAGTCCGAAGTTGAAAACGTCCGGATTGAAAGCATCTTGGTATTCTTGTATCCGGGCCGCATTCGCTCCGCGGAATTCATAAATACGTTGCTCAGGATCAGCTAGCGCCATGATTTGGCTGTGCGGCGTAAGTGCGCGTATGAACCGCCACTCATCTTCATTCGTGTCTTGGAACTCATCCAAGATGATCAGGGGATAGCTTGATCCGTAGATGCGCTGCAGCGCTTTACTGCTCTCAAGCAACAGGGCTGCGTTGCTCGCGAAAAGGTCGAAATGAAGCAACCCCTCCTCAGCCAGCAGCCGTTGCTTTTCAGCCTCTCGCTGATCCTCGGGAAGGCTGGACAACCGAGATGCGGCCTCTGGCGGGGGTAGAAGAGTTATGGGGCTATCTGCGCGCAACAGATACCCATGGCTGCGCAGTAGCCCCCAGGTGAAACCATGGTAGGTATTGACCTCAAGCCTGCCGCGCTCTAATGCCGGCAAAAGCTTCCCCGCATGTTCGGCTACCCTCGCGACAGTCGCCCTGGCGAAGCTGAGGAAAAGCACCCGCTGACCGGTTTTCAATTGCTGCTCGCCGATCAGCGCTTCCGCTTTTAGTAGGGCTACGGTGGTCTTTCCTGACCCAGGTCCTCCAAGGACGAGCATGTGTCTAGGACAGCCGATAACCGTCTTACGAGTGTCGTCTAGCTCTAGCATTGCCGCTCCTAGATCAAATCAAGAACATCGTCCAGGAGATCTGGAGCAGCTGGCTTTGGGGGAATGACTGTCGCACAAATTTTGGCCAGTGTGTCTACGATGAACGGAGGCAACTGGCCTTGATTGGTGGCAGTGCAAAGTAACGCTGCAGCGGCTCCATCACCTTTCCAACGTTTCAGCAGCACGCTCAAGATCGCCTTTAGCTCGTCAACGGTGGTTTGATCTGTTGGAACCCTTTCTCTGAGGTCTGATGGCCAAGATTCGCTGGCGACCAGATCGGCAGCATACTTGCGAAGCACAGCCACATCGGTTCCGTTGAGAACGACATTCTCAAACCCTGTTTCGGGAGCCTCGTAAGGGAAGTCAACCGACTCGGTAATAGCCTGCCGCTGTGCCGGCTCTTGCTGGTCGAAAACTGCGTACACCGTTTTCCCTAAGCCACGGTAGTAAGCCCCCATAGCAGCTATCTGGGAGTCGCTGCCGGCATCCAGGATGGGGATACCTAATGCCTCTAACGGCATGAACCGGGTAGGATCTTCCTTGTGGAGCATGCGAGCCACTGCGGGCCAGGCATCATATTCAGTACGTCCCTCTGCAAGAAGCACACGCCGTGCAAGCAAGGCTTCACAGACCCGCTGCCGGATATCTTGCCTGTAGAGCTTGGCTTTGATGCCAGGTGGCATCCCGGCCTCGCTTGCCTGCAGATGCCCTTCCTCCCGACTAACTACGACGATCTGCTTTGGCGTGAATTCTTCAAGAACGTACGGAGAGTGCGACGTGAACAGGGCTTGGGCTGACTTACCTCGGACGCCATTGATGATGCGTTTTTGGATATGGGGAGGGATGGCAATTTCTGGCTCCTCCATCGCAAAGATGACGTTCTGCTTCAGCTCCGCGATGAGTGATAGCAGAGCCAAAACCATCATGTTTATCGTTCCGGTGCCCTGGTGTTGAAACGGGGCGGCATGTTCGGTGCCGTCGCTACGTTGAGCACCCGTGGCCATGAACACTGTGAGTGATCGACGGAGGGACTCTCTCGTGAGGTCAGATACCCGCATGTGGGGATCAGTACCGCCATCTAACGGCATGTAATTCCTGATAGAGACCTGCACACTTGAAAGGATTTTGCTGATCCCAAGCTCCGGCTTTTCGGCAACCTCAAGGTCGCGAAGCTCGACAAGCAAGTCCTCCCAGATCTTGAAGTTCTTTTCCTGCTGCAACCTCAGAATGATGTCGAGCAACGAGCCCCGCTCTAGGCTTAAAGCTCGACTTCCGGTGCGCACGGTCCGAAGGTAAAGGAACCCGCACTCCCGTTTGTCGGTGTTGCGAAAAGCATCAAATGTACCGTCTTGCTTTGCAGGAGAAGCGAAGTACGTTGAGCCGGTGAAATCATCTTCCTCGGCGTCATATCCACCGGTGAAACCAACGCGTAGGCAGGACTGGACACCTTTGGCATCTGTCCCCTGAGCGGGAGGTCCCTCGAGAACTGCAGAGTGCTCGTTATCCCACCATTCAAGATGGTCTCTGAAGCGCATTTCCTGGTCGGCATTCAACCCAGTAATCACGAGTTCAATGCTAATAGGGACAGGCTGTCCTTCGGGACCAATGTATTCGCTAGCGTAGAAATCGTGTTCATCAATAACCGGGCGACGTGACAAGCGCTCCGGCCCCAGAACAAGGTCGATAGCCTCGAGAAGAGTAGATTTCCCTATGTTGTTGTCGCCGACGATCACCGCATGATCAGGAAGCAGAATCTCTGCAGTTCTAATCCCTCGAAAATTTTCCACTTTCAAGCTTGCAACACGCATATCATCCCTCTTCCCTTGCGCTGATTTCGATCCCATCCATCCCAAGGATAGCGTCTAAGCAAGCACATGCTGTTGATTTCGAAGGGGTACTGAAACGTGCCGATGACTCTCACTATAGGCATGGGCAACATCCCACAGTAACGCCTGTTGATCGACGAGCCCGGCGCCGTTGAGGAGTTTCGTCGGTATCTGTTGAAAAGACCGCTTTTGGCCGTTCTCTGCCCGTCACCTCTTCGGCGTGACTGGTCAAGCCGGATGCAAACGGTGGTCAGCACCAATGCAATTGACTGGCCACGTGCGGTGCATTTACGCAGCCATCCTTAGGTGCCAAAAACTTAAAACACGAAACCAGCCGCAGCCTGCCTCACTATCTCGATAACCAGCTCATGCTGCCCCTGTTCCCAGGCCTTCGCAGGTGATAAACCGGCGAAACGAATCATCGGTGCACCTAACCAAGCCCTTGCTGAGCGCATATCTCCGAATATCTCAACTGTTGCTTCCTCTACTTCGCGCCATGAAGTGATTTCTCCGAAAGCAATTGGTTGCTCCATACCTACCCTCCTAAGCGAGCACACGGGTATTTTTCCAGAGAGCGCAACTCTCCCAACAGACCGCAGGGAGAAGGCGCCGCGCATAAGCGCTATAAGGAAACCACCTACACCTCCCTATAGTTGGATTAAGACTTCCAGATACACGCAGTTGCGTCAGCAGGTATTCGACGATGTGGCAGTGATGCGTTAAAGACAGACGAGTTTGATGCTGCTCGTCCAGGGGCAGCCCCAGATCGACAAGGCGTGGTGCCCGCTTGCGTCCTTACCAATAGTTTTAGGTACTTTCATCGGCCCATTTCCTATCCCCCCTAATTGGAGTGATCTTGCTTCCAATCAACGCTGCTCGCTCCTTAGCCCACACTTCCCGCTCCTCCGACAACTGCTTGATCAACGATACCTCCCTAGCTAGTGCCTCCTCCCAGAGTCTCCGGTAGCGAGCAGCTTCGGCCTTGACTTCGTCGAATCGCTCCCGCATTTCATTGCGAGGTTTAGACTCTTCCTTCGCCGCAGCGTCAATGGCATCGATCAGGTTGAGGAAGATTGGGCGTGACTTTTTGATCGTGCCTTTCTTCCTTCCAGCCTCCAGAGATACCAGATCGTTCGTGATTCGCCCCCCCTTCGGAACATTGATTGGCTTGCCATTTTTCAGGCGCTCCAGCGCTTCGAAATAATCCTTAAGGATGTCTGGCATGTCAGTCTCCCTTCGAAGTCGATGCAAAGGGCTTCTTCGGCCGCCATTGCCGCTCCACCGACTCCAGCGCCTCCAGTTCTTCCCGCTCCATCGCCTCGGTGATCGAGCCAGGAGTGATGTGGGTCATAGCTGCGCTCTTAAGACGGATCACCCGAACGATCTTCGAGTGTTTACCAACCAGATGTTTACAGCCATCGGTGACGCAGACAGTGTCAATGAGGTTCAGACCTTTGCGGGCTTTACACCCGCTCGGGCACGTGCATCCTCCCAGTGGACCATCACGATAGGCGAGCAACCCGGCCTTCATCTGCTTGGCAACCTCCTCGCGCGACATAACATCGCCACGCTCACGTTGGCGCTCGTAGAACGTGCCAGCCCCACCGAACATGGGTTCAGGACTATTCAGCACGTCGCGCACGAAGGTCAACATCTCGGCCTCCTCCTCACCATCCTGCCAGTCAATCGCGACATGCTTTTTGTATCCGTTGGGATCGTCTGCGATAAAGTTCTTGCAGAAGGTACTGCCGCGCCCGTAATACAGGGCCATCTCCCGCGTTATGTGCTGCAACTGCCTGCGCAAGGACGAGAGTCTGACCAAACCGCTGGCGTTGGCATATACAGCCAGGCTTCGACGCAACTGATGAGTCGTCAGGGGCCAGCGCTGGCCAACCGCGAACTTGGGTTCTTCACGCCAGCAGCGGAAGGGGTCGATCTCCTCTAACTCGGCGATATCCTCCTCCTGGAGAAGCGGGCACAGGCGGGAGAGCGGTGCATTCCCAAGGTGAGCCAGCCCCCATCCGGCGACCTTAATGTTCCCCTCTTGCAAGGTACCTCGCCGCCCCCATGGCAGGTAGCTGATTGAAGGGAACAGCGGATAACTGTCCTTGAGCTCTTCGGCCTCGCTCGGTGAAATACCGAGGACATCGTAAATTAGAGCCGCGAAGTGCTGAGCTAGGCGGATCGCTCGGAAGCCATCGCGTTCGGTAGTAATCCACTTTGTTCTGAGCCGACGTCCCTTGTTGAACTTTGTCGTGGAGCCGAGGATTAAGCAGTGCTTCCGTCCGTGAAGACCTTCTTCGCTGGCGATGCAATGGTAGGGTAAGTGGACTGCTTCGGCGTTACGCATACCGCTGAACACGTGGACCTGCAGCTTGCACATTTGAAATATCTCGCCGACTGCGCAAGCCAGTGTCCGCAAAGGATAAGATACTTTTTTGTAGCCGCGCCTTTTAAAGAAGCCCACGAGGCGATGCTTTTCGATCAAATTAGTGCAGATCGCAATGTCGCCCGTCGTACGGGTCGCGTTCGCCTGGCAATACTCAGTGACGGCTTCTCTCAGTGCCGCCAGCAATCGAGACTTGTGCGCCTCGATGTCGTCGAGTTCCGCCGAGAGATTGTTGATCAGCGCAGCGTAGACCCGCGTCGGCAGAGGTGGGAACTGCCGACGATTGGCGTCATATTCCTTGGCCCGTCGCTGAACGTCCCTCCAGAGCTTTGCTGGTGCTATAGAGAATCCCAGTTGCGTTTGCGGATCTAATTGGCGCAGGAATCTCACCCAACTTATCCATGCCTCCATCGCGTAATCCGGAAGGCTCGCACCACAAGCATCCAGAAGTGCCGTTTGTGTCAACACTTCATGCACCGAATATGATCGCGCCTCGGCATAGAGTGCGACGAGATGCAGGATAGAAAGCTTGTTATACAGCGTTGCTGGCGCGCATTCGTTGCCGTAGTAGATCTGTCGCGTCATAAGGAACTGCAGTTCGCGCATGCGGGCTTCGCGCGCCGGGGTGATTTCTTGGGCATCGCTAACCCATTTTCCTCTCGACGGCTTCCAGTAGAAGAAGTGCAGCAAGAGTTTCTTGTGGTAAGCCGTATAGGCCGTCCATGGCCAGACGAACTCACCAACGGTGTGTGGCGTACCATCCACGTCGCGGCAGATGACGTGGTCCAGCGGCAGGTACCTTCCCCAGTCCTCTTCCCACTGGTCGGGCCCTTGTACGCCGGCAGGTAAGCCGAGGCGTGCCTCGATCCTCATGCGATGACTCCCAGTTCGAGGAATAGCTGGAACTTATCCGCGAAGAAGGGAGTGAGGTTGCCATTCTCGAACACATCTTGGCGTACCCGCTCAACCATCACGCGACAATTTCGAAAGGCAGCAATTTTCTCGAGGTCCTCGTCGCACTTGACGATCAGGGGACGTAGGGCTTCCTCATGCTGTGGGCCAAGAATCACCTGTTCCATTACAAAGGCTGCGGAGGCCACCTTGCGCACTTCCTCCTCGCAGGCGACGAGCACCCGATGGGTGCAGAACAAACAGCCCTGGCTGTCCTTGCAATTTGGCTCGACCGGCACGAGGTCAGTTAACGCCTCGGGATGCCCAAAGCCGTCACAGCATCCACCTTCGTCCAGTGGACGGGTATCAGCCAGCTTGGTCGATATGACGCGCTGCCGTCGCGCAGAGTTGGAGACCGATGCCAGGAACAGTGACAATTCCTCGCGATGATCAGTCACCGAGCCGGCGTCGTAATATTTCAGCGCGGTCTGCTCGGTGTTCTGCAACACTTTGGCGGTGATCGAGGCGTCGTGATGGCGCTGATACCAATCGGCCACGCTAGCACGGAGCTTGCGCGACGCCATGGGGGGCAGCTGAGGATCGATCGAGCGCAGCACGTTTCTATACAGGGATTTGAGGGGTTCTGAACCGACCTGCCCGGCGGGCGGCTTCACGTTCGTGTTCCCATACGCAAAGAACAGATACGGAAAGGCCTCGCCGTTAAGCAAGTATCGACGCAGCTCCAAGAAGCGGCGAAGGAATGGCATGAAGGCTACTGGTACTGTCAGATGAACCGGCTTACCACCAGCCCGGAATTTGATTGATCGGTATTGCTGGTTGAGGGTAGCCGCGTCGACCTCACCATCCGTCTCAATTTCACGAAGCCCCGACTCGTTGACGCCAGTGTTGCAAATGAACAGGAACATGAAGGCATTCTGAGCAATCATGCCAAGCCTACGCCTCACCCAGAACTGCTTGTCGGCATTCGCGGCGTTGATCAGAGCCTGCGCATTTGCAATGAGCCGCTTTGCTACTTTGCGCCGAGTTGAAGGAACGCGCCACATCGAATACCGATGCGCGATCTCGTCGGGGGTAGAGAGGCAACCGGCAGCATAGTTATAGGCCCAACAGGGGTACTTGAGCTTTTCCCGTTCTGTTCCCCATTGGTGTGGAGGCAAGCGCCATAAGTGGATAGGAAAGACCCAAAGGTGGTTCTCTGCCCAACCAAGGGTGGCCGGGAGTACCAACTTATAGGGGAAGGGCCTCTGCTCTAGCGCCAGATCGCATAGGCCGTCAAACAGGGCCTGGTTGAGGGCTACGGAATGGGCGAAGTCTTGCGCTGCTAATGGCTCGGTGCTGCCATTGGGGTTCCACGCTCTTTTGATCTTGCGGGTGCCGCGAGAGATATCTTCGAGACCGGTCGTGGCTTCAAGAAGCTCGCCGATGAAATGAAGCCGCATGTTGTGCGTGTGCTCGTCAAACTCCTGCTGGCGATATCGTTCGTGGATGTATGCTGCCCAGGTCAGATAGGCGTGGCGGGTGGCATCGCCACCGGCAAGACATTCATATAAACCATTGACATCAGCCCAGTCGAGAAACGATTTGAGGCACTGCGCATAGCCGTTAGCTGTCGCCATGCGCTTGCCGCCGTCAGTGATGAGCCGGGAGAGCGCCCTTATGAGTTGCAAGATCTGGCTGGGGCGCTGACTGAGGAAAGACTCGAGCACAACCCCTCGAGGCTGGCCAACCTTGCGCCGCCTGTCTGAGCGCAACGCGAAGCAGAAGGCACCGAAATCGTGGGACTTGAGACCAATCTTTAAAATGACCTGCTCCGGATGCAGGACGCGGGTGTTCTTGGCAAGCGGCAGCTCGAGGATAACTGTAGGGCGTGCATCGAAGATACGCTTGGCAGACTTATTCATCGGTCACGTCCATGCCTTTCATTGCCTGATCAATCCACCCTTGCAGCTGCTTGCCATAGCCGTTCACCGCCTGGTAGATGGCTTCCATCTGGCTGCGATAGTCGAGGTACAGGTCGGTGGTGGCATAGCTCTCATGCCAGAGCAGATCCTTCACAATCATCCGCGCCCGGCTCAGGGTGATTACTTCTTTTCTCACCAACTCCATAAGTAGCTCAGTCATGTTCATACCGAAGCTAGCTCGGAGATCGTGGATGCGGTAGTGGAAGTGCTTGTCGTGATGCTCACGCACGTAGGGAATGACATGATCCTTGAGGAACTGGCGCACAGGTTGGCCGGTTTTGTCATGGCGGCGGTCGAGGTTCGGGTTGAAGTGCAGGGCCTCCGCCTTGGCCAAATAGTAGGGATTACCCTGCTGCGTCAGGAACAGGTAGGGGGAGGTGGTTTCGCCATGCTTGGCCGCGAACCAGCCACGCCGCACTTTCGCGCGATCAGACAGTGCATAGATGTGGAACAACTCATAGACGGGACGCGGGACCTGCAGCACGATGTTCTTGTCGTTCTTGGTATCAATGCCAGTGCCCGGCCCAGCCTTCAGCTTGAAGACCTGACCATCGCCAGTCAGCGCCTTAGCGTAGCCCGGGTTGGGATGCGTAAAGTGCGTTAGGCGGAGCGTGCCGGCCGTCTGGATACGTGCCCCGGTGGCTAGCATGAAGAGCTGTATCAGGTAGCACTCCGTGTTGCCCTTCGCCTTGGTGGCTTCGAGAATCCAGTTCTGTTCCTTTCCGGTCAGAGGCCGCAACTTGCCGCCATCCTGAATATTCCCCGCAAAGGGATCCTCCGACTTAGGCGCACGAATGCTCACATCGGTCGAAACCCCTTTCTTGGATACCGCAACTCCCTCGGTCGTCTTGAAGATTAGCCGGTACTGTGTCTCCTCCCACGGGGGGTACTCTGGTTGGAAATAGTTGTTGTCGATAAGCCAGCGATAGAAGGCGACCACGGTTCCCATGCGTCGCTTGGCAGTAGATGGCGCAACCTCGCCGGCTTGAATCTGCTGTTGAAGGTAGCCGCGATAGCGATATGTTGGGCGCCGCAATTTTATCTTAGGGAATTGGAAAATCAGATCGTCGGGACAATCCTGAGTGTCAAGCCATTCCTTGTAGGCACCCAGATCATCGGCCTTGGCCTGAAAAGTTGACATTGCTGGGCTTGCTTCCGCCTCAAGCTGCGCAAGGATATAGAGGCTTCCGAGAGGCCAGGGCGCCGCATGCCTGTCGAGGATCACGGGAAATAAGTTGTAGCTGAACCATCTCCCGGCATGATCGTCCTGAACAAAGCGGTAAAAGTAGGAAAACCCTGGTTGTCCCTTACCCTGTTTGATGACCCGTTTGAGCGCGCGCGGATCGTCCGCCATCGTCAACTCCGAAAGCTGGAAGACTGGAAGGAGCACCTTGCGCCGCAACTCTTTCATCGGACAGACCAACCGATTTGGTCAGTACATTCTAGACCGTGCCAGCTAAGAGCATGGCATCCAGCACAAGCTCACCAAGCGCTATCCCCGGTGCACCAATGGACAAACCGAGCGCATCGGCCGTACCGTGAGGAAACCATCATCAAGTCGCTCCGCTACCGGGATTCGAAGCGCAGGAACCTCACATGCGGACGTTCGTCACCGCATACTACGTTGCTAAGCAACTGAGGACTTCACGGTAGCGTACGCCACTCAAACGGCCTGTAATCCCCGCTCTAGAATGCAGAAGCATTTTCAATGCTCGCCCCGAACTACCTCCCATTGGAACCACATGCCTAGTCGGCACTAGATACCCTCATGTAATTGAAATCAAAACGGCAATCCATGCGCCCACGAGGCCTTGTCCATTTCAGCAATACTTACAGGACATACCAGATAATTGATTACTTGCATGTACTCTTGCAGGTACCCGCCAACCGCATCGGCTACACGTCGCTCTCGGTGGGCCAGCTGAAGATCATGCAGGAAGTGATCACCCTGGCAGTGTTCGTGCCGTTCAGCGTGTACTTCATGCAGCAGCCATTGAAGCTCGACTACCTGTGGGCCGGCCTCTGCCTGCTCGGCGCCGTGTACTTCATCTTCCGCGCCTGAGACCGAACGGCTACCGTCACCCTTGTAGCGGTACCCTCCCCGCTCAGACCTGCGAGCCGTCCTTGAGACGGGTGATCAGGCTGGACGTATCCCAGCGCCCGCCACCAGCGGCCTGCACCTCGGCGTAGAACTGGTCCACCAGCGCGGTCACCGGCAGCTGTGCGCCGTTGCGGCGCGCCTCGTCCAGCACCATTCCCAGGTCCTTGCGCATCCAATCCACCGCGAAGCCGAAGTCGAAGCGCCCCTCAAGCATGCTCTGGTGACGATTCTCCAGCTGCCAGGACTGCGCCGCGCCCTTGCTGATCACCTCCATGGCGGCCATGCCATCGAGGCCGGCGCTGCGGGCGAAGTGCAGCGCCTCGGACAAGCCCTGCAGCAAGCCCCCGACACAGATCTGGTTGACCATCTTGGTCAGCTGTCCACTGCCCACAGGCCCCATCAGCCGCACCATCCGCGCGTAGGTGGCAATGACCGACTCAGCACGCCTGAAGATCAGCGGATCGCCACCGACCATCACCGTCAGCGAGCCGTTTTCCGCCCCGGCCTGGCCACCGGACACCGGTGCATCGAGGAAACCCAGCTCACGCTCCGCCGCCAGCACCGAAAGCTCGCGCGCGACCTGCGCCGACGCCGTGGTGTGATCGACCAGCACCGCACCCGGCTGCATGCCGGCCAGCGCGCCGTCCTCGCCCAGCATCACGCTGCGCAGATCGTCGTCGTTACCCACACAGCACATCACGAACTCCGCCCACTGCACCGCCTCGCGCGGCGTCGTGGCAGAGGCGCCACCGAACTGCTCGACCCAGCGCGCCGCCCGCGATGCCGTGCGGTTGTACACGCACACCTCGTGCCCCTCGCGCTGCAGATGACCCGCCATGGGATACCCCATCACGCCCAGGCCGATGAAAGCGACTTTTGCCATGCCCTACCCCTCGCCATCGAAAAGGCGCTGAGCCTAGCACAGCGGTTTGCCGGTCCTGAAAAGCCCTTCCATACTGCGGAAACCTTCATCCGCGAGCATCCGCTATGCCCCACTGGCTGGTGATCGACCTGGAAGCCACCACCGAGGAAGGTGGCTGGCCAGTCGAAGAAATGGAGATCATCGAAATCGGCGCGACGCTCGTCGCCGAGGCCGACGGTCGCGAGCTGGATCACTTCCAGCGCTTCGTCCGGCCGCAGCGCCGGCCACTGCTGACCAGCTTCTGCCGCGAACTCACCCACATCACTCAGGCCAACGTCGATGCGGCGGCCCCCTTGCGCGAGGTCTGGCCGCAGTTCGAGCGCTGGCTCGCGCAGCACACCCCGCGCCTGGCCGGCTGGACCAGTTGGGGCGACTACGACCGCCACCAGCTGGAGATCGAATGGCGTCGCCAGCGCCTGGACAGCCACCTCGCCCGCGTGCCGCACATCAACCTCAAGCAGCGCTTCGCCGAGGCCCGCCAACTCAAGCGCCCGGTCGGCCTGAATGCCGCCCTGCACCTGGCCGGGCTGCACTTCCAGGGGCAGCAGCACCGCGCCCTGGAAGACGCCCGCAACACCGCCCGCCTGCTGCCCCTCGCCCTGCCGGTCACCAGCTGAATCCGCGGTTCGCCGTTGACCGCACGGTCCCAGCCCCGCCTCTAGTGACGCCGCCTGCGCCCTTGGGCATACTGGCCAGCCTTTTTTCACCCCTCTAGCAGGAGAAGCCCATGTTCAAGGTCAACGAGTACTTCGACGGCACCGTCAAATCCATCGCCTTCGACATGACCGCAGGCCCGGCCACCATCGGCGTGATGGCCCCCGGCGAATACGAATTCGGCACCAGCCAGCTGGAGGTGATGCACGTCGTCGCCGGCGCGCTGACTGTCAAGCTGCCGGGCAGCGACAGCTGGGAAACCTTCGAAGGCGGCAGCCAGTTCACCGTGCCGGCCAACAGCAAGTTCCAGCTGAAAGTCGCCCAGGACACCGCTTACCTCTGCGAATACCGCTGAGTTCGGCGCGTCACGAAAAAACCGGCCCTGGTGGCCGGTTTTTTATTGTCCGCAGGTCAAGAATGGGCGTGGCCTTCCTGTAGGGGCAGACGACGCGGGGGCCCTATCAGGCATCTTTCTCGCAGTTGATCAGCCACGGCACCCCGAAGCGGTCCTCCAGCGAGCCGAACAGCACGGCCCAGAAGGTCTGGTCCAGCGGCATGGTGACCTTGCCGCCCTTGCTCAGGGCATCGAAGATACGCCGGGCTTCGGCCTTGGAGTCGACATTGAGGGTGATCGAGCAACCTTTCACCCCTTCGTACGTACCGCATTGCGGCGAGGCGTCCGACCCCATCAGCACATGGCCGTCCACCTCCAGGCGCACGTGGATGATGCGGTTCTTCATCTCCGCCGGCATGTCTTCGCAGCCCGGCGCATCGGAGAAACGCATCAGCGCCGGCAGCTTGCCGTTCAGCACTTCGGCGTAATAACGGAAGGCTTCCTCGCAGTTACCGTTAAAGGTCAGGTAGGCATTCATCAACATGGCGGTTTCCTCCTATTTCAGGATTTGCGAGCGATCTGCTCGCGGATGCGGTCTTCCTGCTCACGCAGTTCCGGGGTGAATTCGGCGCCGAAATCCTCGGCCTCGAAAATCTGCCGGATCTCGATCTCCGACAGGCCCTCGAAGGGATTGGGGCAACGCCTGACCCAGTCGATGCACTCCTGCAGCGAGGCGGTCTGGAAGATCCAGTAGCCGGCGATCAGCTCCTTGGTTTCGGCGAAGGGACCATCGATGACCGTGCGCGAGGCGCCGTCGAAGCGAACCCGTGCGCCTTTGGAACTGGGCTGCAGGCCTTCACCGGCGAGCATCACGCCGGCCTTGGCCAGCTCCTCGTTGTAGGCCCCCATCGCCGCGAGCAGCTCTTCCTTGGGCATCACGCCGGCTTCGGATTCGGCGGTGGCCTTGACTATCACCATGAAACGCATGGTTTTTCTCCTCTTGTTAGGGTCATCGTGGCGGCCGGGCATTCCCGGTTCCTGACGATTAGTCGAAGGGCGCGCAGCGAATTCGACATCGGCCCGGAAGTTTTTTTCACGGCGCGCGCAGGATGCCTGAGCATAGGCGGGAACGCCGGAAGCGCCCGGCCATCCGGAGGCTCGCGACAAAAGGCGAGAACCACGGCACGCGCTATATGGATGCGGGCATCGGAAATACCGGAGCGTTCACCGAACCCGATGGCAGGTCAGGGCCAGCGACTGGACAGGCCCTCCTCCGCTCCCTAGATTGGAACGTTTTCCCAATACAGGAAGCCTGCCCATGAGCCTGGAATCGGTTCGCGCCTTCTTCGCCGAAAAGGCCCCTGACATCGCCATCATCGAGCTGGAAACCAGCACCGCCACCGTCGCCCTGGCCGCCGAGGCCCACGGCGTGGAGCCGGGCCGCATCGCCAAGACCCTGTCCCTGCGGGTGGGCGAGCGCACGGTCCTGGTGGTCGCCCGTGGCGACGCGCGGCTGGACAACCGCAAGCTCAAGGAGGCCCTGGGCGGCAAGGCCAAGATGCTCGGCGCCGAGGAAGTGGTGGAGCTGACCGGGCATCCGGTGGGCGGCGTCTGCCCGTTCGGGCTGGCTACTCCATTGCAGGTGTATTGCGATGTGTCGTTGCAGGCGTTCGACGAGGTGCTGCCGGCGGCTGGCGCGGTTCACAGCGCGGTGAGGATCGAGCCGCAGCGCCTGGCGGAGCTGGTGGCGGCGGATTGGGTGGATGTTTGTCAGGAATTGGCCTGATTGTTCGACAGCGCCGCCCCTGCAGGAGCGGGCCATGCCCGCGATCCGTGAACGGGCGCATCACGCCAATGCCTACCGGCGATACCGAGCCATCCGCGGGGGATTTCGCGGACAAGGTCCGCTCTTACGGGAGACGTGCGTCGAAGCTGGCCCGCCGCTACAAGGGAATGCCGTGCCATGCGGTTCGCGAGCAAGCTCGCTCCTACGAAGAGCCCAACCGATCCGGCTTTGGCTTTGGCTTTGGCTCTTCGAGACTTCCAGAGAAACGCCCGCGCACTCCGACTGCCCCGTTCAGGAGGCCTCGTTGAAGCGAAGTTTCAGGGGTTGAGCGACATGGATGTCGCGAGAGCTGCGATGGGCCAGGGATGGCCCTTCGCAGCGTGCCCCTGAAACTTCGCTTCAACGAGGGAATTTTTCGCCCCAAGCGAAAAACCGGATGTCCGGGGCAAGACCTTTGCCTCCTTTGGGGCGTTTGCCAAAGGAGGTCGCCCGAGGGGGCGAAACAAGAAGTCCCAGCGCACGCTGAAGCGGCGCGGAACACCGAAATCAAAAGCATCGCGGACAGAGTCCGCTCCTACATTGTTTTTTGGATCCCCGCGTTCGCGGGGATGACGCTCCCTGTTCCAGCACTGTTGCTCCAGCAACACCCACCCAACACTTTGCTGTCCGCCCAGCGTCTCAACTGTTGGACAAAACAATCAAGCCATTGATTTTAAAGGAAATTAATTTCCGGCACAGCTTGTGCAATGACCTGATCAGACAGACCCGAACGCCGGGTCGAATCATCTGCCGAGGTCGCTGTACTGCCATGCCCCCACTCCCCGAATCCGCCCATTACGACATCCGCGAACCCAACGCGCAGCGGATATCCTCCGACGCCGAGGCCATCGAAGTCGCCCACAAGGTCGCCGCCTTCCTGCTTGAAGGCGCCGCCGAGCGCGACCGCAACCGCGAAGTCCCGCCTGAGGTCGTCGAGGTCTACTCCAACAGCGGCCTGTGGGGCATTACCGTGCCCCGCGAGTTCGGCGGCGCCGAGGTGTCCTACGCCACCCTGGCCGAAGTCATCGCCATCATCTCTGCCGCCGACCCGTCGCTGGGGCAGATTCCGCAGAACCACTACTGCCTGCTGGAAGACATCCGCCTGCAGGGCACCGACGAGCAGAAGCGCTTCTTCTTCGACCTCGCGCTCAAGGGCAATCGCTTCGCCAACGCGCTGTCGGAAACCGGCGGCAAGAACGTCCAGGATATCCAGACCCGCCTGCGCCATGACGGCGACAGCGTGCTGATCGATGGCCGCAAGGGCTACTGCACCGGCTCGCTCTACGCCCACTGGATCGGCGTGCTCGGCCTGGACGAGCAGAACAACGCCCAGCTCGCCTTCGTCCCGCGCGGCACGCCCGGGCTGGTGATCGTCGACGACTGGGCCAGCATCGGCCAGCGCACCACCTCCAGCGGCACCGTGCTGGTGGAAGGCCTGCGCGTGCCGGCGTTCAACGTGTTCCCCACACACCGCTCCTATGACGTGCCGACCCTGGCCGGCCCGTTCGCGCAGATCACCACCGCCGCCATCGACGCCGGCATCGCCCGCGCCGCGCTGCGCGACACCATCGCCTTCGTCCGCGAGCAGGCGCGCCCGTGGATCGACGCCGGCGTGGAGAAGGCCAGCGAAGACCCGCTGACCATCATCCAGGTCGGTGAGCTGGGCATCCGCATCGAAGCCGCCGACGCCCTGCTGGAGCGCGCCGGCAAGGTGATGGACGCCGCCCGCCCGGCACCGGACGAGGACAGCGTGGCCCGCGCCTCGGTCGCCGTGGCCAAGGCCAAAGTGCTGACCACCGAGGTCGCCATCGACGCCACGAACAAGCTATTCGAGCTGGGCGGCACCCGCTCCACCCTCGCCCGCCATGCCTTCGACCGCCACTGGCGCAACGCCCGCGTGCACACCCTGCACGACCCGGTGCGCTGGAAGTACCACCTGGTCGGCAACTGGCTGTTGAACGACAAGCGTCCGCCGCGCCACGACTGGAACTGAGGAAGCGCGATGAGCAAGCAGATCCGCCTAAACGCCTTCGCCATGAACTGCGTCGGCCACCTCTCACCCGGCCTCTGGCGCCACCCGCGCGACCAGCAGGCCGCGCGCTACACCGACATCCACTACTGGATCGAGCTGGCGAAAACCCTCGAACGCGGAAAGATCGACGGGCTGTTCCTGGCCGACGTGCTGGGCGTCTATGACGTCTACCACGGCAACGCCGACGCCGCCCTCAGCGCCGGCGCGCAGGTGCCGGCCAACGACCCGCTGCAAATCGTCCCGGCCATGGCCGCGGCCACCGAACACCTGGGTTTCGGCATCACCGCCTCGGTGTCCTTCGAGCACCCGTTCCCCTTCGCCCGGCGCATCTCGACGCTCGACCACCTGACCCGTGGCCGCGCCGGCTGGAACATCGTCACCTCCTACCTCAACAGCGGCGCGCGCAACCTGGGCCTGAAGCAGCAGCTCAACCACCAGCAGCGCTATGCCCTGGCCGAGGAGTACCTGGAGGTCTGCTACAAGCTCTGGGAAGCCAGCTGGGATGACGACGCGGTGGTCGCTGACCGTGCGAGCGGCGTCTACGCCGACCCGCGCAAGGTGCACCCCATCGAGCACAAGGGCGAACACTTCGAGGTGCCCGGCTTCCACCTCAGCCAGCCGTCGCCGCAGCGCACCCCGGTGCTTTACCAGGCCGGCGCGTCGAGCCGTGGCAAGGCGTTCGCCGCCGGTAATGCCGAGTGCGTATTCGTCGCTGCGCCGACCAAACGCATCCTCCGCGACCAGGTAGCCGACCTGCGCCGCCTCGCCGTGGAAGCCGGCCGCCAGCCGGGCGACGTACTGGTGCTGAACCAGCTCACCGTGATCGTCGCGCCGACCGACGCCGGGGCCCTGGCCAAGCTGGAAGACTACCGCCGCTACAGCGACCGCGAAGGCGCCCTGGCGCTGGTCTCCGGCTGGACCGGCATCGACTTCGGCCAGTACGCGCCGGACCAGGTGTTGCGCCACGTACAGAGCGACGCCATCCAGTCCGCGGTGGACGCCTTCAGCGCCGCCGACCCGGAGCGCCAGTGGACTGCCGCCGAGATCGCCGACTACTGCGCCCTGGGCGGCGACGGCCCGCTGCTGGTGGGTTCGCCGCAGACCGTGGCGGACCAGTTGCAGGCCTGGGTCGAGGAAACCGACGTCGACGGCTTCAACCTCTCCAGCCTGGTGGCGCCGGAAACCTTCGTCGACATCGTCGACCTGCTGGTGCCCGAACTGCAGGCGCGCGGGTTGTTCAAGCGCGAGTACGAGCCGGGCACCCTGCGCCACAAGCTGTTCGGCCAGGGCGACCGCCTGCGTGCGCCGCACCGCGCGGCGAAGCTTCGCCGGGGTGAACAGTGATGGACGGCTGGTTCCGCAACCTCGACTGGCACGACCTCGGCCAGGCCTGCCTGGACACCCTCGCCATGCTCGGCGGTGCGCTGGCCTTCACCGTGCTGCTGGGCCTGCCGCTGGGCGTGCTGCTGTACCTCACCGGCAAGCGCCAGCTGCATGCGAAACCCGGCCTGTACCGCACGCTGTCGGTGGTGGTGAACATGCTGCGCTCGCTGCCGTTCATCATCCTGCTGATCGTACTGATCCCGGTCACCACGCTGATCACCGGCACCTCGCTCGGCGTTGCCGGCGCCATTCCGCCGCTGGTGGTGGGCTGCACGCCGTTCTTCGCGCGGCTGGTGGAAACCGCCCTGCGCGAGGTCGACCGCGGCCTGGTGGAAGCCACCCAGGCGATGGGCGCCAGCACCTGGCAGATCATCTGGCACACCCTGCTGCCGGAAGCGCGCACCGGGCTGATCGCCGCCGTCACCGTCACCGCCATCGTGCTGGTGGACTACACCGCGATGTCCGGCGTGATCGGCGGCGGCGGCCTGGGCGACCTGGCCATCCGCTTCGGTTACCAGCGCTTCCAGACCGACGTGATGATCATCACCGTCGCCTTGCTGATCCTGCTGGTGCAGGCCCTGCAGATGAGCGGCGACCGCCTCGTCGCGCGCTACACGAGGCGCTGAACTCCCCGCCCACTCCCCGCCCGGGAGCGGCACTTGCGATCCAGCCGCCGGCAGCCGGCCCCGCTGCCACCAAGGCCCCACGTCCACCCCACGACGGCCCACCCCAACTGTTCAAGGAGCAACACCCATGAAAAAGGCCATCGCCATCCTGGCAGCCGTCGTCGCCTTCTCCGCCCACGCGGGGGAGAAACTCGTGGTCGGCGCCACCCCGGTGCCCCACGCCGAGATCCTCGAGTTCGTCAAACCGGAACTGGCCAAGGAAGGCGTCGACCTGGACATCAAGGTCTTCACCGACTTCATCCAGCCCAACCTGCAGCTCGCGCAGAAGAACCTCGACGCCAACTACTACCAGTACCGCCCCTTCCTCGACGACTTCAACAAGACCCGCCACACCGACCTGGTGCCGGTGGTGGGCATCCACATCGAGCCCTTCGGCGCCTACTCCACCAAGTACAAATCCCTCGCCGAGCTGCCCGACGGCGCCAGCGTGGCCATCCCCAACGACCCGGTGAACACCGGCCGCGCCCTGGTGCTGCTGGCCGAGAATGGCCTGATCAAGCTCAAGGACCCGACCAACCCGCAGTCCACCGAGCGCGACATCACCGACAACCCCAAGCACCTGAAGATCCGTGAGCTGGAAGGCGCCCTGCTGGCCCGTGCGGTGAAGCAGGTGGACCTGGCGTTCGTCTTCGCCAACTACGCGCTGGAAGCCGGGATCGATATCAAGAGCGCGCTGATCGTGGAGAAAGGCAAGGACCTCTACGCCGAGTTCCTCGTCGCCCGCCCGGACAACATCCAGGACCCGGGCATCCAGAAGCTGGCCAAGGCACTGAATTCGCCGGAAGTCCGCCAGTTCATCCTGACCCGCTACAAGGGTGAGATCGCTCCGGCGTTCTAAGCGCCGTGCGTCAACTGTAGGAGCGAGGGGGACGCCTAGTCCTTGCTCGCGAACCTTTCGCCCCGCAGCGGGGTTCGTTCGCGAGCAAGCTCGCTCCTACGAAGAGCTCCCCAGGAAAGGAATTCCCTGCTGCACAACCTCAGGTAACCGCATGACCAACGAATCCGCACCCAAGGACCTTCGTGACCAGGCGCCCCGGCTACTCCCGGCGCGCCGCATCGACAACGACGCCCAGGCCCTCTCCGCCGCCCACGAAGTGGCCCGCCTGGCGAAACCCGGAGCCGCCGCCCGCGACCGCGAGCGCGCCCTGCCCTGGCGCGAGCTGGAGCACTTCACCGCCCTCGGCCTGGGCGGCATCAGCATCCCCCGCGAGTACGGCGGCGCGCAGGTCTCCTACGCCACCGTGGCCGAAGTCTTCCGCGTAATCTGCGCCGCCGATCCGGCGCTGGGGCAGATTCCGCAGAACCAGTTCGGCCTGCTCAACGTCATCGACAACGTCGCCAGCGACGCGCAGAAGCGCGTGCTGTTCGGCGGCGTACTGGGCGGCCGGCGCATCGGCAATGCCGGCCCCGAACGCAACACCCGCAACACTCTCGAACTCAAGGCACGGCTGGTTCGCGACGGCGAACACTTCCGCGTCAGCGGCGAGAAGTTCTATTCCACCGGCGCGCTGTTCGCCCACTGGGTCGCGGTGAAGGCCATCGACGAAGAAGGCCGTGCGGTGATGGGCTTCGTCGAGCGCGGCGTGGAAGGCCTGCGCATCGTCGACGACTGGTCCGGCTTCGGCCAGCGCACCACCGCCAGCGGCACCGTGTTGCTGGACAACGCGCCCGTCGCCGGTTCGCTGGTGATCCACAACGGCCGCCTCGCCGACGTACCGAATGTCCAGGGCGCCGTCTCGCAACTGATCCAGGCTGCCATCGATGCCGGCATCGCGGCGAACGCCCTGGAAGACGCCATCGACTTCATCCGCACACGCACCCGGCCCTTCATCGACGCGAAGGTCGAGCACGCCAGCGAAGAGCATTTCACCGTCGCCGAGATCGGCCGCCTGCAGGTTGAACTGCACGCCGCCGAGGCGCTGCTGGAGCGCGCCGGCCATGTGCTCGACGAGGTCAGCGCGCGGCCCATCGACGACGAGTCCGCCGCCCGCGCCTCCATCGCCGTGGCCGAGGCCAAGGTGCTGACCACCGAGATCAGCCTGGCCGCCAGCGAGAAGCTCTTCGAGCTGGCCGGCAGCCGCGCCACGCTCGCCGAATTCAACCTCGACCGCCACTGGCGCAACGCCCGCGTGCACACCCTGCACGACCCGGTGCGCTGGAAGGTCCAGGCGGTCGGCGCCTACCACCTCAACGGCGCCCGTCCGGCGCGTCATTCCTGGATCTGAGGAGCGCCGATGAACAGCCTCGTACACTCTCCCCTGCAGAGCAGCCCCATCCACATCATCCGCAGCGACGACGAAGCCCTCGACGTCGCCCGCGCGCTGGCCGCCGACTTCCGCGAAGGCGCCATCGCCCGCGATAGAGAGCGCCGCCTGCCCTGGGAAGAACTGGAACGCTTCAGCCGCTCCGGCCTGTGGGGCATCACCGTGCCCCGCGAGCATGGCGGCGCTGGGGTTTCCCGCGTCACGGTGGCGCGCGTGATCGCCATCATCTCCGCCGCCGACGGCTCGCTGGGGCAAATTCCGCAGAACCATTTCTACGCCGTCGAACTGCTGCGGGTGAACGGCAGCGAGGAGCAGAAAGCCCGCCTGTTCGCCGAAGTGCTGGCCGGCGTGCGCTTCGGCAATGCGCTGGCGGAAATCGGTACGCGTACCGCCCACGACCGCACCACCCGCCTCAAGCGCGAAGGCGGCCAGCTGCGCATTCACGGCCGCAAGTTCTACTGCACCGGCGCGCTCTACGCGCAGCGCATTCCAACACTGGTGATCGATGACGAGGGCATCCAGCAGTTCGCCTTCATCCCACGCGACGCCAAGGGCGTGGAAGTAATCGACGACTGGTCCGGCTTCGGCCAGCGCACCACCGGCAGCGGAAGCGTGGTATTTGATGGAGCACCCGTGAGCGAGGACGACATCGTGCCGTTCCAGAGCGCCTTCGAGCGCCCGACCACCGTCGGCCCTTTCGCGCAGATCCTGCATGCCGCCATCGATGTCGGCATCGCCCGTGGAGCCTACGAGGACGCGCTTGCGTTCCTGCGCGAGAAGGCGCGGCCGTGGATCGATTCGGGCGTGGACAAGGCCAGCGACGACCCGCTGGCGATCAATGAAATCGGCCGCCTGGCGATCCGCCTGCACGCCGCCGAAGCGCTGCTGGATCGCTCGGGCCGCGTGCTCGACGCCGCCACCGCCGAACCGACCGCCGAGAGCGTCGCCGCCGCCTCCATCGCCGTGGCCGAGGCGCGGGCGATCACCACCGAGGTCTCGTTGCTGGCGGGCTCCAAGCTGATCGAACTGGGCGGCAGCCGCGCCAGCCTCGCCGAGCTGGGCCTGGACCGCCACTGGCGCAACGCCCGCGTGCACACCCTGCACGACCCGGCGCGCTGGAAGTACTTCGCGGTGGGCAACTACTACCTCAACGACCAGCTGCCGCCGCGCCGGGGGACGATCTGATGCTCCACATCGTGCGCCAACAAAAGCCCCTCACCCTAACCCTCTCCCGCACGCGGGAGAGGGGACCGTTCGGTGCAGGGAGAAACCACAGCATCAGCCGGCACGGCCTGCTCCCTCTCCCTCCGGGAGAGGGCTGGGGTGAGGGGAAAACGCTCGCGCCAGTCGTCCCCGGAATCAGCGACGTAGGGCGCATAACGCCTACGGCGTTATCCGCCATTGCGGCGGATAACCCGTTCCGGGTTATTCGCCCCACCGGTGCCGCAGTGCAGTTACCAAGCCGCACGTGCAAGGACTTCCCATGAGCCAGAAGCAGATTCTACTCAACGCCTTCAGTATGAATTGCGTCGGCCACATCAATCACGGCCTGTGGACCCACCCGCGCGACCGCTCCAGCGACTTCAACAAGCTCAGCCACTGGACCGACCTCGCCCGTCTGCTGGAGAAGGGCCTGTTCGACGGCCTGTTCCTCGCTGACATCCTCGGCGTCTACGACGTCTACCAGAACGGCATTGAACTGACCGCGAAGGAAGCCATCCAGCTGCCGGTGAACGACCCGCTGATGCTGGTTTCGGCCATGGCCGGCGCGACAGAGCACCTGGGCTTCGGCGTCACCGCCAACCTCACCTACGAGGCGCCCTACCCGTTCGCCCGCCGGCTTTCGACGCTGGACCACCTGAGCGATGGCCGCATCGGCTGGAACATCGTCACCGGCTACCTGGAAAGCACCGCCCGCGCCATGGGCCAGGAGCGGCAGATCGACCACGACCGCCGCTACGACCGCGCCGACGAGTACCTGGAGGTGCTCTACAAGCTCTGGGAAGGCAGCTGGGAAGACGACGCCGTAATCGCCGACCGCCAGCGTCGCGTCTACGCGCAGCCGGGCAAGGTGCACAAGGTCCGTCACCACGGCGAGTTCTTCGACGTCGAGGGTTATCACCTCAGCCAGCCGTCGCCGCAACGCACGCCGTTGCTGTTCCAGGCCGGCGCGTCCAATCGCGGGCTGGCATTCGCCGCGCGCCATGCCGAGTGCGTGTTCGTCTCGGCGCAGACCCGCGAAGCCACCCGCGTGCTGGTGGAGCGCATCCGCCAGGCAGCCGTGGATGCCGGTCGCCGCGCGGACGACATCAGGGTGTTCATGGGCATCAACGTCATCGTCGCGCCGACCGAAGCCGAGGCCCGCGACAAGCTCGCCGAATACCGCCGCTTCGCCAGTGCCGAGGCAGGCCTTGCGCACTTCGCCAGCACCACCGGCATCGACTTCTCGCGCTACGCGCTGGACGAGCCGATCCGCTACGAGAAGACCAACGCCATCGAGTCCGCCACCAAGGCCCTGACCGTCGCCCGCACCGACGCCACCGTGCGCCAGCTGCTGGAACAGCTCGCCCTCGGCGGGCGCTACACCACGCTGGTGGGCGACCCCGTGCAAGTGGCCGATGAGCTACTGGGCTGGATCAACGAGGCCGGCCTCGACGGCTTCAACCTCACCCGCACCGTGGAGCCGGAAAGCTACGCCGACTTCATCGACCTCGTGGTGCCCGAACTGCAGAACCGCGGCGCCTACAAGACCGCCTACGCGGACGGCACCCTGCGGGAAAAACTCTTCGGCGCCGGCCGCGCCCGACTGCCCGCACGGCACGTCGGCGCGAGCTTCCGCCAGGCAACCGCCACTGGAGCGACTCCAGCCTTCTCTCTTTAAAAGGCCATCAAGGCCTGAAACCCATAAGGATTCGTTGCCATGCATGCACGCTTCAAGCTCACCCTCGGCCTATCCCTGAGCCTCCTCGCCGCCGGCCTCGCCCAGGCGGCCGATACCCTGCGCCTGGGCACCACCGCCGCCTTCGCCCCGCCGCTGGAAGTGGCGGTGAAGGAAGCCGCCCAGCAGGGCCTGAAGGTCGAGCTGGTGGAGTTCACCGACTGGAACGCGCCGAACATCACCCTCGACCACGGCGACATCGACGCCAACTACTTCCAGCACACGCCCTTCCTGGAGAACGCCAACCGCGAGGGCGGCCTGCACCTGAAGGCCTTCGCGCCGGGGATCATCAACAACGTCGGCCTGTACTCGACCAAGTACAAGGCCATCGCCGACCTGCCCGACGGCGCCAAGGTCGCCATCGCCAACGACCCGATCAATGGCGGCCGCGGCCTGCAGCTGCTGCAGAAGGCCGGGCTGCTCAAGCTCAAGGACGGCGTGGGCTACAAGGCGACCCTGGACGACATCGTGGCCAACCCCAGGCACATCCAGATCATCGAGCTGGAGGCCGTGCAGCTGGTGCGCGCGCTGGACGACGTCGACCTCGCCCAGGGCTACCCGCACTACATCCGCCTGGCCGGGACCATCGACCCGAGCAGCGCGCTGCTGTTCGACGGCATCGAGAACAAGGAATACGTCATCCAGTTCGTCACCCGTGACGACTTCAAGGACCCGGACGGCCGGCTGAAGAAATTCGTCGATCTCTACCAGCACTCGCCGCAGGTCCGCGCCGCCCTGGACAAGGCCCACGGCTCGCTCTACCAGCCGGGCTGGAATTAATCACGACGCCCCTTGTAGGAGCGGGCCATGCCCGCGATCGCGCCCATGGGGCGCTCCTACAGGTAGCGCACCCAGACTCAACGAACAGGCCCCCACCATGGTCAGCTTCAACCGCAATCTCGAACTCGCCACCCAGCACATCGCCCTGCGCGGCCTGGGCAAGACCTATGCCGGCCACCACGGCCCGGTGGAGGCGCTCAGCGACATCGAACTCTCCGTCCGCCGTGGCGAAGTGTTCGGCATCATCGGCCGCAGCGGTGCCGGCAAGAGCTCGCTGATCCGCACCCTCAACCGCCTGGAGCAACCCAGCGTCGGCCAGGTGCTGATCGACGGCGAGGACATCGGTACCTTCGACTCCCAGCAACTGGTCGGCCTGCGCCGTCGCGTCGGCATGATCTTCCAGCACTTCAACCTGATGTCGGCCAAGACCGTCGCGCAGAACATCGCCCTGCCCCTGCGCGTGGCCGGCGTGCCCAAGGCGCGCATCGCCGAGCGGGTGGACGAACTGCTGCAACTCGTCGGGCTGGAAGACAAGCGCCACGCCTACCCGGCGCAGCTCTCCGGCGGGCAGAAGCAGCGCGTCGGCATTGCCCGCGCGCTGGTGCACCAGCCGGAAATCCTGCTCTGCGACGAAGCGACCTCGGCGCTGGACCCGGAGAGCACCCAGGCCATCCTCGCGCTGCTGCGCGACATCAACCGCCGCCTGGGCCTGACCATCGTGCTGATCACCCACGAGATGGCGGTGATCCGCGAAATCTGCGACCGCGTGGTGGTGCTCGAACGCGGGCGCATCGTCGAGCACGGCGAGGTCTGGGAGGTCTTCGGCAATCCGCAGCACGAGGTCAGCCGCACCCTCCTCGGTTCGCTGCAGCAGCACCTGCCGCCGGACCTGCTGGCGCGCCTGGAGCATCCTTCAGACAACGAAGTCATCCTCGACCTGCACTACACCGGCGTGCGCGAACAGGAGCCGGACCTGCTGGCCATCGCCCAGGCCCTGGGCAGCCGTATCAGCCTGCTGCACGGCAGTATCGAGCGCATCCAGGGCCGCGCCCTCGGCCGCCTGCTGCTGAGCGTCGCCGCGCCCGCCGCCAGCGCCCCGCAACTACTCGAACGCGCCCGCGATGTCGCCGACCGCCTGGAGGTGCTCACCCATGCCTGATCGCCTGCTGCAAGGCCTGCTCGACACCCTGCTGATGATCGGCGCGTCCTCCGCCATCGTCTTCCTGGTGGGCATCCCGCTGGCCCTGGTGCTGGTCACCACCGGCCCCGGCGGGATCTTCCAGGCGCGCCTGGTCAACCAGGGCCTGGGCAGCGTGGTCAACGTGCTGCGCTCGATCCCGTTCCTGATCCTGATGGTCGCGCTGATCCCCTTCACCCGGCTGATCGTCGGCACCAGCTACGGCGTGTGGGCGGCGGTGGTGCCGCTGACCATCGCCGCCACGCCGTTCTTCGCGCGCATCGCCGAGGTCAGCCTGCGCGAGGTCGACCACGGGCTGATCGAAGCGGCACAGGCCATGGGCTGCCAGCCCCGCCACGTCATCTGGAACGTGCTGCTGCCCGAGGCGCGGCCGGGCATCGTCGCCGGCTTCACCATCACCCTGGTGACCATGATCAACTCCTCGGCCATGGCCGGCGCGATCGGTGCCGGCGGCCTGGGCGACCTGGCCTACCGCTACGGCTACCAGCGCTTCGACACCCAGGTGATGCTCACCGTGATCATTCTGCTGGTGGCGCTGGTGACCCTGATCCAGTTCGGCGGCGACCGCCTGGCGCGCTGGCTCAACAAGCGCCTGTGACGTTCGTCGGCTGAGTCGGGCGCAGCCCTGCGGCCCGGTGGGTTGCGTCTACCCTGACAACACACCCGCCCCTCCGTGCTCCGGCACAGTTCGTGGATGCGTGGCGTCCCTATCCACGAAGGTCCGCTCGCGAGGTGTTCGTCATGGCCAATCCCCTGTCCACCCTGGGTATCGTGCATACCGCCATCAGCCTGGTGCCGCTGGTCGCCGGGTTGTGGGCATTCTACCAGGCGGGCCGCATCGAGCCGCGCAGTCCCGCGGGGCGCTGGTACGTCGTCGGGATGATCCTCGGCGTACTGACGGCTTTCGGCCTGTCCAGCACTGGCGGCTTCAACGCCGGGCACGCCATCGGCATCCTCTGCCTGCTCGCCCTGGCGGTGGGCAGCTACGCACAACGGATCAGCGCCCTCGGCGGACTGGGCGAATACCTGGCAACGGCGGCGATGAGCTTCAGTTTCTTCCTGATGATGATCCCCACCCTCAACGAATCGCTGTCCCGCCTGCCCCCCGCCAACCCCATCGGCCACGGCCCGGACTCGCCACCCGTGCAGACGGCGGTACTGATCGCGCTGCTCCTGTTCGTCCTCGGCGTGCTCTACCAGTTCTACAGCATCCACCGCCGTCGCATGCCGCCGGCCCGTCCGGCGCACTGACTGTGCCGGCTCTTTCTGCACGATCCGCCGGGAACGCTGGTGAACGTGCTGGAGCACACCGGCCAAGGATCTCCGCCTTGCCGCCAACCCCACGGGCAACTAGGGTGAAACCACCCGCAAACGGCGCGTGCAACAGCAGGTGATCCCGCCATGTCCCTCGTACTGTTTGGTCATCCCTTCTCGTCGTATACCCAGAAAGTCCTGATCGCCCTGTACGAGAACGACATACCCTTCGAATTCCGCTGCCTCGGCCAGGACACCCCGGAACACTCCAAGGAATGGCTGAGCCTGTGGCCGCTGGCCAAGTTCCCGGTGCTGCTGGACGGCGAGCGCAGCATCGCCGAGTCGAGCATCATCATCGAGTACCTGCAGCTCACCCAGGGCGGCGCGCAGCGCTGGCTGCCCGAAGAGCCGATGGCGGCCTTGCAGGTGCGCTTCCTCGATCGCTTCTTCGATCTTCACGTGATGAGCCCGGTGCAGCATGCCGTCTCCGGCGCCCTGACCGGCGATGCGGGCAAGCGCCAGGATGGCTTGACGGTCGCCAGCCAACGGCTCGAACTCGCCTACCGCTGGCTGGAGAACCACCTGACCGCCAGCGATGCCTGGGCCAGCGGCGACGACTTCACCCTCGCCGACTGCGCGGCGGCGCCGGCGCTGTTCTACGCCGACTGGACCCACCGCATCAGCGACGCCTACCCGATGCTGCGGGCATACCGCGCGCGCCTGCTGGCGCGCCCTTCGTTCGCCCGCGCGGTCGACGAGGCCCGCCCCTACC
This sequence comes from Pseudomonas sp. B1-22, assembly GCF_050474425.1. Classification (NCBI taxonomy): domain Bacteria; kingdom Pseudomonadati; phylum Pseudomonadota; class Gammaproteobacteria; order Pseudomonadales; family Pseudomonadaceae; genus Pseudomonas; species Pseudomonas sp. B1-22. The sequence goes on along the minus strand of NZ_JBCHVH010000001.1, from coordinate 946,794 downwards.
GCCCGCTGTTTCCCCTCGGCGCGCCGAAAAGGGACTGACGGCCGGCGCTCCGACCGTCACGTGGTTGCCCCCGCACGGCAATTCTGCTGGGATGCCGGTTCCCCCGTCTGCAAGAGAAACGCCCATGGCCTCCTACGAGGAACTTTTCTCCATCGGTGAAGGCTTCGATGCCTTCGTCGCCCACGGACTGCTGGACGAGATCACTGGAGTGCGCGTGGTACAGGCCAGACTGACCGCAGCCGATGCCGTCAGCGCCACCACCCGCCAGCGCATCCAGGCCGTGTCGCGGCGCTATCACCTGCTGGTGGCCGGGGAAATGTGGTGCCCGGACTGCCAGATCAACGTCACCGTGATGGACTACCTGCAACGCACCCAGCCACTCATCGACCTCGCGGTGATCACCAAGGGCCGCGCCGAGGACGACCTGCGCGAGCGGCTGGCGCTCGATCGCATCCCGATCCCGGTGGTGGCGGTGCTGGATGAGCGCTTCGAGCTGGTCGGCCGTTTCATCGAACGCCCGCAGGTGGTCATAGACGGCGGCGATGCGCTGAAGCCGGACTACCGCGCCGGGCAATACCTGGAAGACACCCTGACCGACCTGCTGGACATCATCGAAGCCGCCGAAGGCCGCGCCTGATCCCCCGCACCTCGGCGCCCGGCTGTCCCGTTCGCGGACAGCCGCCCATCCCCCGCTTCGCCACCCAGTGAACTCCTGGCGCCTGTCGGCTGTCTGTCAGCTGTCGGCCCACCTGGGCGGGACGCATGGCACTTGGCCATTTGACGCAGGATCGCGTCAGTTCCCGCCCTGTTCATAACAACTTTCCGGGCCGTCGTTTTCACTCCCGCTTGCCGGGTTTGTTCCTATCGCCATGTGAAGATGAACCATGTCCCTGACTCGCCCGCTCGCTCTCCGTGTTTCCTCCCTCCAGACCCGTGCCCTGGGCGCCTGCCTGCTCGGTGGCCTGCTGGTGACCACGCTGCCGGCCCTGGCCGAGGAGGCGCCCGGTAACAGCCGCTGGGTGAACGACAGCCTGACCACCTACGTGCGCAGCGGCCCGACCGATGGCTACCGCATCGTCGGCACCCTTGTCTCCGGGCAGAAGGTCGAGCTGGTGAGCACCCAGGGCGACTACAGCCAGGTGCGCAGCGAGAGCGGCAACACGGTGTGGATTCCCAGCCGCGACCTGCAGGACAAGCCCGGCCAGGCCGAGCGCCTGCCGCAACTGGAACAGAAGGTGGCCGAGCTGAGCAGCCAGCTCGACGGCATCAACGACAGCTGGAAGACCCGCGTGCAAGGCATGCAGGAAACCCTGGACACGCGCAAGAAACTGATCGACGAACTGCAGGCCGCGCGCACCTCGCTGGACAAGGAGCTGAGCCAGGCGCGCTCCGACCTGCGCGCGGTGCAGGCGCAACTGGGCGACGAGAACAAGCAGGTGCTGATGCGCTACATGGCCTACGGCGGCAGCATCGCCGGCGCCGGGCTGCTGGCCGGCCTGATCCTGCCGACCCTGCTGCGCGTACGCCGCAAGCGCAACGACCAGTGGATCTGACCCGTTCCCGGCTTCACCACCCGCGCCATCCGCGGGTGGTCGCCGCTTTTCACTCTTCCAGGTGACAGACGCAACACAGCTTGTTGCCGTCCAGGTCACGCACGTAGGCGCCGTAGTAGGTCGGCGAATAATTCAGGCGCAGCCCCGGCCCACCTTCGTCGACACCGCCCAGCTCCAACGCACGCCGGTGGAAGGCATCCACCTGCGCGCGGGTGCGCGCCTCGAACGCCACCAGGCTGCCATTGCCGACACTGGCCGGGCGCCCGTCGATGGGCACGTACACGCAAAACGCGATGTCGCTGTCCGGATGGGTGAAGACCGCGCGCTCCGGGTTGTGCCGGTGCGCCAGCAGGCCGATGCCCAGGGGTTCGAGGATGCGCTGGTAGAACGCGATGGCCCGCTGCAGGTCGGCGGTCCCGACGGTGATGTGGCTGAACATCGCTGAAATCCTCGCTGCGGCGGCCTGGCGGCTCACACCCCGTCCTGAACTATAGCCACGCGCCGCCCGGCATCGGCGGCGCCCGGACGGACGTCAGTTGCCGGCGTGGGCGCGCTCGATGGCCGCCATGTCGAGCTTCTTCATCCCCATCACCGCCTGCAGGGTGCGCGAAGCCTTCACCGGGTCGGGGTCGGCCACCATGTCGCCGACATGCCGCGGGCAGATCTGCCAGGACACCCCGAAGCGATCCTTCAGCCAGCCGCACATCTGCGACTCCTCAGGCCCGCCGGCGGAGAGCTTGTCCCAGAAGTGGTCGATCTCCTTCTGGCTGTCGCAGAACACCTGCAGCGAGATTGCCTCGTTGAAGGTGAAGGCGGGCCCGCCGTTCAGGGCAATGAACGTCTGGCCATCGAGCACGAACTCAACCGTCAGTACCGAGCCGGGCTCACCGCCGTGGCGGTCCTTTTCCGCCTCGGGGTAATAGCTGGTCTGGACGATCCGCGAATGGGGGAAGATGCCGGTGTAGAACTCGGCGGCATCCTTGGCCTTGCCGTTGAACCACAGGCAGGGGCTGATGCGTTGCAGGCTGGACATGGTGAGTCTCCTGATTCTGGCGCGGTCGGTATGACCGGCATGCAGCTTGGTCGCCTGGGCGACGACGGAATCGACAAGTCTAGGCTGACTTTCCCGCAACGCCGGACGACCGGTCGGGTAGCCAGTGCGAGCCCAGCACATCGGGCTCGCCCAGCAACTGCGTCAACCAGTGCATGAACACCCGCACCCGCTGCGGCAGATGGCGATGGGCGTAGAGCAGCGAAATGTCCATGGGCGGCAGCGGCACCGACTCCAGCACCTGCACCAGACGCCCCGCATCCAGGTCGTCCTGCACGCCGTGCAGCGGCACCTGGATCAGCCCCAGCCCGCCCATGCAGGCGCTTTCGTAGGCCTCGGCATTGTTCACCGACAACGCCCCGGCCATCGGCAGGCTAAACGTCTCGCCGTTCTGCAGGTATTCGAAGCCCACCGGTCGCGCGCCCAGCACACTGACGTAATGGATCAGCCGGTGCCCCGCCAGGTCGGCAAGACTCTGCGGCACGCCATGGGTCGCCAGGTACGCGGGACTGGCGCAGGTGACCTGGGGCGAGCGGCCCAGCAGGCGCGCCACCAGCGACGGATCGCTGACCGCGCCGACCCGCACCACGCAGTCGAAGCCTTCGCGCACCAGGTCGACACGGCGATCGGTGCAGCTCACCTCCAGCTCCAGCGCCGGATGCCGCGCGAGGAATTCGCCCAGGCGCGGCATCACCAGCTTGCGCGCCATCACCGTCGGCATGTCCACCCGCAGCCGCCCGGTCAGTGCCTCGTCCTGTTGTCGGAACAGGCCCTGCAATTCGTCCAGCTGGGCCAGCATGTCCTTGCTGCGTTCGTAGAGCACCAGGCCGTCCTGGGTTGCCGTGACCCTGCGCGTGGTGCGCTGCAGCAGACGGGTGCCGAGCAGGGTTTCGAGGGACTGGATGTGCTCGGACACCGTGGAACGCGGCAGGCCGAGCTGCTCGCCGGCCTGGGTGAAGCTGGCCAGTTCGGTGACGCGGACGAAGGTGCGCAGCAGCTCGGGACGGATCATGGCGGTGGGTCGCTCTTGTTCGGACTATTGTTCGGAAGCTCCGACCAGTATTTCCGAAACCAGCAGATTTATCACCACGACAGCGAACAATAAGCTCTCTCCATCCCACCTCAACCGGAGCTTCGCCATGACCCGCAAGATCGCCCTCATCACCGGTGCCAGCCGTGGCCTCGGCCGCAACGCCGCCCTGCACCTCGCCGCTGCCGGCATCGACATCATCGGCACCTACCGCAGCCAGGCCGACGAAGCCCGCGCGGTGGTCGCCGAGATCGAGAAGCACGGCGGCCGCGCCCTGATGCTGCCGCTGGACGTGGCCGACAGCGCCAGCTTCGACGCCTTCGCCCAGCAAGTGCGCGACGGCTTGCGCAGCACCTTCGGCCGTGAGCGCTTCGACTTCCTGCTGAACAACGCCGGCATCGGCATCCACGCCGCCTTCGCCGAGACCACCGAGGCGCAGTTCGACCAGTTGCTGAACATCCAGCTCAAGGGCCCCTTCTTCCTCACCCAGAAACTGCTGCCGCTGATTGAAGACGGTGGGCGCATCCTCAACGTTTCCACCGGCCTGACCCGCTTCGCCCTGCCCGGCTACGCCGCCTACGCGGCCATGAAGGGCGCAATGGAAGTGCTGACCAAGTACCAGGCCAAGGAATTGGGCGCGCGCGGCATCGGCGTGAACATCATCGCCCCCGGCGCAATCGAGACCGACTTCGGCGGCGGCCTGGTGCGCGACAACGCCGAGATCAACCGGCAGATCGCCAGCAACACCGCACTGGGCCGCGTCGGCCTGCCGGACGACATCGGCGGCGCCATCGCCGCGCTGTTCTCCGACGGCAGCCGCTGGATCAACGGCCAGCGCGTGGAAGCCTCGGGCGGCATGTTCCTCTGAGCCGTGCATCGCTCCCGCCCCGCGCGGGAGCGATGCACCCGCGAAACCATCGCCAGCATTGGCCCGGTCGGCGCGGGCAGCTAACATCCTGCGGTCGCCCTTTTCAGACTTTCAGGATTCCCCATGAACACCGCCCTGCTGATCATCGACGTGCAGTCCGACCTCTGCTCCGGCAGCAACCCCTGCTTCGATATCGACAACGTGCTGCAGCGCATCAACGGCATGAGCCGTGCGGCACGCGAGGCCGGCGTGCCGGTGGTGCTGATCCAGCACGAAGACAGCGACCTGCCCTACCAGAGCGAAGCCTGGCAACTGGAGCCGCGCCTGCTGACCGGCGAAGGCGACCTCAAGGTCCGCAAGACCACCCCGGACTCCTTCCTGCGCACCGAGCTGGCCGACCTGCTGCAGGCGCGCGATATCGGGCACCTGGTGATCTGCGGCCTGCAGAGCGACTACTGCGTCGACACCACCACCCGTCGCGCCCTCGCCCAGGGTTATGCAGTGACCCTGGTGCGCGACGCCCACTCCACGGTGGACAACGCCGTGCTCAGCGCCGCACAGATCAGCGCCCACCACAACGCCGTGCTGGGCAGCATCAGCAGCTTCGGCCAGCGCGCCCAGGTCATTCCCGCCGCCGACGTGCGCTTCTGATCAGCAGGCGTATCGCCGGGAGAACGCCATGAACTTCGACTGGAACGACATCCCGATCCTGCTCGCCCTGGCCCGCCACGGCAGCCTGAGCGCCGCCGGCCGCGCGCTCGGCGTCGATCCCTCGACCATGAGCCGGCGCCTGGTGGCGGCCGAAACGTCACTGCAGACGCGCCTGTTCATCCGCGACAACGCCGGCTACAAGCCCACCGACGCCGGCGAGGCCTTCCTCGCCTACGGCGAGCGCATCCTCGGCGACGTGCAGAGCATGCTGCTGGAGACCCGCAACGAGGCCAGCGCCATCACCGGCTCGGTGCGCCTGACGTCAATCGACTTCCTGTTCAGCCACTGGCTGGTGCAGCACATGCCGCAGCTGGCGCGCACCTACCCGAACCTGCAACTGCAACTGGTCCCGGCCAACCGCTCGCTGTCCTTCACCCGCCGCGAGGCCGACTTCGCCCTGCGCCTGGCGCGCCCGCAGGAGGACGCCGCACTGGTGATGCGCAAGGTCGCCGACATCGGTTTCTCGGTGTACGCCGCCACGGCGCTCGCCGAGCTGCCGCCGCAGGACTGGCCGCAGCAGCCCTGGCTGGCCTATGGCGAAGAGCTCGACGACACCCCGGAAATGCAGTGGCTGCGTCACTTCGCCCCCAGCGCCAGCTATGCGCTGCGCGCCAGCAGCGTGACCACCCTCACCCACGCCTGCGAAACCGGCCTGGGCATGGCCCTGCTGCCGTGCATCCTCGGCGAGCGCAACGGTCTGGTGCGCCTGACCGGCCCGGTGGTGGCGCGGGAAATCTGGCTGCTCAGCCACCGCGACGCCGGCCGCATCGGCCGCTTCCAGGCGGTGAGCGACTGGCTGCGCGACATCTTCGACCAGGATGCGGCGCAGTTCAGCGGCGAGAACCTGGCCTGCCGCGACATCGGCTGCGCGCCGTTCGAGCCGACGCACCGCTAGGGCCTGGACTGGAGGATGCGCGGGGACTCGCCGGTCGACATCGGCGCCGGGCTGCTCGTCGCGGCCATGACGGCTGGTCTGTGAGAAGTGCGCAAAAGGAAGGAAAGCGCGGGCCCTGAGGCCCGCGCAGAGTCATCATCAGAAGGCGAAGCAGGAACAGCCGAAGGCGCCCCAGAAGCCCTGGAAGTCACTCACCGGCACACTCGATTGGCGTGCCCGCTCGTGGCTGTGGCCATGCACGCCGCAGGAGCCGGCGCACTGGTGCACGGCGCGTTGCAGCGGCGCCTGCGGGCGCCAGTGCCCCGGCACCTTGGCCACCGGCGACCAGTCCGGCAGCACCGGCAGCGCGGTCGGTGCCTGGCGCTCGAAGTCGCCGCTGCCAAACACCACCCGGCCGTCGACCACGGTGAGCACCGACTCGATGGTCTTGATCTCCTCCTCCGGCACGCTGAAGTAGTCCGCCGAGAGCACCGCGACGTCGGCCATCTGGCCCACCTTGATCATGCCCTTCTTGCCCTGCTCGTTGGAGAACCAGGCGCTGCCGTGGGTGTACAGCTCCAGCGCGGTGGCGCGGGACAGCCCCTCGGGGTAAAGCGCCATGCCGCCCACAGTCCTGCCGCTGACCATCCAGTACAGCGAGGTCCAGGGGTTGTAGCTGGAGACACGGGTGGCGTCGGTGCCGGCGCCCACCGGCACGCCCTCGGAGAGCATGCGCTTGATCGGTGGGGTCATCTCGGCGGCCTGCTTGCCGTAGCGGTCGACGAAGTATTCGCCCTGGAAGGCCATGCGGTCCTGGATGGCGATGCCGCCGCCCAGCGCCCTCACCCGCTCGATGTTCTTCGGCGAAATGGTCTCGCAGTGGTCGAAGAACCAGTGCAGGCCGTTGAACGGGATATCGCGGTTGACCTTCTCGAACACGTCGAGCATGCGCGAGATGGATTCGTCGTAGGTGGCGTGCAGGCGGAACGGCCAGCGTTGCTCCACCAGGTGGCGCACCACCGGTTCCAGCTCGGCCTCCATGGTGCCGGGCAGGTCCGGGCGCGGTTCGAGGAAGTCCTCGAAGTCGGCGGCGGAGAACACCAGCATCTCGCCGGCGCCGTTGTGGCGCAGGAAGTCGCTGCCCTGGCCGTAGGTGACGCTGCTGGTCCAGTTCTTGAAGTCGGCCAGCTCTTCCTTGGGCTTCTGGGTGAACAGGTTGTAGGCGATGCGCACGGTGAGCTGGTCGTCCTTCTCCAGCTGCTGGATCACCTGGTAGTCGTCCGGGTAGTTCTGGAAGCCGCCGCCGGCGTCGATGGCACTGGTGACGCCCAGGCGGTTCAGCTCGCGCATGAACTGGCGGGTGGAGTTGACCTGGTATTCGAACGGCAGCTTCGGTCCCTTGGCCAGGGTCGCATAGAGGATCATCGCGTTGGGCCGGGCGATCAGCATGCCGGTGGGGTCGCCGTTGCTGTCGCGGACGATCTCGCCGCCGGGCGGGTTCGGCGTGTCCTTCGTGTAACCCACCACCCGTAGCGCGGCGCGGTTGAGCAGCGCGCGGTCATACAGGTGGAGGACGAACACCGGGGTGTCCGGCGCCGCCTGGTTGAGCTCTTCAATCGTCGGCATGCGCCGTTCGGCGAACTGGAATTCGTTCCAGCCGCCCACCACCCGCACCCATTGCGGCGAGGGCGTGCGCAGGGCCTGCTCCTTGAGCATGCGCAGGGCGTCGGCCAGGGACGGCACACCTTCCCAACGCAGCTCCAGGTTGTAGTTCAGGCCACCGCGAATCAGGTGCAGGTGCGAGTCGTTGAGACCGGGAATCACCGTGCGCCCTTTCAGGTCGATGACGCGGGTGGCGCCGCCACGCATGGCCATGGCTTCGGCATCGGTGCCCACGGCGATGAACTTGCCATCGGCAATGGCCACGGCGGTGGCGCTGGGCTTTTCGCGATCGACCGTGTGGAAGCGGCCGTTGGTCAGGATCAGGTCGGCATTCATGGAAATGCTCCTCTTGCGATCAGCGGGCATTGAGCCAGGCGGAGAACAGGCGCGTGACCCGTGGCATGAAAACGTAGACCACCAGCAACACGATGGTGAGGGTGATCAGTATGTTGGCCGGGACGAAACCACCCAGCGCCGGCACCCATGCGAACAGGGGTTTCCAGAGCTGCGGCACCAGCATCACCAGCGGCAGGATCACCAGGTAGGAGACCGCCGCCTGCTTCCAGCGCGGCGGTTGCCGCTGGTCGCCTTGCCCGGGGGTGAACCAGAACTCGTGGTCGCTGTGCAGTTCCTGCTGGTCGCCGTCGGTCAGCAGCGGCGTAGCGCGGCCGATCAGCTCGCGGCGCTTCGCGGAGTCCAGCCAGACCTGCAGTTCGTTGGCGCTGGCGAAACGCAGCACGGAGGTGAAGTCGTCGCCCTGGTGCATCACATCCACGCCCAGGTGTCCGGGAAACTCGCTGGCGGCGTGGGTCAGCTCACGCAGGATGGCTTCGTACTCCGCCGCACGGCCGGGCTTGGCCCGGTGGCGGATGATCAGCGTCACGGACTCTCGACTCACGGGCACGTTCATGCTTCTCCCTCCTGGGGTGGCCTCCCCCGCTAAAGCGAGGGAGGGCTGGGTGCAATAGGCCGATCAGTGGCCTTCGCTGGCGTTGAACATGGTCTTGGCGTAGATCAGGCCCAGGCCGTAGGCGCCGCCGTGCTCGATGGAGGTCTTCACGGTCTGGTCGTAGGTTTCGCCACGGGCCCAGTCGCGTTGCAGTTCGAGCAGGTATTGCAGCGACGTCATCGGGCGCGCGCCCAGCTGGATCATGCGTTGCAGGGCCATTTCATGCGCTTCGGTGGACACGTCGCCACAGGCATCGGCGATCACGTACACCTCGAAGCCCTGGTCGATGGCCGACAGCGCCGGGCCGACGATGCACACCGAAGTCCAGAGGCCCGCGAGGACGATCTTCTGCTTGCCGAACTTGTTGACCTCCACCGCGATACGCGGGTCTTCCCAAGTATTCATACTGGTACGGTCGATGACGTTGTGCTCGGGGAAGACCGATTTGATCTCGCCGAAGATCGGGCCGGAGAAGCTCTTCTCGGCAACGGTGGTGAGGATGGTGGAAACGTCGAATTCCTTGGCGGCCTTGGCCACCAGGGCGGCGTTGTTGCGCAGGGTCACTGCGTCGATGGACTTGGTCGCGAAGGACATTTGCGACTGGTGGTCGATCATGATCAGGGTGTGGTCGGCCGGGTTCAGCAGGGTCTTGCCCGGAGCAGCTTTGGCGATAGCGGTCATGATGTTTTCCTTCTGCGTTGCGTGAGTGGGTAGGTCTTGGTGGTGATCCAGGTCCGGTGGTTTCGAGGGTGGTGCCGAACCGTGGAAACATCTTTGCCGATCACTCGAAAGCGCGGAACAGACAGGGTTGCAGGGGGACTTTGCAGTTTTGCAAGCCCCTCTCCAGGCCGCGCCACGACTGGGCAGTACGGCAGAGAAGCAGCAGAGGAGATGCGACTGACGCCGCCTGACCATGACCCCGAAGCGCACCGAGGCTGGCTACGAAGCCGCGATTGCCGGGCAGCCGGGCACTCCGGACGTGCCCACGGAGCTCGAAATACGCGCGGAGCATCGACGTACAACCGCGAACGGTTGTACGTCCTACGATGAGGCCCTACTCCCCGCGCTGCCGCTTGCGGTGTTCCGCCACCTTATGCCGGTTGCCGCACGCCGCCATGCTGCACCAGCGCCGGCGGTGCGACTTGGTGCGGTCGTAGAACCACAGCACGCAATCGGGATGCTCGCACTTGCGTACCAGGTTGAAGTCCCCTTCAGCCAGCAGCGTGGCGGCGAGTTCCGACAGGGGCGCGAGCAGTTGTTCCGGCGATGCGTGTTCGCCGACCCGTTCCAGGCGCGGCGCCTCGGCGCCTTCCCAGACCAGCCGTGGATGGCTGGCCGCCTGCAGCAGGAAACGGTTGAGCGCCGAAGGGTCGCCGCGCAGCCCGCCTTTGCGCTTGAGCACCAATTCACGCACCGCCTCGCGCAAGGTTCGGGCGGCGTCCAGCAACGCGCCCTTGGCGAATCGGCCGGCGCCATCACGCCGCAGTTCCATGCGTTCGAGCCAGGCCAGTACGTCGGCGTCGGACTGCCAGAAATCCACCAACTGCCCGTCCACCACCGCCACGGTGTTGATCATGTCCAGCGCGGGGTGATCGGCGATCACGAAGGGTTCGAGGGTCGGTGCGCTCATGACGGCGGCCTCCTGACGGGAATGCGCTCATCGTAACCCTTCATATCCATTTAGCAAGTTACATCACCTCAAGGCGACCGTTCGTCCGCCCAATAATGTAACCCTTATAAATTTGTTTGACAGGTTACAAAAGCGAGTCCAGATTTGCCCTCGAAGTAACCCATAAACAACTTTTAACCAGTTACAAAAGGACCTCGACATGAACGCTATCGCCCACACCGACACCGCCATCCATTACCGCTTCGCCGACGCCGACGGCGTCCGCGTGTTCTACCGCGAGGCCGGCCAGCCGGGCTCGCCCGTGCTCCTGCTGCTGCACGGTTTCCCCAGTTCGTCGCACCAGTTCCGCAACCTGATTCCGCTGCTGGCGGAACGCTTCCATGTCATCGCCCCCGACCTGCCCGGCTTCGGCTTCACCGAAGTGCCGGCCGAACGCAACTACCGCTACAGCTTCGCCAACCTCGCCCTCACCCTCGGCGCCTTCGTCGAGGTGCTGGGTCTTGAGCGCTACGCCCTGTACGTCTTCGACTACGGCGCACCCACCGGCCTGCGACTCGCGCTGGCGCACCCGGAGCGGGTCACCGCGCTGATCTCGCAGAATGGCAATGCCTACCTGGAAGGCCTGGGCGATGTCTGGGCGCCGATCCGCACCTACTGGGCCGATCCGTCCGCCGCCAACCGCCAGGTGGTGCACGACGCCCTGCTGACCCGCGAAGGTGTTCGCCTGCACTACGTCGAAGGCGCGTCGGACCCGAGCCTGATCGCCCCCGAGACCTACACCCTCGACGCCCTGCTGATCGAGCGTCCGGGCAACAAGGACATCCAGCTCGACCTGTTCTACGACTACCAGGACAACCTGAAGCTCTACTCCGACTTCCAGGCGTTCTTCCGCGCCACCCGGCTGCCGTCGCTGATCATCTGGGGCAAGCACGACCCGATCTTCATCCCGCCGGGCGCCGAAGCCTTCGCCCGCGACAACCCCAACGCGGTGATCGAGCTGCTGGACACCGGCCACTTCGCCCTGGAAACCCACGTCGACCACATCGCCAAGCGCATCCATGAGGTGATCGGCAGCGCCCTGAGCTAGGCGCCCTGCCCTTCAGGCGACCAACCGCCACGCCGCCCGGCACGCCACGGATGCCGGCGCGGCGTTTGGCCGGTACAATGCGCGATTGCCCGTACCACACCTGATAAGCACGCCTGATAAAGAAGAAACCATGTCCCTGCCCAAACACCATCTGGAACTGCTCAGCCCTGCCCGCGATGTGTCCATCGCCCGCGAGGCCATCCTGCATGGCGCCGACGCCGTCTACATCGGCGGCCCGAGCTTCGGCGCGCGGCACAATGCCTGCAACGAGGTGAGCGATATCGCCCAGCTGGTGGAGTTCGCCCATCGCTACCACGCGCGGGTGTTCACCACGATCAACACCATCCTCCACGACAACGAGCTGGAGCCGGCGCGCGCGCTGATCCACCAGCTCTACGACGCCGGTGTCGATGCGCTGATCGTGCAGGACATGGGCATCATGGAGCTGGACATCCCGCCGATCGAGCTGCACGCCAGCACCCAGACCGACATCCGCACCCTGGAACGGGCGAAGTTCCTCGATCAGGCCGGCTTCTCCCAGCTGGTGCTGGCCCGTGAGCTGAACTTGCAGGAAATCCGCGCCATCGCCGACGAGACCGATGCCGCCATCGAGTTCTTCATCCACGGCGCGCTGTGCGTGGCCTTCTCCGGCCAGTGCAACATCTCCCATGCCCAGACCGGCCGCAGCGCCAACCGCGGCGACTGCTCCCAGGCCTGCCGCCTGCCCTACACCCTGAAGGATGACCAGGGCCGCGTGGTGGCCTTCGAGAAGCACCTGCTGTCGATGAAGGACAACAACCAGAGCGCCAACCTCAGCGCCCTGGTGGACGCCGGCGTGCGCTCCTTCAAGATCGAAGGGCGCTACAAGGACATGGGCTACGTGAAGAACATCACCGCCTATTACCGCCAGCGCCTGGACGGCATCCTCGCCGAACGCCCGGACCTGGCCCGCGCCTCCAGCGGCCGCACCGACCACTTCTTCGTACCGGACCCGGACAAGACCTTCCACCGCGGCAGCACCGACTACTTCGTCAGCGAACGCAAGATCGACATCGGCGCCTTCGACTCGCCAACCTTCACCGGCCTGCCGGTGGGCACCGTGGAGAAAGTCGGCAAGCGCGATCTGCTGGTGGTGACCAAGGACCCGCTGTCCAATGGCGACGGCCTCAACGTGCTGGTGAAGCGCGAAGTGGTCGGCTTCCGCGCCAACATCGCCGAACCTAAAGGCGAGTTCGAGGAAGACGGCGAGAAGCGCTACCGCTACCGCGTCGAGCCGAACGAGATGCCGGAAGGCCTCTACCGCCTGCGCCCGAACCACCCGCTGTCGCGCAACCTCGACCACAACTGGCAGCAGGCGCTGCTCAAGACCTCCGCCGAGCGTCGCGTCGGCCTGTCGTGGGTCGCCAGGCTGCGCGAGGAACGCCTGGAACTGACCGCCACCAGCGAGGAAGGCGTCACCGCCAGCGTCGTCCTGGACGGCCCGTTCGGCGCGGCCAACAAGCCGGAGCAGGCGCTGGAGCAGTTGCACGACCTGCTCGGCCAGCTGGGCACCACCCAGTACCACGCCGACAGCATCGAGCTGGACGCCCCGCAGGCGTTCTTCATCCCCAACTCCCAGCTCAAGGCCCTGCGCCGCGAGGCCATCGACGCGCTCACCGAAGCCCGCGTGCAGGCCCACCCCCGCGGTGGCCGCAAAGCCGAGACCAACCCGCCGCCGGTCTACCCGGAGTCGCACCTGTCATTCCTGTACAACGTGTACAACGAGAAGGCCCGCGCGTTCTACCACCGCCACGGCGTGCAGCTGATCGACGCCGCCTACGAGGCCCACGAAGAGACGGGCGAAGTGCCGGTGATGATCACCAAGCACTGCCTGCGCTTCTCCTTCAACCTGTGCCCGAAACAGGCCAAGGGCGTCACCGGCGTGCGCACCAAGGTGCAGCCGATGCAGCTGATCCACGGCGACGAAGTGCTGACCCTGAAGTTCGACTGCAAGCCGTGCGAGATGCATGTGATCGGCAAGATCAAGGGCCACATCCTCGGCCTGCCGCAGCCGGGCAGCGAAGGCGTGAGCAACATCGTCGGGCAGATCAGCCCGGAAGACCTGCTCAAGACCATTCGCAAGCCGGCGCATTAAGTCCGCCGGTCACTCACCCTGTAGGAGCGAGCTTGCTCGCGAACCGCCCTGCGCCGGAGCCGCCGGGAAATTCGTTCGCGAGCAAGCTCGCTCCTACAACAAGCCCCGATCCCCCGCTATGATCGGGAACATGACCTCCACGCCCCCGCTCCGCCAGCAATGCCCGCCCGGTGCCTGCGACTGCCACCGCGAGCGGCTGCTGGAGAATCCCAGCGCGGACCTGCGCATCCTGCTGCTGACCCGGCACGAGGAGCAGCGCCTGCTGGAGCGTCTGGAAAACCTCAAGGACCTGGCCGACCTGCAGCGCATGCAGCACAAGCTTTTCGAGCAGCTCGGCATCCGCCTGCACATTGCCCCAGGCTTCAATGAAGTGAGGACCGTGCGCGGCATCGAATTCGACTTCGACGACCAGCCCGGCCTCTGCCGCAAGACCCGCCAGGCCATCCCGGCTGCGATCCGCCGGAGCATGGAGAAAAATCCGGAAATCGCCTGGCGCCTGCTGGATTCCCACGACCTGTTGGGCGGGCTATAGCACCCTCCGCGCTGATCGCGGGCGTGGCCCGATCCTACAAACCACCCGTGAGCGTAGGAGCGGACTCCGTCCGCGATTGGCCCCAGTCCACGCCGATGCGACGAATAGCTGCCAATGCGCTGCCGTAGGAGCGGCGCCTCTGCGCGATCCGGCCATGAGGTTGCCTGGAAGCAATCGCGGACGGAGTCCGCTCCTACACCGACCGCATTGCCCCGCCCAGCTCCACGCTGCCGCGCTGCTCCAGCTCCCCGGCAGCCCCCAGCCGATCCCGGTCCTCCTTGTTCTGGCTGAGCTTGGACTTGCCGACGATCTCGCTGATCTCCACCTCGATGCCGACGATGTTCGCCAGCATTCCACTGATGAACTCCGGCGTGGAATCGCTCATTTTCCACGGCCGCTCCTCGCCCGCCTCGTGGGTACGGGTCAGGCGCCCGACCACGCCGCGCACGAAACGCTCTTCGTCCATCACCTTCAGGCGGCCGCGCACATGCACCACCTGGTAGTTCCAGGTCGGCACCTGGCGATGCGCCTCGTGCTTGCTCGGGTACCAGTTGGGCGAGACGTAGGCGTGGTCACCGCGGAAGATCACCAGCACCTCTTCGCCATCGGCCTCCTGCCATACCGGGTTGTTGCGCGCGACATGGGCACGCAGCAGGGGCCTGTCGCCGTCCGGCAGCAGTTCGAAAGGCAGGTGGTTGGCGTCCAGCACGCCGGCATGAGCGGTCACCAGAATGCCCAGCGGATGCTCGCGGATCAGCCGGTGCAGCTCATCAGGGCGGTTTTCCTCAAAGTGTGCGGGTACGTACATGCTGGCCTCGAAATCAGGGGATGGCGCCATCATGCCGATGCATTGGCACCGCATAAAGATCCATTAGCGGCACAGGTGAAAGATCCAATCCAGCCCCGCGCTCGCCCCGCTGTATACCAACCTGCTGGACGGCGCTCGAACCGCCCCCTACTCTAGCCACTGGCCAGCATTCGCCAGGACGGCAGACACAGGCTCCCCCCGATGACCCTACCCGAGTTTTCCGCCGAGCCTTCCCGGCAGTCCCAGGGCAAGATGCCGCCCAGCCTGCGCGTCGCCTACAAGGCCTATGTCATCCGGCATTACCGGCGCTTCCTGCTGGCGATCAACTTCATCGCCATGGCGGCCTACGATTCCTACGTGCTGGCCGACGCCCTGCTGATCCCAGACATGGCAAAGGAATCGCTGCTGCTGCGCACCGGCCTGAGCCTTATCGGCCTGCTCAACATCTTCCTGGTGTTCCGCTTCAGCCGCAGCGTTCTGCTGATGGACCTGCTGATGCCGGTGCACGACATCATCTCCACCCTCGCCTGGTTCGAACTGCTCAAGCGCAGCGCCTCGCCCGACGTGCCCTTCTTCCTCTATGCCTCGGTGGTGTTCATCCTCCTCGGCAACCTCGGGGTGCGCTATTCGTTCAGGGGCATTGCCCTGATCTCGGCGATCATCTCGACGATCATTCTCTATAACGTCTGGCTGATCCATGACGGCGCGACCAAGCCCGTGCTGATCTTCACCCTGGTCTACCTGCCGGTGGCGCTGTTCAGCCTGTTCATCAGCTGGACCAATATCCGCGGCGTGCGCGAGGCCTTCCTCGCCGACCAGGAGGAGCGCCGCCAGCGCGCCGAACTGGCCTCGCTCAACCTGCGTCTTCAGGAGCTGGCCAGCACCGACGCGCTGACCGGCGTCGGCAACCGCCGCGCCCTGGACGCCCAGCTCAAGACCAGCTGGGACGGCATGCGCGCCCACGGCCGGCCCTTCGCCCTGCTGCTGGTGGATATCGACTACTTCAAACCCTACAACGACCACTACGGCCACCAGAGCGGCGACCGCTGCCTGTGCAGGGTCGCCGAATCCCTGGTCGGCAGCCTGCGCGGCGGCCGCGCCAGCGTCTATCGTTATGGCGGCGAGGAGTTCGTCGTACTGCTTGAAACCGGCAGCGTCGACGATCTGCGCCGTGTGGCCGAACGCCTGCGCGAGCAGGTGGCCAGCCTGAACATCGAACACCAGCACCGACCCGACGACCTGCGCTACCTCACCATCAGCCTCGGGGCGGCGCTGGCCAGCGAAGAGGGCCTGAATGAACCGCTCGACCTGCTTGCGCGGTGCGACCAGCACCTTTACTGCGCCAAGCAGGACGGGCGCAACCGCGTGCAACTCAGCGGCCCGTCGACGGTTTGACCTGCGCAACGTAACCCGGCGCGCCCAGCCGGCGTCTCTCTGCCGGGTGGCAGACGCCACCGCTACTGACTCAATGAGGCCCGATTGAAACGCGACATCCGCCTTGCCGTACTCCTGCTGACGGTCATCAGCCTGACCGTGGCAATGGCCACCGCCTGGGAGCTGTGGGCCGCCCGCGAACGCACCCTCGCCAAGGCCTACACCCACAACCTCAACCTGACCCAGGCGCTGGACACCTACGTCGAAGGCATCATCACCCAGAGCTCCATGCTGCTCCTGGGCCTGGCCGAGCGCCTGGAAACCGATGGCACCACCCCCGCTCAACTGGAGCGTCTGCGCCACCTGGCTCAGCGCCAGCAATCGCTGCTCAATCAGCTCGATGGCATCGTCATCTACGACGCCAACGGCAACTGGCTGATGGTCTCCAATGGCAATGTTCCAGCCGGTGCTACCAGCGCCGACCGCTCCTTCTTCATTCACCATCGCGACAACCCGTCGACCGACGCCTACATCGGCGAACCGATCCGCAGCCGCTCCAGCGGCAAGTGGGTGATCACCGTCAGCCGCCGCTACAACCATCCCGACGGCCGCTTCGCCGGCGTCATCTCCGCCACCCTGGGCGTGGAGAACTTCCTCCAGCTGTTCGGCAAGATCGACATCGGCCAGCACGGCGCCATCGGCGTCACCACCAGCAACGGCCAGGTGCTGGTGCGCTACCCGTTCCGCCAGGCCGACATGGGCCGCGTGCTGTCGCGCTCGCCGATCTTCACCGGCTACCTCGACCACGCCATGGTCGGCACCGCCTCCTTCAACTCCTCGCTGGACGGCATCGAGCGCATCTACGCCTTCCGCAAGAATGAGCGCTACCCGCTGGTGACCGCGGTCGCCCTGGGCAAGGACGAAGCCCTGGCCTCCTGGCGCGCCGATGCCATGCGCACGGTGGCCATCGCGGTCGGCCTGCTGTTGGTGATCGTCATCATCGGCATCCTGATGATCCTCGCGATCCAGCGCCGCATCCGCACCGAAGGCCTGCTGGTGGCCGCCCGCGAAGAACTGCTCAAGGCCAACCACCAGCTCGAAGTGCTGGCCTCGCGCGACCCGCTCACGGGCCTGCAGAACCGCCGCAGCTTCGACGACCGCCTCACCGCCGAACTGCGCCGCGCCTACCGCGAGCAGAGCCCGCTGAGCCTGCTGCTGATCGACGTCGACTATTTCAAGCGCTTCAACGACACCTACGGCCACCCCGCCGGCGACGACTGCCTGCGCAACATCGGCCAACTGCTGGCCGACAGCGTGCGGCGCCCCGGCGACCTGGCGGCGCGCTATGGCGGCGAAGAGCTTGCGGTAATCCTGCCCAACACCGACAACGCCGGGGCGCAGGCCGTGGCCGAGCAGTTCCTGCAGCACCTCTGGCAGAGCAACCTGACCCACGTAGGCAGCCCGTTCGGCCGGGTAACCGCCAGCATCGGCATCGCCACTCTCCCGGCAGGTTCGGACGCCCCCGCCGCTGCCCTGATCGGCACCGCCGACCAGGCCCTGTACCGCGCCAAGGGTGCTGGCCGCAACCGACTGGACAACGCGTCCAGCCTTTCTGGAAGCGCGCCATGACCTTCGAACCCGCCCTGCTCGAAGCCCTGCGCGATGCCTGTCATGTCGTGGTCTTCACCGGTGCCGGGGTTTCCGCCGAAAGCGGCATCCCCACCTTCCGCGACCGGCTCACCGGCCTCTGGGCGCGCTTCGAGCCGTCCCGGCTGGCCACTGCCGACGCCTTCCGCGCCGACCCGTCGCTGGTCTGGGGCTGGTACCAGTGGCGCCGCAGCCTCGTACACCGCGCCCGGCCCAATCCCGCTCACCTGGCTATCGCCGCGCTGGCCGGCAAGGTGCCGAAGCTCACGCTGATCACCCAGAACGTCGACGATCTCCACGAGCGCGCCGGCAGCCACGACGTCATCCACCTCCACGGCCAGCTCGAACGCCCACGCTGCTTCACCTGCCAGCGCGAGCCGGACGAGCCACTGCCGATCCCGGACGAGCCCGAAGCCGGCCGCCACGTCACCCCGCCCGCCTGCGCCCATTGCGGCGCTCCGCTGCGCCCCGGCGTGGTGTGGTTCGGCGAAGGCCTGCCGATGAATGCCATGCACCAGGCCTTCGCCGCCGCGGAGGACTGTGACCTGCTGATCTCGATCGGCACCTCCGGCGTGGTCTACCCGGCAGCGGAAATCCCCCATGTCGCCTGGCGCGCCGGCGCCACGCTGCTGCACATCAACCCGACGCCGGGACCGCTGCACGGCGAACGCGACTTCGCCCTCGCCAGCGCGGCGGGTGTGGCCTTGCCGGCGCTGGTCGAGGCCGCATTCGCCGAGCACTGATCCAGTTCGTAGGGCGCATAACCCGGAACGGGTTATCCGCCGCCATATGTCGGATAACGCCAGAGGCGTTATGCGCCCTACGCCCTGGACAGGTTCACAGGAAGCGCCAGCATCACCCTGTAGGAGCGGGCCATGCCCGCGATCCGCCGGCGAGGCCGGTGTTAGGGTCGTTTGCGCATCTGCACTCGCTCCTACAAATAGCAACAGGCGGCTGGGCTCACACCGCCGGCATCTGCAGGGTCACGCAGTGAATACACCCTCCCCCGGCCGCGATCGGGTCGATATCCAGCTGCACGATCTCCCGATCCGGATACAGCTCCCCTAGTAGCGCATGGCAGTGCTCATCGGCTTCCGCATCGCCGAAGCGCGGCGCAATCACCCCGCCATTCACCGGCAGGTAGTTGATGTAGCCGGCGGCGAAGTCCGGATTGTCGCGGTTGTACTGGCTGGGCTTGGGATGGCGCGGCGGCGGCAGGCCGTGCAGGCGTAGCGGGCGCCCCTCGGCATCGGTCGCGGTCTTGAGGATTTCCAGGTGCCGGCGCGTCACCGCGTAGTCGTAGGATTGCGGGTCGTTGTCCAGGTTGACCACCACCACGCCCGGCTCGACGAAGCGCGCGTAGAAATCCACATGGGCATCGGTGATGTCCTTGCCGCGAATGCCCGGCAGCCAGATGACCTTGCTCAGCCCCAGGCGCTGCTTCAGTTCAGCCTCGATGCGCGGGCGCGTCCAGCCGGGATTGCGGTTGTCGTTGACCCAGCAGCTCTCGGTGAAGATGGCCGTACCCTGGCCATCCACCTCGATGCCGCCACCCTCGCCGCACAGCCTGCTGATGAAAGCCTGGGCTTCCAGGTCCTCGGCCAGGGCCGCCGCCGCTTCGCCATCATGCCCGGCCTGCTGCTTGCCGCCCCAACCGTTGAAATTGAAATCGGCCTGGGCCAGGCCACCGGCGTCGTTCACCAGGAAGCAGCCGCCGTAGTCACGGACCCAGATGTCATCCAGCGGCAGCGCCAGGAAGTCAATATTGGGCCCGGCACAGGCGCGCCTGGCCTCGGCCAGCTGCTCCGGCCGGCAAAGCACTGTCACCGGCTGGAACTCGGCGATGGTGCGGGCCAGCCGCACCATCGTCGCGTTCACCGCACCCGCCCAGTCCTTCCAGATCTCGGGCGACGCCGCGTAGGCGACGAACACCCGTTCCTGCCGACGGTGCTCGTCCGGCATGTACCAGCGCTCCGTCCCCAGCGCTACGCGGCCAAGGCCCAGCCCGAGCCCCGCCGCCAGCGTCATGCCGGCGCCGAGCAGGTTCCTGCGGGTCATCATGCTGCCTCCTCAGCTACCGGTTCCAGTGCCCGTCTTGAAACTTGTCCAGGTACGCATCCGCGCACGCATGTCGCGCTGCGGAATGTCCTTGCCGGGGAACAGCCGTGCGTAGGCGCTCTCATCAAGATAGATGTCCGGATTGTTGCGCATGCTCGCATCCACCATCGGCCGCGCCTTGGCGTTGGAGGTCGGGTAGCCGGTGGCGTTGCTGATCGCCGCCATCACCTCCGGACGCATCAGGTAGTTGATCAGCGCGTAGGCGTACTCCGGGTGCGGCGCGTCGGCGGGGATCGCCATGGTGTCCATCCACACCGAGGTGCCTTCGCGCGGCACGCGGTATTCGAAACGCTCCTTCTTGCCCGCCTCGTCGGCGGCGCGCTGCGACTGGATCACGTCGCCGCTGTAGCCCAGCGACAGGCACAGGTCGCCGTTGACCAGTTGGGTGACCGGCTGCGACTGGAACTTGCGGATATACGGACGGATGCCATTGAGCACCGCCAGGGCATCGGCCAGGTCCTCCGGCTTGCCGCTGCGCGGGTCACGCTTGAGGTAGTTGAGCACCACTGCGAGCACTTCGTCCGGCGAGTCGATCAGCGAGATGCCGCAGTCGGCGAAGCGCTTGGCCAGCTCCGGCTTGAACAGCAGGTCGAGGCTGTTTACCGGCGCGTCGCTCATACGCTGGTCGATCTTCGCGCGATTGAAGGTCAGGCCGATGCTGCCCCAGGTGTAGGGCACCACGGCATGCCGCGAATAGGGATAGCGGGTCTGCAGGGCCTGCAGCCCCGGCTCGATCTCCTGCAAGTGCTCCAGCTTGCTCGTGTCGAGCTTCTGCAGCGCGCCGGCGCGCATCAGCCGCTCGGCCACGGTGTCGCCGGGGAAGACCAGGTCGTACCCGCTGTGCCCGGCCATCATCTTGGCTTCCAGCGTCTCGCTGCCATCCATCACGTCGTAGATCACCCGGATGCCCGTTTCGCGGGTGAAGCCGTCGAGGGTGTCGGGGGCGAAGTAATCCGCCCAGTTGAACAGGCGCAGGACCTTCTCCTCCTCCGCCGCCGCAGGTTGCAGGGCGCAGACCAGGGACAGGCCCAGCGCGCCGATCAGCATCGATTTCATGGTCAGACTCCCTGGCTTTGCCAGCGTGAGTGAAGATGTTGGCCGTCGAGACCGAGCAAGCGGCCGTACATTTCCGGGCGGCGATCACGGAACACGCCCCAGGTCAGGCGCTCTTCGCGGGCCAGGTGCAGGTCCAGCTCGCGCACCAGCACGGTCGCCTCGTTGCGCCCGGCTTCCGCCAGCAGCGCCCCCTTGTGGTCGGTGATGAAGGACGAGCCGTAGAAACGCATACGCAGGCGCTCGTCACCGGGCGCGATTTCCTCGCCGATGCGATTGGCCGCCAGCACCGGCAGCAGGTTGGCGGCGGCGTGGCCGCGCTGGGCGGTCTGCCAGTGGTCGCGGGAATCCATGTGCGCCGCGCCCGGCTCGGAACCGATGGCGGTGGGGAACAAAAGGATTTCCGCGCCTTGCAGCGCCAGGCAGCGAGCGGTTTCGGGGAACCACTGGTCCCAGCAGATGCCCACGCCGATGCGGCCGACGGCGGTATCCCAGACGCGGAAGCCGGTATCGCCGGGGCTGAAGTATTCCTTCTCCTGGTAGCCGATGGCGTTGGGGATGTGCGTCTTGCGGTACACCCCGAGCAGGCGGCCATCGGCATCGGCCACGGTCAGCGAGTTGAAGTAGGCGTTGCTGGCGCGCTCGAACCAGCTCAGCGGCAGCACCACGTTCAGCTCCGCCGCGAGGCGGGCGAAGCGTTGCAGCAGCGGGCTGTCGTCATAGGACTGAGCCAGCGCCAGATGGGCGTGGTCCTGCTCGATGCAGAAGTACGGCGTGGCGAACAGCTCGGGCAGCAGGATCAGCCGGGCCTCGGCCGCGGCCGCCGCGCGCACGTGGCGCTCGGCTTCGTCGAGGTTGCGCGGCAGGTCCCAGCTGCAGGAAAACTGCAGCACCGCAACGGTCAGCTTGCTCATCACAGACCTCCCAGCGGCCAGGCCGGCTGCTGCTGGGTGATGCAATGCACCCCGCCGCCACCGTGGGCCAGATGGTTGATACGCACCGGTACTACCTCGCGGCCGGGGAAGGCGCGAGCCAGCACGGCAGCGGCCTCGTCGTCGGCGGCGATACCGTAGGCCGGCATGATCACCGCGCCGTTGGCCAGGTAGAAGTTGGTGTAGGAGGCGCAGAAGACTTCCGCGTCCGGGTCCACCGCCGCGCTGGCCTCGAACAGCTCGATCAGCTCGAAGGAACGGCCCTTGGCATCGGTGGCCAACTCCAGCGCGCGACGATTCTCGCGGGCGACTTCGGCATAGGTGCTCGAAGTATCGCGAGTCGCATCCACCAGCAGCACGCCGGGACGTGCAAAGGCGCAGACGCCATCGACGTGGCCGTCGGTCATGTCACCGGTAACGTACTGCGGGTCGCCCGGCAGCCAGATGGTCTTGGTCACGCCCAGCAGGCGGGCGAAGATTTCCTCCATCTCGTGCTTGCTCACGCCGGGGTTACGGTTGGGATTGAGCAGCACCGACTCGGTGGTGATCAGCGTGCCCTCGCCGTCCACGTGGATAGCACCGCCCTCGTTGGCCAGCGGCGTGCCGAAGCAGTCCAGCCCGAGGTGATTGAGCACGCGCCGGCCCAGCCCCTCGTCCAGGGTATGCACCGATTTGCCGCCCCAGGCATTGAAGCGCCAGCTCACCCCGGCCACGCCGTGTTGCGGATGGCAGACGAAGGTCGGCCCGGAGTCGCGGCACCAGCTGTCATCGATGGGCAGCACGACCAGTTCCACATTCGGACCGCACAACGCGTCGGCACGGGCCACGGCGGACGGGTCTACCACCAGCTTCACCGGCTCGAAACGGGCGATGGCGTTGGCCACCCGGATGAAGTCTTCCTGCACCTGCTCCAGGGTCACGCCCCAGCCGCCCTCCCAGAGCGGACGGTTATGCGGGAACGCCATCCAGGTCGCCGCGTGAGGTACCCATTCGGCAGGCATGCGCCAGCCGTTCTGCCTATCGTTGAGATGCATACACAAAGCCTTTGGTTAGGAATTTTTATCGAAGGAAAAGGGTTCAGCGGCGCCTGAAACCATCCTAGGCCTGTGAAACAGCGACAACAAACGATAGATTTTGTGCAAATCTGATCAGCAGAACTTATCGATCATGCTCAAACACTGGCCTCCCCTGAACACCCTGCGCGGCTTCGAAGCCGCAGCCCGGCTGGGCAGCTTCCACAAGGCGGCGGAGGAACTGCACCTCACCCAGTCCGCCATCAGCCAGCAGATCCGCAGCCTGGAAAGCTTCGTCGAGCAGCCGCTGTTCTATCGCAGTGGCCGCAAGGTGGCCCTCACCGACGCCGGCTTCGACCTGCTCAGCACCACCCAGTCGTTGCTGCAGCAACTGGCAGTCGGCATCCGCCGCCTGGACCAGTACCGCAAACCCAACCAACTGGTGGTCAACACCACCCCGGCCTTCGCCCGCCACTGGCTGGTGCCGCGCCTGGGCGATTTCCACGCACGCCATCCGCAGATCGACCTGTGGCTGCTGACCACCAGCGAAACCCCGGACATGGCCACCCAGACCATCGACATTGCGGTGCGCGACGACCTCACCGCCCAGGCCGAATGCCGCTTCCGCATCCTCCTGGAAGACCGCCTCTACCCCGCCTGCCATCCGCGCCTGCTCGACCAGCCGGCGGACACGCGCACCACCCTGCACGGCGAACGGGAAATGGACTGGGCGCACTGGCAACTGCAAGGCGGCGCCGATATCGGCCAGCGCAGCGCGGGGCTGAACTTCTCCGATCCGGGGCTGCTGCTGGATGCGGCCGGCCAGGGCCTGGGGATTGCCCTGGTGAGCCGCTTGCTGGCCGGCGATGCGCGGGAGAGCGGCCTGCTGACGCCGCTATGCGAGCAGACCGTGCGCGGGCCGAACTGGTCGCTGCTGGTGCACCAGCAGAGCGAGCGGACGACACAGGCTGGGCAGTTCTGCGAGTGGCTGGAGAGGGTGTTGGGGTTGGCCTGATTTTTGAGCGGACCGAGAGCCCCTCACCCCAGCCCTCTCCCAAAGGGAGAGGGAGCAATCCGCGCCGGCTGACGCCACTACCTCATCTTGCACCGTACGGTCCCCTCTCCCTCCGGGAGAGGGTTAGGGTGAGGGCGTACCCCGCTCCCAAACGATCAGACCGTCCCCGCCCTCAACCGCGACCGACCCATCTCCCTTCCCTGGAAACACCGGCTCGCCACCGATACGCCGAACAACCTCCTCAGCCTCGACGCTCCTCGCAATTCTCCCTTGACCTCAAGTTCACTTGAACTCGTAGGGTTACACCAAGCCCGCTCCGAGCACACCGGACGCGCCCTTCCCCTTGCGTGAACTCACGGAGAAACCATGAAGACCCTCGCCATCCTCTACCACAGCGCCAGTGGCCGCACCGAGCGGATCGCCCAGACCATCGCCAGCGGCGCCAGCCTGGTGCCCGGCTGCGACGTGCACCTGCTCAAGGCCCAGGACCTGATCGAGCGCCCGGACGCCCTGCTCGCCTACCACGGCCTGATCCTCGGCTGCCCCACCTACCTGGGCGGCGTCTCGGCACCGCTCAAAGCCCTGATGGACGCCACCGGCCCGCTCTGGCGCCAGCAGAAACTGCGCGGCCGCCTCGCCGCCGGCTTCACCGTCTCGGCGCTGCCGGCCGGCGACAAGCAGTCCACGCTGATCTCGCTGTTCACCTTCTGCATGCAGCACGGGATGCTCTGGGCCGGCAACCCAATCCTCCCCGAGCAGCACCTGGGCGTGCCCTACGACGAAGCCGCCAACCGACTCGGCTCCTGGACCGGACTGATGGCCCAGGCCGACAAGACCGCCCCGGACTTCGCTCCCGGCGACCTGAAGACCGCGCGCATGTTCGGCCAGCACTTCGCCGAAACCCTGCAGCGCCTGCACCAGCCGCACATGGAAACCGTGCTGGAGGCCCACGCATGATCGCCCGTCGCTACAGCCCGCTGCTATTCGCGCTGATCCTCTCCGGCGTGATGACCCTGCTGGTTTCCGGCCTCTCCACCTTCCGCGCCGTCGGCCTCGTCCCCGGCCTCACCCAGCTCTGGCTGGGCGCCTGGCTCAGCAGCTGGTGCATCGCCTTCCCGCTGGTGCTGGTCATCGCCCCGCTGACACGGCGGCTGGTCGAGCGACTGGTTCGGGCAGAGTCGTAGGATGACCTGAAGGCGCCGATGGATGAGCCGCCCCTGCTGTACCGTCCGGCCGTTGCTCACGTAGCATCGGCGAAAACTCGATGGAGCGACCGCACCTTGAAAATCATCCGTGGCAAGCAATTCACGGCGAGCCGTCCCTGGGGCGCGCTGGATATCGCCAACATGAACGGCATCACCACCCGCCTGCACTGGACCGACCAGCCGTACAAATGGCACGTCAACGACGGTGAGGAGGTGTTCGCGGTGCTCGACGGCCGGGTGGAGATGCATTACCGCGATGCGGAGGGCGAGCATCGGGTCATGCTGGAAACAGGGGATATCTTCTACGCCTCGATCGGCACCGAGCATGTGGCCCACCCGCAAGGCGAGGCGCGCATTCTGGTGATCGAGAGCGAGGGCAGTGTCTGACTGCCGCAGAAATGAAAAAGCCCCGCGAATGCGGGGCTTTTTCGACAAGTGGCGTCGATTAGACGGCGCGAACTTGCTCAGCCTGCGGGCCTTTCTGGCCGGCGGTCACGATGAAGCTGACCTTCTGGCCTTCGTCGAGGGACTTGTAGCCGTTGCCTTCGATTTGACGGAAGTGAACGAATACGTCCGGGCCGCTTTCCGGGGTGATGAAGCCGAAGCCCTTCTCAGCGTTGAACCACTTGACGGTGCCGTTTTGACGATCGGACATGATGTTGTCTCCAGATGTAGATTGCTAAGGGCCAGCCGAATTGCCGACCGGCCATGAGCTGAATGCGTAGTGAAGAGGTGCCGAGGAGATGGAACATCGTGTAGACAGAACATCAAGTCGCGGCGCTTTACCGGGCAGGCAGCGGGAGCAGAATACATGGGACGTAGGGAATTGGTAGTTTTTTTTCACGTCGGTGAGGGGAATTGACGGGCGGTCGAGGGTTCGGAGCGGGGGTCGAGTAGGCGCAAAGTCCCGATTTACGGGCCTTTCAGCCCGTCGGGCGGGTGAATTTTCGATTGTTCAATCGGAGCGGCTTGCCCCGTGCAAAACGCCGCTTTCGTCGGCGCGGACTCGGTCCGCGATGTTTTTCGTAGGGCGCATAACGCCTCAAGCGTTATCCGCCCTACGTAGAGCACGAGCATCGCGGACGGAGTCCGCTCCTACGGATACATGCGGCTCTTACGCAGGAGCGGACTCCGTCCGCGAGCAGCCTCGGTTCGCGAGCAAGCTCGCTCCTACGAAGAGCAACCCTGCCTCAATGCCCGAGGTAATGGTTCGACAACCAGTTCAACGCCCTCCCCGGCCGGGTCAGCGCATCGATGAAGCTCGGCCCCCAGAACCTGATGTCATTGGCCTGCAGCACCGCGTACATGTCGCGATGGCGCGCCCGGCGCTCGTTCAGCGGCATATGCAGGGCGGTGTTGATGGCATCGGCCAGGGCGTCGCGGTCGTGGGGGTTGATGATCAGCGCGCCGCCCAGTTCCGCGGCGGCGCCGGCGAACTGGGAGAGGATGAGCACGCCGGGGTCGTCCGGGTCCTGGGCGGCGACGAATTCCTTGGCCACCAGGTTCATGCCGTCACGCAGGGGCGTCACCAGGCCGATGCGGGCGTGGCGCATGACCATGGCGATGTCCTCGCGGCGATGGTTGCGCGCCACGTAGCGCAGCGGGACCCAGGACACGGCGCCGAAACGCCCGTTGATGTGCCCGACCCGCGCGCTGACGGCGGCGTCGATGTCGGCGTATTCGGGGATGTCCTGGCGGCTGCCGGGAGATATCTGCAGGCAGGTCACGCGGTTGCGCCACTCCGGGTAGCGCTCCAGGAAGCGCTCGTAGCCGTCCAGGCGGTTGACAATGCCCTTGGAGTAGTCGAGGCGGTCCACGCCGACCATCAGCGCGCGGCCGCCCAGGCTTTCGCGCAGGTCATCGGCGGCCGGGCTCTGCGAGGCGTCCTCGGCCAGCTTGCGGAAGCCGTCGGCGTCCACCCCCACCGGGAACACGCCGACGCGGAAGTGCTGGTCCTCCAGGTGGTAGCGACGGCCGTCGGGCGTGGCGGCGCCGACCACGCGGGTCAGGTAGCGGGCGAAGTTGCTGGCGTCGTTCTCGGTCTGGAAGCCGATCAGGTTGTATTCGGTGAGCGCGCGGATCAGCTCGGCATGGTGCGGCATCGCGGTGAGCAGGTCGGCCGGCGGCATGGGAATGTGCAGGAAGAAGCCGATGCGGTTGGCGTGGCCGCGGGCGCGCAGGGCCAGGGCGAGCGGGATGAGGTGGTAGTCGTGCACCCAGAGCACGTCGTCCGGCTCCAGCAGCGGGCTCAGGCGCTCGGCGAAGAATTCGTTGACCCGCCGGTAACCGCCGAAGTCCGCCTCGCTGAACTCGGCGAGGTCGACCCGGTAGTGCAGGATGGGCCAGAGCACGCGGTTGGCGAAGCCGTTGTAGTACTCGTCGAAGTCCTGCGGGTGCAGGTCGGTGAGGATGTAGGTGAGGTTGTTGCGTTCGAGGGTGGTGAGCGGGCCCGGCTCCTCGGCCACATGGCCGCTCCAGCCGAACCAGAGGCCCTCGTGCTCACGCATGGCGGCCTCGATGGCGACGGCGAGGCCGCCCGGCGCGGCCGGATGGTTTTCATCGGGCACCATCACCCGGTTGGAAATCACCACGAGGCGCGGCATAGACCTTCCTCCCAGCCGATGGAGAGGCGCATGGCCGAATTGATCAGCCCCGCCATGGAATAAGTCTGCGGGATGTTGCCCCAGAGCTCGCCGGTGTGCGGGTGCAAATCCTCGGATAACAGGCCGTAGCGGTTGCGCGCGGCGATCAGCTCCTCGAACAGGGCGCGGGCTTCGTCGCGGCGGCCGATGGCGGCGAGCGCGTCGAGGTACCAGAACTTGACCACCAGGAAGGCGGTTTCCGGTACGCCGAAGTCATCGGGTGCGGCGTAGCGCAATAGCTGGCCGTTGACGTTGAGTTCGCGGCCGATGCACTCGACGGTGGCGATGAAGCGCGGATCGTCGGCTTCGATGAGGCCCAGCTCGTTCATCAGCAGCACGCTGGCATCGAGGTCGTCATGGCCAAAGGCCCCGGTGAAGCATTGCTTCCGCTCGCTCCAGGCTTCGGCGAGGATGCGCTCGCGCAGGCGGGCGGCCTTCTCCATCCAGGCGGCGCCCTGCTCTGCCCGGCCAAGGCGGCGGGCGATGCGCCCGACGCGGTCGCAGGCGACCCAGCAGAGCAGCGCGGAATGAGTGTGGATGCGCTGGCGGCCACGGTATTCCCAGATGCCGGCGTCGGGCTCGAAGGCAGCGTGCACGGCCTTCTCGGCGAGGGATTCGAGCAGTTGCAACATGCCCTCGCTGCTGGGGCTGGGCAAGCGGTCGTCGACGAAACTCTGCAGCACCGCGAGCACCACCGAACCGAACACGTCGTGCTGGTTCTGCTCCACCGCCTGGTTGCCGACGCGCACCGGGGCATGGCCAAGGAAGCCGGCGAGGTCCGGCTCGTCGCGCTCGCGCAGGTCCAGGTCGGGGATGATGCCGTACAGCGGCTTGAGCTCGGCGTCGCCACTGGCCACGGTGGTGATGAAGTCGATGTAGCCCTCCATGGTGCGGGTGGCCCCCAGGCGATTGAGGGCGAGGATCACGAAGTAGGCGTCGCGCAGCCAGCAGTAGCGGTAGTCCCAGTTGCGCCGGGAACCGGGCGCCTCGGGAATCGAGGTGGTGGCGGCGGCGATGATCGCGCCGGTTTCCTCGAAGTTGCACAGTTTGAGGGTGATGGCCGAGCGGATCACCACCTGCTGCCACTCGAAGGAGATCGCCAGGCCCCGCACCCAGTCGTGCCAGTGGCCCTGGGTGCGCTTGAGGAACTCGCGCACGATGTCGCCGGGGGCGTTGTCCAGCGGCTCGTCCATGCCGATCACCATGCTCACCGGGTGGCGCAGGGCGAAGCGGGTTTCATTGAGCAGGTAGGACAGCGGCGCGTCGGTGGTCAGGCGGATCGGCTCGTCGCCGTCCAGGTAGCGGATGTGGCTGGAGCCCGCCACGCTGCGGCGCGGCTTGCCGTAGCCGTGGGTCGGGCGTATGCGCAGGGTGACGCTGGGGAGCCCTTCCAGCGGCTCGATCAGCCGGCACAGCTGGGCCGGACGGAACACCCGGCCGTACTGCAGGAAGCGCGGCGCGAAGTCGGTGATGCGCACCACCCCGCCGCGGTCGTCGCGCAGAATGGTGGTGATGATCGCGGTGTTGCGCTGGTACTCGGACGTATGGCTGACCTGGCCGTCGAGCAGCACGTCGGCGAAGCCCTTTTCCTCGTCACCGGCCAGCAGCCGGGAGAACGCCGGGTCGCCATCGAAGTTGGGGTAGCACCACCACACCAGCCGCCCCATCGGGTTGACCAGGGCGGCCACGCGGCAGTTGCCGATCAGACCCAGTTCCAGTGCTCCGTCGTGCCGTTCAGTCATCGATGGTTTCCTCCTGCCGCCGTTATGAGTGCGGTACGAACCGCCGCCGCGTCGGCGAAGACGGCACTCGCCCCCGGCAGCGTGCGCCCGACCGAGAGTCCCAGCCCTTGAAGGCTGGGCATCAGGGCCAGGGCGGGTTGGTCGGTGATGTCGTCGCCGACGAACAGTGGGCGACGCCCGGCGAAGGCCGGGGTGGTCATCAGGCGCTGGACCGCGCCGGCCTTGTCGACGCCCTCGGCGACGATCTCGTAGACCTGCTTGCCGGCCAGCAGGCACAAGCCGGCGCCTTCCGGTGCGATGAGCAGCGCCTGCAGGGCCACCCGCAGGGCCAGCGCGCTGTCGGGCGCGGCGCGGTAATGCAGGGCGAAGCTGCTGCCCTTGTCCTCGGCCAATACGCCGGCATGGGCGCAGGCGAGTGCGTTGAGCTGTACGCGCACGCAGGCGGACAGGTCCCTGGTGGTGCGGCGCAAGGGGCTCTCGCCGGTCTCGCGCCAGTGGGCGCCGTGACCGCCACTGGCGGGCAGGCGCAGGGGATGGAACAGCCGGTCGAGTTCATCGACCGGGCGGCCGCTGATCAGGGCCAGGGCACCGTCGAGACGCCGATGCAGCTCGCTGAGCGCATCGACCAGTCCGGGCGGGACGTACACCGCGCCGGGGGTTTCGGCGATGTCCAGAAGGGTTCCGTCGACATCCAGGAACACCGCGGTCTGCGCGCACTGGCCAAGCCAGAGTTGCAGCAACGCAGTGGCTGAGACCTCGCTGAGCGGGGCCATGGCCGTGTCGACAGGTCCTCGTTGCGGGGGACGTGACATGAGCCATTTCTCCGGTTGCAGCTCGTGCCGTTGCGCCTGCGAAGCCACAACGGACGGTTGAGGGAGTCTCTGGACCGTAACACGCGAGAAACAGGGGGTCGACCGGAAATGGCCCGGACGGTGCATGGCAGAAGGCCGCCCCAGGGCGGCCTTGAAGCTGCCCCGGCCCGCTTGGGCCGGGGCATTGGGGACGTATCAGAGGACCAGGTGACCGCTCCACAGACCGAGCAGGCCAGCCAGCGCCATGGCGATCACGGCGAGGCAGACGATCCATTCCACGGCGCTGAGTTTTTCCCGTTGCTCGCGTTTGCCGAGGATGAACAGCGGCAGGCCGATGGCCCAGACCACAGCGGCCAGCAGCACGTACTTCAGGCCCGCGCCATAGAGCATGAACAGCACGAAGCACACGGCGAAGGCGGACAGGGCCATTTCCCAATAGCGGCCATGGGCCTTGTCGCCTTCATAGCCACGGCCGATGCAGGCGCTCTTGAACGAGTACATCGACGACAGCAGGTAGGGGATCAGCGCCAGCGAGGTGGAGAACGACAGCAGCGCGAGGTAACCGGCATGGCTGAAGCCGGCCACCAGCATCATGGCCTGGGCGATGCCGGTGGTGAGCCACATGGCGTTGCGCGGTGCGCCGTTGGCATTGAGCCGGCCGAGCCAGGCGGTGGCGCTGTGGCCACGGCCGGAGAGCATCACCTCCTCGGCGCTGAGGGCGACCCAGGCGATCAGCGCGCCGACCACCGAGACGATCAGGCAGAGATTGATCAGCATGCCGCCCCAGGGGCCGACCATCGCGGCCATCAGCCCGGCCATCGACGGCTGGTGCAGCTGGGTGATCTGCGCGGCGGGCAGGATGCCCAGCGCCAGCACCGATGTCCCCACCAGCAGCAGCGAGACGATGATCGCACCGAGGGTGGAGGCCTTGGCCACGTCGGAGAGTTTGCGCGCACGGGTGGCGTAGATGGTCCCGGACTCCAGGCCGATCAGCGTCCACATGGCGGCCAGCAGCACCGTCTTGCTCTGTTCAAAGATCGAGGTGCCGTGGCTCTGGCCACGGAAGTCGGTCATGAACACGCGGCTGTCGAAGTGGTAGAGGGCCAGGCCGATGAACAGGACGATGGGTACGACCTTCGCCACGGTGGCGACGTTGTTCACCGTGGTGCTGGTTTTCACCCCGCGCAGCACCAGCGCGTTGATCACCCACAACAGTGCGGACGCAGCGAAGATCGCCGGCCAGGTGGTGCCGTCGCCGAAGTAGGAGAACACCCCGAAGGCACCCAGGGCACTGAAGATCACCACCAGGTAGGAGGCGTTGCCGATGGCATCGCCGGCGCCGTGGCCGTAGGCGCCGATGAAGCCGGCGATATGCCCGAAACCGGCCTTGGACCAGCCGTAGATGCCGTCATCGATGCTGGGCTGGCGCAGCGTGAGATTGCGGTAGACCGAGACCAGCGAAAGCATCCCGAAGGCCACGATGGCCCAGCCGCAGAGAATACCGAGGGCGCCGGCACCGCCCGTGAGCGTGGCGGGCAAGGCGAAGATGCCCGAGCCGATGGCGCTGCCGACGATCAGTGAAGTGAGGCCGAACAGTCCGACCTTGCCGTCGCCCGCGCCGCCTTCCACATGAGGTAGATGTTTCATGATTCGACTCCTTCCGAAACTGGCCCTGCCGGGTCGTTGATTCCGTTCTAATCCCGGGGGGAAGGCGTAGGGCTGATCTGAGGCAGGCGCCGGCCGATGCAAGCCTCGAACTTTTTCGAGACCGCATCCAGCCTGTTGACCAAGGCCCGGAACGAGGCGGCGCAAGGCCACCTTGAGCGCCCTCGCCGGTCGCGCCGGAAGGGACCATCTACTCTACAAGGCTGACGTACCTCCCCCGAGCACGACGAGGATCTGCACATGCACACGATCACCCGCTGGCTGGGCACCGCCCTGCTCGCCCTGGGCCTGCTGGGCCAGGGCGTCACCGCCGAGGAACGCAAACCCATCCACTTTGGTGAACTGACCTGGGAGAGCGGCAGCCTGATCACCGAGATGCTCCGCCTGCTGGTGGAACAGGGCTACGGCTACCCCACCGACACCCTGCCCGGCAGCACCGTGAGCCTGGAGACGGCGCTGGCGCGCAACGACATCCAGGTCATCGCCGAGGAATGGGCCGGGCGCAGTCCCGCCTGGGTCAAGGCCGAAGCCGCACATAAGGTCTACGGCCTGGGCGATATCGTGAAGAACGCCGACGAAGGCTGGTGGGTGCCGGACTACGTGGTCCACGGCGACCCGGCGCAGGGCATCGCCGCGCAGGCCCCGGAGCTGCGCTCGGTGAGCGACCTGCCGCGTTACCGCGCGGTGTTCCGCGATGCCGAGTCGCCGGACAAGGGTCGTTTCCTCAACAGCCCCACCGGCTGGACCTCGGAGATCGTCAACTCGCAGAAGCTCAAGGCCTACGGCCTGGCGGACAGCTACGTGAACTTCCGCAGCGGCTCGGGCGCGGCCATGGACGCCGAGATCGCCTCGGCCATCCGCCGCGGCAAGCCGGTGCTGTTCTACTACTGGTCGCCC
Organism: Pseudomonas sp. B1-22; assembly: GCF_050474425.1. Taxonomy (NCBI): domain Bacteria; kingdom Pseudomonadati; phylum Pseudomonadota; class Gammaproteobacteria; order Pseudomonadales; family Pseudomonadaceae; genus Pseudomonas; species Pseudomonas sp. B1-22. The sequence continues at coordinate 913,790 of NZ_JBCHVH010000001.1, read as the reverse complement.
ACCCCGCTGATGGGCCGCTACAAGTTGGTGCGCCTGGAAGAGCCGCCGTTCGACGCCGAAGCCTGGAAGACCCTGTCCGACCCCGACAACCCCAACCCACGCGGCAGCCGCTCGCTGCCGGCGAAGCTGTCGGTGGGCGTCTCCGCGCCCTTCCACAAGCAATACCCGGAGCTGGTGGCGATGTTCGAGAAGGTCGACATCCCCATCGACCTGCTCAATGCCGCCCTGGCGAAGATGAGCGAAACGCGCCAGCCCCCGCATGACGCGGCGCGCGACTTCCTCAAGGCCAACCCGCAGGTATGGCAGGGCTGGCTGCCGGCCGAGCAGCGCGCCCGGGTCGAGGCCGCCCTATGAGTTCGGAGTTCCCGCAAGGCCTGCACTACTCCATTGCCGGGCCAGTGAACCAGTGGGTAGACAATCTGGTACTGCACTACGGCGACAGCCTGCGCCAGCTCTCCGACACTTTGCTGCAACTGGTGGTGGCGCTGGAGAACCTGCTGCGCCTCGTGCCCTGGTGGCTGCTGCTGGCGCTGGTCGGGCTGCTTGCCTGGCACGCCGGACGCAGCTGGATACGCGCCCTGACCCTGGTGGGACTGCTGTTCCTGATCGGTGTGGTGGGCCTGTGGGACAAGCTGCTGCAGACCTGCGCGCTGGTGCTGGTCGCCACCGGCCTGTGCGTGCTGATCGGCGTGCCGCTGGGCGTCGCGCTAGCCTACCGGCCCATGGCGCGGCGAGTGCTGTTGCCGCTGCTGGACGTCATGCAGACGCTGCCCAGCTTCGTCTACCTGATTCCGGTGCTGATGCTGTTCGGTCTGGGCAAGGTGCCGGCGATCTTCGCCACCCTGATCTATGCCCTGCCGCCGCTGGTGCGCCTCACCGAACTGGGCCTGCGCCAGGTCGACCCGGCGCTGAGCGAGGCGGCGCGCTGTCTGGGCGCCACGCGCTGGCAGCGGCTGCGCCACGTGGAGCTGCCGGAAGCCATGCCGAGCATCATGGCCGGCCTCAACCAGACGGTGATGATGGCGCTGTCGATGGTGGTGGTCGCCTCGATGATCGGCGCGCGCGGGCTGGGCGAGGACGTGCTGGTGGGCATCCAGACGTTGAACGTGGGGCGTGGCTTCGAGGCCGGCCTTGCCATCGTCGCGCTGGCGGTGGTGATCGACCGGGTGACGCAGGGCTACGGAAAACGCTGAGCGGTGGGATGTCGGAGAAATCTGCGAATGAGATTTCTCTGACAGCAAGAGTGGAATTCGACGCCTCATCAAGCGCGCGCCAATCCACAGAATGCTGCCACCCCAAATGCCCACCGGAGCATTCCATGCCCCCCCTTTCCGCGCTGATCCTGCAGGCATCCGGCCTGCACCGTACGACAGCGGTGACCGCCCTCCACCATCTCGGCTACAGCTTTCTCTCCGAGGTTTCCAGCAACGCCCTGGCGCTGGACAGGTTGCGCGGCGTGGGCGGCGTGCACCTGTTGCTGTGCGATGTGCGCATCGACCCGGTGCCGCGCCTGGAATTTCTCCAGACCGTGGCCCGCGAGCGGCTCGCCCATGGCGTGGTGGTCAGCGGCGAGATGGCGCCGGGCACCTGGTCGGCGCTGGCGCACCTGCTGCAACTGCAGGGCATGAAGGTGTTCTGGCTGGGCAATGAGCCGGCCACCCTGGAGCGCCTGCGGACCCTGCTTAGCGATTTCGCCCTGCAATCCCCGCAGCAGGCCACGGCGCCGTGCGAGCGGGACAGCGTCGACGACGGCGATATCGGCCTGGCGCTGGGGCGCGGCGAGATACGCGCGGCCCTGCAACCCAAGGTCACGGTGGCCACCGCGCAGGTCTACGGTTTCGAAGTGCTGGCCCGCTGGCACCGCGAGGACGGCCAGGTACTGCTGCCCGAGCGGTTCCTGCCGGCCCTGCGTCGCGGCGGCATGCTCGATGCGCTGCTGTTCGACCTCATTGAACAGGCCCAGGACGCCCTGCGGGCCCACGGGCGCACGGACCTTGAGCTGTCCTTCAACCTGGAGGCCGAGCAGATCGCCCAGACCGGCTTCGCCGCCAGCGTCGAGCGCGAATTGCAGCGCCGGGAAATCGACCCGCGAAACGTCACCTTCGAGCTGACCGAAACCTCGCCGCTGCACGCACCGCCGCTGAGCCTGGAGAACGTACTGCGGTTACGCCTGCTGGGTTGCGGGCTGGCCATCGACGATTTCGGCTGCGGCCATTCCACCCTGCAGCGGCTGGTGGAGCTGCCGTTCACCGAGCTGAAGCTCGACCGCGGCTTCCTCGCCAACCTCAACAGCGGTGACCCGCGCCGCCTCACCGTACTGACCAACACCCTGGCGCTGGGCCGCGAACTGGGGCTGCACGTGGTGGCCGAGGGCGTCGAGAACGCCGGCCAGCATCGCCAGTTGCAAAGCCTTGGCTGCGTGGCCGCCCAGGGCTACCTGTTCGGCAAGCCGGTAGCCACCACTGAACTCTCCGGCCTGTTGCGCGGCACGCCGGTACGCCAGCCCAGGGCCGAGATGACTGCCCTCAGGGCCGATTCGGTCGTACGCCTGGCCGACTGATCCCGCACACAAAGAAAAACGGCTGTTGCTGACTTCCTGTCCGCAACAGCCGTCTGAATTGCCCTCAGCAAAGGACTTACGAACTGTAGGCCATTTGCCACTAATTTGCCTTCTTTCTCCTCCCGCATCGGCGTTCCGTACGAAAACTCGCCCGCTGGCGGCGGCCTGCCGACGACTCTGCGGGATGCAGGCAAATGCGCCTGTGCGGCGGTTCCGCTATCCCGTGGCCGGCGACAGCCGCTACCATGCACGGCCGTACCGGCTGGCAGGGAATGTCCAGCCGTTCCTTCCGACCATAACGATTCGATCGCGCCCTCCATGACCCTTTCCCCCCGCCGCTCCCTCCTGCGCATCGCCTTCCTGGCCACCGCCATCATCCTTGCCGCTGCCGCCGGATTCTTCAGCTGGCAGAGCTTCTACCCGGTCCAGGCCGCCGCTGGCTGGCGCATCGAGGTGTCGCAACGCGACGTGAAGAAGGCCGCATCCGTAGTGCCCCTGCCCGACGGTGGCCTGCTGGTCAGCCAGGAGCTGAAGGACGGCCAGGGCAACATCCTGCGCATCACCCCGGGCGGCGAGCGCAAGGTGGTGATCGACGGCCTGTCCAAGCCCGACGGCCTGATCGCCGCCCGTGGCGGCTGGGTGTTCAGCCAGGAAGCGGACGACAAGCCGGTGCAGATGCTCCGGGACGGCAAGCTCAGCACGCTGTTCCAGGGCAATTCGGTGCAAGGGCTGTGGGATGACGGCGACTACCTCTACGCCATCGAGGACCGCCACGACAGCGGCCGGGTGCTGCGCTACCGCTGGAGCGACGGCGAGCTGAACGTGGTGCGCGAGCGCCTCGACGAAGCCGAGTCGATCACCCGCTGCAGCGACGGCCGCCTGCTCTACACCCAGAAGAACCTAGGCACGCTGCGCCAGCTCAGCGACGACGGCCGCGACCCGGAAATCCTCGGCGGCCTGAACAAGCCTACCTTCGTCATGTGCGACAAGCGCGGCATCTGGATCAGCGAAGACTCCACCCACCGCGCGCGCCTGCTGCTGTGGGACGGCAAGGGCGAACCGCAGACCGTGCTGTCCTTCCTCAAGGCACCCCAGGCCCTGGTCCCCGACGGCAAGGACGGTTACCTGCTGGCCGAGGGCGGGCGCAATCGCGTGCTGCGGCTCACGCCGGCGAACTGACGCAGCCGCACTACTCCGCCAGCCCCGGCATCACCAGTCCGGGGATCACCTCGACCAGCGCATCGATGGCCAGACGGACCTTGCGCGGCAACTGAGTGGTCTGCAGCCAGGTGGCGTGGACGCCGTAGAGGAAGCCCGGCTGCTCCGGCAGGAGTTCTTCCAGCTCGCCGGCCACGATGGCTTCGCCCGCCAGCCAGTAAGGCAACCACGCCAGCCCCATGCCGCGAACCGCCGCATCGGCGATGGCCGCCAGATCGTCGAAACGCAGCCGCGAGTTCGGCGCGAACTCCACCGGCGCCTGCCCTTCGCGGGGGAACAGCCAGGGGTTGATCCGCCCGGAGCGGTGATAGACCAGCAACTGATGCTGAGCCAGTTCCTCGATGCCTGCGGGCCTGCCGTGCTGCGCCAGATACGCCGGTGCGGCGCACACCACCATGCGTTGCCGGCCGATGCGGCGGGCTATCACTCCGGCCCGTGGCTCCGGCTCGCCGGTACGGATGGCCAGGTCGATCTGCTCCTCCGCAAGGTCGGTCAGGCGGTCGCTGAAGCGCAGGTCCAGTTCCAGGTGCGGATAACGCTGCGCCAGTTCCAGCAGGACCGGCGCCACGCAGCGCCGGCCGAAATGCACCGGCATGGCCACCCGCAGCCGGCCACGCGGCTCGGCCACCTCACCAGCGGCGAGGATGTCCGCCGCCTCCGCATCGGCGAGCAAGGCGCGGCAGCGTTCGTAGTAGATCCGCCCGGCCTCGGTGAGGCTCTGCCGGCGCGTGCTGCGCTGTAGCAAGCGGACGCCCAGGCGCTCTTCGAGAAAGCGTACATGCTTGCCCACCATGGGCGCGGACATTTCCAGGGCGTCGGCCGCAGCCGCGAAGGACCCGAGGTCCACCGCGCGAACGAACACCGACATACTGGTCAGACGATCCATTCGTAACTCCTGGTTTCGACTCAACGCTTCTATACGCCATTTATTGCCTTTTTTCCATGCCGGATAGTGGCTTTACGTCGAATCACTTTCGTATAGGAGCTTCACATGGACAAAGTCACCGCACGGGCCGTTCGCTTCCACCAGATCGGCGGGCCGGACGTCCTGCGTATCGAACCGCTGGAAATCCGCCAGCCCGGCCCGGACGAAGTGAGCATCCGGGTCAAGGCCCTGGGGCTGAACCGTGCCGAGGTGCTGCTGCGCACCGACCGCTACATCGAGAGCCCGCGACTGCCCTCGGGCCTCGGCCTGGAGGCCACCGGCATCGTCGAGGCAGTGGGCAGCAAGGTTCACGGCTTCGCTGTCGGGGATGCGGTAAGCGTGCTGCCACCCACGTCAATGCAGGAACAGCCAACCCATGCCGAACACCTGGTGGTGCCGCAGGCGCGCCTGGTGAAGAACCCGCCGGGGCAGGCCTGGAGCGATGCCGCCGCCACCTGGATGCAGTACCTCACCGCCTACGGCGCGCTGGTGCAGGTCGCCGGGTTGCGCGCTGGCGACTTCGTCGTGATCACCGCCGCCTCCAGCAGCGTCGGCCTGGCCGCCATCCAGATTGCCCGGCGCGTTGGCGCGGTGCCGATCGCGGTGACCCGCGGTTCGGCGAAACGCGATGCGCTGCTGCAAGCGGGCGCCGCCGAGGTGATCGCCAGCGACGAGGAAGAACTGCGCGCGCGGTTGCTGGAGATCACCGGCAACGTCGGTGCGCGAGTGGTGTTCGACCCGGTGGGCGGGCCGATCTTCGAGCCGCTGACCGCCGCCATGGCCGAGGGCGGCATGCTCATCGAGTACGGCGGGTTGAGCCCCGAACCGACGCCCTTCCCGCTGTTCGAGGTGCTGAGCCGCTCGCTGGTGCTGCGCGGCTACCGCGTCTACGAAGTGCTGGAAGACCCGGCGCGCCTGCAGGCGGCCAAGGATTTCATCGTCGAGGGGCTGGCCGACGGATCGCTGCGGCCGGTCATCGCCCGTCGCTTCGCGTTCGACGAGATCGTCGAGGCCTACCGCTACCTGGAATCGAATCAGCAGTTCGGCAAGGTCGTGGTCACCCTGTAGCCATCGCACACTCCGCCGCGCAGGATGCAGCGGAGCCAGGGTGCCCGTTAACTACCGGCCCGGCGGCCGTTCCGGTGGGGCGGCACGCCGGGCGCATTCTGCGTGCCGCGTCAGCTCAGGGTGGCCAGGTCGATTAAGGCATCGCGGACGGAGTCCGCTCCTACGTTGCATGGACTTCCCTGTAGGACAAAAGCAGGCAGGCACGCTCCCGTGTAGGAGCGGACTCCGTCCGCGATTCGCCGGCAAGGCCGGCGCGTCCAAGGTTCGCGAGCAAGCTTGCTGCTACAGGTTCTCCAGCGCCATCGGCCGATACAGCGGCTCGCAGGCCAGCAGCTTGATACCGGCCGGCGAGCTTTCCAGCAGACGGCGCTCGCCGTCGGCAACCTGCAACTCCAGGACGAAGCCCTGTCCATCTAGCGCGTCCGCGATGGCACGCACGGCGTCGCGCGCCCAGGGCAGGTCGGAGTCGAAATGGCCGAGCAACTGACCGTGGCGCTGGAGGGTGAGGCGGTACTTCTGCATGGGATCTCCTTGGTGGAATCATTGGATGCGACACTTTGTATCGATTCGATACCTTGACGAAGGCTACCCATCTGAACGATTTTGTCCAGGTAGTTTTTGATCGACACCATCCACGGGAGCGTCCATGAGCCTGCCCAGTATTTCCCTCGACACCCTTCTCACCGGCCGCGCCGTGCCCTTCACTCGTCCCGGCTCGCGCAGCGCCATCGCCAAGACACCGCGCCAGGAGTCGCTGTCGATCACCACCCTGGGCCTTGCAAGCGACGAGCAAGGCGACCTGCGCGTCCACGGCGGCGTGGAAAAGGCCATCCACCACTACCCCCGCGAGCACTACGCGCAGTGGAGCGCCGAACTCGGCGAACACCCACTGCTGAGTCGACCCGGAGCCTTCGGCGAGAATTTCAGCTCCCACGGCTGGACCGAGGCGGACGTCTGCCTGGGCGACAGGATTCGTGCCGGCACCGCACTGCTGGAGGTGTCCCAGGGGCGGATGCCGTGCTGGAAGCTCAATGACCGTTTCGAGGTGGCGCAGATGGCCCTGCGCGTGCAGGAGTCCGGGCGTACCGGCTGGTATTACCGGGTGCTGGAGGAAGGCTCGGTGGCCGCCGGAGCGACGCTGGAACTGGTGGAGCGGCGCCATGCCGACTGGCCATTGCAGCGGCTCTCCGCCGTGCTGTTCGACAAACGCGTGGACGCCGATACCCTGCGCCAATGCCTGGAACTGCCGCTCGCGCCCAACTGGCGTCGGACGCTGGAGCGGCGTCTGGAGAATGGCGCGGTGGAAGACTGGAGCCCGCGCCTGCAGGGCAGCCCGAAGACCTGACTCAGGACTCCACGGCGCGCGCCGGAGCTTCCGCCGGAGCACGGTGCAGGCCGATGGCCCAGAGCACGCCGACAATCAGCAGGACGATGGCCAGGGCCTCCATCGGGCTCGGCAGACGCTGCTGGTGCAGGTAGGCGTAGGCACAGGCGAACAGCGTTTCGAAGACGATCAACTGCCCGCCCAGGCTCATCGGCAGGCGACGGGTCGCGGCGTTCCACAGGCCGTTGGCCACCCAGGAGCCGAATACGGCGAGGAACAGCGACACCCAGAGGAACGCCATCCAGCGGTCCGCCGCAATGCCGGTGGGCACCGCCTGCGGCGCGACCAGCACGCCGATGCCCGCCAGCACGATGGCCATGACGCCGGTGACCGCGCCGATCAGCGTCGACCATTCGTGGCTGTTGAAGTGGCTGGCCTTCAGGTAACGCGCGTTGGCCGTGGCGTACCAGGACCAGCAGGCAACACCGCAGAAGGCGCAGACGACGCCAAGGATGCGCTCGCCCGGCGTACCGCCGGCGGCGGTCAGCGCAGTGGGATCGAGGTTGATGCAGAGGATGCCCAGGGCCACCAGCGCCAGCGGGAATTTCATCCGCGAGAGAGGCAGCGAGTCGTGCTCGGAGCGGCTGCAATAGCTGATCGCCAGCGGCATGATGCCGTTGATCAGCGAGGCCGCCGCCACCCCGGCGAACTGCACCGCCGCCGAGAGCAGCGCGAAGTACAGCAGGTTGCCGGCCAGCGACAGGCGCACCAGCATCGACAGGTCCTCGCGGCTGACCCTTCGGAACAGGCCGACGGCCACCGGCAGCGCGATCAGCAGGGAGATGGCGCCGTACAGGGCGAAGCGTACGGAGCTGATCAGCAGCGGGTTGAATTCCGGCACCAGCGACGGCGCAAGGATGACCCCGCCCCAGATCGCACCCGCCATGCCTGCATAGACCACCCCGCGCTTCATCTCCAACAACCTCGTTATATCGGTAAATGCCCAGAAACTGCCGCCACGGTAGCGCCTGTGCTAGCGTCTGACCAAGGATAAATCCGCACCCAGACATTCCCCACAGGAATGTCTCAAGAGATTCACCGAAGAGCCGACCGGAGAACCGCCATCAGCCGCTACCTGCGCACCCTGCCGCCCCTGGAAACCCTGATCACCTTCGAGGCCGTCGGCCGCTGCGGCAGCTTCACCCTGGCCGCCACCGAGCTGTTCCTCACCCAGAGCGCGGTGAGCAAGCAGATGCGCGCGCTGGAGGAGAGCCTCAAGGTGCCGCTGTTCGAGCGTAAGCCGCGCGGCGTCACCCTCACCGCTGCCGGCGCCGAGCTGCTGGGCACCGTGGACATGCTGCTCGACCGCCTGCAGCACAGCGTGCGGCGCATCCGCAATGTGCACCAGAGCAACGCCGTGTCGGTGCTGGCAACCCACGCCCTGGCGCAGTTCTGGCTGTTCCCCAAGCTGATCGAGTTCAACAAGGCGCACCCCGGCATCGCCGTACATGTGCATGCGATCAACGAGATCGACGAGGCCAGCCTGGTGGACTTCGACCTCGGCATCCTCTACGGCGCCGGCGACTGGACCACGCTGAACAGCCAGTTCGTGCTGCCGGAGATCGTCTACCCGGTGGCGCGCCCGGACCTCGACGTCTCCGCCATCCGCACGCTGGAGCAACTCGCCGCCGCGCCGCTGGTGCAGCTCGATACCTCGGCCTGGAGCTGCCTGGACTGGCACGACTGGTTCGGCCACTTCGGCAAGGACTACCAGCCGGCCGAGAGCGACCCGGTATTCAACCAGCTCACCCTCGCCTACCGCGCCGTGCAACAGGGCATGGGCATCGGCCTGGCGTGGAGCTTCATGGCCGACGAGGCGGTCGCCAGGGGCGAGATGCAGCGGGTGACCGAGCATGCGCTGGTGACCGAGCGCGGCGAGTACCTGGTGTCGCTGCGGCACCGCCAGCTGTCACCCTCGGCGCAGCTGTTCCATGACTGGCTGCTGGCGTCGGTGGGGGCGACCTCGGGCTGAGCGGATCGGGCCTCAGCCTTCGCCCTCCTCATGCAACCGCAGTACCACCTGCAACTCCTCGCGCAGCCAGGGCGCTTCGATCTCCGGCAGGCGCTGGCGGATCTGCCGGGCCACCCAGCGCTGGCCACGGCCGATGAAGTCGAAGCGCAGCGCCAGGTCGTCGATGGCCATGGCGCTGGCGTGGAAGTCGCCGATGCCGCTGTCCGGCTGCGCGCCCAGACGCTCCAGGCAGGTGCGCAGGCGCCGGCAGCTTTCCGCCTCGCCCTGGTGCAGGTGTTCCAGGCGCTGGCGGACAGCAGGCTCGTCGGTCTGCCGCAGGCTGTCGAGCATCACCCGAGCACCGGCGCGTTCGGCGCGCATCAGGGTTTGCAGCCAGTCGATGAGGTCGGTGGGGATGGCGGACATAGGAGGTCCCTCGGTGATCGCGAAGGCCCATGCTAGACCGTCCCGGGACGCGGATTTAAATGAATTGAATTGCACTGAAGCAGCAGTTTTTCGAATGCTTGCGCCGCACGCGCTACCTCGTCATTTCCGGCGCCGTGCACGCCAACCTTGATCCTGAGCAAGGCGCGCCAGAGCGCTTGCGTGGCAGTCACAAGGGTTGATATCAAAATTAATGCACTGACGCTGCATTATTATTCGTTTGTTGCATCCTTGCCGTCTGTTCAGACTGTTTCGGCTCCCCCTGCGGCAATTGGTCCCCGCGCCATTGCCCGTCCGCCGGTACCCCTTCGGCGGACAGGGAGCCGTCAGCCAACCGAAGTACGACGGAATCCCGATGGACAGCGCGATACCTCTCGATCACGAAACGACCTACAACTACGACATCGTTCGGCGCTTCACCCTCACCACCCTGGGCTGGGGCATCCTCGGGATGCTCATGGGCGTGTTCATCGCCGCCCAGCTGGTGTGGCCGCAGCTGAGCCTGGAGATGCCCTGGACCAGCTTCGGGCGCATCCGCCCGATCCACACCAACCTGGTGATCTTCGCCTTCGGCGGCAGCGCGCTGTTCGCCACGTCCTTCTACGTGGTGCAGCGCACCTGCCGCGTGCGGATCGTCTCCGACTCCCTGGCCAACCTGCTGTTCTGGGGCTGGCAGGCGAGCCTGGTGGCGATGGTGATCAGCTACCCGCTGGGCATCACCACCTCCAAGGAATACGCCGAGATGGAGTGGCCCATCGCCCTTTGGGTCACGGTGCTGTGGCTGGTGTACGCCTACCTGTTCTTCGGCACCATCGCCCGGCGCAAGGTGCGCCACATCTACGTGGGCAACTGGTTCTACGGCGCCTTCATCGTCGTCACCGGGATGGTCCACGTGGTCAATCACCTGGCGGTGCCGGTGACGCTGCTCAAGTCCTACCCGATCTACTCGGGCGCCACCGACGCGATGATCCAGTGGTGGTACGGCCACAGCGTGGTGGGCTTCATCCTCTCGGTGGGCTTCCTCGGCATGATGTACTACTACGTGCCCAAGCAGGCCGAGCGGCCGATCTATTCCTACCGCCTGTCCATCGTGCACTTCTGGGCGATCATCACCCTGTACATCTGGGCCGGCCCGCACCACCTGCACTACACCGCGCTGCCGGACTGGGCGCAGAGCCTCGGCATGGTGATGTCGCTGATCCTCCTGGCGCCGAGCTGGGGCGGCATGATCAACGGCATGATGACGCTGTCGGGCGCCTGGCATAAGTTGCGCACCGACCCGATCCTGCGCTTCCTGGTGGTATCGCTGGCGTTCTACGGCATGTCCACCTTCGAGGGGCCGATGATGGCGATCAAGACGGTGAACTCGCTGTCGCACTACACCGACTGGACCATCGGCCACGTGCACGCCGGGGCCCTGGGCTGGGTGGCGATGATCTCCATCGGCGCGCTCTACCACATGATCCCGAAGCTCTACGGCCGCGAGCAGATGTACAGCGTCGGGCTGATCAACGCGCACTTCTGGATGGCCACCATCGGCACCGTGCTCTACATCGCCTCGATGTGGGTCAACGGCATCACCCAGGGCCTGATGTGGCGCGCGGTGAACGAGGACGGCACCCTCACCTACTCCTTCGTCGAAGCGCTGGCGGCCAGCCATCCGGGCTACATCGTGCGGCTGATCGGCGGCGCCACCTTCGCCAGCGGCATGCTGCTGATGGCCTGGAACACCTGGCTCACCGTACGCGGCGCCAAGCCGGTGAGCCAGGGCACGCCGGCCACGGCCTGAGGAGCGCGACGATGCTGCTGACACTCACCGGCCTGCTGGCCTGCGCCCTCGCCTGCTGGCGCGCCTGTCGCGGCGACAGCTTCGAGCAGGCCGCGCTGCTGCCCTTCGCCGACGATCCGGACGCCGCCCGGCGCATGACCGCCGCCACCGGCCGGCGCTGCGAGCGGATAGTCGAGCCGCTGCCGGAACCCGCTCCGCCGGATCGCTTCCGCGCCTGAACTTCCCGCCCCAGGGACGGGGCCTCCCGCGTGCCGCCTGCGGCACTTTGCAGGGCTCTTGCCGCAAGAGCCCGTCTTTTTTCCGGACCTTCTTCCAATGCCCTCCCTGACCGGCTGGCGGCAGCGCGCCGCCGCGTACCTTCCCGACATTCCGCACACCCGCCCCCACGAATGGCTGCGCGCATCGATCGGCGCCAGCCTGGCCTTCCTGCTCAGCGCCATTACCTGCGGGTTGCTGTTCGGCTCCTCGGTGGCGCTGCATTTCGCCGGGCCCTGGGCCGCTTCGGCAGTCCTGCTGTTCGCCGTGTCGTCCGGCGCCCTGGCCCAGCCCTGGTCGGTGATCGGCAGCTACCTGTGCGCCTCGCTGGTGGCGCTGCTGCTCGGCTTCTGGCTGCCGGCCGGCGTGGTCAGCGCCGCCCTCGCGCTGGGCCTGAGCCTGCTGCTGATGTACCCACTGCGCTGCCTGCACCCGCCAGGCGGCGCGCTGGCCTTCTGCATGGTCTTCGCCGCGCCGCTGCCCGGTGAACCGGCCTGGATGGCGCCGCTGCCGGCGATCTGCGGCGGCCTCGTGCTGGTGCTGCTGGCGGTGCTGTTCAACAACCTCACGCGCATGCCCTACCCGCGCCGACGGACGATCCAGAAGGACGATCACCACACCCGCGACCCCGCCCCCGGCGAGCGGGTCGGCATCCAGGCCGAAGACCTGGACCAGGCGCTGGACGAACTGGGCGCCTTCGTCGACATCACCCGCGACGACCTCGAACGCCTCGTCCGCAGCACCGAGCGCCACGCCCTGCGCCGCAGCATGGGCGACACCCGCGCGCGGCAGATGATGTCCCGCGACCTGGTCTGCGCCGCCCCGGAAACCCCGGTCCGCGATGCCCTGCGCCTGCTGGTGAAGCATCACCTGAAGGCCCTGCCGATCCTCGACGAGGAGCGCCGCCTGGTGGGCATCGTCAGCCTGATCGACCTGCTCGCCCCCTGGTGCAAGGGCGGCCGCTTCAAGCGCCTGCTCGGCAGCCTCGGCCTGCGCCGCGACCGCGTGCTTGGGCAGGTGATGAGCAGCCCGGTGCTGCATGTCGAGGCCGACGCCCATGCGGTGGAGCTGATCCCGCTGCTCTCCGACCGGGGCCTACATTGCCTGCCGGTGCTCGAAGGCGGCGAGCTGGTCGGGGTGATCACCCAGACCGACCTGATCGCCGCGCTGCACCGGGATCTGCTCGCCCACCTGGGCTAGCCGCACTTTCCGCTAAACTGGCCGCCTGATTCGCGCAGAAGCCTTTGAATGGACATCGACCTCACCCGCACCTTCCTGGAAATCGTCCGCCACGGCAGCTTCGTCGCCGCCGCCGAGCGCATGCACATCACCCAGACCGCCGTCACCGCGCGGGTGCAGAAACTGGAGGCGCACCTCAACTGCACGCTGTTCGTGCGCAACCGCGCCGGCGCGCGCCTGACCCCGGACGGCGAGGCCTTCGTCACCTACGCCAACCAGATCCTGCAGACCTGGGAGTCCGCCCAGCGCGACCTGCCGTTGCCCGAGGGCATCCACAACGTGCTGCACATCGGTGGCGAGGTGAGCCTGTGCAACCCGCTGATGCTGCGCTGGGTCAGCCGCATCCGCCAGGTGATCGGCGACCACGCGGTGCGCGCCGAGATCGGCGACGGCCAGAGCCTGCTGCGCCAGCTGGAACTGGGCGTGCTCGACGCGGCGCTGGTCTACCACCCGACCTACTGGCCAGGGATGCAGGTGGAACAGCTGCTAGAGGAAAAGCTGATCCTGGTGCGCGCGCAGAACCCGGAGCCCTACGTCTACATCGACTGGGGCGAAGGCTTCCGCCAACTGCACGACAGTGCCCTGCCGGAGCTGTCCAAGGCTCCGGTATCCTTCAACCTCGGCCCGCTGGCCCTGCAGTACATCCTGGAGAACGGCGGCTCGGGCTACTTCCGCACGCGGGTGGTGCAGAGCTACCTGGACCGCAAGGTGCTGCGCCGAGTACCGAAGGCGCCGGAGTTCAGCTACCCGACCTACCTCGTATACTCCCGCGACCGCGACTCCCAGGCGCTGCAACAGGCCTTCACCCTGCTGCGCGAGGTGGTGGCGCAGGACCCGGACTGGTCGCAGCGCTGGGACCCGATGATCTGACGGACACCCCCGCAGCGCCGCTGGCAATGCCGGCGGTTTGCGCGACACTTACCTGATATCTCTTACCTGATGGCCCTTCCCCGCCGTGCGCCCCGCGCACCGCCGCGAGCATCGACATGACCGAGCATCCCATCGAGCTGGTACCGACCGGCCCGGAACACATCGAGCTGATCCGCAACCTCTACCAGTTCTACGCCTACGAGTCCTCGGACTGGGAACAGGAGGACGTGGAAGTGGACGGCCGCTTCTACATCCACGAGGAGCACCTGGCGCGCTACTGGAGCGAGCCGGAGTGGAGCGCCAACCTGATCCTGGTCGACGGTTTCATCGCCGGCTTCGTGCTGATCGAGGGCAGCGAATTGCCGGGTATCGACGCGCTGGAGCTGGCGGACGTGTTCGTGCTGAAGAAGTACCGCCGCCAGGGCGTCGGCCGCACCGTGGTCACCCGCGTGCTGCTGGAGAACCCCGGCCCCTGGCTGGTGCGTTACTACACGGGCGACGCCCTGGCAGCGGCGTTCTGGAAGGCCGTGCTGGGTGCCCTGCCGCGTCCGGTCAAGCACGTCGATCCGGGCGACGATCCGCAACTGGCGAGCTTCTTCATCAATCCCTGGACCCACTGAGGGCCTGCTTGCGATCTGCTGCGCGTCGGCCGCCGGGCAACTGCGCAGCAGGATCAGTCTTCTGTCATTTCCGATCATTGAGCAGGTCCGGCGCGCGGCCGTATCGTCCTGATCAAACGACAAGAGCGATCAGGAGGTAATCCCATGTCCGCCCTCAACCTGAACACCCACGCCGCCGCTTCCCTGGAGCGCTGGCACCAGATGGTTGCCCGCAAGGACTTCTCCAACCTGCCGGAACTGCTGGCGCCGAACATCGTGTTCCGCTCGCCCATGGCCCACACGCCCTACCCCGGCGCGCCGGTGGCCGCGACCATCCTCGGCACCGTGCTGCAGGTGTTCGGCAATTTCGTCTATCACCGCCAGCTGGCCACCGCCGACGGCCTGAGCGTGGTCCTGGAGTTCAGCGCCCAGGTCAACGGCCGCGACCTCAAGGGCATCGACATGATCCGCTTCGACGAAACCGGCAAGATCGTCGAGTTCGAAGTGATGATCCGCCCCATGAGCGGCCTGCAGGCCCTCGGCGAGGAGATGGGCCGGCGCCTGGGCGGCTACCTGGCCGCGCAGAAGGCACCGGCGCACTGATAGCCGCCGCTAGCGCCCCTGCCGCTGCTCCAGCATGAACTCGATGAACGCCCGCACCCGCGATGGCACATGTCGGGCGTGGGGATAGATCAGCAGGAAGGGGCGCGTGGTGCCGCCGTAGTCGCGCAGCACTTCCACCAGCTCACCGGCCGCCAGCTCCGCCTGCACGGTGAAGCGATAGGCCTGCATCAACCCGCCGCCATGCTTCACCAGCGTCGCGGTGGCCAGGTGGTCTTCCAATACGGTGCAATTACCGGAGGTTTCCACTTCCACGGCCCGGCCATTGACCCGGAATGACCAGGGCACCGGGCGTCCGGTGCTGGGCAGGTCGTACTGGATGCAGTCGTGGCGGGCGAGGTCGTCAGGCGTCTGCGGCATGCCGGCGCGGCGCAGGTATTCCGGCGTGCCCACGATCACCAGTTCGGCATCTTCCAGGCGCCGCGCCACCAGGCTCGAATCCGCCGGCTCGCGGCCGCGTACCGCGAGGTCGTAACCCTCGTCGGCAAAATCGATGTTGCGGTTGCTGACGTGGATGTCCAGCGTCACCTGCGGATAGCGCCGGCGGAACTCCGGCAGCAGCGGCAGCAGGCGGTAATGCGCGTAGGGCGTTGGCACGCTGATGCGCAACCGGCCGGACGGCACGCTCTGGCCGCCGGTGACCTCGCGCTCGGCATCCACCAGTTGACCCAGGGCCTGGCGGCACTGCTCGAAGTAGTTGCGCCCGCCCTCGGTCAGGCGCATCTGCCGCGTGGTGCGGACGAACAGGCGCACACCCAGGCGCTCCTCCAGGCGCGCCACCGAGCGGCTCACCGCCGCAGGGGTGATGCCGGCCTCGTTGGCGGCGGCGGTGAAGCTGCCGGTTTCCGCGGCGAGGCAGAACAGCTCGATGCTGCCCAGTTGCAGATCGTCGAAATGGCGGGTCATGGCGCAGCCGATTCATTACATGAGGTATCAATTCAAATGCCATGAACCCCATTTTTCAAGTAGCGCTTGCAACCTAGATTGACCTCCACGACGCGGGCACACCGCCCCGCCTCACCTTCAGGAGATTCGATCATGAGCAAGACCGTCATCGTCACCGGCGCCTCCAGCGGCCTGGGCTTCGCCATCGCCGAGGCCTACCTGGCGCGCGGCTACAACGTGGTGGGCAACGCCCGCAGCCTGGCCCGCCTGCAGGAGGCCGCACAGAAGCTGGGCAACCCGGCCAACTTCCTGATGGTGGAAGGCGACATCGCCCAACCGGAAACCGCCCGGCGCCTGTTCGCCCAGGCCACCGAGGCCTTCGGCACGGTGGACATCCTGGTCAACAACGCCGGCATCTTCATCGCCAAGCCGGTGACCGAGTACAGCGAGGCGGAGGTCGAGCGCATCGTCGACACCAACCTCAAGGGCTTCTTCTACCCGTCCCAGGCTGCCGCGCAGCACATGGCCGCCAATGGCTCCGGGCACATCGTCACCATCACCGCCGCCATCGCCATGCAGCCCAACGCCAAGGTGCCGGCGCTGCTGCCGGTCCTGATCAAGGGCGGCCTGAACAGCGCGGTACGCGGCCTGGCCCTGGAGCTGGCGGGATCGCACGTGCAGGTCAACGCCGTGGCGCCGGGGATCATCCAGACCCCGATGCACGCCACCGATGAGCAGACCCGCGCCTTCCTCGGCGGCCTCGCGCCCACCGGCAGGATCGGTAAGCCGCAGGACGTCGTCGACGCCGTGCTCTACCTGACCGACTCGACCTTCGTCACCGGTGCCATCCTCAACGTCGACGGTGGTTCCACCACCGGCACCTGGTAACAAACCCAAGGAGAATCCGAGATGCCCTACGTGAACATTCAGGTCACCGATGAAGGGGTGACCGCCGAGGAACGCCGCCAACTGATCGAAGGCGTGACCGAACTGCTGGAACGCGTGCTGAGAAAGCCGCCGGCGAGCACCTTCGTGGTGATCCAGGAGATCCCCACCGACAGCTGGGGCGTGGGTGGCGAGACGGTCAAGGCGCTGCGGGCGCGGGAAAAGAAACCCGCCGGCTGAGGCTGCGGGCACGCCGGGGGGCCGCCAGGGCCTCCGGCGATTGCCACGCACCATCGTGGTGCTGCTAGGATCGGGGCACACCGTTTCGCCACCGCCGAGGCAAGGAATGCTCGCCGCGCTCAAGCGTTATCCGCTCCAGGTCAACCTGCTGCTCTGCGCCACCTTCCTGCTGACCCTGGCGCGCGGCATCACCCTGCCCTACCTGGTCATCTACCTGTCGACCCGTTTCGACCTGCCCGTCGACCGCATCGGCCTGGTCATGGGCGGTTCGCTGTTCGGCGGTGCGCTGCTGAGCCTCTACGGCGGCTACCTGATCGACCGCCAGCCGGGCTTCCGGCTGATCCTCGGCTTCGGCCTGTGCTTCGTCGCCGCCTTCCTCGGCATGCTGCTGACCCGGCAGTTGTGGCTGTTCTTCGTGTTCCTGCTCGGCTTCAACTTCGCCTATTCGGTCACCGACGTGGTGGTGAAGACCCTGTTCGGCCGCCTGCTCGCGGCGGGGGAGCAGGGCCGCGCCTTCTCCATCCGCTACACCCTGATCAACCTCGCCTACGCCATCGGTCCCTTCATCGGTGCGGCGCTGGCCCATGTCAGCCAGATGCTGCCGTTCATGGTCTCCGCCGCCCTCGGCGTCGTTTTCCTGCTGGCCTTCCTGCGTTACGGCGACCGCGACATGCGCCCGGCCGGGGGCAGCGCGCCGCCCTCCTTCGTCGCGGTGATGGGCGTGCTGTCCAGGGACCATCGACTGATGTACTTCACCGTCGGCGGCGTGCTCACCGCCGTGGTGTTCGGCCAGTTCTCCGCCTACCTGTCGCAGTATTTGGTAAGCACCAGCAGCACGGAATACGCCTACCAGGTGATCCAGACGTTGCTGGGCGTCAACGCGGTCTCGGTGCTCGCCCTGCAGTACCTGCTGGGCAAGCGCATCGACAACGACCACCTGCAACGCTGGCTGATCGTCGGGCTGGGGCTGTTCGTGCTGGGTATCGTCGGCTTCGGCCTGGCGCAGAACGTGGTGCACTGGGGGCTGGCGATGGTGGTGTTCACCCTCGGCGAGATCATCGTGATCCCCGCCGAGTACATGTTCATCGACCGCATCGCCCCGCCGCACCTGCGCGGCGTGTACTACGGCACGCAGAACCTGTCGAACCTCGGCGGCGCCGCCGGCCCGGTGCTGGTCGGCTTCGTCCTGAGCCTGTGGGCGCCGTACTGGGTGTTCGTGATGCTCGCCGGCTGCATCGTCATCGGCGCTTTCTTCTACGTCGCCGGCGCCTCGCTGTCGCCGCCCCGGCCACGGGACTGACGGACCACCCTGCGCGGCTTTTCCGTCCGCCCACGGGACGTGGCGCGGATGGCGACGTTCATCAACCGCTGGAATTTCGGGCAGGCCAGGTGATCCGGCGCCTGGCACTCGGCGGCGTGGCGCAGGCTGTCGCGGATCGCGCTGAGCCGGCGGATGTTGCGGTCCAGCTCATCGGCCTTTTCCCGCAGCAGATCGCGATCGATCACCGGCCGCGCGCCGCCGACGAAGATGGCGCCGATCTCCTCCAGGGAGAACCCCGCCTCGCGGCCCAGCGCGATCAGTGAGAGGCGCGACAGCACCTCGTCGCTGAACACCCGGCGCATGCCGTTGCGGCCGATGGAGCGGATCAGCCCCTTCTCCTCGTAGTAACGCAGGGTCGAAACCGGCAGGCCGGACCAGCGCGCCACCTGGCCGATATCCATTTCCTTCATGCTTGACCTCAAGTCGACTTGAGCTGGAATGCTGTGTTGATCGGAGTTTCACCATACTAGCTCAGGAGCCCCGCATGAACCCGATCATCACCTTCCTGCTTCACAGCCTGCTCATCGGCATCGTCGCCACCCTGCTGATGGATGGCTGGGCGCTGCTGCTCAAGCGCGTGTTTGGCGTCCCTTCGCTGGACTACGCCCTGGTCGGCCGCTGGATCGGCCATATGCGCCAGGGCCGCTTCCACCACCCGGCCATCGGCAAGGCCGCGCCGGTTCCCGGCGAACGGGCGCTGGGCTGGATCGCCCACTACCTGATCGGCATCGGTTTCGCTGCCGCACTGCTGGTACTGAGCGGCCCCGACTGGCTGTCCCGGCCCGGTCCGCTGCCGGCGCTGCTGTTCGGCCTGGTCACGGTCGCCCTGCCCTACCTGGTGATGCAGCCCGCGCTGGGCCTGGGCATCGCCGCCTCCCGGACGCCGGCGCCGGGCAAGGCGCGGGTCAAGAGCCTGGCCACGCACCTGGTGTTCGGTTTCGGCCTCTATCTTGGGGCGCTGGTGTCCGTCGCTGTCAGCGCTGGGTAACTGTTGAAAGGGCGTACAACCGCGAACGGTCGTACGCCTTACTCCCCCGCCCGCTTGAGCAGCTGCTTGCAGCGCTCCGACAGATGCACCACACGCAGGTGCTTGCCCGCCCGGGCATAACGCTCGCGCAGCGTCTTCAGCGCGGCGATGGCCGAGTAGTCGACGAAGCTCAGGTGCGCGCAGTCCAGGGTGACCTGCTGCGGGTCGCCCGCCGGGTCGAACCGGTTGAGGAAGGGCGTGGTGGAGGCGAAGAACAGCGTGCCATGCACGCGGTAGAGCCGGCTGCCATCGGCCTCGTCGTGCACGTCGGCGTACAACTCACGGGCGTGCTTCCAGGCGAAGTCCAGCGCGGCGATGACGATGCCGCAGAACACGGCGATGGCAAGGTCGGTGGCCACGGTAATCGCGGTCACCGCGATGATCACCAGCACGTCGCTCAGCGGCACCTTGTTCAGTACCCGCAGCGAGGCCCAGGCGAAGGTCTGCTGCGACACCACGAACATCACGCCCACCAGCGCCGCCAGCGGGATGCGCTCGATCAGCGGCGAGAGGAACAGCACGAAGAGCAGGATCATCACCCCGGCCACCACGCCCGACAGCCGGCCACGGCCGCCGGAGCTGAGGTTGATTACCGTCTGGCCGATCATGGCGCAACCGCCCATGCCGCCGAACAGCCCGGAGACGATGTTGGCGCCACCGAGCGCCACGCACTCGCGGTCGGGGAAGCCCCGGCTCTCGGTGATCTCGTCGGTGAGGTTGAGGGTCAGCAGGGTTTCCAGGATGCCGACCATCGCCATGAGGAAGGCATAGGGCACGATGATCCGCAGGGTGTCCAGGTTCCAGGGGATGTCCGGCAGGGCGAACTGCGGCAGGCCGCCGGCGATGTGCGCCATGTCGCCCAGGGTGCGGGTCGGCAGGCCGAACAGGTAGACCAGCAGGCCCACGCCGAGGATCGCCACCAGCGCCGGCGGCACCGCGCGGGTCAGGCGCGGCAGCAGATAGACCACCGCCATGGTCAGCGCCACGAGGCCGAGCATCAGGTACAGCGGGTTGCCGCTGAGCCAGTGTTCGCCGTCCTTGAAATGCTCCAGCTGGGCCAGCGCGATGACGATAGCCAACCCGTTGACGAAGCCCAGCATCACCGGGTGCGGCACCATCCTCACCAGCTTGCCCAGGCGCAACAGGCCGAAAGCAATCATCACCAGACCGCCGAGCAGCACCGTGGCCAGCAGGTACTGCACGCCGTGCTGCACCACCAGGGCGACTATCACCACCGCCATCGAACCGGCCGCGCCGGAGACCATGCCGGGCCGACCGCCGAACAACGCGGTCAGGGTGCAGAGGATGAAGGCGCCGTACAGGCCCATCAGCGGGTTGAGGTGGGCGACCAGGGCAAAGGCGATGCACTCGGGGACCAGGGCGAAGGACGTGGTCAGTCCTGCCAGGATGTCGGCACGCAGGCGGGCGGGTTTCATGGTTCGGCTCGGGACGGGTGTTGCGCAAAAGGCCGGCAATGGTACGGAAATGCGTCGCGCCCAGCCACTCGTCCGGCCCACTCAGCTCTCCGGGACCCAGGGCTCAACTTCCACGATACGGCGGACATAGATGCGCGGCTCGGGCATGACCGGCTCATCGAGTGCCTCCCCGGAGAAGCACCGCCAATGGTTGGCCACCATGTCGTAGCCCGAGAGCTGGCTGAAGGCCACACCGGCCGAAAACCGGGGATTGATGTCCATCAGCAGCGGCACGCCATCGTGCATGAGGAATTCGACATTGACGCAGCCATTCATGTCGAGGGCCTGGGCGACACCGAGCGCCGCATCGATCAGCAGCGGGTCGTTGAGCATCCTGACGGTCATGCCGGCGCCGTTGGAGGTACGCATCAGCTCCTGCCTGGCCATGGCCGCCGAACATCCGCTGTCGCGCTGGCGCACCACGTCCACCACGCACACCTCGCCTTCGAGCAGCGGCTGCACGATATAGCCGCGCCCATCGAGCTTGCGGCGGAAGTACACCAGGTCATGTACATCGTAGATCCGCTCCAGCCCCTCGCTGCTGCGGCCCCCGCGCGGCTTGGCGATCAGCGGGAAGGCCAGCCCCGTGGAGGGCAGCTCCTCCAGCAGCCAGGTGGCGATGGTGTGAATGTTCGGGTCGCTGCGGAACACCTCGAAGACGCGCCACTTGTCGCGGCTGATGCGCACCCCTTCGACCGGCGACATGCACAGCGTGATCCCGCGCCGGGAGAACGCCTGGTGGTGCAGCGCGAAGGCATCGATCTCGGCATCGGTCAGCGGCAGCACGTGGGTGACCCCTTCGGATTCGCAGAGGTCCAGGACGCTGCCGACATAGGCCCGCGAGTCCCGTGCGACGGGCACCTGATGCACGCCGTCGAGCAAGGCCGAAGTCGCCGTCCACTCTTCGGGGACGGTGCTACTGCCGAGTATTCGCATGTGAGAACAATGGCGCAACGAAGTGATAACAGCTTCTGCGGAGAAGGAACCGATGGCGGTGACCAGAAGCGTTGGGGAGGAAACACAGGCTGATCGCGTATTCATTTCGCATTCCCGCCGCTGGCGCGTCGGGAATGCAATGGAGCGGGGAAACCCGTAACCATTTCCACGGCCTCACGTTGACTCTACTGCCTTACTGCCGAATCACCCTCCTGGCCCTTGTTCCTTAGGTTCAGCGTAGCCGGTAAATACATCAGCGCCCGACCATTGGGGAAAGCCGGGAAACCCATCGCCCCTGCCCTGGACGCAATGCCCTATCCGGCCTGGACCAGCGCCCCCTGCAGGAACAACCGCTCCAGCACGCTGGCCGAGCTGGAGCTTGCCGCCCGGCCGTAGCGTTCGGCGTCGACCATGCCGTAGAGCATCGAGAGGAAGAGTTCGGTGAACACCGCGGCGGTGATGTCGATGCGGAACACGCCGTTCTGCTGGCCGCGCAGGAAGAAGGCGTCCACGGCGTCGATGTAGTAGCTCCAGCGCTCGGTGGCGGTCTCCACGTCGAGGCTCTCGGTGCGGAACTGGAAGATCAGGAAGGCCAGCATGTCGCGGTGCTTGAGGTGCTCGGCGATCAGCCGACGCAGCGCGTCCAGCGACGGATCCTGCTGCAGCTCGGCAGCCTCGAGGATGGTGCGGATCACCGAATGGCCATAGCTCTCCAGCATCTGCACCAGGTTGTCGCGGGTGCCGCAGAAGCGGTGCAACGTGGCCTTGCTCACCCCCGCCGATTCCGCCAGCTCCTTCAGCGTCGCCCGCGGGCGATCGACGATGGCCACGGCCAGCGCGTTGAGAAGACGTTCATCGTGGGCAGTGAGTGTCATTCGTAGCCTCGGAACTGGATATCGGATTGTCTCATTGTGCAGAAAGAGACCCCCGTTTTGAAAGGAGATGACACATTTTATACAACCATGAAGCAAATGAGACAATATTGACTCATTTTAAATTTAAAAGGATCATACGCACCTTTCCAGTTAGACAGACCCGGGTGAATCATGGGCAGCGTGCGTGCAATAGGGACGATCAGTGTTTTAGTAGCGGCGATGGCGATGGCCGGTTGCGGGCCTTCGGGCGAGCCGGAAGCAGCCGCCGAGGTCGCCCGTCCGGTGGATGTGGTGGCGGTGGTCACCGAGCCGCTGGTGTTGACCTCGGAACTGCCGGGGCGCATCGAGCCCATGCGCGTGGCCGAAGTCCGCGCCCGGGTGGCCGGCATCGTGCTGCAGAAGCGTTTCGCCGAAGGCGCCGATGTGAAGGCCGGCGACCTGCTGTTCCAGATCGACCCGGCGCCGCTCAAGGCCGCCGTATCCCGTGCCGAGGGCGAGCTGGCGCGGGCGCAAGCCTCGCTCTATGAGGCGCAGGCCCGGGTCAAACGCTACGAACCGCTGGTGAAGATCGAAGCGGTCAGCCAGCAGGACTTCGACAGCGCCACCGCCGACATGCGCAGCTCCCAGGCCGCGGTGCGCTCTGCCCAGGCGGACCTGGAAAGCGCGCGGCTGAACCTGGGCTATGCCTCGGTCAAGGCGCCGATCTCCGGGCGCATCGGCCGTGCACTAGTCACCGAGGGCGCGCTGGTCGGCCAGGGCGAGGCGACGCTGATGGCACGCATCCAGCAGCTCGACCCGATCTACGCCGACTTCACCCAACCGGTGGCCGACGCGCTGCGCCTGCGCGAGGCGCTCAAGGGCGGCAACCTGTCCGCCGGCCAGAGCCAGGCACTGAGTATCCGCGTCGACGGCACGAACTATGAACGCCAGGGCGAACTGCTGTTCACCGACATCTCGGTGGACCGTGGCACCGGCCAGGTCTCGCTGCGCGGCAGCTTCGCCAACCCCGACGGCGTGCTGCTGCCGGGCATGTACGTGCGGGTCACCGCGCCCCAGGGCAGCGATGCCAAGGCCATCCTGGTGCCGCAACGCGCCGTGCAACGCGCCAGCGACGGCAGCGCCCATGTGCTGGTGATCGGCGCCGACAGCCGCGTCGAATCCCGGCCGGTCGTGACCGGCGCCATGCAGGGTTCGCGCTGGCAGATCAGCCAGGGCCTGGCCAGCGGCGACCGGGTAATAGTCGGCGGCCTCACCGGCCTGCAGCCGGGCAGCAAGGTCGAACCGCGCCAGACGCAGGAGCAACAGGCGGCACGCCAGTAAGGCCGGGCTCGCCGCGAGGAATATTCCATGTCCAAGTTCTTCATCATGCGCCCCAACTTCGCGTGGGTGGTGGCGCTGTTCATTTCCCTGGCCGGCCTGCTGGTCATCCCGCTGCTGCCGGTGGCGCAGTACCCCAACGTGGCGCCGCCGCAGATCACCGTCACCGCCACCTACCCCGGCGCCTCGGCGCAGGTGCTGGTGGACTCGGTCACCAGCGTGATCGAGGAGGAGCTCAATGGCGCCAAGGGCCTGCTCTACTTCGAGTCCACCAGCAACTCCAACGGCACCGCCGAAGTGGTGGTCACCTTCCAGCCCGGCACCAACCCGGAGCTGGCCCAGGTGGACGTGCAGAACCGCCTGAAGAAGGCCGAGGCGCGCATGCCACAGGCCGTGCTCACCCAGGGCCTGGAGGTCGAGCAGACCAGCGCCGGCTTCCTGCTGATCTATGCGCTCAACTACAAGGAAGGCGCCCAGCGCAGCGACACCACCGCCCTGGGGGACTACGCCGCGCGCAACATCAACAACGAGCTGCGCCGTGTACAAGGCGTCGGCAAGCTGCAGTTCTTCTCTTCCGAAGCGGCGATGCGCGTCTGGATCGACCCGCAAAAGCTGGTCGGCTACGGCCTCTCCATCGATGACGTGAGCAACGCCATTCGCGGGCAGAACGTGCAGGTGCCGGCCGGCGCCTTCGGCAGCTCGCCGGGCAGCACGGCCCAGGAAGTGACCGCCACCCTGGCGGTGAAAGGCACCCTGGATGACCCGGCGGAATTCGGCCGCATCGTGCTGCGCGCCAATCCCGACGGTTCCACCGTGAAGCTGGCCGATGTCGCGCGCATGGAAGTAGGCAGCGAAAGCTACAACTTCTCCTCGCGCCTGAACGGCAAGCCGGCGGTGGCCGGCGCCATCCAGCTCTCACCCGGCGCCAACGCGCTGCAGACCGCCGAACTGGTCAAGGAGCGCCTGGCCGAACTGTCGGCAAACTTCCCCGACGATGTCGAGTACTCGGTGCCCTACGACACCTCGCGCTTCGTCGACGTAGCCATCGAGAAGGTGATCCACACCCTGATCGAAGCCATGGTGCTGGTGTTCCTGGTGATGTTCCTGTTCCTGCAGAACGTCCGCTACACCCTGATCCCGGCCATCGTGGTGCCAGTGTGCCTGCTGGGCACGCTGACGATGATGTACCTGCTGGGCTTCTCGGTGAACATGATGACCATGTTCGGCATGGTGCTGGCCATCGGCATCCTGGTGGACGACGCCATCGTGGTGGTGGAGAACGTCGAGCGGATCATGGCCGAGGAAGGACTCTCCCCCGCCGCCGCCACGGTCAAGGCGATGGGCCAGGTGTCCGGCGCCATCGTCGGCATCACCCTGGTGCTCGCGGCGGTGTTCCTGCCGCTGGCGTTCATGGCCGGTTCCGTGGGTGTGATCTACCAGCAGTTCTCGCTGTCGCTGGCGGTGTCGATCCTGTTCTCCGGCTTCCTCGCCCTGACCTTCACCCCGGCGCTGTGCGCCACCCTGCTCAAGCCGGTCCCGGCGGGCCACCATGAGAAACGCGGCTTCTTCGGCGCCTTCAACCGTGCCTTCGCCCGCCTGACCGAGCGCTACACCCTGCTCAACAGCGCGCTGGTCAAGCGTGCCGGGCGCTACATGCTGGTCTACGCCGGCATCATCGCCGTGCTCGGCTACACCTACGTGCGCCTGCCGGAATCCTTCGTGCCGGTGGAAGACCAGGGCTACATGATCGTCGACATCCAGCTGCCGCCGGGCGCCACCCGCGCGCGCACCGACCTCACCGGCCAGGAGCTGGAGCGCTACCTGATGTCCCGCAAGGCGGTGGATTCGGTGTTCCTGGTGATGGGCTTCAGCTTCTCCGGCATGGGCGAGAACGCCGCGCTGTCCTTCCCGACCCTGAAGGACTGGTCCGTGCGCAGCGCCGAGCAGTCCGCCGACGCCGAAGCCGCGCTGACCAACGAGCGCTTCGCCGGCCTGAGCGATGGCGCGATCATGGCGGTCACCCCGCCGCCGATCGACGGCCTGGGCAACTCCGGCGGCTTCTCGCTGCGCCTGCAGGACCGCGCCGGCCTCGGCCGCGAGGCGCTGCTGGCGGCCCGCGACCAACTGCTCGGGCAGGCCAACGGCAACCCGAAGATCCTCTACGCGATGATGGAAGGTCTTGCCGAGGCGCCGCAGCTGCGCCTGGAAATCGACCGCGACAAGGCGCGCACCCTCGGCGTCAGCTTCGAGTCGATCAGCAGCGCGCTGTCCACCGCCTTCGGCTCGTCGGTGATCAACGACTTCGCCAACGCCGGCCGCCAGCAACGCGTGGTGGTGCAGGCCGAACAGGGCGAACGGATGACCCCGGAAGCCGTGCTCAAGCTCTACGTGCCCAACGCCAGCGGCGAGCTGGTGCCGCTGTCCGCCTTCGTCAGCACCCGCTGGGAAGAAGGCCCGGTACAACTGGTGCGCTACAACGGCTACCCGTCGATCCGCATCGCCGGTGACGCGGCACCGGGCGTGAGCACCGGCGAAGCCATGGCCGAAATGCAACGCCTGGTCGCCGAGCTGCCGGCCGGCATCAGCTACGAATGGACCGGCCTGTCCTACCAGGAAAAGGTCGCCAGCGGCCAGGCGAGCCAGCTGTTCGCCCTCGCCATCCTGGTGGTGTTCCTGCTGCTGGTGGCGCTCTACGAGAGCTGGGCGATCCCGCTGTCGGTGATGCTGATCGTGCCCATCGGCGCCCTCGGCGCGGTGCTCGCGGTGATGGTCGTGGGCCTGCCCAACGACGTGTACTTCAAGGTCGGCCTGATCACCATCATCGGCCTTGCGGCGAAGAACGCGATCCTCATCGTCGAGTTCGCCAAGGAGCTCTGGGAGAAGGGCTACAGCCTGCGCGAAGCCGCCATCGCGGCCGCCCGCCTGCGCTTCCGCCCGATCATCATGACCTCCATGGCGTTCATCCTCGGCGTGGTGCCGCTGACCATCGCCAGCGGCGCCGGCGCCGCCAGCCAGCGCGCCATCGGCACCGGGGTGATCGGCGGGATGCTCAGCGCCACGCTGCTGGGGGTGATCTTCGTGCCCATCTGCTTCGTCTGGCTGTTGTCGCTGCTGCGCCGCAAACCCAAGCCCGCCCACACAACCCTCGAGGCCACGGAGTGACCGCCATGCGCAAACCCGCCTTTACCGCGTCGGCCCTGCTGCTGGCGCTGGCCCCAGCCCTGTTCCTGGGCGGCTGCTCCATGGCCCCCACCTATGAACGCCCCGAAGCGCCGGTGGCCGCGAACTGGAGCGGCCCCGCCGCGCAGGCTGGCCAGGCCGCGAGCAACCTGGACTGGCAGACTTTCATCGTCGACGGCGAGCTGCGCGACCTGGTGAATATCGCCCTGGACAACAACCGCTCGCTGCGCCAGACCCTGCTGGACATCGAGCAGGCCCGTGCGCAGTACCGCATCCAGCGCTCCGAGCAGGTGCCGGGGCTGAGCGGTACGGCCAATGGCAATCGCCAGCGGCTGCCGGGCGACCTGTCCAGTGACGGGCGCTCCGGCGTGAGCAGCAACTACCAGGTCGGCCTGGCGCTGCCCGAGTACGAAGTGGACCTGTTCGGCCGGGTGAAAAGCCTGACCGACGCAGCCCTGGAGCAGTACCTGGCCACCGAGGAAGCCGGCCGCAGTGCGCGCATCGCGCTGGTCGCCGAGGTCAGCCAGGCCTACCTGAGCTACGACGGCGCCCAGCGGCGACTGCTGCTGACCGAGCAGACCCTGGCCAGCCGCGAGGACTCCCTCGGCCTGATCGGCAAACGCCGCACGGCCGGTGCCGCCACCGCGCTGGACTATCAGGAAGCGCTGGGGCTGGTGGAACAGTCCCGCGCCGAACTGGAAAGCAATGCCCGGCAGAAGCAGCAGGCACTCAACGCCCTGGTGCTGCTGCTCGGCACGCCGGACGCGGCCAAACGCATTCCGCAGGTACCGCAGCCCAAGGCCATGCTGATCCAGGACATCGCGCCCGGCACGCCGTCGGAGCTGATCGAGCGGCGCCCGGACATCCTCGCCGCCGAGCACCAGCTCAAGGCGCGCAACGCCGACATCGGCGCGGCACGGGCGGCGTTCTTCCCGCGCATCAGCCTGACCGGCAGCTTCGGCACATCGAGCGCGGAAATGTCCGGGCTGTTCGACGGCGGCTCGCGTTCCTGGAGTTTCGTACCGAACCTGACGCTGCCGATCTTCGATGCCGGGCGCAACAGCGCCAACCTGGACCTGGCCAAGGTGCGCAAGGACTCCGCCGTGGCCGCCTACGAAGGCACCATCCAGACCGCTTTCCGCGAAGTGGCCGACGCGCTGGCCGCCACCGATACCCTGCGCCGCGAGGAGGCCGCCCGCCGTGCCCTGGTGAACACCACCCAGGAGACGCTGAAGCTGGCCAAGGCGCGCTACGAAGGCGGCGTCGACAGCCACCTGCGCTACCTGGACGCGCAGCGCAACAACTTCATCAACGAAGCGGCCTACATCGAGACCAGCACCCAGCGGCAGCTCGCCCTGGTCGACCTGTTCCGCGCACTGGGGGGTGGCTGGAGCGGGGATGTGGTGGCGCGGCGTTGATGGCGCGCTCTCGCTGATCCTCTGCCGACGGGTAGCGATCGCGGACGGAGTCCGCTCCTACCGAACTTGATACCTGGGTAGGAGCGGATCTTATCCGCGATCCGCCGGCAGGCCGGAGATGGCCGGTTCGCGTAATACACCGGCGTGCACCTGCAACCACGGACTCCGCCGCGATGGATTTCGCGGACAAGGTCCGCTCCTACAGTGTCACGTCGGTGTCGCTCGTAGGGCGCATAACCCGGAACTCTTGATCTCGTAGGAGCGGATCTTATCCGCGATCCGCCGGCAAAGCCGGCGCCGGACGGACAGGTTCGCCGCCGCGGCTGATCAGGCGCCGAACACCGGCCGGAAGAAGCTCCGCTCATAGCTGATGATGCAGCGGGTTTCTTCCGCATAACGGAAGGCAGCCTGGCAGTCCGGGTCTTCCATCGATAGCTGTCGGTAGCGTTCGTAATCGGCCAGGCTCGGGAAGGTGAACATCGCCAGCGCAATGTCGTTCGCACCTTCGGATGGCAGGAAATAGCCGTGGTGCTGGCCGCCGAAGCGCTCCACCAGCGGGATCCACAGCCGGCCGTAGTGCTCGAATTCCTTGAGCTTGTACGGGTCCAGTACGTAACGCAGGTAACAGGTGACCATCTTGCCAACTCTCTTCCGGTGAAAGGGACGGCCACTGTACCCATTACTCGTGGGAACGCATAACCGGCCGGCGCTGCATCTCGGCGGCCGGTTGGTCGGTGGGCGATGAGTCGATCCTCGTTGCATGAAAAAAGGAGCCCTTGGGCTCCTTTTCTCGTTCCGCGCGGTTCAGGCGAAGACGAAGTACTTGCGCACGGTCTCCACCACTTCCCAGGTGCCCTTCATGCCCGGTTCGATGACGAACACATCGCCGGCGCGCAGGTGGATCGGCTGCTCGCCCTCAGGGGTGATGATGCAGTAGCCGTCGAGGAAGTGGCAGTACTCCCACTTCTCGTAGTTCACCTCGAACTTGCCGGGGGTGCAGATCCAGGTGCCCATGATCTTGCTGCCGTCTTTGGAGAGGTAGGCATTGAGGTTGACGGTGTGCGGGTCGCCGCCGATGCGCTTCCACTTGGTAGCGTCCAGCACCGGGGTCGGACAGGTTTCGCGCAGTACGGTAATGAAGTCGGACATCTCAGCTCCGGGTCGATCCAGTGAAGGGCCCGTCACCATAGGTCGGTGCGCGGCGCGGGAGTTGCCTGGGGCCGACCTGCGGTTGTCCGTCGACGGCTTATCGGGATATCGCGGGCTTGGCCCGCTCCTACAGGTTGAACTCGGTGCGTCCGTCCCTTGTAGGAGCGGACCTTGTCCGCGAAATCCATCGTGGATGCATCCGCTCCCGCCGGAGGAACACTTGAGCTTCACGTCTACGTAGGAGCGGACTCCGTCCGCGATCAGCCATGGTTCGCGAGCAAGGACTGGGCGTCCCCCTCGGTCCTACAGGTTCTGGCGTCATGCCGAGGTGTATTTCCAGTAGGCACGCATTCCGTCGCGATGGATTTCGCGGACAAGGTCCGCTCCTACGGGAGCAGGACGCTCTGCCTTTGCTCTTGAAGACTTCCAGCGAAACATCCGCACACACCGGAGCGCCCCTTCAGGAGGCCGAGTGGAATCGGAGTTTCAGGGGTTGAGCGACATGGATGTCGCGAGAGCCGCGATGGGCCAGGGATGGCCCTTCGCGGCGGGCCCCTGAAACTTCGATGGAGCGAGGGAAACGAAGCGCAGCGTAGTAACAGCCGCAGGCTGGCCCGAAGGGTGAGCGAAGCGAATCAGTCCCGCGAAGCGGGACCCGGATGCAGGGGCAAGCCTTCTTGGTTACTTCTTTGGGGGCGGCCTTCCGACGTTTGGAAGAAGTAACTCGCCCGAGGGGGCGAAACAAAATCTTTCAGCACACTTCGAAGCGGCGCGGGAACACCGAGCAAGACGGCGGATAGAGCAGGAGCATCGCGGACGGAGTCCGCTCCTACGACAGCGAGCGCCGGCGCGACGTGGCGATCAAACCGGTGGCGCGGGCGCGCAGTTGCCCGCAGCCGCCGTCGACATCCTGCCCGGCGCTGTTGCGCACCTTGGTCAGCACGCCCTGGCTGTGCAGGTAGCGGACGATCTCAAGGATGCGCTCGCCATCCGGGCGCCGGTACTGGTCGCCTTCGAGGCTGTTGAAGGGGATCAGGTTGAGGACGCCGAACTTGCCCTTGAGCAGGCGCAGGATGCCGTCGAGTTCGTCCTGCCCGTCGTTGATGCCGTCGAGCAACGTCCACTGGTACTGGATGGGATAGCCCACCTGGCGGGCGTAGGTCTCGCCCAGTTCCACCAGTTCGTCCGGGCTGAGCTTCGGCGCGCGCGGCAGCAGTCGTTCGCGCAGCTCGGCCTTGCTGGTGTGCAGCGAGAGCGCCAGCGCCGGTTTGATCCGCTGCTGCGGCAGGCGCTCGAACACACGCGGGTCGCCCACGGTGGAGAACACCAGGTTCTTGTGGCCGATGCCGCCATCGGTGCCGAGGCGGTCGATGGCTTCGAGCACGTTGTCGAGGTTGTGCGCGGGCTCGCCCATGCCCATGAACACCACGCGATTCACCGCGCGGATACGGCGGGCCAGCACCACCTGGACGAGGATTTCCATGGCGCTCACCTGGCGCAGCAGGCCGCTCTTGCCGGTCATGCAGAACAGGCAGCCCACCGCGCAACCGACCTGGGTGGACACGCACACGCCGCCCCGCGGCAGCAGCACGCTTTCCACCATCTGCCCGTCGCGCAGCTGCACCAGCAGGCGCTCGGAGCCGTCTGCGCCGGGGTGGCGGGAATGCAGGCGCGCCAGTTGCTCAAGTTCGGCGACGATGTCCGCCACGCCGTTGCGCACGCTGAGCGGCAGGAAGTCCTCGCTGGCCTGACGCTTCGTGCCGCTGTCCAGCGCCCTGCCCTGCAGCCAGGCGCGCAGCATCCGGGCGCGGTGCAGGGGCAGCGCTCCCAGGTCGGCAAGGCGTTGGTCGAGGTCGGCGTAGTGCATGGGGCGCGCATGCTACCACCGGCGGGGTTGGCGGCGTAGCGCAGGCTGTCGCCGGGCTCGCCACTGGAGGGATGGGTGCGGCGGTGCTAGGGTCAGCCCTTGTCCCTCGCAACAGGATGTTCGCCATGCGCCTGACCGGCCTGCTCGCACTCGGCTGCTCGCTCACCCTCACCAGCATTCCCCCGGCCAATGCCGCCATGGCGCCGGACTTCGACGCCAGGGTGCAGAAGGCCGCCGAGGCGGTGATGCGCGAAAACGGCATCACCGGGCTGGCGATCGGCGTCACCGATAACGGCGAGCAGCGCTTCTACAACTACGGCCTGGCCTCGCGGGAGAATCACCAGCCGGTCACCAGCGACACGCTGTTCGAGGTCGGCTCGATCAGCAAGACCTTCACCGTCACCCTTGCCGCCTTCGCCCAGGCCGCCGGCAAGCTGTCGCTGAAGAACAGCCCCACGCAGTACATCCCGGAGCTGCGCGGCAGCGCACTGGACAAGGTCAGCCTGATCAACCTCGCCACCCATACCGCCGGCGGCTTCCCGTTGCAGATTCCCGACGAGGTGCAAACGCCCGCGCAGCTCACCGAGTACTACAACGATTGGCAGCCGCAGTACCTCGCCGGCACCCAGCGCACCTACGCCAACCCCAGCATCGCCCTGGTCGGCTTCGCCACCGCGCGCGCGCTCGACCTGCCATTCACGACGGCGATGCAGCGCAACGTGTTCGCCCCGCTGGGCCTCTCCAACACCCATATCGAGGTGCCGGTGACCCGCCAGGGCTACTACGCCCAGGGCTACGACAAGGACGACGCGCCAGTGCGGATCAACCCCGACGTGCTGGCCGACGTGGCCTACGGCGTGCGCACCAGCAGCCGCGACCTGCTGCGCTTCGTGGAGATCCAGCTGGGCCGGGTCAAGCTGG
Source organism: Pseudomonas sp. B1-22 (assembly GCF_050474425.1). NCBI lineage: Bacteria > Pseudomonadati > Pseudomonadota > Gammaproteobacteria > Pseudomonadales > Pseudomonadaceae > Pseudomonas > Pseudomonas sp. B1-22. The sequence goes on along the minus strand of NZ_JBCHVH010000001.1, from coordinate 881,371 downwards.
GGGAGAAAATGCAGGCCGCGCTCGATGCCACCCGCACCGGCTACTACAAGGTCGGCCCGATGACCCAGGACCTGATCTGGGAGCAGTACGCCTACCCGCCCAAGCTGGCGGAGCTGCAGCAGTACAACGGCAGCCAGATGATCCAGGGCAACCAGACGGTCACCGCCATCACCCCGCCACTGCCGCCGCAGCAGAAGGTATGGGTGAACAAGACCGGCGCCACCGCGGGCTTCGGCGCCTACGTGGCGTTCGTGCCGACCAAGCAGCGTGGCATCGTGCTGCTGGCCAACCGCAACTACCCCAACGAGGCGCGGGTGAAACTGGCCTGGGACATTCTTTCGCGGCTGGAGTGAACCGTGCGGCATTCGCCCTCCGTCCGTTTTTTCGTAGGACCGGGGGGATGCAGCGTCGCGGTTCGCAACGCAACCGGACGCCCATGGGAAAGGGAAAAAAAGCGACCGGACCCGTTGTGAGCACTATCCGGGACAACTCCGGCCGCGAGTCGTCATCATCCCGCTTCTGCCTTAAGGCTTCCTTATGAGCCGGCACGCCGGCGTACCATGGCCGAACGAAACCCCGCCGCACAGGAGAACCTCATGTCGTCGCCCGTCAGCATCCGCGAGCACTGGATCGATACCGGGAAAGGCCCGCTCTTCGCCCAGGACTGGACGCCCACCGATGCGAGCGACGTGCCCATTGTGCTGCTGCATGACTCCCTGGGCTGCGTGGCGTTGTGGCGGGACTTCCCGGAGCATCTCGCACGCACCACCGGCCGCCCGGTGATCGCCTACGACCGCCTCGGCTTCGGTCGCTCCGGGCGCTACCCCGGCGCCCTGCCCCTGGACTTCATCGACGACGAGGCGCGGGAGAGCTTCCCGGCGCTGCAACGGCACTTCGGCTTCGAACGCTGCGTGGTGTTCGGCCACAGCGTCGGCGGCGCCATGGCGGTGGCCTGCGTGGCGCGGCATCCGCAGGCCTGCGCGGCGCTGATCACCGAGTCGGCCCAGGCCTTCGTCGAGCACCAGACCCGCGACGGCATCCGCGCCGCCGAACAGGAATTCGCCCGGGAGGGGCAGCTGGAGCGCCTGCAGAAGTACCACGGCGACAAGGCCTTCTGGGTGCTGCGCGCCTGGGTCGACACCTGGTTGTCGAACGACTTCAGCGACTGGAACCTGGATGCCGAACTGGCGCGGGTGAAGTGTCCGATCCTCAGCCTGCACGGCGAGCAGGACGAGTACGGTTCGATGGCACACCCGGAGCGCTTCACCTCGGTGCCCGATGTGCCCACGGTGCTGAAGTCGCTGCCCGGCTGCGGCCACGTCCCGCACCGCGAACAGCAGGCGGTCGTGCTGGAGGCGGTGGCGGATTTCCTTCGCCGCTTCGCTGGCTAGATCGGCTTCATCGAGCGCTGAGTACGCACTCGAGCCCGCAACCGGCGAGCGGAAAAGAAAAAGCCCGACATGAAAGTCGGGCTTTGGTTTCTGGGGGGTTTAGTAGGTGGCCGGCGCTGGTCTCCGGCTTACAAGGTTTCTGAGGAATCTGGCGGAAGAGATTCAACCTCTCCACTTCACGCGGCCTATGGGACAACTCTTGCACTTGCAGCCGTGTACCCCGGGAACGTGCCCCACGTCTCCTTGCTATCCACTTGCGCATCAGTCTGCGTTCTCACCTACTGGATTTGAGGTTAGCAAAGTCCCGGCGGGACGCCCGGGACTTCTTAGACTGATTTTTTCCAGTAGCGGGACGCTCGGAGAGGAAAAGAACTATCCGCGCCCCGCGGGGCTTTGCAGGCGAACTGTCACTCCGCCATGTTCAGTTCCGGCAACTGATCGCGGAACATGCGAGTGGCGCTGAGCAGGCAGATGAAGCCCAGGCACATCCAGGCGAAACCGATCAGGAAGGTCATGCCGGACAGGCTGGACCAGAGCCAGATGGTGCTGAGGAAGCCCAGCGCCGGCAGCGCGCCGTAGCTCAGGAAGTGACGTGCGCCGCGCAGTTTCCGGTCGATCAGGTAGTGCTTGATCACGGCCAGGTTCACCGCCGAGAAGGCGAACAGCGCCCCGAAGCTGATCATGTTGGCGACGGTATCCAGGGTGACGAACAGCGCGATCAGCGAGAGCAGGCTGATCAGCATGATCGCGGTGGCCGGCACGCGCTTCTTCGACACCAGCTTGCCGAATGCCCGTGGCAGCGCGCCATCGCGGCCCATGGCGAAGAGCACGCGGGATACGCTGGCCTGGGACACCATCGCGGACGCGAAACAGCCCGCCACATAGGTGGCGGTGAAGAAGGTCACCAGCCCTTCGCCACCGATGCGGCGCATCACGTCCAGCGAGGCGGAGTCGGCGTCCGTCAGGGTCGTCCACTCCGGGAATACCAGCTGGCCGAAGTACGCGGCGATGATGAACAGCAGGCCGCCGATCAGGGTCACCAGCATGATGGCCACGGGAATCTGGCGCTTGGGGTTGGGCGTCTCTTCCGCCATGGTCGAGACGGCGTCGAAACCGAGGAAGGACAGGCACAGCACCGCCGCACCGGACATCACCAGCGGGAAGCTGAAGTGCTCGTCATAGATCGGCGTGAGCAGCGAAACCGGCTCGGCCTGTCCGTTCAGGTGGCTCAGCGAGAGCGCGATGAACACCACGAGGAATACGGCCTGGGCAACGATGAGAATCCAGTTCACGCGGGTGATGGACTCGATGCCGATGAGGTTGAGGAAGGTCACCAGCGCGATGGAACCCAGGATCCACGCCGCCGCGGGAACCGTCGGGAAGTACTCGGACATGTAGATGCCGATCAGCAGGTAGCTGAGCAGCGGCAGGAAGATGTAGTCGAGCAGCAGCGTCCAGCCGGCCATGAAGCCGAAGCAGGCGCCGAAGGTCTTGCGCGTGTAGCTGTAGACGGAGCCGGAGTACGGGTGGGCCTGGACCATGCGCCCGTAGCTGTAGGCTGTCAGCAGCATGGCAGCCAGGGTAATGGCATAGGCCGTGGGCAGGTGGCCCATGGTCATCCGGGTGACCAGGCCATAGGTGGTGAACACCGCCAGCGGCACCATGTACGCGAGCCCGAAGACGACGAGCGCGGTAATGCCCAGGGACTTGCGGAAGCTGCGCGGCGAGCTCGACTCGCCATGGGGCTGATGGGTCGGGATGGTGGTGTCCATTACGCTTGTTATTTTTTTCATGGCTGACTCATGGAAATTGAGCGCATGACGCTCAGCGGGCGAAATTGGCGTGATGCCGGTCGGGACTTTTTCGTATCGGGTGGGCGCGTCGACGCTTAGCGCGTGCCATCCCGTGCCGGGAAGCGGGAGCCGATGCGCTTCAGGCTGTCGATGAAAGTCCGCCGGGCGGCACGCTGCCGCCGATCATGGAGTTCGTACACCAGGGCACTCCTGTTTCGATCGCCTCAAAGGACGTTGTTATTGGAATGGGGCGCGCATGGTGCGTCAGCTTCGGACTGAGGAAAAATATTAAAAATATGTTCGAACCCAATGAAAAAAATGGTCGACATGCAGCCACGTTTTCACGTCCGGTTGCCCGGCGCTGACAGGGTCCGATGGAATGGCGCCTCGCCCGCTTCGAGGGGCTGATGGCCCGAACGGTCCAGGGATGGGGTCTTTCGAAAGGAAAGGATGGGCGGATGGATGGACGCCGAACCACGGCTTGCGCAGCGTACACCTCGCCGCGTTGGCCGCCCCGCCCTGCGCACCCACCCGGCAAAAAAAATCCGCCTCCCCGGGCGAGCAAAATCACCTTGGCTGTCGGTGAGGCCAGGCAAGGTCAACTTCACAAGGGGAGGCGGCAAGAGTGGGTTGCGGGGCGCATTTAAGCTCACGCCGGCGCCCCGCGAAACGAGGTTTTTTGTTGCTGCTGAGCAACGAAATTCGCAGTCGCCCGCCGAGCGCCGCAGACGGCCACCGGCCGTCCTGGCGCAACGCCCGGCCTGGCACGGCGACAAGGCTATGCTGACCGGGCACTCAAGGAGGCGGGGCTATTCGCTGCCCTCTTCCTTCGCCTTGCGGATACGCGCGGCAATGGCCGAGATGATGAACACGGCAATGGGCACGATGTAGACCCCGGCCTGCGAGGGCGTGATCTGCAAGCCGATGCTCCGCAAGCCCTCGTACAGCAACTTGAAGAGGCTCAGCAGGTAGTAGCTGATCGCGATGATCGAGAGCCCCTCGACGGCCTTCTGGATCTTTATCTGCGCGGTAGCGCGGGTGTTCAGGCTCTTCAGAATCGCCGAGTTCTGCTCCTCGACTTCTACCTGGACCCGGGCCTGAAGCAGTTCGCCCAAATGGGCGACGCTGTCCCCCAGGCGCTCGAGGCGCTGATAGGTGACGGCGCAATAGCGCACCGTGGGACGGAAGCGCCGCTCGATGAAGATACCGAGCCGCTGGGAATCCCCCACGTGGCTTTCGCGAAGCTCCGCGATTCTCTCGAACACGATCTGCGAGTAGGCCTCGGCCGCGCTGAAGCGCAGGCGGTAGCGTGCCGTGAGGCGCACGATCCTGGCGGAAAGGGTGGCGATGTCATCGAGGATTCGTCTCACCTCGCTGCTCGCGGCAACCGCGTTCTGCTCCGAGAGCACGGTGAGCTCCTGATCGCAGGTCTTCATCTCCGCGTGCACGGCCTTGGCGGCAGGCAGGGTCAGCGACGCCATCATCCGATAGGTCTCGATTTCCAGGAGGCGCCGAACCATGCGTCCAAGCCGGTAGGCATTCAGGCCCCGGTTCACCAGCAGGATGCGATTCATCCCGTTCTCGCTGAGCCTGAAGTCACTCCAGACCACGGCATCGCCGCCGCCGATGGTGGAGCCGGCGGGGTCCTTGAATCCGTAATCGACGCTCGGGTCCTTGCAGTTGCGCTCGGCCTCGACCAGCACCTGGGTGGCGTTGATCAGGGCGTGCTCGTAGCCGCTGATCAGGGATCGCAGGCGTTCTGGAATCGCGGGCCAGGACTCTCCCCCATCCGGCTTCGGGACCACCATGGTCAGGGTCAGGAATTCGGTATGGCGCTCCCATTTGACCGAGCAGCCCTCCAGGGTCAGCAAGCCGCATGCGCCCTCCTGCTGCTCCTCCCCGGCCCCCATGCCGGAAAGCTGGTCGACCAGGCGTTTCAGGTCGTGCCCGTTTTCCACCAGGGCCAGGTGAAAGACATAGGCCGGTTCGCTGAAGTAGATCGAGGGACGAGCGTGAAGCTCGTTGTGGAGTTCGGTTTTCAAGGGGTGCACGGCGGACCTGCCTGATAAGTCTTGTTTCAGCTGCGATGCTCGCTGCAGCGTGGGAAGTCACAGGGTTGGCGAGGTTGGCCGCCAAAGGAACGCAATGGCGTCTGCCGGGCGACCTCCCTCAAGCGGGCCACCACAAGTGCGAGGCGTCTGGTTTCGGCGAGAAGCGCGCGGGGTTGAGGTACCATGTCGCGCCTTCGAACCCTCTGGCCGCCTATGTCCTCCAACGCGCTGTACACCGATCTCTCCGCCTACTACGACCTGATGTGCGCCGACATCGACTATCAGGCGCAGAGCCACTGCGTGCGCCGGCTGCACCAGCTGTTCGGCAATCAGGGCCGCCGGCACCTCGACCTCGCCTGCGGCACCGGCCCCCATGTGCGCCATTTCGTCGATTTCGGCTACCGCAGCGCCGGCCTGGACATCAACCAGCCGATGCTCGACATCGCCCAGCAGCGCTGCCCCGAGGCAGGCTTCAGTCGGCAGGACATGGCGGACTTCCAGGTAGACGAGCCCCAGGACCTGATCACCTGTTTCCTCTACTCGATACACTACAACGCCGGCTTTGCGCAGCTGCGCGCGTGCCTGGACAGCGTCCACCGCGCGCTCGCGGATGGCGGTGTGTTCTGCTTCAACAGCGTAGACAAACTGCAGATCGACAACCGCTCATTCGTGCGCCATTCCGTGGAGCACGAGGGCAGCCGGTTCACCTTCGGTTCGGGCTGGTATTACGGCAGCGAGGGCGAGCAGCAGGCACTGCGCCTGAGCATCGAGAAAACCACGGCGGGGGTGACCCGGACCTGGCAGGACAAACACCCCATGGTCGCCCTGAGCTTCGCCGAGCTGCAGGAGCTGCTGCAGCCGCACTTCGAGGTGCAGGTCTTCGAGCATGACTACGAGCGGATCACGCCCTGGGACGGCGCGTCCGGGAATGCGCTGTTCGTCTGCGTGAAGCGCTGAGCGACCGAGGGCCGCCCGGCTCCGGCGCTACCCGGAGACCTTGCGCCGCTGCTTCACCTTGTACATTTCCCGGTCGGCCAGCTTGATCGCCTCATCCACGTCCACGCTGTCGGGCAGCACCGCGACAACGCCGACGCTGGCGCCGTCATACTGGATATCGCCGTGCCCGGTGCCCAGCGCGTAACGCCCGACCGTGGCATTGGTCAGCCGCTCCTGAAGCAGGCCGGCGGCATGCCGCCTGTCGCTCGCCTGGTCCTGCTGCGGAGCGGGCGTCCCCAGGGCGATCACGATGAACTCATCGCCACCGGCGCGCCCGAGGATGTCACTGGAGCGCAGGCTGCCCTGCAGCCGGCCGGCGACGCCCTGCAGGAAGGCATCGCCAGCATGGTGACCGTGGGTATCGTTGATGCACTTGAAACCGTCCAGGTCGACGACGCCGACCAGCACGTACATCCGCTCGCGCAGGGCCAGCGCGAACATGCGCTCGAGTTCGCCGAGGATGGCACGCCGATTGGGCAGGCCCGTCAGGGCGTCCGTCAGCGCCAGCTTCGCCAGTTCGGAATTCGCCGATTGCAGGCGCTCGACCAGGAGCTCCCGCTCCAGGGAATATGCCAGCAGCCCGGACAACAGCTTCAGGATCGGCTCGACGTCCGGAGAGCGGGCGACCTTCGATGAACTGGCCGCACACACCGTACCGAGCACCCGGCCATCCTGGGCGGTGATGGGTGCGCTCACATAGGTCTTGATGCCCAGGGCCTTGGCGGCATCCGAGTCGCCCCAGCATTCGGCAACGTCATCCGAGAACAGGCGGTTCTGTTCCAGCGCGCGCTTGCACAAGGTGTCTTCCCAGGGCACGACCAGCCCCTCGGGAATTTCCATCGAACCGATATTGCGAGCGAACTCCACTCGCTGAACCCCCTGTTCGAGGTCGATGGTCGTCAGGTAGGTCGACTCCATTCCGGTGACCCTTTCGAGCAGGGCCAGCAATGGGCGCGTGAGTTGTTCTACGGTTTTGGCCTTGGGGACGGTCTCGGACAGGAACGACAGTATCTGGTCCATGCAGGAACTTCGGCAGTGGCGTAAGGGCACGTCGATACATAGCAAATCACCTTCGCCCTGAACAGCCGTGCGGAGCAGTTGAAGCAGCTCGGCCAGCTTTCGATCCGCCCCCTGTGGTTCGCCATGTCTGCTGCACCGGACTACTGGCCTTTCGACACATCGCGGTCGGACCGGGCGGCCACCTTGCCAATGGCATCAGCCCTGATGTAACAAGCTCAACAGGCACCGCCGCGAACGGGAAGGCACTGCCAAGGCACTCGAAACCCAGGGTTTCCCGCTGCGCCTGGCCAGCGTCAAGCAAGGCCTCGAAACGAGGGATGCACGTCATGAACAACCTGAGGAACTGGTTCGACCAGGGCGGACAAGCCTATGCGCGCTTTCGTCCCGAGTACCCGGCGGAACTCGCCGCCTACCTGGCCTCGATAGCGCCCGACCGGCTGCTCGCGGTCGACGTCGGCTGTGGCAGCGGCCAGCTGACCCGGCAGTTGGCCGAACACTTCGACGCCGTGGTCGGCTTCGATCCCAGCCGGGATCAGATCGCCCACTCGGCGCCTCAGGAGAACGTCAATTACGCCTGCGCCCAGGCGGAAGACCTTCCCCTGCCCAGCCGCAGCGCCAGCCTGATCACCGCCGCGCAGGCCGCGCACTGGTTCGACCTGCCCAGGTTCTACGCCGAAGTGCGGCGGATCGCGAAACCCGATGCGATCCTGGCGCTGATCAGCTACGGCGTGCTGCGCCTGCAAGGCGCGCTGGGCGTTCGCTTCGAGCAGTTCTACTGGCGGGAGATCGGGCCTTACTGGCCCGCCGAACGCTCGCTGGTGGACAACGGCTACGCGACCATCGAGTTCCCCTTCGCCGAACTGCGGGGCCCGGAGATTTCCATTCACCTGGAATGGAACCTCGAGGAGTTCCTCGGCTACGTCTCGACCTGGTCGGCCGTGCGCAGCGCCAGGGAGGCCGGGCGCGAAGACCTGCTGCGCCAGTTCGCCGACGACATGGCCGCCTGCTGGGGAAACCCTGCCACACGCCACCCGGTCAACTGGCCCGTCAACATGAGGATCGGTCGCCCCTGAACCCACTCCAGCCTTTGCCGCCTGCCCGGGACTGATCCACCCCGAGTCCCTGCCGCCGTTCGCTCGCCACATTTCCCCAAACAATGCACCATGGCCATCCGCCGACTCTTGCCTATGCTCTGCAAAGCGCCTCTGCATGGCGGCGCGTCCCGACCCGACCGGATCCGAGCATCTCCATGGCCCAACCCGCCAACCCCGCAACAGCAGTTTCCAGCGCCCAAATCCCCGCCCTGCTCCCTCCAGGGTCGGAGTGGCGGCCGGCATGATCAGACGCTGCACCATCACCCTGCGCGGGCTGATCCTGGTCTTCGTGCTGCTGACCACCCTGGCCACCCTGTGCAACAGCCTGTTCGTCGCCTACCGGGTACAACGCGACGCGCTGATTCATTCGCAGCTGGAGGCCAACAGTGCCTATGCCGCGAAAGTCGCTTCCGGCATCGGCGAGTTCCTCGCCTCGGCGCACCGCAACCTGAGCTACAGCGCCGCCATCCTGTCGCAAAACATGGGCGACCCGATGGTCATCCGGGCCGAGGCCATGCGCCTGCAGGCGCAGGATTCGTACTTCAACTCCATTGCCATCGTCGACGCCAACGGCCGGGTACAGCAGGCCTACCCGGACTCGCTGCAGATCGTCGGCACCACGCTGCGCTCGGTGGGCGTGCTGCAGGCGCTGAAGGAGCGCCGCCCGCTGGTCAGCCAGGCCTACGTCTCGGTGGCGGGGAATCTGGTGGTGTTCATTTCCCAACCCATCGTCAGCCCCTCGGGGGAGTTCCTCGGCGTAGTGGGCGGCTCGGTGTACATCCTCAAGCAGAGCGTGCTGCACTCGATCATCAGCAGCCACTTCCAGCATGACGGCGCCTTCGCCTTCGTCGCCGACCGCAACCGGCGTCTGCTCTATCACCCCGACTCGTCGAAGCTCGGCAACGTGCTGGGCGCGAGCCTCTCGGTGGATGCCGCATTGCGCGGTGAAAGCGGCGCAATGCCGATCATCAACTACCAGGGGATTGCGATGCTCTCCGGCTATGCGCCGGTGCCGGATGCCAACTGGGCGGTGGTCACGCAGCAGCCACGGTCGGTGACCCTTGCGCCGCTGCGCCAGCTGATGATCGCCATGCTCATGGACATCATCCCGGCGAGCCTGGTCGGACTGGTGATGATCTGGCTGGGAGCGATGCTGATTACCCGCCCCCTGCGGCAACTGGCCAAGGGCGCGAACCACCTCTCCGCCCCGGAGACCACAGGGCAGCTGCACGACGTGAAGGCCTGGTATGCCGAAGCCGCCGCCATTCGCCAGGCGCTGCTCACCGGCGTTCAGCTGCTGCAACAGAAGCTGGGCCAACTCAGCCATGAAGCGCAGAGCGACCCGCTGACCGGACTGGCCAACCGGCGGGCACTGGATTCGGCACTGGAACTGCTGCAGGAAACCCGCTTGCAATACTCGGTGCTGGCCCTGGATATCGATTTCTTCAAGCGCGTCAACGACACCTTTGGTCACGATGCGGGGGACGTTGCGCTCAAGCAGGTCGCAGCGACGCTCCAGCAGCACTCGCGCAGCGAGGACCTGGCCTGCCGCTCCGGCGGCGAGGAGTTCATCCTGCTGCTGCCGGACACCTCGCTGGAGATCGCCAGCGGCATCGCCGAACGCATCCGCAGGGCCATCGAGGCGACCGAGGTGCCCGGCGTCGGGCACCTGACCATTTCCATCGGCGTCGCCTTTGGCGACGGCGAGCCGGAGGCCGTGCTGAAAAGTGCGGATGAGCGCCTCTACCAGGCCAAGCAGACGGGGCGCAACCGGGTCGTCGCCCACTAGCGGCCAACAGAGGCGAATCACTCGCGCAGGAAAGGTCCGGTGCATCCGGCCGGCTTCACGAAGCCGACCGGACCACCGGGCCCAGCCGCCGCACCTGCACGTGCGGCGCCTGGACGGGCCGCCTTACTTGTTGGCGGTCAGCAGACTGTAGCTGGTGATCAGGTTGCGGTAATCGGGGATATGGTTGGAGAACAGCGAAAAGGGGACACGGCGAAAGGGGACAGATTTATTTTTCTACTCTAAAGCTGCCTTGGAGATCAGGATTAGAGTACTTAAATAAATCTGTCCCCCTTTTTCTCTCATGCCTCGACGCCATACGCGAAGGCCTCAACCAGAGGAAGCGCCTCAACGACCTCAGCGAGCGTCGACTGACCTTTGTCGAGATTGCGAGCTCCGCGCCACGTCAGCGCAAGTTGTCTATCTCCGATCTGGACGGAATCTGTGACTCCCAGCAGCCTGAGGATTTCGAGCCCCCTTACCTCACCAACCTCCATCTCGTCTTCAGGTGCAGGCTCCCAATTTAATAGAGCCTCTTCTGCCTCTTGACGCGACACGTAAAGATCGAGCGTTCGAACCCACCAGTAGCCTTCGTACTCATGAATGACATCTGGGCAACCGCTCGAGAACACGGCAAACACGTGTCGGTTGGAAAAGGCCTTGACGTCAGGATGGTTGGCTCCGCGCTTTAAAATCCATGCACCGTTGGGTCCACGAGCACTAAGATGCGGAACCAGTAGTAGCTGATATTTGGTCGGATCATTGTCGAAGCAGCTCACCTCAAGGTGAGGCCGTCCTAGGCGAACTACAGAACCCCCGCAATGCATCTCTGAATTGGATGTCCGCGACCATTCTCCCCAGGGCTCTCGTTGCTGCATCAGCCGGTACAGAGGGGCAATGAGCTCTTGGGACTTTTTGCCGAGATTCACGAACCGGCGCCTCTCCGACGCCTCCATCTCATCGTCTCTGAGAGGGCTAAGGATCTCGCCTTCGAACGGTATAAACTCGCTCTCTAGTACACCATGCTGGATCAGCTCGGCGACCTCGACCATCTCACCGCCGTAGCAGCGCAGTTGTTCACCGCGCAGTGGAACGCAGTCTGTCTCACGGGCAGCCCGGCCTGCAGTCGGATCGATCTGAATAGAGTCGAGGGCACCTTTCCAGTCGCAGCCCTTTCCTGACCATACTAAGACAGCATCTGGAAACACGACACCTGAGGTGTTTTTGTCCGGCGTGCCGCAGTAGTAGCGCACCAATGGAAGCGTGCCAAAGAATGTCTTGCAGATCTTCCCGTTGCTCGGCAACCAGCCATCCCAAGAGCTGTACTCCATCACTAGATCAAGGTCGCCGCACTCCAATGCGCCCCGGGCGTAAGATCCGACGACCCAAAGGGATGAAATCGCAATGTGAGGGAGTTGCTTTCCTCCAAGCGGGTCGACGTGCTCGACAACTCGTTCGGATGATTCGTCCAACCTGGAGCAAATCCTCTCCAGCTTTCGCCCAAAAGATGCCCGCGGATAGCGCTTCTCAGTTGCGACCATATCTTTCCCTTGAGCAGTCCATGCTACGGCATGCTAATGACAGAGTACCGACTTCGAAGCAAGCCTAAGAGGGATTGTCTGCTACCCCCTTCATCCCCAGTATGTTGTTTGAGCTTCAAAGAGAAACACTCATTTTCTTTCTCAATCCCCAGACCCCTTCCGCGCCTGCCCAGAAGCTCTGGCGGAAGCTCAACGATAAGGTCACCACTGTCATCTCTTGGATTTTGGCATACGGCACTCCAGTTTTTGCATGTAGTCATTATCTAACCCTCGATAGAGAACGCAGTATGCCAAGTCTCCCACCTAGTAGCTAATCCCGACGCTCCGTGTTTTCTAACGATTGCGAATCAGACTTGTCCTGCGTCGACGGCACCCGAGTAATCGACTCGCCCCTTAGCACTCTGTTTATCTCAGTGTTGTATCCAAATGAAATTTCCTAGATAGCGCTTCAGCTACAGAGAGATAACTCGACAGAAGCTCAGAAGAATTTTATGCCACGCGCAATATTAGCCAAAAAATTTAAGAAAAGATTCTTCAGAATCTCAACCATAGACGAATTTCACTAATTTAATATTTATCCTTATTTCGAAAATTTCTAACTGAAATCTTGGCTTAACCTCCTCCCCCAAGCAACTCCCCGATCCCGCCAAAATATTGTATCATTTTTGAGAAAATTGGACGTTTTTCAGAGCATAGTCTACAGAGACTAAAACACACTCTCGATAAGGATATTGAGCCTCATGAAAAACATAACGCAAGCACTCGCAGCGCTTTTCATTGCCTTTGCGCTCTCAATCTCTAATGCAGCCGATCTAATTGGTGATAATGCTCCGGCAGCTGGAGCTGAAAATTCGGGTCGCTGGTGGTTAGACCCAAATAATAACAAAATGAAGAATATGCTCTTAACTCCTGACAAAATTATAAAATTTCAAGTTGAGCAAGAAAGAAAGCTGAAGGATACCCCAGGATCAAAAACTGAAATATATGAGCAATACTGGAAGACCTACTCTTCCACAGATCTTGGGGCCTACCACCCGGACAATGCACTTATCGAATACATCCCCAAGGTACCATTGAACAATTTTCTGGATACACCCAAGCCAAAAGATATAGATAAGATCACTGTGGACGGAGTTACTGGCGGCATTCTGGTAAAGAATTATCTGGGCAACCGGGTTGATAAGATTGACTTGCAAAATCGAATTTCTCAGTCAGGCAAATGCAAAGGCGGCCTGGACGAGCGCTATGTCTATGATTGTTTTACCGGGCTTGATACCGTCACTTCAAGTGCATATCCGGAAACATCCAAACGGCTAACTTACCTTAGAGCTCTGAGTGACCTTTCTTCGCTGGTTGACACCAGCGTTAGGCACGTATGCGCAATCTCCGTATATAAACCTGGCGTATGGATTACAGCCAAACACTGCATAAACAGCAGCTACAGCATAATTACTGGAAACGAGATCATCCCAATTAAAGGACTAGAGATAACCGACTGCGGAACTGATTGCGACGTATCATTTATTAAAACAAAGACACCCGACAATGCAGAAATACCAGATTTGATTGCCGACGGCTCAGACATCGAATGGAATACTGATCTATTCATTCCATCCATGGTTATTCACACTAACCTGGCCGAAATATTAGACAACGCCGGAAGCTATGACTTGCCAGACCCTAATATTGTCAAGTCAAAGTACAACCAAAAAGTTATCTGGAGCCCTTACGGGGAAGGATTTTGTAAGATATTAAAGCAGTACCCTAATGGATGCCTAATTCACGCCTGCAATAGTGTTGCAGGATTCTCTGGGGCCCCCATATATGGCTATGACACCAAAAGAGACAAGCTATTACTTCTAGGCATTCACTCCGGCAGTAGTAATTCTTACAACGGCTGCGAGCCAAGCAACAAGCAAAGGGTTAATTACGCCAAGCTGATCACTACGAATGGAGTAACAAAATGAAACCCCTGATAGCTGCCGCGTCAATTATTTTTCTGTTTGGCTGTGCCAGTCAGACGACGTCAGACGTCTTCGGAACTGGCAGTGTAGACTACAAAAAGATAAACATACAAAACCCTGTAGCCAGGGCTGAAACCAGACTTTTCATTAGAAATGGTAGTGGGTGCGATTATCTATCCACCCGGCCTGAAGGTGCGTTTGGGGTAGAGATTGGCTTATTCGTCGCAAAGCAAGGGCTTGACTACCTCGCAGAGTACATGAAAGCAAAGGCTGACTATCTCAGTTCGGACGTTACAATATCCGGCAAAAGCTCCTTATCAATAGAGGGCAGGCAGCCTTATTGGCCACAAGAAGAAAGCATAATGGCCATAGCTAAAGAAAAAGAGGGTATATTGCTCAAAGCGAAAAACCAAGCGATGGCCTTATATAAATCAGAAACAGATCCCGAGAAAAAGAAAAAGGCTATCGACGCAGCACTTGCAGAGGCATCAGCCAAATTTGACAAGGAAAGAGAAAAAACCGTAACCCTTACAAACTCTGACCAAGACCTCTGCATTCTTGTCATCGCCGGGAAGTATTATCCGAATGGTGATGGGAAAGCAGCTATGGATAAATTTGCACAGGCGAACAACGCAGATACTGGAAAGCTAGGAGACTATCACGCGAGCACGCCTACAATTCTTGTAACAGATGACGTTAAGCCATTCGATGGCTTGAAAGATGATCCAACGATGGTTCTTGAACTCCACGTTGTGGCCACTGAAAAGACAAATACGATACTATATACTATTGTCCCAACGAACTTATTCTACCCAAGACCTCTCCATAAGGGAACCGTAAATGGCCTTGAGAGAAAATTAACCATAACGACTAAGTTAGGAGACTTGCCGACCAGCATCACTCTTGATCATATGATTAGCGGAAGCCCCTATACGGTATCGCAGCTAGCCAAAGCCGCCAACAGCTTTGAGACAGATAAAGAGAGGAGATTCCAGCAGGTTGAGGTAACTGTGTCAGAGGGCCCGGACAAGCTCCCAACTGCCAAGGCGCTTAAAGCAGCAGCTGACAAGGAAGATCTGGCTTACAAAGCAATCGAAAAAAATCTGGTCAAGCTCTATGGCTCCAACGAGCAAAAAGCAGCTCTGAAGAAGTAATCTTCGTGTATCTACAAAAGCCCTCTCCGGAGGGCTTTTCATTGCCCCGTATACAACGCCCTACTTACGAACAGTCTAGGAAACCGATAATCTCATTGGAACCAGCCCAAGCCAGACGCACTGCAGGCCTTAACTTCCGGACCTTAACTATCAACCGCTCCAGCTATTCGCCATTATTTGCTATTTAAATAAAAACCAGGACTCATACCCTGCCTCGCAAATATTTTAGGTGCAGACACCAACCTGATCGCATCAAGGATGCGTAGGTTTTTCCATATTATTCTGGCCAACCAGTAGGGTGAAATCGCCTCCTTACATGAGCGAAAGTTCTTGATGTGTATTTTGATCAAGGAGTGCATGGCGTGAATTCCTTCTCGAGGGCGTCGCTGGCCTCCTGAGAATATCTAAGGATAGTATCAATAAGGCGTTATAATATTGCCTGTTATTGGTCTAATTCGATAGCGCCATCAGCCTGAGAATAAAGACGGCTTGCTGCCCAAGCGAACGAAGAAAATGAGGCATTTACTTCCCCAGTCTGAAAGTCCGCTTTTGGCCGGTTTCTGCCTGATGCAACCGGCCGTTTTGTATCGGTCGGTATTGTCCTGCTGAGCGGTCGCTCCTACAGCTAAGGAATGGCTTCGTGAATGGCCACTCTGAACAGTCGGCAGAATCGTACGCGGGTGAGACCTGTTTCATTCCGTCAGCAATGTCCTGATGTTCCGTCGCAGCTTTCAAGCGAAAGGTCTTACGTTCCTTTAGCCTTGCGGGCCTACAAGCGCCGTCTCTAGCCTCTTGGTCGCCGCAGCAACACCGCGGCCGGGCGTAGGACCCCGAGCAATGAGCAAACGACAGCGATAGCGCCAAAGCCATAAATGCGGGAGCAGTCCGTCCTGCAGATGTGGTGTTCTATGGCGGTCCGTGTAGGGAGGCTTCGGCCTGCCGGTTCTTGCTCCTCTGTTCCGGGTTCCTACCCCTGCACGGACCGCCTCTCCACCCGTAGGACGGTTGACTGGCGGTTCCTCATCCATAGAGGAGCACAGCCAATGCACTTCCCCCCTTTTATCCCCGCGCACCGCCCTTCCCCACTGCCCTTCCCCGCCCTCCATCCGGAGGCACACCATGCTTGAACTACAACTCGTTCCCCTGGCCACACAACCCGGCGAGGGCGTGTTCTTCATCAATGCGCTGGCGCCGCCCCAGCAGTTGCATGAAGCCGCGCTGCGGCGCCTGACGGCGGTGGAGGACCTGTTGCGGCTGATGGAAGACGACGCCGATCGCGGCCTGATCCATGCCACCGCGCGGTTCGCCTCGGCGCTCGCGCCACTGGTGGGCGAGGCGCGCCAGCTCTATGAACTCGCGCTGGAACATCCACGGAACAGGTCGGATGGGAATGTCGATGAACGCAGGTCCTGATCCGGCGATTGCGCACTACGCGACCGCCATGCAGGCCATCGATTCGTTGTGGACGATGTTGCTGCAACGCAACGACGCACCGGCGCTGGCGTTGCTGGAGACGACGCGGGAGCACATCGAGCAGGGTTTCTGGCTGGCCCACCTGCGGGTGCTGAGCAATGTCCGGGAGATTGCGGCGACGCCTTATTGCCGGCGCATTCCGCTGACGCCGAGCCAGGGCCGCAACCTCGACCTGCTGCGGCGCGGCATGCATGAGGCACAGTGCAGCCTGGCGCCGGACGGTTTGTCCGCGCCGTGGAATGCACTGTTCCTGGCGCGCCAGCGCTTCAGCGTCGGCATGGCTCGCAAGTGTTTCGAGACGGGTTACCTGATCCGCTTCTTCCAGTTGTTGCAGGAGGCGCGGCACGGCGTGTCGCACTGGTCGCTCGGCAATCGTTACATCACGCCGCTTGCCCACCCTCCCCGGCCGCCGGCATGACGCCGGCGTCAGGTCGCGTGGAGTGCCGGAGGGAGCTGCCCTTCCGGCCTCCGCGCGAGCTGTGCCATCTGGCGCGCGTTACTTGTTCGCGGTCAGCAGGCTGTAGCTGGTGATCAGGTTGCGATAATCCGGGATGTGCGCGGAGAACAGCGCCGCCAGCCCTTCGATGTCGTTGCGCCAGTCACGGTGCAGCTCACAGGCCACGCCGAACCAGGTCATCATCTGCGCGCCGGCGGCCTCCATGCGGCGCCAGGCGGCATCGCGGGTGACCTCGTTGAAAGTGCCGGAAGCGTCCGCCACCACGAACACATCGAAGCCCTCCTCCAGCGCCGACAGCGCCGGGAAGGCCACGCAGACCTCGGTCACCACGCCGGCGATGATCAGCTGCTTCTTGCCGGTGGCCTTGACCGCCTTGACGAAGTCCTCGTTGTCCCAGGCGTTGATGTTGCCCGGACGGGCAATGTACGGCGCATCGGGGAACAGGTCTTTCAGCTCCGGCACCAGCGGGCCGTTGGGGCCGGTTTCGAAACTGGTGGTGAGGATGGTCGGCAGCTTGAAGTACTTGGCCAGGTCGGCCAGGGCCAGGACGTTGTTCTTGAACTTGTCCGGTTCGATGTCGCGTACCAGCGAGAGCAGACCGGCCTGGTGATCGACCAGCAGTACGGCGGCCTGGGTCTTGTCGAGACGGACGTAGGGCTTGCTCATGGCATTTCCTCGTTTGCAGTTGGAAAGCCCGGCGCGAGCGCCGGGCAAGGGGTGAGTCAGCGTTGCGAGTCCAGTACTTCGTGCTCGGTCACTACCTGCTGCGCCTTGGTGTAGCTTTCGATCAGCAGACGGTAGTGAGGGAAGATTAGGCTATAGGCCTCGGCCCATTGGGCGGCGTCGGGGCGATTCCAGGTGCGCTGGATTTCCGAGGCCACCGCGGCGGTGTCCATCGGTACTACGCCGGCCTGTACCACGCGGGCCAGGGTGATTTCCTGGGCCATCTTCGAGTAGGTGCCGGAGGCGTCGATCACGGCAAATACCCGATAGCCGGCGTTGACCGCGCTGATGCTGGGGAAGGCCATGCACACGCTGGTGATGGTGCCAGCGATGATCAGGGTCTTCTTGCCGGTCTTCTCCACGGCGGCGACGAACTCGGGGTTGTCCCAGGCATTGATCTCACCCTTGCGCGCCACGTACTGGGCGTGCGGCGCGGCTTCGTGAATTTCAGGGATCAGCGGGCCGTTCGGCCCCTGCGGCACCGAGGCGGTGGTGATGACCGGAATCTTCGCCAGAGTGGCGATCCGCGCCAGGGTGATGGCGTTGTTGCGCAGCTCGGTCATGGGCATGTCCTTGACCGTCTGGAACAGGCCGCTCTGGTGATCGATGAGCAGCATGGCGGTGTCGTCGGGGTCGATCACCGGACGCTGGCCGTTGAAGTTGGCGATCTGAGAGAAGTTGCTCATGGTGGTTCTCCTCGGAAGGGCCGTCCCGGCCCTCGGTGCCCCTCGCATTCCAGCGGGGGAGATGTTCCAGACTAGGCGCCCGCCAAGTCCGGGATGTGACACTCATCGGCTCAGCTGGCCGAAGCGACCTTCGCGGAAGTCGTCGATGGCTTCGCGAATCTCGCGGTCGCTGTTCATCACGAAGGGGCCGTAGCCGACGATCGGCTCGTTTAGCGGCTCACCGCTGAGCAGCAGGACCAGGGCGTCGCTGTCCGCCTCCAGCAGCAGGCTGTCGCCGCGCCGGTCGAACAACGCCAGCTGCCCTTCACGCAGGCTTTCGCCGCTGGCCAGTCGCAGGTTGCCGCGCAGGACCACCAGGGCGGTGTTGCGCCCCGCGGTGACCCGCAGGTCCAGCGTGTGGCCCGCGTTCAGGCGCATGTCCCAGACATCCAGCGGACTGAAGGTATGGGCCGGCCCCGCCGCGCCGTCATAGCGGCCGGCGATCACCCGCAGGGTGCCGGCGCCGTCGGGCAGCTCGATCTGCGGAATGTCCGCCGCCAGCAGCGTCTGGTAGGCCGGGGCGGTGCGCTTGTCACGGGCCGGCAGGTTCACCCAGAGCTGCGCCATGTGCAGCGTGCCGCCGCTGCGGCTGAACTCCGGCGAGTGGAATTCCTCGTGGAGGATGCCGTCGCCGGCAGTCATCCATTGCACGTCGCCGGGGCCGATGCGGCCACCGCCACCGCTGGAGTCGCGGTGTTCCAGTTCGCCCTGGTAGACGATGGTCACCGTCTCGAAGCCGCGGTGCGGGTGCTGGCCGACGCCGCGCGGGCTGGCGCTGGGGGTGAAGTCATGGGGACCGGCGTGGTCCAGCAGCAGGAAGGGGCTCAGGTGCTCGCCCAGGTTGTCGTAGGAGAACAGCGAGCGGACCGGGAAGCCATCGCCGACCCAGTGCGGCCGGGGTGCGCTGTAGATGCCGAGAATCTGTTTCATGGGGTGCCTCCTGTAGTGCATGGGAGACACGATAAATCTGCAACAATGTGGTCGGTAGACGGCGATAATTCACCTCAGAGTTCCATCTGGAGAACACTGAAATGGAAGACCTCAACGATCTCTATTACTTCGCCCAGGTCGTCGAACATGGCGGCTTCGCCCCCGCCGGTCGCGCCCTGGACCAGCCCAAGTCGAAGCTCAGCCGGCGCATCGCCTCACTGGAGGAGCGCCTGGGCGTCCGCCTGATCCAGCGCTCCACCCGGCACTTTTCGGTGACCGAGATCGGCCAGGAGTACTACCGCCATTGCCTGGCGATGCTGGTGGAAGCCGAGGGCGCCGCCGAGGTGATCGAACGCCACCGCTCCGAGCCTCAGGGCGTGGTGCACCTGAGCTGTCCCACCGCCCTGCTGAACTTCTGGGTCGGACCGATGCTGGCGCGCTTCATGGTCGAGCACCCGCTGGTGGCGCTGCACGTGGACGCCACCAACCGCCAGGTGGACCTGATCCAGGAAGGTATCGACGTGGCCCTGCGGGTGCGCTTCCCGCCGCTGGAAAGCACCGACCTGGTGATGAAGGTGCTGGGCGAGAGCGGCCAGCGCGTGGTGGGCGCGCCGTCGCTGCGCGAGCGGCTGACGGCGCGGCCGATTCCTGCCGACGTGGCGGCATTGCCGACGCTGCACTGGGGCTCGGTGCAACGCGAATACCACTGGCAGCTGGACGGCCCCAAGGGCGCCAGCGCCCAGGTGCGCCACCACCCGCGACTGGTCACCGACGACCTGATGGCGCTGCGCCAGGCCGCGCTGGCCGGGGTCGGCGCGGTGCACCTGCCGGCGGTGGTGGTATGCGAGGACCTCAACAACGGCAACCTGGTCAACCTGCTGCCGGACTGGTCGCCGCGCACCGGGGTGGTTCATGCGGTGTTCCCCTCGCGGCGCGGACTGCTGCCATCGGTGCGGGCGCTGCTGGACTTTCTCGCCGAGGAGTTCGAGCGCAGCGACATGGCCTGAACGGCGCGTCCCTTAAGATTGCATTCAGATTCGCGGCGAATACTCCCCCAAACGAGTTATCACCATCGTGGGGGGAGTCATGACGCAATTCGAATGGGAGTCGCTGTTTCCGTTCCGTTTCGGCCCGCGCGACACGCACTTGGCGAGCCTGGGTCTGATTGGCCGTGACGACCCGCAACGACGCGAGATCGAAGCCTTCGTGCATGAGCGCTTCGGCCGCGCCCACCACGCCAACCTGCATCACTACCTGCCCGAGCTGCTCAGTCTGCGCGACCGCCACGGCGCGCTGGTGGCGGTGGCCGGCGTCCGCCTGGCGCAACGGGAGTCGCTGTTTCTCGAACGCTACCTGGACGAGCCGCTGGAGAGCCCGGTATCGCGCATCGCCGGCTACGCCGTGCCGCGCCAGGAGCTGGCGGAAGTGGGCAACCTGGCGGCCCGCAATGCCGGCAGCGCGCGCCTGATCATCGCCGCGATGACCTGGCTGCTGGCCGCGCGCGGGCTGCGCTGGGTGGCATTCACCGGCGCGGCGACGCTGCTCAACAGCTTCCATCGCCTGGGCCTGGAACCCACGGTCCTGGCGCCGGCCGACCCGGCGCGACTGAACGGCGAGCTGGCCGAATGGGGCACCTACTACGACCAGCATCCCCAGGTGTTCGCCGGCAGCATCCGCTACGGCCACGAACAACTGGAGAACAGCGGGACCTACCAGCGCCTGGGCTTCCCGGTACTGCTCTACCGGGCGAGACACGAACATGCAGCCTGAGCTGGACGACTTCCTGCATCTGTTGCGCCACCACGCCCGCAACCATGGCGAGCAGCTGGCGCTGCGTGGCGCAACCCAGCGCTACAGCTATGCGCAGATGCTGGAGGCCGTGGAACAACGCGCGGCGCACCTCGCTGCACAACCGGGAGGCGCCCTGGCCCTGGCCCTGGACAATGGCCCGGAGGCGCTGATCTGGGACCTCGCCGCCCTGTTCAGCCAACGCCCCTGCCTGATCCTGCCGCCCTTCTTCAGCTCCTCCCAGCGCGCCCACTGCCTGATGCAAAGCCAGGCCAGCCTGGCCCTGGTGGAACCCGGCATGGAGGACGAACTGCGCCGCAACGGCTTCAGTCGCGGCGAGACCTTCTGGTACCGCCCGGCCGTGGTGGACGCCGGCCTGCCCCTGGGCACGGCGAAGATCACCTACACCTCAGGCAGCACCGGCACGCCCAAGGGCGTGTGCCTGGATGCCGGTGCCCTGCTGCGTGTCGCCCGTGAGCTGGAAGTCGCCAGCCGGCCCGCGGAGCCCAGCCGTCATCTGGCCATCCTGCCGCTGGCAGTGCTGCTGGAAAACCTCGGCCTGTACGCCGCCCTTTACGCCGGCGCCACATTGACCCTGCTGTCCAGTGAGCAGATTGGCCTGGGGGGTTCGAGCAGCGTGGACTGGAAGCGCTTCCTCGGCGCCATCGCCCTGAGCGGGGCGCAGAGCCTGATCCTGGTGCCGCAGTTGCTGCTTGGCCTGGTCACCGCCATCGAGCGCGGCGGGATGCGTACCGGCCCGCTGAAGTTCGTCGCCGTGGGCGGCGCACGGGTGGCGCCGTCGCTGCTGCAGCGCGCCGCCGCCGTCGGGCTGCCGGTGTTCGAGGGTTACGGGCTCTCCGAGTGCGCCTCGGTGGTCTGCCTGAACCGCCCCGGCGCGGAACGGCCGGGCAGCGTGGGCCGCCCCCTGCCCCACGTGCAGGTGGAACTGGCCGACGATGGCGAGGTGCTGGTCAGCGGCTCGGCCATGCTCGGCTATCTCGGCGAACCGCCGCACCTTGGCCAGTGGTGGCCAACCGGTGACCTCGGCCACTTCGACGAGGACGGCTATCTGTACCTCGCCGGGCGCAAGAGGAACCAGTTCATCACCAGCTTCGGCCGCAACGTCAACCCGGAGTGGATCGAAGCCGAACTGACGCAGAACGGCATGGTGCTCCAGGCCTTCGTCCACGGCGAAGGCCTGCACCAGAACCTCGCCCTGCTCTGGCCGGTGGACCCGGCCTGCACCGACCAGGCCCTGGAACAGGCGGTGCGCCAGTGCAACCAGCAGCTGCCGGATTACGCCCGGGTACACCGCTGGGCGCGCCTGCCCGAACCCTTCAGCAGCGCCAGCGGCCTGCTCACCCCCAATGGCCGCCCGCGCCGCGCGGCCATCCTCGAGCGCTACCGCGAAACCCTTTCCGAAATGGTCACCGAGTGAGGTGTTGTCCCATGCCCTTCTTCGACACCCTGCAATCCGCCACCGCCCAGGAGCGCGAGGCGCTGTTCGGCGTCCTGGTGATTCGCGAGGCACTATCAGGCACCGTCAGCCTGGAGGGCTACATCGCCTTCCTGACCCAGGCCTATTACCACGTCCGCCATACCGTTCCGCTGATGATGGCCTGCGGCGCGCGCCTGCCGGCACACCTGGAGTGGCTGCGCGGCGCGGTATGCGAATACATCGACGAGGAATACGGCCACGAACGCTGGATTCTCGATGACATCACCGCCTGCGGCGGCGACGCCGAAGCCGTGCGCAGCGGTCGCCCGTCGCTGGCCATCGAGCTGATGGTGGCCTTCCTCTACGACCTCATCCAGCGCGGCAACCCGGTGGGATTGTTCGGCATGGTCAACGTGCTCGAAGGCACCAGCATCGCCCTCGCCAGCCAGGCCGCCGGCAGCATCCGCAGCAGCCTCGGCCTGCCCCCGGAAGCCTTCAGCTACCTGAGCTCCCACGGCGCGCTGGACCAGGACCACATGCAGACCTACCGCCGCCTGATGAACCGCCTGGAGGACCCGGCCGACCAGGAAGCGGTGACCCACGCGGCCAAGGTCGTCTACCGCCTGTACGCCGACATGTTCCGTGGCCTGCCGCGTGCCCGGGCACAGCAGGACGAGGTGCAGCATGCGTCTGTCTGAATGCCGCGTGGTGCTGACGGGCGCCAGCGGCGGCATCGGCCTGCCACTGGCCGAGCAACTCTGCGCGGCCGGCGCCCGGGTCCTGGCGGTGAGCCGTCACGCCGGGGCACTGGACGAGCTGATGCGGCGCTACCCGGAACACCTGCGCTGGCAGGCCGCCGACCTGCGCCATGGCGCCGATCGCCAGGCCGTGCTGGATGCGTTGCGGCGCAACGGCGGCGCCAACCTCCTGATCAACGCCGCCGGGGTCAACCAGTTCGCCATGCTCGACCAGCTGGAAGAGCCCTGCCTCGACGACATGATCGAACTGAACATCGGCGCCACCCTGCACCTCACCCGCCTGCTGCTGCCGACCCTGCGCGAGCAACGCCAGGCGCTGGTGGTCAACGTCGGCTCCATCTATGGCTCCATCGGTTATCCCGGCTATGCGGTCTACTGCGCCAGCAAGTTCGCCCTGCGCGGGTTCTCCGAGGCCCTGCGCCGCGAGCTGGCGGACACCTCGGTGAACGTGCTCTACGTCGCTCCGCGCACCACCCGTACCGGCATGAACAGCGCGGCGGCAATGGCACTCAACGAAGCGCTCAAGGCCAGCAGCGACGACCCCCGCGACGTCGCCCGGGCCGTGCTCGCCGCCATCGAAGCCGAACGCAGCGAACTGTACCTGGGCTGGCCGGAAAAACTCTTCGTGCGCATCAATGGCATGCTGCCCGGTATCGTCGACCGCGCGCTGCGCAAGCAACTGCCACTGATCCGCCGCCACAGCCGCCACGAGCAACAGCCCTGACGGCAGCCACGGCCACCCGGCCATGAGCGGGCCCGGCGCGGCGAGTTCGATGCTTTACTCAGGGAAATCCAGGCAGGACAGGACTGATCATGCGTTTGCTGTTGGTTGAGGACGACCAGGCCCTGGGCGAAGGCGTACGCACCGGCCTGCGCCAGGAGGGCTATACCATCGACTGGCTGCAGGACGGCGCAAGCGCACTGCACGCCCTGCAGACCGAGGAGTTCGACCTGGTGGTGCTCGACCTCGGGCTGCCACGGCTCGACGGCCTGCAGGTGCTCAGTCGCGTGCGCGCGTCGGGCTCGACGGTGCCGGTGCTGATCCTCACCGCCCGCGACGCCACGGACGATCGCATCGCCGGGCTGGACGCCGGCGCCGACGACTACCTGGTGAAACCCTTCGACCTCAATGAACTCCAGGCCCGCCTGCGCGCGCTGCTGCGCCGCAGCAGCGGTCGGGCGCGGGTGCTGATCGAGCACGCCGGGGTGAGCCTCGACCCTTCGACCCAGCAGGTCTTTTTCCAGGGCCGCGCCGTGGTGCTCACGCCCAAGGAATACCAGCTGCTGCACGAACTGCTGGCGCAACCGGGCCGGGTCTTCACCCGCGACCGCCTGACCCAGCTGCTCTATGGCTGGGATGAAAGCGCCGAAAGCAACACCCTGGAAGTGCACATCTCGCACCTGCGCAAGAAGCTGTTCAGCGGCCTGATCCGCACCGTGCGCGGCATCGGCTACCTGGTGGAAGCCTGATGACCTCGCTGCGCAGCCGCACCCTGTGGCGGGTGATGCTTCTGTTGCTGGTGGGCACGGGTCTGCTGGCGCTGTACAACTACCATGACAGCAGCCACGAGATTGCCGAAATCTACGACGCCCACCTGGCGCAGAACGCCCGCCTGCTGCAGGGTGTGATGAGCCTGCCGCTGGCCGGCGCCGAGCGACAGACGCTGTACCACGCCTTCAATGAGGCACTCAGCCAGTCCGGCGAGGGGCGCCCTGGCCACCCGTACGAAAACAAGCTGGCCTTCGTCGTCTGGAGCGATGACGGCGAGCTGCATGTGCGCTCCCCCAGCGCGCCGACCTTCGACACGCCGCCCAAGGCTCCCGGCTTCAGCAACGAGACCCTCGACGCCCAGCAGTGGCGCAGCTTCGTGCTGCCGGTACCGGCGCAGAAGCTGGTGATCTGGGTGGGCGAGCGTTACGACGTGCGCGACGATCTGGTCGGCCGCATCGTGCGCCACACCCTGATGCCCTACCTGGCCGGCAGCCTGGCGCTGGCGCTGCTGGTCTGGCTGGCCATCGGCTGGGGGCTGGAACCTCTGCAGAACATGGCGCGGGTGATCCGTGGCCGACATGCCGATTCGCTGGAACCCTTGCAACTGGTGCCGTTGCCGCGCGAGCTGGAGCCTATGCAGGCGGCGCTCAACCGCCTGCTCAGCCAGGTGGAATCCCTGCTCCACCGCGAGCATCGTTTCATCGCCGACGCGGCCCATGAAATGCGCACGCCCCTGGCGGTCCTGCGCCTGCACGCACAGAACGCCACCCAGGCGGACAGCGAGCAGGAGCGGCAGAAGGCCCTGGACTTCCTGATCGATGGGGTCGATCGGCTCAGCCGGGTGGTCAACCAGTTGCTGACCCTGGCGCGCCTGGAGCCGGCCGCCGACCGTAGCCACTGGAAGGTGCTGGATGTACAGGCATTGATCACCGACAGTCTCGCCGAGCTGACGCCCTGGATGCTGCGCCAGCAGGTGGAACCGGACCTTGAGATCGCCAGCGGCGATTACCTCACGCGAAGCGATCGCGGCGCGCTGGAAGTGGTCCTGCAGAACCTGGTCAGCAACGCGGTGAACTTCTCCCCCGCTGGCGCCACCGTGCGCATCGCCCTCGAACGCCAGGATGACGACCTGCTGCTGACCGTGCAGGACAGCGGCCCGGGGATCGAGGAAGCCCGGCTGGAGCGGGCCTTCGAGCGGTTCTACAGCGAAGGCAACCCCAATGGCGCAGGCCTGGGCCTGTCCATCGTCAACCGCGCGATGCAACGCCTGGGCGGCGACGTGAAGCTGAGCAACCGTCCCGAAGGCGGCCTCCAGGCCCGCGTACGTCTGCCCGTGCAGGCCCCGTCCCGGCCCTGAACTTCACCGCACGTCGAGATTATTGGCCTAACCCATTTAGCCGATGGAGATTTTCTTCCGACCTCTTATGCTTACAGAAAAAAGCACCCGCGCTCTGAGGTAAGGAGAAAGGGTCATGGGGAAGAATCTCAAGGAACATGCCACCGCGCCCTGCCGTCTGAAGAAAAAATACCCCGGACGTTCGAGAGTCAGGATGTCGAAGCAGGATGCTAGGAAACCCCCTACAGACGCCGCTGAAGCCCGGCCCTTACCATCCGCGCATTTCATCTACGTAACTGACTACCCCACCCAGCAATTCTTCATCCATGGCGACGCGTCCGAGGTTTGCAGAGTGATTGGTTTTGCCGCAGAGGTGCCGCCATGGGTAAATCGCTGAAGGAACGTGCGACGGTCATCTGCCGTCTCGACGACAAGATCCTCTTCGTCCGCAAGGCCCGGTCGAAATGGAACCTGCCCGGCGGGCGCATCGAACGGGACGAGCGCCCGGGCCAGGCCGCCTTGCGCGAACTGAACGAGGAAACCGGCCTGCACGCCGCGCAGCTCAGCTACCTCGCGCCGCTGGAGCTGTACCAGACGCTGCACTACGTGTTCGAGGCGCCGATCGACCCGGCCCAGCAACCCGTACCGCTAAACGAGATCGCCGATTGCCGCTGGTTCGGCCCGGAAGACGTCGAGCGGCGCAAGATCAACAAATCGGTGCGCCGCCTGCTGCGCACCTGCCTGTCCAGGGCGAGCTGAGCTCCGGCGGGCAACTCGGAGGTGCAAGGCGCCGGTGCTTCGCGGTATCTTCGGCGGCTTCTGAATGAACCCTCTGACAGGACTTTCCACCCATGCGCCGCGTCACCCTGCTCTGCGCCACCCTTTTGTGTTCCGCCACTGCCCTGGCCAAGGTCGAGGTGCAACCGGTGCAGCACAGCAAGGTCGGCCCGGTGCTGGCGGTGCGCATTTCCGAGGACATCGCCCCTGGGGACTACGAGCGACTGCTCAAGGGTCTGATGGGCAATCCCGGGAAGTTCGCGCGCAAGGTGGCGTTGCTCGACAGCATCGGCGGCAGCGCGGCGGAGTCGATCAAGATGGGGCGCCTGCTGCGCGAGTCCGGCTTCGAGACGCTGGTGCCGTCCAACAGCCTGTGCCAGGGCTCATGCGTCTACCTGCTGGCCGCCGGCAAGCGCAAGACGGTGCGCGGCTATGTCGGCCTGCACCGTCCCTACTACCCGGGCGGCGACTCGTCCCTGGCCAGCGGCGCGTACAACGCCCGCGGCTACCTGCGCGACATGGACATCCCACTTGCCCTGGCCGACGACATGCAGGGCATCGAACCGCAGAAGATGCGCGTACTCACGCCGCAGGAACTGGAGCGCTACCGCCTGGGCAGCGCCTCCAGCAGCATCAGCGCGCGCTGACGGAAATCCCTTCGGCCACCGACTCCGGCGTCTGCCGGATCGCACCCAAAGCGGGCTGGCTCAGACGCTCACGCCCGTAGAACGCCAGGGCGGTGCCCAGCATCGTCAGCCACACGAGAATGGCCGACCAGAAGGTGTGCGAAACGAAGTGCCAGCCCTGGGGCACGCGGGTGGTGCCGTAGATCATGCCGATGGTCATCACGGCAATGAACAGCTTGCGGGCGTGCTGCCAGCGATAACGACGGGCGACGAAATACAGCGCCAGCAGGGTGAAACCGCTGGAAGCATGGCCGCCCGGCCAGCAGCGCCCCTCGCCCGCCTCGTGCAGCAGGCTGAAGTTCTCGAACCACTCGCGCTTCTCGTGGACGCCGCCGTAGAGCGTGGTTTCCACCGGGCACCAGACACTGGTGTGGCTCTTGAAGTAATGCACCATGCCGGTGGTGATGGCGATCGATACCACCAGGAAGATGAAGTCGCGGCGATGCGCCACGAACCAGCGCAGCACCGGCGCGACCCGCACCTGCTCCAGCCAGGCGGTGAAGCGTCCCTTGGGCAACAGCGTCCAGGCGAAGGACAGCACCATCCCGATCACCGAAAGCTCACCCAGGGAGTTGGGCAGGATGCGCGGCAACTTGTGGGTCAGCTTCTCGAACAGACGGTCGTGCTGCAGCACGAAGGTCTTCGTCAGCGGGTCGTAGAAGTGGTTGCTGATCAGCACATCCAGGTTGGTCAGGTCGAAGGTGCAGAACAGCAGTACCGCCAGAAGCAGCGGTACACCCAGGGTGATCAGGTAGAAACGTGTTGCGGACATGCAGGGTCCTTGCGGGGTCAACGGATCGGTGCGACGGCGGCCCATTGATCGGCATCCAGGTAGCCGAGCAGCTTGGGTGCGGTGCTGCCGTCGCTGATGAGGAACAGCGACGACGCATAGTCGGGTGTCGCCGGTTCGGCGATGCTCACGGTGGCCTCCAGATCCTCGATGCACTCGCTATGGGTCACCAGGATCAGGTTGCGGTGGGGAACCTTGTGTTGCCGGGCATCGCGCAGCATCGAGCCCCGGCAGCTGGCCAGCCACTCCTGCTGCGCCGGGGCCTGGCCGAACATCGAGGCAGCGGTCTGCTCGGCGCGGATTTTCGGGCTGCTGAGGATGTCGCTGTCGGTCAGGCCGAGTACGCGGAAGTGTTCGCCCAGCACCTGGGCTTCAGCCTGGGCACGCACGGTAATGCCTTCGGGCGAGGCCAGGCAGGGGGAATCGGAGCGGTCGCAACGCTCGGCGTGGCGCACCAGGACGATCAGGTCACCCTTGCGCCAGTGCTCGCGCAGCGCATCGAGACTGGCCTGGTCGTGGGCGATGTTCTCGGCGGCCGGCGGGCGAATGAGCCAGAAGCCGCTGATCAGCCCCAGGACGAGTACCACCAGCGGCACCACCAGCAAGCGCTTGGCAAGGATTCGTCGCACGTTACGGGCGAAGGGCATTGGCATTTGATTTCCGCTGGCTGGCATTCGAGGCTGCTTCCCTGCCCTACCCGGAATGCTCTGTGGCACACCGAGACCCTGCCCGCTCCTGGGCTCACATCGCACGGCTGGGTGTCGGATGTCGGGCGAGGAGAACGTAGCGCCGAGAGTGTGAAGATGGCGTCATGAATTGCTGAAGATGTCGTTACCACCCACCTGGACCTTGAGGACGCCGGGCACACGAGCGTTCAGGCCGATGACCGCCCGTCGAGAAGGCGCGCCAGGCGAGCCTCTCTGTCGCCCGGCGACACGCCGGGAGGCATGGGAGTACGGTATAAACAAGGCACTTTGCCACCAGGATGCGCACATGCAGTACGACGCCCCTTCCGACAGCGCGGTATACAAGACCTTGCTCGAATCGACCCAGGCCATCCCCTGGAAGATCGACTGGAAGACCATGACCTTCGCCTACATCGGCCCGCAGATCGAAGCGCTGCTGGGCTGGAGCCAGTCGAGCTGGATCAGCGCCAACGACTGGGCCGAACGCATGCATCCCGAGGACCGTGAGCGGGTCGTGGGCTTCTGCGTGTCGCAGTCGCGCGAGGGCACCGACCACGAGGCCGACTACCGGGCGCTCACCGCCACCGGCGACTACGTGTGGATTCGCGACGTGGTGCACGTGGTGCGCGACGCCAACGGCGAGGTGGAATCGCTGGTCGGCTTCATGTTCGACATCAGCGAGCGCAAGCGCGCCGAGGAACAGCTGATCATGCTGCAGCGCCAGCTGGAGGAGTATTCCTACAAGGACGGCCTGACCGGCGTGGCCAACCGGCGCATGTTCGACTCGGTGCTGGACACCGAATGGGGCAGTGCCCAGCGCAGCGGCCAGCCGCTGTCGCTGGTCCTCCTCGATATCGACTACTTCAAGCAGTACAACGACCACTACGGCCACGTCCAGGGCGACGACTGCCTGCGCAGCGTCGGCAAGGCGCTGGCCGGCGCGCTGCACCGCCCGCGCGACTTCATCGCGCGCTTCGGCGGCGAGGAGTTCGTCCTGGTGCTGCCGGAAACCGACAGCGAGGCGGCGGCCCAGGTCGCCGAGCGCTGCCGCCACGTCATCCGCGAGCAGCGCATCGCCCATGAGCAGTCCCGCGTCGCCCCGCTGCTGACCATCAGCCTGGGCGTCGGTACCGCTGTGCCGCATGCGGGGGATCGCCCGCTGGACTTCGTGGCGGCGGTCGACCGGCTGCTCTACCAGGCCAAGCAGGACGGACGCAATCGGCTGGCAGTGGCGCAATGGGCGCGTGGCGAGGACCTGCGACTGGACGGCACGCGCTGATTCGACGACCTGCCCCGACAGGCGCGCCCGGGCTGACTAAGCTCTAACCCACGCGCGCGTGCCGGCGGCAGGCAGCGAAGTTCGGAAACGGACTTCGACCTTTCCGCCAAACTGGCGGTGGGACTGGCCCCGGAGCCGGCATAGCGTAGAG
The DNA here is from genome assembly GCF_050474425.1 of Pseudomonas sp. B1-22. Lineage (NCBI taxonomy): Bacteria > Pseudomonadati > Pseudomonadota > Gammaproteobacteria > Pseudomonadales > Pseudomonadaceae > Pseudomonas > Pseudomonas sp. B1-22. The sequence goes on along the minus strand of NZ_JBCHVH010000001.1, from coordinate 851,092 downwards.
CCGACCCCGTAACCAGGACCCCTGACCATGCACGACATCGACCCCGTGGAAACCCAGGAATGGCTGGACGCGCTGGAATCCGTACTGGAAAAGGAAGGTGAGGACCGCGCCCGCTACCTGATGACCCGCCTCGGCGAGCTGGCCAGCCGCACCGGCACCCAACTGCCCTACGCCATCACCACGCCGTACCGCAACACCATCCCGGCCGGACACGAGGCGCGTATGCCCGGCGACCTGTTCATGGAGCGCCGCATCCGCTCCCTGGTGCGCTGGAACGCCCTGGCCATGGTGATGCGCGCCAACCACAAGGACCCGTCCCTGGGAGGCCACATCTCCACCTTCGCCTCCTCGGCGACCCTCTACGACATCGGCTTCAACTACTTCTTCAACGGCCCCACCGAGGAACACGCCGGCGACCTGATCTACTTCCAGGGCCATGCCTCGCCGGGCATCTACGCCCGCGCCTACATCGAGGGGCTGGTCAGCGACGAGCAATTGGTGAACTTCCGCCAGGAGGTGGACGGCAAGGGTCTCTCCTCCTACCCGCACCCACGGCTGATGCCGCACTTCTGGCAATTCCCCACGGTGTCCATGGGGCTGGGGCCGATCCAGGCGATCTACCAGGCGCGCTTCATGAAGTACCTGGAGAGCCGGGGCTTCATCCCTGCCGGCAAACAGAAGGTCTGGTGCTTCCTCGGCGATGGCGAGACCGACGAGCCCGAATCCCTCGGCGCCATCTCCCTGGCCGGGCGCGAGAAGCTGGACAACCTGATCTTCGTGGTGAACTGCAACCTGCAGCGCCTCGACGGCCCGGTGCGCGGCAACGGCAAGATCATCCAAGAGCTGGAAGGTGTGTTCCGTGGCGCCAACTGGAACGTGATCAAGGTGATCTGGGGCCGCTTCTGGGACCCGCTGTTCGCCAAGGACCATGCCGGCCTGCTGCAGGCGCGCATGGACGAGGCGGTGGACGGCGACTACCAGAACTACAAGGCCAAGGACGGGGCGTACGTGCGCGAGCACTTCTTCGGCGCGCGGCCGGAGCTGCTGGAGATGGTCAAGGACCTCTCCGACGAGGAAATCTGGAAGCTCAATCGCGGCGGCCATGACCCCTACAAGGTCTACGCCGCCTACCATGCGGCGGTGAACCACAAGGGCCAGCCCAGCGTGGTACTGGCCAAGACCATCAAGGGCTACGGCACCGGCACGGGCGAGGCGAAGAACATCGCCCACAACATCCACGAGATCGACGTGGACAGCCTGCGCGCCTTCCGCGACCGCTTCGACATCCCGATCCGCGACGATGACCTCGCCAAGCTGCCCTTCTACCGCCCCGAGGAAGGCAGCGCCGAGGCGCGCTACCTGAAGGAGCGTCGCGCCACCCTCGGCGGCTTCATGCCCCACCGCCACGGCAACAGCGAGCGCATCCCGACACCGCCGCTCGACACCCTCAAGGCCATGCTCGACGGCACCGGCGACCGGGAAATCTCCACCACCATGGCCTTCGTGCGGATCATCTCGCAGCTGGTCAAGGACAAGGAGCTGGGCCCGCGCATCGTCCCGATCATCCCCGACGAAGCGCGCACCTTCGGCATGGAAGGCATGTTCCGCCAGCTGGGCATCTACTCCTCGGTCGGCCAGCTCTACGAGCCCGTCGACAAGGAACAGCTGATGTTCTACCGCGAGGACAAGAAGGGCCAGATCCTCGAGGAAGGCATCACCGAGGCCGGCGCCATGTCCTCCTTCATCGCCGCCGGCACCGCCTACAGCAACTACCGCCAGCCGATGCTGCCGTTCTACATCTTCTACTCGATGTTCGGCTTCCAGCGCATTGGCGACCTGGCCTGGGCCGCCGGCGACAGCCTGACCCGCGGCTTCCTGCTCGGCGGCACCGCCGGGCGCACCACGCTCAACGGCGAAGGCCTGCAGCACGAGGACGGCCACAGCCACGTGCTGGCCTCGGTGATCCCCAACTGCCGTACCTACGACCCGACCTACTCCTACGAGCTGGCGGTGATCATCCAGGAAGGCGTGCGGCAGATGATGGAGGAGCAGCAGGACGTCTTCTATTACATCACCGTGATGAACGAGAACTACCCGCACCCGCCGCTGCCCGAGGGCGCCGCCGCCGGGATCATCAAGGGCATGTACCTGCTCGACGAGGACCGCCGCTCCGCCGCGCACCACGTGCAGCTGCTCGGTTCAGGGACCATCCTGCGCGAGGTCGAGGCGGCGGCGAAGATCCTCCGCGAGGAGTTCGGCGTCGGCGCCGACGTCTGGTCGGTGCCCAGCTTCAACGAACTGCGCCGCGACGGCCTGGCGGTGGAACGCTGGAACCGCCTGCACCCGGGGCAGAAGCCCAGGTCCAGCTATGTCGAGGAATGCCTGGGCGGGCGCCGGGGTCCGGTGATCGCCTCCACGGACTACATGAAGGTCTACGCCGAGCAGATCCGCCAGTGGGTTCCGAGCAAGGAATACAAGGTGCTGGGCACCGACGGCTTCGGCCGCAGCGACACCCGCGCCAGGCTGCGCCACTTCTTCGAGGTGGACCGCCACTGGGTGGTGCTGGCCGCCCTGGAGGCCCTGGCCGACCGTGGCGACATCGAGCCTAAGGTGGTGGCCGAGGCCATCGCCAAGTTCGGCCTCGACCCCGAAAAACCCAACCCGCTGGATTGCTGAGGAAAGCACGATGAGCGAGATCATCCGCGTACCCGACATCGGCAATGGCCAGGGCGAAGTCATCGAACTGCTGGTCAAGGTCGGCGACCGCGTGGAGGCCGAACAGAGCCTGCTGACGCTGGAGTCGGACAAGGCCAGCATGGAAATCCCCTGCCCCCGCGCCGGCGTGGTGAAAGCCATCAAGGCGAAGGTGGGCGACACCCTCAAGGAAGGCGACGAGATTCTCGAACTGGAAGCGGAAGGCGCCGCCGCTGAAGCTCCGGCCCAGACGTCTGCCCCGCCCGCCGCCGAACCACCGAAACCGGCTGCCGCCCCCGCGCCGCAACCTGTCTCCAGCGGTGGCGGCGTGGAAACCATCAAGGTGCCGGACATCGGCAACGGACAGGGCGAGATCATCGAACTGATGGTCAAGGTCGGCGACCGCATCGAAGCCGACCAGAGCCTGCTGACGCTGGAATCCGACAAGGCCAGCATGGAGATCCCCGCGCCCAAGGCCGGCGTGGTGAAGGCCATCAAGGTGAAGATCGGCGACACGCTCAAGGAAGGCGACGACATCCTCGAACTGGAAACCGCAGACGGTACGCCGGCGGCTAGTGCGCCTGCGGCAGCAGCCCCCTCGCCGGCACCGAGTGCGGAGAAACCCACCGCCCCCGCCACGCAGGCCGCCGAACCGCCCAAGGCTGCGGACGCAGCTCCGGTCGGCGCCCCCAGCCGCGACGGCACCAAGGTTCACGCCGGCCCGGCCGTGCGCATGGTCGCCCGCGAGTTTGGTGTCGAGCTGGCGCAGGTAAAGGGCACCGGCCCGAAAGGCCGCATCCTCAAGGAAGACGTGCAGGCGTTCGTGAAGGAACAACTGCAAAGCAGCAAGTCCGGCGCGGCGGCAGCAGCAACCGGCGGCGCGGGCATCCCGCCGATCCCGGAAGTCGACTTCAGCAAGTTCGGCGAAGTGGAGGAAGTGGCGATGACCCGCCTGATGCAGGTCGGCGCCGCCAACCTGCATCGCAGCTGGCTCAACGTGCCCCACGTCACCCAGTTCGAGTCCGCCGACATCACCGAGGCGGAGGCCTTCCGCATCGCGCAGAAGGCGGTTGCCGAGAAGGCCGGAACCAAGCTGACCATCCTGCCGATCCTGCTGAAAGCCTGTGCTCACTTGCTGCGCGAACTGCCAGACTTCAACAGCTCTCTGGCCCCCGGCGGCAAGGCGCTGATCCGCAAGAAGTACGTGCACATCGGCTTCGCCGTGGACACCCCGGACGGCCTGCTGGTGCCGGTGATCCGCGACGTGGACAGGAAGGGGCTGCTGCAACTCGCCCTTGAGGCCGCCGAGCTGGCGGAGAAGGCGCGGACCAAGAAACTCTCGGCCGACGCCATGCAGGGCGCGTGTTTCACCATCTCCAGCCTCGGCCACATCGGCGGCACCGGCTTCACGCCCATCGTCAACGCGCCGGAAGTGGCGATCCTCGGCGTGAGCAAGGCGACGATTCAGCCGGTGTGGGATGGCAAGGCCTTCCAGCCGAGGCTGATGCTTCCGTTGTCGCTGTCCTATGACCACCGGGTGATCAACGGGGCGGCGGCGGCGCGGTTCACCAAACGGCTGGGTGAGTTGCTGGGGGATATACGCAGTCTGCTCCTGTAACGCCGGAGCAGACCTGTAGGAGCGCCCCATGGGCACGATCGCGGGCATGGCCCGCTCCTACGAGAGCGTCCTGTGCTCGGGCCTGCCCTCACCCTAGCCCTCTCCCAGGGGGAGAGGGGACCGTTCGATGCAGGATGAAACCTTGGCGTCAGTCGGCTCGGACTGCCCCCTCTCCCTCCGGGAGAGGGCTGGGGTGAGGGGGACGTGGGCAGAGAATAATCCGGTAGAAGACAGTTGCCCCTACAGGTGCGTCTGCCTCGCTTTCGTAGGAGCGGACTCCGTCCGCGATCCGCATTGCACAAGAGCATCGCGGACGGAGTCCGCTGCGGCGATCACATCCGATCCAGCGGAATCCTCAGGTAACGCACGCCGTTGTCCTCCGCCTCGGGCAACACCCCGCCGCGCACGTTCACCTGGATCGACGGCCAGATCAGCGCCGGCGCATGCAGCGTCGCATCGCGCTGCTGGCGCATGCTGACGAAGGTCTCTTCGTCCACACCGTCATGCACGTGCACATTGTCCTGGCGCTGCCGGGCGACCGTGGTTTCGTGCGCATGCTCCTCGCGGTGCGCCGACAGGTAGTCGTGACACATGAACAGCCGGGTCTCTTCCGGTAGTGCGAACAGCCGCTGGATGGAACGGTACAGCTGACGCGCGTCGCCACCGGGGAAGTCGCAGCGGGCGGTGCCGTAGTCGGGCATGAACAGGGTGTCGCCGACGAAAGCGGCATCTCCGATCCGATAGGTCATGCACGCGGGGGTATGGCCGGGTGTGTGCAATGCCTCGGCCTCCAGCTCGCCGATGAAGAAGCGCTCACCGTCTTCGAACAGGTGGTCGAACTGGCTGCCATCACAGGGGAAGCTGCCGCCCAGGTTGAGCAGCCCGGCAAAGGTGCGCTGCACCCGGGTGGTGTTCGCACCGATGGCCAGGCGGCCGCCCAGTTCACCCTTGAGCCAGGCCGACGCGGACAGGTGATCGGCGTGCAGGTGGGTCTCCAGCAGCCACTCCACGGCCAGGCCCTGTTCGCGCACGTAATCGACGATGCGCCGGGCGCTGGCATGACCGATGCGCCCGGCGGCGGCGTCGTAGTCCAGCACCGGGTCGATGATCGCGCAGCACAGCGTCTGCGGATCACTCACCACATAGCTGTAGGTGGACGTGGCCGAATCGAAGAAGGGTTGGATAGTGGCGCTCATGCGGGTCTCCTCTTCGCGTCACGTTGCCATTCGTAGCCGGCGTGCAGCCCCATGCCCACCAGCATGGCGAGGCAGAACAGCGCGCCTTGCCAGTAGCCGGCGGCGAAGGTCACCAGCGCCGGCCCCGGGCAGATGCCGGCGATGCCCCAGCCGACACCGAACAACAGGCTGCCGCCGATCAGTTGGCCATCCAGGTCGCGGCGCTTGGGCAACTGCATGAGACCGCCCAGCAGCGCCCGATCATGCCGCCGCGCCCAGGCGAAGAACGGCAGCGCCGTGCCGATGGCAGCGACCATCACCAGCGCCAGCGACGGGTCCCAGGGCCCGGCGAGATCGAGAAAACCCAGCACCTTCGCCGGGTTGGCCAGGCCCGACAGCAGCAGGCCGGCGCCGAACAGCAGTCCGGCCAGAAACGCGACGATCTTGCCCATGCTTCAGGCTCCCAGCAGGTGACGCAGAATGAACACGGTGATGAAGCCGGTGGCCATGAACGACAAGGTTGCCACCAGGGAGCGGCCGGACAGCCGCGACAGGCCGCAGACGCCGTGGCCGCTGGTGCAGCCGGAACCGAAACGGCTGCCTACGCCGACCAGCACCCCCGCCGCCAGCAAGGTCGCCCAACCCGCTTCGAAATGAATCTCCGGCAGCGGCCGCAACAACGCCCACAACAAGGGCGCCGCCAGCAGGCCAAGCAGGAACAACGGCCCCTCACCCCGCCAGCCGGAACCTTTGAAGAGCCCGCCCAGCAGACCGCTGATGCCGGCGATGCGGCCATCGAGCACGGCAAAGAGCCCCGCCGACAGCCCGATCAGCACGCCACCGGCCAGGGCACTGACGGGAGTGAAGCTGGTCCAGTCGATCATTCCGTTGCCTCCACGCAGAACAGGCGATACAGGGTCTCGATCACCGCCAGCGCCTGCTGACTGGCGATGCGGTAGTAGACCTGCTTGCCCTCGCGACGGGTTTCCACCAGTTCCTCGCGGCGCAGCACCGCCAGCTGCTGCGACAGGGTCGGCTGGGCAATGCCGGTGCAGGCCTCCAGCTCGCCGACGTTCAGCTCGCCCTGGGCCAGTTGGCAGAGCAGCATCAGGCGGTCGGTATTGGCCAGGGCCTTGAGCAACTGGCAGGCGGATTCGGCGGATTGGTGCAGGCGCAAGGCGTCGGCGGGGTCGAGCGTGGTAACGGTCATGGCAACGATCTACAAATAAACAATCTATATTTTTATAGATTGTTTATCGCAGCGTGACTAGCCCGATATCTGCCCATCAGATCAGCGGTGGGTTTTAGTGCAGGCCGCGCCGGGGCACTCCCCTGCCCTGGCGCTGCAATGCCGGACGCGGAACCTAACCGAAACGCACGCAGTAGATCGGTGGCAGGTTGGCCGACAGGCATTGCCAGTGGTCGCCGCCGCTTTCCGACAGCCACAGGCCACCGGTGGTGGAGCCCATCGCCAGGCAGATGCCGTCGTCATCCACCGCCAGGCCGTGGCGGTACACCAGATCGAACGCCGGCCCCTGCGGCAGGCCACTGTCCAGCACGTCGAAAGTGGCCCCGCCATCGCGCGTGCGGGTGACCACGAAGCGCCCGTCCACCGGCACCCGGCAGACGTCCTTCACCGCCGGTACGAACCAGGCGGTATCCGGCTCGGTGGGGTGCACCGCAACGGCGAAGCCGAAGCTGGAGGGCTTGACCTGCACGTCGTGCCAGCGCGCACCGCCGTCGGTAGAGGTGAAAATGCCGTTATGGTGCTGTACCCACAGGCGGTCCGGTTGCGCCGGGCACTGCACCAGGCGGTGCGGGTCCTGGATGGCGCCGTCCTCGCGCAGTTCCGGCGGCATGTAGTCGGCGTACATGCCCGCCGTGGTGTTGCGCCAGCTGGCGCCGCCGTCATCGCTCTGCCAGACGCCGCCGCAGGACACGCCCACGGTCAGGTGCTGGCTGTCGCGCGGGTCGACGCTGACGGAATGGATACCCGGCCAGTCATAGCCTCCACCGAACCAGCGGGCGCGCTCGGGGCGGTCCCACAGCGGACGGTTCAGCTCCCAGCTGTCGCCGCCGTCAGCGCTGCGGAACAGTCCGCCGGGAATGGTCCCGGCCCAGAGCACGCCGGGCTCGGCCGCGCCGCCGGTTTCCAGGCACCAGATCTGCTGGAGGGTCCAGGGCGCGGGGGGCGCATCGCCCTCCTTCGGCTCCGGCAGCGGGTCGGGCTGCGGCGGGTAGACCGGCACCGCGATTTCCTGCCATTCCTCGCCCGGACGCTGGCGCCACAGCTTGCAGCCGAAGTGGCCGAGATTGAGCGCAGCATAGAGGGTGTCGTCGCGAGGATCGGCGAGCACCACGCTCAGGGGTTCGCCGAGGAATTCGCGGCGGGCTTCCTGCCAGCCGTTCACGTCGCGCTGAAAGGTGAACAGCCCCTTGCGGGTCGCTACCAGCAGTCGATCATCCATAGTCCGCCTCCTCAACCGCCACTTAGAGCCTGCACCACATAGACCTCACTATCCGCCGCTAGCGCATCGCTCAGGCGGACGCGGTCGCGCAGGCGCAGGCCGTCGATGAAGATCGTCAGGTGCCGGCGCAACCCGCCCTGGTCGTCCAGCAGGTAGCCACGCAAGGCCGGCGCCTCGACGAATACCGCCTCCAGTGCCGCGCGCAAGGTCGGCGCCGACAGCTCGCGCTCCTCCAGCGCGACATGGCGCTGGATCGAGGGAGCGAAGACGATGCGGCACATGGGCTGACCCGGTTCTGACGAAAGATGCACCCAGTGTAGGGGAGGCTCGATTGCCCATCAGCGCACACGACCGGCTGCATCCGATCCCCTCCCGACGCGTCTGGAACGGCGCTCGTGGCGATGAGCCTCGGGCGTTCAGTTTCGATTTTTCAAATCTAAGCATCTCGAAAATCACATTTAATAAACGCATGAGCCTGTGCGACGCTGCTCGCATCGTCAGCCATCCCGTCCAACATGCACCTGCTCGTTTCGCCCGCACCGCTGGAACCCGTCGCCGCCCGCAAGGCCGGCAGCGCTATCCGTCTGCCGCGCAAACATGCCCGTTGGCTCGAACTGCAACCGCTGACCCTGCCTCTCGAACTGGCCTTCTGGGCGCTCTGGCATTGCCGCCACGCGCGTCCACCGGATAGCGCCAACCACTGACGGGCCGCCGCGCCCGAACGCCATCGACGGAACTACGCTCAAGGGGGGCATGCGCCCTCCTCGAACAAGACGTAACCCGTTGCATCGCTTGCCTGCCTTTTATCCCCGCACCCGTGGTGCGGCCCTGGCCTGCAGGTCGTCAGCGCATCCGCCTGGATGCTATCGAGAGCCCCATGAATTTCGCCTCCGTGCAAGAAGCCCAGGATTTCCTGGCCCAGAACCCCGATATCGAAATGGTCGAGCTGTTCATCCTCGACGCCAACGGCGTGCCGCGCGGTAAGCTGCTGCACCGCGAGGAACTGCTCGCCGTGTACCAGTCCGGCCGGCCGCTGCCCAGCACCATCCTCGGGCTCACCCTCCATGGCGAGGATGTGGAGGACTCCGGGCTGGTCTGGGACGTCGGCGATATCGACTGCCGCGCCTACCCGCTGGCCGGCAGCCTGGTACGCCTGCCCTGGCGGCAGATTCCCACGGCGGCGGTGCAGGTCAGCATGCACCCCGTGGAAGGCAAACCGGCGGACATCGCCGACCCGCGCCATGTGCTGATCCATGTGATCGACCAACTGAAAGCCGAAGGCTTCCACCCGGTGATGGCCTGCGAGCTGGAGTTCTACCTGCTGGACGCCAAGCGCGACGCCAACGGCCGCCCGCAACCGGCGCTGGATGCCGACGGTGGCCGCCCGCGCGCTACCCAGGTGTACGGCCTGCGCGAGCTGGAGCAGATCGAGCCTTTCCTCGCCGACCTCTATGCGGCGTGCAAGGCCCAGGGCATTCCGGCGCGCACGGCGATTTCCGAATACGCACCGGGCCAGGTGGAGATCACCCTGGAGCACGGCGAAGCGCTGCTCGCCATGGACCAGGCCGTGCGCTACAAGCGCCTGGTGAAAGGCGTGGCGCACAAGCACGGCATGCAGGCGTGCTTCATGGCCAAGCCGTTCGACGACCTGGCCGGCACCGGCATGCACATGCACGTCTCGCTGGCCGACGCCGAGGGCAACAACCTGTTCGCCAGCGAAGACCCAGCCGGTACGCCGCTGCTGCGCCAGGCCGTGGGCGGCATGCTGAAAAGCCTGCTCGACTCGCTGCTGCTGTTCTGCCCCAACGCTAACTCCTACCGCCGCTTCCAGGCCAACAGCTATGCGCCGCTGGCGCCAACCTGGGGCTGCGACAACCGCACCGTGAGCCTGCGCGTTCCGGGCGGCCCGGCGCATACCCGCCACGTGGAGCACCGTATCTGCGGCGCCGACGCCAACCCTTATCTGGCCGCCGCCGGCATTCTCGCCGGCATCCATCGCGGCATCCGCGAGGCCATCGATCCGGGCGCGCCGGTGGAAGGCAACGGCTATGCCCAGGCCAAGGAGCTGCTGCCTACCGACTGGCTGACGTCGCTGCGCGCGCTGGAGCGCTCCAGCTGGGCACGCGATGCGCTGGGGCATGAATTCCTCGGGGTCTATCTGAAAGTGAAGCAGGCCGAGTACCGCCAGTTCATGGGTGAGGTCGGCGAGCAGGACTGGCGGTGGTATCTGACGCAGGCGTGAGAGTGCGCTGTTGAGGCGCTTACTCAAGAGCCCCTCACCCCAGCCCTCTCCCGCAAGCGGGAGAGGGGGCCGAATGTGCCGAGATGAGCCCTGCGCTCACTGAAACGCCCGGCAAAAACCGAATTCACAGCCCGCACCGAACCGTCCCCTCTCCCTCCGGGAGAGGGCTAGGGTGAGGGGAAACGAATAACAACAGGAACACCGAAATGAACGCTGCACTGAAACCCGCCACTCCCGCCCCCGAGCGCGCGAAGTCCTACTACTCCGCCAGCCTCAACGAGGAAACCAGCTACCCCACGCTGCAAGGCGAGGTGAACGTCGACATCGCCATCATCGGCGGCGGCTTCACCGGTGTCGCCACTGCCGTGGAGCTGGCCGAGCGCGGCTACAAGGTGGCCATCGTCGAGACCAACAAGGTCGGCTGGGGCGCCAGCGGGCGCAACGGCGGACAGGTCACCGGCAGCCTCTCGGGCGACGCCGCCATGAGCAAGCAGATGCGCCAGTGGCTGGGCGACGACGTCGACGACTTCATCTGGCACCTGCGCTGGCGCGGCCACGAGATCATCAAGAGTCGCGTGGAGAAGTACGGCATCCAGTGCGACCTGAAGTTCGGCCACCTGCACGCGGCGATGAAACCCTCGCACATGGACGAGCTGAAGGCTTCCTACGACGAAGCCAAGCGCCGTGGCCTGGGCGACGAGATCACCCTGCTGGACGGCGCCGGCGTGCGCGCGCACCTGGAGTCCGACCTCTACTGCGGCGCCATCAAGAACACCCGCAACATGCACCTGCACCCGCTCAACCTGTGCATCGGCGAGGCCAAGGCCGCCGCCAGCCTGGGCGCGCTGATCTTCGAGCACTCCGAGGTGCTGGACATCGTCCACGGCCCGCGCCCGGCGGTGGTCACCTCGGGCGGGCGGATCAACGCCGCGCAGGTGATGCTGGCCGGCGACGTCTACCACAAGCTGGAACGCAAGCAGCTCAAGGGCATGATCTTCCCGGCCATGGGCGGCATCGTCACGACCAAGCCGCTGGGCGAGCTGGCCAAGCGCATCAACCCGCAGGACCTGGCGGTCTACGATTGCCGCTTCGTGCTCGACTACTACCGCATGACCGGCGACGGCCGCCTGCTGTTCGGCGGCGGCGCCAACTACTCCGGCCGCGACTCGCGCGACATCGCCGGCGAGCTGCGCCCGTGCATCGAGCGCACCTTCCCGGCGCTCAAGGGCGTGGACATCGAGTTCCAGTGGAGCTGCGCCATGGGCATCGTGATGAACCGCATCCCGCAGCTGGGCAAGCTGTCGGAGAACGTCTGGTACTGCCAGGGCTACTCCGGCCACGGCGTGGCAACCACCCACATCATGGGCGAGATCATGGCCACGGCGATGACCGGCGATCTGGAGAAGTTCGACACCTTCGCCCAGTGCAAGCACATCCGCGTGCCCATGGGCGACGTGTTCGGCAATCCGATGCTGGCGGCGGGGATGTGGTACTACCAGATGATGGAGAAGTTGCGCTGACAACCGGCTGAACTCCCCTGTAGGAGCGGGCCATGCCGCGATCGCGCCCATGGGGCGCTCCTACAGGCCAGCGCCGGGATTTCTGCTCTCGTAGGAGCGGACTCTGTCCGCGATGCTCTTGCTCTTCGTAGGGCGAATAACGCCTAAGGCGTTATCCGCCGAATCGGGGGTGGGTGTTTCTGCGCCGCTTCGGCGTGTGCTGAGAGATTTTGTTTCGCCCCCTCGGGCGAGTTACTTTCTCAAACGCCAGAAAGTAACCAAAGGTCTTGCCCCTGCATCCGGCCCCGGCTTCGCCGGGGTTCCCTCGCTCCATCGGAGTTTCAGGGGCACGCCGCGAAGGGCCATCCCTGGCCCATCGCGGCTCTCGCGGCATCCATGCCGCTCAACCCCTGAAACTCCGATTCCACTCGGCCTCCTGAAGGGGCGCTCGGAGTGCGCGGATGTTTCACTGGAAGTCTTCAGAGCAAAACCAAAAGCCGGAGATATGGGCTCTTCGTAGGAGCGAGCTTGCTCGCGAACCGCACGGCACGGTATTCCCCCGCAGGAGCGGACCCTGTCCGCGAAATCCATCGCGGATGACTCGGCGCTCCCTGCGAACACCGGCGTCATGCGCCCACGTAGGAGCGGACTCCGTCCGCGATATGCGCAAAAGGGGCGCCAGGAACGTAGACACTTCATGCCCTACAAAAACCTCACGGCTACTTTCCTCCCGCACCCGCCCCACTCGACACCACCGCCCCGCTCAGGGATAAAGGCTCCACTTCGAAATTGGAGCGAGCCATGCGTTTCCCCTCGATGACCGCCTTGCGCGTGCTGGACGCCGTCGCCCGCCTGGGCAGCCTGTCCGGCGCAGCCAGCGAACTGAGCCTGACCCGCAGCGCCGTCAGCCACCAGTTGCACAGCCTGGAGGACTGCCTGGGCATCCCGCTTACCGAGCGAGTCGGCCGCGGCATCGCCCTCACCTACCACGGCGAATGCTTCGCCCGGGAAACCCAGCGCGCCCTGGCGATCCTCAACGAGGCACGGCGCTTCGCCAACGCCGAGGAAGTCTCCGGCCGCCTGTGCGTGAGCTGCACACCGGGCTTCGCCACCTACTGGCTGTGCCACCAGATCGGCAAGTTCCAGCGCGCTCACCCGCAGGTGGAGCTGAACCTGGTCGCGCCACGAATTCCCGACGACGTCTCCAACCGCGACGTCGACCTGTTCATCGCCTACGGCGTGGGCGACTGGACGGACCTGCACGTCGACCTGATCGCCACCCTCGACACCTTTCCGGTGTGCAGCCCGTCGCTGCTCAATTCCATCGGCGGCCTGGATTCGCCGGAAGACCTCGCCAGCCTGCCGTTCCTGCACATGGTCGACCACTCCGACTGGCTGCTCTGGGCCGCCGCCGCCGGCGTGCGCGACCTCAACGTGCGCAACGGCATCGTCTTCTCCGACGCGCACCTGGTGCAATCGGCGGCCATCGCCGGGCAAGGCGTGGCCATGGGCGATGCGCTGGTCAGCGGCGACGCCATGGCCAAGGGGCAACTGGTGCGGCTGTTCAACGTCGCCATCGAGCCGCCCAACCGCTACTACTTCGTTACCGACCCGGCCAAGACCGAACGTCCCGACGTGCAGGCCTTCAAGACCTGGATGAAGGCGGAATTGCGCATGTCCGAGCAGTTCCGCAAGGGCGGTCGCAACCTGATGATTGGTGAATGATTTCGAACAATGAGGGCAAAAAAACGCGATTGAAGCGGACAGAGATTTAACAATACTGCATTAAAAAAAGGCCGCTGATTTTTACCCCTCACCCGGCGACCTCTCGAACAAGAACAAGAAACTCGAGGTAAGTGCAGTGGAGCGACAGCCCCAACTTCGTGCCATCGGCATCGGCAAGAGCTACGGAAGTTTCAACGCGCTGGACGCCGTATCCATCGATATCCAGCAGGGCGAGTTCCTCACCCTCCTCGGCCCGTCCGGCTCGGGCAAGACCACCTTCCTGATGATCCTCGCCGGCTTCCAGGACCCGTCCCGCGGCAAGCTGGAAGAAGGCGGCGTCGACATCACCCGACGCCCCGCCGAAAAGCGCAACTTCGGCATGGTGTTTCAGGGCTACGCCCTGTTCCCGCACATGACCATCGAGGACAACGTCGGCTTCCCGCTGAAGATTCGCGGCGTGAAGGCCGAAGAGCGCAACCGCCGCGTGCGCCGCATGCTCGAAGTGGTCGGCCTGGGCGAGCACCTGGGCAAGCGCCCCGGCGAACTCTCCGGCGGCCAGCAGCAGCGCGTGGCCATCGCCCGCGCCCTGGTGTTCGAACCGGACATGCTGCTCCTCGACGAACCCCTCTCGGCCCTGGACAAGAACCTGCGCGAACAGCTGCAGGCGGAACTGCAGCGCATCCACCGCCAGGTCGGCACCACCTTCGTCTTCGTCACCCACGACCAGAACGAAGCCCTCGCCCTGTCAACCCGCATCGCCATCTTCAATCGCGGCCAACTGGCCCAGGTCGACACGCCGGAAACCATCTACAACCAGCCGAACAACCGCTTCGTCGCCGAGTTCCTCGGCAAGATGAACCTGTTCCCGCTGACCCAGGTGGGCCGCGCCGGCGAGCTGGCCTGCGGGCGCTACGGAGAAGCCGAGCTGCGCGCCGAATACTCGCCCGCCCTGCAGGCCGCCGCCCCGCTGCTGGCGGTGCGTCCGGAGCACATGCAACTGCACAGCGCGCCGCCGACCGCCGCCGGCCACAACGTAGTGCAGGCCGTGCTCACCGCCAAGACCTACCAGGGCGCCAGCACCGAGCTGGGCCTGGCCACCGCCGCCGAGGGCGCCTTGCCCATGAGCCTGGCGGTGCACGCCGACCACCAGGCCTCGCGCCTGGAACACGGCGCGAAGGTCTGGCTGAGCTGGCCCATCGAAAAGAGTTTGCTGCTGGCCTGAGCCAACGCACGCGTTCGTCCCCTTTCGCCATCCCTTCCGACCGGGAGTTGCACTCATGTTCAATCCGCACCAGCAAGACTGCATCGAAGTCCTCATCGAAAAAGCCCGCCGCGGGCAGATCGACCGCCGCACCTTCCTCAAGGGCATGGGCCTGATGGCCGCCCTGCCGCTGGCGCTGCGCAGCGGCGTCAGCTTCGCCGCCGGCGACAAGCCGCTGGTGGTGGTGAACTGGGGCGGCGACGCGATCAAGGCGTTCGGCAAGGCCTGGACCGAGGGCTTCTCGAAGGCCACCGGCATCCCGACCAAAATCGACGGCAGCGGCCCCACCGAGGGCGCCATCCGCACCCAGCTGTCCAGCGGCAGGGTGAGCTGGGACGTGGTCGACGCGGAAAGCTCGGTCCTGCAGATCCTCGGCAAGGAAGGCCTGGTACAGCCCATCGACTACAACGTGGTGTCCAAGGACAAGGTGCTGCCGGGCTTCGCCTACGAATACGGCATCGCCGACTACATGCTCAGCTACGTGATCGCCTATGACAGTGAACGTTTCGGCGACAAGGCGCCCAAGACCTGGGCGGACTTCTGGGACGTGAAGACCTTCCCCGGCAAACGCACCCTCTACAAGTGGATGAACGGCATGCTGGAGGCCGCGTTACTGGCCGATGGTGTCACTCCGGACAAGCTCTATCCGCTGGACGTGCCGCGCGCGCTGAAGAAGATCGAGGAACTCAAACCCCACGTGCTGTCCTTCTGGGGCTCGGGCGCGGAAACCCAGCAGCTGCTGATGGAAGGCGAAGTGTCCATGGGCGCCATCTGGAACACCCGTGCCCAGGTGATCAGCGAGGACAGCGAAAACCGCATCAAGTGGACCTTCGACAACGCCCTGCTCGGCTGCAGCAACTGGGGCGTGCTCAAGGGCAACCCCGCGGGCACCGAGGCGGCCATGAAGTTCATCGCCTACGCCCAGGACCCGCAATCCCAGGTCGAACTGTTCAAGATGTTCGGCAACGGCCCGGCCAACCCCGCCGCCGCCACGCTGATCCCGGAAGACCGCCGTCACCTGAACTGCACCGATCCGTCGAACCTGCCCAAGCAGATCATGCTCAGCCACGAGTGGTACACCGACCACTACGGGGCGACCCTGGAGCAGTACCTGACCCACATTTCCAAGTGACGCGGAGCGCCGGACCATGGCCGATAACGCCCCCTCGCGGCTGAAGCTGGGCGCGCTACTGCTGCCGCTGCCGGTCGTACTGATCCTGTTCTACGTACTGCCCTTCCTCGGCGTGCTCGGCTGGAGCTTCACCCTGCCGGAGCCGGGGATCGAGCAGTACCAGCGGATCATCACCGACCCGGCGATTCACGACGTGCTCTGGCGGACCTTCCGCCTGTGCGCCACGGTCAGCGTGGTGTCGCTGGTGATCGCCTACCTGATGGCCTACTGCTGGGTGTACAGCCCGCCGTTCTGGCAGCGCGTGGTGGAAATCTGCGTGTTCATCCCGTTCTGGCTGTCGGTGCTGGTACGCGCCTTCGGCTGGCTGATCGCCCTGCGCAGCAACGGCCTGCTCAATGGCTGGTTGCAGAACCTGGGGATCATCAGCGAACCGTTGCAGTTGACGCGCAACGAGCTGGGGGTGGTGATCGGCATGGTCCACTTCATGGTGCCCTTCGCCCTGTTCCCGCTGGTCTCCACCATGCGTCGGCTCGACCCGCGCGTGCTGCTGGCCGCGCGCGGACTGGGCGCCGGGCAACTGCGCACCTTCTGGAGCATCTTCGTGCCGCAGACCGTTCCCGGCATTCTCGGCGCCTTCATCATTGTCTTCGTGTTCTGCCTGGGCTTCTTCATCACCCCGGCGATCCTCGGCGGCGGGCAGACGGTGATGGTGGCCGAATACGTCTACCTGCAGATGTTCCAGACCAGCAACTGGGGCCTGGGCGCCGCGCTGTCGGTGGTGCTGCTGATGCTGGTGAGCGGGATGATCTGGGCGCTGCTGCGCATGACCCGCGTCGACAAGCTGGTGGGATAAGGAGCCGCAGACATGAACTCGCACGAAACCAAGGCACCGAGCCGCCTGCTGGCGACCATGGCGATGATCTTCATGGTCTTCCCGCTGCTGGCGGTGATCCCGGTGTCCTTCACCAGCAAGCGCTTCCTGTCGATGCCCAACGGCAACTGGTCGCTGCGCCACTACCAGGCGCTGCTGGACAGCCCCGAATGGCTCTCGGCGATCAGCCAGAGCCTGATCGTCGCCACTGCCACCTGCGTCATCGCAACGGCGCTGGCGGTGAGCTTCAGCCTCGGCATCTGGTACCTGCGCTCGCGCCTGGCGACCCTGTTGATCAGCCTGGTGCTGCTGCCCATGGCGATCCCGCCGATGATCTCGGCGATGGTCCTGTACTTCATGGAAACCAAGGTCAGCCAGTTCGCTCCCGGCCTGGGCTACGACACCCTGTTCGGCCTGACCATCGCGCACATCGTGATGGTGGTGCCCTACGGCGTGGTGACCATGCTGGTGGCGCTGAGCCAACTGGACCGGCGCATCGAACTGGCCGCGCGCAACCTCGGCGCGAGCCTGGGCCAGACCACCTTCATGGTGGTGCTGCCGAACCTCAAGCTGGGCGTGGCGAGCACCGCGCTGCTGTGCTTCGCGCTGTCCTGGGAGGAGATCGCAGTGACCCTGTTCGTCACCAGCACCGAGGTGAACACCCTGCCCCGGCAGATCTGGTCGGGCCTGCGCGACAACATCGACCCGGCCGTTGCGGCCATCTCGGTGGTGCTGATCGCCCTGACCTTCGTCGCGCTGATCGGGCGGATGGTCGCCCAGAAGCTCGCGGCGCGGCCGGCGGGAAGCTGAGAAGTACCCTTGTAGGAGCGGGCCATGCCCGCGACCTGCCGCACGCCAAGCCGTGACGGGAAACACCTGTAGGAGCGGACCTTGTCCGCGAAATCCGTCGCGGCGTCATCCAGACCATCACTTGATTACCGATGGTTTGCGCGGGTATGTCGGACGCCGGCCCTGCCGGCGGATCGCGGGCATGGCCCGCTCCTACACGAAACCCGCGAAATAGGTGCCAGGCGGATCACTCCGCCTTCTTGCGAATCCAGTACAGGTAGGTCCCCGCCTCTTCCTGCTGCTCCACCAGCTCATGCCCGAGGAACACGCAGAACTTGGGAATATCGCGGCGGGTGGACGGGTCGGTGGCGATCACCTTGAGCAGGCCGCCGGCAGGCAGGTCGCGCACCTTGTTGTGCAGCATCATGACCGGCTCGGGGCAGTTCAGGCCGGTGGCGTCGAGAATCGCGTCGACAGGCAGGGACATCGGGAAACTCCAGAAAAGCGAATGCGGGCATTGTCGCCCAAAGCGCACCGATCGGTCACCCTGCGTCCGTCCGGGTCACCGAACCTTGGTTGGGCGGTGAGTAGCGCGGGCGACGGGCATGCTGGCGCATCCGCCCTTCTCGACAGGAGTGTCGATGCGCGCCCTCTTCTGCCTGTTCGCCCTGCTGCTCGCCGGCTGTGCCGCCCGCGACCAGATTCCCGATTTCAGTACCAGCGCCGGCAAGGACCTGCCGGCCACCTGGTTCGAGGCCGTCATCACCGCCCGTGACGGCACGAAGCTTTCCGCCACGGTCTTCCAGCCCGCGCTGAGGGCCGGCGAGACCGCCCCGCTGATCGTTCACACCCACGGCTGGGGCGGTTGGCGGGTCACCGGGCCGGACGGTTTCTACGGCAAGACCATGATGTCCGGGCGCGCCGCGCTCAAGGCGTGGAAGGCCGGCTACTGGGTGGTCAGCTACGACCAGCGCGGCTGGGGCGGCAGCGACGGGCGCATCGAGATGATGAACCCGCAATTCGAGGTGCAGGACGCCAGCGCGGTGATCGACTGGGCCGCCGCACACCTGCCGCGTCTGGTCATGGACGGACCGAACGACCCGCGCGTCGGCATGCTCGGCGAGAGCTACGGCGGCGCGGTGCAGTTGCTCGCCTCGGCGGACGACCCACGCATCGACGCCATCGTCCCCATCGCCACCTGGTACGACCTGGCCGACGCCCTGGCACCGGACGGCCAGCTGAAGATCGGCTGGGGCGGCGTACTGGTCAGCCTGGGCCTGGCCACCGGCTACGACCTGGGCAAGTTCGTCCAGGCCGACTACCTGCACACCGCGGGCGGACGTATGGCCGGGCCGGTACAAGCCGAACTGCACGACCACAGCCTGGCGCGTTACTGCGCCGAGGGCCGTCGCCCCCACGCCGACGCGCTGCTGATCCAGGGTATGCGCGATACGCTGTTCCCGCTCGACCAGGGCCTGCAGATTCGCCAGTGCCTCAAGCAGGGCCCCGCCGACGTGCGCCTGCTGGGCATGCAGGGCGGGCATATCCTGCCGCCGCCGATGCAAGCCTGGAGTGGATTGCCACCCTTCAACAACGAGCCGGTGATCCATTGCGGCCCACGCGCCATCAATCTCTACCAGGGCATCGTCGCTTGGTACGAAGAGAAGCTGCGCGGCCGCGCCGGTGCCGCCGACAGCGTGCCGGACCTATGCATCAGCCTGGACCTGGACCAGGGCGTGGCACTGAACGAACTGCCACCACCCGGCCCGACCGTGGCGCTGCCGGCCACGGCAATCCGCCCTGCGCTGAGCGGCCTGCTGCAACCGTCCCGGTTCATCCCCTTGCAGCGAGTCAGCGAGAACAGCGCCCTGCTCGGCAGCGCTGAAATCCGCCTGACGCAGCCCCTGGCCGAGCGGCCCGACGCGCAAGTGTTCGTCTCGATGGCGATTCGCAGCGCTGGCGGGCAAACCCGGCGGCTGGATGAGCAGGTGAAGCCGCTGGCGAACCAGGGCAGCACGCGCCTGAACGCGGTCAGCGCCAGCCTGGCGCCGGGGGATGAGATCGGACTGCTGGTGAGCGGCTTCAGCGGCCAGTACCTATTCAACAGTTCCTGGCGGATTTCGCCGGTGGAATTACGGGGAGAGGTGCAGTTGCCGAGCCTCATGCCGTTGCAACCACGGATGGCCGAAAACCGCTGATTCCCTGTAGGAGCGGGCCATGCCCGTGATCGCACCCATGGGGCGCTCCTACAAGGGCTTTGGCGTTCGACGGGGGATCAGCGCAACGGCCCGTCCGGCGCCTCATCCAGCTGCGCCAGCAGCATCGGCTCGCCCTCTCCCTCGGCGGGCAGCAGCGCCCACTGCTCCTTCGTGCCCAGCCGGCGGTAGCTCTGTTTCACCTGGCTGCCCAGCGGCAACGGCGCCTTGAAGTGCGCATCCAGGCGCACATTCTCCGCCAGACGCCGTCCGGTCAGGCTGCGCGCCAACCCCCACATGCCATGGGCAAAGGGCTTGCCGAAGCCATAGTGAGAAGCCATCAGCCGCGACAGGTGCAACGGATTGAAGTCGCCGCTCAACCCCGCATAGCGCCAGCCGACGATCTTCGGCACGCGCCATTGCACGCCGGCATGGATCGGCGCTTCCAGGGTATGCCACTGGGCACGCTCCGGCAGTGGGTCGGGCTCGGTGCCAGGCTCGAGGAAATCGCCGCGACGCAGGTAGGTGGTGATCGACTGCCAGTAGAGCATGTCGTGATGCCAGGCTTCGGTCACCACATCCACCTCCAGGCCTAGTGCACTGCGCCGGCTGGTGAGGATGCGGCAGTCGAACTGCAGTGGTTCGTGCTCGTCGAGCATGCGGTAGCGCTGGATATGGCTGCGCAGGTGGATCAGCCCGATTACCGAGAGCGGCATGCGCGAACGGCTGAGCAGGCGCAGGTGCAACGGCAGGCTGATCACCTGCGGATAGAGCAGCGGCACACCCAGCGCCGGGTCGAGGCCGAAGTGCTGGCGGTAGGCGCGCAGGTGGCGCAGGTCGAACTGCAGGGTGCGGCTGTCCATCGCCAGGTAGGGGACGCGCTCGCCCTGGCCCAGGCCACGGCGCGGCAGCAGCATGCGGCTGTAACTGCCCAGCAGGGAGGGCAACTTTCGCTTCACGAAGGTCTCCGGAAGATCTCGCGCGGCCTAGCATGGGCAATGCCGCGCGGCGCGACAAGTCGCCGAAGGTCGGGTGGCGCCGCGAGGCAGCTGCGGGTCGTCGGCGCTCGCCTTTGTCCAGGCGACGCAAGGAGGATCGCGCCGATGCGGCCATGGTGTTCATCCGGCAGGAACCTCACGCCGGGCAACCGGTCCAGAACAGATGGCAAGACCCCGCACAGCGGTCTAGCTTGAGTGTTCTGGTGCAACGCCCGCCAACTGGCGAGGCGATCACCCTGCATGGCGGAGATCGATGCCAATCGCAACTTTTCTGCGTTGGATCAGGGTACGTTGCCCACCCTTCGCCAAGTATCGGCAGCACGCTGCCGATCCAAGCCTGAGGAGAATGTCATGCCCGCCGTGGATAGCCTGAACAGCCTGCGCACCCTGGAAGTCGCCGGCAAGACCTACCACTACTACAGCCTGCCCGAAGCGGCGAAAAGCCTGGGGGACCTGGGCAAGCTGCCGATGTCCCTGAAAGTCCTGCTGGAGAACCTGCTGCGTTGGGAAGACGACAACACCGTCACCGGCGACGATCTGAAGGCGCTGGCCGGCTGGCTCAAGACCCGCAGCTCCGACCGCGAGATCCAGTACCGCCCCGCCCGCGTGCTGATGCAGGACTTCACCGGCGTGCCGGCGGTAGTCGACCTGGCCGCCATGCGCGACGCCATGGCCAGGGCCGGCGGCGATCCGCAGAAAATCAACCCGCTCTCCCCGGTCGATCTGGTCATCGACCACTCGGTGATGGTCGACAAGTTCGCCAGCCAGGCCGCCTTTGCCCAGAACGTCGAGATCGAGATGGAGCGCAACGGCGAGCGCTACGCCTTCCTGCGCTGGGGGCAGAATGCCTTCGACAACTTCCGCGTGGTACCGCCGGGCACCGGCATCTGCCACCAGGTCAACCTGGAGTACCTGGGGCGCACCGTGTGGACCAAGGACGAGGGCGGTCGCACTTACGCCTTCCCCGACACCCTGGTCGGCACCGATTCGCACACCACCATGATCAACGGCCTCGGCGTGCTCGGCTGGGGCGTGGGCGGCATCGAGGCGGAAGCGGCCATGCTCGGCCAGCCGGTGTCGATGCTGATTCCCGAGGTGATCGGCCTCAAGCTGACCGGCAAGCTGAAGGAAGGCATTACCGCCACCGACCTGGTGCTGACCGTCACCCAGATGCTGCGCAAGAAAGGCGTAGTCGGAAAATTCGTCGAGTTCTACGGTGACGGCCTCGCCGACCTGCCGCTGGCCGACCGCGCCACCATCGCCAACATGGCCCCGGAATACGGCGCTACCTGCGGCTTCTTCCCGGTGGATGAGATCACCCTGGGCTACCTGCGCCTGTCCGGCCGCCCGGATGAAGTCGTCAAGCTGGTGGAGGCCTACAGCAAGGCGCAGGGCCTGTGGCGCGAGAAAGGCCACGAACCGGTGTTCACCGACAGCCTGCAACTGGACATGGGCGACGTCGAGGCCAGCCTGGCCGGGCCCAAGCGCCCGCAGGACCGCGTCGCCCTTGGCCATGTCAGCCAGGCCTTCGACGACTTCCTCGGCCTGCAGGTCAAGCCCGCCGCCACCGAGGAAGGCCGCCTGCTCAGCGAGGGTGGCGGTGGCACCGCCGTGGGCGCGGCGGCACAGACCGGCGAGGCCGACTACCAGCACGACGGCCAGACCTATCGGCTGAAGAACGGCGCGGTGGTGATCGCCGCCATCACCTCCTGCACCAACACCTCCAACCCCAGCGTGATGATGGCCGCCGGCCTGCTGGCGAAGAAGGCGCTGGAGAAGGGCCTGCAGCGCAAGCCCTGGGTGAAGAGCTCACTGGCGCCCGGTTCCAAGGTGGTCACCGACTACTTCCGCGCCGCCGGCCTGACCCGCTATCTGGACGAACTGGGCTTCGATCTGGTGGGCTACGGTTGCACCACCTGCATCGGCAACTCCGGGCCACTGCTGGAGCCGATCGAGAAAGCCATCCAGCAGGCCGATCTGACCGTCGCCTCGGTGCTCTCGGGCAACCGCAACTTCGAAGGCCGCGTGCACCCGCTGGTGAAGACCAACTGGCTGGCTTCACCGCCATTGGTGGTCGCCTACGCACTGGCCGGCACAGTACGCACCGACCTGACCAAGGACCCGCTGGGCATGGGCAAGGACGGCAAGCCGGTCTATCTGAAGGACATCTGGCCAACCCAGCAGGAAATTGCCGAGGCCATTCAGAAAGTAGACACGGCGATGTTCCACAAGGAGTACGCCGAGGTCTTCCAGGGTGACGAGAAATGGCGTGCGATCCAGGTGCCGGCCGCCCAGACCTACACCTGGCAGGACGATTCCACCTATATCCAGCACCCGCCCTTCTTCGAGCACATCGCCGAGGCGCCGCCGAAGGTCGAGGACATCCACAAAGCTCGCATCCTGGCGGTATTGGGCGACTCGGTGACCACCGACCACATCTCCCCCGCCGGCAATATCAAGAAGGACAGCCCCGCCGGCCGCTACCTCAGCGAGCACGGCGTGGCCTACGCCGATTTCAACTCCTACGGTTCGCGGCGTGGGAACCATGAAGTGATGATGCGCGGCACCTTCGCCAACATCCGCATCAAGAACGAGATGCTCGGCGGCGAGGAAGGCGGCAACACGCTCTACGTCCCAAGCGGCGACAAGCTGGCGATCTACGACGCCGCCATGCGCTATCAGCAGGACGGCACGCCCCTGGTGATCATCGCCGGCAAGGAATACGGCACCGGTTCGTCCCGCGACTGGGCGGCCAAGGGCACCAACCTGCTGGGCGTGAAAGCGGTGATCGCCGAGAGCTTCGAGCGCATCCACCGTTCCAACCTGGTGGGCATGGGTGTACTGCCGCTGCAGTTCAAGGACGGTCAGGATCGCAAGGCCCTGAAACTGACCGGCAAGGAAGTGCTGAGCATCAGCGGGCTGTCCGGTGAGCTGAAGCCACACATGAGCCTCAAGGTCGGGGTGACGCGCGAGGACGGCAGCCAGGACAGCTTCGAGGTGCTCTGCCGCATCGACACCCAGAACGAGGTCGAGTACTTCAAGGCCGGCGGCATCCTCCACTATGTGCTGCGCAGCCTGATCTGAGCCCCAACGCGGCGGCCCGCAATGGGCCGCCCGCGACTTTCGCAGGATTCCGTGACTGATGGCACCCAGCTATCGTCCTGTGCTGCTCTGACATTTTTCCGAAACAACCATCAACTTGCCGGTCCGGCGGCCGATAGCCTGACCAAGCGATTTGCTTCTGCTGTGGAATTCTCCTCCCATGCGCAACAACCAGCCGATCACCCAGCGTGAACGCACCTTCCCCGCCGACCAGCGACTGATCTCCACCACCGACGCCCGTGGCGTGATCACCTACTCCAACGACGCCTTCACCGCCGTCAGCGGCTTCTCCCGCGAGGAACTGCTGGGCGCGCCGCACAACCTGGTGCGCCACCCGGACGTGCCGCCGGCGGTCTTCGCGCACATGTGGGGCACCCTGAAGAAGGGCCGGCCATGGATGGGCATCGTCAAGAACCGCTGCAAGAACGGCGACCACTACTGGGTCAGCGCCTATGTCACGCCGGTCTTCGAGCGCAACGAAATCGTCGGCTTCGAGTCGGTGCGGGTGAAGCCCACCGCCGAGCAGGTGCGCCGCGCCGAGGCGCTGTACGCGCGAATCAACGCCGGCAAATCGGCCATCCCCAGCCGCGACCGCTGGTTGCCCGTGCTGCTGGACTGGCTGCCGTTCATCCTGATCGGCCAGATCGCCTTCCTCATCGGCGCCTGGCTGGACTCTCACTGGGGCTTCCTGCTCGCCGCGCTGCTCTCGATTCCGCTGGGCCTCGCTGGCCTGAGCTGGCAGCAACGCGGCCTCAAGCGTCTGCTGCAGCTGGCCGAACAGACCACCTCCGATCCGCTGATCGCGCAGATGTACACCGACAGCCGTGGCGCGCAGGCGCGGCTGGAAATGTCCATCCTCAGCCAGGAAGCGCGCCTGAAAACCTGCCTGACCCGTCTGCAGGACACGGCCGAATCCCTGACCGAACAGGCCCGCGAAGCCGACACCCTGGCGCACCACAGCTCCGCCGGCCTGGATCGCCAGCGCCAGGAGACCGAACAGGTGGCCACGGCGGTCAACCAGATGGCCGCCACCACCCAGGAAGTGGCCGACAACGTACAGCGCACCGCCGACGCCACCCGCCAGGCCAACGACCTGACCAGCCAGGGTCGGCTGATCGCCGCGGAAACCCGCGAAGCCATGCAGCGCCTGTCCAGCTCGGTGGGCGAAACCGGCGAAGCGGTCAGCCAGCTCGCCCGCGACAGCAATGAAATCGGCGGCGTGGTGGATGTGATCAAGGGCATCGCCGACCAGACCAACCTGCTGGCGCTCAACGCCGCCATCGAGGCCGCCCGCGCCGGCGAAATGGGCCGGGGCTTCGCCGTGGTGGCCGACGAGGTCCGCTCCCTGGCCCAGCGCACCGCCGAATCCACCGGGCAGATCCACCAGTTGATCGCCAACCTGCAGAACACCGCCACCGAGGCTGTGCGCGCAATGGAGGCCGGCCGCCGTCAGGCCGACGAAGGCGTGGAGCGGGTACTGCGTGCCGACAACGCCCTGGTGGGCATCAGCGACGCGGTGGCCAACATCACCGAGATGACCACCCAGATCGCCGCCGCAGCCGAAGAACAGAGCGCGGTGGCTGAAGAGATCAATCGCAACATCAGTACCATCGCCGACCTGGCCGACCAGACTTCCGGCGAAGCACAGCGCACTGCGCAGCTCAGCGAGGAACTGACGCAGACCGCGCACCGCCAGTATTCGCTGGTGGAGCGGTTCAATCGCTGAAGTGCGATGACCTGAATGAAAAAGCCCGTCCTTGAGACGGGCTTTTTCATTCAGCCGGGCAAATTCCTCAGGAATTCGCCGACAGACTCCGCCGTCGCGTCCAGATGCTGCCCATGGGTCAGCCCCGAAGCCTTGAGCGGCTTGAGGTCATGGTCGGCAGCCGCCAGCCAGTGCAGCCGGATGGCCGGCGACAAGGCGTAGCCCTCAACCGTGGGTCGATCACCCAGCGCATCGCGTTCGCCCTGGACGATCAGGGCCGGCGTCGTCAATTCGGCCAGGTGCGCCACGCGCGGCTTCTCCGGCTTGCCGGCGGCGTAGAAGGGATAGCCCAGGCAGACCAGCGCATCGGCGCCCAGCTCGTCCGCCAGCAGGCTGGCCATGCGCCCGCCCATGGATTTGCCGCCGATGGCCAGCGTGCCGGGTACCTCGGCACGCACCTGCGCATAGACCGCGCGCCAGCACTCCAGCAGCTGCTTCTGCGGGTTCGGCGGACGCCGGCGACCATCTTCCCGCCGCATGGCCATATAGGGGAACTCGAAGCGCACCACCGAGATACCCCGCTGGGCCAGGCGCGCGGCAATCTCGTCCATGAACGGACTGTCCATCGGCGCTCCCGCGCCATGGGCAAGGACCAGCGTCGCCGACAGCTCTCCCACGGCCGGGTTCCGCAGCAGCGACAAAGCACCGCAGGTAGGAGCATTCCGGGTTTCTGACGGCAATTGATCGGAATCAATATTCCGCGAGGGGCCTTTATCCATCCTTCACTCCGCTAATTCCGAATTAGTACCTATCCCAAGGGGGAGGGGCGGCATACGCCGTAAGCCGTAAAAAACCTGCCGGGATGGGCATAGCCCATAACCGTGGATGGAAGCCCATAAATGAGCACAACCAATCAGACCGCTTATAACTATAAGGTGGTCCGCCAGTTCGCCATTATGACAGTGGTGTGGGGGATCGTCGGCATGGCCGTCGGTGTCCTGATCGCCGCGCAGCTGGTGTGGCCAGAACTCAACCTCGGCCTACCCTGGACGAGCTTCGGGCGCCTGCGCCCGCTGCATACCAATGCGGTGATCTTCGCCTTCGGCGGCTGCGCACTGTTCGCCACCAGCTATTACTCGGTGCAGCGTACCTGCCAGACCCGCCTGTTCTCCGACACGCTCGCTTCCTTCACCTTCTGGGGTTGGCAGCTGGTGATCCTGTGTGCCGCCATCACCCTGCCGCTGGGCCTGACTTCCTCCAAGGAATATGCCGAGCTGGAATGGCCGATCGACATCCTGATCACCATCGTCTGGGTTTCCTACGCCATCGTCTTCTTCGGCACGCTGCTGAAGCGCAAGACCAAGCACATCTATGTGGGCAACTGGTTCTTCGGCGGCTTCATCCTGACCGTGGCGATCCTGCACGTGGTCAACAACCTGGAAATCCCGGTCAGCCTGACCAAGTCCTACTCGCTATACTCGGGCGCGACCGACGCCATGATCCAGTGGTGGTACGGCCACAACGCCGTGGGCTTCTTCCTGACCGCCGGCTTCCTGGGGATGATGTACTACTTCGTACCCAAGCAGGCCGAGCGTCCGGTCTACTCCTACCGCCTGTCCATCGTGCACTTCTGGGCGCTGATCGCCGTTTACATCTGGGCCGGCCCGCACCACCTGCACTACACCGCGCTGCCGGACTGGGCGCAGAGCCTCGGCATGGTGATGTCCCTGATCCTGCTGGCGCCGAGCTGGGGCGGCATGATCAACGGCATGATGACCCTCTCCGGTGCCTGGCATAAGCTGCGCACCGACCCGATCCTGCGCTTCCTCGTGGTGTCCCTGGCCTTCTACGGCATGTCCACCTTCGAAGGCCCGATGATGGCCATCAAGACCGTCAACGCCCTCTCCCACTACACCGACTGGACCATCGGCCACGTACACGCCGGCGCCCTGGGCTGGGTCGCCATGGTGTCCATCGGCTCGCTCTACCACATGATCCCGAAAGTCTTCGGTCGCGAGCAGATGCACAGCGTGGGGCTGATCAATGCCCACTTCTGGCTGGCCACCATCGGCACCGTTCTCTACATCGCCTCCATGTGGGTCAACGGCATCACCCAGGGCCTGATGTGGCGTGCAGTGAACGCCGACGGCACCCTCACCTACTCCTTCGTCGAAGCCCTGGCCGCCGGCCACCCCGGCTTCATCGTGCGGATGATCGGTGGCGCGGTGTTCCTGATGGGCATGCTGGTCATGGCCTACAACACCTGGCGCACCGTAGCAGCCGCCAAGCCGGCTGAAATGCACGCCGCGGCGCAGATGGCCTGAGGAGACCGACATGAAACACGAAGTACTCGAGAAAAACGTCGGCCTGCTGGCACTGTGCATGGCGGTGGCCGTGAGCATCGGCGGCCTGACCCAGATCGTTCCGCTGTTCTTCCAGGACGTGACCAACACCCCGGTGGAAGGCATGAAGCCCTACACCGCCCTGCAACTGGAAGGCCGTGACATCTATATCCGCGAAGGCTGCGTCGGCTGCCACTCGCAGATGATCCGTCCGTTCCGCGCCGAGACCGAGCGCTACGGCCACTACTCCGTCGCCGGTGAGAGCGTCTGGGACCACCCGTTCCTGTGGGGCTCCAAGCGTACCGGTCCGGACCTGGCCCGCGTTGGCGGCCGCTACTCCGACGATTGGCACCGCGCGCACCTGTACAACCCGCGCAACGTGGTGCCGGAGTCGAAGATGCCCGCCTACCCCTGGCTGGTCGAGAACAAGCTCGATGGCAAGGACACGGCGAAGAAGCTGGAAGTGATGCGCGTCATGGGCGTGCCCTACACGGACGACGACATCGCCGGCGCCAGCGACGCCGTCAAAGGGAAGACCGAAATGGACGCTGTCGTCGCGTACCTGCAGGTCCTCGGCACCTCCATCAAGAACAAGCGGTGACAGCATTGGATATCGGGACCATTCGCGGCCTGGGCACCGTCATCGTGATGGCCGCCTTCATCGGCGTACTGCTCTGGGCCTACAGCGGCAAGCGCAAGCAGCGTTTCGACGAGGACGCCCTGCTGCCCTTCGCGGATGACCCGGTGGCCAAGCGGCACGCTGAGCAAGAGCAAGCTTCTAGGAGCAACAACGCATGACTACCTTCTGGAGTCTGTACGTCACAGTACTAACAGTCGGCTCGCTGATCGCCCTGCTGTGGCTGGTCTTCGCCACTCGCAGCGGCCAGTCCACGAACACCACCGACCAGACCATGGGCCACGCCTTCGACGGTATCGAGGAATACGACAACCCGCTGCCGAAGTGGTGGTTCATGCTGTTCGTCGGCACCATCGTGTTCGCCGCCGGCTACCTGGTGCTCTACCCGGGCCTGGGCAACTGGAAAGGCATCCTGCCGGGCTACGACGGCGGCTGGACCCAAGACAAGCAATGGGAACGCGAAGAAACCCTGGCCAAGGAAAAATATGGCCCGATCTTCGCCAAATACGCGGCGATGCCCGTGGAAGAAGTGGCCAAGGACCCGCAAGCCCTGAAAATGGGAGAGCGTCTCTTCGCCACCTACTGCTCCATCTGCCATGGCTCCGATGCCAAGGGCGCGGTCGGCTTCCCGAACCTGACCGACGCCGACTGGCGCTGGGGCGGCGACGCCAAGAGCATCGAGACCACCATCCTTGGCGGCCGTCATGCGGCCATGCCGGCCTGGGGCGATGTGCTGGGCGACAAGGGCGTGCAGGACGTGGCCGCCTTCGTCACCGCCAAACTGGACGGCCGCAAGCTGCCCGAAGGCGTGACCGAAGAACAGGTCGACAACGGCGGCAAGGTCTTCGCCACCAACTGCGTCGCCTGCCACGGGCCGGAAGGCAAGGGCAACGCGCTGATGGGCGCGCCGAACCTGACCCACCCGGGCGCGTTCATCTACGGTTCCAGCTACGCACAACTGCAGCAGACCATCCGCCACGGCCGCCAGGGCCAGATGCCGGCGCAGGAGCAATACCTGGGCAAGGACAAGGTGCACATCCTCGCCGCCTACATCTACAACATCTCCGGCCAGGCCAAGTAAATCCGCTCCACCACTCGCGCCCGTTACCGGGCGCGAGTTCCTCCCGCCTCTCGCGACGAAGTGTCGCACCCTCCCCGTCCCCTTTCTTCACACCCTCAAAGTTCGCGTCTAAGCTGGTTTCCATTCGCAAACCTGCAATATGACTAACCTGACCTGACTCAGGTTTGACCCGAGCGGCTCGGAATAACTGGCGGACAGCGGCCGAAAGCGCTCTGAAGCAAGCATCGAACCGGCCTTGGGCCTAGGCCTGGCGCGTTGCATTGCCTATCTGCTTTCTCCATACTTGCCGCCGTTTTTTTGTCCATAAATACTCAAAAACCGTGGAACCTTAGAATGAGCACAGCAATCAGTCCGACTGCTTATAACTATAAGGTCATCCGCCAGTTCGCCATCATGACGGTGGTCTGGGGGATACTTGGAATGGGGCTCGGTGTTTACATCGCCTCACAGTTGGTTTGGCCCCAACTGAACCTGGACCTCCCCTGGACCAGTTTCGGGCGCCTGCGTCCGCTGCACACCAACCTGGTGATCTTCGCCTTCGGCGGCTGTGCTCTGTTCGCCACCTCCTACTACGTTGTACAGCGCACCTGTCAGACTCGTCTGATTTCTGACAGCCTCGCGGCCTTCACCTTCTGGGGTTGGCAAGCCGTGATCGTGCTGGCCGGCATCACCCTGCCGCTGGGCTACACCTCCTCCAAGGAGTACGCCGAGCTGGAGTGGCCGATCGACATCCTGCTGGCCATCGTCTGGATCACTTACGCTGCGGTGTTCTTCGGCACCATCGTCAAGCGCAAGACCAAGCACATCTACGTGGGCAACTGGTTCTACGGTGCGTTCATCGTGGTCACCGCCATGCTGCACATCGTCAACAGCATGGAAATCCCGGTAACCGCCTTCAAGTCGTACTCGATCTACGCCGGTGCGACCGACGCGATGATCCAGTGGTGGTACGGCCACAACGCCGTGGGCTTCTTCCTGACCACCGGCTTCCTCGGCATGATGTACTACTTCGTTCCGAAGCAGGCCGAGCGTCCGATCTACTCCTATCGCCTGTCCATCGTGCACTTCTGGGCACTGATCACCCTGTACATCTGGGCCGGTCCGCACCACCTGCACTACACCGCGCTGCCGGACTGGGCGCAGTCCCTGGGCATGGCGATGTCCCTGATCCTGCTGGCTCCGAGCTGGGGTGGCATGATCAACGGCATGATGACCCTCTCCGGCGCCTGGCATAAGCTGCGCACCGACCCGATCCTGCGCTTCCTGGTGGTTTCCCTGGCCTTCTACGGCATGTCCACCTTCGAAGGCCCGATGATGGCCATCAAGACCGTCAACTCCCTGTCGCACTACACCGACTGGACCATCGGCCACGTACACGCCGGCGCTCTGGGCTGGGTAGCGATGATCTCCATCGGCTCCCTGTACCACCTGATTCCGAAGGTCTTCGGTCGTCAGCAAATGCACAGCGTGGGCCTGATCAACGCCCACTTCTGGCTGGCCACCATCGGCACCGTGCTGTACATCGCCTCCATGTGGGTCAACGGCATCACCCAGGGCCTGATGTGGCGCGCGGTCAACGCCGACGGCACCCTCACCTACTCCTTCGTGGAAGCCCTGCAGGCCAGCCACCCGGGCTTCATGGTCCGTGCGCTGGGCGGCGCCTTCTTCGCCTCCGGCATGCTGCTGATGGCCTACAACACCTTCCGTACTGTGCGCGGTTTCAAGCAGGCTGACGCCGACGCCGCTGCCCAGATCCCCGCTGTAGGAGCTCACTGATGAAGCACGAAGTAGTCGAGAAGAACATCGGCCTTCTGGCCTTCTTCATGGTCATCGCCGTGAGCATCGGCGGCCTGACCCAGATCGTTCCGCTGTTCTTCCAGGACGTGACCAACAAGCCGGTCGAAGGCATGAAGCCGCGCACCGCGCTGGAACTGGAAGGCCGTGACATCTACATCCGCGAAGGCTGCGTCGGCTGCCACTCGCAGATGGTCCGTCCGTTCCGCGCCGAGACCGAGCGCTACGGCCACTACTCCGTCGCCGGCGAAAGCGTCTGGGACCACCCGTTCCTGTGGGGCTCCAAGCGTACCGGTCCGGACCTGGCCCGCGTCGGCGGCCGCTACTCCGACGACTGGCACCGCGCTCACCTGTACAACCCGCGCAACGTAGTGCCTGAGTCGAAGATGCCGTCCTACCCGTGGCTGGTCGAGAACAAGCTCGATGGCAAGGACACGGCGAAGAAGATGGAAGCCCTGCGCACCCTGGGCGTGCCCTACACCGACGACGACATCGCCGGTGCACGTGATGCCGTCAAAGGCAAGACCGAGATGGATGCTGTCGTCGCCTACCTGCAAGGCCTCGGCACCATCATCAAGAGCAAACGGTGACGGTGATGGATATCGGGACGATTCGCGGTGTCGGCACCGTAGTAGTGATGGTCGCCTTCATTGGCGTACTGCTCTGGGCCTACAACGGCAAGCGCAAGGAGCGTTTCGACGAAGACGCCCTGCTGCCCTTCGCGGACGACCCGGTCGCCAAAAAGCACGTCGAGCAAGAGCAAGCTTCTAGGAGCAACAAAGAATGACAACCTTCTGGAGTCTGTACGTCACCGTACTTACCCTGGGCACCATCTTCGCCCTGGCGTGGCTGCTGTTCGCTACCCGCCGCGGCCAGCGCAGCGAAGCCACCGACGAGACCGTTGGCCATGCCTTCGACGGTATCGAGGAGTACGACAACCCGCTGCCGAAATGGTGGTTCATGCTGTTCGTGGCCACCTTCGTCTTCGCCCTCGCCTACCTGGCCCTGTACCCAGGCCTGGGCAACTGGAAAGGCCTGCTGCCGGGCTACCAGGACAAGAACGAGTTCGCCAACGGTCAGGCCGGCTGGACCGGTGTGCACCAGTGGGAAAAGGAAATGGCCAAGGCCGACGAGAAGTACGGCCCGCTGTACGCCAAGTTCGGCGCCATGCCGATCGAGGACGTGGCCAAGGACGAGCAGGCCCTGAAAATGGGTAACCGCCTGTTCGCTTCCAACTGCTCGGTCTGCCACGGCTCCGACGCCAAGGGCGCCCACGGCTTCCCGAACCTGACCGACGCCGACTGGCGCTGGGGCGGCGAGCCGAAGGACATCGTTGCCACCATCGAAGGCGGTCGCCACGCGGCCATGCCGGCTTGGGGCGAAGTCCTCGGCGATGCCGGCGTTCACGACGTAGCTGCCTTCGTCACCACCAAGCTGGACGGCCGCAAGGCCCCCGAAGGCGTGACTGACGAGCAGGTTGCCAACGGTCAGAAGATCTTCCAGACCAACTGCGTGGCTTGCCACGGTCCGGAAGGCAAAGGCACCGCCGCCATGGGCGCGCCTAACCTGACCCACCCGGCCGCGTTCATCTACGGCTCGAGCTTCGCCCAGCTGCAGCAGACCATCCGTTACGGCCGTCAGGGCCAGATGCCGGCTCAGCTGGAACGTCTGGGCAAGGACCAGGTCCACCTGCTCGCTGCCTACGTGTACAGCCTGTCCCATGGCGAAGGTGAGAAGAGCGCCGAATAAGCCTCCCCTCCCCTACTCCAAAAGCGACACCCCAGCGGCGCCGGTTCCTACACCGGCGCCGCTCTATTTCTGGGTCCATAATCCCTTACGCGACCAACTGTCGCACCGTTGCAACACCCACCACGCCGTATCATTGTGAGGCGTGCAAGCCTATTTCTGACCCTGCTCGGCATGTATCGACAGGGCGCCCTCCCGCTGCCGTGGAATGCACTGATGAGCAAACAGATTCCCGTCCAGGACGTCACTCCGCCCACCAAGGGCAAGGGTGAAACTGTCGACCTTTATGCCTCTCGGGAAAAAATCTACACCCGAGCCTTCACCGGATTCTTCCGAAATCTCCGAATGGCTGGAGGCGCCTTCCTCTTCCTCCTCTACTTCGGCACCGTCTGGTTGACCTGGAACGGCCGCCAGGCAGTCCTCTGGGACCTGCCCGAGCGCAAGTTCTACATCTTCGGCGCGACCTTCTGGCCGCAGGACTTCATCCTCCTCTCCGGCCTGCTGATCATTGCCGCCTTCGGCCTGTTCTTCATCACCGTATTCGCCGGCCGCGTCTGGTGCGGCTACACCTGCCCGCAGAGCGTGTGGACCTGGATCTTCATGTGGTGCGAAAAGGTCACCGAGGGTGACCGCAACCAGCGCATGAAGCTGGACAAGGCCCCCATGAGCGGCCAGAAAGTCCTGCGCAAGGTCGCCAAGCACAGCCTGTGGCTGTTGATCGGCCTGGTCACCGGCCTGACCTTCGTCGGCTACTTCGCCTCCATGCGCGAGCTGCTGCCCGACCTGGTCACCGGCCAGGCCGATGGCTGGGCCTACTTCTGGGTCGGCTTCTTCACCCTCGCCACCTACGGCAACGCCGGCTGGCTGCGCGAGCAGGTGTGCATCTACATGTGCCCCTACGCGCGCTTCCAGAGCGTGATGTTCGACAAGGACACCCTGATCGTCTCCTACGACCCGCGCCGCGGCGAAAGCCGTGGCCCGCGCAAGAAGGGCATCGACTACAAGGCCCAGGGCCTGGGTGACTGCATCGACTGCACCATGTGCGTACAGGTCTGCCCCACCGGCATCGACATCCGCGACGGCCTGCAGATCGAGTGCATCGGCTGCGCCGCGTGCATCGACGCCTGCGACAGCATCATGGACAAGATGAACTACCCGCGCGGGTTGATCAGCTACACCACCGAGCACAACCTGTCCGGGCAGAAGACCCACCTGGTGCGCCCGCGCCTGATCGGCTACGCCATCGCCCTGTGCCTGATGATCGGCCTGCTGATCACCGCCGTGATCATCCGTCCGCTGGTAGGCTTCGACGTCAGCAAGGACCGCGTGCTCTACCGCGAGAACGCCGAAGGCCGGATCGAGAACGTGTACAGCCTGAAGATCATGAACAAGGATCAGCAGGACCACACCTACGTGCTTGGCGCCAAGGGCCTCGACGGCCTGATCCTGGAAGGCAAGAAGGAAATCTCGGTGGCCGCCGGCGACATCGTCAGCATGCCGGTGGAGCTCTCCATCGATCCGGAGAAGCTGCCCTCCACCACCAACGAGATCAGCTTCACCATCCAGTCGGTGGACAACCCGTCCATCAGCAAGGAATCCTCCAGCCGCTTCATCGGCCCGCGCGTTCGTTGAACCGCAGCTGAACCAATTGGCACCCCATGTTGCACATGGGGTGCCAGTGCCGGACGAAGCACGTAGAATCCGCCCGCCCCTGCAACGGGCAGACCGCGACAGCGCGGGCCATTCCAGTGAGAGAAAAGAGAATGCAATCGGCCATGAAAACGCCCGTGGAACCCTGGTACAAGCACCTCTGGCCATGGATCATCATCGGCATGCTGGGCATCTCGGTGTTCCTCAGCCTGATGATGGTCAACATCGCAGTGAACAACCAGGACTCCCTGGTCAGCGACAACTACTACGAGGCCGGCAAGGGCATCAACCGCTCCCTGGACCGCGAGCACCTGGCGCAGCAGCTCAAGCTGCAGGCGAAGATCAGTTTCGACGAACTGACCGGCGAGATCGACCTGCGCCTCTCCGGCGACAGCCACCCGGACAAGCTCACCCTCAACCTGCTCTCCCCCACCCTGGAAGCCCAGGACAAGCACATCGAGCTGCTGCCCAGCCCGGCGCAGCCCGGCCGCTACACCGGCAGCCTCGACGCCGCCGTCAACGGCCGTCGCTTCATCGAGCTGCTCGGCCAGGAGAACGGCCAGGCCTGGCGCCTGTTCGAAGAAGAGAAAGTCGCCCCCGGCGGTTCGTTCGTCCTTGGCGACGAGCCCCTCAGCGGAGACGAAGCTCAGCGCCCATGAGCGCCCCGCTGCCCTGCTACCACTGCGCCCTGCCGGTTCCCGCCGGCAGCCGTTTCACGGCGCAGGTCCTTGGTGAAACCCGCGAATTCTGCTGCCCGGGCTGCCAGGCCGTGGCCGAAGCCATCGTCGCCGGCGGCCTGGAAGGCTACTACCGCCACCGCACCGAAGCGGCGCCCAACCCCGACGTATTGCCCGAACAGCTCAGCGACGAGCTGAAACTGTTCGACCGCCCCGACGTGCAGCAACCCTTCGTCCGCCACGACGGCGAGCTGGCGGAAACCACCCTGATCCTCGAAGGTATCAGTTGTGCCGCCTGCGGCTGGCTGATCGAGAAGCACCTCAAGGGCCTGCCGGCCATTGCCGAAGCCGGCCTCAACCTGTCCAACCACCGCCTGCACGTGCGCTGGTCCGACAGCAAGATGCCCCTGAGCGCGCTGCTCGCCGAACTGCGCAAGATCGGCTACGCCGCCCACCCCTACCAGCCCGACCGCGCCGCCGAGCAACTGCACGAAGAAAACCGCCGCTCCCTGCGCCAGCTGGGTGTCGCCGGCCTGCTGTGGTTCCAGGCGATGATGGCGACCATGGCCACCTGGCCGGAATTCAACATCGACCTCAGCCCCGAGCTCCACGAAATCCTGCGCTGGGTGGCGATGTTCCTCACCACGCCGATCGTCTTCTACTCCTGCCAGCCGTTCTTCCGCGGCGCCCTGCGCGACCTGCGCACCCGCCACCTGACCATGGACGTCTCGGTCTCCCTGGCCATCGGCGGCGCCTACCTGGCCGGCATCTGGACCGCCATCACCGGCAGCGGCGACCTGTATTTCGACGCCGTCGGCATGTTCGCCCTGTTCCTGCTCTCCGGCCGCTACCTAGAGCGCCGTGCTCGCGAGCGCACCGCCGCGGCCACCGCACAACTGGTCAACCTGCTGCCCGCTTCCTGCCTGCGCCTGGACGCGAGCGGCCAGAGCACCCGCGTGCTGCTCAGCGAGCTGAACGTCGGCGACCGCGTACTGGTGCAGCCCGGCGCGGTGATTCCCGCCGACGGCCAGATCCTCGATGGCCAGTCCAGCATCGACGAATCCCTGCTCACCGGCGAGTACCTGCCGCAACCGCGCCAGACCGGCGACAACGTCACCGGCGGCACCCTGAACGTGGAAGGCCCACTGACCGTAAGGGTCGGCGCCCTCGGCAGCGACAGCCGGCTCTCCGCCATCGTCCGTCTGCTGGAACGCGCCCAGTCGGACAAGCCGCGCCTCGCCGAACTCGCCGACAAGGCCGCGCAGTGGTTCCTCGTCGCGCTGCTGGTGCTGGCCGCCGTGGTCGGCCTGTTCTGGTGGCAGCACGACGCCTCCCGCGCCTTCTGGGTGGT
Source organism: Pseudomonas sp. B1-22 (assembly GCF_050474425.1). Classification (NCBI taxonomy): domain Bacteria; kingdom Pseudomonadati; phylum Pseudomonadota; class Gammaproteobacteria; order Pseudomonadales; family Pseudomonadaceae; genus Pseudomonas; species Pseudomonas sp. B1-22. The sequence continues at coordinate 814,340 of NZ_JBCHVH010000001.1, read as the reverse complement.
GCTGGCGATGCTGGTGGCGACCTGCCCCTGTGCCCTCTCCCTGGCCACGCCCACCGCGCTCACCGCCGCCACCGGCAGCCTGCACAGGCTCGGCCTGCTGGTGACTCGCGGCCACGTGCTGGAAGGCCTGAACCATATCGACACGGTGATCTTCGACAAGACCGGCACCCTCACCGAAGGCCGCCTGACCCTGCGCGCGGTACGCCCGCTGGGCGAGCTGGACAGCGACACCTGCCTGGCGCTGGCGGCGGCGCTGGAAAACCGCTCGGAACACCCCATCGCCCGCGCCTTCGGTCGTGCACCGCAACCCGCCGAGAACGTCGAAAGTCATCCGGGCCTGGGCCTGGAAGGCCTGGTGGGCGAGCGTCGCCTGCGCATTGGCGAGCCGTCCTTCGTCTGCGCCCTGAGCCACGGCGTGGCACCTGCGCACCCGCAGGAACCCGGCCAATGGCTGCTGCTCGGGGATGAGCGCGGCGCGCTGGCCTGGCTGGTGCTCGACGACCGCATCCGCGAGGACGCCGCGGCCCTCCTCGACGCCTGCCGCAGCCGTGGCTGGCGGACCCTGTTGCTCTCCGGCGACAGCTCGCCCATGGTCGGCCAGGTGGCTGCCGAGCTGGGCATCGACGACTGCCGGGGCGGCCTGCGCCCGGACGACAAGCTGGAAGTCCTGCGCCAGCTGCACCAGGAAGGCCGTCGCGTGCTGATGCTGGGTGACGGCGTGAACGACGTGCCGGTGCTGGCGGCCGCCGACATCAGCGTCGCCATGGGCTCGGCCACCGACCTGGCGAAGACCAGCGCCGACGCCGTACTCCTGTCCAACCGCCTGGACAGTCTGGTGCAAGCCTTCAGCCTGGCACGGCGCACCCGCCGGGTGATCATCGAGAACCTGATCTGGGCAGGGTTGTACAATGGGCTCATGTTGCCCTTCGCCGCCCTCGGCTGGATCACGCCCGTGTGGGCCGCGGTGGGCATGTCGATCAGCTCGCTGACCGTGGTGCTCAACGCCCTGCGCCTGACCCGGCTGCCCAGGGCCGTCGACGCCTCCTCGGCGACCACCGCGCGCCCGGCCGTCCTGGAGACGAGCCCGGCGCTGCCACGGAGTTGAAATGCCCGCACTCTACGTCATGATCCCGATCGCCGTGCTGATCGTCGGCATCTGCATCTGCATCTTCTTCTGGGCGGTGAACAGCGGCCAGTACGACGACATGGACAGCCCGGCCCACAGCATCCTGTTCGACGACGAGGACCCCAAGCACCAGGCCGGCATCGACGAAGCCGAAGGCCAGGACGAGCACAAGGGCCAGAAGGACAAGCGCGATGCCTGAGCTGGCGCCCCTGCTGGCGTCGGCGCTGATCCTCGGCCTGCTCGGCGGTGGTCACTGCCTGGGCATGTGCGGCGGCCTGATGGGCGCGCTGACCCTGGCGATTCCGCCGGAGCAGCGGGCCCGACGCCTGCGCCTGCTGCTGGCCTACAACCTAGGACGCATCCTCAGCTACGCCTGCGCGGGCCTGCTGCTCGGCCTTGCCGGCTGGGCCATCGCCCGTACGCCATTCGCCTCGGCGCTGCGCATTGTCGCCGGGCTGTTGCTGATCGCCATGGGCCTGTACCTGGCCGGCTGGTGGAGCGGCCTGACCCGCATCGAAGCCCTGGGCCGCGGCCTGTGGAAGCACATCCAGCCCTTCGCCAGCCGCCTGCTGCCGGTCGCCACGGTTCCCCGTGCGCTGCTGCTGGGCGCCCTGTGGGGCTGGTTGCCCTGCGGCCTGGTCTACAGCACCCTGCTATGGGCCACCAGCCAGGGCTCGGCGGTGGACAGCGCGCTGCTGATGCTCGCCTTCGGCCTGGGCACCTGGCCGGTGCTGCTGGCCACCGGGCTTGCCGCCGAGCGCATCACCGCCCTGCTGCGAAAACGCAGCGTGCGCATGGCCGGCGGCATCCTGGTCATCCTCTTCGGCCTCTGGACCCTGCCCGGTCCGCACCAGGCGTGGATCATGGGCCACGAGATGCACGCCAGCGCCAGCCATACCCACCACAAAGCCGCTTGATACAGGTCAACAGGCCCTTGTCGGACTCTCCCTAGACTGCGCGGGAAAAGCTCGCCAACCGGGGACCTCGGCATGCTCGACAATATTCGCTGGGACGCAGATCTGATACGCCGCTACGATCTGTCCGGCCCACGCTACACCTCCTATCCCACAGCCGTGCAGTTCCACGAAGGCGCCGGACCCTTCGACCTGCTGCATGCGCTGCGCGATAGCCAGAAGGCCCAGCGCCCGCTCTCGCTCTACGTGCACATCCCGTTCTGCGCGAACATCTGCTACTACTGCGCCTGCAACAAGGTCATCACCAAGGATCGCGGCCGCAGCGCGCCGTACCTCGCCCGGCTGATCCGCGAAATCGAGATCGTCAGCCGCCATCTGGGTCGCCAGCAACAGGTCGAGCAACTGCACTTTGGCGGCGGTACCCCGACCTTCCTCAGCTCCGGCCAGTTGCGCGAACTGATGAGCCAGTTGCGCACGCACTTCAACCTTCTCGACGACGACTCCGGCGACTACGGCATCGAGATCGATCCGCGCGAGGCCGACTGGTCGACCATGGGCCTGCTCCGCGAACTGGGCTTCAACCGCATCAGCCTCGGCGTGCAGGACTTCAACCTGGAGGTGCAGCAGGCCGTGAATCGCCTGCAAAGCCTCGACGAAACCCGCGCCGTCATCGATGCCGCGCGCACCCTGCAATACCGTTCGATCAACATCGACCTGATCTACGGCCTGCCCAAACAGAACCCCGACAGCTTCGCCCGCACCGTCGAACAGGTCATCGCCCTGCAACCCAACCGGCTGTCGGTGTTCAACTACGCGCACCTGCCGGAACGCTTCATGCCGCAACGGCGGATCAACGCCGACGACCTGCCCTCCCCCGGCCAGAAGCTGGAAATGCTCCAGCGCACCACCGAACAGCTGGAAGCCGCCGGCTACCGCTACATCGGCATGGACCACTTCGCCCTGCCGGACGACGAGCTTTCCATGGCCCAGGAAGACGGCACCCTGCAACGCAACTTCCAGGGCTACACCACCCACGGCCATTGCGACCTGGTCGGGCTCGGCGTCTCGGCGATCAGCCAGATCGGCGACCTCTACAGCCAGAACAGCAGCGACATCGCCGACTACCAGAGCTCGCTGGACCAGAGCCAGCTCGCCACCCGTCGCGGCCTGCACTGCAACAAGGACGACATCATCCGCCGCGCCGTGATCCAGCAACTGATCTGCCACTTCCAGCTGGACTTCGAGGAGATCGAAGAGCTCTACAACATCGATTTTCGTGGCTACTTCAACGAAATCTGGCCGGAGCTCGAACGCTTCGCCGCCGACGGCCTGATCAACCTCAATTCGCGTGGCATCGATGTCAGCGCCTCGGGCCGGCTACTGGTGCGCAGCCTCTGCATGCTGTTCGATCGCTACCTGCCGATGCAGAACCTGCAACGCTTCTCGCGGGTCATCTGACCCGCGGCAACGCGACAGACGGCAGAGGCCGACTGTCGCACCCATTGCAACAGGATATGTCCTTGGCCCTGATCTGAGGGAAGAGCCCTGAGACGGCCCTTTTCGAAGCATTTCGAACCCTCCCGCGCCCCGCGAGAACCCTCGTTTTCCCTACCGAAACCTGCGATTCAGACAGGCTGCCAACTGGCGCCCGATCCGCCGTCTGCGGTACCCTTGATTTTTGTGTGCCATCCCATTCAAGGAACACTCATGGCCGAAACCATCAAAGTGCGCGCCCTGCCCCAGGCGCACTGCAAGGATTGCAGCCTGGCTCCTCTCTGCCTGCCCCTGTCGCTCAACCACAGCGACATGGACGCCCTCGATGAAATCGTCAAACGCGGCCGACCGCTGAAGAAAGGCGAATTCCTGTTCCGTCAGGGCGACGCTTTCGGCTCGGTCTTCGCGGTTCGCTCCGGCGCACTCAAGACCTTCAGCATCACCGACGGCGGTGAAGAGCAGATCACCGGCTTCCACCTGCCCAGCGAGCTGGTCGGCCTGTCCGGCATGGACACCGAGAGCTACCCGGTATCGGCCCAGGCACTGGAAACCACCTCGGTCTGCGAGATTCCCTTCGAACGCCTGGACGAGTTGTCCGAGCAACTGCCGCAGTTGCGCCGTCAGTTGCTGCGGGTGATGAGCCGCGAAATCCGCGACGACCAGCAGATGATGATGCTGCTGTCGAAGAAGACCGCCGACGAGCGCATCGCCACCTTCCTGGTGAACCTCTCCGCGCGTTTCCGCGCCCGTGGCTTCTCGGCCCAGCAGTTCCGCCTGGCCATGTCGCGCAACGAGATCGGCAACTACCTGGGCCTGGCGGTGGAAACCGTTTCCCGCGTGTTCACCCGCTTCCAGCAGAACGGCCTGATCGCCGCCGAAGGCAAGGAAGTGCACATCCTCGACTCCATCGAACTGTGCGCACTGGCCGGGGGCCAACTGGAAAGCTGAACCGCTTGAAAGCTGACTGAATAGTTGACTTTCCGGTCATCGAAAACGGGCTCGCCGACTGGCGGGCCCGTTATACTTTGGCCTCTGCAAAAACCCGCATCAGGTGCACATCCAGCATGATCCTCAACCAACTCGACCTGAAGTCCGTGATCCGTGCCGTTCCCGACTTTCCCAAGCCCGGCGTCATGTTCCGAGACATCACCCCGCTGTTCCAGTCGCCGCGAGCCCTGCGCTTCGTCGCCGACAGTTTCATCCAGCGCTATGTCGAGGCCGAGTTCACCCACATCGGCGCCATGGACGCGCGCGGCTTCCTGATCGGCTCGATCATCGCCTACGAGCTGAACAAACCCCTGGTGCTGTTCCGCAAGCGCGGCAAGCTGCCGGCCAACGTGCTGGCCCAGGCCTACGAGACCGAATACGGCGAAGCCCTGCTGGAAGTCCATGCCGACAGCCTGTGCGAAGGTGACAGCGTGCTGATCTTCGATGACCTGATCGCCACCGGCGGCACCCTGCTGGCCGCAGCGCAACTGGTGCGCCGCATGGGCGCCAGCGTGTTCGAAGCCGCCGCGATCATCGATCTGCCGGAGCTGGGCGGTTCGGCCAAGCTCAACGACGCGCAGATCCCCACCTACAGCCTGACTGCCTTCGCCCTCGACGAGCAGTAACAGACCGCTGTCGGTAACAAACGGGCGCCCAGGCGCCCGTTTTCGTTTCCGTCTCCCGAATAGACGCCCCATCCAATGGCTGGTCATGGCCCGTTTGGCCTGATTCGACCCAGCCATGGCCGTATATGACCTGGCGATTGTCAGACAAGACTCCGAACATGACATCAGCTAATGACACATTACGAGGTGGCATAGCGAACTAACGACAGGGCTTGCCCGAGTCGCCGCACCTGCCAAGCGCGCGCTCCAGCATCCCAAGCCCGCACAACAACAAGGAGTTAGTCATGAACGCCAGCACCACGCCGATCCGCGCCAATTTCCCGGTCCGCCGCATGGACTTCAGTTTCAGCGAAACGCCGAAGTACTGGTGGGACGGGCAACCTTTCATGACCCACTTCATGAATAACCTGTCTTCGCTGTTCCCCTACGGCGAGAAGTTCTTCGTCGACAGCGTGCGCGCCGTGCGCGAGCGCATCCAGGACCCGCAGCTGCAGAAGGACGTCAGCGCCTTCATCGGCCAGGAGGCCATGCACTCCAAGGAACACGCAGCCTACAACGAGTACGCCGACGAACACGGGATCGACCTGGAAACCCTGGAGCTGCGCATCAAGGTGCTGCTGGAGAGCATCAGCAAGGTCACCACCAGGAAGCACCAGCTGGCGATCACCTGCGCCCTGGAACACTTCACCGCGACCATGGCCGAGCAGTTGCTCAAGCGCGAAGACCTGAGCAGCCAGATGAAGTCGGACAAGATGTACAAGCTGTGGATGTGGCACGCAGTCGAGGAGAACGAGCACAAGGCGGTAGCCTACGACGTCTACCAGCAGGTCTACGGCGGCTACTTCACCCGCACCGCGGTGATGCTGCTGACCACCGTGATCTTCCTCAGTGTCATCGCCGGCTTCCAGATCAACCTGCTGCGCCGCGACGGCCAGCTGTTCAACTGGCGCAGCTGGAAACATGGCCTGGGCGTGCTGCTGCACCCGCGCCGCGGCTACTTCGTCAACCTGATCCGTCCGTGGCTGGATTACTTCCGTCCTGGCTTCCATCCCCTCGACCATGACACCAAGGCGCTGGAAACCCGCTGGAAGGACCAGCTGGACTTCGCGGGCTGATCCCTAGTGTGCAAATGAATACGCCAGGCAATGCCTGGCGTTTTACATTCAGCCCGATGCACCCAAGGCTATCTCTGCGTAGGAGCGGACTCCGTCCGCGATGTCGTCCGGCGCGATGCGAACCTATCGCGGACAGAGTCTGCTCCTACGAATGCCGGCTAGCCCTCAGCGCGACGCGGCAGATCGTCTTTCGTGTCGAACCAGGTCAGCTGCGACGAACACCACACATGGCAACGTGGCTCGATCAGCCCCGGCTCATCCAGCGTCACGTAATTGAGCCCCACCGTATCGCCGTCGCGCACGCGAAACTCCATGGGCGTACCGCACTTCACACAGAAGCGCCGCTCGCCCTCCTCGCTCGAGCGCCACATTCCCAGTTCCCCTGAAAGGTACTGGAACCCCGACAGCGGAATCACCGCCCAGGGCACCGCCGGCGCGGCATTGGACTTCTGGCAGATGCGGCAATGGCAGTAGCCGGTTTCCGTAGGCTCGGCATCCACCCGGTAGCGCACTGCGCCGCAGGCGCAGCCGCCGAACAGGGGCAAGGGCAGCATGGCGATCTCCTGATACGGCAAAAGAGACTCAGAGCCTAGCCAGCATCCCGAAGGTCTGCAGCACCGCGACGCCGGTAAAAAGCAACAGGATCTGTCGTCCAGCCAGGGCACAGACCTCCGCGCGCTGCTCAGGCGGCCGTTCCAGGTAGTCCAGCGATTGCTGGAACAACTGCCGGCTGATCGACCGCGACAACTGCTTCAACTCGCCCTCGTCGACATCCGGCAGCAGATGGAACTGGCGGATGTCCTCGGCCATGTCCTCGCCGAAATCGTCCATCACCCGCGCCAGCGCCGCGCGCAGCACCGGCGACGGGCCGTGCAGTTCACGCACGCCGATGATGAAGGCTTCCGGGTGACTCTCGACGAAGTCGAAGAACAGCCGCACGGTTTCCCGCGTCACCCGCAGGCCGCGCTCCAGGTCCAGGCCGAACGGCACGCTGGCGGCGCCCTGCCCCGGCTGCGCGCGCTCGGCGGCTTCCCGGCGCAGGTCACGCAGCGGCTGACGCAACTGGCTGGAGATGTCGCGGATGATCGCCAGGCCCAGGTCGTCCACATCGTCGAAGTGCCGGTAGAAGGTGTTCGGGTTCAGCCCCGCTTCCCGCGCCAACTCCCGCAGCCCCAGGCTGCTCAGGCTGCGTCGGCTCGATGCCAGGCGCAGCGCCGCATCGATCAGCGCCCGTTTGCCCGCGGCTTCCGCCGGGCGTTCTTCCTGTCCGATTTCCATGAGTCTGGCGCCCGGCCCCACCGAAGGTTGGTTGTTCGCGAAGTATACAGATGTCTACATTCACACCACGTAGACAGTTGTATACGCCAGCAATAATCATAACAGGAGCTTGGCAATGGGTACCCAACCAAAGACTGCCCCCAGACATTGCAAGGTCGCCATCATCGGCACCGGGTTTTCCGGGCTGGGCATGGCGATCCGCCTGAAACAGGAAGGCGAGAACGACTTCCTGCTGTTCGAAAAGGACGCCGGCGTCGGCGGCACCTGGCGGGTCAACAATTACCCGGGCTGCGCCTGCGACGTGCAATCCCACGTCTACTCCTTCTCCTTCGAACCGAACCCGGACTGGACGCGCATGTTCGCCCGCCAGCCGGAAATCCGCGCTTACCTGGAAAACTGCTGGAAGAAGTACCGCCTGGAAGACAAGACGCTGCTCAACACCGAGATGGCGCGCTTCGAGTGGAACGACAGTCAGCAGCTCTGGCACCTGTTCGACGCCGCCGGCAACCACTACACCGCCAAAGCCGTGGTCTCCGGCATGGGCGCCCTGTCGATCCCCTCGATCCCGGCGCTCAAGGGCCTGGAGAACTTCCAGGGCAAGGCCTTCCACTCCCAGCAGTGGGACCATGACTACGATCTCAAGGGCAAGCGCGTGGCGGTGATCGGCACTGGCGCCTCGGCCATCCAGTTCGTCCCGGAAATCCAGCCGCTGGTGGCCAAGCTCGACCTCTACCAGCGCACCGCGCCGTGGATCCTGCCCAAGCCGGACCGCGCCATCAGCGAGAAGGAGCGTGCACGCTTCCGCCACTTCCCGGCGGTACAGAAGCTCTGGCGCGGCGCGCTCTACAGCATGCTCGAAGGCCGCGTGCTGGGCTTCACCTTCGCGCCCTGGGCGATGAAGCTGGTGGGCAAGCTGGCCGAGCGCTTCATCCGCCAGCAGATCAAGGACCCGGACCTGCGCCGCAAGCTGACCCCGGACTACACCATCGGCTGCAAGCGCGTGCTGATGTCGCACAACTACTACCCGGCGCTGGCGGCTTCCAATTCCTCGGTGATCACCGACGGCATCCGCGAGATCAAGGCCGGCAGCATCGTCACCAGCGACGGCCGCGAGCGCCCCGTGGACGCGATCATCTTCGGCACCGGCTTCACCGCCAACGACCCGATCCCGCGCGGCGTGGTGTTCGGCAAGGGCGGCGTGGACCTGCTCGACACCTGGAAGAACGGCCCGGAAGCCTACAAGGGCACCATGACCCGCGGCTTCCCCAACCTGTTCTTCCTCATGGGCCCGAACACCGGCCTGGGCCACAACTCCATGGTCTACATGATCGAATCGCAGATCGCCTACGTGCTGGGCGCCATCAAGCTGATGGATCGCCGCGAGCTGCAGAGCGTCGAAGTGAAGGAAGAGGTGCAGGAGCGCTGGAACGAGAAGCTGCAGCGCGGCCTGAACCACAGCGTGTGGAACACCGGTGGCTGCAAGAGTTGGTACCTGCACCCGGTGAGCGGACGCAACTGCACCCTGTGGCCCGGCTTCACCTGGCGCTTCCGCGCGCTGACCCGCCAGTTCGACCCATCCGCCTACCATCTGAAAGCCAAGCCCCTGAGCAGCCCCGTCGTCCAACCGCAACGCCACGCCGAGGAGGTGCCGGCATGAAGAACTTCGAGAACAAAGTCGCCGCCATCACCGGCGCGGGCTCCGGCATCGGTCGCGCCCTGGCCGTGGAACTGGCCTCCCGTGGCTGCCATCTGGCCCTGGCGGACGTGAATGCCGCCGGCCTCGAAGAAACCCGCCAACTACTCACGTCCAGCGGCGTGCGCGTGTCCATCGACACGGTGAACGTCGCCGACCGCGAGCAGGTGCACGCCTGGGCCGACAAGGCCGCCCGCGAACACGGCAAGGTCAACCTGGTGTTCAACAACGCCGGCGTCGCCCATGCCGGCACCGTGGAAGCCAGCGACTACGAGGAGTACGAGTGGATCACCAACATCAACTTCTGGGGCGTGGTCTATGGCACCAAGGCCTTCCTGCCACACCTGAAGGCCTCCGGTGACGGCCACATCGTCAACGTCTCCAGCGTGTTCGGCCTGTTCTCCCAACCGGGCATGAGCGCCTACAACGCCACCAAGTTCGCCGTGCGCGGCTTCACCGAGTCGCTGCGCCAGGAACTGGACATGGAGCGCGGCGGCGTCTCCGCCAGCTGCGTGCACCCCGGCGGGATCAAGACCAACATCGCCAAGACCGCGCGGATGAACGACAGCATGGTCAAGGTCACCGGGCAGAACGCCGAAGCCGCCCGCAGCCAGTTCAACGACCAGCTGCTGCGCACCACGCCGCAGAAGGCTGCGCAGGTGATCATCCGCGGCGTGGAGCGCGATTCGCGGCGCATCCTGATCGGCCCGGACGCCCACGCCATCGACCTGATGCTGCGCCTGCTGCCAGTCTGGTACCAGAAGGTGGTCACCGGCAGCATGAAACTGGCCAAGCGCTTCGCTCCCAAGCCCAAGCGCAAGCACGGCGCTGAAGGGTACGAGGCCAAGTAAGAGTCCCTTTTTCCCTCTCGGGCCGGCGTCCACCCACTACCCCCGGGTGGGCGCCGTTTTTTTGTTTCAGCGGCGCACCAGTACCACCTCCAGATACTCGCTGGGCACCACCAGCGACGACGGACCGGCACGGTTGCTCGCCTCCAGCAACTGGGTCAGGTCGCGCTCCAACCCTTTCGCCTCGGTTTCCGGCAGGCTGGCGAAGGCCTTGTGCAGCGGGCCATACCAGTCGCGGAAGACCTCGATGAAATGCGCCGCCGAGCGATAGCGGAAGTTGAAGATCTGCCGCGAGGCACGCAGCTCGCCAATCGAATCGCCGAACAGCTCGCGCAGATGCTCCTCCCGCCCCCAGGCCGACGGTGGACGCACACCGGCGGCCGGCGGCACGTAGCCCGAAAGTACCTTGAACAGCTGGCCGATGAAGCCTTCCGGGGTCCAGTTGGCCAGGCCGATGCGCCCGCCGGAGCGGCAGACCCGTGCCAGCTCGGCAGCTGCCTTCGGCTGGTCCGGGGTGAACATCACGCCGAAGGTCGAGACGACGGCATCGAAGCTGCCCGCCTCGAAGGGCAAGGCTTCCGCATCGGCCTCGCGGAATGCCACGTCCAGGTGCTCGGCGCGGGCACGCTCGGCGCCCAGTTCCAGCAGACGCGGCACATAGTCGGTGGACATGACCCGGCAACCGCGCCGGGCCGCCGCCAGGGTCGCATTGCCGTTGCCGGCGGCGACATCCAGCACCCGCTCGTCGCAGAGCAGGTCGCAGGCTTCGGCCAGGCGCTCGCCGACGATCTGCAGGGTGGTGCCGATCACGGCGTAGTCGCCGCTGGCCCAGGTGGCCATCTGGCGTTGTTTCAGGGCGTTGAGGTCTACGGCGGTGCTCATCTGTGCATCTCCAGGCAGTGCCGGCGCGCTCATTCGGCGGTGGTCGGGTCGATGATGTTGACGACCTGCGATATCCGGTTGGCCGGGAATCCGCCCAGGCTCGCATGCTCACGCACGGTGGCCTCGTCGGGCGCGATGTACACGCAGTAGATGCGGTCGTCGACCACGTAGCTGTGCAGCCACTGGATCTGCGGGCCGAGCTGGTTCAGGACTTTGCAGGACTTCTGCGCGATGGCTTTGAAATCGCGCTCGGACAGGGTGCCGGCGCCAGGGATTTCGCGCTCGATAACGAACTTGGGCATGACATTCTCCGGTGGGTGGGAAACGTCGGGGACCGCAACCTCCCGCACCTTCATACTGCGCGCCGTGCCGGTTGCCGTCCTGCTCCAGCGTCGGCCTTCCCTGCCCGATCGTCCGGCGGCCCGTCACGGCTTCGCTTTCACGCCCAGACTTCGGAGAAGCCCCGGCCCCGAGGAGCACCCCATGAGCTCGGACACCCTCCTTGACGCCCAGCAGCGTCTCGAACGCCTGGTGCGCCAGCGCCCGGCTGTCGCCCGGATCAGGGACGTCCCTGCCACCGCCCTCTGGGAAGGCGGGGGCAGGACCTGCGTGCTGCATCCGGACGGCAACATGGTGTACACCGACCTGCCCCGGGAACTGGGCGGCAATGGCGCGCAGGTCAGCCCCGGCTGGCTGCTGCGGGCAGCCCTGGCGTCCTGCGCCGTCACACGCATCGCCATGCTCGCCGCCGAACGCGGGATGCAACCCGAGCGGCTGGAGGCGGACGTCACCAGCGAAACCGACCTGCATGGCCTGCTCGGCCTCTGCCTTGAAGACGGCCAACGAGTGCCGCCCGGGCCACTGGCAATCCACTTGCGACTGCGCATCCGCGTGCCCAACGTCGAGGACCGGGCCGTGCGCGATCTCGTCGAACAGGCCATGGGCGTGTCTCCCGTGCTGGGCGCGATGACGGAAGCGGTGGTAGTACGCCTGGACATCGACAGCGGAGCTGATTGATGGACGCGCTGTCGGAAACCCTGCGGGTGGTACGCCTGATCGGCGCCATCTTCATCAATGCCCGCTTCACCGCGCCCTGGTGCTACCAGTCACCGCGCGCCGATTCGGTGATCGAGCTGCTGGAGCCCGGCGCCGAGCAGTTGGTGATCTTCCACCTGATCACCGAGGGCGAATGCTTCGTCGAGATGGGCAAGGCCGAACCGGTGAAACTGGTGGCGGGCGATGCGGTACTGTTCCCCCAGGGGCATGCGCACCGCATGACCTCGCAGCCCGGCGTGCCACCCGCCACAGGCGCGCAGTTGGAAGCGGTGCTCGCACGGCGTCCCCGGCAACTGGCCTACGGCGGCGGCGGCGCGACGACCCGCCTGGTGTGCGGCTACCTCGCCTGTGACGCCCGCCTGGCGCGGCTGCTGCTGGCGGGCCTGCCGGCCCTGGTGAAGGTCAACGTGCGCGGGTCAGACGCAGGCGCCTGGCTGGAGTCCTCGGTTCAGTACGCCCTGGCCGAAGCGCGTTCGCCCCGCCCCGGCGGGGCCGGCGTGCTGGCCAAGCTGGCGGAGGTGCTGTTCATCGAAGTGCTGCGCCTGTACATGGCGCAGCAGGGTGAAGAGCGCACCGGCTGGCTGGCCGGACTGCACGACCGCATCGTCGGCTGCGCCCTCGGCGAGCTGCACAAGTCACCTGCCCACGCCTGGAGCCTGGAAGAGCTGGCCCGCTGCGCCGGTACCTCACGCTCGGTGCTGGCCGAGCGCTTCCAGTGCCTGGTCGGCTGCCCACCGATGCAGTACCTGACCCAGTGGCGGATGCTTCTGGCGGCCAACCTGCTGCGCGGCAGCAATGCTCCGCTGGCGCGCATCGCCGAGGACGTCGGCTACCAGACGGATACGGCCTTCAGCCGCGCCTTTCGCCGTGAATATGGCTGCCCGCCGGCGGCATGGCGGCGCAACCAGAGCGCCGGCGCCCGCGTGTAGGAGCGCGCCATGCGCGCGATCGCGGGCATGGCCCGCTCCTACAACCCCATCTGCTTGGCGATGATCTCGTTCATGATCTCACGTGTGCCGCCGCCGATGGAGAGGATGCGGTTATCGCGATACAGCCGCTCCACCAGGCTCTCGCGCATGTAGCCCATGCCGCCCAGCAACTGCACCGCATCGTAGGTCACCCGGTCGGCGACATCCGTGGCGAAGTTCTTGGCCATGGAGATTTCCTTGATCACGCTCTTGCCGGCGGCCATCTTCGCCGCCTGGCGATAGGTGAACTCGCGGGAGACCTCGACCTGCGTGGCCATCTCCGCCAGGCGGTGCTTGAGCACCTGGAACTTGCCGACGGGCTTGCCGAACGCCTCGCGCTCGCGGCACCAGGCCAGCGCCTCCTCCAGCGCCAGCTGCGCGGTCATGTTGGCCATGATCGCCAGGGCCAGGCGCTCGCTCTGGAAGTTCGCCATGATGCAGGCAAAGCCCATGTTCTCCGCGCCGATCAGGTTCTCCACCGGCACCCTGCAGTCGTCGAAGAACAGCTCGGCGGTGTCGGACGCCCACCAGCCCATCTTCTTCAGCTTGCGGCTGACGGTGAAGCCCGGCGTGCCCTTCTCCACCAGCAGCAGGCTGACGCCGCCGAAACCATCGCCGCCGGTGCGCACCGCCACGGTGTAGTAGTCGGCACGCACGCCGCTGGTGATGAAGGTCTTGCTGCCGCTCACGCGGTAATGGTCGCCATCGCGCACGGCGCGGGTCTTCAGGCTGGCCACGTCGGAACCGCCGGACGGCTCGGTGACCGCCAGCGCCATGATCTTCTCGCCGGCCAGTACCTGCGGCGCGATACGCTCGCGCAGCTCCGGGCGGCCCCACTTGATCAGCGGCGGCAGGCCGATGTCCAGCGAGCCCAGCCCGGCGACCAGGCCGCCGGAGCCCGAGCGCATCAGCTCTTCGCTGGCCGCCACCTTGGCGAACAGGTCGCCCTCGTGGCTGCCGCCCAGCGCTTCCGGATAGCCGATACCGAGGATGCCGGCCTCGCCGGCCTTGCGGTACAGCTCGCGGGGAAACTCCTCGGCTTCTTCCCAGTCGGCGACGTGGGGCAGGATTTCACGCTCGACGAAGCGCCGCACGCTGTCGCGGACCAGGCGGTGGCTGTCATCGAAGTATTCGGCGAACACGGACATGGCAAGGCTCCAGACGATTTGCCTGAAAACTTACCGAGCGCTTGCTTGGTTTTCAAGGCGAGACACCCGCCATCGGCTAGGACAGATGCGCCGCCCCGAACCGTTCCCGATACGCCGAGGGCGCCACACCCGCCGCATTACGGAAGGCATTGCGGAAGCTTTCCACGGTGCCGAAGCCGCACTGTTCGGCGATCCGCTCGACACTGTCGCCGCTGCTCTCCAGCAGTTCGCGGGCGCGCAGCATGCGCTCGTGCTGCAGCCAGGCCTTGGGCGTCATGCCGGTCGCCTCGCTGAAACGGCGCAGGAAGGTGCGCTCGCTCATGGCCACGCGGCTCGCCAGCTCACCGACGGAGATCGACCGGTCCAATCGTTGCCGGGCCCAGTCCAGCAGCCCCGCCAGGTCATGCCGGGGCGCCTGCGCGACCGGTGCGGGAATGAATTGCGCCTGGCCGCCACCACGCTGCGGCGACATCACCAGGCGCCGCGCCACGGTATTGGCAACCTGCGTACCGAAGTCCCGCGCCACCAGGTGCAGGCAGGCATCGATGCCCGCCGCGCTGCCGGCGGAGGTGATCAGTTGCCCGGCGTCCACGTAGAGCACCTGGGCATCGACTTCGATGGCGGGGAAGCGCGTCGCCAATTCCTCGGCGTAGCGCCAGTGGGTGGTCGCCCGCCGGCCGTCGAGCAACCCGGTGGCGGCCAGGACGAAGACACCGGAGCAGATCGACAGCAGCCGCGCGCCTTCGTCGCGAGCCTTGCACAGCGCCCGCACCAGTTCGGCGGACGGCGCCTCGGCGCGGTCGCGCCAGCCGGGCACGATGATGGTGCCGGCCTTGTCGAGCGCCTCCAGCCCGCCATCGGCCAGAACCTGAATGCCACCCATGGCGCGCATCGGCCCCTGATCGACGGCGATGACGCGATGGCGGTACCAGGGGAAATCGAACTCGGGGCGTGGCAAGCCGAAGATCTCCACGGCAATGCCGAATTCGAAGGTGCACAGGCCGTCATAGGCGAGCACGGCGACTTCCAGGGGATTGCGCGGCATTTGGCGGAAAACTTCCGATCACTGTCCAGGCCGCCACTGTAGCCGACTCGGATGGCCACATACAGTGCTCCCAACTTCCACAGGAGCCCTGCCATGCCCAGCCTCGTCAGCCAGTTTCCCGCCGCCCTGCCCGCCGACGCCCTCGCCCACTTCAGCCATCGGCTGGCCTTCGAGACCGATTGCTCGGACGTCAACCACGCCCTGCAGAACGGCGAGCAGGATTTCGTCCTGCTCGACGTGCGCAACGCAGCCGCCTTTGCCCGTGGACACGTACCCGGAGCGCTGAACCTGCCGAGCCGCGAGATCGATGCACGGCGCATGGCGCAGTTCCCGCCGGGCACCCTGTTCGTCGTCTACTGCGCCGGGCCGCATTGCAACGGCGTGCACCGCGCCGCGGCGAAACTCGCCGCGCTGGGCCTGCCGGTGAAGGAGATGATCGGCGGGGTGACCGGCTGGCTCGACGAAGGACTGACGCTGGTCGGTACCGAGGGCAATGAGCAGTGCAGCCAGGCTGAAGGCATCTCGTGCGCCTGCTGACCATTCGCGAGGCACGGCCGGACGATGTCCCGGCCGTGCTGGAGCTGATGCGCGCACTGGCGGAGTTCGAAGACTATCTCGATGACTTCGCGGTGGACGCCGACGCCCTGCTCACACGCGCCTTCGGCACGGCGGCGCAATGCCGGGTGTTCGTCGCCGAGACCGATTCACTCTGTGGTTACGCCGTCGTCCAGGTCCTTCCGTTCACCTTCGATCTGCGTCCGAGCGTTCGACTCAAGGAGCTGTATGTCGTCCAGGGACAGCGCAGCAACGGCGTAGGCGAACAGCTGCTGCGGCGCGTAGCGCACTGGGCGCTGGAACAAGGCGCGGGTCGCCTGCTGTGGGACGTGCTGGCCGGCAATGACGCGGCAGAACGCTTCTACTCGCGCCTGGGCGGCCGGCGTGAGAGCAAGTGGATTGCCTATGGGATGGATGACCGGGCGCTGCTGCGCCTTGCCGGCCGTTAGCCGCTGATGGGCCGGCGCCCCGCCAGGGCGTGGGCCAGGGTGCCGCCGTCCACCAGCTCCAGCTCGCCGCCCAGCGGTACGCCGTGGGCGATGCGCGACAGCACCAGGTCGCCGCCACCGAGCAGCTGGGCGATGTAGTGGGCGGTCGCCTCACCTTCCACCGTGGGGTTGGTGGCGAGGATGATCTCGCTGAAGTTGCCGGCCTTGATCCGCGCTTCCAGCTCGGGAATGCCGATGGCCTCCGGGCCGAGCCCGTCCAGCGGCGACAGGTGCCCCTTGAGCACGAAATAACGGCCGCGATAGCCGGTCTGCTCGACGGCGAACACGTCCAGCGGGCCTTCCACCACGCACAGCAGGCTGTCGTCGCGACGCGGGTCGGAACACTGCGGGCAGAACTCGTCCTCGGACAGTGTGCGGCACTGCTTGCAGTGGCCAACGCCTTCCATCGCCTGGGTCAGCGCCTGGGCCAGGCGCAGACCGCCGCTGCGGTCACGCTCCAGCAGCTGCAGCGCCATGCGCTGGGCACTCTTCTGCCCCACTCCGGGCAGGGTGCGCAGGGCGTCGATCAGTTGGCGGATCAGCGGGCTGAAGCTCATGGGACGGTCTCAGGATATTTTTCGAGGGTTGGAACGACTGTAGGAGCGAGCGGGCTCGCGAACCCAAAAACAGGGAGAGAAGAAATCGGGCAACGGGCCGCTCAGGCCCAAGCAGGGCAAGGCGCCGTCGGGTGAGGAACCGGAGTGTGCTGTAGCACATGAGGATTCCGAACCCGACGGCAACGCCGCCATGCGCCGGGCATGGGCGGCACGAGCGAACTCAGAAGGGCATCTTGAAGCCCGGGGGCAGTTGCATGCCGGCGGTCATGCCGGACATCTTCTCCTGGTTGTTCTGCTCGATCTTGCGCACGGCGTCGTTCACCGCGGCGGCGATCAGGTCTTCGAGGATTTCCTTGTCTTCCTGCATCAGGCTGTCATCCAGGGAGACGCGCTTGACGTCGTGGCGACCGGTCATCACCACGCTCACCAGGCCGGCGCCGGATTGACCGGTCACTTCGGCGTTGGCCAGCTCTTCCTGCATCTTCTGCATCTTTTCCTGCATCTGCTGGGCCTGCTTCATCAGGCCGGCCATGCCACCTTTCATCATGTCGAGTTCCTCGATTCGTTCAGTCGTAGGCGCAGGCTGTCACGCCTTTGCTTCCAGGGGTTCGATAGTACCGTCGCGGACGACCGCGGCGAACTGTTGTTTCATCTGCAGCACATAGGGGTCGGCGGCGATGGACGCCTCGGCCTGGCGCTGGCGCTCGGCACGCTTGCGTGCGGCGGCCTGGGCCGGGGTTTCCTGCTCTGGCTTCTGCACGGTCACCTGCAGGGTCAGGGTGCGGCCATGGAACTGGTTCAGCGCATCGTTCAGGCGCCGCTGCTGGTTGGGGTTGAACAGCGCGCTCTGCCCCGGGTCCAGGTGCAGGTGCCAGCGGTCGCCGTCCACCTCCACCAGGGTGCAGTTGGCGCCGATGCTGGCGGTCAGGCCGGCCAGGCCCAGGCGCGGGAACAGCTCCAGCCACTCGGCGGCCAGCCCGGTCGCGGGCATGGCGGCGGGCTCGGGTTCCGGCTCGGCGGCTTCCTGCTGCGCTTCGTTCTCCAGGTAGCCGTAGGACTCCATGTCGACTTCGTAGTAGTCCTCGGCGGGCGGCGGTTCTTCGTCCCGGTCGTCGTCCTCGGCCGGGGCTTCGGGCACGACCGCAGCCGCTGCTGCGGCTTGTACCGGAGCAGGCGCTGCCACTACGGGGGCAGGCGCAGGTGCAGCAGGCTCGACTGGCGAGGGGGCGACGGCGACCGGCGCAACAGGTTCGTCCCACGGCAGGTCGACCGGCACTTCGGCAACCGGCGGCTGCACTTCGACGGCCGGAGCGGCAGGCTCTGCCGTGGCGACAACTTCCGGCTGCGGCTCGACCGGAGCCGGGGCCGCTTCGACCACCGGCGCGGGAGCAGTAACAGGCGCTGCCTCCACGACCGGAGCCGGAGCCGGAGCCGGAGCCGCCTGAGGCTGGGGCGCGGTGACAACCGGCGCAACCTCGGCGACCGGAGCGACCGGAGCGACTGGCGCGGCAGCGGGCGGCGGAGCAATGGATGCAACCGGCGCCGCAACGGAGGCGCCGGCCACTGGGTTCGGGTTGGAATCAGCCGTGGCCTTGCTGATCCCCAGGTCCTTTAGTGGCGACCTCGGTGAGCCCTCGGCATCGGCCGGGCGGAAGGCCAGCATGCGCAGCAGCACCATCTCGAAGCCACCACGGGGATCGGGCGCCAGCGGAAGATCGCGGCGGCCGATCAGGCCCATCTGGTAGTAGAACTGCACGTCCTCGGCGGGCAATGCCTGGGCCAGCGCCAGCACGCGGTCGCGGTCGCCCTGGCCGTTGTCCACCGCCTCGGGGAGCGCCTGGGCGATGGCCACGCGGTGCAGCACATTGAGCATTTCAGCCAGCACGCCGCCCCAGTCGGGGCCCTGCTCGGCCAGGTGGCGCACGGCTTCGAGCAGCGCACGGGCGTCGCCTTCCAACAGCGCATGGAGCACGCCGTAGACCTGGCCATGATCCAGGGTACCAAGCATGGCGCGCACGTCGGCGGCCAGTACCTTGCCCTCACCGAAGGCAATGGCCTGGTCGGTGAGGCTCATGGCATCACGCATGGAGCCATCGGCGGCACGGCCGAGTAGCCACAGGGCGTCTTCCTCGAAGGGCACGTTCTCGGCGCCCAGGACGTGGGTCAGGTGCTCCACCACCCGCTCCGGCGGCATGTTCTTCAGGGAGAACTGCAGGCAGCGCGAGAGGATGGTGACCGGCAGCTTCTGCGGGTCGGTGGTGGCCAGCAGGAACTTCACGTGGGGCGGCGGCTCTTCCAGGGTCTTCAACAGGGCGTTGAAGCTGTGGCTGGAGAGCATGTGCACTTCGTCGATCAGGTAGACCTTGTAGCGACCGCGGGTCGGCGAGTACTGCACGTTGTCGAGCAGCTCGCGGGTGTCCTCGACCTTGGTGCGGCTGGCGGCGTCGACTTCGATCAGGTCGACGAAACGGCCTTCATCGATCTCGCGACACACCGAGCACTGCCCGCACGGCGTCGAGCTGACGCCCGTCTCGCAGTTCAGGCACTTGGCCAGGATGCGCGCGATGGTGGTCTTGCCCACACCGCGGGTACCGGTGAACAGGTAGGCGTGGTGCAGGCGCTGGTTGTCCAGCGCGTTGATCAGGGCCTTGAGCACATGGGTCTGGCCGACCATTTCGCGAAACGAACGCGGACGCCATTTGCGGGCAAGAACCTGATAACTCATTGATATCCATCGCGACAGGTGAGCAGAAGTGGGCTAATCCTAGCGAAGCGGACCGTAAATTGCACCCGATGTCGGCTCTGGCCGTTGGTACATCTTGGCAAGGCCCGATCCGTACAGGCATTGTGTCGCCACTACGCCGCCATCGGAGCCTTGATGCGCCTGCTCGCCATCGTCCTGCTGTTCAGCTCTGCCGTCACCCTCGCCGAGGATCGCCCCCTGCGCTTCTCGGTGGTCGACAGCTGGGCAATGCCCCTGGCCCGAATCGAAGACGGCAGGCTGACCGGCGGTATTCTCTACGAACTGTTCACCGAAACCGCCCGCCAGGCGCATCGCGAGCCGGTCTTCCATCTCCTGCCGCGCGCTCGCGTGGAACAGGCCCTGCTCAGTCACCAGATAGACGTGCGTTGCTATGTCGCGCCAGCCTGGACCGAACACGAATTCCACGATTACCGCTGGAGCGTGCCGCTGATGACGCAGCGCGACCTGCTGGTCAGCCGCGACGGCCTCAAGGGCGACCTGCAGAGTCTTTCCGGCCAGGCTATCGGCACCGTGCTCGGCTATCACTACCCGCGCCTGCAGCCGGTACTGGACAGCGGCCGGGCAACCCGCGACGAAGCGCGCAACCAGGAACTGGTGCTGAAAAAGCTGCAGATTGGCCGCTATCAGTACGCCATCAGCAGCGAAATCGCCCTGGACTGGTTCAACCGGGCGCTCCCCCAGAACCAGCGCCTGACGATTGCCAGCATCATCGAGGAAACCCCGCTGTCCTGCCTGGTGCTGGACAGCCCGGACGCCCCCGCCGACGAGGTTCTCTCGGCCCTGGCGGCGCTGAAGGCTTCTGGGGAGATCGAGCGAATCCTCAGCCACTATCGTTGAAGTGACGGCGGCTGAGGCGCTGGATACTGGCGGGATGCAGCCTGAAGGAAGGGGCCGGAGCTCGACGCCGGAATGGCGGAGCGACTTTCCTGCCCCTGAAATGGAGGCGGCCCCGCCAGCCACACCCCGGCACACGATGTTCCCGCTGTGGCTGCTTCCTTCCGGACCTGACCAGGTTAACGGGTAATCATTGCGGGGGGACCGACAGGGCCACCATTGCAAATCTCGCCAGTTCGGCGAGCCGCGCCATTGTAGCGGCTTGTTCGCAAGTTACAAGCACTTCAAGCACTTAGGTGCGATCTTCGGCCGCCGGACTATTGCGCCTGGATCAGCCCTTCGGGCCGAGGCTGGGTGGAGACTTCCAGGTTCGGCCCGATGAACAGGTCCATCTTGCTGTAGCCCGGACGGGTGCTGAAGGTGGAGTAGCGCTCCGCGCCCTGGTGAAACTGGAAGGCCACGCGGTATTCGCCCGAGCGCCACAGCCGCAGCGGGAATACCCGCGCCTCGCCAGGCTTGATCTCGCCAGCGAGCGTTTCCTCGCCATTTTCCTTGAAGCTGTAGCTCATCGACGGCCCGCCCTGCCCTTCGTAATGCAGGACGATCTGCGGACGCTCAGTCCAGGCCACGTAGGCCCCGAACAGCAACACCAGCGCCGCCACGCCAAGCAGGCGCTGCTTTCTTGCCTTGTCCATCTCGCTCTCCGTAAACGGACGGCCCACCCCGCTCTGTATCACAACGCAGGGGGCGGAGCGGGCCTGCCGATCAGTTCAGGCTGTCGACCAGGGCCTTGGCCGGCACCAGGCGAACCGACTTCTTCGCGGCGATCTGGATGGTCTTGCCGGTCTGCGGGTTGCGGCCGGTGCGGGCGGCGCGCTCGCTGACCTTGAGCTTGCCGATACCCGGCAGGGTCAGTTCACCGTCGTTCTCCAGGGAATCCTGGGCGATCTGCGCCAGCTGCTCGAACACGCCGCGCACAGCGGCCTGGGTCAGGTCGAGGGATTCGGCGATGTCGCGAACCAGTTGGTCCTTGGTCATGGGCATGAAATAGCTCCTGGGTACATGGATCGTTAAGGGTGTGTCAGGCGCCGATGCCGTGTTCGACCAGCAGCTTGACCAGCTGCTCTTCGTCCATCACGGCGACGCCAAGTTCCTGGGCCTTGGCCAACTTTGAACCCGCCCCCGGTCCGGCCACGACGCAATGGGTCTTGGCCGAGACCGAGCCGGCCACCTTGGCGCCCAGGCTTTCGAGTTTTTCCTTGGCGACGTCGCGGCTCATGGCCTCCAGGGTGCCGGTCAGCACCCAGGTCTGGCCGGCCAGCGGCAGGCCTTCGACCACCTTGCGCTCGCTGCGCCAGTGCATGCCGAATTCCAGCAGTTGCGCTTCGACGGCCTTGGCGCGCTCGACGCGGGCGGCGTCGGCGAAATATTCGCGCATGGACTGCCTGGCCTTCTCGTTCACGCCCTTGAGGGTGCTGAGGTCCAGCCAGTCCTGGCTGAGGGAAATCAGCGCGTCGAGACTGCCCGTCCTGTCAGCCAGCTTCTCGGCGCCAGTCGCGGCAATGAAGGGAATGTTCAGCTTGTCGATGAACCCGGCCAGGGTCGCGCAGGCAGCGAACTCGGCGGAAACCTCGCCCTCCTCCTGCAACTGGACGCCGTGCTGCGGATCGAGCAGCTCGGCGATGACGCTGCGATTGTGCTCATCGTCGAAGAAGTTGTGGATCTCGAAGGCCACTTCGCCGCCCACGTCGGGCAGGTAGGTCAGCACCTCCGGCAGCGCCTTCTGGATGCGCGCCAGCGAACCCAGGGAGCGCGCCAGCAGCTTGGCGGTCTCCTCGCCCACGTCGGGGATGCCCAGGGCGAAGACGAAGCGCGCCAGGCTCGGCGTGCGACTCTCGGCAATGGAGCCCAGCAGGTTGCGCGTGGAAACCTCGGCGAAACCTTCCAGCTCGATGACCTGCTCGTAGGTCAGGGTGTAGAGGTCGGCGGGCGACTTCACCAGCCCCTTGTCCACCAGTTGCTCGACGATCTTGTCGCCGAGGCCGTCGATGTCCATGGCGCGGCGCGAGACGAAGTGGATGATCGCCTGCTTGAGCTGCGCCTGGCAGAACAGCCGACCGACGCAACGGTAGATGGCACCTTCGCTGACCGACTCCTTGCCCTTGCTGCGCTTGACCAGCTGGGTGCGCTCGACCTGCGAGCCGCACACCGGGCACTGGGTGGGAATCTCCACCGGGCGCGCATCCGCCGGACGCCGCTCGGTGACCACCTGCATGACCTGCGGGATCACGTCGCCGGCGCGGCGGATGATCACCGTATCGCCGATCATCAGCCCCAGGCGCGCTACCTCGTCCATGTTGTGCAGGGTGGCGTTGGAAACGGTCACGCCGGCCACCTGCACCGGCTTCAGGCGCGCGACGGGAGTCACGGCGCCAGTGCGGCCGACCTGGAATTCCACATCGAGCAGTTCGGTCAGCTCTTCACGCGCCGGGAACTTGTGGGCAATGGCCCAACGCGGTTCGCGGGCGCGGAAGCCCAGTTCGCGCTGGAAGTCGATACGGTTGACCTTGAACACCACGCCATCGATCTCGTAGGCGAGGCTGTCGCGGCGGGCGCCGATGTCTTCGTAATAGGCGCGGCAGCCCTCGACGCCCTTGGCCAGCTTCAGCTCGCGACTGATCGGGATACCCCAGCCCTTGAGAGCCTCGAGGATGCCGACCTGGGTGCCGGGCAGCGTGCCGCCCTCGACGCGACCGAAACCGTAGCAGCAGAACTCCAGCGGACGGCTGGCGGTGATCTTCGAATCCAGTTGGCGCAGGCTGCCTGCGGCGGCGTTGCGTGGGTTGGCGAAGGTCTTGCCGCCGGCCTCCATCTGGCGCTGGTTGAGCGCCTCGAAACCGGCCTTGGACATGAACACTTCGCCACGCACTTCCAGCACCGCCGGCCAGCCCTCGCCTTTCAGGCGCAGCGGCACGTTGCGGATGGTACGGACGTTGACGCTGATGTCTTCGCCAGTGGTGCCATCGCCACGGGTGGCGCCACGGGTGAGCAGGCCGTTCTCGTACAGCAGGCTGACAGCCAGGCCGTCGAGCTTCGGCTCGCAGCTGTATTCTACCTCGGCGCCGCCGCCGAACAGGTCGGCGGACGGCAACTGGTCCGCCAAGCCCTCGCGCACGCGGCGGTCGAAGTCGTTCAGGTCCTGCTCTTCGAAGGCGTTGCCCAGGCTCAGCATCGGCACTTCATGGCGCACCTCGCCGAAGGCCGAGGCCGCCGCGCCGCCGACGCGCTGGGTGGGCGACTCGGGCGTGATCAGCTCGGGATGTTCGGTCTCCAGCGCCTTCAGCTCGCGGAACAGGCGGTCGTACTCGGCATCCGGCACGCTCGGCTCGTCGAGCACGTAGTAGCGGTAGCTGTGGTCGTCGAGCTCGCTGCGCAGCTGGGCGATGCGTTCGGCAGCGGTCTGGGAGTCGGTCATGCGGGAATCTCGGGCGGCTTTTCTGCTTGAGGTAGAAATACGAAGCCCCAAGGGTCGCTTGGGGCTTCTGTGCAGCTTGCGGGAAGCTTAGCGCTTCTGCTGGGTCAGGGCGCGCCGTTCAAAATCGATGATGCGCTGGCGGTAGTGCTCGATGGTCTGCGCGGTCATCACGCTGCGCTGCTCGTCCTTCAGCTCGCCGTTGAGTTCCTGGGCCAGCTTGCGGGCGGCGGCGATCATCACGTCGAACGCCTGCTTGGGATGGCGCGGGCCCGGCAGGCCGAGGAAGAAGCTCACGGCGCGGGTGCTGAACTGGTCGATGTTGTCCAGATCGAAGGTACCCGGCTTGACCGCATTGGCCATGGAGAACAGCACTTCGCCGTTGCCGGCCATGCTCTCGTGGCGGTGGAAGATGTCCATTTCGCCGTAGCGCAGGCCGCTTTCCAGAATGTTCTGCAGCAGCGCCGGGCCCTTGAAGCCGCTCTCGTCGCGGCTGATGACGTTGATGATCAGCACTTCCTCGACCGGAGCCAGGGGCGCGGAAGCAGCGGCGGACGGGGCAGCGGCGCGCTCCTTGTCCTTCTTGCGCTCCTTCTTCGGCTTTTCCTTCTCCAGCGGGGCTTCGTCCAGCGGGTTGGGGAAGTCTTCCTCGTCCAGCGGGCCGAGCAGGTTCGGCGCCGGGTCGTCCAGGTTCAGGTCGCCCTGGCGCGGTTCGCCACGGCGCTTGCCGCGCGACTCCTTGGCGCTGACCTTGGGCAGGTCTTCCTCGTCGAGCGCCGGCTCGCGGTGCTCGACTACGCGGGACGGCCCGAGCAGTTCAGGGTTGCTGTCATCCCCATCGTCAGGCTGGTTGGCGAAGTGGCGATCCAGTTTGAAGCGCAACTTGCCCTTGCCACCCCGCATACGACGCCAGCCGTCGAACAGAATGCCGGCGATCACGATAAGCCCAATGACGATCAGCCATTCGCGCAGACCGATATCCATCTAATCCCGTAGCCCCTGAACAAAAAATGATGATGAAGAAAAGGACATCCTATCCCTTGAAAACGTGGAGCCAACTTCATGTTCTGACTGATGTTTTCCACGCGATACAAAAGTGGGCGTTAAGCTAACACGCTCGCACGCAACTTTACACTGCTTGTGGCGACACTCCGCCTGGTCTTTGCAACTTTTCACAGCCTATCGCGAGTTCGTCCGTGGCGCGATGGCTACCTCAATATAATCAATGCCTTACAAGCCTAGCCTAGTCTTCCAAAAGCACCCTGCAAGTTGTATCCAAATCAGGCTTCGGCCAATGCCACCGCTTCCTCGACATCCACCGCCACCAGTCGCGAACATCCCGGCTCGTGCATCGTCACACCCATCAGTTGATCGGCCATCTCCATGGCGATCTTGTTGTGAGTGATATAGATGAACTGCACTTTCTCCGACATCTCCTTCACCAGCCGCGCATAACGGCCGACGTTGGCATCGTCCAGCGGCGCATCGACTTCGTCGAGCATGCAGAACGGTGCCGGGTTCAGCTGGAAGATCGCAAATACCAGCGCCAGAGCGGTCAGGGCCTTCTCGCCACCGGACAGCAGATGGATGGTGCTGTTCTTCTTGCCCGGCGGCCTCGCCATGATCGCCACCCCGGTATCGAGTAGATCCTCGCCGGTAAGTTCCAGATAAGCGTGGCCGCCGCCGAAAACCTTGGGGAACAATGCCTGAAGGCCAGCATTGATCTGGTCGAAGGTTTCCTTGAAGCGGTTGCGGGTTTCCTTGTCGATCTTGCGGATCACGTTTTCCAGGGTTTCCAGCGCTTCCACCAGGTCGTCGTTCTGGTCGTCCAGGTAGCGTTTACGCTCGGATTGCTGCTGGTATTCCTCGATGGCCGCCAGGTTGATCGGGCCCAGCCGGCCGATGCGCGCGGCCAGTTCTTCCAGGCGGGTTTCCCAGATTTTCTCGGCGGCATCGTGCGGCAGGGTCGCCAGCACGCCATGCAGGTCGTATCCGTCCTCGTGGAGCTGCTCCTGCAACGCCTTGCGCCGCACGCTCAGGGCCTGCCACTCCATGCGCTGCTGCTCCAGCTGGCCACGCAGCAGTTGCGACTGCTGTTCGGCCTGGGTGCGGCGCTTCTCGGCATCGCGCAGCTGGCGGTCGGCATCTTCCAGGGCCAGGCGCGCGTGCTTGAGTTCATCTTCCACCGCCATGCGCCGGTCGAGCAGCTCTTCCAGGCGCATGCGCAGCTCTTCCAGCGGCGCGGCGCCCTCCTCCAGGTTGAGGTTGAGCTGCTCGCAGCGCTCGACCAGGCGCACGGCCTGGCTGTCCAGGCGCTCCAGCGCCTGGCGGGTGGATTCGTGCTGGGCGCGCAGGGAGCCGACGCGCACGGCCAACTGGTGAGCATGGTCCTTGTGCTGGCGGGATTCCTGGCGGATGCGGTCGAGCTTCTCGCGCATGCCGTCGCGCTCGGCCAGCAGCGATTCGCGGCGCTCGGTGTCCACCGCCATGGCGTCCAGCGCTTCCTGCAGGCTCAGGCGGGCTTCGCCCAGTTGTTCCTGCTCGATGGCGTGCTGCTCGGCCAGTTCCGCCAGCTCCTCGTCCAGACGGCGGCGGCGCAGGGTCAACTGCTCGACCTTGGCCTGCTGCGCTGACAATTGAGCCTTCAATTCGCCCTGGCGGCGGCCTTCGTCCTGCAAACGGCGGCGCACTGTGTCGCGGCCTTCTTCGGCCTGGCGCTGCTCGTCGCGCAGGCGTACCAGTAGCTCGTCGATTTCAGCCAGGCGCTGCTCCAGCGTCTCGCGCTCGATATAGAGGCGCTCCAGCTCCTGGCCGCGCGCCAGCACACCGCCATCGGCGGATTCGCCCCGACGCACGCGCAGGAAGTTGCGGCCGACCCAGTAGCCGTCGCGGCTGATCAGGCTTTCGCCGTCACCCAGCGAAGCGCGCTGGGCCAGTGCCTGGTCGAGGGTTTCCACCGGGCGCACGCGGCCCAGCCAGTAGCTCAGGTCGACATTCGTCTCGACCTTGTCCAGCAAGCTGCCGGGACGGGAAACGGCGCCGGCGGCCAGATCGAGCAAGCGCAGCTCGCCCTTTTCCAGCGCGTCGAACGGCAGACCCTTCACATCGTCCAGCAGTACGCCGTGCAGGTCGGCGCCGAGCACGGTTTCCACCGCCAGCTCCCAGCCCGGTTGCACGCGCAGGCCCTCGGCGAGGCGTGGGCGCTGCTCCAGCCCCTGCTGGCGCAGCCACTGCGCGGTGCCGTCGCCCGGATCGAGTGCGGCCTGCTGTAACGCTTCCAGCGAGGCGATGCGGCCGTTCAGGCGCTGCAACTCGCCCTGCGCCTGGTGCTGCGCGGCAGTGCTTTCCTGCAGGGACTGGCGTACGCGCTCCAGGCGCTCGGCCAGTTCCTGCTCTTCGATCTGTGATTCTTCCAGCAGCAGTTCGATGGCGGCGACCTGCTCGCTCAGTTCGAGGATCGCGGCATCTTCCGGGTCGGCGGCCAGTTGCGCGCGCTCGTCGTTCAGGCGGCGCTGGCGCTCGCCCTGGCGCTCCAGGCTCAGCTCCAGGTGCTGGATGCGCGACTGCTGGACTTCCGCCTCGCGGCGCGGCTCGGCGCTCTGCTGGTTGAAGGCGTCCCAGCGCTGCTGCCAGTCCTGCATGCGCTGCTCGGCCTCTTCCAGGCCGACGGTGGCCTCCTCGGCAGCGGCGGCGCTGATTTCCTGTTCCGGGGCCAGCTGCTCCAGCTCTTCGGCCAAGGTGGCCAACAGGGTACGGTCGTGGCCCAGGTGGGATTCGGTTTCCTGGCGGGACTTCTCCGCCTCGCGCAGGTCGTCCTGCAACTGGCGCAGGCGCTGCTGGCCGTGCTGGATGCTCTGCTCGACGCGGGCGATGTCGCCGCCCACGGAATAGAAGCGGCCCTGCACCTGGTTGAAGGTTTCCGACAGCTCGTGGTGGCCGTCGCGCAGGCGCTCGATGCTGGCGTCGGCGCTGCGCTGCTCGGCGACAAGGGCCTCGAAGGCCACTTCCTGGTCGCCGATCACCTTTTCCTTCTGCCCGGTCTGCTCGTTCAGGTCGCGCCAGCGCAGGGCGCCGAGCTGGGCCTTGAGGGTGCGCTCCTCGGCCTTGAACTCCTGGTACTTCTCCGCCGACTGGGCCTGGCGGTGCAGGCGTTCCAGCTGGCGCTCCAGTTCTTCGCGCAGGTCGGTCAGGCGCGCGAGGTTTTCCTGGGTGCGACGGATGCGGTTCTCGGTCTCGCGGCGACGCTCCTTGTACTTGGAGATGCCGGCGGCTTCCTCGATGAAGTTGCGCAGGTCCTCGGGCTTGGCCTCGATCAGCTTGGAGATCATGCCCTGTTCGATGATCGAGTAGCTGCGCGGCCCCAGGCCGGTGCCGAGGAAGATGTCGGTGATATCCCGGCGCCGGCACTTGGTGCCGTTGAGGAAGTAGGTGTTCTGGCCGTCGCGGGTAACGCGGCGGCGGATGGAAATCTCGGTGTAGCTGGCGTATTCGCCCAGCAGGGTCTGGTCGGAGTTGTCGAACACCAGTTCGATGGACGCCTGGGTCACCGGCTTGCGCGTGTTGGAGCCGTTGAAGATGACGTCAGTCATCGACTCGCCACGGAGGTTCTTCGCCGAACTCTCGCCCATCACCCAGCGAACGGCGTCGATGATGTTGGATTTTCCGCAACCGTTGGGGCCGACCACCGCCGCCATGTTGCTCGGGAAACTGACCGTCGTCGGATCGACGAAGGACTTGAAGCCCGCCAGCTTGATGCACTTGAGCCGCATGCGCCCTCCCCCGGATGCTTAACGTTCGGCCAGCGCGGCCAGGACCAGTTGGCTGTTGCGCCGACTGTAGTCGAGCAGCACCTCGCGGATCGCCGCCTCGTCACGTCCGACCACGGCGCGAAGCAATTGCTCGAAGCTGCCGATGAACTGGCTCATTTCGCCTTTGCGGCGTTCCAGGGCCAGATGATAGGTGCGGCTGATGGCCGGCAGGAGGTTGTCCACGGTTTCCTGCAGGTAGGGATTGGCGGCGAACGGGAAGGCGGCACGCATGATGTCGAAACTGGATTCGACGAAGGCGTTGATGTCGCCGCGTTCGAGGTTGTCGAGCAGGCGCTGCTGGATCGCCAGGAACGGCTGCAGGTCGCCCTCTTCGCGCCAGCGCCGGGCCACGCTGCTGGCGAGCATGATGTACAGCTCGGTGACCAGCGAGTACAGGCTCTCGACGTGCGCCGCGGAGAGTTCGGAGACCTGCGCACCTCGGCGCGGCAGGATCACCACCAGGTGGCGGCGCTCGAGGATGAGCAACGCCTCGCGGACCGAACCGCGACTGACGTTGAGGGTCTGGGTGACCTTCTGCTCCTGAATGCGCTCGCGCTCCTTGAGTTCGCCCCGGATGATGCGTTCGGCAAGGTGGTGCGCGATCTGCTCAGCCAGGCTGTCCGGGGCCTTGAACGTCATGGTTGTCCTTAAGAATCGAGGCGCTTTCGATGGGGTGCTGCGGCCGTGCAGTGTAACACAGGGTGTTACCGCACCATCCCCTCCGGCGGGTCGACGACAGAACGAAGGTTGGTGCATCCAACGGGAAGAACGGGCGCAGGATTGTCTGACAATCCTACATAAAGACGTTTCGGGAGTCGCCCATGTTCGCCTTCCTTTCCCCTGCCTGGATGCTGCGCCTGAAAAAGGCCGGTTACTGGATCTGGCTGGTGCCGGTGTTCGGCATTCCGCTCAGTTACTGGTGGTCGTACGGCAGCAACTACCCCAATGCCTGGGCCTGGCTGGTGATCACCGTGGTGTTCGGGGTGATCCCGCTGCTGGACTTCGTGGTCGGCCGCGACCCGGCCAACCCGGACGAAGTCGACGAAGTGCCGCCCATGGAGCGCGAGGGCTACTACCGCCTCCTCAGCCTGCTGACCGTGCCGCTGCTGCTGGGCATGCTGGTCTATGGCGGCTGGGTGCTGGCCACTTATGACGCCTGGAACTGGGTCGGCCAGCTCGGCTGGATTCTTTCGGTGGGCACGGTGATGGGCGCCATCGGCATCACCGTGTCCCACGAGCTGATCCACAAGGACCCGCAACTGGAGCAGAACGCCGGCGGCCTGCTGCTGGCGGCGGTGTGCTACGCGGGGTTCAAGGTCGAACATGTGCGCGGGCACCACGTACACGTCTCAACCCCGGAAGACGCCTCGTCCTCGCGCTATGGCCAGAGCCTGTATGCCTTCCTGCCCCACGCCTACAAGCACAACTTCCTCAACGCCTGGAAGCTGGAGAGCGAGCGCCTCAAGCGCAAGGGCCTGCCCGCGCTGCACTGGCGCAACGAGTTGATCGGGTGGTACGCACTCAGCGCGCTGTTCCTGGTCGGCTTCAGCATCGCCTTCGGCTGGATTGGCGCGCTCTACTTCATCGGTCAGTCGGTGATGGCCTTCACCCTGCTGGAGATCGTCAACTACGTTGAACATTACGGCCTGCACCGCCGTCGCCTGGAAACCGGGCGCTACGAGCGGACCACCCACGAGCATTCCTGGAACAGCAACTTCCTGCTGACCAACCTGTTCCTCTTCCACCTGCAACGGCACTCCGATCACCACGCCAACGCCAAGCGCCGCTACCAGGTGCTGCGGCACTTCGAGGAAAGCCCGCAATTGCCCAACGGCTATGCCGGGATGATCGTCCTCGCGCTGTTCCCGCCGCTCTGGCGCGCGGTGATGAACCCACGGGTGCGTGCCTACTATGCCGGCGAGGAATACCAGCTGAGCGCCACCCAGCAAGCCTGACCAAAGCGTTCCACACCTTGGCGGCAAGCCCTACCCCGGCTTGCCGCCTTTTTTGCTTCTGGCTTTGCTTTTGGCTCTTGGTAGGAGCGAGCTTGCTCGCGAAGCTCTTCTTCCCCTCAGCTCCATCCCAAAGAGTGCGTTACACCCTTGATCAGTCACTGGCAATCACCGCTGTTCGCGAGCAAGCTCGCTCCTACAAAAGCGTGCAGTTGTCGGACGTAGGGCGCATAACCCGGAACGGGTTATCCGCCAGCGGCCACGCGGCGGATAACGCTGGCGCGTTATGCGCCCTACGCTCCTGTTCGCGAGCAAGCTCGCTCCTACAAAAGCTCCACTCATCACCCACAGAGAAACTTTCTGACCACTTGGACAGAATTTTTATTGACTCAAAAGTCAGCTTTTCATAAATTCATCATCCAGTGCCCTACCAAAAACAAGAACCCGCCTGGAGGCCAGCCTTGATCAGGTTCCTGCTCAACCGCGAGCTGCGCGTCGAAGACCGCCTCGACCCCAACCTCACCGTGCTCAACTACCTGCGCCAGACCCTGGGCAAGACCGGCACCAAGGAGGGCTGCGCCTCCGGTGACTGCGGCGCCTGCACCGTGGTCGTCGGCGAACTGGTCGGCGAAGAAGGCGCCGAGCGCATCCGCTACCGCACCCTCAACTCCTGCCTGACCTTCGTCTCCTCGCTGCACGGCAAGCAGCTGATCAGCGTCGATGACCTCAAGCACCGTGGCGAACTGCACGGCGTGCAGCAGGCCATGGTCGACTGCCACGGTTCGCAGTGCGGCTTCTGCACCCCCGGCTTCGTCATGTCGCTCTTCGCCCTGCAGAAGAACAGCGCAGGCGAGACTGCCGAAGATCGCAAGGCCGAAGCCCACGAAGCGCTGGCCGGCAACCTCTGCCGCTGCACCGGCTATCGCCCGATCCTGGAGGCCGCCGAGCAGTCCTGCTGCCAGAAACAGCCGGACCAGTTCGACGCCGCCCAACCGGAAATCATCGCCCAGCTCAAGGCCATCGCCCCGCGCGAAACCGCCGAGCTCAACAGCGGCGACAAGCGCTGCCTGCTGCCGCTGACCATCGCCGACCTGGCCGACATCTATACCGCCAACCCGCAGGCCCGCCTGCTGGCCGGCGGCACCGACCTGGCCCTGGAAGTCACCCAGTTCCACCGCGAACTGCCGGTGATGATCTACGTCGGCCATGTCGAGGAAATGAAGCGCGTCGAAGTCTTCGACGACCGCATCGAGATCGGCGCCGCGACTCCGCTGACCGACTGCTACGAAGCCCTGTCCCGCGATTACCCGGACTTCGGCGAGCTGCTGCACCGCTTCGCCTCGCTGCAGATCCGCAACCAGGGCACCCTGGGCGGCAACATCGGCAACGCCTCCCCCATCGGCGACTCGCCGCCGCTGCTGATCGCCCTCGGTGCACGCCTGGTGCTGCGCAAGGGCAGCGAACGCCGCGAGCTGCCGATCGATGAATACTTCATCGACTACAAGGTCACCGCGCGCCAGGAGGGCGAGTTCATCGAGCAGGTGATCATCCCGCGTCCGCAGGCCAACCAGGCGTTCCGCGCCTACAAGGTCTCCAAGCGCCTGGACGACGACATTTCCGCTGTCTGCGCCGCGTTTCAGCTCACCGTGGAAGACGGCCGGATCTCCGCCGTGCGCACCGGTTTCGGCGGTATGGCCGCCATCCCGAAACGCGCCACCGCCTGCGAAGCCGCGCTGCTGGGCCAGCCCTTCAACAGCGCCACCTTCGAGCGTGCCGCGCAAGCACTGAGCGAGGACTTCACCCCGCTCACCGACTTCCGTGCGAGCAAGGAATACCGCCTGCTCACCGCACAGAACCTGCTGCGCAAGTGCTTCCTGGAACTGGAAGCCCCTCAGGCCGTAACCCGGGTGACCCACTATGCATAAGCCTCAGAAGAGCCAGGAAGAACTCGCCGAACTGTTCCGCGCCGACCTGACCACTGGCGTGGGCCGCAGCGTCAAGCACGAGAGCGCGCCCAAGCACGTCAGCGGCGAGGCGATCTACATCGACGACCGCCTCGAGTTCCCCAACCAGCTGCACGTCTATGCCCGCATGAGCGACCGCGCCCATGCGCGCATCACCAAGCTGGACGTGAGCCCCTGCTACCAGTTCCCCGGCGTGGCAATCGCTATCACCAAGGACGACGTACCCGGCCAGCTGGACATCGGCCCGGTGGTCGCCGGTGACCCGCTGCTGGCGGACGGCAAAGTCGAGTACGTCGGCCAGATGGTCATCGCAGTAGCCGCCGACAGCCTGGAAACCGCCCGCAAGGCGGCCATGGCCGCGATCATCGAATACGAAGACCTGGAGCCGGTGCTCGACGTGGTCGAAGCGCTGCGCAAGAAGCACTTCGTGCTCGACAGCCACCAGCACAAGATCGGCGACTCCGCAGGCAAGCTCGCCACCGCGCCGAACCGCATCCAGGGCACCCTGCACATCGGTGGCCAGGAGCACTTCTACCTGGAGACGCAGATCTCCTCGGTGATGCCCACCGAAGACGGCGGCGTGATCGTCTACACCTCGACGCAGAACCCCACCGAAGTGCAGAAGCTGGTGGCCGAAGTGCTGGGCATCTCCTTCAACAAGGTGGTCATCGACATGCGCCGCATGGGCGGCGGCTTCGGCGGCAAGGAAACCCAGGCGGCCGCTCCGGCATGCCTGTGCGCAGTAATCGCGCGCCTCACCGGCCGCCCGGCGAAGATGCGCCTGCCGCGCGTCGAAGACATGCAGATGACCGGCAAGCGCCACCCCTTCTATGTCGAATACGACGTGGGCTTCGACGACGACGGCCTGCTGCATGGCATCAACATCGACCTGGCCGGCAACTGCGGGTACTCGCCGGACCTCTCCGGCTCCATCGTCGACCGCGCGATGTTCCACTCGGACAACGCCTACTTCCTCGGCAACGCCACGGTGAACGGTCACCGCTGCAAGACCAACACCGCGTCGAACACCGCCTACCGCGGCTTCGGCGGCCCGCAGGGCATGGTCGCCATCGAGGAGATCATGGATGCGGTCGCGCGCCACCTCGGCAAGGACCCGCTGGAGGTGCGCAAGCGCAACTACTACGGCAAGGACGAGCGCAACGTCACCCACTACTACCAGCAGGTGGAACACAACCTGCTGCAGGAAATGACCGAGGAGCTGGAGGCCAGCGCCGAGTACGCCAAGCGCCGCGCCGAGATCCGCGAGTTCAACGCCAGCAGTCCGGTGCTGAAGAAAGGCCTGGCGCTGACCCCGGTGAAGTTCGGCATCAGCTTCACCGCCACCTTCCTCAACCAGGCCGGCGCGCTGATCCACATCTACACCGACGGCAGCATCCACCTGAACCATGGCGGCACCGAGATGGGCCAGGGCCTGAACACCAAGGTCGCCCAGGTGGTCGCCGAGGTCTTCCAGGTCGACATCGACCGCGTGCAGATCACCGCGACCAACACCGACAAGGTGCCCAACACCTCGCCGACCGCAGCCTCTTCCGGTGCCGACCTGAACGGCAAGGCCGCGCAGAACGCCGCCGAAACCCTCAAGCAGCGCCTGGTGGAGTTCGCCGCCAAGCACTGGAAAGTGACCGAGGAAGACATCGAGTTCCGCAACAACCAGGTGCGCGTGCGCGATCTGATCGTGCCCTTCGAGGAACTGGTGCAGCAGGCCTACTTCGGCCAGGTGTCGCTCTCCTCCACCGGCTTCTACCGCACGCCGAAGATCTACTACGACCGCAGCCAGGCGCGTGGCCGGCCGTTCTACTACTTCGCCTATGGCGTGTCCTGCTCGGAGGTGATCGTCGACACCCTCACCGGCGAGTACAAGATGCTGCGCAGCGACATCCTCCATGACGTCGGCGCCTCGCTGAACCCGGCCATCGACATCGGCCAGGTGGAAGGCGGCTTCGTCCAGGGCATGGGCTGGCTGACCATGGAAGAGCTGGTCTGGAACGCCAAGGGCAAGCTGATGACCAATGGCCCGGCGAGCTACAAGATTCCGGCGGTTGCCGACATGCCGATCGACCTGCGGGTGAAGCTGGTGGAAAACCGCAAGAACCCGGAGCAGACGGTGTTCCACTCCAAGGCCGTCGGCGAGCCGCCGTTCATGCTGGGCATTTCGGTGTTCTGCGCGATCAAGGACGCCGTGGCCAGCCTGGCCGACTACTGCGCCCAACCGCAGATCGACGCCCCGGCCACCCCCGAGCGCGTACTCTGGGGCGTGGAGCAGATGCGCAAGCTGAAGCTGGCCCAGGCGGACAAGGCGCAGGCTCAGGTCGAGCCGGCGTGATGCAGTGACCATGGGGAGCCGCTGGCACGGGAAGACGTCCCCAATCCCGTCCTCCCCCGGGCCAGCGGCGCCCCACCCTTTCAAGAACCGTGGAACGCCGAATGCGCCCCACGAAATGACAGACAACCGTAGGAGCGGACTCCGTCCGCGATAGGTCCGCATCGCGCCGGATGCCATCGCGGACAGAGTCCGCTCCTACGAGAAGCCCACCCTTGAGGTTCGCAACGATGAACTGGATCAGTGCCCTCGCCGACCTGCAACAGCGCGCCGAAGCCAGCGTGCTGGTGACCATCATCGAAGAGCGCGGCTCGACCCCGCGCAACGCCGGCTCGAAGATGGTGGTCAGCGCCGACAGGGCCTACGACACCATCGGCGGCGGCCACCTCGAATTCAAGGCCATGGCCATCGCCCGCGAGATGCTGCAGAACCGCGAGCGCGAACCGAAGCTCGAGCGCTTCAGCCTTGGCGCCAGCCTCGGTCAGTGCTGCGGCGGCGCCACCGTGCTGCTGTTCGAACCCATGGGCCAGCCCCAGGCGCACATCGCCGTGTTCGGTGCCGGCCACGTCGGCCGCGCCCTGGTGCCGCTGCTCGCCAGCCTGCCGTGCAAGGTGCGCTGGATCGACTCGCGGGAGGCCGAATTCCCCGGCTACATCCCCGACGGCGTGACCCGCGTGATCAACGAGGACGTGATCGACGAAATCGACGAAATGCCCGCCGGCAGCTACTTCATCGTCATGACCCACAACCACGCGCTGGACCTGGAACTGACCGCGAAGATCCTCGAGCGCAACGACTTCACTTACTTCGGCCTGATCGGCTCGGACACCAAGCGCGCGAAGTTCGAACACCGCCTGCGCGACCGCGGTTTCGCCGCCGACACCGTGCAGCGCATGCGCTGCCCCATGGGCATCAGCGAAGTGAAGGGCAAGCTGCCGGTGGAGATTGCCGTGTCCATCGCCGGCGAAGTCATCGCCACCTACAACGCCACCTTCGGTCAGGAGACCGCCAAGGGCGAGAACACCGTGGCCAAACTGTTACCCACGAGCCGCCGCGCGCGCACCGCCGAAAGCGGCGCCTGAAATTTCCGTAGCATGGGCGCATGCCCATCCAGCCCCGGCGCCTGCGCGCGCCCCGGCCCCGAAACACGACTGAAGAGAGATCGATGAGCACTCAAGCCAAAGCCTACCGCGCCAGCATCCTGCACAGCGTCGCCGACCCGGCCGAAGTCGGTGTGGAGAAGTCCTACCAGTACTTCGAGGACGGCATCCTGCTGGTGGAAGACGGCAAGGTCGTCCGCCTCGGCCACGCGCCCGAACTGCTGCCGCAACTGGGCGGCGTCGACGTGGTGGAGTACCGCGACGCGCTGATCACCCCCGGCTTCATCGACACCCACATCCACTACCCGCAGACCGGCATGATCGCCTCCTACGGCGAGCAGCTGCTGGACTGGCTGAACACCTACACCTTCCCCACCGAGAAGCAGTTCGCCGACCCGGCCCATGCCGCCGACGTCGCCGGCATCTTCCTCAAGGAACTGCTGCGCGCCGGCACCACCACCGCCCTGGTGTTCGGCACCGTGCACCCGCAGTCGGTGGACGCGCTGTTCGGCGCAGCCGAGAAGCTCGACCTGCGCCTGATCGCCGGCAAGGTGATGATGGACCGCAACGCGCCGGACTACCTGACCGACACCGCCGAGAGCAGCTACGCCGAGAGCAAGGCGCTGATCGAACGCTGGCATGGCAAGGGCCGCCTGCTCTACGCGGTGACCCCGCGTTTCGCTCCCACCAGTACCCCGGAACAACTGGACGCCGCCGGTCGCCTGCTCAAGGAGCACCCGGGCGTGTACATGCACACTCACCTGTCGGAAAACCTCAAGGAAATCGAGTGGGTCAAGGAACTGTTCCCGGAGCGCAAGGGCTACCTGGACGTCTACGACCACCACGGCCTGCTCGGCCCGCGCTCGGTGTTCGCCCACGGCGTGCACCTGTGCGACGGCGAGTGCCAGCGCCTCTCGGAAACCGGTTCGGCCGTGGCCTTCTGCCCGACCTCCAACCTGTTCCTCGGTAGCGGCCTGTTCGACCTGGCCAAGCTGGAAAAGCACAAGGTCAAGGTTGGCCTGGGCACCGACGTCGGCGCCGGCACCAGCTTCTCTCAGCTGCAATCGCTGAACGAGGCCTACAAGGTCATGCAGCTGCAGGGCATCAAGCTCGACCCGTTCAAGTCGCTGTACCTGGCCACCCTCGGCGGCGCCCGTGCACTGGAACTGGAAGACAAGGTCGGCAGCTTCGCCCAAGGCAACGAGGCCGACTTCGTGGTCCTCGACTACAAGGCCACCCCACTGCTGGACTACCGCCTGCAGCAGGCCAAGACCCTGGAGGAAAAACTCTTCGCACTGGTCATCCTCGGCGACGACCGTACCGTGAAGGAAACCTTCGCGCACGGCCGCAACGTGCATCGTCGCGGTTGACCCCTTACGGTTCCGGCGCCGGGTCCTCGCTCAGGACCAACCCGGCGCCGGGGCCGCTTTTCTTTCTGCCTCACCCCGGCGCATCTCGCGCGAATACCCTTCTGCAGGAGCAACTGTCTTTGGGCTATTCGCTGCGCTCACCCTTCGGGCCGCACTGAAGTGCGTTCAGCGCAAGCGCTGTCCCGCGTTCGCGGGAGATTCGCGCCCCTCTGCGTCATCCCCGCGAACGCGGGGACCCAAAAGAGCTGTTCCTGCGAAAACGAAAAAGCCCCGCAACTGCGGGGCTTTTTTCTGCTTCGGCGATCAGGCCGCCGAGTCGGCATCCGCCTTGCTGCGGCGCGGCTTCTTCTTGCCGGCCAGCAGGTGCGAGAACACCGCGTGCAGGTCGCCGGAGGCGCCGTCCACATCCAGGTTCAGCTTGTCATCGATGTGCGCCATGTGGTGCATCATCAGGGTCACGGCCTTTTCCTTGTCGCCCTTCTCGATGGCATCGAGGATCTCGTTGTGCTCGTCGAACGAGCAGTGCGAGCGGCCGCCGCTTTCGTATTGGGCGATGATCAGCGAGGTCTGCGACACCAGGCTGCGCTGGAAGACCACCAGCGGCGCATTCTTCGCCATCTCCGCGAGCTTCAGGTGGAACTCGCCGGAGAGGCGGATGCCGGCGCCACGGTCGCCACGGGCGAAGCTGGACTGCTCCTGCTTCACCATGTCGCGCAGTTCGGCAAGGGTTTCGCCGCTGGCGTTGTCCACGGCCAGTTCGGTGATCGCGCGCTCGACGGTGCGGCGGGCGAAGAGAATCTGCCGGGCCTCGTCGATGCTCGGGCTGGCCACCACCGCGCCACGGTTCGGGCGCAGCAGGACGACCTGCTCATGGGCCAGGCGCGACAGCGCACGACGGATGATGGTGCGGCTGACGCCGAAGATTTCGCCGAGTGCCTCTTCGCTCAGCTTGGTGCCGGGTGCGA
Organism: Pseudomonas sp. B1-22; assembly: GCF_050474425.1. Taxonomy (NCBI): domain Bacteria; kingdom Pseudomonadati; phylum Pseudomonadota; class Gammaproteobacteria; order Pseudomonadales; family Pseudomonadaceae; genus Pseudomonas; species Pseudomonas sp. B1-22. Next base: position 775,990 of record NZ_JBCHVH010000001.1, on the reverse strand, counting down.
GGCGCTGCTCAAGGATCGCGTCGAAGATGTGCGCGTAGACGATCTCGTCCTGAGTGCCGCTGCGGCTCTTGCCATTGCGCGGCTGCTTCCTGATCTGTTGCAACTGGTCGGTCATGGGTGTCGAACCTTGATCAGCCGGAGTAGGACCGGCGCGAAATCCGAGGGGGCTGGCGAAGAGCTGGCGTCGGCCAGGTATTGGGCAACAGTGTACACAAAATGGCCACTATCGTGCAGCCATCCCGAGCGAGTCGTGATTGACGCCAATGGCGCGCTGCCCGGCGAACACGTCCGACATCGTCCTGCGACCATTCCGAGCCTTTGCTTGTAAAAAACTTTCACTCAGGCACTAAACATTATTTGAAGTTTTTGTACACAACTGCATAATCGCGGCGTGACTTCCTGACTCAAGGGTCAACTAATCACACCCTCACAACTCTTTCCGTTAGCGCAAGGGACGCAGGTGAACCAGCCGACGGCAAGGGACCAACAACAAGAGCGTTGAGGAGTACCGCTGTGGAAAGCACCAAACAAGAACAACAAGCCTTTGTATCAAGCCCGCCAGCCAGTGGCCTGCTCGAACGTCTGTTCAAGCTCAGCCAGCATGGCACCACCGTGAAGACCGAACTCGCCGCGGGCCTCACGACCTTCATCACCATGGCGTACATCATCTTCGTCAACCCCAACATCATGGCCGACGCCGGTATCGACCACGGCGCCGCCTTCGTCGCGACTTGCCTTGCCGCGGCGCTGGGTTGCTTCCTGATGGGCCTGTATGCCAACTGGCCGGTGGGCCTGGCGCCGGGCATGGGCCTCAACGCCTTCTTCACCTACACCGTGGTCAAGACCATGAACTACAGCTGGGAGATCGCGCTGGGCGCGGTGTTCATCTCCGGCATCGCCTTCATGATCCTGACCTTCTCGCGCATCCGCGAATGGCTGCTCAACAGCATTCCGGTGAGCCTGCGCTTCGCCATGGGCGCCGGCGTCGGCCTGTTCCTCGGCCTGATCGGCCTGAAGACCGCCGGCATCGTGGTCGCCAGCCCCGCCACCCTGGTCCACCTGGGTGACCTGACCAGCCCCGGCCCGCTGCTTGCCGCCATCTGCTTCCTGATGATCGCGGTCCTGGAATACCGCCGCGTGTTCGGCGGCATCCTGATCAGCATTCTCACCGTCACCGTGGCCGGCATCGCCCTGGGCATCGTCCAGTTCGGCGGTGTGTTCTCCATGCCGCCGAGCCTGGCACCGACCTTCCTGGCGATGGACATCTCCGGCGCGTTCAACGTGACCATGATCAGCGTGATCCTGGCCTTCCTCTTCGTGCACATGTTCGACACCGCCGGCACCCTGATGGGCGTTGCCCAGCGCGCCCACCTGGTGCGTGAGGACGGCCGCATCGAGAACCTGTCCAAGGCCATGAAGGCCGACAGCACCTCCAGCGCCTTCGGCGCGGTGCTCGGCGTGCCGCCGGTGACCAGCTACGTGGAAAGTGCCGCGGGCGTCGCCGCCGGCGGCCGTACCGGCCTGACCGCCGTGGTGGTGGGCATCCTGTTCGTCGCCGCGATGTTCTTCGCCCCGCTGGCCGGCATGATCCCCGCCTACGCCACCGCCGGCGCGCTGATCTACGTCGCCATGCTGATGATGGGCGGCATGGCCCACATCGACTGGAACGAGCACACCGAGACCATCCCGGCCATCGTCACCGTGATCATGATGCCGCTGACCTTCTCGGTCGCCGACGGTATCGCCCTGGGCTTCGTGACCTACGTGGCGATGAAGGTCTTCACCGGCCGCCACAAGGACGTGACCGTCAGCCTGTATGCGCTGTGCGCCATCTTCGTGGCCAAGTTCATCTTCCTCTGATCAGGCTGCGCAAGCTGTAAAAACAAGGCCCCGGCATCGCCGGGGCCTTTCGTTTCCATCGGCTGCTGGGAGACCGACAAGAATGCGCTGGCTGCCTCTCACGCGTCGGCGGCAGGCAATTCCAGCTGAATGCTGAATTCGCTGCCAACGCCCGGGCTGCTGCTGACATCGAGCTCGCCCCCCATTGCCCAGATCAGCTTGCGCGACAACGCCAACCCCAGACTGCTCCCACCCCGTCGAATCTGCTGGCCGTCCAACGGTTGGGTGAAGGGATCGAACAGTCCGGGCTGGTCTTCCAATGCAATACCGACCCCCGTGTCGACCACGTCGATCCGGACACCGACCATGCCCTGCCCCTGTCCTCGCGCCTGAAGACGCAACAGGATCCGCCCCTGTGCGGTGAACTTCAGAGCGTTGTCCAGCAGGTTGCCCAGGGCCAGTCGCAGCGGCTGGGGATCGCACCAGACGCGATCATGCAAAGCCAGCTCGAAGTCGGCCTCCAGCGCCAGGCCCTTGGCCTCGGCTGGCTCACGCACACTCTCCAGCGTCTGCTCCAGCAGTGCGCGCAGGTCGACGACTTCCGGAGTCAGTTGCAGCCGGCCCGACTCCGCGCGGCTGAGCATCTGTAGATCACCCAGCATGTGCAGCAGGTTCTCGGTCAATGTGCGCGCCACCGTCAAAGGCTCGCGCCGACGCTCCGGGTCACCTTGATTCAGGGCCAGATCGAGCATTGCCATAATATTCTGCAATGGCCCCTGCAGTTCACTGCCCATGCTGGCAAGAAACTGGCTCTTGCCCCGACTGATCGACTCTACGCGCGCATTCGTGTTGCGCAGCATGCGAATCAGGTCGTCGCGCTGGGAGATGTCCACGGCACCTGTGATGGCGCCAACCAACTCTCCTTGACTGCTGTGGTAGGGCCGCGACCAGAAGTGCACGACCCGTCGCCCATTGCTCGTCTGGAACTCCACATCCTTATCGATCGGCTCGCCACGACCAATGACGGCAAGGAACCGCTCCCCAAGCATCTTGCCTTCATGGCTGCTGGCGAAGACTCCCATGTCAGTCAGGGTGCTGCCGATCACTTCCTCCCGGGTTTTGCCGGGGATGGTGTAGGCGGCCTTATTGCAATAACGGATCCGTCCGTCCAGGCCACGCATGCTGATCGGGTGCGGCAGCGCCTCCAGCATGCTGCGCAGCAGATCGAACTCGACGCGCTCTTCCTCCCCAAACCCCGGCGCCTGCGCCTCCTCATTCTTCGCGCCCCCCTCAACCAGGCCATGTCGGCGGCCGATGTCGATCAGCTCCACCAGCGACTTGGCGTGCAGCTTCTGCATCAGGCGCACCTTGTAGGTGCTCACCGTCTTGTCGCTGATCGCCAACTGGTCGGCGATGGCGATGTTGCTCAGGCCTCGGGCCAGCAGTTGCAGGACGCTCAACTCGCGCACCGACAGCCCCTTGATCAGCTCGCCATGCCCCGCCTCTTCGGCCGCACTGACGCTGCCCAACGCATGACTGGGGAAATAGCTGTGGCCCTGGGCGATGGCGCGCACCGCTTCGCGGACGGCCTGCGGGTCTTCCTGCTTGCTGACGAAGCCAGCCGCGCCGGCAGTCAGGCAGCGCCCGGCGAAGTATTCGGAGTCCTGCGAGGTCAGTACCAGCACCTTCACCGGCGATTCCTGCGCCACCAGGCGCTGCAGGACTTCCAGCCCACCCAGGCGCGGAATCGACAGCTCGAGGATCATCAGGTCCGGCTTGCACTGGCGCACCTGGAGCAAGGCATCGGGGCCGTTGTCCGCCTCGCCGACCACCTCGTGCCGGTCGGCCTCCATCATCAGCCGCAGCGCATGACGGGTCACCGGTTGCTCATCGACGATAAGAATCCTGCTCATACCACTCCTCGAAACAGATTTTTCCCCACTCCTTCTAGTCCAATTACTCTCGGTACGCCCGGGATTCCTACGCATTTCCCTAAACGGCGGGCAAAAAAAAGCCCGCAGTGTGGGCGGGCTGAGGAAGACTCCACGAAGAGTCCGGGAAGGTCTTTCGAACGACTAGCTACCGCGATAAGTGGAGTAGCTGTAGGGGGAAATCAGCAGCGGCACGTGGTAATGGTCGGCTTCGGAGGCGATGCCGAAACGCAGCACGACCTGGTCGAGGAATGCCGGCTTGGGCAGCTCGACACCACGGGCGCGGTAGTAGTCGCCGGCGTTGAACAGCAGCTGGTAGACGCCGGCGCGGAAGTCCTCGCCCTGCAGCAGCGGCTCGTCGCAACGGCCGTCATCATTGGTCACGCGGGTGGCGATCAGCTCCAGCTGCTGGCCTTCGACGCGGTACAGCTCGATCTTGATGCCATGGCCGGGGCAGCCGTGGGCGGAATCCAGTACGTGAGTGGTCAAGCGTCCCATGGGCTTCTCGATGTCTCCGGCGTCGCCGGCGGACACCTTCCTCCTCTGTCTTGTTGATTCGAATTCGGCGGGCTGTCGCACGGACAGCCGGCAAGTGCGTTTGCGCGGAATCGAATATACCCAGCAACGCAATCAATTGTATACAAAAAAGTGATCCATCCTTGCAAAAGCCCTCTCTCGGCAACCCCTGTACACGGGCGCCAGACGCCTGCCGACCGGGCTGCAGACACCGAAAGACGCGGTCAGATGGGGTTACCCCGGCGATTCGTGCATCTATAGGAAAATGAAACGACTGTTGTGCAGATTGTATTTACAGATCACCAAACATTTTGTATACAATGCACCCATCATCGGCAGCGCCTGGTCCATCGACTCCGCGCAGACCGCCAACCACAAGAAGGAACACTGCAGTGAGCGCCGACTACCCACGCGACCTGATCGGTTACGGCAACAACATTCCCCACCCCCAATGGCCGAACGATGCCCGCATCGCCCTGTCCTTCGTCCTCAACTACGAGGAAGGCGGCGAGCGTTGCATCCTGCACGGAGACAAGGAGTCCGAGGCCTTCCTCTCCGAGATGGTGGCCGCACAGCCGCTCAAGGGCGAGCGCAACATGTGCATGGAATCGCTGTACGAGTACGGTAGCCGCGCGGGCGTATGGCGCTTGCTCAAGCTGTTCAAGAAGTACGACCTGCCGATGACCATCTTTGCCGTGGCCATGGCCGCCCAGCGCCACCCCGAGGCGATCCGCCAGATGGTCGCCGACGGCCACGAGATCTGCAGCCACGGCTACCGCTGGATCGACTATCAGTACATGGACGAGGCGCAGGAGCGCGAGCACATGCTCGAAGCCATCCGCATCCTCACCGAGCTGACCGGCCAGCGCCCGCAGGGCTGGTACACCGGCCGTCTGGGCCCGAACACCCGCCGCATCGTGCGCGAGGAAGGCAACTTCCTATACGACTCCGACACCTACGATGACGACCTGCCCTACTGGGACCCGGCGAGCACCGCCGAGAAGCCGCACCTGGTGATCCCCTACACCCTGGACACCAACGACATGCGCTTCACCCAGGTCCAGGGCTTCAACAAGGGCGACGACTTCTTCGAATACCTCAAGGACGCGTTCGACGTGCTCTACGCCGAAGGTGCCGAAGGCGCGCCGAAGATGCTCTCCATCGGCATGCATTGCCGCCTGCTCGGTCGTCCGGCACGCATGGCCTCGCTGGAGCGCTTCATCCAGTACGTGAAGGGCCACGAGAAGGTGTGGATCACCCGCCGCGTCGACATCGCCAAGCACTGGCACGAAAAACATCCGTTCAAAGCCCAGGAGAACAAGGCATGAGCCGCTTCCAGACCCTGACTCCGGCCAGCCTCGACCGCGCTGCCTTCGTCGCTGCCTTCGCCGATATCTACGAGCACTCCCCGTGGGTCGCCGAAAAGGCTTATGACCTGGGCGTCGACGACAGCCTGAACGACATCGAACTGCTGCAGCAGCGCATGGCCGACATCCTCCTGTCCGCCAGCCACGAAGCGCAGCTGGCCCTGATCAACGCGCACCCGGACCTCGCCGGCAAGGCCGCCATCCGTGGCGAGCTGACCGCATCCAGCACCGCCGAACAGGCCGGCGCCGGCATCCAGGATTGCACCGCCGAGGAGTTCGCCCGCTTCACTGAACTCAACGACGCCTACAAGGCCAAGTTCGGCTTCCCCTTCATCAAGGCGGTGAAGGGCAGCAATCGCCACCAGATCCTGGCTGCGTTCGAAGAGCGCATCCACAACACGCCGGAGCAGGAATTCCAGACCGCCCTGGCGGAGATCAACAAGATCGCGATGTTCCGCCTGCAGCAGCTCTGAGCGAGCGGACCTTCACACCCTTCCCTGCGACGCAATCCAGGTGAAGGGCCCCATGCGAACAACGAATAAGTAGGCCAGCCATGCGTACCCTGAAGATCGAGCCGCTGACAAAGGAAGCCTTCGCACCGTTCGGTGATGTCATCGAAACCGAAGGCAGCGACTTCTTCATGATCAACAACGGCTCCACCCGCCGTTATCACAAGCTCGCCACCGTCGAAACGGCGCAGCCCGATGACAAGGCGATCATCAGCATCTTCAGCGCCGAATCCCTGGAGATGCCCTTGCGCATCCGCATGCTGGAGCGCCATCCGCTGGGCAGCCAGGCGTTCATTCCGCTGCTCGGCAACCCCTTTCTGATCGTGGTCGCGCCAGTTGGCGATGTACCTGTATCGGGCCTCGTCCGCGCTTTCCTGTCCAACGGCAAGCAGGGCGTCAATTACCACCGCGGCGTCTGGCACCACCCGGTGCTGACGATCGAAAAGCGGGATGACTTCCTGGTGGTCGATCGCAGCGGTTCTGGCAACAACTGCGACGAGCATTTCTTCACCGAGGACGAACAGCTCCTCCTCGACCCCCAACTAAACTAATAAGAGAGGCCCATGCACCGCGAAAGCGGCGTCCGGGCAAGAGGTAATGACAGTGGAAGCACATCTCATCGAATGGGCGAACCTGCTGGTTCGCTGGGTACACATGATCGTCGGCATCGCCTGGATCGGTGCCTCGTTCTACTTCGTCTGGCTGGAGAACAACCTGAACCGCGCCAACCCGCGCGAGGGCCTCTCCGGTGATCTCTGGGCGATCCACGGTGGCGGCATCTACCACCTGGAGAAGTACAAGCTCGCCCCGCCGAAAATGCCGGACAACCTGCACTGGTTCAAATGGGAGGCCTACTCCACCTGGCTGTCGGGCGTCTGCCTGCTGACCATCGTGTTCTACCTGAACCCGACCCTGTACCTGATCGCTCCGGGCAGTGACCTGGCCCCGGCCGCCGCCATCGCCATCGGCATCGGCTCGCTGGTCGCAGGCTGGTTCATCTACAGCACCCTGTGCGACTCCCCGCTGGGCAAGACCCCTGCCCTGCTCGGCGCCATCCTGTTCGCCCTGATCGTCCTCGCCGCCTACCTGCTGAGCCAGGTGTTCAGCGGCCGCGGTGCGTACCTGCACGTTGGCGCCATCATCGGCACCATCATGGTGGGTAACGTATTCCGCGTGATCATGCCGGCCCAGCGCGCACTGGTTAAGGCCATCGAGGAAAACCGCGAGCCCGATCCGGTGCTGCCGGCCAAGGGCCTGCTGCGTTCGCGCCACAACAACTACTTCACCCTGCCGGTGCTGTTCATCATGATCAGCAACCACTTCCCGAGCACCTACGGCAGCCACTACAACTGGCTGATCCTGGCGTGCATCGCGGGCCTGGCAGTGATCGTGCGTCACTACTTCAACACCCGCCACGAAGGCAACGGCATGGCCTGGGCCCTGCCCGCCGGCGCTGTCGGCATGATCGCCCTGGCCTTCGTCACCGGCCCGAACTTCCCCAGCAGCGACAGCGCCGCCAGCGCCCAGCCTGCGAAGGTGGAGTACCAGCCGCTGCCGGAAACCGCCATCGGCGGCAAGACCCCGGCCGAGCGCGCCAAGGAAGAAGCGGCCAAGCCCGCCGCGGCCGAACAGACCCCGGCACAGGCGCAGGCCTCTGCAGCTGGCAGCGACGCTGGTTTCGACAAGGTGCATCACGTGATCCAGGAACGCTGCGCCGTCTGCCACTCGGCCAAGCCGACCAGCAACATGTTCAGCACCGCTCCGGCTGGCGTGATGTTCGATACCCCGCAGCAGATCCAGCAGCTCGCCCCGCGCATCCAGGCGCAGGCCGTAGCCTCGCAGGTCATGCCGCTGGGCAACATCACCCAGATGACCCCGGAAGAGCGCAAGCTCGTTGGCGACTGGATCGCCAAGGGTGCCCAGGTTAATTGAGCCTGCGGCACGGCCAGAAGAACCGCACCTTCGGGTGCGGTTTTTTTATGCGCGCGAAATGCCTTCCGCCCACCTCGGCGCATGCATCAGATCGATCGCGGACGGAGTCCGCTCCTACGTTATTTTCTGGGTGATACCCCTTCGGGCCAGCGCAAGCGCTGTTCGCGATGGAGCCGCGTCCCGCGTTCGCGGGGATGACGTGTGCTGGGAACGATGCACGACACCGTCACTCCCGCGAACGCGGGACAGCGCTTGCGCTGAACGCACTTCAGTGCGGCCCGAAGGGTGAGCGCAGCGAATAGCCCAAAAGACAGTTGCTCCTACGCCAGGTTCGCGCATTTGCGTAGGAGCGGACTCCGTCCGCGATTGCTTTCCACCGGCACAAACGCAACAAAAATGTAGTCCATTCGACGTATGGCTACATTTTCCTACAGGCCAGTACACACGCAGCCTAGAGCCTTCCGACACCGTCGAGACGAAACGTGACCGACGAGTTGTATACAAAAATCGATTGAACCTAATACATATCGCAAGTATAAAGTCCCGCACCGCTTCACCCGCTCGGCCCCGGGGGTGAATGATGGCCAGTATCTCCCGGCTGCCGCGCCCGTCCGGCAGCCTGTGACTGACAACAATAAAAACCGAGGTGTTGCATGTCCGTGGTATCTGAACGCCGCATTCCCGGCTCGCCTGTCGATCAGCGTCTGCCCTTGCTGCAGCTGCTGCTGGTCGGGTTCCAGCACGTTCTCCTGATGTATGGCGGCGCCGTCGCCGTCCCCCTGATCGTCGGCCAGGCCGCCGGTCTCTCCCGCGAGGAAATCGCCTTCCTGATCAACGCCGACCTGCTGGTCGCCGGTATCGCCACGCTCGTGCAATCGCTGGGCATCGGCCCGGTGGGCATTCGCATGCCGGTGATGATGGGCGCCAGCTTCGCCGCCGTCGGCAGCATGGTCGCCATGGCCGGCATGCCCGGAGTGGGCCTCAACGGCATCTTCGGCGCCACCATCGCCGGCGGCTTCTTCGGCATGCTCATTGCGCCCTTCATGAGCCGCATCGTGCGCTTCTTCCCGCCGCTGGTGACCGGCACCGTGATCACTTCGATCGGCATGTGCCTGTTCCCGGTGGCGATCAACTGGGCCGGTGGCGGCGAAGGCGCGGCCAACTTCGGCGCCGTCGAATACCTCGCCCTGTCCTCCTTCGTGCTGGCCGTCATCCTGCTGATCAACCGTTTCCTGAAAGGCTTCTGGGTCAACGTCTCGGTGCTGATCGGCATGCTGCTGGGCTACATCATCGGCGCCAGCATGGGCATGGTCAGCCTGGATGGCATGGAACAGCGCCCCTGGTTCGACGTGGTCACCCCGCTGCACTTCGGCGTACCGGAGTTCCACCTGGCCCCGGTGCTCTCCATGTGCCTGGTGGTGGTGATCATCTTCGTCGAGTCCACCGGCATGTTCCTCGCCCTGGGCAAGGTCACCGAGACCGAGATCTGCCCCAACCGCCTGCGCCGCGGCCTGCTGTGCGACGCCAGCGCGTCGTTCTTTGCCGGCTTCATGAACACCTTCACCCACTCCTCGTTCGCCCAGAACATCGGCCTGGTGCAGATGACCGGTGTGCGCAGCCGCTACGTCACCGCTGCCGCCGCCGTGTTCCTGATCATCCTGAGCCTGCTGCCCAAGGCCGCCTTCGTGGTCGCCTCGATCCCGCCGGCCGTGCTGGGCGGCGCCGGCATCGCCATGTTCGGCATGGTCGCCGCCAGCGGCATCCGCATCCTGCACGAAGCGGACATCGTCGACCGCCGCAACCAGTTGCTGGTGGCGGTGAGCATCGGTATGGGCATGGTGCCGGTGGTGCGTCCGGACTTCTTCGCCGCCCTGCCCCAGTGGATGGAGCCGATCACCCACAGCGGCATCGCCATGACGTCGATCTGGGCCGTGGTGCTGAACATCCTGTTCAACATCCTCGGCGAACATGGCCGGGATGCCCTCTGCGGGCATCACTGAGTCCCTTTCGCGGGCGCTTCCCGGGCGCCCGCTTCCCAGCCGCGCCCCACTCCTGCGCGGCTTTTTTTCGTCTGCGCAGGACCCTCTCCGTCTTGTAGGAGCGAGCTTGCTTGCGAACGGTGTTTACCAATGACTCCGATGTTCGGGCGGTTCGCGAGCAAGCTCGCTCCTACACGACAAGCCGACTCCCGCACGGGCCTCTAACTCGGCAGTTCAGCCTGGCACAGGCCCCGCTATCTGCCACAGGCCCCGGGGGCGCCCGCCTTGACGCAGTCCTGCCAAAGCGCTGCACATCGTGGACAAGCCGCTCAGGCCTCCGGGCGATAGCCCAGACGCAGTCCACCCCACTGCCGGCCGCCAATGACGATCGGCACCGACAGGTCATGCATCAGTTCGCCGGTATCGCGGCAATAGGTCTGCAGCAGCATCGGCTGGCTGTGGCTGCCGCAACGCAGACCGGTGCGGTCGTTGAACAGGCGTTTGCTGCGACTCTTGAGCATGTCGACCTGGACATCCCCGCTGGGCGGATGATTGAAGGCCTGGTTGTGGGTCGGCACGTAGCCTTCGGCGGTGCAGGCAATCGCGAAGACCAGCCCCTCGTGGCGCTGCAGCAGATCCTCCTGAATGCGCGGCAGGACCTCGTCGGTATAACGGTCGAAGCGCGTGCGGTACTTCTGCGGGCGAGTACCCGGCACCGGTTGGTAGTCACGGTCGAACAGATCGCCCAGGGCGATGCGACCGGCCTCCAGGTCCGCCTCGAAACGCGCGGCAATGGCCTGTGCGCCTTCCCGGGCCAGGTCATAGACGCGCTGGTGATAGTCGTCCAGGGCGACCTGGGCCAGGCGCTCGCTGACCGTCTCGGCCTGGGTTTCCAGTTGCAGCGCCGCTTCCGCCAGGCGATGGGTCTGCTCGTCGCTCGCGCGCAGGTCGCCACGCACCTGCTCGACGGCGGCGAACAGGCTATCCAGCTGGTTGCGGTTGATCTCGGCGCCCTCGGCGATCTCGGTGATCTGGGTTTCCACGGTGGCGGCCAGGCCGGCGATGTCCTGCAGTTGCCGCCCGGTGCCTTCCACCTGGCCGACACCCTGCACCAGATCGTCGGCCAACTGGCGGATCTGCTCTACCACCTCGCTGGTCTGGCGCTGGATGTCCTCGACCATCTGCCCCACCTCATCGGTCGCCTCGGCGGTGCGCCCGGCGAGCCCGCGCACCTCCTCCGCCACCACCGCGAAGCCGCGCCCGTGCTCACCGGCGCGCGCCGCCTCGATGGCCGCATTGAGCGCCAGCAGGTTGGTCTGGCTGGCGATGGACTGGATCACCTGGGTTACCCGCGCAATCTCCTCGCTGCGTGCATTCAGCGTCTCGATCAGCGCCCGGCTGGCATTGGCGCGCTCGCTGAGCTGGTGCATGCAATTGATGGCCGACTGCAACTCGCCACGCCCCAGGTCGCTGCCGGCCCGCGCACGGGTCGCGGCATCCATCGCCTGGCGAGCCAGGTTGGAGGTGGCGCGCTCGGTATGGATCATCACCTCGGCACTGCCGACGATCTGCTCGGCGGCCACCACCTGGGACTCGAGCTTCTCCACCAGACGCTGCACCGAGTAGGACACGCCCGCAGCAGACAAGGCGTTGCGACTGGTCCCCCGCGACAGCTCCCGGGTCAGCTCGGCGACATCCGGCAACACCGCCAGCGCGCTGGCCGGCGCGGCGCCCCGACGGATGAACCATGGCCCCCAGAGCAAGGCCGCGGCGAGCAACAGGCACAGTGAGAGCGGCCAGCCGCCCAGCGCCTGCGCAATGAACAGCAGCACCAGGCCGCAAGTCTGCAGAGTAAGGATGAGGACGATACGCGGACGCGCGATATCCATGGCGGCAACTCTCTTCTGGCGGGCCCTCGGCCGGGATGTCGCGAGGACAGGCCGGGAGCCCTGATTGTTCTTGTCAGGGCCATTAGGCCGTCTGCATTGGGCCGCGGCTATCGTTCCTTAGTGGTAGAGGGCCGTACTAAAGACAGCGACCGTCCGCCGGTTTCCGTGCGCTCGACCGGCAAGACCGGTAAAATCTTCGCCCTTTCCGCCGGCGCGAGCGATTTCGCGCCCCTCGCGAAGCCAGATACGACGTACCGATGACCACTGCCGCAAGCACCACCACACCCCGCCCCGAGCCCTCCCGCCGTTTCTCTGTGGCGCCGATGATGGATTGGACGGACCGCCACTGTCGGTACTTCCTGCGCCAGCTGTCCAGCCATGCCCTGCTCTACACGGAAATGGTCACCACCGGCGCGCTGCTGCACGGCGATGCCGCGCGCTTCCTGCGCCATGACGCGTGCGAGCACCCGCTGGCGCTGCAACTGGGCGGGAGCAATCCGGCGGACCTGGCAGCGGCGGCGAAACTCGCCGAGGCCGCCGGCTACGACGAGGTCAACCTGAACGTCGGCTGCCCCAGCGACCGCGTGCAGAACAACATGATCGGCGCCTGCCTGATGGGCCACCCGGCGCTGGTGGCCGACTGCGTGAAGGCCATGCGCGACGCGGTATCGATCCCGGTGACGGTCAAGCACCGCATCGGCATCAACGGCCGCGACAGCTACGAGGAACTCTGCGACTTCGTCGGCCAGGTACGCGACGCCGGCTGCCGCAGCTTCACCGTGCACGCGCGCATCGCCATTCTCGAAGGCCTCTCGCCCAAGGAGAACCGCGAGATTCCGCCGCTGCGCTACGACATCGCCGCGCAGGTCAAACGTGATTTCCCGGACCTGGAAATCATCCTCAACGGCGGCATCAAGACCCTGGAAGAGTGCCGCGCGCATCTGCAGGTGTTCGACGGCGTGATGCTCGGCCGCGAGGCGTACCACAACCCCTATCTGCTGGCCCAGGTGGATGCCGCGCTGTATGGCTCGCAAGAGCCGGCCATTACCCGCGCCGACGCCCTGGCGCGGATGCGCCCCTACATCGAGCGACACATCGCCGAGGGCGGCGCGATGCACCACGTGACCCGCCACGTCCTCGGCCTGGCCCAAGGTTTCCCGGGGGCACGGCGCTTCCGCCAATTGCTCTCGGTCGACGTCCACAAGACCAAGGATTCCCTCGGGCTGCTCGATCAGGCCGGAGAACTTCTCGCTGGTCATTGAGTCCCGTTGAGCGGCGCATCGGCCTCGGGTAAGGTCGATGCATCGTCCACGGAAAACTCGCCATGACCTCCAAGCTCGAACAACTCAAGCAATACACCACGGTCGTTGCCGATACTGGCGACTTCGACGCCATTGCCCGCCTGAAGCCGGTGGATGCCACCACCAACCCGTCCCTGCTGCTGAAAGCCGCCGCCCTGCCCCGCTATGCCGAGCACCTGGCCCGCGCCACCGAAGGCGCCCGTGGCGACGCCGGCCTGGCCTGCGATCGCTTCGCCGTCGCCGTCGGCAAGGACATTCTCGGGGTCATTCCGGGGCGCATCTCCACCGAAGTGGACGCCCGCCTGTCCTTCGATACCGAAGCCACCCTGGAACGCGCCCGCCGCCTGATCGGCCTGTACGACGAGCACGGCGTGGGCCGCGAACGCGTGCTGATCAAGATCGCTTCCACCTGGGAAGGCATCCGCGCCGCCGAGCAGTTGGAGCGCGAAGGCATCCAGACCAACCTGACGTTGCTGTTCTCCTTCGCCCAGGCCGCCGCCTGCGCCGATGCCGGCGTATTCCTGATCTCGCCCTTCGTCGGCCGCATCTACGACTGGTACAAGAAGGCCAACGGCCGCGACTATGTAGGCGCCGAGGACCCCGGCGTGCAGTCCGTCTCGCGCATCTACCGCTACTACAAGGCCAATGGCTATGAAACCGTGGTCATGGGCGCGAGCTTCCGCAACCTCGGCCAGATCGAACAGCTCGCCGGCTGCGATCGCCTGACCATCAGCCCGGACCTGCTGCAGCAATTGGCCGACGCCCAGGGCGAACTGCCCCGCGTGCTGCAACCCGGCGGCGGCGAAGCGCGCCAGGTGCTGGACGAAAGCGCCTTCCGCTGGCAGATGAACGAAGACGCCATGGGCACCGAAAAGCTGGCCGAAGGCATCCGCCTGTTCGCCCGCGACCAGGAAAAGCTCGAAGCGCTGCTCTCCGGCCGGTGAGCCACGCGCGCAAACGCAAACCGGCGCCCAGGGCGCCGGTTTTCATTTGCGGATCGCTGAATCAGTGGCGCTCGAGGGCGCTCACCAGGTCGCGGAAGGCCTCGCGATTGGACTCGTTGAGCCCCATCAGGATGCGGTGGGCTTCCAGCACCTTGCTGCGCACCACGTCCTCGGACTGGTCCTGCGGCGGCAGATCGGTGAGGCAATCGGTGCACGGAATCGGACGATCGACGATGTTGAACACCTGATCGAAGCCCATCGACTGCAGCAGACGGGTGATGTCCGGGTTGGTGGTCACCAGCGTGGGCAACAACCCGACCTTCTGCCGCGACAGGATCGACAGCTTGGCCAACAGGCCCAGCGTGGTGCTGTCGATGCTCTGGGTTTCCGTGAGATCGATGATGATCGCCGAGAAATTCAGCGCGGCGAAGATTTTTTCAATGGTGGCATCCAGCGCCGAACACAGGGTCAGTCGGACTTCGCCCACGAACTTCAGGACAAATGAGCCATCCTGCTCGGCGAACTGGATTTTACCGGTACTCATGCAAGGTTCCTGCTCAACACCAGCAAGGCAATATCATCCGGCATCTCGGACAACTTGGCCAGTCCGAAGACCTGGCGCAGGCCATCCAGCGTTCCGCCGGCGGCGACGACCTGCTGTGGCAGGGCCGTCTCCTTTTCTTTCAGGGTAGCTCCCGGCAGCACATCGAGGATGCCGTCGGAGAACAGCGAAAGGCTGAAGGACTTGGGCAGATCGAGGACATGATCCTCGTAGGTCGCTTCGTCAAACAGCCCTACCGGCAGGCCACGGCCTTCCAGGTAGCGGGCTTCGCCATCGACATAGAGTACCGGCAGCGGCAAGTGGCCGCCGATGCTGTAGGTCAGGCGATCGGTATCCAGGTCGATGACACCGCCAAGCATGGTCACGTGCTTGCCCAGCTTGCAGTTGATCAGGCCACGGTTGATGTGCGCGAGCACGTCGGATGGCCTGAACGCCGGCAGCTTGCCATTGCGCCGCGACTCATAGAGCAGGCGCGTGGTCATGAACTTCAGCAGCACGGTGACGAACGCCGAGGAGGCTCCATGGCCGGATACGTCGGCCAGGTAGAAGCCGATGCGGCGGGCATCGACGCGGAAGTAGTCGACGAAATCACCCGACAGGTACAGCGACGGGATGATCTGGTGGGAAAACACCAGGCCGTCGGACTCCCACGGCGTTTCCGGCAGCATGTTCATCTGCACCTGGCGACCGGCGTTCTGGTCTTCCTGGAGCAGGTTCAGGCTGGCCTGCAGCTCGCGGTTGGCCGTTTCCAGCTTCTCGCGATAGCGGCGGTTTTCCGAGCGCAGGTAGGCCCGGTCCAGGGCACGGCGAACCGAATGCTCCAGGACGGCGAGGTCTTCCAGCGGCTTGATCAGGTAGTCGGCGGCACCCAGGCGCAGGGCTTCGACCGCATCGCTCATGACACCGGCCCCGGAAAGCACGATCACCGGGGTTTCCACTGCCATTTCGGTGACGCGACGGATCAGCTCCAGGCCGTCCATCTGCGGCATGCGCAGGTCGCAGATCACAAGATCGGGCAGTTCGTGCTCGAATACTTGCAGGCCCTGCTGGCCATTGGTGGCCTGCCGGACGGTGAATCCGCTGTCTTCCAGGTAGGCGGCGAGGCTTTCGCGAACGACGTCGTCGTCATCGATGATCAGCAGCGAGGCACTGGGTTTGTGCATGGGTCATCCAGGCAAACGGCGCCGGAGGTGGTGGTGGGGCGCCCATTCAAGGGAACAACGGCGCGGGTCGGGTGCGACAAGGCGCAGACACTACTCCCATCTGCCCGAGGGTTCAAGCGGGCGCCGCCCGCGACCGGGGCTGCCGGACGCGGGGGCCTGTGCCTGCGGGGCGCCAGGGCAGATCAGAAGTCGTCTTCGACCTGGCCGTCCTTGACCTTGAACTCGCGGTTCTGCAGGTAGGCGTTACGGATAAAGGTGTACTTGTCGCCGCTGATCAGCTTCTCGGACTTCAGCAGGTCGGCGCGGGTATCGACGATGTCCAGGCCGTGGATGCTGTTACGCACCGGTACGTTGTCGATGTACGGATAGGGACCGGTGTAGGAGTCCGGGATCAGCGACGGCGCGTCGCGCAGGGTGCTCGGGCCGAGCAGCGGCAGCATCACGTAGGGGCCGCTGCCCACGCCGTAATGGCCGAGGGTCTGGCCGAAGTCTTCGTCGTTGCGGCGCAGGCCCATGTGGGTGGCGACGTCGATGAAACCGGCCAGGCCGAAGGTGGTGTTGAACAGCAGGCGGCTGGTGTCGACGCCAGCACTCTGGAACTTCAGCTGCAGCAGGTCGTTGACCAGGTTCTTCACATCACCGATGTTGCCGAAGAAGTTGTGCACACCATCCTGCACGAAGTTCGGCGTGACGTACTGGTAACCCTGCGCCAGCGGCTTGAGCGCATAGGTGTCGAGGGTGTCGTTGAAGGTGAAGATCGGGCGGTTGACGCTCTCCCAGGGGTCATCCTCGCTCTCGGCCTGGGCCAGGAAGGGAACAGTCGCCAGGCAGGTAGCGGCGAGCAGGCCAAGGCAGCGTTTCGTCCATTGGACGCCTGATGGGCGCATCGATGATTCTCCAGTAAATGACATTCCGGGCTGACCTGAACAGACCCGCTATGCGGGCGGATTATATAGAACGACGAGCATTTTGATGACAAGCAGGAGGGATCGGCGGACTTCGAAATATTCACCTTCGCCGATTGATTCCTCCCTTTGTACCGAAAGCATAATGCCACTTCAGTCCGGGAAGCGTGCGTCGATGACAATTTCCAGCGCATCGGAACGCCAGAACTCCTGGTCCCACTCCACCAGCCGCCCATCCGCGACATAGTTGCAGCGCTCCACATACAGGCCAGGCGAACCCGGCGTGAGTTGCAGCGGCACGGCCTGGGACTCGACCAGCGCCGTGGGGTGCATCGCCAGTTCGCAGCGCGACAGTGCCAGCCCCAGGCGCTCGCGCAGGACCTGGGTCAACGATCTGTCCAGCGCCTCGTCGAGCAGGCCGGGACACCAGCTGGCGTCCAGCGTGATCTCCTCCAGCATCACCGGGCGCTCATCGACCCAGCGACGGCGACGCACCCGGAACACCTCGGCGTCATCCGCCAGCCCCATGCGCAGGGCCAGCGCCGGGCCGGCCACGCAGCATTCGGCGGACAGCACCTCGGTGCGTGGCGTGCGCCCCTGGGCCTGGACGTAATCCATGAACCCCGTGGTGCGGGTCGGGTTGTAGCGAATCCGCGGCGGCGAGACGAACCAGCCACGGCGATTCTCGCGGTACAGCACGCCCTCGGTTTCCAACTGCTGCAGCGCCTCGCGCAAGGTCACCCGGGTGCAGCCGAAGCGTTCGGCCAGCTCGCGCTCGGGCGGCAGGCGCGGGCCCAGGGCCGACCCGGCAACGTCCCGTGCCAGTTGGTCGCGGATACGCAGGTAGTGGGGAATGGGTTCGACCGGCATGCGGCTGTCTCCGAAAAATGCGCGGCGATTATAACGGCAGCGGTGGCGACTTCATCGGAGCGTCACATTGCTCCGCTAGCGTGGCCTAGACCAATTATTAGAAAACCTCGCCATGCCTGCCACTGCCGACCTTCCACGCTTCACGACCCTGCTGTTCGGACTGTCCGGCGATCTGGTGGACTTCGGCGCAAGGACGCTGCCGGTTGCATTGCAGCGCACCTGTCCCGACTGCCCACCCGAGCGCCTGACCGACGCCCTCGCCCTGCCGCCGCAGCAGGCCCTCGACCACGCACTGGGCTACTGTGCCGACGCGCAGGCGCGCAGCCAGTTCCAGTCCGCCCTGGACGAAGCCGCCCTGGCCCACGCCGAAGCCACGCCCGGCGCCCTGGACGCCCTGCACACGCTGCACAAGCACGGCGTGCCCTGCGCCTGGCTCGACGAACTGCCATCGCCCACCGCGCTGCAACTGGCCACCGCGCTCGACAGTCAAATGGTCACCGGCCTGGAAGTCGGCGGCCGCCACTGGCCGGCGCCGGATGCCTGCTGGCAGGCGCTGATGCAGCTTGGCCGTCAATCCCTGGACGGCTGCGTGCTGGTCAGCGGCCAGCCGAGACTGTTGCAGGCCGGCCTGAACGCGGGACTGTGGACCATTGGCCTGGCCGCCAGCGGCCCCCTGTGCGGCCAGGCGCCGGGCGACTGGGATGCCCTGGCGAACCTTGCGCGCGACCGCCTGCGGGCCCAGGCGACCCTCGGCCTGTACCGCCTTGGCGTGCATTCGGTCATCGATCACCTGGGCGAGCTGGACTCCTGCCTGCAGGACATCGCCAGCCGCCGTCTGAAAGGAGAGAAACCATGAGGCACGCCCGCCACCGCTTCATCGACGATCTGGCCGAACGCTTCGCCAGCCATGGCGCCGAGCCCTACGGCGAGGCCATCAGCCAGGCCGAGCACGCTCTGCAATGCGCGACCCTGGCAGAACGCGCCGGTTGCGCCGACAGCCTGGTGATCGCCGCCCTGCTCCACGATATCGGCCATCTCTACGAAGACCCGGCCGTGCTGGAGACCCGCGACCTGCGCCACGAGGAGTTCGGCGCCAACCTGCTGCGCGAGCTGCTGCCCGAATCGGTCTGGCAACCGGTGCGCCTGCACGTCGCCGCCAAGCGCTACCTGTGCGCCGTGGACCCGGCCTACCAGGCCAGCCTGTCCTGGGCCTCGCGGCAGAGCCTGGCATTGCAGGGCGGCGCCTTCGACGAGCGCGCCGCCAGGGCGTTCATCGCCGCGCCCCACGCGCAGGACGCCGTCACCCTGCGTCGCCTGGACGACCTGGGCAAGGACCCGTCCATGCGCACCCCGGAGCTGGAACACTTCTTCCCGCTGCTCGAGCGCCTGTTGCGGGTTGATCGGCATCAGGCAAGCATACGCGCGGCGAGTTAAGCTCAAGGGCATGGCGATGGATCTTCAGCCCAGCGGCAAGGTCCATCTTGGGTACGTATTGCAGAAGGACACCACCATGCCGACACAACGCCTCCAGCAAGAACTCCAGGCCCTGCGCGAGCAACTGGAGCGCCAGTCGCCGTTGACCGAGGAAGACCGCGTCGCACTGCGGGCGCTGATCAAGGACATCGAGATGCAGCTGGCCAACGAAGAGGCGCTGGCGGACGAGACCCTGACCGACAGCATCAACCTGGCCGTGGAGCGCTTCGAGACGCGCCACCCGACCCTGGCCGGGGCGCTGCGCTCGATCATGCAGAGCCTGGCGAACATGGGCATCTGAGTCCTGCTTCCCCAGCTCCAGATACGAAAAACCCGGCCAAGGCCGGGTTTTTCGTATCTGCGTTTTACTGACGCACCAGCCGGCGGTTGTCCGGCTGCACGGCGGCGCTGCTGCGGTAGGGATTGATGTCCAATCCACCACGGCGCACATAGCGCGCGTAGACGGTCAGATGGGCCGGCTGCAGCAGGCGCTGCAGGTCGAGGTAGATGCGCTCGACGCACTGCTCGTGGAAGTCCTGGTGCTGGCGGAAGGAAACCACGTAGGCCAGCAGGCTCGCGGCATCCAGCGCCGGGCCGCTGTACTCGACCACCAGCGTGCCCCAGTCCGGCTGGCCGGTGACCGGGCAGTTGGATTTCAGCAGGTGACTGTAGAGCACTTCGTCGACACGGCGGGTGTCGTCGCAGCGCAGCAGCTCCGGGCGCGGATGGTCGTAGCTCTCTACCGCGACGTCCAGATCGTCGACGCAGGTGCCTTCGATGACGGCCACGCCCTCGTTCGCCACCTCATCCAGGCTACGCACACGCACACCCACCTGCGCGCCAGCGGCGGCGGACAGGTCGCGCTCCATCACCGCGCGCACGGCATCGGCGCTGTCGAAGGCGGTCTGGTTCAGCGAGTTGAGGTAGAGCTTGAAGGACTTGGATTCGATGATGTTCGGCGACTGCGCCGGAATGGCGAACTCGCCGATGGCCACCACCGGCTTGCCCGAGGCCGTCAGCCAGGACAGCTCGTAGCAGTTCCATAGGTCAACCCCCTGGTACGGCAGGGTGTCTGCGGTCAGGCCCAGTTCCGCCCACTTGGTGGTGCGGGAGATCGGGAACAGCAGCTCCGGCGCATAGGTGGAGACGTATTCGCTGGATTTGCCCAGCGGCGAGTGTTCGGCGGGATGGTGCATGTGAGGGACCTGCTGGATCGGCGATGCGGGCAGTGGCGCGAGGCGGCGAGTGTATACAAATTCGCCGGTCCTTTCAGCAGGCGGCGGACGAGCCGGGTGCCGCACCTGCCGCCGCGTCAGGTGATTTCCCGTAGGAGCGGACTCCGTCCGCGATCGTTTAACCGCCGCTCCAGCCAACCAGGGAGCACGGCCAGCCAATCGCGGACAGAGTCCGCTCCTACAAGAGCAAGCGTGCTCCATGTCCCTGCAGGGGCAGACCTTGTCCGCGAAGTCTCGCCACCGCATCCACACGACAGGATGAGCATCTGTAGGAGCGAGCTTGCTCGCGAACCGCCCAACTCCGATGCGGCCGGGAAGTCCAGTTCGCGAGCAAGCTCGCTCCTACAAGGGGCGTTGAGCTTCGGTATACACCTGTGGAATCAGATTTCTGCACGATGGATTTCGCGGACAAGGGCGAGGCGCCCCCGTCCTTCCTAAGGGAGCGAGACCGCGCATCAGAACCACATCCGCACACCCGCGACCCAGTAGCCCTCCTCGTCGACCTCGCCTTCCGCGCGGGCGATGTCGCCGCTGCGGCCGTAGGTCTTGTTCCAGACGTAGCCGACATAGGGCGCGAACTCCCGGCGCACCTCGTAACGCAGGCGCAATCCGGCTTCCAACTCGCTGCCGCCGGCTCCCACGCCGATGTCCCGGTCATCGGCCAGCGCCAGGTTGTACTCCAGCGACGGCTGCAGGATCAGCCGCTGGGTAAGCAGCAGCTCGTACTCGGTCTCCAGCCGCAGCGATGGATCACCGCGCTCGCTGAGGAACAGGTTGGCGTCCACCTCGAACCACTGCGGCGCCAGCCCCTGGAACCCGAGGACCGCGTAGGTACGCGACGGCCCTGGCTGGTCGTCGTAGCGCACGCCCGCCTGCCAGTCCCAGAAGTCGCCGATCAGGCGCTGGTAGACCAGCTGCATTTCGTTGTCGGTGGTCGGGCCACCAGCGTCTCGCTCGCCCTCCAGCTTCAGGCGCAACTTCTGGTAGTCGGTGCCGTACCAGCCCTGGGCCTCCCAGCCCAGCGCCTGGTCGTTGCCGTGGAAGCGGCTTTCCAGGCGCTGGATCAGCAGCGAGCCCATGGGCATGTCGTCCATCTCGGCACTTTCAGCGGGCAAGGCCAGGCCCAGGGTCGCCGCGCAGGCCACCGTTGCTATGCGTTTCATGGCGGTTCCTCAGAGGCTGGCGCTGGCGGGGGCCGGCTCGACGATGACCTTGCGCATCATGCCGGCGGCCATGTGGTAGATCAGGTGGCAGTGGAAGGCCCACTCCCCCAGCGCGTCGGCGGGCACATCGACGTCCAGGGTGCTGCCCGGCGCCACGCTGACCACGTGCTTGAGCGGGTTGAAGCGGCCATTGCCCTTGTCCAGCTGCATCCACATGCCGTGCAGGTGCATGGGGTGGGTCATCATGGTGTCGTTGACGAAGCGGATGCGTACCCGCTCGCCGTAGGTCAGGCGGACCGGCTCGGCCTCGGAGTACTTCTTGCCGTCGATGGACCAGAAGTAGCGCTCCATGTTGCCGGTCAGGCGGAACTCGATGGTGCGGTCAGGGGCGCGGTAGTCGGCGTAGGGGCGCATGGCTTTCAGGTCCGCGTAGACCAGCAGGCGGTTGCCCGGCTCGGCCGGTTGCGGCGTCAGGCCGCTGCCGGGAGCGTAGTCGGACTTCGGCGCGGCCATGGCCGAATGATCCATGCCAGCCATCTGCGAATGGTCCATACCCTGCATCTTCGAGTGATCCATTCCCGCCATGCTGGAGTGATCCATCCCGGCCATGCCCGACGCTTTCGAATCAGCCCCCTGCCCCGGCATCGCCATGCCGCTGTGATCCATGCCTTCATGATTCATGCCCATGTCCGCCATGGTCAGCAGCGGCCGTTCGCGCAGCGGCGGAATCTCGCCCTGCATGCCGGCACGCGGCGCCAGGGTGGCACGGGCGTAGCCGCTGCGGTCCATGGCCTCGGCGAAGAAGGTGTAGGCGCGGTCTTCCTGCGGCTGCACGATCACGTCGTAGGTCTCGGCCACCGCGATGCGCAACTCGTCCACCGTCACCGGCTGCACGTCGTTGCCGTCAGCCTGCACCACGGTCATCTTCAGGCCGGGGATGCGCAGGTCGAAGTAGCTCATGCCCGAACCGTTGATGATGCGCAGGCGCACCCGCTCGCCCGGCTTGAACAGCCCGCTCCAGTTCTGCTCGGGGTCCTGGCCGTTGACCAGGAAGCGGAAGCCGGCGATGTCGGCGATATCCGTCGGCGCCATACGCATACCGCCCCAGTCCAGCCGGTCGCGCAGGGTCGCCATGAATCCATTGGCGCTGGAGTCGGCGATGAAGTCGCCAAGGGTGCGCTGGTTGCGGTTGTAGTAGTCGCTCTGCTTCTTCAGGTTGGCGAACACGGTTTCCGGCTTCGTATCGTGCCAGTCGGCCAGCAGCAGGGTGTACTCGCGATCATAGCGGTACGGCTCGCGCGCTTTCGGTTCGATCACCAGCGGTCCGTAGAGCCCTTCGATTTCCTGGAAATCGCTGTGGGCGTGGTACCAGTAGGTGCCGGACTGCTTCACCGTGAAGCGGTAGGTGAAGGTCTGGCCGGGCTTGATGCCGGGGAAGCTGATGCCCGGCACGCCATCCTGGGTATAGGGCAGGATCAGCCCGTGCCAGTGCAGCGAGGTATCGCGGTCGAGGGTGTTGGTGACGCGCAGCTCGACGTCCTCGCCCTCCTTGAAGCGCAACTCCGGCGCGGGCGTCCGGCCATTCACCGTGAGCGCCTTGCGCGCCCCGTCGGAAAGCTTCAGCTCGCCCTCGCCAATGGTCAGTTCATACACGCCCGCCTGCACCGCCAGTGGTGCGAGCAGCAGCGCCCCCAGCGCCCAACTCCTTGCGCGGATCATCGCAACTCTCCCGGCTCAGGGCTTGACGGTCAGCTTGCCGACCATGCCGGCCTGGTAGTGGCCCGGAATGTTGCAGGCGAACTCCAGGCTGGTGGCCTTGCTGAAGGTCCAGGTCAGTTCGGCGGTCTTGCCCGGCTCGACCAGCACGGTGTTGGGGTCGTCGTGCTTCATCATCTGGCCCATCGGCATGTCGCCGTGGCCCATCTTGCTGTGGTCCATCTTGCTCATGTCGTGCTGCATGCCGGTGGGGGTGAGCATCCCGGAGTCCATCATCTGCTGCATTTCCTTCTGGTGGGCAGCATGCATCGCCGCGCTGCCCAGGTTGAATTCGTGCAGCAGGTTGCCCGTGTTGCGGATGACGAAGCGCACGGTTTCGCCGGCCTTGACCTCGACGCTGTCCGGCTCGAAGTACATGTCCCCCAGCTTGATCTCAACGGTACGGCTGGCCTGGGCGGCCTTGGCTGGCTTGCCGAAGTCGAAGCCATGTGCGGCGTCGGCCAGGACCGGCAGGCTGAAGCTCGCGGCGAGGGCCAGGGCGGAAGCGCAGAACAGATGACGCAGGGACATATCGCAATTCCTCGATTGGGTTTTACGCATCCTCGCTTTCCGCGCCTGCCGCCTGGCTGTCGGGAAGATTACAGTTCTGTCAGCTTCGCACCCTTTCCGGCTGGCCGGTTTATAAAGGCGACGAAGAAAGCCCGCCGGGCGGCGGCAACGGCGGCGGGCGGTGAATGAACCCGCAGTCAGCGCGGCCCCGGCTGTCAGCGCGCGGACACAGTGATTACCCTGTCGACAGCGGCGCCATTGGCGCATGAATGGATACCCCGAGATGAAACTCCTGATCGTCGAAGACGAACCCCGCATCGGCCAGTACCTGCAGCAGGGCCTGAGCGAAGCCGGCTTCGCCGTGGACCTCTGCCAGGACGGCGACGACGGCCTGCAACTGGCGCTTTCCGGCGAGCATGACCTGCTGATCCTCGATGTGATGCTGCCCGGCCGCGATGGCTGGCAGATCCTCCAGGCCGTGCGCCAGACCGGCAGCGCGGTGCCGGTGCTGTTCCTCACCGCGCGCGACTCGGTGGAAGACCGCGTGCGCGGCCTGGAGCAAGGCGCCGACGACTACCTGGTGAAGCCCTTCGCCTTCGTCGAACTGCTGGCCCGCGTACGCACGCTGCTGCGCCGCGGCGGCCAGCAGTTGCAGGAAACCACCCTGCAACTGGCCGACCTGGAGCTGGACCTGCTGCGTCGCCGCGTCCAGCGAGCCGGCAAGCGCATCGACCTGACCGCCAAGGAGTTCGCCCTGCTGGAGCTGCTGCTGCGCCGCAGCGGCGAGGTGCTGCCCAAGTCGCTGATCGCCTCCCAGGTGTGGGACATGAACTTCGACAGCGACACCAACGTCATCGAGGTCGCCATCCGCCGCCTGCGCGCCAAGGTCGACGACGAGTTTCCGCAGCGCCTGATCCACACCGTGCGCGGCATGGGCTACGTACTGGAAGAGCGCGACCCATGCTGAGCGCCCACCTCTCCCTGGGCGTACGCCTGAGCCTGCTGTTCGCCGCCTGCACCGCCGCCGTCTCGCTGCTGGCGGGGATCGTTTTCAGTCGCGCCAGCGAGGCGCACTTCGTCGAGCTGGACCTCCAGGTAATGTCCGGCAAGCTGGCGATCTTCCGCGACACCCTCGCCGACGTGACCAGCCCCACGCAGTTGCAGCCGCATGTCGCCGAGCTGCGCCGGGAACTGGAGCGCCACCCCGACCTGGGCCTGCGCCTGAAGGGCGCCGACGGCCAGCCGTGGTTCGAGCAGATGCCGGCGATGGTCATGCCCGAGAGCCCGCCCGCCTTCCGCGAACTTCAGGCGCCGCTGGACGCCCGGCTGCCGAACGGCCCGCAGCTGACCCTGGTGCTGGACATCACCCACCACCAGCACTTCCTGCAACGCATGCAGCAGCTGATCTGGCTGACCATGAGCCTCTCGGCGCTGGCCACCGCGCTGCTCGGTGCCTGGGCGGCGCGCAGCAGCCTGCGTCCGCTGCGGCGCATGAGTGAAGTGGCCGCGAAAGTCTCGGCGCACTCACTGACCACCCGCCTGGATGCCGAGCAGATGCCCCAGGAGCTGCGCGGCCTGGCCGGCGAGCTGAACGCCATGCTGGCGCGGCTGGAGGAAGCCTTCCAGCGGCTGTCGGCGTTTTCCGCCGATATCGCCCACGAGCTGCGCACCCCGCTCACCGGGCTGCTGACCCAGACCCAGGTGGTGCTGTCGCGCTCACGCGGCCTGGAGGATTACCGCGAGGCGCTGCACGGCAATCTGGAGGAACTGGAACGACTGACGACCATGGTCAACGACATGCTGTTCCTGGCCAAGTCCGACCACGGCCTGCTCACCCCCAGCAGCCAGCCGCTGGAGCTGGCCGCCGAAGTGGACCAGTTGCTGGAGTTCTACGGGCCGCTGGCGGAGGAAAACGCGATTCGCCTGGAGCGCAGCGGCGAACTGCGGGTGCAAGGCGACCGCGCCCTGCTGCGGCGGGTACTGGCCAATCTGCTGGACAACGCCCTACGCTTTACGCCGGAGGGCGGGCAGATTCGCGTGCGTCTGGAGCCTGGGCGCCTGAGCGTGGAAAACCCCGGCCGGGAAATTCCCGCCGAGCGCCTGTCGCGCCTTTTCGATCGTTTCTACCGCGCCGACCCGGCCCGCCGCGAAGGCCAGGGCGAACATGCCGGGTTGGGGCTGGCGATCTGCAGGTCGATCGTGCGGGCCCACGGCGGGGAGATTCGTTGCGAGTCGGCGGATGGGTGGACGCGGTTCATCATCGAGTTTCCGCAATAACCGACATCACCCTGTAGGAGCGGGCCATGCCCGCGATCCGCCGGCAGGGCCGGCGTTGGCGCCATTCACAACCGTCACCGGGACCGCCGGATTGCGCGGCCATGGATTTCGCGGACAAGGTCCGCCCCTGCACACGATGCTCCACCTGTAGGAGCGCGCCATGCGCGCGATCGCGGGCATGGCCCGCTCCTACAAGATCCCCCATCGTTCGTCAGAAACGAAAAAGGCCCCAACCGGGGCCTTTTTCATCAGCAGAACGCGGCCATCACTGCCGCATCCCCCGCCCGCTCACCAACAGGCGCACGCAGAAGAAATACAGCACCACCGTCGCCACCAGCATGAAGACCACCGCCGTACCGATGCGGATGTCGGACACGCCAAGGATGCCGTAACGGAAGGCATTGACCATATGCAGGATCGGGTTGGCCAGCGACACGGTCTGCCAGAACGGCGGCAACAGGGTGATCGAGTAGAACACCCCGCCCAGGTAGGTCAACGGCGTCAGCACGAAGGTCGGGATGATCGAGATGTCGTCGAAGTTGCGCGCGAATACCGCGTTGACGAAGCCGCCCATGGAGAAGATCGCCGCCGTCAGCAGCACCACCAGCACGGTGATGCCGATGTGGTGGACCTGCAGGTCGGTGAAGAACAGCGACAGCAGGGTGACGATCAGGCCCACCGCCAGCCCGCGCAGCACGCCGCCGGCGACGAAGCCCAGGAGGATGGTGTGCGGCGACACCGGCGACACCAGCAGCTCCTCGATGTTGCGCTGGAACTTGCTGCCGAAGAAGCTCGACACCACGTTGCCGTAGGAGTTGGTGATCACCGACATCATGATCAGGCCGGGCACGATGTACTGCATGTAGGTGAAGCCGCCCATGTCGCCGATCTGCCGGCCGATCAAGTTGCCGAAGATGACGAAGTACAGAACCATGGTGATCGCCGGCGGCAGCAGGGTCTGTGGCCAGATGCGCAGGAAACGGCGGACTTCGCGGTAGACGATGGTGTTGAGGGCGACCCAGTTGGCGCGCAGTTCGCTGCTCATACGGCCACCTTCGACAGATTCTTCTCCACCAGCGACACGAACAGCTCCTCCAGGCGATTGCTCTTGTTGCGCAGGCTCAGCACTTCCAGGCCCTGGGCGTTGAGCT
Source organism: Pseudomonas sp. B1-22 (assembly GCF_050474425.1). Classification (NCBI taxonomy): domain Bacteria; kingdom Pseudomonadati; phylum Pseudomonadota; class Gammaproteobacteria; order Pseudomonadales; family Pseudomonadaceae; genus Pseudomonas; species Pseudomonas sp. B1-22. Next base: position 748,719 of record NZ_JBCHVH010000001.1, on the reverse strand, counting down.
GGGCGAACAGGCCGTTGATGCCCATGGCCTTGTCCACCTGCACTTCCAGGGTGTGGTCATCCACCAGGCGCACGGGGTAGCCGTCGAGCTTCGGCGCTTCGGCCAGCGTGGCCTTCAGGTCGAGGTAGAAGGTTTCCACGTGCAGCTTGTTCAGCAGCTTGCGCATGCTGGTGTTCTCCACGATGGTGCCGTGGTCGATGATCGCGATGTTGCGGCACAGCTGCTCGGCCTCCTCCAGGTAGTGCGTGGTGAGGATGATGCTGATGCCTTCGCCGTTGAGTTCGGTGAGGAAGTTCCACATCGAGCGGCGCAGTTCGATGTCCACACCGGCGGTGGGTTCGTCGAGGATCAACAGGCGCGGCTCGTGCACCAGCGCGCGGGCGATCATCAGGCGGCGCTTCATGCCGCCGGAGAGTTCGCGGGAGGCGGAATTGCGCTTGTCCCACAGGCCCAGCTGGGTCAGGTACTTCTCGGCGCGCCCCTTGGCCACGCTCATCGGGATGCCGTAGTAGCCGGCCTGGGTGACGACGATGTCGAACACCTTCTCGAACTGGTTGAAGTTGAATTCCTGGGGCACCACGCCCAGGCAGCGCTTCAAACCGTAGGGGTCCTTGTCCAGATCATGGCCGAACACGTTGACCGTACCGCTGGTCTTGTTCACCAGGGTGGAGAGGATGCCGATGGTGGTGGATTTGCCGGCGCCGTTGGGGCCCAGCAGGGCGAAGAAATCGCCTTCGGCGACGTCCAGATCGATGCCCTTGAGGGCCTGGAAGCCGTTGCCGTAGGTCTTCGTCAGTTGACGGATGGACAGCGCGGAACTCATGGGTATTCCCGTTGCAAGTCGGTGGAAAGACGCATGTCTTTGAAAAAGGCCTGCTTGATAAGGGCACGCGGCGAGGATTGCAACCTCCGGGGCACGCGCAAGCGTTCAGGTCAGGTCGGTCATCACGGCGTCGCGGTAGGCCGGGCGCGCCTTCAGGCGTTCGTACCAGGCTTTGAGATGCGGCTGCGCCGGGCGCTCGATGGGCATTTCGAACCAAGCATAGATGAAGCTGCCCAGCGGAATGTCACCCATGCCGAATTGTTCGCCGGTGAGGTACGGCTGTTTCGCCAGCGTCGCCTCGGGGATCGCCAGAAGGCTCACGCAGGTATCGATGGCGGTCTGGATGGCGGCGGCGTCGCGCTGCTCCGGCGGGGTGCGCAGGGTGCCCCAGAACACGGTGCGGAACGGCGCGGCGAAGGACGAGGTGGCCCAGTCCATCCACTTTTCCGCGCTGGCGCGGACCTGCAGGTCCTGCGGGTACAGGTCCGGCGCGTAGCGCGCGGCCAGGTAGCGGACGATGGTGTTGGACTCCCAGAGGATGAAGCCGTCGTCGTCCAGGGTCGGCACCACGCCATTGGGGTTCAGGGCGCGGTACGGTGCCTCGTTGACCAGGCCGAAGGCGCCACCGGCGTCGATCCGTTCGTACGCCAGGCCCGCCTCCTCCGCGCACCAGAGCGCCTTGCGCACGTTGGAGGAATTCTTCCGGCCCCAGATCTTGAGCATGCTGCGCCTCTCTTGTTGTCGTCATCGTTTGTCACGCGCCGTCCGGGCGCGATTTCGGATGACGGCACCCTACCGGCTTGGGCGCCAGGAAAAAAGGCGTCTGCACTGATGATGACTATCGACTGCGTTCATGCTTCGCCGCTTCGGCGCGCAGATCGCCGGCCAGCGGGGTCTCGCCGCCAGCGAACAAGTGCGGGTAGCACTGCTGCAGGTAGCCGAAGAAGAATTCCTCCGGCACGTCGGCGAACTGACCGTGGTCGCGCAGGTATTCCATGTGCCGTTCGCCGTCACGATTGAACGGGTGGAACACGCTGTCGGTGCGGCCGTCGAACTCCAGCGGCAACACGCCGAACGCCTCGCACAGGCCGATATCGAAGGCCGGCGTGGCCTTGACCCAGCGCCCTTCGAGGAAGAGTTCGGTGTAGCCGTGCATGGCGAACACCTCGCTGCGCAGCATCTCCAGCAGGCGCGGCGTGGCCAGGTGATTCTTCACGTCGGCCAGGCCGATCCGCGCGGGAATCCCGCAATGCCGGGCACAGGCCGCCAGCAGCGTGGCCTTGGGTACGCAGTAGGACTGCCCGGCCTGCAGTGCGTGGCTGCCCTTGAGCGTCTGTGGGTCGAGGCTGAACACGTAGGGGTTGTAGCGAATCCCGTCACGCACCGCGTAGTAGAGCGCCACCGCCTGCTCCAGCGGGGTGCCGCCCTGGCCCCGGTGATTTTCCGCGAACTCGATCACCCCAGGGTGGTCACTATCCACGAAGCGGCTGGGCTTCAAGTAATCCTGCATGGCGCTGTCTCCGCGATCCCTGTCGTTGATGGCCCGGCCAGTCTAACCAGCGGGCGCGCCCGGCAGGCACGGCGATCCGGCCAAGCTGTCCGGCCATGCGGCCAATGGTCATGCTCGGCGGTCTAAGCTTGCGGAACATTGCGGCAGGCCGGCTCCCCTGCCCGCGCCCCTTTCGTCACCAAGCCCGCCGCGGCCTGTTGCCGTCGCGGCGGACTGTCATGGAGGAATCCCCATGCTGTTCATCTGGTTGCTCGTCCTGATTCTCGGCGTCGCCTGGCTCGCGCACCGCCGTGCCGCGCCGCTCAAGGCGCTCGGAATCACCGCCGTCTACCTGGTGCTGATGAGCCTGTTCAGCCATGCCCACGGCTGGATGGTGCTGTTCTGGCTGCTCTGGGCGGTGGTGGCGATGACCGTGCTCGCCGCCGACCTGCGCCGCAGCCTGTTCACCTCGCGGCTGTTCGCCTGGTTCAAGCAGACCCTGCCGCCGATGTCGGACACCGAGCGCGAAGCCATCGAAGCCGGCACCGTGTGGTGGGACGGCCAGCTGTTCAGCGGCCGCCCGGACTGGAGCACCCTGCTCGGCTATCCCCGGGCGCAATTGACCGAGGAGGAACAGGCCTTCGTCGACGGCCCCACCGAGCAGCTCTGCGCCATGGTCAGCGACCATGACATCGCCCAGCGCATGGACCTGCCGCCCGAAGCCTGGGCCTTCATCAAGGCACAGGGTTTCTTCGGCCTGATCATCCCGAAGGAATATGGCGGCAAGGGCTTCTCCGCCCTCGCCCACTCCCAGGTGGTGATGAAGCTCGCCAGCCGCAGCGGCGACCTCGCCTCCACCGTGATGGTGCCCAACTCCCTGGGCCCGGCCGAACTGCTGCTGCACTACGGCACCGACGAGCAGCGCCAGCGCTACCTGCCGCGCCTGGCGACCGGCGAGGAAATCCCCTGCTTCGCCCTCACCAGCCCGCAGGCCGGTTCCGACGCCGGCGGCATGACCGACACCGGCATCGTCTGCAAGGGCCAGTGGAACGGCGAGGAAGTGCTCGGCCTGCGCCTGAACTGGGAAAAGCGCTACATCACCCTCGGCCCGGTGGCCACGCTCCTCGGTCTGGCCTTCAAGTGCCATGACCCGGACCACCTGCTGGGCGAGGAAGAGGACCTGGGCATCACCCTGGCGCTGATCCCCACCGACACCCCCGGTGTGCAGATCGGCCGCCGCCACGTGCCGCTGGGTGCGGCCTTCATGAACGGGCCGAATTCGGGCAAGGACGTGTTCGTGCCGCTGGACGCCATCATTGGCGGGGAATCGATGATCGGCAAAGGCTGGATGATGCTGATGAACTGCCTGTCGGTGGGCCGCTCCATCTCCCTGCCGGCGGTGGGCACCAGCGTGGCCAAGACCGGCAGCTACGTCAGCGGCCGCTACGCGCACATCCGCGAGCAGTTCAACGTGCCGCTGGCAGCCTTCGAGGGCATCCAGGAAGCCCTGGCGCGCCTCGGCGGCAACGCCTGGATGATGGACAGCGCGCGCATCCTCACCGCCAGTGCGGTGGACCTGGGCCAGAAACCCTCGGTGCTCTCAGCCATCCTCAAATACCACCTCACCGAGCGCGGCCGCGAGTGCATTGGTCATGCCATGGATATCCATGGCGGCAAGGGCATCATCATGGGCCCGAACAACTACCTGGGGCGCGCCTGGCAGTCGGCGCCGATCTTCATCACCGTCGAGGGCGCCAACATCCTCTCGCGCAACCTGATGATCTTCGGCCAGGGCGCGATCCGCTGCCATCCATACGTGCTCAGGGAAATGGAGCTGGCACGCCGTGATGACCAGGATCAGGCCGAGCGCGAATTCGATGAGCTGCTGCTGAGCCATGTCGGCTTCGCCGTCAGCAACGCCGCCAGCAGCCTGCTGCTGGGCCTTGGCCTGGGCAGCTTCGACCCGGTGCCGGGCGACCGCGTCAGCCGCCCGTACTACCGCGCGCTCAATCGCCTGGCCGCGGCCTTCGCCCTGCTGGCCGACGTCAGCATGATGCTGCTCGGCGGCGAGCTGAAACGCCGCGAACGCCTGTCGGCGCGCCTGGGCGATGCGCTCAGCCATCTCTATCTGGGTTCCGCGGCGCTCAAGCGCTACCACGACCTGGACAATCCCGAATACCTGCAACCGCTGCTGCGCTGGGCGCTGGAGGAAAACCTGGAGAAAGCCGAGGCGGCGCTGGCCGGCCTGATCGACAACTTCCCCAACCGCCCCTTCGCCTGCCTGCTGCGTGTGCTGGTGCTGCCGCTGGGCCGCCGCCATCGCGGCCCGGGCGACAAGCTCGACGCCGAGATCGCCGCCATCCTTGGCGCTCCGCTGCAGGACCCGGCGCTGCAAGCCATCCTCGCTGGCGCCTTCCTGCCCGGCGACCCGCAGGACCCGGTCGGCAAGCTCGGCGTTGCCTACGAGCACCTCACCGCAGTGGCCCCGCTGCAGGAAAAACTGCGCCAGGCGCTGCGCGATGGCCGGGTCAGCCCTGCCGCCGGCCAGTCGCCCATCGACGCCGCACGCGATGCCGGTGTGCTCGAAGGCAGCGAGGCCGAAGCCCTGCATGAAGCCGAGCGGGCACGCCGCGCCGTGATCGACGTGGACGACTTCGCCCAGGAGGAGCTGGGCAACAAGGCCGGCTGAAGCACCCGCCACGGGTTCGAGGGCGCCTGCGGGCGCCCTTTCCTTTTGCGGCTTTGCCGACGCACAGCAGTGCCACCTGTGATCACAGGGTGCACACTGGACCTATTCCCGTCATGGAGAACGCCCCATGCACCCAAGCCTTCCCCTGCTGCTGACGCTACTGCTCGCCAGCGCCGCCCAGGCAGACCCCTGGCTCTACCCCAGCCGGCCGCAGCCGGTTGCGCCCCCCACGCCGGTCATCGACCCCATCCAGCAACAGCAGAACGACCTGCGCCTGCAACGCGAGATGCGCCAATACGAGCAGGACCGCCAGCGCCTGCAGTACGAAAGCCAGCGCCTGGAAATCCAGCAGGACAGTCTCCAGCGCCAGCAGGACGACCTCCAGCGCCAGAAGGACAGCCAGCGCCTGCGCGACATGCAACGCCAGCAGAGCGACCAGATGATCCAGCGGCAGAAGATCGAGCTTCAGCAACAACAATTGCAGCAACAGCAACGCCTGCTCGACCAGCAGCAGATGCAGATCGACAACCGCCGCCGGCAGATCCAGTCGCGACCGTTCCGCCCCTAGCGCGGCGAGCCGGTGAAACCCGATATACTCCGCAACCGTTTCAACGCTGTTCCAGAGGAAGCACCATGGCCAACGCCTATCTCGACCACCACCTTGCCCTGCTCAACCACCTGCGCATGATCCTCGGCGCCCTGGGCGAAGCCGAGCAGGTGCCGGAAGACAACCACGGCCTGTTCCTCGAGCGCTTCGACGAGCTGATGGCCGAACTGCCGCGCGACCCGGAAGGCGCCCAGTACCTGGGTCAGGACCTGATCAGCCAGGTCTTCCACCGCTACCCGCAGATCGCCCACCTGGTCCCGCGCGACCTGCTGTGGTTCTTCGGTGGCGACTGCCTGCACTTCATGCCCGACGAAGAACTGCAGATGTACCAGCAGCTCGACGAGCGCCGCTTCGAAGCCGAAGAGAACGGCGAGCCCTTCGACTGGAACCGCGAGAAGCAGCTGCTCGCCCTGCCGGACGATACGCCCAAGCACTGACGCCGACCGGATATAAAAAAGCCCGCACGATGCGGGCTTTTTTATGGGCGACGATAAGACGCTTCCGGTAACCATGGCCTCCGGTGCCCTGTTCTGATTCACAATCGAAATAACCAGCCTCGTCCCTACGCGTCCTCCTGCCCCGCCTAGTCCGAAACTCCTATCCCGCCTGGGAGTATCCGCCGATGCGTATCCCCCCTGCGCTTCCCCATAGTGATGGCATCTAGCCGTACAGGGCCGACGGCCCGCCCCAACGATGGAAACTGCGCGGGAGAACACCATGAGTACCCATAAGAAAAATGCATCGCCCATGAGCGACGCATCTGTCAGCACCGATCAGCAAGACTATGCACCCGGTAGCACCGCCACCATCACGGCCACCGGCTTTGCAGCCGGCAGCACCGTGACGTTCCAGGTGCAGCACGTCACGGACGCCGGCCCGGATGGCATCTGGGGCACGCCCGACGACGTGATCGAAATCACCACTGGCGCGGGTCACGATCCGTGGTCCGTGACCGACGGCGGCCCCGGCGACCTCGACGGCGAGGTCAACGGCAGCATCACCACCTCGTGGTACGTGAACCCCGATGACTCCGAAGGCGCGACATTCCTGCTCACCGCGGCATCCGGAGACGTCATGGCGACGGCCTCCTTCACCGACAGTCCGCTCGTCGTGGCGACCGGTGTGACCGTTACCGAGGACGAAACCGCCGGGTTGCAGAACGCCACGGCCACGCCAAGCCCGGCGGGAGACGCTGACGACAATGACATTCTGCTGACCTCCCTGCCCACGGCCTTCTCTGGCCGGCTGACCACCCTGGGCGCCGGCACAGCCACGGGTGCTGCCCTGAGTGGCTATACGGGCGCGGCAGGCAATACCGGCAGCAATGCGTTCACCATCAACGCGGCCCCCGGAGGAACTGTTCAGGATGTCAGCTTCACCGATAGCGCTGGCGCGGCGCTCAACGGCCTGGACAGCGGACTGCAGACCCTCGACGGCACCCACATCCTTCTCTACACGGATACGACCGACAACAACATCCTCGTGGGCCGGGCCGGGAGCGCAAGCGGCGCAATCGTATTCGCGGCCTATATCGAACAACTGCCCCCCACACCGCAGCAGCCCGCGGGTGGCAAGATCTGGATGGTGGAATACCAACCGTTCAAGCATCCGGATGCCACTAATCCCGACGATGCCCTCAACCTGCTGAACAAGGTCTTCATCGGCGTCAGCCAGGACCTGACCTTCAGCCTGGCCAACGCCCCCTCCGGGCAGAACCTGTTCCTGATGTTCACCACGGAGAATCCGTCGACCTTCACCGATGCCAGTAATGTCGTGCGGATATCGAGCCCGACCATCATCGCCACCGGTAAGGACCCCGCGGACCAGTCGAGCGGCGCCAATATCACGACGGGCGACACGATCAATACCAGCCAGGCGGGTGGCCCGACCACCTTTGGCACCAACAACCAGATGATCGTGGAACAGGAGGGCATCCGCTTTACGTTCGTCACCGGTGCCCGGCAGGACCTGACCATCCCCAACCTGGACCAGAACGAAGCGGATCTGGAATCCAATATCGACTTTACCGCCATGTTCGGTGCGAGGTCGGCCAGTTTCGATGTCGTGCAGCTGCAGAGCGGCAAGAGTGCAGTCGTGAAGATCAGCGCGTTCAGCACCGCTGCAGAAACGGGCGTGAACTTCATCAACGGCTATACCGGAGACACGGCCGTCACCATCACCAGTGTAAAAGTCGTCAACATCAGTACCGGCGCCACGGTTACTGATCCAAGCCTGGTCATAAGCATTAATGGCGGGGTTGCCACCGTCACCGGCGTGTTGGCTGGCTACAGGATCGAATACACCACGAGCCAGGATCACAACCGCGTGCTCGTCGAGAACGGCGCGGCCGTCGACGCCAAGGGCAACAACCACGCTGATTTCGATATCGGTGGTTTCAAGCTGCTCCAGGTCTCTGTGGCAACCGCCGAAATCGGCTCCAAGATGATCTTCGAGGATGACGGGCCATCAGCCGCCGGCACCCCGGTGACCGGCACCGTCGACGAAGACGGCCTGACCAATGGCATACCCGGTGGCGTCGGCGACGTGGCCGGCGAAAACACCGTCGCCACCGGCAGCGTGACCGGCATCTTCCAGTCCGGCGCCGATGCGCCGCTGACCTACTCCATGTCCAGCGACACCAGCGGCCTGCCGGCCTTGAGCTCCGGCGGCACGGCGCTGGTCTACAGCGTCGTCGGCAACACCCTCACTGCCACGGCCGGCGTGGGCGGCGCCACCGTGTTCACCTTCAGCCTGACCTCGGCAGGTGCTTATACCTTCACCCTGCTGGGGCCGCTGGATCACCCGGCCGGCAACAATGAAAACGACATCACCCTCAACCTCGGCTCGCTGCTCAAGGCCTCCGACAAGGACGGCGATACGGTAACGGCTGCCGCGGAGAAACTGGTCATCACCATCGATGACGACACACCCAACGCGACGGGTACCGCTGCGACCGGCACCGTCGACGAGGACGGCCTGGCCAATGGCATACCCGGCGGGGTCGGCGACGTGGCCGGCGAAAACACCGTCGCCACCGGCAGCGTGACCGGCATCTTCCACTCCGGCGCCGACGTGCCGCTGAGCTATTCGATGTCCAGTGACACCAGTGGCTTGCAAACCCTGAGTTCCGGCGGCACGACCCTGGTCTACAGCGTCGTCGGCAACACCCTCACCGCCACCGCCGGCGTGGGCGGCGCCACCGTGTTCACCTTCAGCCTGACTTCGGCCGGGGATTACACCTTCACCCTGCTCAAGCCGCTGGATCACCCGGCCGGCAACAACGAGAACGATATCAACATCAATCTCGGCACCTTGCTGCAAGCCACCGACAAGGACGGTGACACGGTGACGGCTTCGGCCGAGAAACTGGTGATCACCGTCGATGACGACACGCCCGACGCGACCGGGACCGCCGCGACCGGCACCGTCGACGAAGACGGCCTGACCAATGGCATTGCCGGTGGCGTCGGCGACGTGGCCGGCGAGAACACCGTGGCCACCGGCAGCGTGACCGGCATCTTCCACTCCGGCGCCGACGTGCCGTTGAGCTATTCGATGTCCAGTGACACCAGCGGCTTGCAGGCCCTGAATTCCGGCGGTACGGCCCTCGTCTACAGCGTCGTCGGCAACACCCTCACCGCCACCGCCGGCGTGGGTGGCGCGACCGTGTTCACCTTCAGCTTGACCTCGGCCGGTGCCTACACCTTCACCCTGCTCAAACCGCTGGACCACCCGGCCGGCAATGACGAGAACGACATCAACATCAACCTCGGCAGCCTGCTGCAGGCCACCGACAAGGACGGCGACACGGTGACGGCTGCGGCCGAGAAACTGGTCATCACCGTCGATGACGACACACCCAACGCGACCGGTACTGCTGCGACCGGAACGGTTGACGAAGACGGCCTGGCCAATGGCATCGCCGGTGGCGTCGGCGACGTGGCCGGCGAAAACACCGTCGCCACCGGCAGCGTGACCGGCATCTTCCACTCCGGTGCCGACGTGCCGTTGACCTATGGTTTGTCCAGCGACACCAGCGCCTTGCAGGCACTGAGCTCCGGCGGCACGACGCTGGTCTACAGCGTCCTGAACAACACCCTCACCGCTACGGCGGGCGTGGGCGGCGCGACCGTGTTCACCTTCAGCCTGACCTCTGCCGGTGCCTACACCTTCACCCTGCTGGGGCCGCTGGATCACCCGGCCGGCAATGACGAAAACGACATCAACATCAACCTCGGCACCTTGCTGCAAGCCACCGACAAGGACGGCGACACGGTGACGGCTGCGGCCGAGAAACTGGTCATCACCGTCGATGACGACACACCCAATGCGACCGGCACCGCTGCGACCGGCACGGTCGACGAAGACGGCCTGACCAATGGCATTGCCGGTGGCGTCGGCGACGTGGCCGGCGAAAACACCGTGGCCACCGGCAGCGTGACCGGCATCTTCCACTCCGGCGCCGACGTGCCGTTGAGCTATTCGATGTCCAGTGACACCAGCGGCTTGCAGGCTCTGAATTCCGGCGGCACGGCCCTGGTCTACAGCGTCGTCGGCAACACCCTCACCGCCACGGCGGGCGTGGGTGGCGCGACCGTGTTCACCTTCAGCCTGACCTCGGCCGGTGCCTACACCTTCACCCTGCTGGGGCCGCTGGATCACCCGGCCGGCAATGACGAGAACGACATCAACATCAACCTCGGCACCCTGCTGCAAGCCACCGACAAGGACGGCGACACGGTGACGGCTGCGGCCGAGAAACTGGTCATCACCGTCGATGACGACACCCCCAACGCGACCGGCACCGCTGCGACCGGCACCGTCGACGAGGATGGTCTGGCCAACGGCATCGCCGGAGGGGTCGGCGACGTCGCCGGCACGGCCACGGTCGCCAGCGGCAGCGTGACCGGCATCTTCCACTCCGGCGCCGATGTACCGCTGAGCTATTCGATGTCCAGTGACACCAGTGGCTTGCAGGCCCTGAATTCCGGCGGTACGGCCCTGGTCTACAGCGTCGTCGGCAACACCCTCACCGCCACCGCCGGCGTGGGTGGCGCGTCCGTGTTCACCTTCAGCCTGACCTCGGCCGGGGACTACACCTTCACCCTGCTCAAACCGCTGGATCACCCGGCCGGCAACAACGAGAACGACATCAACATCAATCTCGGCACCTTGCTGCAGGCGACTGACAAGGACGGCGACACGGTGACCGCCGCAGCCGAGAAACTGGTCATCACCGTCGATGACGACACCCCGACGGCCACCGGTACTCCGGTCACCGGCACCGTGGACGAAGACGGCCTGCCGGGTGGCATTGCCGGCGGTGTCGGCGACGTGGCGGGCGAGGCCATCGTCGCCAGCGGCAGCGTGACGGGCATCTTCCAGTCCGGCGCCGACGTGCCGTTGACCTATGGTCTGTCCAGCGACACCAGCGCCTTGCAGGCACTGAGCTCCGGTGGTACGGCGCTGGTCTACAGCGTCCTCAATAACACCCTCACCGCCAAGGCCGGTGCAGGCGGCGCCAACGTGTTCACGCTGAGCCTCACCGCGGCGGGAGCCTACACCTTCACCCTGCTCGGCCCGCTGGATCATGCGAGCGGCAACAACGAGAACGACCTCACCCTCAACCTCGGCACGCTACTGCAAGCCACCGACAAGGATGGCGACACCGTGACCGCCTCGGCCGAGAAACTGGTCATCACGGTCGATGACGACACCCCGACCCTGGCCTTCGGCAACCTGATTGGCACCGGCAGCATCCTTCCGCAGACCGGGTACTGGGACAAGGCGTACGGTGCGGACGGACTGGGCGCAACCGGCCTGGACATCACGCTGGTGAATGGCCAGTTCACCCTGGTCAGACCGGACAACACGACCACCACCGGAACCGGCACGCTCACCGAGCAGTCGCCTTCACCGGATGCCAATGGCGCGTTCCACTTCGCCGGGACCCTGACCGGTGACTTCGACAACAACGCCGCAACGGCCAATACCAGCGTCGACTACACCCTGACCGCCTTCGCCGACGGCAGCTACACGCTGGACCTGGTACAGGGCTTCAGCTCGACCATCGTCCTCAGCAGTGCCAACGGCTCGCTGGATGCCGGTGGCCCGGACCCGGTACGTACCCTGACGATCGGTACCGAGCAGATCGTCTTCTTCAACGCAGTTCCGACAGCTCCGCAGATCGGTACCCCCCCGAATCCGAATCCGGACCCGACCTCCATTCTGAGCGGCGTAGGGATCGGGGCGCCTGATCCCACCGAAGCGCAACTGCAGACCAATCCTCTGCCGTCGTATATCGGTACGGGTGCCTTGAACGTCAGCACCTCGGGCATCGGCGTCAACAACAACAACCTGGATGGCAATACCACGGCGGGGATCAATACCGGTGATGAGAGCTTCGTCATCAATCCCAAGACCTTGTTGACGGGCATGAAGGTCTATATCGATAACTCGGTGGGCGGCTACGACCCCGCCTCGGAAGAGCTGTACTTCACGATCTACTACGACAATGGCACGACCTCGGGCGCGCCCACCAAAGTGCTGGCCTCCGACCTGCACGCGGAAGCAGGGGGGCAGAAGTCCTTCACCGTCAACTGGGACGGCACGCATCTGATTGACGCGGTCCAGCTCACGATGGGCAAGGGCACGGTCAAGATCCCGGTAATCGAGTTCATCAAGCAGACTGAAAACCTGGCCAGCGACGTCCAGCTGTCGTTCAACGCCACGGTGACCGACAAGGATGGTGACTCGGCGACCAGTGCATTTACCGCCAACCTGTTCGCCAACAAGGCCGCCGGCTCGACCTTCGACTACCAGCTGGTTGGCGTGACCGGTGCGCACGATGCCTTCAACGTCGATCTGTCGCGGCCCGAGAACAAGTACCAGGTCACCGGCTTCGATGTGACCGCCGGCCACCACGACGCCATCGTGCTCAATGGCGACCCGGCCTCCACGTTCTCGATCAACAACAGCACCAACGACAGCGTCGTGACGGTCAACGAAAGCGGCGGGCAGGTCACGACCATCACCGTGGTCGGCGTCGATCTGCTCAATACTGACATCGTGCATGGCGCAGCCTGATTCATCGCGAGCCTGAAAGAACGAGGGTGGTATGGAAAACCACCCTCGCCTTTTCCGCAGCAGGACAAAGTCCGCACGCCCCATCCGCAATGAACGCTCCCGCGCCGCGCGGCCTTTGGAGCGACGCCTTCGCTCGCCCTCCAGATAGGCCGAATCTCCCATCCCGCCTGGGAGTATCGGCCTCTGCCCAATCTCCGGCACTTCGCCATAGTGGTGGTATGTGGCAGTGAAGGGCCACCGTCTTGGCCTGCCTGTTGGTACTACTGCCCAGGAGAGCGCCATGACCACCCGCACGAAACACGCGTCGCCCACCGTCACCACCGACCAGCAGGACTACCCACCCGGTAGCACCGCCACCATCACGGCCAGCGGCTTCGCTGCCGGCAGCACGCTGAGGTTCCAGGTGCAACATGCCTCAGGCGCGGGTGCGGATGGCATCTGGGGTACGCCCGACGACGTGATCGTCATCACCTCCGGCGCGGGCCACGATCCCTGGTACGTGACCGACGGCGGCCCCGACGATCTCGACGGCCAGGCCAACGGCAGCGTCACCACCTCGTGGTACGTGAACCCCGACGACTCGGCCGGCGCGACCTTCCTGCTCACCGCGGCCGCCGCTGACGGGGCCGTGGCGACAGCCTCCTTCACCGACTCCCCGGTGGTTGTGGCCACCGGCGTGACCGTTACCGAGGACGAAACCGACGGGCTGCAGAACGCCACAGCCACGCCAGCTCCTCCGAGCGATGCGGACGACAACGACATCCTGCTGGCCGCCCTGCCCACGGTCTTCTCCGACCGGCTGACCGCACTGGGAGCAGCCACCGCCATGGGCGCCGCCCTGAGTGGTTATACCGGTGCCGTCGGCGACACCGGCAGCGATGCCTTCACCCTCAACCCTCTGCCCGGCGGCAGCATTACCGATGTCCGCTTCACCGACAGCACTGGCGCGGCCCTCAATGGCCTGGACAGCGGGCTGCAGACACTCGATGGCACGCACATCCTTCTCTATACGGATACGGACAATAACAACATCCTCATCGGGCGGGCCGGTAGCGCAAGCGGCGCGATCGTGCTGGCGGCCTACATCGAGGAAACCGGATCGCCACCCACCGGCGGCAAGATCTGGACCGTGGAATACCAGCCGCTCAAGCATCCGGACGCCTCTAATCCCGACGATGCCGTCAACCTGCTGAACAAGGTCTTCATCGGCACCAGCCAGGACCTGACCTTCAGCCTGGAGAACGCGCCCTCCGGACAGAACCTGTTCCTGATGTTCACCGCGGCCAACCCGGCCACCTATACCGACGCCAGTAACGTCGTGCGCATATCGACACCGACCATCATCGCCACCGGCGAGGATCCGGCGGACCAGTCGTCCGGCGCCAACATCAATACCGGTGACACCATCAATACCAGCCAGGGCGGCGGCCCCACCACCTTCGGCACCAACAACCAGATGATCGTGGAACAGGAAGGCATACGGTTTTCGTTCGTCACCGGTGCCCGGCAGGACGTGACCGTCCCCAACCTGGACCAGAACGAAGCGGACGTTGAGGCCAACATCGACTTCACCGACATGCTCAATACGAAGAAGGCCGCCTTCGACATCGTGCAGTTGCAGGGCGGCAAGAGTGCGGTGGTCACCATCAGCGCGTTCAGCACCGCGGTGGAATCGGGCGTGAATTTCATCAACGGCTATGGCAACGACACCGCGATCGCCATCAGCAATGTGCGTGTCATCAACATCAGCACCGGGCAGGTCATCGAGAACTCGGATGGTTCGGTGAATGATCCGAGCATTGCCATCAGCTTCAACGGCGGGGTTGCAACAGTCACCGGCGTCCTGGCCGGCTACTCGATCGAATACACCACGCTGCTGGATCACAACCGCGTGCTGGTGCAGAACGGGGCCCCCGTCGACGCCTCGGGCAATGACCACGCCGACTTCGACGTCGGCGGCTTCCGGCTGCTCCAGGTCGCCACGGCGACCGGCGAAATCGGCTCGAAGATGAGCTTCGAGGACGATGGCCCGACAGCAGCCGGCACCCCGACAATCGGCACTGTCGACGAAGACGGCTTGCCCAGTGGTATTCCCGGTGGCGTCGGCGACGTTCCCGGCGAGGCTACCGTCGCCAGCGGCAGCGTGACCGGCATCTTCCAGTCTGGGGCCGATGCTCCGCTGACCTACAGCATGTCCAGCGATACCAGCGGCCTGCAGGCGATGAGCTCCGGCGGTACCGCGCTGGTCTACAGCGTCGTGGGCAACACCCTCACCGCCACCGCAGGGGTGGGCGGCGCCACCGTGTTCACCTTCAGCCTGACCTCGGCAGGCGCCTATACCTTCACCCTGCTCGGCCCGCTGGATCATCCGGCCGGCAACAATGAAAACGACCTCACGCTCAACCTGGGCACCCTGCTGCAAGCCACCGACAAGGACGGTGACACGGTGACGGCCGCAGCCGAGAAACTGGCCATCACCGTCGATGACGACACGCCGAACGCCACGGGGGCCGCTGCGACCGGCACCGTCGACGAAGACGGCTTGCCCAATGGTATCGCCGGCGGTGTTGGCGACGTTCCCGGCGAGGCCACCGTCGCCAGCGGCAGCGTGACCGGTATCTTCCACTCCGGCGCCGACGTGCCGCTGACCTACTCCATGGCCAGTGATACCAGCGGCTTGCCGGCATTGAGCTCCGGCGGCACGGCGCTGGTCTACGGCGTCGTGGGCAACACCCTCACCGCCACGGCGGGGGTCGGCGGCGCCACCGTGTTCACCTTCAGCCTGACCTCGGCGGGCGCCTATACCTTCACCCTGCTCGGCCCACTGGATCACCCAGCTGGCAATGACGAGAACGACCTCACCCTCAACCTGGGCACGCTACTGCAGGCCACCGACAAGGACGGCGACACGGTGACGGCCGCAGCCGAGAAGCTGGTCATCACCGTCGATGACGATACCCCGACGGCAACGGGTACACCCGCGACCGGAACGGTCGATGAAGACGGCTTGCCCAATGGTATCGCCGGAGGTGTTGGCGACGTTCCCGGCGAGGCTACCGTCGCCAGCGGCAGCGTGGCTGGCATCTTCCACTCGGGCGCCGACGTGCCGCTGACCTACTCCATGGCCAGTGATACCAGCGGCTTGCCGGCATTGAGCTCCGGCGGCACGGCGCTGGTCTACGGCGTCGTGGGCAATACCCTCACCGCCACCGCAGGGGTGGGCGGTGCCACCGTATTTACCTTCAGCCTGACCTCGGCAGGCGCCTATACCTTCACCCTGCTCGGCCCGCTGGATCATCCGGCCGGCAACAATGAAAACGACATCATCATCAATCTCGGCACGCTGCTGCAGGCCACCGACAAGGACGGCGACACGGTGACGGCCGCAGCCGAGAAACTGGCCATCACCGTCGACGACGACACGCCGAACGCCACGGGAGCCGCTGCGACCGGCACCGTCGACGAAGACGGCTTGCCCAATGGCATCGCCGGCGGAGTTGGCGATGTTCCCGGCGAGGCTACCGTCGCCAGCGGCAGCGTGACCGGTATCTTCCACTCCGGCGCCGACGTGCCGCTGACCTACAGCCTGTCCAGCGATACCAGCGGACTGCAGGCATTGAGTTCCGGCGGCACGGCGCTGGTCTACGGCGTCGCGGGCAACACCCTCACCGCCACCGCAGGGGTCGGCGGTGCCACCGTGTTTACCTTCAGCCTGACCTCGGCGGGCGCCTATACCTTCACCCTGCTCGGCCCACTGGATCATCCGGCCGGCAACAATGAAAACGACCTCACCCTCAACCTGGGCACACTTCTGCAGGCCACCGACAAGGACGGCGACACGGTGACGGCCGCAGCGGAGAAACTGGCCATCACCGTCGACGACGACACGCCGAACGCCACGGGAGCCGCTGCGACCGGCACCGTTGACGAAGACGGCTTGCCCAACGGCATCGCCGGCGGAGTTGGCGATGTTCCCGGCGAGGCCACAGTCGCCAGCGGCAGCGTGGCCGGCATCTTCCACTCTGGCGCCGATGTGCCGCTGACCTACAGCATGTCCAGCGATACCAGCGGCCTGCAGGCACTGAGTTCAGGCGGTACCGCTCTGGTCTATAGCGTCGTGGGCAACACCCTCACCGCCACCGCCGGTGTGGGCGGCGCCAGCGTCTTCACCTTCAGCCTCAGCTCGGCAGGCGCCTATACCTTCACCCTGCTCAAGCCACTGGATCACCCCGCCGGCAACAATGAGAACGACATCAACATCAACCTCGGCTCGCTGCTGCAAGCCACCGACAAGGACGGTGACACGGTAACGGCCGCAGGTGGAAAACTGGTCATCACCGTCGATGACGACACGCCGGACGCCACAGGAACTGCTGCGACCGGCACCGTCGATGAAGACGGCCTGCCCAACGGCATTGCCGGCGGCATCGGCGACGTCCCTGGCGTGGCCACAGTCGCCAGCGGCAGCGTGACCGGCATCTTCCACTCCGGCGCCGATGTGCCGCTGACCTACTCCATGGCCAGCGATACCAGTGCTCTGCAGGCCTTGAGCTCGGGCGGCACGGCGCTGGTCTACGGCGTCGTAGGCAACACCCTCACCGCCACGGCTGGGGTGGGCGGTGCCACGGTGTTCACCTTCAGCCTCACCACGGCAGGCGCCTACACCTTCACCCTGCTCAAGCCGCTGGATCACCCGGCCGGCAACAACGAGAACGACATCAACATCAACCTCGGCACCCTGCTGCAAGCCACCGACAAGGACGGTGACAAGGTCACCGCCGCAGCCGAGAAACTGGTCATCACCGTCGATGACGACACCCCGACCGCGACCGGCACCCCGGTGACCGGCATCGTCGACGAAGACGGCCTGCCCGGTGGCATCCCCGGCGGCATCGGCGACGTGGCCGGCCAGGCTACCGTGGCCAGCGGCAGCGTGACCGGGATCTTCCAGTCCGGTGCCGACGTGCCGCTGACCTATGGCCTGTCCAGCGACACCAGTGCCCTGCAGGCGCTGAGCTCCGGTGGCACGGCGCTGACCTACAGCGTCTCGGGCAGCACCCTCACCGCCAAGGCCGGCGCGATCAATGTGTTCACGCTGAGCCTGACCGCAGCGGGTGCCTACACCTTCACCCTGCTCAAGCCGCTGGATCACCCGAGCGGCAACAACGAGAACGACATCAACATCAACCTCGGCACCCTGCTGCAAGCCACTGACAAGGATGGCGACACGGTTACCGCCGCGGCCGAGAAACTGGTCATCACCGTCGATGACGACACGCCGACTCTCGCCTTCGGCAACCTGATCGGCACCGGCAGCATCCTTCCGCAGACCGGGTACTGGGACAAGGCATATGGCGCCGACGGGCTGGGCGCGGCCGGTCTGGATATTGCGTTGACCGGGTTCACCCTGGTCAGGCCGGATAACTCGACCACCACCGGGACCGGCACGCTCACCGAGCAGTCGCCGTCGCCTGACGCCAATGGCGCGTTCCACTTTGCAGGGAAGCTGACCGGTGACTTCGACAATAACGCCGCCACCGCGAACACCAGCGTCGACTACACGCTGACCGCCTTTGCCGATGGCCATTACACACTGGACCTGGTACAGGGCTTCATCTCGACGCTGGTGCTCAGCAGTGCCAACGGCTCGCTGGATGCCGGTGGGCCGGACCCGGTGCGCACGCTGACGATCGGCACCGAACAGGTCGTCTTCTTCGGCGCCAACCCGCTGGCTCCGCAGACAGGGGCCAACAGTATCCTGACCGGTATCGGACTCGGGGCGACCGATCCCACCGAAGCGCAACTGCAAACCAACCCCCTGCCGTCGTACATCGGCTCGGCAGCCATGAACGTCAGCACCTCCGGCATCGGTATCGCCAACAACAACCTGGAGGGCAACAACACGGCGGGCATCAATGCCGGTGACGAGAGCTTTGTCGTCAATCCCAAGACCTTGCTGACAGCCATGAAGGTCTATATCGACAACTCGGTGCAGGGCTACGACCCCACCACGGAAGAGCTGTATTACACGGCCTACTACAACGACGGCACGACGTCCGGCGCCCCCATCAAGGTGCAAGCCGCCGATCTGCACGCGGAAGCGGGGGGACAGAAGTCCTTCACCGTGCAGACGGTCGGCAGCAAGCTGATCGATGCCGTCCAGCTCATCATGGGCAAGGGCACGATCAAGGTGCCGACGATCGAGTTCATCAAGCAGGTCGAAAGCCTGGCCAGCGACGTCAAGCTGACGTTCAACGCCACGGTCACGGACAAGGACGGGGACCCGGCGAGCAGCTCGTTCGCTGCCAACCTGTTTGCCAACGATGGGGCCGGTGCGACCTTCCAGTACACGCTGGCGGGCACTGCCGGGGCGCGCGACGCCTTCAACGTCGACCTGGTACGCCCGGAAAACACCTACCAGGTCACCGGCTTCGATGTGACCGTGGGCCACCGGGACGCAATCGTGCTCAATGGCGACCTGGCGTCCACCTTCACGATCGACAATACCGGCGCCAACAGCATCGTCGCGGTTCATGAGACGGGCGGACAAACCACCACCATCACCGTGGTCGGGGTCGACCTGCTGAATACCGACATCGTGCACGGCAGCGCCTGACCGTTCGCGCATAAAAAAGCGAGGGTGGTGTGGAAACCACCCTCGCTTTTTCTTTGCCGCTCGCAGGAGCGAGATTCAACGAGAGACGCCCTGGGCGCCTTGAAGAGGCTGGGCATCCGGCCGTGATGAACCACGATCCAGCTCCACCCAGGATGACTCGGGCGGCAACTCGCTGTCGGTGAGCCCGTGCTTGAGCGCATACATCAGCAAGTCCATGCGATTGATCAGATGCAGCTTCTGATAAATGCTGCTGAGGTGGTTATGCACGGTGTGTTCGCTGATGCCCAGGTGCTCGGCGATGCTCATGTATTTGGCGGACGGGTCTTCCACGATGGCGCGGATCAGCTCCTTCTCGCGCACCGTCAGGCGCGCCTGCCTCGGCTGTTCCGGATTGCATTTCAGGTGCATATGCCCGTTCGCGGCATAGCTGGACAGCCCGCCAGCCCAGGCCCTGTCCAGCCCGATGTCGCGATGATGGACATTGATGATGGCCTGCACGATCGACTCCGTCGGGTCTTCCGCCAGCACCACGCCACGTGCGCCCGCCTGTATCGCCTGGGCAACCGGGACCGATTCATACAGCCCCTTGAGCACCAGCACTTTCATTGCGGCGCTACGAGCGAGCTCCGCTACAACCTCCAGCGGGCTCAGCGCATCCGGAAAGAAACTGAAGAAGATCACATCGGGACTCAACTGGTCGGCGAGATCCAGCGCGTAGGCATAGGTACTGGCCTGGCCACCCACTTCCATCTGCGGCCGTCTGCCGTCGATGAGGTCGTGAAGCCCCATGAGAACCAGGGGACGGCAGTCAATCAGCATCACACGTATGGTCTTTGTACGGTCAGGCATTTTCTTTCTGACCTCCTGAAGGATGAACCATGGCCTACACCCACGGACTTTTCGGAATCAGCGATTCGTCCACCCGTCCACCGCGCTTGGCAGACGGATGCGAGAACCGACAAGCCTTGGCGGGGCTCGCTCGGGTGTGGACAACAAGGGGGGACTGGCTCTGGGTAGCCGTCCATTCGCTGCATCAGTAGCAGTTGCGGACGCATCCAGGAACCGGGGGGCCGTCGAGATGACACAGATGGGGAATAGCTACCGCAAGCCCAGGATCTCGTTCTCCTCGACTGGTCAACAGAGTCTAGGTCAGCCTTTGCGTCCATCGCAGAGCCAAGGCAACGGTGACAAGTCCGCCGGATATCCCCCAGAAATCGTAAATAGCTGTACTTAATCAATGAGTTAAATCAGTGCCAGGCAACTGACGGCCCCATTCTTGCGCGGACCAAAGCGTCAATTTGCCGACAAAAGGCGCACAAAAAACGGAAAAATGATAATTACGTCAAATTATCGTCGAAGCCCCATTCGGGCGGCGCACGGCCAGCGATGCGAATCGCCCGGGTACCCCGGCGGCGCCCGCCTTGAGTCACGACCGGAGGATTGCTCGGCCAGTCGAACAGGCAGCTATCGGCGGGTCAGGGGCGCATGATGTCGGTGGCAGAGCGGTCGGCACTCAGCCAGCCATTCACGCTCTGGACGCTTTCAACCGGCGCTTTCCCCGCCCAGCGATTGAGCGTGAACACATTGCTGAGGAATTCATATTGCGTCTTGAGCAGATCACGCCGGGCGCGGAATTCGTTGCGCACCGCGGCCAGCACATCGACGGCGTTGACCATGCCGTAGGTCAGCCCTTTCTCTGCCGCCACCCGGGACAGCTGCGCCGACGACAGCGCCACCCGGCTCGCCTCGATCTTCTCGCCATTCGAATTGGCGGTCAGGTAGGCGCTGGTGATCTCCTTGACCACCCGACGCCGAATCTCCTCCCGTTGCTCCTCGGCGACCACCTGATCCTGGTAGAGCCCACGGACCCGCGCCGAGGTCGACCCGCCGCTGTAGATCGGCACCTGAACGCCGACGCCGGCCACGTAGCTGTCGGTGCGAGGCGCCAGGGAGTTGTTGTAGCCCTCGTTGGTCTGTTGTGCGCTGAGGCTCAGGCTCACGGTCGGATAGTGCCCGCCCTTGCCACTGCGCAACGCCGCTTCCGCGGCTTCGACACCGCTCTCGCTGGCCTTGAGTGCCGGGTTCTGCGCTATCCCCTCGCGGACCCAGTTCTCCAGGCTCTGCCCCGATACCTGCATGTGCACGTCGTCGCGAACCCGGCTGAGCCGCTCCTTCACCGGCCGGCCGACAATCTCCGCCAGCGACTCCCGGCTGATGGTGGCCTGGTTGCTGGCCTCCAGTTCCTGCGCCGCGAGCAGGTCCACCCGGGCCTTGAGGTCGAGTTGATCGGTCACCAGTGCCAACTGCTTTTCGTAGAGCGCAGTGACCCGGTCCAGGCTTTCCTGCGTGGTTCGACGCTCCGCCTTCACCAGCTCCAGTTCATCCTCGGCCGCCAGGGCGGTGAAATACCGCCGCGCCAGCTCCACGGTGGCCTCCGCCTGGGCGTCCTGGGCCGCGGATTCGGTCTGCTTGGCAAGGCTCTGGAACTTCTTGTAGTTCTCCCACGCGGCCTTGTTGTAGAGGTACTGACGCAACACCAGGCTGTAGGTTTCGGCGTCGTAACTGTCCTGGATGATGTCGTTTTCCTGGCGAATCTGGTTCACCCCGGCGTTCAGCGACACCTGTGGCAACAGCGTGCCCAGGGCTTCGCGCTGATGCTCCTGCCCCGCCTTGGCCTGGGCGAAGGAGGCCAGGACCTTCGGGTCCTCCAGCCGCGCCTCGCGATACAACTGCATCAGGTCGCTGGAAAGCGTCGACGCGCTGGCCCCGGCCGAGGTTGTCGCGGCCGTTTGCGCAAGGGCGCCGCCCGCCGCCAGCATGAACATCCCCGCCAACAGAACTGCCGACGTGTCCATGGTCATTCCTCGATCATCGATTGCGCCAGGGCGTTGCGGGCCGGCTGCATCAGGTACTGCAGCAGCGTGCGCTGCCCCGTGATGATCAACACGTCCGCCGGCATCCCCGGCACCAGCTTGCGCTCGCCCAGGGTATGCACACCGTGCTCGGTTACCCGGACCCGCGCCAGGTAGTAGGGTGTCCCGTTCTTTTCATTGACCAGGCGGTCTGCCGACACACTGCTGACCTCGCCTTCGATTACCGGCGTGGTCGCGGAATTGAACGCACTGAAACGGATATCGGCGCGCTTGCCGATGGCGATGCGGTCGATATCCACGGGCGGCACCTGCGCCTCGATGATCAGCTCGGAAACCGAGGGAACGATGTCCAGCAGCGGCGTCCCCGGATGCACCACACCGCCCACGGTGTGCATCGTCATGCCGATCACCATGCCCGCATCGGGTGCGCGGATGACGATGCGGTTGAGCCGGTCCTCCAGGGACGAGGTCTTCTCCCGCAGGTCGTAGATCTTGGTCTGGACTTCGGCCAACTGCTTGGCGACCTCGGAATTGAAGTCCTTGTCGACCTGCAGGATCTGCAGCTGCGTTTCGTTGATCTGCAGGCGCGCCCGGTTGATCGTGGCGCGGTGGTCCGCCACCTCGGACTTGAGCATCCCCAGCTTGCGCTCCTGCTCGACCAGGCGCTGCTTGTCGACGAAGCCCTGCTTGAGCAGGTCGGACAGCTCGCCGATTTCACCACTGTAGGATTTCGCCAGCTGCAGCTTGGCGTCGATCACCGATTCGAGCCCGCCGATCTGCTGATTCAACTGGCCGATGCGCTCGCGCAGCACCGCAATCTGCCCCTGCCGTGAGCCCTGGCGGGCGCTGAATACCTGGGTTTCGTTCTGGCGCGCCTCCACGACTCGCGGGCTGGTGCTCCCGGTCATCTCGCCAAAGTCGATTGCAGACAGAGAATCGCGTTCGGCCTTGAGCCTGGCCTCCATGGCCTTGGCCGCAATCAGCTGGCTGCGCGTCATCTCGTACTCGAAGCGCAACTGGGCGTCATCGAGAACGATCAGCGGATCATCCCGTTTGACGATGTCGCCGTCGTGCACCAGGACCTCCTTGACGATGCCGCCTTCCAGGTGCTGGACCGTCTTGCGGTAGGTCTGCACGGTGACCACCCCCGGCGCGTAAACGGCCCCGTCGAGCGGCGCGAAGGCCGCCCAGGTGCCGAACAGGCCGAAGGTCACCCCGACGATGGCGAGGCCCAGGCGGCGAATCTTGCGATCCGATACCGGCAGGTCAGCGAAGCTTTCAATTTGACGACTGGGCATCGTGGTCGTCCTTGCCGGTATCCACCGGAGCAATGCTGGCGCCTGCGGGCATGACACGCTGGTGTACCTGCTGAACCTGTTGCTGTGCCTGCTGTTGGGCTTGCTGCTGCGCCTGCAACTGCTTGGCATTGAGTTCGGCCAGCACCTGATCGCGCGGCCCGTAGAGCGTGATGATCCCGTCGTTCATCAGCATGAGCCGGTCAAGTTGCGAGACCAGGTTGGTGCGATGGGTAATGATGAACAGCGTCGCGCCGGTCTGCTTGAGCTGCTGGATCGCCGCCGCCAGGGCGCGGTCACCGACATCGTCGAGATTGGAATTGGGCTCGTCGAGCACGATTAGCCGCGGATTGCCGTACAGGGCGCGGGCAAGCCCGATGCGCTGGCGCTGCCCTCCCGAGAGCATGACGCCCTCGCTGCCGATAACGGTGTCGTAGCCGTCGGGCAGCAGCAGGATCATTTCGTGGACGCCCGCCATCCTGGCTGCCTGGATGACCTTTTCCGAATCGACGTCGGTGAAGCGGGCGATGTTCTCGCCAACGCTGCCTTCGAACAGCTCGATGTCCTGGGGCAGGTAACCGATATGCGGCCCGAGCGCATGTTTGTCCCAGGTGCTGATGTCCGCGCCGTCCAGCCGGACCACGCCATGCTGTGCCGCCCACACGCCCATCAGCGCCCTGACCAGGGTCGACTTGCCGGCGGCACTGGGACCGATGATGCCCACCACGCAGCCGGCGGGCACACTGAAGCTGATGTTCTTGAGGATCGGCGTCTTCGAGCCGGGCGCCGTGACCACCAGATTCTCCACCTGCACATGGCCCTGCGGCGCCGGCAACGGCATCCGCTCGGGTTGCGACTGCAGTTTTTCGAGGACGCCATTCAGGCGGCTGTACTGCGAACGGGCCGAGATGAAGCCCTTCCAACTGCCGATGAGCAGATCGATCGGGGCCAGCGCACGCCCCAGCAATACGGCCCCGGCGAACACCATGCCCGCCCCGACCTGGTGATCCACCGCCAGGTACGCCCCCAACCCCAGCACCAGGGATTGCACCAGGAGCCGGAAGGTGCGGGAAAGCGTACTGACCATGGCGCCCTTGTCGCTCGCCAGGGACTGCAGCAGCAGCACGTTCCTTTGCCGATGCCCCCAACGGTCCATCAGGGTTTCCAGCATGCCCATGGACTCGATGACTTCAGCGTTGCGCAGGTTCTTGGTGGTATAGAGCGTCGCCCCGATATGTTCCTTGTTGGCCTGGGCCAGTGCCGGGGCGGTCAGCTTCTCGTTGACGTAGGCCAGCAGCAGCAACAACAGGGCACTACCCGTTGCCACCCAGCCGAACCAGGGGTGGAACAGGAACATCACCGCAACATAGATAGGCAGCCAGGGCGCGTCGAAAAAAGCGAACAGGCCGCTGCCGGTGAGGAACTGCCGCAAGCCGGTCAGGTCATTGAGCGACTGGGCCGAGGCATCCATGCCGCCGCTGTCCAGGGCCCGCCTGAAACTGGCCTTGTACACCTGGCGACTGAGCAGCACGTCCAGCCGGGTACTGACCCGCACCATGATCCGCGAGCGAACCCATTCCAGGGAGCCGAGCGTGATCACCAGCACGGTCATGATCAGCGTCAGCATGGCCAGGGTCGTCAGGCTGCCACTGGTAATCACCCGCCCATACACCTGAAGCATATAGAAGGTGGGAACAAGCATAAGCGCGTTGATGAATAAGCTGAAAAAGCCGACGGACAGGAAGCTCTCGCGGCAAGCTTTCAACGCGCTCTTGAGGTTTTCCTCGGGGGTGATTCGCATGGGAACCTCGGCTCGATAGGCCGACTTTTCTGGAGCTTAGATCACGCCGAAAGGCTCCGTGTAGCAAATGGCCATTTGCCAGGAATTACGTGGACGTCCCGGCATCGCCAAGGACTCGAACGGCCGCAGGGAAGGCGCATCGGCAGCGACGAGCGGAAACGAAAAAAGCCCGCAGGAGGCGGGCTTTTCATGGGGCGGGTGCAGATATTTTTCGAACGCACAAACGAAAACACCGCCCCATGGGGGCGGTGTTTCGATTTTGGAGCGGGAAACGAGACTCGAACTCGCGACCCCGACCTTGGCAAGGTCGTGCTCTACCAACTGAGCTATTCCCGCATCAACTTGTTGCAACCTTCAGCTTTCGCCAAAGGGTAACGCCATTTCATCTTTCGCTTACCGCCGTTCGGCGATAATCGAGAATTTGGAGCGGGAAACGAGACTCGAACTCGCGACCCCGACCTTGGCAAGGTCGTGCTCTACCAACTGAGCTATTCCCGCAATGGCGTCCCCTAGGGGACTCGAACCCCTGTTACCGCCGTGAAAGGGCGGTGTCCTAGGCCACTAGACGAAGGGGACGCGGCCCGGAACTTACAACATCTTTCCGACTTCTTCGCTTTGCATTTCTGCGTTTCGCGTCGAAGTGGCGCGCATTCTATGGACCCTTTGAGGGGTCGTCAACCCTTCAGAGAAAATTTTTTTAAATCAAAGACTTCTGGGTAAAAACCGAGCTGCCGCTATCAGCGGTATCACTAAGACATTACACTCGCGAAAAAACCTTCGGGAGCGTTCAGGTGTCGCCACTCGTCATTACCGTTCTGGTTCTCGTCGGCATCGCCCTGGTGATTGCCATCGGCTACATCAACCATTCGGTCGAGAACCGCAAGCTGGAACGGGCCCGCCAGAAGGCCGACCTGCTCGACCGTTCCCGGCGCTGCTCCGACATTTCCGAGTCGATGCCCGGCCAGTTCATGTCCCCGGCGCTGAAACTGCTGCTCGGCCGTATCGAGCTCGCCCTGGGCGAACGCCTGCTGGCGGTCGACAAGCAGAATACCCAGATAAAGGAACGCATCGCCGAGCTGCGTCCGCTCATTGCCCAGGGCGAGTCCATTCCGGTTCGCAATGCGCCGCAGCCCATCGTCACCGAGGCCAAGGCCAAGGACGTGCGCTTCCTCTTCGAAGCCCTCCACGCGCAAATCACCCGCTGCGCCCAGGACGGCCTGCTGCCACGCAACGAAGCCCAGCAGTGGGTGAAGGAAATCCGCCACCTGCTCACCCTTCTGCATATTGAGTTCTTCGGCAACCTCGGCCAGCAGGCCCTGCAGCAGGGGCAGCCGGGGCAGGCGCGACTGGCCTTCGAGCGCGGCGTGCAGTACCTGCACAAGCAGCAGGACGCCGGCCGCTACCAGGCGCAATTGCAGCAGCTTGAGAACCAACTGGCCCGCGCCAATGCAATGGTGCTGGAGAACGCCCAGCCCGTCGCCGACGAGAACAGCGCGTTGAACGAGGGCCTCAAGGCCCTCGATGACGACGATCTGTGGAAGAAGAAGAACCTTTACGACGATTGACGCGTCGAACCTGCATATCCGGCCACCTACGCCCCAGGAGCCCTCCATGAGCCTCGTAGTCTTCGGCGCCCCGCTCTCCCCGTTCGTCCGCAAGGTCCGCCTGTTCTGCGCCGAGAAAGGCCTGGACTACCAGTTGGAGAACGTCAATCCGTTCAACCAGCCCGACTGGTACCGCGAACTCAACCCGCTGCGCCGCGTGCCGGCGATCCGCGACGGTGACTTCACCCTCGCCGACTCCAGCGTCATCTGCCATTACCTGGAAGAGCGCGATCCGCAACGTGCGCCCCTGTGCGGCGAGACTCCCCAGGCGAAGGCGCGCATCCGCTGGCTGGAAAAGTACGCCGACTACGAAGTTGCGCCACTGGCCACCTTCACCGTGTTCCGCAACCGCCTGCTCAAGCCGCTGATGGGCAAGCTCTGCGATGAAGACGCAGTAAAAGGTGCCATGCAGGAAAAACTTCCGGAGCATTTCGACTACCTGGAGAAATGCCTGGGCGCGAACCACTACTTCGTCGACAACCGCTTCAGCCTCGCCGACATCGCCATTGCCAGCCAACTGGTGAACATGCGCCACGGCGGTGAAGCGCTGGACAAGCAGCGTTGGCCATCGCTCGCCGCTCACTTCGAACGCATCGCCAACCGCCCCACCCTGGCCGCCATTCTCGAGGGCGAGCAGCAGATCATTGCCAAGATTCTCTCCAAACGCTGATCCGGCCAGGCAGGTCCGCAGGATGGCGTGGAGCGAAGTGATACCCATCGCCGCGAATGACTCCTCGCGCTATTCGCCGGTCAGGCCGGCGCTGGATCGATTCGCGAGCAAGCTCGCTCCTACAGGGGAATGCCTGCAGCGCTCTTCGTAGGAGCGAGCTTGCTCGCGAACCCGGTCGCCAGAAACGAAAAAGCCCCGCATTGGCGGGGCTTTTTCATGGAGCTGCGGATCAGCCCGTAGGATGGGTGGAGCCTGCGATACCCATCAACGTTGCCCTCACGATTATCGATGGGTATCGCTTCGCTCCACGTCATCCTACGCCCGAAGCTCTTGCAGGCTCCTGTAATGAACCATAAAAAGCCCCGCATCTGCGGGGCTTTTTCATGAGCTACGAATCAGCAGTCAGTCAGGCGCAGGAAGATCGCCACCAGCCGCTCGATGCCAGCCTGGTCGACTTCGCTGAAGCGACCGACGCTGGGGCTGTCCAGGTCCAGCACGCCGATCAGGCGGCCTTCCTTCACCAGCGGCACCACCAGCTCGCTATTGGAAGCGCTGTCACAGGCGATGTGGCCGGGGAAGGCATGCACGTCTTCGACCCGCTGCGTTTCACGGGTACGCGCCGCCGCACCGCACACCCCCTTGGTGAAGGGAATGCGCACGCAGGCGACCTTGCCCTGGAACGGGCCGAGCACCAGCTCCTCGTTGCGATTGAGATAGAAGCCGGCCCAGTTCAGGTCCGGCAGCTCGTTGAACAGGAATGCCGAGAACTGTGCGGCGTTGGCGATGAAGTCGCGCTCGTCGGCGAACAGCGACTCCGCCTGCGCGGCCAGCAGGGCATAGCCATCCAGGCCGGCACCGGCCTGTTGCAGATCGATCATGGGGTTTCTCCTTCCAGCAGTTGGCGGCCCACCCAGTAGCGGGCGAATTGGTAGGCGCAGCGGCCATTGCGATTGCCGCGCCCGAGAGCCCAGCGAATGGCCTCTTTCTCCAGCGCTTCGTCCCAGCTCCAGCGGGTCAGGCCGGATCTGCGCGCCAGCGCCTCGATCCAGTGGCGAACCACGCTGAGGAAATGTTCCTGGGTAAAGGGATAGAAAGACAGCCAAAGTCCGAAGCGGTCGGACAGGGCGATCTTGTCCTCCACCGCTTCGTTGGGATGCAGTTCACCGTCCACCATCTGCCAGTTCTCGTTGTCGCTCTGCCTTTCCGAGACCAGATGGCGGCGATTGGAAGTGGCATACAGCAGCACGTTGTCCGGCGCCTGCTCCAGCGAGCCATCGAGCACGCTCTTGAGCACGCGGTAGTCGCCCTCGCCCGCATCGAACGAGAGGTCGTCGCAGAACAGCACGAAGCGCTGCGGCAGGCCGTGCAGTTGCTCGACCACGCGTGGCAGGTCGGCCAGGTGGTCGCGCTCGATCTCGATCAGGCGCAGCCCCTCACCGGCCAGCTCGGCCAGCAGCGCACGCACCAGCGAGGATTTGCCGGTGCCCCGCGCGCCCCAGAGCAAGGCGTGGTTGGCCGGCTTGCCGGCAACGAACTGGCGGGTATTGCGTGCCAACTGGTCACGCTGGGTGTCGACACCCAGCAGGTCGTCCAGGCGCAGGTCGAGGTTGACCTCCAGCGCCTGCAGGTAACCGCTGCGCCCATCGCGATGCCAGCGCGCGGCCAGGCTGCGCTGCCAGTCGACGGGCGCACGCAATGCCGGCAGCAAAGGCTCCAGGCGCGCCAGTACCGACTCGGCGCGCGCGAGAAAATCATTCAGACGGGAATCCATGCGGGTCTCCACGGATCGTTCGGGTTCGGCTTCGGGCTATGCCGACAGGCGGTTCTGATGGGCTATGCTACGCCGCAGAAAAGCTTTCGCGAGGCGATGCTACGCACTCCATGGATATTGCGCTCACCCATCGCCTCTCGTTCAAGCAGGCCAGCCTCACCGTACTGGTGGCGTTCCTGCTGGGGACGCTGCTCAGCCTCATCCAGGTTGCCGTCGATTATGCCAGCCAGGACGCCTCCATCAACCGCGAAGTGCGCGCCCTGCTGGACGTCAGCCACAACCCCGCCGCGCGTATCGCCTACAACATCGACGCCGAACTGGCCCAGGAGCTGGTGGTCGGCCTGCTGCGCTCGCCGGCGGTGATCCGTGCCGAGATCATCGACAACGCCGGCACGCCGCTGGCCAGCGCCAACCGGCCACCGGCGGAAAGCCATATGCGCCGCCTCAGCGACTTCCTCTTCGGCGAGCAGCGCAGTTACGAAGAGCCGCTATTCGTCGATCACGCCCCCAGCGAATCCCTCGGCGTGCTGCGCCTGGAAATCGACACCTTCGTCTTCGGCAACGACTTCCTGCGCCGCGCCGGCGTGACCTTCATCTCCGGATTCATCCGCAGCCTGTTGCTGTCGCTGATCCTGCTGGTGCTGTTCTACGGGCTGCTGACCAAGCCGCTGGTGAGCCTGATCGACGCCCTCAGCCGCCACGACCCGCGCTCGCCCTCGCGCCTGCGCCTGCCCTGCCCGGACGGTCACGAGCGCGACGAAATCGGTGTGCTGGTGGATGTCACCAACCGCCAGCTGAACCGCATCTCGGTGGAAATGGAGCAGCGCCGCGAAGCCGAGGACCGGCTGACCCAGTACCTGGAAGAACTGGAAAGCATCGTCGCCGCCCGCACCGCCGAGCTGAAGGCGGCGAACGCGCGCCTCACCCTGTCCAACCAGGAGCTGGAACTCGCCCGGCAGACCGCCCTGGCCATGGCCCAGGCACGCGGCAGCTTCCTGGCCAACATGAGCCACGAGATCCGCACCCCGCTCAACGGCCTGCTGGGGATGCTCGGCCTGGCCCTGGACGGTCCGCTGACCACCGAGCAGCGCCAGCAACTGTCCATCGCCCATGACTCGGGCAAGGTGCTGCTGGAATTGCTCAACGATGTGCTCGACCTCTCCAAGTTCGAGGCCGGCCAATTGGAGCTTGAGCAGATCCCCTTCGACCTCGGCACCCTGGTGGAAGATACCGCCAGCCTGCTGTCGCAGAACGCCGCGCCCGCGGTGGAGCTCACCTGCCTGATCAGCCCGCAGTTGCCGGCGCAGCACTCCGGGGACCCGACGCGGGTGCGCCAGGTGGTGAGCAACCTGCTGTCCAACGCCCTGAAGTTCACCCGCCTGGGGCGCGTCGATGTCCGCGTCGAGCCGCAAGGCAATGGCGTGCGCATCAGCGTGCGCGACACCGGTATTGGCATCGCACCCGAGGCCCTGCAGAAAATCTTCCAGCCCTTCACCCAGGCCGACGCCGGCATCGCCCGCCAGTACGGCGGCACCGGGTTGGGCCTGGCACTGACGCGCAAGCTGTGCGAGGCGATGAAGGGCGAGCTGGTGGTCAAGTCCGAACCCGGATTCGGCAGCGAATTCGTCGCCACCCTGCCCCTCCCCGCGCTGGAGCCGGCACCGACGCCGGTGCCGCTCAACGGCCGGCTGATCGTGCAATGCGCCGCCAGCAGCGGTCTGGCGGCCCTGCTGGAACAGTGGCTGCCGCACTGGAGTGTCGACTACCGACGCCTGGACATCGACGCGAGCCTGGCCGGCGTGGAGCTGGATGCGCTGCTCTCGGACTGCCCGGACTGCCTGATCACCCTGCGCCGGCATTTGGCCAAGCCCGTCCTGCTGGTCACCGCCTACGGCAACTTCCTCGAACCGCCGCTGGCCCAGCACCTGGCGCCCTTGCGCCAGCTGGCCCGGCCGCTGTCACGGGCGGTGCTGTACCAGGCGCTCAAGCAAGCGTTCGAGCACCAACCGCAGCCGGCCCCCGCCGACGCCGGCAGTGCGCAGGCAGAGCGTTTCTCGGCGCGGGTGTTGCTGGTGGAGGACAACCCGGTCAACCAACTGGTGGCCAAGGGGCTGCTGCAGAAACTCGGCTGCATCGTGGCCGTCGCCGCCAACGGAGAAGAAGCCCTCGCGCAGCTGGGCGACGGCGCCTTCGACCTGGTGCTGATGGACTGCAACATGCCGGTGATGGACGGCTACCAGGCCACCCAGGCGATCCGTGAAAGCGGGCGCTGGCCGGGCCTTCCGGTCATCGCCCTGACCGCCAACGTGCTGCCGGACGAACGCGAGCGCTGCCGCTCCGCCGGCATGGACGACTACCTGGCCAAACCCTTCCACCGCGACGAACTGGCGGCGATCCTGGAGCGCTGGGTGGATCACCGCCCGCGCGGCTGAGCTCAGCCTTCCAGTCTCCTCAGCTGCGACAGCAGCGAATCCAGTTGCTCACGCAGGCCATCGGTGACGCTCAGGTCCAGGCCGCTGCGGCACAGCAGGTCCTCGCGCAACGGCAGCACCCTGTCGCGCAGCGCGAGGCCCGACGGGGTCAACCCGAGGTGTACTTCCCGCTCGTCATGCCGCGCCCGCCAGCGCTCGACCAGCCCCAGCTGTTCCAGGCGCTTGAGCAACGGCGTCAGGGTGCCGGAGTCGAGCATCAGCCGCTCACCCAGCGCCTTCACCGACGGCTGCTCCGGCGGTTCGGCCTGCCACTCCCAGAGCACCAGCATCGCCAGGTACTGCGGGTAGGTCAGGCCGAGCGCATCGAGCATCGGCCGGTAACCACGGATCACCGCGCGGGACACGGCATACAGGCGAAAGCACAGCTGGTTGTCCAGTTGCAGCTCCGCCGGCAGGGACAGAGCGTCATTCATCACAGCAGCGCTTCGATCTCGGCGGAGAGTTGCTCGGGCTTGGTGGTCGGGGCGAAGCGCTTGACCACCTTGCCGTCCTGGCCGATCAGGAACTTGGTGAAGTTCCACTTGATGCCCTGGCTGCCCAGCAGGCCCGGTGCGCGCTTCTTCAGCTGCACGTAGAGCGGATGCGCCTCGGCGCCATTGACGTCGATCTTCTTGAACAGCGGAAAGCTGACGCCGAAATTCAGCTCGCAGAACTGGGTGATCTCCCCTTCGTTGCCCGGTTCCTGCTTGCCGAACTGGTTGCAGGGGAAGCCGAGCACCACCAGCCCCTTGTCCTTGTACTGCCGCCAGAGCGTTTCCAGTCCCTTGTACTGCGGGGTGAAGCCGCACTGGCTGGCGGTGTTCACCACCAGCAGCGCCTTGCCGCCGAAGTCGGCGAGGGTCTTCTGTTCGCCCTTGATGGTGGTCACGGGGATGTTCAGCAGTGCGTCGCTCATCGGTATGGCTCCGGCGGAAAGTGGGAAATCAAAGAATAGTGATCAATCAAATTGCGCGCAATTCAATTGATCACGAATCAACCAATGAAATGACGGAGCATCACGCTTCCCGTAGGACGGGCGGGGGCGCCTAGCCCATGCCCGCGAACCGGTCGGAAGGCCGGAATCATCCGTTGGCGACAGACGTCGACCATGGAGTTCAGCGACAACAGCGGACTTTGTCCGCTGATCGCGGGCATGGCCCGCTCCTACAGTGGAATGGCGTGCAACCCAAAAGAAAAGGCCCGCTCGGTGGCGGGCCTTGAGGTCACTCTTTCGGCACCAGCTTCAACGACGCCGAATTGATGCAGTAGCGCAGCCCGGTCGGCCGTGGGCCGTCGGGGAAGACGTGGCCCAGGTGCGCGTCGCACTTGCCGCAGCGCACTTCGATGCGGTGCATGCCGTGGCTGAAGTCTTCCAGTTCCTTGACCACCTCGCCGTTCACCGGCTGGAAGTAGCTCGGCCAGCCGCTGCCCGAGTCGTACTTGGCGTCGGAGTCGAACAGCGCGGTGCCGCAGCATACGCAGTGGTAGATGCCGGGAGTCTTGGTGTCGTGGTATTCGCCGGTGAAGGCACGCTCGGTGCCGCCCAGACGGCAGATGTGGAACTGCTCGTCGGTGAGTTCGTCACGCCAGGAATCCAGGGGCTTTTCCAGCTTTTCCATCGATCTGCCTCCATAAACGAAAAAATGCCCAATCCCGCTCTTTTCCGCGAATCGGGCCGCACGTATGATGCGCGTGGTTAACATCAGGTTCAGAATCTGCCGCACAGAGCCTTTGCCGCGATAAAAAAGCCTTAAAATCGCTGTTTTTTCGAGCAATCCACTGTTTTCCTGTCGATTTTCAGGATCGACACCAGGGAAAAGCACTTCCGAACCGATCATTTGACGCCAGTCTGTCACCCGCGTTACAGCCTGCCAAGTCGAGCGCCGACGCGCTCCTCCCCCGGCCGCGGACTATTTCGGAATCCAGATCATGCAGGTCACCAAATCGAACAAGCTCGCCAACGTCTGCTACGACATTCGCGGGCCCGTGCTCAAGCACGCCAAACGCCTGGAAGAGGAAGGCCACCGCATCCTCAAGCTGAACATCGGCAACCCGGCGCCGTTCGGTTTCGAAGCGCCGGACGAGATTCTCCAGGACGTCATCCGCAACCTGCCCACCGCCCAGGGCTACAGCGACTCCAAGGGCCTGTTCAGCGCGCGCAAGGCGGTGATGCAGTACTACCAGCAGAAGCAGGTGGAAGGCGTCGGCATCGAGGACATCTACCTGGGCAACGGCGTCTCCGAGCTGATCGTCATGGCGCTGCAGGCGCTGCTCAACAACGGTGACGAGGTGCTGATCCCGGCGCCCGACTACCCGCTGTGGACCGCCTCGGTCGCCCTCTCCGGCGGCAAGCCGGTGCATTACCTGTGCGACGAGCAGGCCGGCTGGTTCCCCGACGTCGCCGACATGAAGGCGAAGATCACCAGCAACACCAAGGCCCTGGTGCTGATCAACCCGAACAACCCCACCGGCGCGGTCTACTCGAAGGAAGTGCTGCTGGACATCGTCGAACTGGCTCGCCAGCACAACCTGGTGATCTTCTCCGACGAGATCTACGACAAGATCCTCTACGACGAGGCCCAGCACATCTCCACCGCATCGCTGGCGCCGGACGTGCTCTGCCTGACCTTCAACGGCCTGTCCAAGTCCTATCGCGTGGCCGGCTTCCGTTCCGGCTGGATCGCCATTTCCGGTCCCAAGCACAAGGCGCAGAGCTACATCGAGGGCCTGGATATCCTGGCCAACATGCGCCTGTGCGCCAACGTGCCGAGCCAGCACGCGATCCAGACCGCGCTGGGCGGCTACCAGAGCATCAACGACCTGGTCCTGCCGGGCGGGCGCCTGCTGGAGCAGCGCAACCGCGCCTGGGAACTGCTCAACGACATTCCCGGCGTCAGCTGCGTGAAGCCCATGGGCGCGCTCTATGCCTTCCCGCGCATCGATCCGAAGGTCTGCCCGATCCACAACGACGAGAAATTCGTCCTCGACCTGCTGCTGTCCGAGAAGCTGCTCATCGTTCAGGGCACCGCCTTCAACTGGCCCTGGCCGGATCACTTCCGGGTGGTTACCCTGCCCCGTCTCGATGACCTGGAACAGGCCATCGGGCGCATCGGCAATTTCCTGAAAACCTATCGCCAATAAATCATCGCCAGCGAATCCCAGCGCATAAATGGACCTGCAGATCGACGACTTCTACAAGGATGCCGCATCTGGCCTGCTGACGCTCTACCAGGCCTTCCCGCGCAAGATCGCCCTCTACGTCGAGGACCTGATCGGCCGGGAAGAGCCTGACGAGTTCGGCCTGCCCAGCACCCGCCACCAGAGTTGCCTCGGGGCGCTGCTGTGGCTGGCCGATGAAGGCTACCTGCGCTTCGAGACCACCATTCGTTACGAAGCGCTGGACCAGGCGGTGCTCAGCGAAAAGGCCTTCCTGCGCCTGACCCGCATCATCCCCCACGCGGTGCGCGACGGCGGCGACCTGCCACCCAGCGTGCGCCGCGAGCAGGCTTCCCTGGCCAACCAGCTGCGCGAAGCGCTGGCCAGCCGTCATAGTGACCGCATTGCACGCCTGACCCGTCTACTCTTCGAGAGTGACCTCGGACGCCCAAGCGACACAGTTTGAAATAGTCCCCGAGTTGAATCACCTCGGGGGCAACCGTATATACCCCGCATACTATTCAGCGATCCCGGGTCCTGCTGTGCCCGGCGATCCGGAAAGCCGCGCTCCCAAGCGGTTTTCCCCTAATCCAGCCGTGAGGAGAAGCTTTACGCCATGATGCGCATCCTGTTGTTCCTGGCCACCAACCTGGCAGTTCTGGTGATCGCCAGCATCACCCTGAAACTGCTCGGCGTGGACCGATTCACCGGCCAGAATTACGGTAGCCTTCTGATCTTCTGTGCCGTCTTCGGCTTCGCCGGTTCGCTCGTTTCGCTGTTCATCTCCAAGTGGATGGCGAAGATGAGCACCGGCACCGAGATCATCAGCCAGCCGCGCACCCGCCACGAACAGTGGCTGCTGCAGACCGTGGAAGAACTCTCCCGCGAAGCCGGCATCAAGATGCCGGAAGTGGGCATCTTCCCCGCCTATGAAGCCAACGCCTTTGCCACCGGCTGGAACCGCAACGACGCACTGGTCGCGGTCAGCCAGGGCCTGCTGGAGCGCTTCTCGCCTGAAGAAGTGAAAGCCGTGCTGGCCCACGAAATCGGCCACGTAGCCAACGGCGACATGGTCACCCTGGCGCTGATCCAGGGCGTGGTGAACACCTTCGTGATGTTCTTCGCGCGCATCTTCGGCAACTTCGTCGACAAGGCCATCCTGAAGAACGAAGACGGCCCGGGCATCGGCTACTTCGTCGCGACCATCTTCGCCGAACTGGTCCTGGGCATCCTCGCCAGCATCATCGTCATGTGGTTCTCGCGCAAACGCGAGTACCGCGCAGACGAAGCCGGCGCCCGCCTGGCCAGCACTGGTGCGATGATCGCCGCCCTGCAACGCCTGCGCGCCGAACAGGGCGTGCCAGTGCAGATGCCCGACACGCTGCAGGCCTTCGGCATCAACGGCAACCTCAAGAATGGCCTCGCCGGCCTGCTCATGAGCCACCCGCCGCTGGAAGACCGCATCGAAGCCCTGCGCGCCGCCGCTCGCTAAGGTTCGACACGAAACGAAAAAGGGCGACCCTCGGGTCGCCCTTTTTCATGCCGGCGAATCAGCCGCGACGCAGCGCGAACACCACCTCGTCCAGTTGGGTGACGCCGCTCTTGAGGAACTTGGGGCTCTCCGCCAGCACATCGACGCGCTCCAGTTCCTCGACCTGCCAACCTTCGGCGAAGTGCCGGCGCACCTCGTCGCCCAGCACTGCAAAGGGCGGCCCGTCCATCTCGTCCTGCGGATACTCCAGGGTCACCAGCAGCCCACGCACCTGATTCGGCAGGATGCGTTGCAGATGGGCCGAGTAGTCGAAGCGCATGTCCTCCGGTAACGCGATCAGCGCCGCGCGATCGTACAGGGCACAGCAGTCGGCTACCTGCTCGGCGGTGACATCGAAGATGTCGCCCTGGAGAATCTCCAGGCGCTCACAGCGATAGCGGCGCAGCGGGCCTTCCTGGGTAATTTCCGGCTCGACGCCCAGCTCGGCGAAGAAGTCGACGGCCGCGCGCTCCGCCAGCTCGACGCCCAGCACGCGATAGCCCCATTGCGCCAGCCAGAGCATGTCCAGACTCTTGCCACACATCGGCACCAGCACCTGCGATTCCTCCGGGATCCCCAGGGTGCCCCACTGACGATCCAGACCCGGATTTACCTTCTGCTGGTGGAAACCGATTTCGTTGCGCGCCCAGCGCGCCTGCCAGAATTCATGTTGCATGAAGCACCTGCTCTAATGCTGCGCCACGCGAGGAGACCAGCCGCGCCGACCGGCGCCGCGCCTCTCGCGCCCTGCCCTCAGTTTCGACGCACTCGGCCGTACGGCCCCCCCAGGTTCGACACGATTGGACGCAAGGACCTGGCCTACCTGCTGTACGACCGAAAACGTCTCCACTTCGGAAATTTCCACAAACTCTACCGCATTGACCGACAGACATCCCTTTAAAGCACCCATCGACAGCCCTTCCAACCGATCTGCAACTTAGTTGGCATTTCAAACCTCTCCACGGATGGCTGGCAGGAACGGTAAAAACATCTCTGGAGTCGATCATTTCGGTCAAAAACCCATACTGGTTTTCGATCTGTCCCAGCGAGAAGATAGTGTCATTCCTGTAGCGAGGTTCACCATGCTGCCTACCCTGTTCATCTCCCACGGCTCCCCCATGCTGGCCCTGGACCCCGGCGCCAGCGACGCTCCGCTCAAGCGCCTGGCCCGCGAGCTGCCCAGGCCGAAGGCGATCCTGGTGGTCTCAGCCCACTGGGAAACCCCGGACCTGCGCGTCACCGCCGCCACCCAGCCGGAGACCTGGCACGACTTCTACGGCTTCCCGGCCGAGCTCTACGCCGTGCAGTACCCCGCCCCCGGCTCGCCGGAACTGGCGGCACGCGTCGTCGAGCTGCTGGCGATGGATGGCCTGCCCGCCACCCTCGATGCGGAACGCCCACTGGACCACGGCACCTGGGTGCCCCTGAGCCTGATGTACCCGCAGGCCGACATTCCGGTGGTGCAGCTGTCGCTGCCCAGCCGACTCGGGCCGCAGATGCAGGACCGCGTTGGCAAGGCGCTGCACGCACTGCGCGAGGAAGGCATCCTGCTGATCGGTTCGGGCAGCATCACCCACAACCTGGGCGAGCTGAACTGGCGCGCCGGGCCGGAAGTCATCGAGCCCTGGGCCAAGGCCTTCCGCGACTGGATGGCCGAACACCTGGCCGCCGACGATGAGGCCGCACTGTTCGACTACCGTCGGCAGGCACCCTCGGCCGCGCGCAATCATCCCAGCGATGAGCACCTGTTGCCGCTGTACTTTGCCCGTGGCGCCGGTGGCACGCCGATGACCGTGGAGCACGCCGGCTTCACACTGGGCGCGCTAGGGATGGACATCTACCGCTTCGGCTGAGTGCAATCCGTAGGAGCGCGCCATGCGCGCGATCGCGGGCACGGCCCGCTCCTACAGGGGAAAATCTCCCAGACACTGGAAACGAAAAAGCCCCGCCAATGGCGGGGCTTTTTCATGCGCGGGAGACTGACGGATCAGTCTTCGCGGTAACGGCGCAGGCGCAGGGCCTTGCCGGCGACGCGGGTGTCCTTGAGCTTGGTCAGCAGGCGGTCGAGGTTCTCTTCCGGCAGCTCGATCAGGCTGAAGGTCTCGCGGATCTGGATGCGGCCGATCGCCTCGCGGGACAGGCCGCCCTCGTTGAGGATGGCACCCAGCAGGTTCTTCGCCTGCACGCCGTCACGGGCGCCCAGGGCAGTACGGCAGCGGGACTTGCCTTCCGACGGCGGAGCCATCGGGCGACGCTCGCCACTGCGCTC
The DNA here is from genome assembly GCF_050474425.1 of Pseudomonas sp. B1-22. Classification (NCBI taxonomy): domain Bacteria; kingdom Pseudomonadati; phylum Pseudomonadota; class Gammaproteobacteria; order Pseudomonadales; family Pseudomonadaceae; genus Pseudomonas; species Pseudomonas sp. B1-22. Next base: position 709,968 of record NZ_JBCHVH010000001.1, on the reverse strand, counting down.
CGGACGGTCGCCGCGCTCGGGGCGATCGCCACGTTCGCTGCGCTCGTAACGGTCGCTGCGCTCACGCGGGGCGGCCGGGGTCAGCGGCTGTTCGCGGCGGACCGATTCCAGGTCCAGCGCCTTGCCTTCGGTCAGCTTGGCCAGCAGCACGGCGGCCAGGGTGTCCATGTCCGTACCCAGGCGACGGCACAGCTCGTCACGCACGGCACCACGGCTGGCAACGGCGTTGGCCAGCAGCGGCTGCAGGCCGGTGGCCAGGCGGTTCAGGCGCGCTTCCAGCACGGTGTCGGCGTCCGGCAGGCGAACTTCGCCGACCTTCTGACCGGTCACGCGTTCGATCACCTGCAGCATGCGGCGCTCACGCGGAGTCACCAGCAGCAGGGCGCGGCCTTCGCGACCGGCACGGCCGGTACGGCCGATACGGTGCACGTAGGATTCCGGATCGTAGGGCATGTCCACGTTCAGAACGTGGGTGATGCGCGCCACGTCGAGGCCGCGGGCGGCGACGTCGGTGGCGATGACGATGTCCAGCGAGCCGTCCTTCAGGGACTCGATCACGCGCTCACGCTGGGCCTGCGGCATGTCGCCGTTCAGCGCGGCGGCACGGTAGCCCTGGCGCTCGAGCAGCTCGGCGATGTCCAGGGTGGCCTGCTTGGTGCGGACGAAGCCGATCAGCGCGTCGAACTGCTCGACCTCCAGCAGACGCAGGATCGAGGCCGGCTTCTGGTCGGCGTGGACCATCAGGTGTACCTGCTCGATGCGGGCGACGGTCTGGGTCTTGGCGGCGATACGGACGTGCTTGGGCTCTTTCAGGTGACGCTCGGCGATGCTGCGGATCGAGGCCGGCAGGGTCGCGGAGAACAGCACGGTCTGGCGGCTGGCCGGCATGGCTTCGAAGATCACTTCGAGGTCATCCATGAAGCCGAGCTTGAGCATCTCGTCCGCTTCGTCGAGGACCAGGCGCTCGACGGTGGACAGCAGGTTCTCGTCGCGACGCAGGTGGTCGCACAGACGGCCGGGAGTGGCGACCAGAACCTGGGCGCCCTGGCGCAGGGCCTTCAGCTGCGGGCCCATGGGGGCACCGCCGTAGACGGCCACGACACCGACGCCCGGCATCTGCTTGGAGTAGGTTTCGCACGCGGTAGCGACCTGCAGAGCCAGCTCGCGGGTCGGTACCAGTACCAGTACCTGCGGCACGCGGCGCGCCGGGTCGATCTTCGACAGCAGCGGCAGCGCGAAGGCGGCGGTCTTGCCGGTACCGGTCTGGGCCTGGCCGATCATGTCGTGGCCTTCGAGGATCACCGGGATCGACTGGGCCTGGATCGGCGACGGCTCTTCATAACCGACAGCGGCGATGGCAGCGAGAATACTGGGGTGAATACCGAGCGCGGCGAAGCCGGCGGTTTCCTGGGTCATGGGTTTTGCCTCTAAGTACATCCGCAAAGACCCAATAGCCGAGCTGCGCATGCCCTGTACGACAATGAAGTCACCCAGGCAGCTGGAAGCGGGGATTTGCGAAATGAAGATTGGAAGAATACGTCAAGGAAGTCCGCACAGCGGACGCACAGACAGCGCGTGAATGCACCGAAAAATGCGGGATCCGAAACGGGGCCTTAGCTTGGCCGGCGCGCATCATACCGGAAAATCGTCCGTCATGTGCGTCTTTTCGGACAAGGACCGGCGAACGGTCGCGCCTGGACGAGCCCGGCAAGGCCGACTATACCGAGCTGGCCCCTCCCCGCCGGATGACATCGATGAAGCCCAGCAGCGAGCCCCGCATCACCCGCGAACGCCACGATCATGTCCTGCTGCTTGGCCTGAACCGGGTCGACAAGCGCAATGCCTTCGACCTGGACATGCTCAACCAGCTGGTGCTCGCCCTGGGCGAGTACGAGCGTGACGATGAACTGCGCTGTGCCCTGGTGTTCGCCCACGGCGACCATTTCACCGCCGGGCTGGACCTGGGCGATGTCAGCGAAACCTTCCGCACCGGCTGGCAACTGCCCAAGGGCGCGGTGGATCCCTGGGGCACCTTCGGCGGGCCACGCCTGACCAAGCCGCTGATGGTCGCTGCCCAGGGCTACTGCTTCACCCTCGGCATCGAGTTGATGCTGGCGGCGGATATCAACCTCTGCGCCAGCAACGCACGCTTCGCCCAACTGGAGGTGCAGCGCGGCATCTTCCCCTTCGGCGGTGCAACGCTGCGCCTGCATCAGGTGGCTGGCTGGGGTAACGCCATGCGCTGGCTGCTCACCGGCGACCAGTTCGATGCCCACGAAGCTTGCCGCCTGGGCCTGGTGCAGGAAGTCACCGCCCCCGAGGAACTGATGCCCCGCGCGCTGTGGATGGCCCAGCGGGTCGCCGCCCAGGCGCCACTGGGCATTCGCGCCACCCTGGCGTCGGCGCGCCAGTGCCTGGACGAGGGGGAACGGGCCGCCGCACGCGAACTGCCGGCGATGGCCAGCCGCCTGTTGTCCAGCGAAGACGCCCAGGAAGGCTTCAGGGCCATGCAGGAAAAGCGCGAAGGCAACTTCCGTGGAAAATGAACGAGCGCTGAAATTCGCGCTGGGGCGCGCGTAGAAAGCGCTATATCCAAGGTATTAAAAACGCTTCGAGCAGCGATATAACTACAAAGATTTTCCTTTTAAATCATGTAGTTAAATACAACAAAACGACTATATACAAGTTCCAATTACGCGCCTGGAAACAAATCTCTACAACTGACATCGAGCGCAGCGCAGTGACTCGCCGGACATGCCGTTCGAGCCGCGCTGGATTTAGTCCTTCATGGAGGAACTCGCATGTCAGGCCCGATTCGTGTCTTCGCACTTTCCCTTCTGGTCGTTGCCCTGTCGCTGCAGGGATGCAGCAGCCACGGCGGCGGCAGTCATCATAGTTCCGGCAGCAGCGGCGACAGCGCCACAGGTACTGGCGACGGAGGCTCGGGCGGCAGCGGCGACGGCGGTACCGATGGCGGCACCGGCGGCACGGGTGGCGGCACCGGTGGGACGGGCGGCGGCACCGGTGGAACGGGCGGTGGTACCGGCGGCACGGGCGGCGGCACCGGCGGGACTGGCGGTGGTACCGGCGGGACTGGCGGTGGTACCGGCGGGACTGGCGGTGGTACCGGCGGGACTGGCGGCGGCACCGGCGGGACTGGCGGCGGCACCGGCGGCACGGGCGGCGGCACCGGTGGGACTGGCGGTGGTACCGGCGGCACGGGAGGCGGCGACGGCGGCACCGGTGGCGGTTCGACCCTTCCCAACCCCACCACCAGCAATATCCTGAGCGAAACCGGCCAGGTCGTTTCCGGCGTCGGCGGTACCTTGGGCACCGTGGGCGGTGTGGTCCAGAATGTCGATGTTCCGCTGGCCGGCAGCGGCGTAACCGAGGGTACCGGCGGTGTCATCCAGCAGGTTGCAGCGGGCGTGGACCACGTCGGCGACGGTATTACCGACGGCCTGGGCAACCTGGCCAACAACCCCAACGCCATCGGCACGACCCTGGCGGGCCCGACCAACCTGGTCAGCCACACCGGCGAGGCAGTCAGCAGTCTCGGCGGAACGGTAGCCGCCGTCGGCGACGCCCCAGTGCTGGCCAGTACCCCGCTCAACGGCGTCACGAATCAGGTGGGTGCGGCAGTGGACGGCGTCGGCGGCCAGATCACCATGCTCGGTGACTCTCTCACCGGCGCAGTCACTACCGGCCCGCTGAGCCAGCTGACCACCCAACTCAGCGGCACCACCGCCAACCTGGTGGGTACGGTGGAGAACACTACCAGGACCGTCGGAACAACCACCGGCCTCGGAGCACCGACGAACAATCTGTTGACCACGGTCGGCACCGCAGTGACCCAGAGCGGTGATCAACTGACCAGCCAGAGTCCGGCGCTGGCTCCGGTCGGCGATGTCGTCAGCAATACCGGGCAGATCGTCACCGATGCCGGCGGCCTGGTCAGCGGCAGCACGACGGGCACCAACAATCCGGTGGGTGGGCTGGTCGGCGGCGTCACCAGCACAGCGGGCACCGTTACCGGCACCCTGGGCGGCACCACCGGTACCAGCGACCCGGTGGGCGGACTGGTCGGCGGCGTCACCAGCACGGTAGGCACCGTTACCGGCACGCTGGGCAGCGCCACGGGCACCAGCAATCCGGTGGGTGGACTGGTCGGCGGCGTCACCAGCACGGTGGGCACCGTTACCGGCGATCTGGGTGGCACGACAGGCACTCCCAGCCCGACGGGCGGCCTGCTCAGCGGGGTCACCAACACGGTCAGCGGGGTGACGGGTACCGGCGGGCTGGTAGCAGGCGCCGGGGTCAGCACCGGCAGCACCAGCGGGAGTACCGAGGTTGCCGCGGGCGCCGGTGTCGGCACCACCAGCGGCACCACTACCCAGAGCGGCCTGCTGGGTACGGTCGGCAGCACGCTCGGCGGCCTGGGCGCCGGGCTGGGAGTTGGCGTGGTGGCTCCGAAGCAATAAACAGCCCCGCCCAAACGGTAGTAGCCAGGAGCCCTTGACGGCTCCTGGCCCTCGCTGAAGTCGGCCCATGGAGGAGCCAGATGCGCAAACTCGCCACCTTGACCCTGTTGTTGGCCAGCCCCCTCGTCTGGGCTGAACGTCCGATCCAGCTCCCCGGCTCCGATATCGAACAGACCCTGCCCCGTCCCAACCTGCCTGGCGGAGAGCTGCGGCCGATGGCCCCCAAGGTCAGCGCGCCCGCGCCAGAGGCCGAACAACCCGGCCAGATCCTGCAGAAACGCATCCAGCTCAAGCGCATCGAGATCGCCGGCGGTGGCCACTACCCACTCAGCACCTGGCGCCCGCTGCTGGAACCGCTGACCCGCAAGCCGATCCAGGTGAGCGAACTGGTGGCGGCAGCCAAGGCCATCACCCAGCGCTACCAGAGTGACGGCTTCTTTATTTCCTTCGCCTACGTGCCGAACCAGGATTTCCGTGGCGGCGTGGCGCGCATCGTGCTGGTCGAAGGCCATATCAAGGAAGTGCGCAGCAACGGCGACCTGGGCGTGCACCAGGCGCGCGTGGACCGCTGGATAGCCCGCCTGAAAAGCGAGAGGCCGCTGACCCGCGAAAGCTTCGAGCGCTTCAGCGTGCTGATGAGCCGTGTTCCAGGGCTGCAACTGGCAATGGCGCTCAATCCACCCACCACCCGTGACGGCGGCGCGGTGCTGGAACTGGCCGGCCAGAGCAAGCGCTTCAATACCGGGGCCAACCTGGACACGCGCCATGGCGACAAGCGCGGCCTGCTCTCCGCCGACATGAAGTCGCTGCTCGGCTGGGGCGAACAACTGCAATTCAGCTACCTCTACCCACCGGGCGACGACCAGGAGTACTACCGCGCCTGGAACTACAGCCAGTTGCTGGGCGACAACGGCCTGCAGCTGACCACCGGCTACAGCCACTACCACTCCAGCCCGGAAGAGAATCTGTATCTGGCCAACGGCCTGGTGTTTGCCCGCAAGCGGGAGAATGAACGGGTCAATGCGGGGCTCGGCATTCCGCTGGTTCTACGCCGCGACCTGACCTGGGACCTGAACCTGCGCGGCTACACGGTGAACGACACCAGCCGTTATGACCTGGTAAAACCGAACATCCCCTACAGCGTCGAGCAGAAAAGCAAGCTGCGTGTCGTCGGCGTGGACACCTCGGTCCAGCAGTTCGCCGCCAAGCGCGTGCGTGCCGGGAGCCTGGCGATCTACCAGGGCCTGAACGGCCTGGGCGCGCAGACCGAGAAACCGGTGCGCAAGGACTTCACCCGCGTGCTGGGCTACGGCGCCCAGCAGGATCAGTTCACCGACGCCTGGCAAGGCGTGGCCAGCGCCGGCTTCCAGTGGACCGACGATGTGCTGCCCGACTCGGAGCAGGTCACCTACGGCGGCGGCAACTTCGGCCGCGGCTATCCTGACGACCAGGCCAGCGGTGACAAGGGCTGGGGTGCGGCCTACGAAGTGAACTACTCGTTCCGGCGCCAGAGCGTGGTGCTCAACCAGATCCAGCCCTACGCGGTGGTGGATACCGCCCGCACCCACTACACCCTCGATGGGCTGCCCGACGCCAATCTCGGCTCGGCGGCCGTCGGCGTGCGTCTGACCAACCGCAAGCATTACCTGGTATCGATGGAAGTCGCCAAGCCCTTCGGTGACCGCGCGCTGGACAACAACGAGCGCACCCCGCGCCTGAACTTCGCCTTCAGCTACCAGATCCCTTGAGAACGCTTGCCCGGCTCACTGCGCCGGGCACAGCGAATCGATGTAGCCGCGCAGCGAGTAACCGAGCTTCGGTTCGAGGCTCGCCACGCGCTTCTTCAGCGCCCGCAGGTCGAGCTCCTGGTCCAGTTCGGCGGGCACGAAGACGATCACGTTGCCCTCCGGCACCGAGCACTCCCAGTAGTGGCGATGGAAGCGCCCGCGCAACAGCGCCGCCCCCAGCGGCCGGCCATCGTCGGTGCTCCACTGGTTGATCACCAGCCAGCCGCCGGGACGCAGGCGCTCGCGGCAGGCGCCGAGGAAATCCCAGGCGATGTGCGCCGGCGCGGGACCGGTATCTGTGTAGAGGTCGAGGAAGATCAGGTCCGCCGGCTCGCAGCCCTCCAGCTCCTCCACCGCATCGCCGACACGCAGGTTCAGGCGCGGATCATCGCCCAGCCCCAGGTGCTCGCGGGCCAAACGGGGAATCGACGGGCGCAGCTCGATGGCCTCCACCTCCTCCAGCGGCAGGTATTTCAGGCAGGCCTGGGTCAGGCTGCCGGCACCAAAGCCCAGGAACAGGGCCCGACGCGGACTCGCGTGGCACAGCGCGCCGAGCAGCATGGCCCGCGAGTAGTCGTACTCCAGCCAGCTGGGGTCCTGCATCAGCACGCAGCTCTGCTCGACCTCGTCACCGAACTCCAGGTAGCGGAAGTCGCCGCTCTCCACGACGCGGATCACGCCGAAGGCATCGCGCTCCTCGACGATCAGGCGCTCCTCGCTCATGCGCGCTCCCCCCGGAAGGCGACTGTGACATTGCGGTCCGCCAGGATGCACAGACGGCGCGGTTTGCCATTGAACTGCGAGGGCTGAAGCACGTGATAATCCTTCAAAAACAGGCGTGGATCGCCGAGCAGCCAGGAACCGGCTGCCAGGCTCGAAAGCCGCAAGAATAACAGCCCAAGAGGCACAACCGAGCATGTATGCCATTATCGGCGCGGGTCCGGCCGGCCTCGCCGCCGCCCGCCAACTGCAGAAGTACGGCATCCCCTTCACCGGTTTCGAACTGCACGGCGACGTTGGCGGCCTGTGGGACATAGACAACCCCCACAGCACCCTGTACCACTCCGCCCACCTGATTTCCTCCAAGGGCACGACCCAGTTCGACGATTTCCCCATGGACATGGACGTCCCCCCTTATCCGCATCACACCCAGGTGCTGAGCTATCTCCAGGCCTACGCACGGCAGTTCGGCCTGCACCGGCACTACCGCTTCAACACCCGGGTCACCGCCCTGCTCCGCCAGGAGCGCGGCTGGCGGCTGCGCTGCGAGCGCAACGGCGAAGTGCAGGAAGGGCTGTTCGATGGCGTGCTGATCGCCAACGGCACCCTGCACACGCCCAACCGGCCGGAACTGCCCGGCGAGTTCAGCGGCGAAATCCTCCACGCCAGCCAGTACCGCAGCGCCGACTGCTTCGAAGGCAAGCGGGTACTGATCGTCGGCTGCGGCAACTCCGCCTGCGACATCGCGGTGGACGCCGTGCACCGCGCACGCTCGGTGGACCTCTCGGTGCGCCGCGGCTACCACTTCCTGCCCAAGTTCTGCCTGGGCCGGCCGATCGACACCTTCGGCAACCGGGTGCGCCTGCCGCGCCCGCTCAAGCAGCGGCTCGATGCGGCACTGCTGCGCCTGCTGATCGGGCGCCCGTCGGACTACGGCCTGCCCGATCCCGACCACCGCCTGTACGAATCGCATCCGGTAGTGAACTCGCTGGTGCTGCACCACCTCGCCCACGGCGACATCCGCGCCCGCCGCGACGTGCGCAACCTGGAAGGGCTGCGCGTGGTGTTCAGCGATGGCGAGCGCCAGGACTACGACCTGATCCTGCTCGCCACCGGCTATCACCTGGACTACCCCTTCATCGACCGGGCGCTGCTCAACTGGCCACGGGACTGCGCCGCCCCGCAGCTTTACCTCAATGCCTTCCACCCGCAGTACGACGACCTGTTCGTGCTCGGTATGCTCGAAGCCTCCGGCCTGGGCTGGCAGGGACGCGCCGAGCAGGCCGAGCTGGTCGCCCTGTATATCCGCCAGTTGGCGGCGGGCAACCCGGCCGCCGAGCGATTCCGCCAGTTGAAACGGATGCTCGCCGGACAGCGCATCGATGGCGGCTACCGGTACCTGCCGCTGGAACGCATGGCCCATTACGTGGACAAGGCCAGCTATCGGCGCAGCGTGCGCGAGCACATCGCCGAGCTGCGCCGCGACCTGCCGCGCACCGCCCCGTTGCAACCGCTGCCGGCGCACGGGGCGAGCTGATACCATGGCCCCTCACCGCCCATAGCCGCGAACGAGCCACCGATGAGCCTGCCCTGGAGTCCCGACAGCTGGAGAAGCAAGCCGATCCAGCAACAACCCGTCTACCCGGACGCCGCGCGCCTGAGCGACGTCGAGCGCACCCTGGCCGGTTTCCCGCCGCTGGTGTTCGCCGGCGAGGCCCGTGAGCTGCGCCGGCAGTTCGCCGAGGTCACCGCCGGACGCGCCTTCCTGCTGCAGGGCGGCGACTGCGCCGAGAGCTTCGCCGAATTCTCGGCGGCGAAGATCCGCGACACCTTCAAGGTGCTGCTGCAGATGGCCGTGGTGATGACCTTCGCCGCCGGCTGCCCGGTGGTGAAAGTCGGGCGCATGGCCGGCCAGTTCGCCAAGCCGCGCTCCTCCGGCGAGGAAACCCTCGACGGCGTGACCCTGCCCGCCTACCGCGGCGACATCGTCAACGGCATCGGCTTCGACGAGAAAAGCCGCGTGCCAGACCCGGAGCGCCTGCTGCAGGCCTACCACCAGTCCACCGCCTCGCTGAACCTGCTGCGCGCCTTCGCCGGCGGCGGCTTCGCCGACCTGCACCAGGTGCACCAGTGGAACCTGGACTTCATCGCCAACTCGGCGCTGTCCGAGCGCTACCAGCAGCTCGCCGACCGCATCGACGAAACCCTCGCCTTCATGCGCGCCTGCGGCCTGGACACCGCACCGCAGCTGCGCGAAACCAGCTTCTTCACCGCCCACGAAGCGCTGCTGCTGAACTATGAGGAAGCCTTCATCCGCCGCGACAGCCTGACCGGCGACTGGTACGACTGCTCGGCGCACATGCTGTGGATCGGCGACCGCACCCGCCAACTCGACGGCGCCCACGTGGAAATGCTGCGCGGCGTCGGCAACCCCATCGGCGTGAAGGTCGGCCCAAGCATGGACAGCGAGGAGCTGATCCGCCTGATCGACATTCTCAACCCGGACAACGACCCCGGCCGCCTCAATCTCATCGTGCGCATGGGTGCCGACAAGGTCGGTGACGGCCTGCCCCGCCTGATCCAGACCGTGCAGCGCGAAGGCAAGCAGGTGCTGTGGAGCTCCGACCCCATGCATGGCAACACCATCAAGGCTTCCAGCGGCTACAAGACCCGCGACTTCGCGCGCGTGCTCACCGAGGTGCGGCAGTTCTTCGAAGTGCACCAGGCCGAGGGCAGCTATGCCGGCGGCATCCACATCGAGATGACCGGGCAGAACGTCACCGAATGCATTGGCGGCGCCCGCCCGATCACCGAGGCCGGGCTGAGCGATCGCTACCACACCCACTGCGACCCACGCCTGAATGCCGACCAGTCCCTGGAACTGGCCTTCCTGATTGCGGAAACCCTGAAGCAGGTACGTCGCTGAGGCCGATACGGGCCCGCGAAAAATCCTAAACCCCCTTCCCTGAATTGATCCCATAGGGGCGCCTACCTAGAGTGGGCGCCCTTCGTGTGCTCCCCGCACCCATGGAATCCCCGTCAATCCAAGGAAGCCTCCGATGTACCTGCAACGCTCCCTCCTCGCCCTGCTCATCGGCGCCAGCGCCGCGCTCTCCGGCTGCCAGAACATGTCCACCGACGGCCTCGTGCAGTCGGGCATGATGGCGATGAAAGCCGCCACCCTGAGTGACGCCGAAATCAAGCAGGTGGCCGACGAAGCCTGCGCCAAGATGGATTCCGAAGCGAAGATCGCGCCGGCCTCCAGTCCCTACACCCAGCGCCTGAACAAGATCGCCGCCGCCCTGGGCAACCCGCTCACCGGCATTTCGATCAACTACAAGGTCTACATCGCCAAGGACGTCAACGCCTTCGCCATGGCCAACGGCTGCGTCCGCGTGTACTCCGGCCTGATGGACCTGATGAGCGACAACGAAGTGGAAGGCGTGCTCGGTCATGAGATCGGCCACGTCGCCCTCGGCCACGTGAAGAAGGCTACCCAGACCGCTTACGCAGCCGCCGCCGCGCGCACCGCTGCAGCCTCCGCGGGCAACAGCACGGTTGCCGCCCTGTCGCAGTCGCAGCTTGGCGAAATCGGCGAAGCGCTGATCAATGCACAGTTCTCGCAGTCCCAGGAATCGGCGGCCGACGACTACTCCTTCGACCTGCTGAAAAAGCGCGGTATCAAGCTCGATGGCCTGGCCAGCGCCTTCGACAAGCTCGCCACACTGGATGGCGGCGCCGATAGCAGCATGTTCGACTCCCACCCCGGTTCGAAAGACCGCGCCGCTCACATCCGCCAGCGCATCGCCAGCGGCAAGTGATGTCCCGGCGAGCCTCCTTTCGAGGCTCGCCCTTTTTCACACCTCAGCCAGCAGAGCCTGCAAACGCACGCCCGACGGCCGCCGGCAGTTCACCTCCACGCGCTCCAGCCCAAGCCAGTTCGCCATCTCGTCCAGCTGCCGTGCCAGTGCGATCCAGCCCTCCTCGCCCGGCCCCTTCGCCTCCTCGTGAACGGCGTGCACCACCAGTTTTCCTGCCGCGCGATCGGAGCGCAGGTCGACCCGTGCCGCCAGGTGCTCGTCGAACAGGAAAGGCAGCACGTAGTAGCCGTAGACGCGCTTGTGCTGCGGCGTGTAGATCTCCAGACGATAGCGGAAATCGAACAGGCGCTCGGTGCGCGCGCGCTCCCAGACCAGCGAATCGAAGGGCGAGAGCAAGGCGCTGGCGCGCACCTTGCGCGGAATGACCGCATCGGCCGGGCAGTAACCCGGCGCCTGCCAGCCCTGCACCTGCACCGCCATCAGGTCGCCCGCCTCCACCAGCTCGGCCAGGCGCGCCTTGCTGTCGGCCGGCTCCAGGCGGAAGTAATCGCGCAGGTCCTTCTCGGTGGCAACGCCCAATGCCTGCGCCGAATGCAGCAGCAACCGGCGCTGTGCCTCGGCTTCCTCGAGGTCGGGTTGATCGAGGACGGCGGACGGCAGGACCCGCTCCGGCAGGTCGTACAGCCGCTCGAAGCCACGGCGTCCGGCCACCGTCACCTCGCCTGCGGCGAACAGCCATTCCAGCGCATGCTTTTCATCGCTCCAGTCCCACCAGGGGCCGGCGCGTTCCTCGCGGGTGGTGAGGCTGCCGGCGCCCAGCGCGCCCTGCTCGCGCACGGAGCTCAACACGCGCTGGATCACCGGCTGCTGCTCTCGACCGAAGCGCGCCAGTTGCTGGTAGATGCCGCGACCTTCGGCGGCGCGGCGCATGCGCCAGCGCATCAGCGGATAGAGTTCCAGTGGCAGGAGCGAGGCTTCATGGCCCCAGTACTCGAACAACCGCCGATGGCGCCCGGTGCTCCAGGCCGCTTCTTCCAGCAGGGTTTGCGAGTAATTGCCCAGGCGCGAGAACAACGGCAGGTAGTGCGAGCGCACCAACGCATTCACAGAGTCGATCTGCAGTACACCCAGGCGCTCCAGCAGGCCACGCACATGGCGTCGCTGCACCTCCCCACTCGGCCTGCGCAGGGTGAAGCCCTGGGCGGCCAGGGCCAGGCGGCGGGCCTGCCTCAGGGACAGCGAGTCGGCTATCGGCATCGGTGGACTCCAGGACTGAAGAGTCCTAGAGCCTAGCGCCAAACACGCGCCTTGACCGCATCAAGCCGGTTCGCCCACGCGGCCGGGCATCGGGAACGGCCGGGCAAAGGTGAACACCTCCGGCGACGCCCCCTGTGCCTGCAACAGCTCCAGCTTGCGCCGCGCCATGCGCACGTCGGGCAACTCCCCCGCCGGCAGCCACCACAGCGCCAGGCTTGGCGTCGGCAGCTTCTCCATCCAGTCGCGCTTCTGGCGCAGCACGGCCAGGTGCTCACCGCCATAGACGTACTCGCGCAGCGCCTCGACGGACTCCCATAGCGACAGGTTGACGATGATCAGCGGGTCATCGAAGGCGCGAATGGCGGTGGCATCGCCCTCGTCGGTCTGCAGGCGCCAGACGAACCCGGGGCTGGACTCGGCCAGCCGGTTGATGTGATCCAGCTGATCGACGAAGCCTTTCATCACGGGGTGATCCAGCGGTGCGCGGGCCTTGGCGATATTGACCTGGGCGAGATGGTAGTTCGAAGACATGGGGGCATTCCCTGGCAAGGTGATGTGTCCGGTACAACGGCGGGCGGCACGCTCCCGCGTGCCGCCCGTGCAGATTAGCGCCTGAGGTGATCGATCCAGAACGGACGCTCGATTTCCTCCTGGATATCGGCACGGCTCAAGCCGATATCCTTGAGCGCCTCATCGCTCATGCTGGCCAGCACGCGGCGCTGGCGGGCCAGCTCCTGCCACTGTAGCAACCGCTGCAGGGCTCGTTTCCACAGCGGTGCGGCCGGCGTCTTGTGGGTGTGATAGGACATCGATACGAAACCCAGTTGACCTTTCATCGTGATTCCCTCCGTGTGGGCCTGGATGCAGTCTCGCGCCGGCGCTAAGATCAATCCAACGAATCATTCTTATGCGACCCATCTCGGAGATTGATGAATGAGCAGCTTCCCGAGTATCGACAGCGAACTGCTGCGCACCTTTGTCGCCATCGCCGATCACGGCGGCTTCACCCGCGCCGCCGAGGTGGTCAACCGCACCCAGTCGGCGGTGAGCATGCAGATGAAGCGCCTGGAAGAGGACGTACTGGAGCGCGCACTGTTCGAGCGCGATGGACGCCAGGTGCGCCTGACGCCGGAGGGCCAGGTGCTGCTGGGCTTTGCCCGGCGCATCCTTCGCCTGCAGGGCGAGGTGTTCAATACCTTCCGCCAGCCGCACATGGTAGGCGCGGTGAAGATCGGCACGCCGGATGACTACGTGATGCGCTTCCTGCCGGAGATTCTCTCGCGCTTCGCCGAGGCCTATCCGCTGGTCCAGGTGGAAGTGCACTGCGAATCCTCGGCGCAACTGCTGCTGCGCAACGATCTGGACCTGTCCATCGTGACCCGCGAACCTGGCACCGAGATCGGCCAGTTGCTGCGCCAGGAACCCTTCGTCTGGATGGCCGCCGAGAGTTTCTGCCCGCAGGACCAGCGCCCACTGCCGCTGGCGATGTTCAACACCGCCTGCTTCTGCCGCGCCTGGGCCTGCAACGCGCTGGAAGCCATGGAAGTGGATTACCGCATTGCCTACAGCAGCCCGAGCCTGTCAGCCCTGTTCGCCGTGGCCAGCGCGGGGCTTGCGGTGACCGCGCAACTGCGCAGCCTGCTCACCGGCAACCTGCGCATCCTGGGCGAGGAAGAAGGGCTGCCGCAGCTGCCCAACGCCAGCATCGTGCTGTTACGGGGGGCGAAGATGACGCCGGTCACCGACAAGCTGGCGGAGTACATCGTCGAAGGCTTCCAGGCCTGACGGCAGGCCAGAGCGGCGCTCGTAGCCAGGAGACGCTGTTCAACAAATAGCCATCGCGCTAAATTAATGCGCAATTGCCTGTTCATCCCGGACGCTCTCCCAGGGCGTCTACCCAGGCTCTCTATCCCGGCACTCATCCAGGAGATGTGCGATGGCCCAGCCAGACCCTACCTGCGAAGCCCTCAAGCTCGACAACCAGCTGTGCTTCGCCCTCTATTCCACCTCCCTGCAGATGACCAAGGTCTACAAGCCGCTGCTGCAGGCGCTGGGACTCACCTATCCGCAATACATCGCCATGCTGGTGCTGTGGGAGGGCGACGGCATCACCGTCGGTGAGATCAGCTCGCGAATGCTCACCGACCCCGGCTCCCTCACCCCCCTGCTCAAGCGCCTGGAGGCCGAAGGCCTGATCACCCGCACCCGCAGCCAGGCCGACGAGCGCGTGGTGCAGCTGCGCCTGACCGACAAGGGCCGCGAGCTGCGCCGACAGGCGGAGAGCATTCCGGGCTGCATCCTCGCCAGCAGCCGTCTAACGTTGGAAAAGCTCCAGCGACTTCAACAGGAATTGGTGGAGCTGCGCGAACAGCTGCAAGCCCCGTAATCCGGGGCTTATGCCTGAACGCACCGCTCTTTAGCGCGAAATCTTCCGAAATTTATCTTGCGCACTAAATTAAATCGAACTAACTTTCACCTAACGCACTGATTAGTGCACAAGATATTAACCAGCAAGACAATCGGAGACACCGCCATGCAAACCATCAAAGCCCTCTACACCGCCACCGCTACCGCCACCGGAGGCCGCGACGGCCGCGCCGTTTCCTCCGACGGTATCCTCGACGTGAAACTGAGCACCCCGCGCGAGCTGGGCGGTGCGGGCGGCGAAGCCACCAACCCGGAACAGCTGTTCGCGGCCGGCTACTCCGCCTGCTTCATCGGTGCCATCAAGTTCGTCGCCAGCCAGAGCAAGAAGCAGATCCCGGCAGATGCCTCGATCACCGGCAAGGTCGGTATCGGCCAGATCCCCGGCGGGTTCGGCCTGGAAGTGGAACTGAACATCAACCTGCCGGGCCTGGACCTGGCCGAGGCACAGGATCTGGTCGCCAAGGCCCACCAGGTCTGCCCCTACTCCAACGCCACCCGCGGCAACATCGACGTGCGCCTGAACGTGAGCGTGTGATAGCCCGCAGCCAGACGGCAGAAACGAAAAAGCCCGGCATCAGCCGGGCTTTTTCTTGTCTCGGTTCAGGCTCAGGCCTTGACGCGGGACTTGTACTCGCCAGTGCGGGTATCGATTTCGATCGAGTCGCCGATTTCGCAGAAGGCGGAAACCTGGACTTCAGCACCGTTCTTCAGGCGAGCGGTCTTCATCACTTTACCGGAGGTGTCGCCACGGACAGCCGGCTCGGTGTAGACGATTTCGCGAACGATGGTGGTCGGCAGTTCAACGGAGATGACTTTCTCGTTGTAGAAGACCGCTTCGCAGACGTCGGTCATGCCGTCTTCGATGAAGGTCAGCACGCCTTCCAGATCGTCTTTCTCGATCTCGTACTGGTTGAACTCGGTGTCCATGAAGACATACAGCGGGTCCGCGAAGTAGGAGTAGGTCACTTCCTTACGGTCGAGGATGATCGGCTCCAGCTTGTCGTCGGCCTTGAACACGGTCTCGGTGCCAGCACCGGTCAGCAGGTTCTTCAGCTTCATCTTGACGACCGCGGAGTTACGGCCGGATTTGTTGAACTCGGCCTTCTGGATGACCCAGGGGGCGCCATTGATGTTGGCAACCTGGCCAGCGCGGAACTCTTGTGCGGTTTTCATACGATTATCCGATTGGATTGGAGACAAAAAACAGGGGCCATATCATAGCCAATTTGTATAAAAACGCACCAGCCCCGTCGCAAGATCGGTTTGCTCGGTCAAACGCCGCTGCCAATTGCCAATCCAGGCAGACCACTCCGGGAGCCGCGTTTCCAGCCGCCGCCAGGCCTCGCCGGTGTCGCCGCGCCCGTTCCAGGCCAGCCAGAAATCGCTCAGCGCCTGTCGCAGCGCATCGTCCATATCCTGGGCGAACAGTGCCAGGAACGCTTCCAGTTTCTCCAGGTGGACTTCCTCGTCCTGCTGGTAGATGTGCCAGACGAAGGGGCGCCCGGCCCATTGCGCGCGAACGAAGGAATCCTCGCCGCGCACCGCATTGATGTCGCAGCTCCACAGCAGCGGGTCGTAATCCTCCTGGCGGACGAACGGCAACACCTGCACCCGCAGTGCGCCGCGCTCGCAGCCCTGCCCCACCCCCAACGACTGCTGCGCCCAGTGCTGGACATCGCCCAGCACGCGACCTTCAGGCACCAGCAACAGGGTTGGCGTCCCCCCCTCGGCCAGGGTATCCAGCCAGCCGGCGAGCCCGGGGTTCTCGTAGGCGAACAGGGAAATGCGCCGCTCCCCGTCGCGCACCTGAACGCCGAGGCTTTCGAGGAAACGGGCACTGTTGCCGGGATCGGCCTGGAAGGCATCCCGACGCAGGATCAGGTCGCCTTCGCGCAGCAGCCCGCCGGTGAGCGGCGTGAAACCGGGGAAATAGAAGTACTTCTGCAGGCCATTGGGCTGCAGCGACGGCAGGCCATGGCAGGACTCCACCCAGGACTCGGCGCTGAGATACTCCAGGTTCAGCCACAACGACGGCTTCGGCCGTCGCGCCATGGCTTCTATATAGGCAGGCGGCATGGCACAGGCGAAGGCTTCGATCACCACATCCGCCGCCTCGGTATCGAGCCAGGCCTGCGACCAATGCCGAACCTCCACGCCGGACTGCTGCTGCGATTGCGCCTGCACATCGGCCTGGGGACAGATGCGCACGAACGCGGCCAGGTCATCCACCCACAGGCGCACCGCTTGCCCATGCTCGGTCGCCAGCTGGCGAGCCAGGCGCCAGGTAACACCGATGTCGCCATAGTTGTCGACCACACTGCAGAAGATATCCCAGCTCGCCATACGCCTGCGCCCAGCTCTTTAGAAGGCGCCAGTGTACCCGCGATCCGGCCCATTCTCCTTAAGCCGATGAATCCGTTGGAAAAAACATGAAAAAAACATTTGCGTTCGGGCAAACCTTTGAGTAAAGTGCGCGCCTCGACAGACACAGCGCTGTCGAGAAATCTGGTGAGGTGTCCGAGCGGTTGAAGGAGCACGCCTGGAAAGTGTGTATACGAGAAATCGTATCGAGGGTTCGAATCCCTCCCTCACCGCCAGATCATGAAAGAAGCCCGGCTAAGCAATTAGCCGGGCTTTTTTCGTTATGCGTTAACACTTTCGTCACCTCTTGCAAGTTGCCACTAGTTGGTCAACTGCATTACGACGCTTACACAGTTGTTCGAGCATTGTCGACACTCATCTGACAGCCCGACTCCCCTTCTTCGGAAACGGACTCCCTCCCGCCTGACACCCATTGGCAACACTCCTTTGCCAAATTGGACAGTTTTTGCTCAATTCCGCCTCGCACAACTGCAAATACAGGCTCAACATGAAAAAAAAGTGCCGTACTTGCGTCTGGTCAGTTTACTTACTACAAGTAATGGGTACTATGTAGTCCGGCTAATTTCCCAGTCATGGGAGATTGCTTTTAATGGAAATGTCCACCTTAAGGGGAACACGATGAACAACGTTCTGAAATTCTCTGCTCTGGCTCTGGCTGCTGTTCTGGCCACCGGTTGCAGCAGCCACTCGAAAGAAACCGAAGCACGTCTGACCGCTACTGAAGACGCCGCTGCTCGCGCTCAAGCCCGTGCTGACGAAGCCTATCGCAAGGCTGACGAAGCTCTGGCCGCCGCTCAGAAAGCCCAGCAGACCGCTGACGAGGCTAACGAGCGCGCTCTGCGCATGCTGGACAAAGCCAGCCGCAAGTAATAGATCTTCGGATCTGTTAAAAAACCGACCCTTCGGGGTCGGTTTTTTTATGCCCGCGATTTCTTGCCCCACGCGAAGGGATGCCTGGAGAAAGCGCGCGCAAGAAAAAGCCCGCTCGAAGCGGGCTCTTTCGAAGCAGTACGAGTTACTGCAACTGCATGGCGTCCTGGTCGACCGTAGCGGTAACCGGGGCACCCTCGCCTTGCGTCTGAGGCTGGGCAATGGCGACCGGCAGACCATCTTCGGCGGCCACGACTTCACGCACCACGTTCCAGTCCATCTGCATCTGGCTGGCGATGTCTTCGCGCTTGAGCAGCGCATTGATCACTGCCGTGTGCTTGTCGACCACCGACGGATTACCGTTGTCGTCGATCGGCGCGTGGGCTTCGAGATAGATCTTGCCTTCGCTGCGACCGAACTTGTAAGGCTCGTTGATGATGCGCACCTTGGTGCCGACCGGAAGCATCGAGAACAACTGGGTCACGTCCCAGTTGTACATGCGGAAGCAACCGTGGCTGGTACGGGTACCGATACCGAACTTCTTGTTCGAACCATGGATCAGGTAGCCATGGAAGCCCAGGCTCATCTTGTACGGACCCAGCGGGTTGTCCGGACCCGGCGGCACCACGGTGGGCAGCGGATCGCCGTCGGCGGCATGCTCGGCACGGATCGACGCCGGCGGATACCAGGCCGGGTCCTTGGTCTTGGCAATCACGGTGGTACTGCCGACCGGCGAGCCCCAACCCTCACGACCGATACCCAGGGCATAGGTGTAGACGACGTTCTTGTCCTTGGGGAAGTAGTACAGGCGGTATTCGGCGAGGTTGATCACTACGCCTTCACGCGGGCCCGCCGGGAGGATGAAGCGGGTCGGAATGATCACTTCGGTGCCCACGCCCGGCAGCCAGGCATCGACGCCCGGGTTGGCAGCGATCATTTCGGAGTAACCGAGGCCATATTTCTCGCCGAGGTCGGCGAAGGTGTCTTCGTACTTGGCCTTGATCACCTGGACCTGACCGACGATATCGTCGCCCGGCGCCGGCAGTGGCAATTCAATGGCGGAAACGGGGCCGGCCGAGAGCAACGCGGCTAAGGACAGCGAGCAGGCGGCAATAACGCGCGACAACATCCGAGAATCCTTGACAAGGGCAATGGGCAAAGGGGTAACAGTTTACCACTGCCAGCCGGATCACTGGGAGATATCAGACGAGCCAGGAAGCCCGCGCGCCGCGCTTTTCCTGTTCGAGTTGTTTCAGGCAGGCGCTGCACACGCGGCGGTCGCGCAGCAGCGGCTTCTCAAGCCCGCGCCAGAGCGGCTGGGCAGGCAGCAGGCTGCCGCAGAGCGTGCGGTCGGCCGGGGTCCCAAGCTCCAGCTGGCGCGCGACAAGATGCACCCGGACCTCGCGGCAGGCGAACAGATCCAGCTGCTCGTCGGGTTCGATCAGCTGGTAGGCGAAGTGGGTCCAGGCGGGGCGCGGCATAGGGGCTCCAGAAGGGTGCGCAAACATAGCCGAAAGGCCGTTCGCGGGGAAGCCTTGATACAGCGGAATTCAGAGTAGCGGCTTGAGCGCCGGCCACAGGTTGTCGAGCAGTTTAGGCTGCGCGGCGACGGCCGGGTGAATACCGTCCGCCTGCATCATCCCCGGCACCCCGCCAACGCCATCGAGGAAGAACGGCACCAGGACGATTTTCTGTTCCTGGGCGACAGCCTCGAACACCCTGGCGAACGCATCAGTGTAGCGCTGCCCATAGTTGGGCGGCAGCTTCATGCCCAGCAGCAGCACCTGGGCACCCGCCTTCCGCGACTGTTCAACCATGCCGCTAAGATTCTGTTGCAATTGCGCCGGCGCCATTCCGCGCAGGCCGTCGTTGCCGCCCAGCTCGATCACCACCAGCTTCGGCTTCTGCTCCGAAAGCAGCGCCGGCAGGCGCGCGAGGCCGCCTGCGCTGGTGTCGCCGCTGATGGATGCATTGACCACCTTGTAGGCGAAACCCTGCTCCTTCAGGCGCTTGTCCAGCAGGCTCACCCAACCCTGGCTGGTATCCAGCCCCAAACCGGCGCTGATACTATCGCCGACGACCAACAGCGTCTGCGCCGCGGCCTGCTGCGCAATCAGAAGCAACGCCAGGCAGCCGCCCATTAGCCATGCACGCATCGGATTCTCCATGAGCGAACGCATTCTCACCGCGCGGAACCTTAGCAAGGTTGTTTCCAGCGCGGAAGGCAAGCTGACGATCCTCCACGACCTCTCCCTCGACCTCTCCCGCGGTGACAGCCTGGCCATCGTCGGCAGCTCGGGCTCGGGCAAATCCACCCTCCTCGGCCTGCTCGCCGGGCTCGACCTGCCCTCCGGCGGCGACATCGTCCTGCTCGGCCATGCCCTGGACAGCCTCGACGAGGACCAGCGCGCCCGCGTGCGCGCCGCCCATGTCGGCTTCGTGTTCCAGTCGTTCCAGTTGCTCGACAGCCTGACCGCCCTGGAGAACGTCATGCTGCCGCTGGAGCTCGATGGCCGCGCCGACGCCCGCCAACGCGCCCGCGAGCTGCTGGAACGGGTCGGACTCGGCCAGCGCCTGACCCACTACCCGCGCCAGCTCTCCGGCGGCGAGCAGCAGCGTGTCGCCATTGCCCGCGCCTTCGCCGCCGAGCCGGACGTACTGTTCGCCGATGAGCCCACCGGCAACCTCGATACGCACACAGGCGAGCGCATCAGCGACCTGCTGTTCGAGCTCAACCGCGAACGCGGCACCACCCTGGTGCTGGTAACCCACGACGAGCGCCTGGCCCATCGCTGCCAGCGCCTGATCCGCCTGGAAAGCGGCCACCTGATCGACCACGCCGAACCCTGACGGACGAGAGCCGATGAAGTCATTGTCGCTGCCTAACCTGTTCCGCCTGTCCCTGCGCCAGCTGTGGCGCGAAGGGCGCAGCGGCGAATTGCGCGTGCTGTTCTTCGCCCTGCTGGTGGCGGTGGCGGCCAGCTCCGCCATCGGCTATTTCAGCGCCCGGCTGAATGCGGCGATGCTGGTGCGCGCCGCCGAATTCCTCGGCGCCGACCTGGTGCTGAGCGGCACCCAGCCCGCTACCGACGAGCAGATCGACAGCGGCCTCCAGCTGGGCCTGCAGCATGCGCGCAGCGTCGAGTTCTCCAGCGTGATTGCCACCGACCAGGGCATCCAGCTCAGCAGCGTCAAGGCAGTAGGCGACAGCTATCCCCTGCGCGGCGAACTCAAGAGCGCGCCCGCGCCCTTGCAACCCGAAGTCGAAGGCGGACGGCCGCAGCCGGGGGAAATCTGGGTCGAGTCGCGCCTGCTGGCAAGCCTTGAACTGAAGATCGGCGACAGCGTCGACGTCGGCCGCAAGTCCCTGCGCATCGCCCGCGTGCTGACCTACGAGCCCGACCGCGCCGGCGACTTCTACAGCCTGACGCCCCGGGTACTGATGAACCTGCAGGACCTGGACGCCACCGGTGTCGTCCAACCCGGCAGCCGCGTCCGCTACCGCGACCTCTGGGGCGGCTCGCCCGAGGCGCTGCAAACCTATAGAAAGGCAACTCAGGACGGCCTCGCCGCCAACCAGCAACTGCAGGACGCCCACCACGGCAACCGGCAGATCGGCGACGCCCTCGGCCGCGCCGAACGCTACCTGAACCTCGCCAGCCTCGCCGCCGTGCTGCTCGCCGGCGTCGCCGTGGCGCTCTCGGCCAACCGCTTCGCCACCCGCCGCTTCGACGCCAGCGCACTGCTGCGCTGCCTCGGCCTGTCGCGCCGGGAAGCCCTGCTTCTATACGGCACCCAACTGCTCACGCTGGGACTGCTTGCCAGCCTCTGCGGCGCCTTCCTCGGCTGGCTCGCCCAGCTTGGCCTGATGCGCCTGCTGGGGGACCTGCTGCCGCCGCAGATTCCCGAAGCCGGGATAGTTCCCGCACTGGCGGGCATGGCCACCGGCCTGGTCGCGCTCGCCGGCTTCGCCCTGCCGCCGCTGGCCGCGCTCGGCCGCGTGCCACCGCTGCGGGTGCTGCGCAGCGACCTGTTGCCGGTACCGATGCGCACCTGGATGGCCTACGCCTGCGCGCTGTTCGCCCTGGGCCTGATCATGTGGCGACTGAGCCTGGACCTGAAACTGACCCTCGCCCTGCTCGGCGGCGGCGCCATCGCCGCGGTGGTCCTTGGCTTCATCCTGCTGCTCGCCCTGCGCGGCCTGCGCAGCGCTCTCCAGGGGGCCAGCCTACCCTGGCGCCTGGGCGTCGGCCAACTGCTGCGCTACCCATTGGCGGCCGCCGGGCAGAGCCTGGCCTTCGGCCTGATCCTGCTGGCCATGGCGCTCATCGCCCTGCTGCGCGGCGAACTGCTGGACACCTGGCACGCGCAACTACCGCCCAATGCACCGAACCATTTTGCGCTGAACATCCTGCCCGCCGAGAAGAACAGCTTCGAGCGGCGCGTGAAGCAACTCTCGCCCAATGCCGAAGACCTCTACCCCATGGTGCCCGGCCGCCTGGTAGCGGTGAACGGCCAGCCGGTCCACGCGCTGAGCGAGGACGTACGCAGCGAGCGCGCCCTGCAACGCGACCTCGGATTGACCTGGTCGGCTCGCTTGCCGGCCGGCAATCGGATCGTCGCCGGCCAGTGGTGGCAAGCCGGTGAAAAGAGCGCGCTGCCCGGCGTCTCGGTGGAAGAAAAGCTCGCCGGCAATCTCAGCCTGAAGGTCGGCGACCGCCTGAGCTTCAGCGTCGCCGGCCAAACGCGCGAGGCACAGGTGCGCAGCCTGCGCTCGGTGAAGTGGGACAACTTCCAGCCGAACTTCTTCATGGTCTTCGAACCCGGCACCCTGACCGACCTGCCGGTGACCTACCTGACCAGCTTCTACCTGCCGATCAGCCAGGAGCGCGACCTGATCGAACTGGCGCGCGCCTTCCCCACCGTCACCCTGCTGCCGGTGGACGCACTGCTCGCGCAACTGCGCAGCATCCTCGACCAGGTGACGCTGGCGGTGGAGTACGTGCTGGTGTTCGTTCTCGCCGCCGGCTTCGTGGTGCTCTTCGCCGGCCTGCAGGCCACCCTCGACGAGCGCCTGCGCCAGGGCGCCCTGCTCCGTGCGCTGGGTGCCGAACGCCAGCTGCTGATGCGCACCCGGCGCAGCGAGTTCGCCTTGCTCGGCGCAGTCAGCGGACTGCTGGCGGCGCTGGGCTGCGAGCTGATCAGCTACCTGCTCTACCGGCTGGTCTTCGACCTGCCGTGGAGCCCGCATCCCTGGCTGCTCACGCTGCCCGTGCTCGGTGCACTGCTGGTCGGCGGCGCGGGCCTGCTCGGCACGCGGCGAGCCCTGAGCGTGAGCCCGTTGCGCCTGCTGCGCGAAGGCTGATCGGGTAGACTTCCCTTCATCATTCCCGTCACCCCGGAAGCCATGAGCCGTTATCGCCCTCCCCGCCCCGCCGGCACCCCGTTGATCACCCCCGAAGGCGAAGCGCGCCTGCGCGCCGAGCTGCACGAACTATGGAACGTGCGCAGGCCGCAGGTCACCCAGTCGGTCAGTGAAGCGGCGGCGCAAGGCGACCGCTCGGAAAACGCCGAGTACACCTACGGCAAGAAGATGCTGCGCGAGATCGACAGCCGCGTGCGCTTCCTGCGCAAGCGCCTGGAAAACTGCAAGGTGGTGAGCGAACGCCCGGCCGACCCGAACAAGGTGTACTTCGGCGCCTGGGTCACGCTGGAGGACGAGGACGGCGAGCAGGCACGCTATCGCATCGTCGGCCCGGACGAACTCGACCTGCGCAACAACCACATCAGCATCGACTCACCGCTCGCCCGCGCCTTGATCGGCAAAGAGCTGGACGCCGAGGTGATGGTGCGCAGCCCGTCCGGCGAGAAGATGTGGTTCGTGGTGGAAATCGAGTATCCCTGAAACTGGGAAAGCACCGTGCCCCTGTAGGAGCGGGCCATGCCCGCGATCGCGCCCATGGGGCGCTCCTACAGGGAGCTTCAGCGCTCAGAGCGGCTGCGGCCGCCGGGTGATCAGCCCCTGGCGGGCGACGCGGGTCAGTTCGCGAACAGTGGACTCCAGTTGCTCGGCTGGGGGCGCCTGGACCACGGCGAAGTCGAAGCTGTCGGAAGCGAAGCGGGCGATGTCGGCGACGGTTTCGGCGAACTGGATCAGGAAGGTGCGCGAGCCGTTCCAGCGCTTGGGCCAGCCATCGAGGTAACGGACGAGGGTGGGCTGGTGATTGCCGCCCAGAAGAATCTTCGGATTGCGGCGCACCAGGCCGGTGGTGATCGGGGTCAGGCGCACATGCGGGTTGGGACAGGTCATGGTGTCACGTCTCCGCCTCAGGGGTCCTGCTGGACGCGGCGAGAGGCACACCGAACCAGCGCTTTAGCGGTATTTCGATGTCAGCCATCGCTGCATCCGCGCCCCGCAAGTTGCTACTTAAATCGGCGCTGAGCGGCATCCTAGATAAGCCCCGGCGATACTGTCAAGGCGACTTCAGTCAAGGAAACCCACGATGAGCACACCCCCGCTGCGGCTGTTCTTCGCCCTGCCCTGCCCACCGGAGCTGGCGCAGGCAATCTGCGCCTGGCGCGATGGCCTGCACCTGGACGGCCAGAGCGTCACGCAGGCCAACCTGCACCTGACCCTCGCCTTCCTCGGCGCCACCCCTCGTGGCCGCAAGGCGGAACTGCTGACGCTCGGCGCGAGCCTGCCGCGCCGCGGTTTCACTTTGCAACTGGACCAGCTGGCACGCTGGAAGAACGGCATCCTGCACCTGGCGCCAAGCCAGATTCCCAGCGAGCTCCACGAACTGGTGCAAGCCCTGCGCGAAGCATTGCAGGCCCACGCCTTCGAGATCGAGCAACGCCCCTTCCACCCGCACCTCACCCTGGCACGCCACGCCCACAGCCTGCCGGCGGCACAGCCCGCCTTCGAGTTGCCGGCCCGCGCGATCACCCTGTACAGCTCGGAAAACAGCCCGACCGGCGTGCGCTATCGCCCGCTCGGCGAATGGCCGTTAGACCACCCCTGACTGCGCGTAATCGAGGAAGCACCGCAGTCCTGCCGTGGGGAACTTGTCGATATGCAGTGCCAGGAAGAACGTGCGGCGCAGCGGCCCCAACGGGTTGTCCAGGCGCACCAGCTCACCCCGTGCCAGTTCCGCCTGCACCACACGCTCCGACAGGCAGCCGATCCCCGCCCCGCGCCCGACCAGATGCTTGATCGCCTCGGCGTTGCTGATTTCCAGCGGCGCGTTGACGCTGCCCAGGCGCGGCAGCACCTGCTGCTCGAAGGTGACGCGGGTGCCCGAGCCGGCCTCGCGCAGGACCCAGCGTGCGGCCGCCAGATCCTTGAGGGTGACTTGAGGGGCTTGTGCCAGTGGGTGATCCGGCGCGACCACCAGCACCAGCTCGTCGCCGGCCCAGGGCGTGAGCTGGATCTGCGGATGCTGGATCGGCGCCTCGATGAAGGCGACATCCAGACGAAACTCGGCCAGCGCCTCGATCACATCGCGGCTGTTGGCAACCTGCAGTTGCAGGCGGCTGTCCGGCAGTTCGGCGAGAAAGCCTGCCATCACCTGCGGCAACACATAGCCCCCGATGCTGCGGCTCGCTCCCAGGCTGAGCTGTACCGGCGCGGACTCGAACAGGTTTTCCAGCTCCTCGCCCTGGGCCAGCAGCGCACTGGCCTTGGGATAGAAGGCACGGCCGTTGTCGTTTAGCGCCAGGCGCTTGCCACTGCGATCGAACAGCCGCGTCCCCAGGGCTCGCTCCAGCTCCTGCAACGCCTGGCTCGCTGCCGACTGCGAAAGCGCTATGCGGGCGGCCGCCTGGGTGACATTGCCCAGCTCGGCGATGGCAGTGAAGGTCGCCAGTTGGCGAAGGGTGATGCGAGGCCCCATATCGAAAAAACCGGTTAACCCAATAAGAACAATCCGTTTTTACACTAAGCAGGAGCGCGGCACCATGGCTTCACCTTACACAAGGAGCCTTTCATGGACGCTTTACGCCGCCTGCCCTACTACCTGCCCGGTGCCCTGCTCTGCCTGGCCATCGCCTTCGGCTCGCGCCAACTGATGGAAATTCCCACGCTGCAGCACCTTGGCCTCGGTAGCCTGACGCTGGCCATCCTGATCGGCTTGCTGGCGGGCAACCTCGGGCTCGCCCGTTTCGGCGGCATCCGTCCAGGAGTGGACCTGTCCCGCCAGCAACTGCTGCGACTGGGCGTGGTGCTCTACGGCCTGCGCCTGACCTTCCAGGACATCGCCGCCCTCGGTCCGGCCGCGCTGGTGATCGATGTACTGATGGTCGCCAGCACGCTTGGCATGGCCTGGTGGATCGGTGAACGCTGGCTGAAGCTGCCGCGCGAGAGCGCCCTGCTGATCGGCGCCGGCAGCGCCATCTGCGGTGCCGCAGCGGTGATGGCGAGCAGCCCGGTACTCAAGGCGCGCGCCGAGCACACCGCCGTCGCCGTGGCCACCGTGGTTCTGTTCGGTACCCTGGCCATGCTGCTGCACCCGCTGATCTATGCGGCCCTGCCGAACCTGTTCGGCAGCGAGCAGGCATTCGGCGTGTTCACCGGCTCGACCATCCATGAAGTGGCCCAGGTGGTCGCCGCCGGCCGCGCCATGGACCCGGCCGCCGCCGACGCCGCGCTGATCAGCAAGATGCTGCGGGTGCTGCTGTTGGCTCCGGCGCTGCTGATTCTCGGCCGCGTCGGCTGCGCCGAAGCCGCCGAGCCGGGCCAGCGCCGCAAGCTGCACATCCCCGGCTTCGCCGTGGGCTTCCTGCTGGTTACCGGGCTGCGTTCGCTGGGCTGGGTATCCGAAAGCTGGCTGGCACCGCTGCAACAACTGGATGATGTGATGCTGGGCATGGCCATGGCCGCCCTGGGCCTGGCCACCCGCCTGGGCGACCTGCGCAAGGAAGGGTCGAAGCCGCTGCTGCTGGGCGCCGGGTTGTTCGTCTTCCTGCTGGTTGGCGGCGGCCTGATCAATGGCGGCGTGCAGTACCTGTTCCACTGATTCGGGCAGACACAAAAAAGGGCGGACACCCACAGGTGTCCGCCCTTTTTCGTTACTGCATTCGCGATCAGCTGGACAGCTTGCGGTCCAGGGAGAACGGGCCGGCGCCGCTGATCAACAGGGCAACGCTGATCATGATCAGGGTAAAGGCGTATTCGTAGCCATTCGCCTGGATGAAGAAGCCATTGGCCGCATGCACGCTGAACACCGCCACCAGCATCGCAATGATCAGCGGGATGCTCGCCAGACGCACCAGCAGGCCCAGTACCAGAGCCAGACCACCGAAGAACTCGGCGCTGCCGGCCAGGGTGGCCATCAGGTAACCCGGGGTCACGCCGATGGACTCCAGCCAGCCCGCCATGCCCTGCAGACCGGGGCCGCCGAAGGCGCCGAAGAGTTTCTGCGAGCCGTGGGCCATGAAGGTCAGGCCAGTGGTGATGCGCAGGACAGCAAGACCGGCGCCAGCATTGGTGGACAGGATGGATTTGATCAGCGAGTTCATGGTGATTCCTTGTGCAGAGG
The DNA here is from genome assembly GCF_050474425.1 of Pseudomonas sp. B1-22. Classification (NCBI taxonomy): domain Bacteria; kingdom Pseudomonadati; phylum Pseudomonadota; class Gammaproteobacteria; order Pseudomonadales; family Pseudomonadaceae; genus Pseudomonas; species Pseudomonas sp. B1-22. The sequence continues at coordinate 682,687 of NZ_JBCHVH010000001.1, read as the reverse complement.
AGAGTGGGCCACAACCGTGGTTGCTTGGGGACCAATATAGCCAATTATTCCGATACAAAAAGCGCAAAATTGCACTGATAACTATCGAATTAATTAATTACTTCTTGATCGCTGCCACGCTCTCTCGTGGCTCCAGGCCATCACGTTCGCGCTGATATGCAAGATAGTACTTGTTGACGCTGCTGACATAGTTCACCACGCCTATGCCCAGCTGCTCGGCCGCCACCCGCTCGACCTGGAAGAACCACTGGTTCGGGTTGAGCCCCTGGCGCTTGGCTTCCGCGCGCAGGCTCTGGATTCGCTCGGGGCCAGCGTTGTACGCCGCCAGCACGAAGGCCATGCGATCGCGCTCGCTGATGCGCGGGCTGGAGAAGAAGCGCTTGCGCAGCATCGCCATGTAGCGGCTGGCGGCCTGCACGTTGCTCTCCTTGTGGTGCACGGAGTCCACGCCCACGGCACGGGCGGCCGCCGGCGTGATCTGCATCAGGCCGGTTGCGCCACCGCTGCCACGCGCGCCGGCATCAAGGTTGGATTCCTTGAAGGCCACCGCCGCCAGCGCCAGCCAGTCGAGGCTGCTCTGCTCGGCGAAACGCTGCAGGGTCGGACGTACCGCTTCCAGACGCTTGCGATCGGGTGCCACCAGCGGATTGCGCACCTGGTAGGCGCGGCGATAGAGGCGCTGGAAGGCGCTGTCCTGGTCCGCCGGCGCACGATAGCCCTTGAGGAAGCCGTTGACGCTGGCGCGCAGCATCGGCGCATCGCGGCGCACGTACCAGGTCATGCTCTCGGTATTGTCCAGCACCAGGTGCCGGTCGATGCGCAGCTTGGTGAAGACCTTGGCCCAACGCTCGGCAATGGGCTGCTCGACCACGGTGTAATTGAAGATACCGGCCTGGACCATCTCCAGTACGTCCTCCACGGCCAGCGAGGAGTCGGTCCACTCCAGCACCATCGGCGCCATCCGCCGCTGCGCCAGGCGTTCGTTGACCCGCTGGATGGCATCCCCTGCCGCGCTGCCCGCCGGCAAGGTGACAGTGCGGCCGGCAAGCTGCTCCAGGCGTACGAAACGGCGGTTGCCCTGTTTGGTCACCAGCACCAGCGGGACATCTTCCTTCCACGGCAGGCTGGCGCTGACATTCTGCCCGTCGCGGGCCAGCAGTACTTCGCCGGGAGCGACCAGGTCACCCTCGCCGCGCTGCAGCGCACCGAGCAGTTGATCCTTGGCCTTGGGAATGAATTTGATGGTGAGCGGCTTGCGCCCCGGGGCGGTGTCGTTCAGGTACTGTTCGAAGGCGCGCAGGCGGCGATATTCGACGCCAATGGGCTCGCCCTTGATCTCGCCGGAGCTGTTGCGGCTCTGGTTGACCAGAACGCGGAGCACACCACCGGAGCGAATGCTGGCCAGGTCGTGGAGGCTACCGCTGTCCTGCTCCCAGTTTTCCGGCTGGGTCGTCAGGCGCGCAGCCGCCGGCAGTGGCGTCAAAGCCACGAGGCACAGCAGTAGCAGCAACAGTCGGGTCATCCAGCTCTCCGGGGGCTCGCACTCGGCGAGGGGCCGGTTAGAGTGCGGTTTCGGCCGGTAGTTCCCGGCCGCCAAGGGCGCGCAAGACTCTCACAGGAAGGGCTCAGTACCAACCCGAAACTTCCGATATATCTTCGGAAAAACCCTCAACCTGCTGTTTTTGATGAATTTTCGTCTGAAAAGCGGCGTTTGCTATGCTCCGTTTCCGGACAAAAGGAAGAAAAATGCAACTGATCGACATCGGCGTCAACCTCACTCACCCCAGCTTTGCCGCAGAACGTGAAGCAGTCCTCGCCCGCGCCGCCGAGGCTGGCGTCGTGCAGATGGTGCTGACCGGCACGAGCCTGGACGACAGCGAACAAGCCCTGGAACTGTGCCGGCAACTGGACGAAAGCCAGCGTCTTTACTGCACCGCGGGCGTCCACCCGCACGAGGCCAGCCACTGGGACAGCGGCAGTGCCAAGGTGCTGCGCGGCTTGTTGCAGGAAGACCGGGTGCGCGCCGTCGGCGAGTGCGGGCTGGACTTCAACCGCGACTTTTCGCCGCGTCCGATGCAAGAGAAGGCCTTCGAGGAACAGCTGGCCCTGGCGGTGGAGCTGCAGCGCCCGGTGTTCATCCACGAACGCGACGCCGCCGAACGCCTGCTGGCGATCCTCAGGGATTTCCGCGACAGGCTGCCCGCCGCCGTGGTGCATTGCTTCACCGGCGAGCGCCGCGCGCTCTACGGCTACCTCGACCTGGACCTGCACATCGGTATCACCGGCTGGATCTGCGACGAACGCCGGGGCACCCACCTGCAAGAGCTGGTGAAGGAGATTCCCGCCGGCCGCCTGATGCTGGAAAGCGATGCGCCCTACCTGCTGCCGCGCACGCTGCGGCCCAGGCCCAAGCACGGCCACAACGAGCCGGCCTTCCTGCCGGAGGTGCTGGCGTGCGTGGCGCAGCATCGCAGCGAAAGCCCCGAGGAGGTCGCCGCCCACACCACCGATTGCGCACGACGCTTCTTCAACCTGCCCACAGTCTGAAGGCGCTCTCAAGATAACCGTCCATCGGCCGCTAACCCGGGTGTGGAAGGCGGCTTGATCCCCATCAATGGCCAGCCTTCATCCTTTTCATGACAATGGCGGCACCTTGCCACCATTCGACCGACAAGAAGACAACCATGGCCGCCTGGATCCGCGACATTTCCCTCAAGTACAAATTCTGGGCCGTAAACGCGGTCGCCTTCGTCACTACCCTGCTGCTGGTGCTGTTCGCCATGCACCAGGAACTCGACGCCCGCAACCAGCAGGCACGCCAGGGTGCCGAGGCCCAGGCCCAGTTGCTCAAGAGCTGGCCGGCGGGTACGCCGCTGCCGTCTTCCGCCAACCTCGTCGGCTTTGCCGCCGGCAGCGCACCGCAGATCGCCGGTATCGACGGCTCCGCCCTCTCCCACGCCAACGGCTGGGTCGACCTGCAGGGCGCCCGGAGCCGTGCCGGTGCACTGGCCGGCGCCTACGTGCAGGACCTCGGCAATGGCCAACGGGTCGCCGTACTGGCAACCGGCGCCGACTTCTGGGATGTCTTCGAGGTTCGCGCCCTGCCCTACGCCGGCGCCGTGCTGATTCTGATGCTCGCGCTGCTGGCCGCCTCGCAGTTGCTGATCCGCTTCATCCTTACCCACCTGCTGACCCTGCGCGACGTGATGCTGCATGTGGAAAAGAGCGGCGACCTGTCCGCCCGCGTGCCGCTGGAAAGCCGCGACGAGGTCGGGCAGATGGCCACTGCCTTCAATGCCATGCAGGGCGGCTACCAGCGCGTGGTCGGCACCGTCGCCCAGGCTGCCGGACGTCTCGACGAAGGCGCGCGCAGCCTCGCCAACACCATGGGCCAGGTGCGCCAGGGCATGCTCGGCCAGCAGAGCGAGACCGACCAGGCCGCCACCGCCATCAACGAGATGTCCACCACCGTCCACCACATCGCCCAGCACGCCGCCGACACCCGAGACCAGTCGCAGGAAGCCGATCGCCTGGCGGGCAACGGCCAACAGGTGGTCGGCCGCGTCGGCCAGTCCATCGCCGGCCTGTCCCAGGGCGTGCAGCAGACCGCCGAGATGATCCAGCAGCTGGCACAGGACAGCCACAAGATCAGCAGCGTGGTCAGCGTGATCCACGGCATCGCCGAGCAGACCAACCTGCTCGCCCTGAACGCCGCCATCGAAGCCGCCCGCGCCGGCGAGATGGGCCGCGGCTTCGCCGTGGTGGCCGATGAAGTGCGCAACCTGGCCAAACGCGTGCAGGACTCCACCGACGAGATCACCCAGATGATCACCGCCTTGCAGTCCGGCACCCGCGACGCCGTGGAGTTCATGCAGGAAAGCTCGATCAAGGCCGACGGCTGCGTCGAGGAAGCCCGCGAAGCCGGTGAAGCCCTGGCCGCCATCGCCGCCGCCGTGGCGCAGATGCGCGAGAGCAATACGCAGATCGCCGTGGCCGCCGAGCAGCAGAGCCAGGTCGCCGAGGAGATGACCCGCTCGGTGGTGGGCATCCGCGACGTTACCGAGCTCACCGTGCAGCAGACCGTGGACTCCGCCGGCACCAGCCATCAGTTGGCGGACCTGGCCGGCGAACTCAGCCGCGCGATCCGCCAACTGCGCCTGTAAGCCCTATCAGGCGCATAGCCAGCGCCCATTGGCTGCCCTTTTCGGCCACGACCTAGACTTCCGGTAGATGCCCGCCGCCCGCGGCGGGCCCGTATCGCACAGGAGTCCGTCCATGGCCAAACGTCATCCCAACCTGCTCGCCTGGCAATGGCGGGGCTATGCGGCCAACCACCGCAACCCCACCAACCTGGCACTGCACATCCTCGCCGTTCCGCTGTTCATCCTCGCCGCGGTGATTCTGGTCAGCGCCCTGCTGCGCCTGCACCTGAGCGGCGTCGCACTGGGCGTGATCGGCATCGTCGCCTCGCTCGCAATCCAGGGGCGCGGCCACAAGCTCGAAGAGCAACCGCCGGAACCCTTTGCGGACCGCCAGGACGCCATTGGCCGGCTGCTCGCCGAACAATTCATCACCTTTCCCCGCTTCGTTCTCAGCGGCGCCTGGTGGCGTGCCTGGAAAAATCGTAGGCGCTGACGAAGGCGCGGCATTTCGGCCATTCAAGTCATAGGGGTATTCGCCGCTATAATCGTCGAAATTACGTCGTGAGCGGTCGGAATGTCGGTTGTTCGTCATTTTTTTGGCTTTTTAGCCTGCCTATTTATTGGCAGCCAGGTGGCGGCGAGTCCGCCCGCATCCCCGCCCCTCGAGCGTAACGTCCTTACCCTGGCGATTGCCGACCGCCCCGAGGCCGCCCGGCGCCTGAGCCTGGCGGATCTGCAACGCCTCCCACCGCAGACCTACGCCGCCATGCTTCCCGCGGAAGAGCGCATTTCCCGCTGGCAAGGCGTCCCGCTCAACCAGCTGTTCGATGGCGCCGAGCTCGGCCGATCGAAACGCCTGCGCGTCGATGCCCTGAACGACTACTCCGCGCTGATCCCCCTGAGCGACCTGGACACCTACCAGCCGATCCTCGCCTATCGCCGCGATGACCATTACATCGGCATCAGCGAGCGCGGCCCCCTGTTCATCATCTATCCGCTGGTGAAGCATCCGGAGCTGCGCACCCAGGTCTACTTCAACCGAACCGTCTGGCAGGTCAGCCGCATTACCCTGGAGTGATCGCCTTGCCCCCTCAGCCTCCCGGGCGTCGCTGGCGCCGCCTGACTTTCGTCGTCCTCTGCAGCCTGATCGCAGTCCTCACCCTGGGTGCCTTTGCCGCCCTCCTGCTGGTCAACCAGCACGCCCGGCAACTGGCGCATCCTGATGCGCACAGCGAGCTGTGGCAGGCCTATCAGGTGCGCGCCGAACTGGAACGCTCGCTGGACACCGCCCAAGCGCTGCTGGACGGACGCGCGGACAGCGACGCCCTCGCCACCCGCATCGAAGTCCTGGTCAGCCTGCTGGTGCCGCTGCGCACGACCCAGGTCTTCCAGCACCTCGCCGAGCCGCGCCCGGAAGTCGGCGAAACACTCGGGCAGCTCGACCGGCTCAGCGCCGACTGGGCCAGGCGCGCGCCCTGGGGGCAACCCGCAGCGGCGCGGACGATCGCGCAGGAGATGCAGCGCCAGTTGCCAGCGCTGCTCGGCCCCACTCACGACCTCATCGTCGCCACCCACATTGCCCTGACCAACCAGCTCGACGAAGAGCGCCAGGATCTGCAACACGCCTTCAACCTGCTCGCCTGGGTGCTCGCCGGCCTGGGCCTGTGCTGCGTGCTGTTGACCCGGCAGGTCATTGCCAATTCCCGGCGCCGGCAACGGCTCACCCAGCGCCTCAACGAACTCAACCATTCCCTGGAAAGGCGCGTGGAAGAACGCACCCAGGAGCTGAGCGAACGCAAGGCGCTGCTGCGCTACATCCTCGACACCAGCCCCAGCGACGTAGCGCTGCTCAACGACCATGACGGCCACGCCCACTACGTCAGCCCCGGCCTGCTGCAACGCACGGGCACGGACGACGAGCGCTTCAACCTCGCCCGGCTGTTCGACGACCCCGACGAAGAAAGTCGCTTCCGCCTCGCACTGGACGAGTTCGGGCAACTCAATGGCTGGGAAACCCGGCTGGCCGGCAATCCCCCTTACTGGGCGGTGGTCTGGGCAAGGCGGCTGGATATCGACGGACAGGCCGCCTCACTGGTGTGGAGCTTCGACATCCAGCAGCGCAAGACGCTGGAACAGGAGCTGCGCCTGCTCGCCAGCACCGACCCGCTGACCGGTCTGCAGAACCGCCATGCCTTCGTCAAACGTGGCGTCAGCCTGCTCAAGAGCGCCCAGCGCCATCAGCGCCGGTGCTCGGCGCTGATGCTCGACATCGATCACTTCAAGCGGATCAACGACACCTACGGCCACGCCTTCGGCGATGCGGTGCTCAAGGCCGTGGCCGGCGAACTGAGCCAGGGCCTGCGCGAGATCGACCTGCTCGGCCGGCTGGGCGGCGAGGAGTTCGCCGCGATCCTCCCGGAAACCGCTCCAGAGCAGGCACTGCAAGTCGCCGAACGGTTGCGCAATGCCGTGCAGGCGCTGTCCTTCAGCACCGAAGACAACAGCCGCCTGCGCTTGACGATGAGCATCGGCGTGGCCGAGTGCCTGCCCGGCGAAGTGCGCCTGGAGGACCTGCTGGCCCGCGCCGACCGTGCCCTCTACCGGGCCAAGGCCGGCGGCCGCAACCGCACCGAGCAGGCGCCGGGCTAGCCGAAGATGGTCGCTGTCTGCCGGCTGATCGCCAGCAGGCGGCCGTCCGGTCCCCAGCAATGCGCGGCGATGTGGCCGTAGCCGTCGCGCGCGTGTTCGATGGTCGCCCGGTACTGGCACCAGCCATCGACCGGCAAGTCCGGCTGCGGCTGGATGAATTCCACAGTCCAGGTCAGCGAGCTGGACGGCGCCGGGCTCTTCAGGTGAGGCAAGGTCGCTGGTGGCCAGGCGTCGATCAGCGCCAGCAGGTGCGACACCTCCAGTGAAGCATCGCCCTTGCCGTCACCGCGAAAACGCATCCAGCCGCCCATTTCGACCTCGCGACTGGACGAGAACGGCATGTGCCCGCGCGCCCAGCGCATCGCGATGTACTGGGTGAAGGCCGGCATCAGCTTGCGAATGAACGGCAATTCCTGGCAGTGCTCGGGCTCGCGGAACTCCGGCGCCGGCAGATTTTCCACCTCGACGCTGGAACTGCGCGACTCGCCGAAGCTGCCCTGCACCAGCGCCACCACCTGACCGTCCTGCACCGCGCGGCAAAACACCTGGCTCACCGACTTGCCCTCGCGCAGCGCCTCGGCCTCGAAACTCACCGGCGTTTCCACCTCGACCGGCCCCACGAAGGTGATCGCCAACGAGCGCACCGGCCGCCCTTCGCGGGTCACAGCACGCATCGCCTCATAGGCCGCCGCGGCCACCAGTCCGCCGAAGCTCGCCCGCCCCTGTGCCCAACTCGTCGGGATGACCACGCTGCGCGGTGCGGCACGCACCGCCTGTAGCATTTCGGTGAATGTCATGGATCGCTTCCATTACCAGGATTCGGCCGCGATCTTAGGCCGGCAGCCGGCGCGAGCACACCATCCAAAGCGTTGTTCGCTCCGGAACAAATGGCGCGCCATCAATGCGCTCTATGGTGTCAGCCGAGCGCCTTCAGCAGCGCATCGAGACTCTCGTCGGCGTCGCGCTCGGCGAGATCGTGGCGGGCATTCCAGTGCGGTTGCAACGGCATCAAATCCAGCTCCCGTTCGCTGCGGATCAGCCACTGCTCATAGTCGTGCCACTCGCCCAGGGCCGTCTGCGCATCCTTCAGCGGAGCGAGCAGGCGCTGTGGCACCGCCGACTCCTCCGGATAGGCCTCCAGCGAATAGCGCACCCGCTTGATCAGCAGGCGCAGGCGATGACGGTCGTGCGCGGGGTCCTTCAATGCCAGGCGCAGCTTCTGCCACTCCTTGCCCAGGCGTTTGCGCACCTTGCCGTGCAGGCCACCCAGCACGCCATGGCGGTCCGCTGTGCGCCACAGTTGCGGCCAGCCATCGAGACGCATCAGCAGGCGATCCCATTGCGGGCTGGCGAGCAGCGCGATGTAGCCCGAGAGCAGGGCCGGACGGCGCAGGGCCGCGGCCTGCTCGTAACCTTCGGCCTCCAGCACCGGCAGCAACACTTCCAGATCGCGCAGCGGTCCGCTCAGCCGTCCCACTTCACCCAGCGATTCTTCCAGCTCATCGATGCCCGGCATCCCGCGCACCGGATGCAGCAGGCTGCGCAGACGGCGCACGGCGATGCGCAGATCGTGCAGGGCTTCGGGATCGGAACCGGCGCTCAGACGGGCAGAGGCGGAGAACAGCGCGACCTCCTGCTCGATCAGATGGGTCACCAGGTAGTCGCTGAAAGAGGACACGGCACGCTCCGCAGGGTGGAATGAATTATCAGGTTAGTTGGCGCACCGCCGCCAGCAAGTGACCGGTGTCATGCCTCATGGCTGTCGCCGCCAGCGCCACGGCAACGCCTTGCGCAGCCGCACCAGGTGCCTGCGCAACACCGCGGGGTCGGCGCTGGCGCCGGCATAACACTGCGCCTCGAACGCTTCGCTGTAGGCACGGATCGTCTCGGCCTGCCCCGGCAGCGCGCGCATGGCGCGACCGCTGAAATCACGCTGCCCCTCCCCCGCTTCGCGGCGCAGCCCGTGGGGTGCGAGCAATTGCTCGAAACGCTCGAAACTGCGCAGCTGGATATCTCGCTGCCGCCGCCAGGGCTTGAACAGCCACAGTGCCAGCGCCGCCAGCAGCAACGCTCCGCCGCCGACCGTGGACAGCGCCAGCCAGAGACTGTCCGGCGCGCCGAACCAGCGGCGGAGCAGTTCGCCCTGCTGCTCGCCCTGGTAACCCAGCACCCAACGCTGCCAGCCATAGTTGATCTGATCCCAGCTCAGGCGCAGCTCATTGAGCAGGCTGAAACCCCGGTAACGCAGCGGCGAGAACGGATCGCCGGCGAGGAAACTGCCCTCGCGGCTCATCGCCTGCTCCAGCCCCAGTTCGATGCGTTCGGGCGATACCGCCCCGGTGGGGTCGACCCGCGTCCAGCCGCTGCCCGCCTGCCAGTACTCCACCCAGGCATGGGCATCGAACTGATGCACCAGCAGGTAGTTGCCGGCGGGGTTCAGCTCGCCGCCCTGGTAGCCGGTCACCACCCGCGCAGGAATCCCCGCCGCGCGCAGGACGAAGGTCATGGCGCCGGCATAGTGCTCGCAGAAGCCGGCGCGGGTGTCGAAGAGGAAGCCGTCGATACGCTCCGGCCCGGTCGCGGGCGGCTTGAGCGTGTAGGCGAAGGGCTGCTCGCGGAAGTGCCGGAGCATCGCCTGCGCCAGCTCACGGGGCTGCGGATAGCGCTCGTGCAGCTCGCGGGCCCAGGCCCGTGCCCGTGGATTGCCAGTGGCCGGCAAGCCCAGGTTGAGGCGCAGGGCGCGGCGGTTGTCGTTGGGCTCGAGCAGAGCACCGGGCCAGGACATGGCGTTGTAGAGCAGGCTCTGGCGTACCGGGGATCGGCGCTGGAGGCGGAAGTCGCTCATAAGCTGGGCGTCGCTCGCTCCGTTCTCCGCAACATCGAGCACGAACAGCCACGGATGGTCGCTCGGCTCCATGACTACCTGATATTCCAGTGCCACCCCCTGGCGCTGCCACTGCGGCGTCGGCGCATCGCGACGCTGGAAGGCCTGGGTCCAGCGCTCGCCATCGAAGCTCTCCAGGGTCAACGCGCGCCAGTACAGCTGCGAGCGCGGCGGTGGCTCGCCCTTGAAGCGGACGCGGAAGGCCAGTTCCGGCGACTGGCTGAGTTCCACCATGTCCCCCGGCATCATCGAATCGCTCAGGCCGGTGGTGGCCTTGCCGCCCGGCATCGGCAGCGACCACAGCGGCCCCAGGCGCGGGAACAGCATGAACAGCAGGAGCATCAGTGGCAGCGCCTGCAACAGCAGGCCACCGGCCAGGCGCAGGGTCGAGCCGGGACGGGCGGCGAAGTTGCTCTGCTGCAGGCCGATCAGCGCCGCTAGCAGCGCGGTCACCGGCAACAGGCTGAAGGCGGCGGCGAGGATGTCGTCCTGGAACAGGTAGCTGGTCACCACAGCGAAGAACCCCAGCAGGATCAGCACCCAGGCATCGCGCCGGGTCTTGAGCTCCACCAGCTTGATGATGAACGCGGCGATCAGCAGCACCACGCCGGCGTCCAGGCCGATCAGCGAGCCGCGCGAGAACCACACGCCGAGCCCGGCGGCGCCGACCAGCGCCAGCTTGGCCAGGCCGCTGGGGTAGTTGGCGCGCATGCGGAACACCTGGACGCGCCAAAACGCGCAGCCCAGCCACAGCCCGACGATCCACAGCGGCAGGTGCTCCAGGTGCGGGATGATCACCACCGCCTGGGCCACCAGCAGCCAGGTCAGCGCGACCCGTGGAATGGGCTGCGTGCTCATGCGCGCTCCCCGAACAGGGCGAGTGCGCGCAGGCAGGCCTCGCGATGGGCGTCGCCGGTCGCCACCGTCAATTGCATGCCCGGCAGGCGCAGGCCGAACGGCTGCTGGCGCAGCGACAGCTGCAGCACCCAGTAGCACAGCCGCGAAAGGCGGCCTTCGATATCGCCACCCAGCAGCGTGAAGTCCAGCCACAGATTGCGCCCGGCCAGCGCGGAGAAGTCCTTCACCAACAGGCCCTGGCCGCGGGAATAGGCCTTCCAGTGCAGGCGCCGGCGCGAATCGCCGGGCTGGTACGGGCGCAGCCCCTGGAAGTCATCGACACCCTGGCCACTGGGCCTCACGCCCTCCTCCTCGTCTGTCGCCGCGCCGCCTTCGAGCGGCAGGTCGCTGGCGAGCGGAGTCGGGTAGACCAGGCCGGCCTGGTCCAGGTCGAGCCAGCTCCAGGCCACCAGCAGGCCGAGCGGGAAGCGGCTTTCCACCCGCAGGCGGCCCGGCCGCAACCAGCCGCGCCGCTGCGCCGATACATCCAGGCGAAGCTCCTCGGCGCCCTCGGCCGGCACGTCGGCGAAGTGCAACTGCTCCGCCGTCCAGCCGATGGCGACGGCCTGGCGCGCACGCCCTTCCGCGTCCAGCCGCACCCGGAAGCCCAGCTGTTCGCCGACGAATACCGGCGTCGCGCCCAGCGCGGTCAGGCGCAGTCCGCCCAGGTTACGGTAGGTGTGCAGGATGGCGACGATGAACAGCGACAGCAGCAGGAAGGTCAGCCCGTAGGCCAGGCTGTTCTGGTAATTGATCGCCGTCAGCAGCATCAGCAGCAGCGCAACGCCGAACGCCACGCCCTGGCGAGTGGGAATGATGAAGATGCGCCGCTGGTTGAGTTGCAACGATGACGCCGGCGGAATCCGCCGGGCGATCCAGCTCTGCCACAGCGGCCTGACCTTGACCAGCATGGCCAGCCCTCAGAGCGCCGGCACTTCGCGCAGCAGCCACTGCACCAGCGCGCCGCCGCCGTGCCCGGTGGGGTCGGCCTGGTCGCGCAGGCGGTGGCCGGCCACCGACGGCAGCACCGCCTGCACATCCTCGGGGATGGCGTAGTCACGGCCGGCGAGCAGCGCCCAGGCACGCGCGGCGGCGAGCAGCCCCAGGCTGCCGCGCGGCGACAGGCCGAGGGCGAACGCCGGCTGGCTGCGGGTGGCCTCGACCAGACGCAGCACGTAGTCCACCAGCGCATCGCTGGCGCGAACCTCCAGCACCTCGCTCTGCAATGCCAGCAACTCCTTCGGGTCGAGCATCGGCTCCAGGCGCGGCAACAGATCGCGGCGCGCCTCGCCCAGCAGCAAGGCCTTCTCCGCCGCGCGGCCGGGGTAGCCCAGCGACAGGCGCATGAGGAAGCGGTCCAGCTGGGACTCCGGCAGCGCGAAGGTGCCACCCTGGGTCACCGGGTTCTGCGTGGCGATGACGAAGAAGGGTTCGGGCAGCGGACGGGTCGCGCCCTCGATGGTCACCTGGCCTTCCTCCATCGCTTCGAGCAACGCGCTCTGGCTCTTCGGCGTGGCGCGGTTGATCTCGTCGGCCAGCACCAGCTCGGCGAAGATCGGGCCCGGATGGAAGACGAACTGCCCGCTCTCGCGGTTGAACACCGAGGTCCCCAGCACGTCGCCGGGCAGCAGGTCGGAGGTGAACTGGATGCGCTGGAAGCTCAGGCCCAGCACCCGCGCGAGAGCATGGCTCAAGGTGGTCTTGCCCATGCCGGGCAGGTCTTCGATGAGCAGATGGCCACGGGCCAGGAGACAGGTGAGCGCCAGCCGGACCTGAATCTCCTTGCCGAGCAGAACGTCATCCACTGCCTTCAGGCAATTCTCCAGCTTGGCGCGCATCCTGACCTCTCGCTCTAGGAAAACTCCGATCCTACTGGCCCCGCGCCAGCCGTCATAGGTCCGGACACATTTCGTCCGCATTCCTGTGAAGCAGCACGTGATTCCACTGCCACTGACGCTAGCGTCCCAGCAGCCGCTCGACCAGCCAACTGGCCGCTGGCCCGGTCGGGCGCTGTCGCGACCAGATCACGTCCACCGCCACCCGGCGTGGCCAGCCGGCAACCTTCAGCTCGTGCATACGCCCCCCGGCGAAGCGCCCCACCATCCAGCTGGGCAATTCGATCCAGCCGAAGCCCAGCACGGCCATGTCCAGCAACAGCAGGTAGTTCGGCGCGCTCCAGCAACGGCCGCCGAGCATCGGCGCGGCATCATCCAGGTAGGTGTTCAGGCGCAGCGCCCGGTAAGCCAGCAAGTCCTCCCGCTCCACCCGCTCGCGGCCTGCCAGCGGATGGTCGCGACTGACGAACAGGCCGAACTCGGCCTGTTCGTTCAAGGTTGCCGAGCCGATGTCCGGCGGATACTCCCGCTGCGCCGCCAGCAGCCCCAGGCTGGCGCGGCCCTGGACGACCAGGTCGAGCACATCGCTGTGCTCGGCGATCAGCCATTCGAATTCCAGATCCGGATAGCGCGCATCGATCTCCGCCAACCGGGCCTCGAACTGTGCCGAGGGATAGGTATCGGACATGGCCAGCGTCACCCGCGACTCCAGCCCGCCGACGAGTTGCTGGGCGAGTTGGCCGAGCCGGTCGTTGGCCATCAGCACCTCCTCCACCCGTCCGAGCAACGCGTGGCCGGCCTCGGTCAGTTGCGGCTGGCGTGAGCTGCGGTCGAACAGGCCGAGGCCGAGGTCGATCTCCAGGCGGGCGATGGCCTCGCTGACGGTGGACTGGCTCTTGCCCAGCTTGCGCGCGGCGGCGCTGAAGGAGCCGAGGCAGGCGGCCTCGGCGAAGGCTTGCAGGGATTCGGGGGAATATTGCATCGGAGGCGCCCTCTTCCATCGGTTTCACCGATGGTATCCAACTTAGATCCAGCCGGTCGACCGATGATAATGGCGCCGGACCGACGGAGTCGGCCTGCAACTGTTATCTGGAGAATCCCATGAGCCCGAACAAAACCCTGAAAGAACGGCTGTTCCATGCCGTGCTTTTCGAACTGCTGGCGGTCGCCCTCTGCGCGCCGATCCTGGCCTGGCTGATGGATCGTCCCCTGGGCCACATGGGCGCCCTGACCCTGATGTTCTCGGCCATCGCCACCCTGTGGAACATGCTGTTCAACGCCGGCTTCGACCGCGCCCAGCAGCGCATGGGCTTCACCCGCACCCTGCCGGTGCGCGTGCTGCACGCCTCGCTGTTCGAACTGGGGCTGATCTTCCTGCTGGTGCCGCTGGCCGCCTGGTGGCTGTCGGTGAGCCTGCTGGAAGCCTTCATCCTGGATATCGGCCTGATCCTGTTCTTCCTGCCCTACGCCATCGTCTTCAACTGGGTGTACGACGTGGTGCGCGAGCGCTGGGTCGGCCGTGCGCAGATCGCCGAAGCCAACCTGTAGGAGCGCGCCACGCGCGCGATCGCGGGCATGGCCCGCTCCTACAAGAGCCATTACGCAGAAACGAAAAAGCCCGCATTGATGCGGGCTTTTTCATGCATGGAGAAAGATTCAGGCCAGGTTGGCGACGATATCGCGCAGGGCCTTGCCCGGATCGGCGGCCTGACTGATCGGGCGACCGATCACCAGGTAGTCGGAGCCATTGTCCAGCGCCTGGCGCGGGGTGAGGATACGGCGCTGGTCGTCCTGGGCGCTGCCAGCCGGGCGGATGCCGGGGGTGACCAGTTGCAGCGACGGGTGTGCGGCCTTCAGCGCTGGCGCTTCCTGGGCCGAACACACCAGCCCGTCCATGCCGGCCTTCTGCGCCAACGCCGCCAGGCGCAGCACCTGCTCCTGGGGCTCGACGTCCAGGCCGATACCGGCCAGGTCCTCGCGCTCCATGCTGGTCAGCACGGTCACGCCGATCAGCAAGGGTTTCGGGCCGTTGAAGGCTTCGAGGGTCTCGCGGCAGGCGCTCATCATGCGCAGGCCGCCGGAGCAGTGCACGTTGACCATCCACACGCCCATCTCGGCGGCGGCACGCACGGCCATCGCCGTGGTGTTGGGGATGTCGTGGAATTTCAGATCGAGGAAGACTTCGAAGCCACGGCTGTTCAGCGTCTCGACGATACCGGCGGCGCAGCTGGTGAACAGCTCCTTGCCCACCTTCACCCGGCACAGCGTGGGATCGAGCTGGTCAGCCAGCGCCAGCGCGGCTTCGCGGGTGGGGAAATCCAGGGCGACGATGATCGGGGACTGGCAGGCGGACATGGGCTCTCTCGGAGGTTGCGAAAAAATCGGCGCATATTGTCGCAGAAACACTCCGACTTCCGTAGCCCGCCCGGCAGGAATGCTCTGCCGGCCCAAGCGTCCAGGCGTTCCCGGTTGTCGCGGAGCCGCGTGACCACCAGGCCGGGCAGGCGCGAACAGGCTTTGGTCAGCTCAATTTTCATCGGAGCTTCATTGGCGTGTCACAAACCGCCAGACGCGGCATCTACTCTTCAGAAACCGCCTGCCGCATTCGGACGGCGGCACAACCGGCTTTGCACAACGCAGGCGCCGACGCCATGCCGACACTACTAGCCAGCCTGACACTGGCCCTGCTCATGGGGTTCGCCATCCAGCGTGGCGGCACCTGCCTGGTCGCCGCCATCGAGGAAGTGTTGCACAAGCGCCGCTGGACCCGCTTCGCCGCCTTGCTGGAGGCCACGCTCTGGGTGACGGCCGGATTGGTGGCCCTGCGTTCGCTGGGCCTGCTGCAGCAGGTGCCAATGGGCATTCCCCTGCACTGGAGCGCTGTAGCCGGCGGCGTTCTCCTCGGCCTGGGCGCGGCCCTCAACGGTGGCTGCGTGCTAGGCACCCTCGCCCGGCTCGGTTCCGGACAATGGGCCTGGCTGGCCACACCGCTCGGATTTCTTGGCGGCTGCCTGCTACTGCGCAGTTGGGAGGCGGGGATGGCGAGCCAACCCATGCCGCTTTCGAGCTGGCTGTGGAACCTTCCAGCGACCCTGCCGGCACTGGTCCTGCTGCCACTGGCGCTACGCGCCAGCTGGCTCGTCCACGGCGCGCGGCGCCTGGGCAGCGCGCCATGGCCCGCGCACCTGGCGACCCTGGTCATCGCCATGTGCTTTCTGGGGCTCTTCGTCACGGTTGGCCCATGGAACTACACCGATCTGCTGAAAGAACTGGCCGATGGCCGCTTCATGCACCTGGGCATTCGCGGCCTGCTGTTGCCGACCCTGTTCGCCGGCGCGTTGCTCGGCGGCTGGCTTTCCGGGAATTGGCAACGGCGCTGGCCGCACGGGCCCGACATCGCGCGTTGCCTCGCAGGCGGACTGCTGATGGGCGCCGGCGCCAGGCTGGTACCGGGCGGCAACGACAGCCTGATCCTGTTCGGCATGCCGCTGCTCTGGCCGAACGCCTGGCTGGCCTTCGGCTTTATGTGCCTGAGCATCGTCCTCGCGCTCCGGCTGATGCAGTGGATGAAATAGACATCTGCGACCGGCCCGCGCCTGACAACCCCACCCCGCCAGCGTATCGTTAAGACCTACAGCCACTGTCGGAGACGGAACCATGCCCTGGTATGCCTGGTTGATCATTGCCCTCGCCCTGGGCTCCATTGTCGGGGCGCTGCTGATGCTGCGCGATACGGCGAAGAAGCTTCCGCTCACCGAGGAACAGTTGCGCCGCATCCATGAGCGCAACGCCGAAATGGACGCCAAGGACGACGACGATAAGCGTTAAATCCTCTGCAAGTAGCTGACCGGCCGGCCAAAAACGGACGTCAAAGATGGCCAGCGACAGTGGAAATTGCCTAGACTGCGCCTCCTGGATGGAGGAAAGAATGCTCAGGAAGCTCCTGCCGCTGCTGCCCGTCGTGTTGTTGCTCTGCGGATTCGCGCTGGGTTATGTCCAGCCGGTGGGGTTGCTAATCGGTGCCGTCTACGTCGTATGGACACTCTACGGCGAGCATTTCATGCCACGCCTGCTCTGGTGGCTGGTGTGCCTGGCGGTCAGCGTCGCGCTGGCCGCGCACCTGTTGCCCGGCAACATCTCATGGACACTCTGGCCGGTGCGCCAGCTCAGCCCTGACGCTCCTGTCTACGCCCTGCGCCTGTCCTGGGACAAGGCCCTGGTCGGTATCACCCTGCTCGCCTGGTGGTTGCGCCGCGAGCCGGTGGCGACAGAAAAACGCTCGCCGGACTTCGCCGCCATCGCCATTGTCACCACCCTCTTCGCCGTACCGCTGGTGGCCGTGGCCGGCGGGCTGGTGGTGTGGAACCCGAAATGGCCGCCGGGCTTCTGGCTGTGGATGCTGGTCAACGTCTGCGTGATCTCGCTCACCGAGGAAGCCTTCTTCCGTGGCCTGCTGCAAAGCGAGCTGGTGCGGCGCTTCGGCGCGCTGTTCGGGGTGGCGGTGTCGAGCGTGCTGTTCGGTCTGGTGCACTGGCCGATCAATCCACTGTTCGCGGTAGTCGCGGGCATCGCGGGGCTGGGCTATGGCCTGGCCTTCCACTTCAGCGGCCGCCTGCTGGTGGCGGTGCTGCTGCATGCGGCGGTGAACAGCCTGCACCTGCTGCTGTTCAGCTATCCGTTGCGGATTCTCTGAGCCCGCTGCACCAACTCACTCATGGTAGGAGCGCGCCATGCGCGCGATCGCGGGCATGGCCCGCTCCTACAATGTTCCTTACTCGCGCATGACCAGCAACAGCGCCTGCTCCGCCAGCTCATCCAGCGTCAGGCTGCCGTCGGGACGGTACCAGGTGATCGACCAGGACAGCGCCCCGGTGAGGAAGCGCCGCAGGATGAACGGGTCGCCCTGGCTGTAGCCCGCCATGCGCGCCTCTTCCAGCACTTCCAGCCACATCTGCTCGTAGATGTCGCGCAGGCTGAGGATATAGGCCTGGCCCTCGTCCGACAGCGAGCGCCATTCGTAGACCAGCACCGCCATCGCCTCGCCGGTGCCGCCGGTGATCGACTGCAGTTCGCAGCGGATCAGCGCCAGCAGGCGTTCGCGCAGGGTCGTCGCATCGGCCAGGGCGGCGCGCATCAGGGCGGTGTTGTAGAGGATGGTTTCCTCCATCACCGAGCGGAGGATTTCATCCTTGCTCTTGAAGTGATGGAAGATGCTGCCGGACTGGATACCCACCGCGCCGGCCAGGTCACGCACTGTGGTGCGCTCGTAGCCCTTGCTGCGGAACAGGTGCGCGGCGGTCTGCAGCAGCTTGCCACGGGCGCTCTCCGGGTCGGTGATCTGCCCGGTCCCGATCAGCTCCAGCATCACTTCGCGGGCTTTGCGGTCATCCACGCTGTCTCTCCCCATCCGGCTCATCTGTTCTCGGCGATTCATTGAAACGCCCGCAAGTGCTTGTGTTGTCTGACGAAATGTAAGCCCGCGGAGACCTACCAAGCAAGCGCTTGGCCATCCATTGGTTGGGGTTGTCGTAAATCTCACTCTTTTCAACCAAGCGCTTGCTTGGTAATGTCGTTCCATCACCCAACGTCACGGGCAGAACAATGACTAAAACCGTACGTATCGGCTGCGCCTCCGCCTTCTGGGGCGACACCTCCACCGCCGCTGCCCAGCTGGTGCGCGGGGCGGAAATGGATTACCTGGTCTTCGACTACCTCGCCGAAATCACCATGTCGATCATGGCCGGCGCCCGCCTGAAGAATCCCGAGGCAGGCTACGCCACCGATTTCGTCGAAGTGATGACACCCCTGCTGGGCGATATCGCCGCAAAACGGATACGCGTGATCAGCAATGCCGGCGGGGTGAACCCGCAGGCCTGCGCCAGCGCCCTGGCCGCCGCCTGCGAGAAGGCCGGCGTGGCGCTGAAGATCGCCGTGGTGCACGGCGACAACCTGCAGCCGCGCCTGGGCGAACTGGCCAAGGCCGGCATTCGCGAGATGTTCTCAGGCGCGCCGCTGCCGCCGATGTGCGTGTCGGTCAACGCCTACCTCGGCGCCCCCGGCATCGTCGAGGCGCTGAAGGCCGGCGCCGATATCGTCATCACCGGCCGCGTGGTGGACAGCGCGGTGGTCAGCGCCGCCCTGGTGCACGAATTCGGCTGGGCCTGGAACGACTATGACAAGCTGGCCCAGGCCGCCCTGGCCGGGCACATCATCGAATGCGGCGCGCAATGCACCGGCGGCAACTTCACCGACTGGGAAAGCGTGCCGGACTACGAGCACATCGGCTTCCCCCTCGTCGAAGTACAGGCCAGCGGCGAGTTCGTGGTGACCAAGCCGCAGGGCACTGGCGGGCTGGTGACGCCGCTGTCGGTGGGCGAGCAGATGCTCTACGAGATCGGCGACCCGCGCGCCTACCTGCTGCCCGATGTGGTCTGCGATTTCACCCAGGTACAGCTCGCCCAGGTCGGCGAAAACCGCGTGGCCGTCAGCGGCGCGCGCGGCTTGCCGCCGACCGGGCAATACAAGGTCAGCGCCACCTACCCGGATGGTTTCCGCTGCACCGCCAGTTGCCTGATCGCCGGCATCGACGCGGTGAAGAAGGCCGAGCGGGTCAGCCAGGCGATCATTGCCAAGACCGAGGAAATCCTCATGGAGCGCGGCTGGGGCCCGTACCGTGAGGTCAGTGTGGAACTCCTCGGCAGCGAGGCCACCTACGGCCCGCACGGGCGTCGCAGCGACAACCGCGAGATCGTGGTGAAGCTGGCCGTGCGCCACAGCCGCAAGGAAGCCCTGGTGCTGTTCTCCCGCGAGATCGCCCAGGCCGCCACCGGCATGGCGCCGGGCCTGACTGGTATCGTCGGCGGCCGCCCCACCGTGTACCCGGTGATCCGCCTGTTCTCCTTCCTGATCGACAAGGACGCCTGCGAACTGGCGGTGGAGATCGACGGCCAGCGCCAGCCGGTCGCCCTGCCGCACATCGAGCACTTCGACCCCTCGGCGCTGACCGACGACATCCCGGTTGCCGCCGCGAAGGGCCCGGCCCAGGCCAGCGTGCCGCTGGTGAAGCTGGCCGTGGCGCGCTCCGGAGACAAGGGCAACCACAGCAACATCGGCGTCATGGCGCGCCGGCCCGAATACCTGCCGTGGATCGCCGAGGCGCTGAGCGAAGGCGCGGTAGCCGAGTGGATGCAGCACGTGCTCGACCCGCAGCTCGGCCGAGTCAGCCGCTGGCACCTGCCGGGCACGCACAGCCTGAACTTCCTGTTGGAGAACGCCCTGGGCGGCGGTGGCGTCGCCAGCCTGCGTATCGACCCGCAGGGCAAGGCCTTCGCCCAGCAGTTGCTGGAATTCCCGGTGGCGGTGCCGCAGCACATCGCCGATCAGTTCCTGTAGGAGCGAGCTTGCTCGCGAACCCAACCCCGCAGCGGAGTCTGTTCGCGAGCAAGCTCGCTCCTACGAAAAGCACGCACGACGAACGATTGAGCAGGACGAAAACAACCATGAGCTACGACTCGATCTTCAAGGCAGGCCTGTTCGACGGCCAGACCATCATCGTCACCGGCGGCGGCAGCGGCATCGGCCGCTGCACCGCCCATGAGCTGGCGGCCCTCGGCGCCCATGTGGTGCTGGTCGGGCGCAAAGCCGAGAAGCTGGAGAAGACCGCCGGCGAAATCCTCGAGGACGGCGGCAGCGCCAGCTGGCACAGCTGCGACATTCGCGACGAGGAAGCGGTGAAGGCGCTGGTGGCGCAAATCATCGCCGAGCGCGGGCCGATCCATCACCTGGTCAACAACGCTGGCGGCCAGTACCCCGCGCCGCTGGCCTCGATAAACCTGAAGGGTTTCGAGGCCGTAGTCCGCACCAACCTCGTGGGCGGCTTCCTGATGGCCCGCGAAGTGTTCAACCAGAGCCTGAGCAAGACCGGCGGCAGCATCGTCAACATGCTCGCCGACATGTGGGGCGGCATGCCCGGCATGGGCCACTCCGGCGCCGCCCGCGCCGGCATGGAGAACTTCACCAAGACCGCCGCCATCGAGTGGGGCCACGCCGGGGTGCGGGTCAACGCCGTAGCGCCGGGCTGGATCGCTTCCAGCGGCATGGACACCTACGAAGGCGCGTTCAAGGCGGTGATCCCGACCCTGCGCGAGCACGTGCCGCTCAAGCGCATCGGCACCGAGTCGGAAGTTTCTGCCGCCATCGTCTTCCTGCTCTCCCCCGGCGCGGCGTTCGTCAGCGGCAACACCATCCGCATCGACGGCGCCGCCAGCCAGGGCAGCCGCGCCTTCCCGCTGTCCAAGGCAAAGCCGGGGCAGAGCCGCTCCTACAATGGCTTCCACCGTGCCTATCTACCCGATGTCTTGAAGGATCAGGAGTAAGCCATGCCGGTGATCCAGTCGGAAATCGACGCCCAGGGCGACGACTTCGCCCGCAACCGCGAGGCCATGCTGGCCGCCGTGGCGAGCTTCCGCGAGGTCGAACAGAAGGTGCTGGACAAGGCCGCCGAGGCCAAGCCCAAGTTCGACAAGCGCGGCCAGCTGCTGCCGCGCGAGCGCCTGAACCTGCTGCTGGACCCCGGCGCGCCGTTCCTCGAGATTTCCTCGCTGGCCGGCTACAAGCTGCATGACGACAAGGACGGCACCCAGGCCGGCGGCGGCATCATCTCCGGCATCGGCTACATCGCCGGGGTGCGCTGCCTGGTGACCGCCAGCAACAGCGCGATCAAGGGCGGCACCATCTCCCCCACCGGGCTGAAGAAGACCCTGCGCCTGCAGCAGATCGCCCTGGAGAACAAGCTGCCGGTGGTGGCGCTGACCGAGAGCGGCGGCGCCAACCTGAACTACGCCGCGGACATCTTCGTCGAGGGCGCGCGCGGTTTCGCCAACCAAGCGCGCATGTCGGCGGCGGGCATTCCGCAGATCACCGTGGTGCACGGCTCGTCCACCGCCGGCGGCGCCTACCAGCCGGGCTTGTCGGACTACGTGGTGGTGGTGCGCGGCAAGGCCAAGATGTTCCTCGCCGGCCCACCGCTGCTCAAGGCTGCCACAGGCGAAGTCGCTACCGATGAAGAACTCGGCGGCGCCGAACTGCATGCCCAGGTCGCCGGCACCGCCGAATACCTGGCCGAGAACGACGCCGACGGCGTGCGCCTGGCCCGCGAAATCCTCGCTTCGCTGCCGTGGAATGCCCAGTTGCCGGCCCGCCCGAAACAGGCATGGGATGCCCCGCTGTACCCGGCCGAGGAACTTCTCGGCGTGGTCCCAGCGGACGCGAAGAAGCCCTATGACGTGCGCGAGATCATCGCGCGCATCGCCGACGGCTCGCGCTTCCTCGACTTCAAGAACGAGTTCGACAGCCAGACCGTCTGCGGCCACCTGCACATCGAAGGCCACGCCTGCGGCCTGATCGGCAACAACGGCCCGATCACCCCGCAGGGCGCGGCCAAGGCGGCGCAATTCATCCAGCTGTGCGAGCAGAGCAACACGCCGATCCTGTTCCTGCACAACACCACCGGCTTCATGGTCGGCACCGAGTCCGAGCGCCTGGGCGTGATCAAGCACGGCTCGAAGATGATCCAGGCGGTGGCCAACGCCACAGTGCCCAAGCTCACCTTGGTGGTCGGCGGTTCCTACGGCGCCGGCAACTACGCCATGTGCGGCCGCGGGCTGGACCCGCGCTTCATCTTCGCCTGGCCCAACAGCCGCACCGCCGTGATGGGCAGCGCCCAGGCCGGCAAGGTGCTGCGCATCGTCACCGAGGAAAAGCACGCCAAGGAGGGCAAGGAGCCCGACCCGAAGATGCTCGACATGCTCGAACAGATGACCGCGCAGAAGCTCGACGCCCAGTCCACAGCGCTCTATGGCACGGCGAGCCTGTGGGACGACGGGCTGATCGACCCGCGCGACACCCGCGCGCTGCTCGGCTACCTGCTGGACATCTGCGCGGAAGCGGCCGTGCGGCCGCTGAAGCACAACAGTTTCGGCGTCGCGCGGTTCTGACGCGCCTTCACGACATTCAGGCTCAAGGAGAACAACAACAATGATCTTCACCCAGGAACACGAAGAACTCCGCCGCACCGTCCGCAACTTCGTCGAGAAGGAAATCAACCCCTACGTCGACGAGTGGGAAAAGGCCGGGCGTTTCCCGATCCACGAAGTCTTCAAGAAGGCCGGCGACCTGGGTCTGCTGGGCATCTCCAAGCCGGAGAAATTCGGCGGCATGGGCCTGGACTACAGCTACTCGGTGGTCGCCGCCGAAGAGTTCGGCACCATCCATTGCGGCGGCGTGCCGATGGCCCTGGGCGTGCAGACCGACATGTGTACCCCGGCCCTGGCGCGTTTCGGCTCCGACGAGCTGCGCGAGGAGTTCCTGCGCCCGGCGATTACCGGCGAGATGGTCGGCTGCATCGGCGTCTCCGAGGTCGGCGCCGGCTCCGACGTGGCGGGCCTGAAGACCACCGCACGCAAGGATGGCGACGACTACGTCATCAACGGCAGCAAGATGTGGATCACCAACTCGCCGTCCGCCGACTTCATCTGCCTGCTGGCCAACACCTCCGACGACAAGCCCCACGTCAACAAGTCGCTGATCATGGTGCCGATGAAGTCCAAGGGCATCAGCGTCAGCCCGCACCTGGACAAGCTCGGCATGCGCAGCTCGGAGACCGCCCAGGTGTTCTTCGACGACGTGCGCGTGCCGCAGCGCAACCGCATCGGTGCCGAGGGCGCGGGCTTCATGATGCAGATGCTGCAGTTCCAGGAAGAACGCCTGTTCGGCGCCGCCAGCGGGATCAAGGGCCTGGAGTATTGCGTCAACGCCACCATCGACTACTGCAAGGAGCGCAAGACCTTCGGCCAGGCGCTGATCGACAACCAGGTCATCCACTTCCGCATGGCTGAGCTTATGACCGAGATCGAGTGCCTGCGCGCCCTCACCTACCAGGCCACCGAGCAGTACGTCCGAGGCAAGGACGTGACCCGCCTGGCCTCCATGGCCAAGCTCAAGGTCGGCCGCCTGGCCCGCGAAGTCACCGACGCCTGCCTGCAGTACTGGGGCGGCCAGGGCTTCATGTGGGAGAACCCGATTGCCCGCGCCTACCGCGACACCCGCCTGGTCTCCATCGGCGGCGGCGCGGACGAAATCATGCTGGGCATCATCTGCAAGCTGATGGGCACCCTGCCGGGCAAGAAGAAGGGCTGACGCCATGACCCTGCCGAACTGCGAAACCCTGCTGCTGGAACGTGACGGCGGCGTGCTGCACGTCACCCTGAATCGCCCGGACAGCCGCAACGCCATGAGCCTGGCGATGGTCGGCGAACTGCGTGCAGTGCTCGCCGCCGTGCGCGACGACCGCGCCGTGCGCGCCATCGTACTGCGCGGCGCCGGTGGGCACTTCTGCGCTGGCGGCGACATCAAGGACATGGCCGGCGCCCGCGCCGCCGGTCCGGATGCCTACACCGCGCTGAACCGCGCCTTCGGCGGTCTGCTGGAAGAAGCCCAGGCACAACCGCAGGTGCTGGTCGCCGTGCTGGAAGGCGCGGTGCTCGGCGGCGGCTTCGGCCTCGCCTGCGTCTCGGACATCGCCATCGCGGCGGCGGACGCGCAATTCGGCCTGCCGGAAACCAGCCTCGGCATCCTGCCAGCGCAGATCGCCCCCTTCGTGGTGAAGCGCATCGGCCTTACCCAGGCGCGCCGCCTGGCCCTCACCGCCGCCCGCTTCGATGGCCGCGAGGCGCTGCGCCTGGGCCTGGTGCATGCCTGCGCGGACAGCGCCGAGAGCCTCGGTGAGCAACTGGCGCAGACGCTCGACCAGGTGCGCCGCTGCGCCCCTGGCGCCAACGCCGCCACCAAGGCGCTGCTGCTCGCCACCGAGACCGAAGCCCTCGGTCCGCTGCTGGACGCCGCCGCCCGCCAGTTCGCCGCCGCGGTGACCGGCGAGGAAGGTGCCGAAGGGACGCTGGCCTTCGTGCAGAAACGCAAACCGAACTGGGCGCAGTGAGGCTGTTTATTGGGTCCCCGCGTTCGCGGGGATGACGGCGAGAGACACCGCTCCCCCACACGTCATTCCCGCGAACGCGGGAATCCAGAAACACCCCAGACGCCGCCAGACAAGCAGGAGCCCCCAGATGCCCGCCTTCGACAAGATCCTCATCGCCAACCGTGGCGAGATCGCCTGCCGGGTGATCCGCACTGCCCACGACCTGGGCTACCGCACCGTCGCCGTGTACAGCGAGGCCGACGCCAACGCTCGCCATGTGCAACTGGCCGACGAAGCCGTATGCATCGGCCCGGCGCCGGTGGGCCAGTCCTATCTGAAGCCGGAAGCGATTCTCGACGCGGCGAAACGCACCGGCGCCAGCGCCGTCCACCCCGGCTACGGTTTCCTCTCGGAGAACGCCGACTTCGCCCGCGCCTGCGAGACCGCCGGCATCGTCTTCATCGGTCCCGGCGTGGAAGCCATCCACCTGATGGGCAGCAAGCGCCTGTCGAAGATCGCCATGCTCGAAGCCGGTGTGCCCTGCATCCCCGGCTACGAAGGCGCGGAGCAGGACGACGCCACGCTGACCCGCGAAGCGCAGCGCATCGGCTACCCGCTGATGATCAAGGCCAGCGCAGGCGGCGGCGGGCGCGGCATGCGCCTGGTGATCCGCAGCGAAGACCTCGCCGAACAGCTGCGCACCGCGCGCTCGGAAGCGCAGAACGCCTTCGGCAGCGGCGAGCTGATCCTGGAGAAAGCCGTGGTGCAGCCGCGCCACGTGGAAATCCAGGTGTTCGGCGACCGCCACGGCCACATCGTCTACCTCGGCGAGCGCGACTGCTCGGTGCAGCGCCGCCACCAGAAGGTCATCGAGGAAGCGCCCTGCCCGGTGCTGACCGAGGAACTGCGCTCCGCCATGGGCGAGGCCGCGGTGAAGGCCGCCGCGTCGGTGAACTACGTCGGCGCCGGCACCGTGGAGTTCCTGCTGGACTCCCGCGGCGCCTTCTACTTCCTGGAGATGAACACCCGCCTGCAGGTGGAGCACCCGGTCACCGAGCTGGTCACCGGCCAGGACCTGGTGGCCTGGCAGATCCGCGTCGCCGAGGGTCATCCGCTGCCGCTGACCCAGGAACAGATCCAGCTCAAGGGCCACGCCATCGAAGTGCGCCTGTACGCCGAGGACGCAGGTAACGGCTTCCTCCCGCAGACCGGCCAGGTACTGCGCTGGACGCCGCCGCAACTGGACGGCATCCGCGTCGACCACGGCCTGCGCGAAGGCCAGCCGGTCACGCCGTTCTACGACCCGATGCTGGCCAAGGTCATCGCCTACGGCGCCACCCGCGACGAGGCCCGGCGCAAGCTGGTGCGCGCCGTCGAGGATTGCGTGCTGCTGGGCGTGACCGGCAACCAGCGCTTCCTCGCCAACCTGCTCAGGCACCCGGAATTCGCCGCCGGCAAGGCCACCACCGCGTTCATCGGCGAGCAGTTCGCCGGCGACCCGAGCCTGGCCCCGCGCCAGCCGCAGGCGCTGGAACTGGCCTGTGCCGCCGCCCTGCTCTACCAGGCCTCGGCCAGCGACCGCGCGCACCAGCCGGGCCTTTCCGGCTGGCGCAGCGCGGGCAGCGCGCCGTGGCGCTTCGCCCTCAAGCAGGGCGAGGAGAAGTTCGTCGTCGAACTGGAGGTTCGCGAACACGGGGCGCAGCCCGCGCTGCTGGCACGTATCGGCGAGGTGCGGATTGCGCTGCGTCTTCTGGGAGAAGAACACGGCGATGCAATCCTCGAAGCCGACGGCATCCGCCGCCGCCTGCCGTTCCACCGAGAGGGTGCGCGTCTGTGGCTGTATGGCGCGGACGGCAACCTGGAGCTGCAGGACGTCACCCACGAACCGGCCGGCGTCGCCGCTGGCGCGGGCTCCGGCACGGTGAAGGCACCGATGGATGGCGCCATCGTCGACGTGCTGGTGGCCGAGGGCACGCGCGTGAGCAAGGGCCAGCTGCTGCTGGTGCTGGAAGCGATGAAGATGGAGCACCCACTCAAGGCCGGCGTCGACGGCGTGATCCGCCGCGTGCAGGTGAGCAAGGGCGAGCAGGTGAAATCCCGGCAGTTGCTGGTGGAGGTCGAGGCGCTGGAGTCCGCCTGAACCTCTCATCCCCTCACCCCAGCCCTCTCCCCTAGGAGAGGGGGCCGATTGTGCCGGCTGAATGCACAGTTTCATCCTGCTCCGAACAGTCCCCTCTCCCTCTGGGAGAGGGTTAGGGTGAGGGCAGGCCCGAGCGCACCCGACATCAGGAAGCACATTTCTTAGGAGCGGATTCATCCGCGATGCCGTCCGACAAACAACAAGAACACGGAGCCCCCACATGTCCCTTTCCGGCAAAACCCTCTTCATCACCGGCGCCAGCCGTGGCATCGGCCGCGAGATCGCCCTGCGCGCCGCCCGCGATGGCGCCAACATCGTCATCGCCGCCAAGAGCGCCGAGCCCCATCCGAAACTCGAAGGCACCATCTTCAGCGTCGCCGGGGAAGTCGAGGCCGCCGGCGGCAAGGCGCTGGCCCTGCAGCTGGACGTACGCGACGAGAACGCCGTGCGCGAGGCCATGGCCCGTGCCGCCGAACACTTCGGCGGCATCGACGCCGTGGTGAACAACGCCGGTGCCATCAAGCTGGTCGGCGTGGAGCGCCTGGAGCCCAAGCGCTTCGACCTGATGTACCAGATCAACACCCGCGCCGTGATGGTCTGCAGCCAGGCCGCGCTGCCCTACCTGAAGCAGAGCCAGGGCCACATCCTCAGCCTGTCGCCACCGCTGAACATCGCCAACAAATGGTTCGCCCAGCACGGCCCCTACACCGTCACCAAGTACGGCATGAGCATGCTCACCCTGGGCATGCACGAGGAGTTCAAGCGTTACGGCATCAGCGTCAACTCGCTGTGGCCGCAGACCATGATCGCCACCGCCGCCATCGAGTTCGAACTGGGCAGCCGCGACGCCTTCAAGCGCGCGCGTACGCCGGCGATCATGGCCGACGCCGCCTACGCGATTCTCTCCAGCAGCGAGCGCGCCATCAGCGGGCGCCTGCTGATCGACGAGGAAATCCTGCGCGAACAGGGCCAGACCGATTTCGAGCATTACCGCTACGACCCGAACGGCGGCTCGCTGGTGCCGGACCTGTTCCTCGACTGAATCCATGACCTCGCACCCCGTAGGATGGGTGGAGCCTGCGATACCCATCTCTTGCGGCATGGGTATCGCTCCGCTCCACCCATCCTACGGCGTGCCGCTGTCCCTTCGGCGCCCCATTTGCCGAACTGCCTGACGCACCGCGCGTCCGGGTCATAGCCTCGATGCGCAAACACCTCCTAGAGTGATGGGACGCCAGTTCCCGCAGAACAACGACAAAGCGCGAGAGCCATGACCCACGCCGACCTGATTACCCCGACCCGCTTCCTCGCCCACCTGCCAGCCACCCTCGGCCGCGTGCCGCGCATGTTGCGCGGGCTGTACTACACCGGCATCCGCAACCGCGAGAAAAATCTCTCCCTGGGCTGGGCGCTGGAGCGCGCCGCACGCCTGTATCCGGACAATCCAGCGCTGATCGATGAACGCCGACGCCTGTCCTACGCCCTTTTCAACGGCTGGGCCAACCGCCTGGCGCGAGCCTTCCAGGCCGAGGGCGTGGGCCATGGCAGCGTAGTCGCCGTGATGCTGGAGAACCGCGCCGAGCTGATGGTGGTGCTCGCCGCGCTGGCCAAGCTCGGCGCCATCGGCGCACTGGTCAACACCACCCAGCGCGGCCAGGTGCTCAGCCATAGCCTCAACCTGGTCAAGCCCAGCCACTTCGTGGTCGGCGAGGAACTGCGCGAAGCCTTCGAGGATGTCCGTCCGGTGCTTGAAAACAGCGGCGGACGCTGCTACTGGGTGGCCGACGGCGACACCCTGAGCGAACCCAGCCAGCCGCCGGTGGGCTGGCACAACCTGATGCGCATGGCCCAGGAGCAGAACTCGACCAACCTGGCGGAAACCGCCCAGGTCCGCCTGAAGGACGCCTGCTTCTACATCTACACCTCCGGCACCACCGGCCTGCCGAAAGCCTCGATCATGAGCCACGGCAAGTGGATCAAGGCCTACGGCGGCTTCGGCCATTCAGGATTGGGCCTTACGCACAGCGACGTGATCTACCTGACCCTGCCCTGCTACCACAACAATGCCGTGACCGTGTGCTGGAGCGCGGCGCTGGCCGGCGGCGCGGCCATCGCCCTGCGCCGTCGTTTCTCCGCCAGCGCCTTCTGGAAGGACGTGAAGACCTACCAGGCGACCTGCTTCGGCTACATCGGCGAGCTTTGCCGCTACCTGCTCAACCAGCCGGAATGCCCGGAGGAACGCGGCAACAGCCTGACCTGCATGATCGGCAACGGCCTGCGTCCGTCGATCTGGAACGAGTTCAAGGCGCGCTTCGGCATCGAGCGGATCACCGAGTTCTACGCTTCCAGCGAAGGCAACATCGGCTTCACCAACGTCTTCAACTTCGACAATACCGTGGGCTTCTCCCCCGCCACCTACGCCATCGTCCGCTACGACCTGGAGAACGACCAGCCGGTGCGCGGCGCCAAGGGCTTCATGGAGAAGGTCGACAAGGGCGAGGCGGGTCTGCTGATCAGCGAGATCAGCGACAAGTGGCCGTTCGACGGCTACACCGACCCGTCCAAGAGCGAGGCGGTGATCTACCGCGACGTGTTCAAGAAGGGCGATGCCTGGTTCAACACCGGCGACCTGATGCGCGACATCGGCTTCAAGCACACCCAGTTCGTCGACCGCCTGGGCGACACCTTCCGCTGGAAAGGCGAGAACGTCTCGACCACCGAGGTGGAGAACGCCCTGGGCGCCTTCCCGGCCGTCGAGGATGCGGTGGTCTATGGCGTGGAAATTCCCGGCACCAACGGCCGCTGCGGGATGGCCGCGCTGCGCCTGCGCGATGGCGCCAGCCTCGACGGCACGCAACTGGCCGAGCACCTGGACCGCGCGCTGCCGGCCTACGCCGTGCCGCTGTTCCTGCGCCTGCTGCAGCAGGTCGAGACCACCGGGACCTTCAAGTACAAGAAGACCGACCTCAAACGCAGCGCCTACGACCCTCAGCAGGTCAGCGAAGCCCTGTTCGTCCGCCTTCCCGGCGAGGCGAGCTATCGTGCACTGGATGGCGGGCTGTTCGAGGCGATCCGGCGCGGCGAGTATCGGTTCTGAGATTCGCCCCGTAGGGCGTACAACCGTTCGCGGTTGTATGCCCTACGCCACGGGTATCGCGGTGCCTGATTGGAGTTCCATCGCGGACGGAGTCCGCTCCTACACAAGCAGACTGGCGCGCGTACTGGACAGCGTTTCGTAGGAGCGGACTCTGTCCGCGATCTACATCGATGCTCGCCCTGAAGTCCCGGCAGCGTACGGTGCGCGAGCAAGAACCAGGCGTCCCCCTCGCTGCTACAGCGGCAGATCAGTTGCGGAACTGGAACTGCAGCTCCGCGCCGCGGATTTCCGAGTGCCAGCTGTCGTCGTTGGTCTCGCGTTCGTTGCGTTCGCGCTGGATCAGCCGGCCACCCACTTCGAACGGACTCTGTCCGGTCTTCTCACCGAACATCGGCGGCAGGATCGGTTTCTCTTCCGCTTCCAGCACCGGCTCGTCCGGCTGCAACTGCTTCACCAGGTCCCTGGGCAGACGCAGATCCAGTGTCACCGGTGGCAGCGGATGCTTGATGGCGGGATCAACCTCCGGCTTCTT
Organism: Pseudomonas sp. B1-22; assembly: GCF_050474425.1. NCBI lineage: Bacteria > Pseudomonadati > Pseudomonadota > Gammaproteobacteria > Pseudomonadales > Pseudomonadaceae > Pseudomonas > Pseudomonas sp. B1-22. The sequence continues at coordinate 652,537 of NZ_JBCHVH010000001.1, read as the reverse complement.
CGCCGTCCTCGCCTTGGGGGCCGCCTCTCCCTCATGCCTGGCAGGCGCTTTCGCTTCGGGCCTGGTCGACGCTTCAATCGCTGGCGCGTTGGCCGATGCCACCGGCTCGGCCGCGGACGGCGCGGCTTCCGACTCGCGCGGCTGTTCAGCGGCCGGCTTCGGTGCCGGCGCGGCGACGGGCGCTGCTGTGGACTGCGCGGGCGGCGGGCTGGGCGCCTTGTCCTTGTGCTCGTCGCCACAGGCGGCGAGTAGCAGTGTCAGGCAGGCGGCAAGGAGGATTCGGCTGTACTTCATGATCGGGCAAGCGGGAAAAAACGCGCAATGCTGGCGCGAGTCGAAGGCCATGGCAAGAGGCCAGTTATCACAAGGATTTACTGCTACCCCCTGAGTCTGTCAAAGGCCGCCTTGCGGCGGCCTGTCATCGGTCAAGGCTTGGGCGGAAGAGCGCGCAGCGCGGCGTCGATATCCAGCTTCGGGAACTGCCGCTGCAGGGTTTGGCGCAGCGCACGAGCGTCATCCTCCCTCCCCTGCTCCTGCAACACGCGCAGGCGCAGCAGACTGGCCTGGGGCTCATCCGGCGCCATGGCATCTGCCATCGCGGTGACGGACGCCGCCTCCTCCGCCAGCGCACCGGACACCTTCGCCGCAGGCTGCTGGTTGGCGATGCCACGGGCGACGGACTCGGCCTTGCGCTTGGCCTCCGCCGGCTCGGCGGCGGGGGGCGCCGCAGGGGCCATGGCAGGCTTCGGAGCCGGTGGCGCCGCTTGCATCATCGCCGGGGCGACGGGGGCGTCGAACCGCTGCGGCGCGTCCTCGAAGGTGCGCATCGTCAGGCTCAGACCAATTCCCAGGGTCGCCAGACCGGCCACGGCGACACCCCAGCGCTGGCGGCTGCCGGAGCCCAACAGCCAGTGACGCAGACGCTCGGCGAGGCTTGGTTTGCGCGCCTCCACGGCGGCGCGGGCAGCGGCCAGGATGCGCGCGTCCAGCTGCGCCGACGGCTGCTCATCGCTGTGCCGGCGGTAGTGCTCGAGCAGCTCCTGCTCGTGCGGATCGCGGTTCATGGGCTCACCTCCTCGGTCGCCGCCGGGTCGGACAGCAACCGGCGCAGTTTCTGCATCGCGTAGCGCAGCCGGCTCTTCACCGTCTCGGCCGGGGTTCGCGTCAGCTCGGCAATCTCGTTCAGTTCCAGGTCGCCGTGGGCGCGCAGCAGGAACACTTCGCGCTGTTCCTCCGGCAGCGCCTCCAGCGCGCCCTGCAGGCGCTGTTGATCACGGCTCAGGACCAGCTCGCGCTCGGGGTCCTCGCTTTCGCCGGACAGCGCTTCGCCGTGCAATTGCTCATCGAAGGTCTCCTGGCGCCCCTGGTGCCGACCGAGCTTGCGCCAGTGGTCGATCAGCCGGTTACGGCCGATCTGATACAGCCAGGTCTTGAAGCTGGCCGATCCCGGCTGGCTGTCGCTGCGCACCAGGCTCAGCCAGGTTTCCTGGAAGACTTCCTCGGCCTGTGTGTTGTCGCCGCACAGGCCGCAGAGAAAGCGGAACAGGCCGAGGCGATGGCGAGCGTAGAGCTCGGCGAAGGCCTCGGCGTCACCTTGTCGATAACGCCGCAGCAGTGCGGCGTCACTGTCGTCCCTGAGGGGTATGTTCACATCACTCGATCCGTGCCTGTTCGGGTACCGGGGTCTGCAGGCTCTGCGCCAGCTCGGCGAGCTGGACGAACTCCGCACGCAGGCCGAAGCGATCCTCGCCCCGCGCGGCGCGAGCCAGCTGCACAGTATCGCCGATGTCGAAGGCACTGGTGTAGCGACCGCCCTCCAGTTGCTGGGCAAAGGCGGCAACGGCGGCAGCGAAACGCAGGTCGTCGCTGGCCTGGGCAATGTCGGCGCGCTGCTCGGCGGCGCGGATCGGGCGCTCGATCAGTTGACTGGCGCCGCCCTGCGGGCCCTTGTAGCGCACCCGCAGCAGGGCCAGTTCGTCGCCCTTGGCATCGGCTTTCGCGGCACTGTTCTGGTAACGCAACGGCTCCAGCCAGCCCTTGCCGCCGGCGGGGACTATCTCGTAGAGCGCGGTGACCGTATGCCCGGCGCCGATCTCGCCGGCATCCACCTTGTCGTTGCTGAAATCCTCGCGCTTGAGGGCACGGTTCTCGTAGCCCAGCAAACGGTATTCGCTGACCTGGGCCGGGTTGAATTCCAGCTGGATCTTCACATCCTTGGCCACTACCGCCAGGGTCGAACTGAGCTGCTCCACCAACACCTTGCGCGCCTCGCGCAGGTTGTCGATGTAGGCGTAGTTGCCGTCGCCGGCATCGGCCAGCTGCTCCATGAGCTGCTCGTTGTAGTTGTCCACGCCGTAACCGAGGGTGGTCAGCGACACGCCGCTGCGGCGCTTCTCGGCGGCCATCTGCTTGAGCGTCTCGAAGTCGCTGATGCCGACGTTGAAGTCGCCGTCAGTGGCCAGCAGGATGCGGTTGATGCCCTTGTCCAGATAGCCCTTCTGCGCCATCCGGTAGGCCAGTTCGATGCCCGAGGCGCCGGCGGTGGAACCGCCCGCCTGGAGCTGTTCGATGGCATTGCGGATGGTCGCCTTGTCACGTCCGGAAGTCGGCTCCAGCACCACCCGCGATTCGCCGGCATAGACCACCAGGGACACCTTGTCCTGGTCGCGCAACTGGTCCACCAGCAACTTCAGCGTGCTTTTCACCAGCGGCAGGCCCTCGCGGCGATCCATGGAGCCGGAGACGTCCACCAGGAACACCAGGTTGGCCGGCGGCAGCTCGGCCACGCTGCGATCCGACGCCTTGATGCCCACTCGCAGCAGGCGGGTATTCGGGTTCCATGGCGTGGGCGCAAGTTCGGTGGTGATGCCAAAGGGCGATGCGGCATCGCCGGGCAGCGCGTAGTCGTAGGGGAAGTAGTTGACCATCTCCTCCAGCCGAACCGCTCCCTTGGGCGGCAGCCGGCCTTCATTGAGGATGCGCCGGACGTTGGCATAGCTGCCGGTGTCCACGTCGATGCTGAAGGTGGAGACCGGGTCCTGGGCGACGGCGTGGATCGGGTTATCCGGCAGCGTCTGGTATTGCTCGCGGGGCACGTCCACGTAGCCGGGCTGCTGCATGTCCGCCATGGGCGCGGGCATGATGCTCGCGACCGGAGCCTGGGCGACGTAGCCGGCGGCGCGCTGCACCTTTGCACTCTCCTCCAGACGAGGCGCGGGCGGAGGGCTGGCCGGCTTGGCGAGCGGCTCGACCTGGATGGCATCGGTGTTCGCGGCGGCCTTCTGCTTCGGCTCGCCCTCGCGGGAGATACCGCAGCCGGCGACGGCGATCAGCAGGCCAATGGCAAAGCCCTGGGCGGCAGGGCGAAGGAAGTGAACGGGAAGCGACATGGCGGCGGCCTCGTGGAGGGATTCAACTTCTCAGACGAGACCGTGTGGGGAAACGGGTTAACGCAGTGTGAAGCGGGAGCTTTTCGTGGGAGCGGACTCCGTCCGCGATAGGCTCCGCTGTGGCGCTGATCGCGGACGGAGTCCGCTCCTACAGGTGTTCAACGGCGGACCTCAGGCTGGCTCTCGTAGGAGCGGATCTTATCCGCGAATCGCGCAGGAACGCGGACAAGGTCCGCTCCCACGAAAGCAAAGCGATTACGCCGCGATCAGCCCTTCCTGGCACAGCTGGCAGGCCAGCATGCCGAGGGTCATGATCGCCCGCTCGGCCTCGCGGTCCCACGGAATGCCGCAGGTCAGGCGCAGGCAGTTATTGAACTGCTCGGTGTTACTGAAGATCAGCCCCGGCGCGATGCTGATGCCCTGCTCCAGCGCGCGCACGTGCAGCTCCTTGGTATTCACCTTGGCCGGCAGGCTGACCCAGAGGATGAAACCACCCTTGGGCCGGGTCATCTGCGTGCCTTCGGGGAAGTACTGCTGCACCGCCAGCTGGTAGGCGGTCATGTTCTTGCGGTACTCCTGGCGGATATAGCGCAGGTGCCGGTCGTAGCCACCGTTCTCCAGGTAGGCCGCCACGCCCATCTGGGTGACGGTGCACGCCGAATGGGTGGTGAAGGTCTGCAGGCGGCGGATTTCCTCCTGGTAGCGCTCGGTGATGATCCAGCCGATGCGCACGCCGGGGGAAATGGTCTTGGAGAAGCTGGAGCAGTACACCACTCGGCCATCGCGATCATGGGCCTTGAGCGCCTTGGTCTGGCCCTGGTCGAACATCAACTCGCCGTAGATGTCGTCCTCGATCACCCCGATGTTGTGTTCGGCGGTGAGCTTGAGCAGCTGCTTCTGGCGCTCCTCGGGGATGGTGCCGCCCAGTGGGTTGCTCAGGCGCGGAGTCAGCACCAGCGCCTTGATCGGCCACTGGTTGGCGGCCAGTTGCAGCGCCTCCAGGCTGATGCCGGTGAGCGGGTCGCTGGGAATCTCGATGACCTTGAGGCCGAGGATGTCGGCCAGTTGCAGCAGGCCGTAGTAGCTCGGCGACTCGGTGGCGATCAGGTCGCCCGGGCGGGTCATCACCCGCAGCGCCATGTGGATGGCATCCACGCAGCCATGGGTGATGGTCACCTGAGTCGGGTCGACCACCACGCCGGCATCGCGCATGCGGATCGCCACCTGGCGGCGCAGCGGCTCATAGCCGGGGCTGAACATGTAGCTGAAGGCGCGCGGGCTGGAGAAGCGGGTGACCTTGGCCAACTGCTGGTGCAGCGCCCGGACCGGGAGGTAGTCCACATGCGGCACCGCGGCGCCCAGCGGGAACACGCCTTCGCGGCGCGCCTCGGCGAGCACCTGGTTGATGATGCTGCTGCGGGTGACCAGGCCGGGACGCTCGACCCGGGCGATATCCGGGGTCGACGCGGTCAGCGCCGGCGTGCGATGCACGTAGTAGCCCGATTGCGGACGCGCGCGGATCAGCCCCTGGTCTTCGAGGGTGGCATAGGCCTGCAACACCGTGGCATGGCTGACGTTGAGCTGGGTGCTCAGCTTGCGCACGGACGGCACGCGCTCGCCCGGCTGGTAGACACCCCGGCGGATGTCTTCGGCCAGTTGCTGGGCGATGCGCTGGTACAGAAGCAGATTGGACATGACGGCCATCCCTCGGTCATTGGACCGAAACAGTAGCTAAAAAGCCGCAACTGTTCCAGAACAGTGACAGGGATTGTGCGCGTTACAGTTACCGCTGACCAGCGCCGCGTGGGGTGCGAGGCGTCAGACCTCGCCGAGCCAGTCCAGCACGCCGAAGGCGACCAGTTGCGCATCACTGGTCAGGCCCAGCTTCTGCATGGCGTTGCGTTTGTGGGTACTGATGGTCGAGACGCTGCGGTTGGTGCGCTCGGCGATCTCGCCAACGGTGGCGCCGTGGGCCAGGCGCCGGATGATGTCCATCTCGGTGGGGCTCAGCGGTCGTCCGGTATGGCGCGGCTGGCGCAGGGTCGGGTCGATGTAGGTTTCGCCACGGCGAACGCGCTGTATGGCATCGGTGAGCACGCTCAGTGCACTGCGCTTGCAAACGTAGCCCAGCGCACCGCACTTCACCACCGACGCCGCCATCAGCGGGGCGCCGAGCAGCGAGTACACCAGGATCTGTACGTTGGGATAGTGGCGGCGCAGCCATTCGATGAGGTGTACGCCGTCGCGCCCACGCTCTCCCGGCAACGCCATTTCCATGATCAGCAGGTCGGTATCGGTCCATTCGCTCAAAGCGGTCAGCAGACTCTCCGTGTCGCTGACATAGGCTTTCACCTGAGCGTCGCAGTGGTCGGCCAGATAATGCTCCAGCCCCCAGCCGATCATCGGCTGGGCATCGGCCACAATCACGTTCAAGGTCTTTTTTTCGGACAGCATTTACGTCTCTCGCTGGTGGCTCCCCAGCATGGGGATTAGTCGCTGGGGATTATTTTCGCCAACGCAGACCTCGAACAATTTCGAGATACCCCAGCAAAAAGCCCCGGAGCAGGCTGCTCCGGGGCTTCATTTGCAACCCGATGTAACCGTGTGCGCTCAGCGCTCGGCGCCCAGCTGGCCCTTTTCGTCGGAGAAGACGATCTCGACCCGGCGGTTCTGTGCACGGCCCAGCGACGACGCATTGTCCGACACCGGATAGGCCTCGCCGTAGCCCTGCACCTGGATGCGCTTGGGGTCGACGCCCAGGTCGGACAGTGCGTCCGCCACCGCCTGCGCGCGGTCCTTCGACAGCTGCTGGTTCAGCTGCTGGTCGCCGTCGCTGTCGGTATAGCCTTCGATGCGGATCACCCGCCGCGGGTTGAGCTGGAGGAACTGCACCACCTTGAGCACGGTACGGTTGGCGGCGGGTTTGAGGTCCGCCTCGCCGCTGTCGAACAGCACGTCACCCAGGGTCAGTACCAGGCCGCGCTCGGTTTCGTTGGTGGCCAGGCTGACCATCTGCTGCTCCAGCCACTTGTTCTGCTCCTGCACGTTGGCCAGGCGCGCTTCACGCATGGCCAGTTGCAGGCGCTCGCGCTCGAGCTGCTGCTTGGCCAGGCGCTCCTGGTTCAGCGCGTAGTTGCTGTGCTCGCGGGCGATCTCGCTGTAACGCTGGCTGAGGTAGGAGTACTGCAGCACGTCATCGCTGCTACCCCAGTAGTTGGACAGGCGCTCGGCACGCGCCAGGGACTCGCCCGCGCGGATCACGTCCTTGGGCGCACTGCGCAGCACCGCGGAATCTTCCTTCACGGACTGGAACTGGCTACGCGCCTGCTCCAGGGACTTCTCGCTCAGCTGGCTGTTGGCGCAACCCGCCAGCGCGACCACGGAGCCCAGTGTCGCGAGACGCAACAGTTGCAGTGAAGTCATTGTGCTTCTCCCAACTGTTTGCGCAGACGATTGATGCTCTTGCTCTGCTCGGCCAACTGATTCGCGCTCTTGCGCGTCAGCTCCTTGGCCTCGGCCAGGCGGGCATCGAGTTCGGCCTGCTCGGCGAGCTGCCGTGCCTTCTTGTTCGACTCCACCGCCAGGGCGCCCTTGGCGGCCTGGTACTTGTCCTCGGCGAGCTTGAGCTCCGCTACATCATCCGTTGCGCCCACGGCCTTGGCCTGCTCTAGCGCCTGCTCGGTGAGGCGCATCTGCTCGGTGGGTGCCGGGTCGTTCGTTGCACAACCGGCCAGGGCAAAAAGAGCCAGACCGGCGGCCATCATCCGTCGATTGATCACGAAATCTGTTGTCCTACTGGGTGGGAGTGCTGGCGGGCTGCAACTGCTGCCCCTTCCAGCGGGCCAGGTTGTCCTGCAGCAGGCGCTGCGGGACTCCGGCGGCCGTCAATTCTGTCATTTTTTTCGCCAGTTGTCCGCGCAGCCACGGGTCGTTGCAGGCCGAGTTGTGCGCCAGGGTCAGGTACAGACCCTCGCTGGATACTGCCGGTTCCAGCGGCTGGAGGTCATCCAGCATGCCGAGGGTAGCGGCCACGGCCAGGCCGGGATAGTGCTCGTAGATCACATAATCGGAGCGCTTGAGCAGCAGCTTCTGGAAGGCCTGGGTCAGGCTGGGTACCTCCTCCAGGGTCAGTTGCTGCTTGGCGAAGGCGTCGAAATCTGCGCCAAAACTGTTGTTCACCAGGGTGCCGCCCTTCAGGCCGCGCAGGTCCTCCCAGTGCGCATAGGGGATGGTGGCGTCCTTGCGGGTCCAGACCACGCTGTCGGTGGTGAGGAAGGCGGGATGGACGTAGTCCATGGTTTCCATCCGCGCCGGCGTCAGGAAGGCGCCGGCGATCAGGTCGACGCGCCCCAGTCGCGCTTCCTCCTGCGCCCGTGCCCAGGAGCCGGTATAAATCACCCGGATGTCGACGCCAATGGCCTTGCCGATTTCCTGCAGCAGGTCGGCATTGGCGCCGATCAGGCGCTCGGGCTTCATCGGGTCGCGCCACAGGTAGGGCGGGTATTCGGGGTTGCCCGTGGCGACCAGGCGCTCGCACTTGCCCGCGGCGAGCCCCACCAGGGGAGCCGAAAAGGTCACCAGCAGAAGAGCTGCACGCAGCATCATCGAGTAATGGAGCATGGTTAATCTCGCTTACCGGAAGTAAGAACGGTCATGCTTAGACCTGCAAAATGCTAGCGTAAAGCACACCATCCGATTTGGTAATAAGGACTTCTCATGAAGAAAGCCCTTCTGTTCCTCGTCCTGCTGCTCGCCGCCTCGGGGGGCATCCTCTATGCCTTCCCCTCCACGCTGCTGGCCACCGCGCAGTTCGCCGAAAGCAGCCGCGCGGGCCTCAGCGAACGCAGCGTGACGGCGGATAACCTCGACATTCGCTACTACGAGGGCGGTCCGGACAAGGCCCAGACCATCCTGCTGGTCCACGGTTTCGGCGCCGACAAGAGCAACTGGCTGCGCTTCGCCCGCTTCCTCACCGACCGCTACCACGTCATCGCCGTGGACCTTCCGGGCTTCGGCGACAGCAGCAAACCTTCCAACATCAGCTACGACGTCGGCACCCAGGCCGAACGCCTGGCGGACTTCATGCGCGAACTGGGCATCGGCCGCTACCACGTGGTCGGCAACTCCATGGGCGGTCACATCGCCGCCCTGCTTGCCGCGCGCCACCCGAACGAAGTGCTGTCGGCCGGCCTGTTCGACAACGCCGGAGTCATGGCGCCCCGTCAGAGCGAACTGTTCCAGCGCCTGAGCAAGGGCGAGGACAACCCGCTGCTGCTGCGTTCGGTGGACGACTTCCCTGCCCTGCTCGACTTCGTCTTCGTGCAGCGGCCGCCAATGCCCTCGCGGCTGGAGCACTACCTGGCGGAGCGTTCGCTGGAGCGCAGCGCCTTCAACAGCAGGATCTTCCAGCAACTGCGTGAACGCTACATCCCGCTGGAGCCGGAACTGCCGAAGATCACCGCGCCGACCCTGCTGCTGTGGGGCGACCGTGACCGGGTGCTGGACGTGTCCAGCATCGACGTGATGAAACCCCTGCTGAAGAAACCCAGCGTAGCCATCCTGCGCGATTGCGGCCATGTACCGATGATCGAACGGCCGGAGGAAACCGCCCAGCTGTATCTGGATTTCCTCAAGCAGAGCCAGGCACCGGCCACCGCAGCCAACTGACAGACCCGAAAAGCAGAAACGGCGCCCAGGGCGCCGTTTCTGTTTGAGCCGATGCCCGACCAGTGGCCGGGCTTCAACCTCAGAGCTGGATCAGATTGGGAATCTGCACGTCCGGATTGACGTCCTGCTCGTAGTCCACACCGGCGATCTCGAAGCCGAACAGGCGCAGGAACTCGGTCTTGTAGCCGGTGAAGTCGGTCAGCTGGTACAGGTTTTCGTTGGTCACCTTGTCCCACAGGTCCTTCACGGTGTTCTGCACGTCCGGCTGCAGCTCCTTGTAGTCGGCGCGCAGGCGGCCGTCGGCGTCCAGGTGCGGTTCGGCGCCGTACAGGCTTTCGCGGAACAGACCGTCGACCTGCTCGATGCAGCCTTCGTGGGTGCCCTTCTCCTTCATCACCTTGAACAGCAGCGACAGGTACAGCGGCATCATCGGGATAGCCGAGCTGGCCTGGGTGACCACGGCCTTGAGCACGGAAACGCGGGCGTCACCGCCGGTGGCGGCCAGCTTCTCGCGAATGCCCAGGACCTTCTGGTCCAGGTCCTTCTTGGCGGCGCCGATGGAGCCGTTCCAGTACAGGTCGTGGGTGATCTCTTCGCCCAGGTAGGTGAAGGCGGTGGTCTTCACGCCATCGGCCAGCACGCCGGCTTCCTGCAGCGCGTCCATCCACATCTGCCAGTCTTCACCGCCCATCACCGCCACGGTGTTGGCGATTTCCTCGGCAGTGGCCGGCTCCATCACGCTTTCCTTGATCACTTCCTTGTCGGTATCCAGACCACGGAAGTTGACGGTCTTGCCGACCGGCTTGAGCACGGAGTTGAAGACCTCGCCGGTCTTCGGGTGGGTCCGGCGCGGCGCGGCTAGGCTGTAGACCACCAGGTCGACCTTGCCCAGGTCCTGCTTGATGGTCTCGATGGTGACCTTCTTCACTTCGTCGGAGAAGGCGTCGCCATTGATGCTGCGCGCATACAGGCCCTTGGCGTGGGCGAACTTCTCGAAGGCGGCCGAGTTGTACCAACCGGCGGTGCCTGCCTTGGTTTCGCTGCCCGGACGCTCGAAGAACACGCCCAGGGTGTCGGCGCCGGCGCCAAAGGCGGCGCTGATGCGCGCGGCCAGGCCGTAGCCGGTAGAGGAACCGATGACCAGGACCTTCTTCGGACCGTTGGCGATGGGGCCATGCGCCTCGACGTACTCGATCTGTTCCTTGACGTTGGCTTCACAGCCGGTCGGGTGGGTAGTGACGCAGATGAAGCCACGCACGCGCGGTTTGATGATCATGAAAACCTCGGTAGCCAGGTGTCGATTGAACACATTCAGGAACTGGAGACGTCGCGCATTGTAGATGAGACACCTTCGTCCGGGGACTTATCGGCGAAGTTTCGTGACCAATGGGTCATGCGCGCGGAAAACAGGCCTTTTCAGAGCAGAATCAAGGACCTGAAATGAAAGAACCCGCCACATGGGGCGGGTTCCTTGACGCAAGCGGATCAGGCTCAGACGGCCTTTTCCAGCTCCGGTACGGCTTCGAACAGGTCGGCGACCAGGCCGTAGTCGGCAACCTGGAAGATCGGCGCCTCTTCGTCCTTGTTGATCGCAACGATCACTTTCGAATCCTTCATGCCCGCCAGGTGCTGGATGGCACCGGAGATGCCGACCGCGATGTACAGCTGCGGAGCAACGATCTTGCCGGTCTGGCCGACCTGCATGTCGTTCGGCACGAAGCCGGCGTCGACCGCGGCACGGGAAGCACCAACAGCGGCGCCCAGCTTGTCGGCCAGGGCGTAGAGGATTTTGAAGTTGTCGCCGTTGCCCATGCCGCGGCCGCCGGAAACGACGATCTTGGCAGCGGTCAGTTCCGGACGGTCGGACTTGGCCAGCTCTTCGCCGACGAAGGCGGACTTGCCGGCATCGGCCGGGCCGGAAACGGCTTCGACAGCGGCCGAACCACCTTCGGCAGCAACGGCGTCGAAGCCGGTGCCACGCACGGTGATGACCTTGACGGCAGCCGAGGACTGCACGGTCGCGATGGCGTTACCGGCATAGATCGGGCGCTTGAAGGTGTCGGCGCTGACTACTTCGATGATCTCGGAGATCTGGTCGACGTCCAGCAGGGCGGCAACGCGCGGCAGGAAGTTCTTGCCGTTGGTGGTGGCGGCGGCCAGCACGTGGCTGTAGCCCTTGCCCAGCTCAGCGATCAGCGGAGCAACGTTCTCCGGCAGCTGGTGAGCGTAGGCGGCGTTGTCGGCGACCAGCACCTTGGAAACGCCTGCGATCTTGGCAGCGGCTTCGGCCACGCCGCCAACGTTCTGGCCAGCGACCAGGACTACGACGTCGCCACCGATCTTCTGCGCGGCAGCGACGGTGTTCAGGGTGGCAGCGCCCAGAGCGCCGTTGTTGTGCTCAGCGATTACCAGGATAGCCATCAGATTACTTTCGCCTCGTTCTTCAGTTTCTCGACCAGTTCGGCAACGGACTTGACCTTGACGCCAGCGCTGCGGGCAGCCGGCGCTTCGACTTTCACGGTCTTCACGGTGGAAGCGGTGGAAACGCCCAGGGCGTCCGGGGTCACCACGTCCAGCGGCTTCTTCTTCGCCTTCATGATGTTCGGCAGCGACGCGTAGCGCGGCTCGTTCAGGCGCAGGTCGGTGGTGACGATCGCCGGCAGGTTCAGGGCAACGGTCTGCAGGCCGCCGTCGATTTCACGGGTGACGTTGACCTTGTCGCCAGCGACCTCGACCTTGGAGGCGAAGGTGCCTTGGGCGTAGCCGGACAGCGCAGCCAGCATCTGGCCGGTCTGGTTGTTGTCGCTGTCGATGGCCTGTTTGCCGAGGATGACCAGCTGCGGCAGCTCCTTGTCCACGATGGCTTTCAGGGCCTTGGCGACAGCCAGGGAATTCAGTTCGTCGTTGGATTCGACGAGGATGGCGCGATCGGCACCCAGAGCCAGCGCGGTACGCAGTTGCTCCTGGGCGGCGGTCGGGCCGACGGAGACCGCAACGATCTCGGTGGCGACGCCTTTCTCTTTCAGGCGAACGGCTTCTTCCACGGCGATTTCGCAGAAGGGGTTCATGGACATCTTGACGTTGGCGAGATCGACGCCGGAGTTGTCCGCCTTGACGCGGACCTTGACGTTATAGTCAACCACTCGTTTGACAGCTACAAGAACCTTCATGGATTCCTCGTTATTCTCCGGTGAATAGGAATGTCGCCAGACAGGCCTGGCTGGTAGTGCACGCCATCTGCGACTACATCCAGCGAGACCGCGACCGCAAAACCGCAGGTATCTTGACCGCATCGCCCTGGCGGGTCAATACGCGAAAATACCCCTTCATAAGCCGCGGACCCCGATTCTATCAGGGTTACATGCGATTCAAACAAACGTTTGTATTGCGCTCGATAAAGGGTTTAGATATAGCAACAGGTCTAGCTATAATGCGCCCCGCTCTTACCGGGTGGGGGCACGCCCAACCCAATACCTACAAAATGCCCAGAGCCTTGATTCAGGAGAGATCGATAGTGGAACGCGAATTTATGGAATTCGACGTCGTCATCGTCGGCGCCGGCCCTGCCGGTCTGTCCGCCGCTTGCCGACTGAAGCAGAAGGCCGCCGACGCCGGTCAGGAAATCAGCGTCTGTGTGGTCGAGAAGGGTTCCGAAGTGGGCGCCCACATCCTCTCCGGCGCCGTGTTCGAGCCCCGCGCGCTCAACGAGCTGTTCCCCAACTGGAAAGAGCTCGAAGCGCCGCTGAACACCCCGGTCAAGCGTGACGACATCTATGTGCTGAAGAGCCCGGAAGCGGCGTCCAAGGTGCCGAACTTCTTCGTGCCCAAGACCATGCACAACGAAGGCAACTACATCATCTCCCTGGGCAACCTTTGCCGCTGGCTGGCCCAGCAGGCCGAAGGCCTGGGCGTCGAGATCTACCCGGGCTTCGCCGCCCAGGAAGCGCTGATCGACGAAAATGGCGTGGTGCGCGGCATCGTCACCGGCGACCTGGGCGTCGACCGCGAAGGCAATCCGAAAGAGGGTTACTACACCCCCGGCATGGAACTGCGCGCCAAGTACACCCTGTTCGCCGAAGGCTGCCGTGGCCACATCGGCAAGCAGCTGATCAAGAAGTACAAGCTCGACAGCGAAGCCGACGCCCAGCACTACGGCATCGGTATCAAGGAAATCTGGGACATCGACCCGGCCAAGCACGAGCAGGGCCTGGTGGTGCACACCGCCGGCTGGCCGCTGAACGACGAGAACCCGGGCGGTTCCTTCCTCTATCACCTGGAGAACAACCAGGTGGTGGTCGGCCTGATCATCGACCTGTCCTACACCAACCCGCACCTGTCGCCGTTCGACGAATTCCAGCGCTACAAGCACCACCCGGTGATCAAGCAGTACCTGGAAGGCGGCAAGCGCGTGGCCTACGGCGCTCGTGCCATCTGCAAGGGCGGCCTGAACTCGCTGCCGAAGATGGTCTTCCCGGGCGGCGCACTGATCGGTTGCGACCTGGGCACCCTGAACTTCGCCAAGATCAAGGGCAGCCACACCGCCATGAAGTCCGGCATGCTGGCTGCTGACGCCGTTGCCGAAGCCCTGGCCGCCGGCCGTGAAGGCGGCGACGAGCTGACCAACTACGTCGATGCGTTCAAGGGCAGCTGGCTGTACGACGAGCTGTTCCGCAGCCGTAACTTCGGCGCGGCCATCCACAAGTTCGGCGCCATCGGTGGCGGTGCGTTCAACTTCATCGACCAGAACATCTTCGGCGGCAAGATCCCGTTCACCCTGCACGACACGACGCCGGACTACGCGACCCTGAAGAAGGCCAGCGAAGCACCGAAGATCGACTACCCCAAGCCCGACGGCAAGATCAGCTTCGACAAGCTCTCCTCGGTGTTCCTCTCCAACACCAACCACGAGGAAGACCAGCCGATCCACCTGCGCCTGACCGACCCGAGCGTCCCGGTACAGAAGAACCTGCCGCTCTACGACGAGCCTGCGCAGCGTTACTGCCCGGCCGGCGTGTACGAAGTGGTGAGCAACGACGACGGCAGCAAGCGCTTCCAGATCAACGCGCAGAACTGCGTGCACTGCAAGACCTGCGACATCAAGGACCCGGCCCAGAACATCACCTGGGTGGCACCGGAAGGTACCGGCGGTCCGAACTACCCCAACATGTAATGCGTTGGCGATAACGAAAAAGGCTCCCCCTTCGGGAGCCTTTTTTTGGCCGGAAACCTGTTTCAGAGAGCGTGTAGCAGACTAAAAAAAGAACTACCAGACCCATTCAGACTATGGAGTCATGGTTGCGGCGCGATGGGGAAGAACTCGCCCGAACTCCATACGCCAAGCCACTCCTGCCCATCGATCTCGCGGCTGACAGCCAATTCGACCAACTGGTAGAACACGTTGCGATGGATCAGCGCCTCCAGGTTCACCCGCACCAGCACGTAGGGCGACGGCTCCTGCGTCTGCGGGTCGAGCTCCACGCGGATCGGATGCTCGGCATCGGCCACCACCTCGTCCTCGACATTGGTCGAAAAGCGCAGCACCTGCTGCTCCCCTTCCCCCTCTACAACCAGGCTGATTGCGACGAACGGCGCGTCATCGACGGTGATTCCGCACTTTTCCACCGGCGTGACCAGGAAATAGTCGTCGCCATCCCGGCGGATGATGGTGGAGAACAACCGCACCATCGGCTTGCGCCCGATCGGCGTGCCCAGGTAATACCAGGTGCCGTCGCGGGCAATGCGCATATCGATGTCACCGCAACAATCCGGGTTCCACAGATGTACGGGCGGCAGGCCCTTGGTGGCAGGAATCTGCGCCAGCAGGTTGCCGGCGCGCTCCGGAGGGTTCAGCGGGTCGCTCATTGGTACTCCTCGTGCGTCTTCACCCCCAGAAGACTGCGGGCGTAATCTTCCAGCGGCGGTCCGATCAGGTCATCGGGGCTGGCATCCAGGAATGTCAGAAAACCGCCGCGGCTGCGGATGGTGGCACTGTCCACCAGATAGCGGTTGCCGGTTTCGATCAGCATCACCTGAATCACGCTGCGGTCGCGACCGACCGCGTTGTCGGTGTCTTCATACTGCTCGTGGCTGCCGGCGTTGTCTTCCCCGTGCGCGAAGCGGGTGTAGAGCAGGTAGTTGGCCCCCACCGCCCGCGCCTCCTTCATCGCGCCCTCAAGGCCCAACGGCCCCTGGGCACGGCGCACCATCGGGAAATACTCGACGAAGCCCTTGAACGCCTCCTCCGCCACCACGTTCGGCCGCGCATAGGGGTGACCGGGCGGCACGAACGGGCCTTGGGCGATGTAGATGAAGGAGTCCGGCTGCAGGCGCCAGTTCCCCGTGCGGCGTGCCTGACTGTGATCGAGGAAGCCGGCATCACCCGCGTAATAGCCGGTGCGTTCCGCCATGTCGCTGGGCGTCATGCAGCCCGCCAGGGCTGCCATGGCGAGAATCGCCAGAAGGGTGCGCATGTCTTGTCTCCACGGCCGGCGTCGAGAAACCGGCATTCGACCGTCGGATGCAGATTCCGCGCCACCCACCGGCACAAGCGCCCCGCTCGCACAGCGCAACGGCTGTTCAGCCATGGGTGTTTCCCACGGCCGGCTGCGTGGCGGTATCGCCCCCGCCACCGCAGGCACCGCCCAGCAGAACGACCTGCAGCTCCTTGCGACGACTGAGGTACTTCGGAACCGTGTCGCTGACGCAATGCGATGACGCCTGCAGCGCGTCTGGCAGCTTGCCAGGAACGAACAGCAGACCGGCAGCGGTCGCTGCTGCGGAGTCGGCCGACAGGCGGGTGACGGGGCGCCCGGCGTAATACACCAGGCGCATGTCCGGAACCTCGAGACTGTAGAGCGGCAGGCTGGGATGTGCGGCAGCAATCCGGGTGACTTCCGGCAACGCCTGGTAGCGATAGGCGAAGACCGTGCGCTCGAGGACGGTATAGAAGCTGACAAAACCGAACAGCACCACCAGGGGCGCCCAGACCATGGCCTTGCGTCGCCAGCCGTCCTGCCGGGCGAAGACCTGCACCCAGTGATAGCCCAGCAGCAAGGCGACACAGGGGTAGGTCGGCAGGAGGTACTTGGCGTGCTTGTCGCTGAACAGGGAGAACACCACCAGCGGCACGAGAGTCGCGCAAAGCGCCAGGAGCAGCGGCGGACTCTGCCGGATCTGCCGCCAGAGTTGCCGCGGCCCCACCAGCAGCAACAGACAGAACGGAGCAAAATCACCGGCGAGGTACAGCAGATAGGCATACCAGGGGTCGCTGCCGACGCTGCCGCTGACCTTGTCGACGATGTCCTGCTGGAAGATCGCCTTCCAGACATCCATGCCCTCATGCAGGGTCACGGCGGCATACCAGGACGCCCCCAGCGACAGGGCGATCAGCCAGCCGGGGATGTCGCACAGGTAGGCGCGCGCGCGCTCCTGGCGCTGGATCAGGGCGAAGACCAGCACCGGCAGGGTGACCAGCAGCAGGCTGACCGGCCCCTTGGTCAGCAGGGCGCAACCAAGCAGGGCGTAGCTCAGGATGCTCCAGCGGCGGCGGCCATCGACGAACAGGTAGACGTAAGCGCTGAGCAGCGACAGGAAGCAGAACGCCGTCAGGGCCATCTCGATTTCCGCGCGGCGTGCGAACTGGGCGAACCCCGCATTGGCCGCCAGGAAGATGCAGGCGAAGATGCCGACGCCGCGCCCGCCGATACGGCGCCCCCAATAGAAGGTCCCTGCTAGCGTGGCGAGTGCGAGAAGCGCCGACGGCAGGCGCACGGCCCACTCCGACACGCCACCCGCCAGGTACACCGGAAGCAATGCCAGCCAGTAGAAGAGCGGCGGCTTGGCCAGATAAAGGTCGCCGTTCATGTGCGGCAGCAGCCAGTCGTTCGCCTGGTACATCTCGCGAACCGTGACCGCCCTCCGCGCCTCATTGACGCTGAGGAAGGCGATATCGCCGTTCCCCCACAGGCACAGAATCAACAGCAGCGCTACAACCACCAGGAACCAGAATCCCTGTTCCAGTTCGATACGTGCCTGCATCAATGCAACCTCCCGCGGTGCAACGGACAAGGACAAAGGATAGGAGCGAGAAAAACGCCCAGCCCGCGAGGTTTCGCGGGCCGGAATGCGACTCGAGGAAGCGGTGCCCGGCCAGATAGCCATGCGCCGCTACAGCGCGGCGCCCATTCTGCTTGAGCCGAGGGCCGACGGGAACTAGCGGATCAGCCGCCGATGATCTTCATGACGGTGACACCGCCGGAGAAGGCGACTTCCTGCTTGTCCGCCAGGGCGCGCACCAGCAGGCGCTGCAGGGCCGGCAGGGCCTGGTGACGGGGTTTGTCGAGCAGGTCGCCGACGTAATGGCGATTGCTCGACGACAGGCAGCCATGCAGCCAGCCGGTGGACGACAGGCGCAGGCGCGAGCAGGTCCGGCAGAACGGCACACTTTCGTTGGCGATCACGCCGAAGAAGCCCTGCCCCGGCACTTCGTAGCGCAGCGCGGTGGCATCCACGGGCGCGTTGGCCTGGATGTAGGGATGACGTTCGCCGATCAGCTCCAGCAGTTCCTGCATAGCGATGAACTGCTGGTTGAAGGCATTCGGATCGCGAGCCAGGTGCCCCATGCGCATCAGCTCGATGAAGCGCAGCTCGAAGCCATGTTCCAGGCAGTAGTCCAGCAGCGGTACCACCTGATCGAGGTTCTGCCCACGCAGCGGCACCATGTTGAGCTTGATCTTCAGCCCCGCCGCACGGGCCTCGTCGAGCCCCTTGAGCACGGTCGCCAGGTCGCCGCCACGGGCGATGCGGCGGAAGGCGTCGGCATCCAGGGTATCGAGGGAAACGTTGAGGCGGCGGATGCCGCAGTCCAGCAGCAGCGGCAGCTTCTTCGACAGCAGCTGGCCGTTGGTGGTGATGGCGATGTCCTGCAGACCGAGGCGGCTGACACCGTGGAGAAAGGCATCCAGCTTGGGACTGACCAGCGGCTCGCCGCCGGTGACCCGCAGGCGCTCGATGCCGGCGGCTTCGATCAGGTAGGCAACGCCCCGGACCAGGGATTCGGCCGACAGCTCGTCCTGGGCGGCGACCAGACGCTTGCCGTCCGGCACGCAATAGGTGCAGGCATAGTTGCACGCGGCGGTCAGGCTGACCCGAAGGTTGCGGAAGCGCCTGCCCTGGCGGTCGACGATCATGCTCGGCTCCGGTGGGGATTACCCATTGAGTATATCCCCACCCTCACCCGCCACCCTGTCGCACAAGCGACGATCGGCAGCGCGAATATCGACTCAGGCGGCCGGCGTATCGCCGTCGCGCTTGCGCTTGTTGCCCATGCGCACGCCGATGTCCATGAGGAACTGGAAGAAGCCTTCCTGGTCCTCCAGCACTTCGCGCCAGAACGGCGAGTGGTACAACGCCACGGCGCCGTGCACCAGCGCCCAGGCCGCGCAGTAGTGGAAGTAGGCCGGCACGTCTTCCAGCTTGCCCGCCGCGATGCGTTCCTTGATCAGTTGGCTCAGGCGCTCGAAGTTGGACTCGCGGATCTTGTGCAGCTCCTCAACCATCTCCGGGACCTGGCTGGTCTTCACCACCTTTTCTTCCAGGCGGTCGAACAGGCGGTAGCGCTGCGGGTCGCGCATGCGGAACTCGAAGTACGCGCGCGACAGGCGCTCTTTGTCCCGCGCCACGTCTTCGGAATGGAACAGCGCCGCCAGGTCGCGCTCATAGTCCAGCATCAGGCGCAGGTAGATCTCCGCCTTGGACTTGAAATGTTTGTAGATGGTGCCTTTGCCGATACCCACGGCATCGGCGATCATTTCGACCGTGACACTGTCTTCGCCCTGCTCCAGGAACAGCTTGAGGGCGGTGTCGAGGATTTCCTGTTCGCGACGACGGAATTCGCGAACCTTGCGCGGCTCTTTCTGCATAAAAAGACTGTTCGGTCAAAAATAGTCAAAATTCGAAGCCGCGTATTATGCCTATTCAGCGCCAAATTGCACGGATCATCCGACATGATTAGCTTTTCCCACGAGTTTCCCCAACAGTTCGGCCTGCGCTACCTGAATCACGCAGCTGTAGCGCCCTGGCCCAAGCGTGCGGCTGACGCCGTAGCCGCCTTTGCCCAGGAGAACGTCCTGATCGGCGCCCGCGACTACCCGCAGTGGCTGACCATCGAGAAGCGCCTGCGCGAGCGTCTGGCACGCCTGCTCAACGCCCAGACCACCGGCGATATCGCACTGGTGAAGAACACCTCCGAAGCCCTGTCGTTCGTCGCCTTCGGCCTGGACTGGCGCGCCGGCGACCAGGTGGTGATCAGCGACCAGGAGTTCCCCTCCAACCGGGTCGTCTGGGAAGCGCTCAAGCCCAGGGGGGTCGAGGTCATCCAGGTCAGCCTGAACGGTACCGACCCCGAGGGTGATCTGCTCACCGCCTGCGGCCCGCGCACGCGCCTGCTGTCGATCAGCGCCGTGCAGTACGCCAGCGGGCTGCGCATGGACCTGGAGCGCCTCGGCGCCGGCTGCCGCCAGCGCGGCGTGCTGTTCTGCATCGACGCCATCCAGCAGCTCGGCGCCCTGCCCTTCGACGTCCAGGCCTACGACTGCGCCTTCGCCATGGCCGACGGCCACAAGTGGATGCTCGGCCCGGAAGGCCTGGGCGTGTTCTATTGCCGCGCCGCCGAACGGGAACAACTGGCGCTGCAGGAGTACGGCTGGCACATGCTGGAAAACGCCGGCAACTACGACTCGGCCGACTGGCAGCCGGCGCGCAGCGCGCGGCGCTTCGAGTGCGGCAGCCCGAACATGCTCGGCGCGGTGGTGCTGGAGGCCAGCCTGAGCCTGCTGGAAGAAGTGGGCATGGCCAAAGTGGGGGTCCTGGTCGAGGAACGCGTGCAGCAGTTGCAGGAGGGTCTGGCACGGATTTCCGGTGCGGCCCTGCACAGTCCGCTGAATCCGGCGCGCCGCGCGGGCATCCTGACCTTCAGCCTGGCCGGCTGGGACAACGCCCGGTTGCTGGAGCGCCTGCGTGCGGAACAGGTGGTCTGCATCCAGCGCGGCGCCGGCATTCGCTTCTCGCCGCATTTCTACACCAGCGACGCGGTGATCGAGGAAACGCTGGGCCTGATCGAAGCCCTGGCGCGGGCTTGAGGCAGGCAGGGCGGAGAAAGCGACTCAGCCCAGTGTGATGTATTCCAAATCCGTTTAAAAAACACCCGGCCCTGTGTGGCAGCCGCGTCATCTTGACCAATACTTGTAGATACCGGTGCGCGGCATCTCCCCCCAAGTGCCCCGCCGGTGAAGGTACCGAGGATCGCGTACCTTATTGTTACACTCCTAATGGTCTTGACCCGGATTCATCCCCCAGAACCCGGGTTTTTTTTGTCCGCGATTTTTATAGCCCGTCAGCCGTCATCGGACCGGCGGCCATCAGGCGGCCAGCGGGAACAGCCGGCGGAAGTTGGCGGTGGTCTGCTCGGCCAGGGTCTCGAAGTTCACGCCGCGCAGCACGGCCAGGTACTCGGCCACCTCGCGCACGTATTCCGGCAGGTTCGGCTTGCCACGGTGCGGCACCGGAGCGAGATAAGGCGAATCGGTTTCCACCAGCAGGCGGTCGGCCGGCACCTGGCGCGCCACCTCGCGCAGCTGCTCGGCATTGCGGAAGGTGACGATGCCCGACAGCGAGATGTAGAAGCCGATATCCAGCGCCGCCCGGGCCATCTCCCAGTCCTCGGTGAAGCAGTGCAGCACACCGGCCTGCGGCAGCGCGGCCTCGCGCAACAGCGCCAGGGTGTCGGCACGGGCTTCGCGGGTATGCACGATGACCGGCTTGCCGGTGACCTTGGCCGCTTCCAGGTGCAGGCGGAAGGCTTCCTGCTGCAGTTCGGCGGCTTCGGGCTCGTAGTGGTAGTCCAGGCCGGTCTCGCCGATAGCGACCACACGCGGGTGGTTCAGCTCGCCCAGCAGCCAGTCCAGTGCCGGTGCGGCGCCCGGCTCCAGGTCCAGCGGGTGCACGCCTACCGAGCAGTGCACATCGGTATAGCGCTCGGCCAGGTCCTTGACCGCCCTGGCATTGTCCGCGCTGACGCCGATGCACAGGAACTGGCTCACACCACGCGCGCGTGCGGCGTCCAGCGCGGCATCCAGCGAACCGCCGTGGGCGGCGAGATCGAGGCGATCGAGGTGGCAGTGGGAATCGACCAGCATGAAAACACTCTCCGGAAAATGACGAAGCGCCCATTCGGGCGCTTCGTGTCTGCAGACGGTAAAGCCTGCCAATTCTAAATGGTATGAACTACATGGTGTGGGTCGGACGGTCCGACTTCAGCGCGCCGGCCAGGTAGGTCTCGATCTTGTTGCGCGCCGTGTTGTCGCCATCGTTGAACTGCACGCCGATCCCAGCCGCACGGTTGCCCTGGGCGCCCTTGGGGGTGATCCAGACCACCTTGCCGGCCACCGGGATCTTCTCCGGCTCATCCATCAGGTTGAGCAGCATGAAGACCTCATCGCCCAGCTTGTAGGTCTTGTTGGTCGGGATGAACAGACCACCGTTGCGAATGAACGGCATATAGGCGGCATACAGTACGGACTTGTCCTTGATCGTCAGGGACAGGATTCCGTTCCGCGGACCCAGATTCGGTGGCAAGCTCATTCAGCTGTCCTGGCAGTTGTATCCATGGGCGAATTCTAGCCCGCCCCGGGAAGGCTTGCCCACTGTACGAGCAAGGCTTCGAGAAGCAAGGCACGATTGAGGTTGGCTTTGTTCAGGACTTTCTGCCGCTGCGCGAGCAACCAGTCCTGCATCGCCAGCACCTTGTGCTGTGCCGACTTCTCGGCGAGGTACTGCACCACCTTGCGCATATCGCTCAGACCGAGGCCGGCTTCGTCGCGCGCCAACTGGTAGCGCAGGGTCAACAGGGCCCAGTCGCAGAACCAGTCGAACAGCAGCGGCAGGGGCAGCGCGTTCCAGCTCTCCGCCAACTGGCTGGGGGCAGCCTGCTGCTTGAGCAACTTCTTCACCCCGTCCACCACCAGCGCACGTTGTTCGCGGACGCCCTGCCCATGCAGGCGCAGCGCGGTGAGCGGCGAGCCACCGGCCAGCACCAGCAACTCGTCGAGCCCTTCCGCCGATTCCTCCGGCAAGGCACCGGCCAGCCAGGCGCGGCTCTGCTCCCCGGTCGGTTGCGGGCAGGCCTGCTGCACACAGCGGCTCTTGATGGTCGGCAGCAGCCGGCTGGGCTGGTGGCTGATGAGCAGCAGCACCGTGTTGCCGGACGGCTCTTCCAGGCTTTTCAGCAGGGCGTTGGCGGCGTTGAGGTTCATCGCCTCGGCGGGCTCCAGCAGCACCACCTTGCGCCCGCCCAGCTGGGCGGTCTGCACCACGAAATCCACCAGCTCGCGCACCTGGTCGACGCGGATGGGCTTCTCCGGCTCCTCCGGCTCCAGCAGGAAGAAATCCGGGTGGGTGCCGGCGGCGAGCAGCTGGCAGGCCTTGCAATGGCCGCATGCCTTGCCGTCCGTCGGTTTCTGGCAGAGCAACAGGTGCACCAGGTTATCGGCCAGCACGCGCTTGCCGATACCGGCCGGGCCATGCAGCAGGTAGGCG
The DNA here is from genome assembly GCF_050474425.1 of Pseudomonas sp. B1-22. NCBI lineage: Bacteria > Pseudomonadati > Pseudomonadota > Gammaproteobacteria > Pseudomonadales > Pseudomonadaceae > Pseudomonas > Pseudomonas sp. B1-22. The sequence goes on along the minus strand of NZ_JBCHVH010000001.1, from coordinate 629,888 downwards.
TGAGCATGCCGCTCGCGGCCGCTCAGTTGCTGCCAGAGCCCCTGTTGCCAGGGATAGATGTCAGCCATGCAGGCGCTCCAGCAGGGTCGGCAGCAGTGTATCCAGGCTGCGCTGGACATCGGCCAACGGCTGGGCGGCATCGACAATGCGGTAGCGCGCAGGCTCGGCGCGGGCGCGATCCAGATAGGTGCTGCGCACCGCCTCGAAGAAGGCGCGGCCTTCCTGCTCGAAGCGGTCAAGCCGGCCACGGGCGGCAGCGCGGGACAGGCCGATTTCCACCGGCAGGTCGAATACCAGGGTCAGGTCCGGGCGCAGATCGCCCTGGACGAAGCTTTCCAGTTGCGCAATACGTTCCACCGGCAGGCCACGACCGCCGCCCTGGTAGGCGTAGGTGGCGTCGGTGAAGCGGTCGCAGAGCACCACGGCGCCGCGCGCGAGTGCCGGGCGGATCACCTCGGCGATGTGCTGGGCACGGGCGGCGAAGACCAGCAGCAATTCGGTGTCCACCGCCATCGCTTCATCGCTGGGCGAGAGCAGCAGTTCGCGGATGCGCTCGGCCAGCGGGGTGCCACCGGGCTCGCGGGTCAACTGGACTTCGATGCCGCGCTCGCGCAGGCGTTCGGCCAGGTATTCGCGGTTGGTGCTCTTGCCCGCGCCTTCGGGGCCTTCCAGGGTGATGAACAGGCCGGTCACTCGGCTCTCCTTAACTATTTCGGGCCCAGGTCTGTCGGGCTACTGCGCCGCCGGAGCATCGCCGGCGGGCGCGTTCGGCGCGGAAACCGGCGCCGGACTGGAACGGTAGTCGGCACGACGCTTGAGCTGGAACTCCTGCACCGCCTTGTTGTGATCGTCGAGATTGTCGGAGAAGGCATGGCTGCCATCGCCGCGCGCAACGAAATACAGACTGTCACCCGGCACCGGGTTGAGCGCCGCGTGGATGGCCTCACGCCCCGGCAAGGCGATGGGTGTCGGCGGAAGGCCGGCGATCACATAGGTGTTATAGGGGGTCGGTTCGCGCAGGTCGGCACGGGTGATCTTGCCGACATAGCGCTCGCCCATGCCGTAGATGACGGTCGGGTCGGTCTGCAGCAGCATGTTCTTTTCCAGGCGACGCACGAAGACCCCGGCGATCTGCCCGCGCTCCTGCGGCACACCGGTTTCCTTCTCCACCAGCGAAGCCATGATCAGCGCCTGGTAGGAGTCCTTGTACGGCAGGTCCGACTCGCGCTTGTCCCACTCCTCGGCAAGGATGTTGTCCATGCGCTGGTAGGCCTGTTTCAGCAGGTCGACGTCCTTGGTGCCGCGAACGAAGCGGTAGGTGTCAGGGAAGAAACGACCCTCGGGAAATACACCCGGCTTGCCCAGCCTGGCCATCACCTCGGCGTCGCTGAGGCCGGCCAGGGTCTGGCCGAGCTTGGGCTGGCGGGCGAGCAGTTCCCGTACCTGATGGAAGGTCCAGCCTTCGACCAGGGTCAGGCCGTACTGCACCACGTCGCCGTCACGCCACTGGTCGAGCAGTTCGGCGGCGGTCATGCCGGGCTTGAGGCGGTATTCGCCGCTGTGCAGCGCCTCGCCAGAAAGATTGAAGCGCCAGTACAGGCGCAGCCAGAACGCGCCGTGCAGCACGTCCTCGTCCTGCAGTCGAGTCAGCAGCCCGCCCGGCGTCGCCCCGGAAGGCGCATCGAGCAGTCGCTCTTCGGTGAGCTGGAGCGGCTGTTGCAGCGCGCGATGCTGCTCCCAGGCCGCCAGGCCCAGCACAAGCCCGGCCAGCAGCAGGCCGCCTTCCAGCAGCACCAGCAATTTGCGCATCACGTGTCAGGAATCCAGAAGTTCGCGAAGTTGGCCTTGCAGTTTACGGGTCAGCGACCCGACCGGCCAAGCATGGCCAGCAAAGCCACGCACCGGCCAGATGCCGTAGAGGCTGTTGCAGAGAAAGACCTCGTCGGCCTGCGCCAGTTCGGCGAAGTCGATGTCCCGTACGATGACCGGTAGCCCGAGGTCGCCGGCACGCTCGATCACTTCGGCGCGCATCACCCCCGCAACGCCGCAACGGCTGAGCTCGGCGGTGAGCAGTTCGCCATCGCGAACCATGAACAGGTTGCTGAACACGCCTTCGACGATCCGGCCGGAGACGTCGCGCATCAGCCCTTCGGCGAAGGTCGGGTCATCCCACTCGGCGCGGGCCAGCACCTGCTCCAGGCGATTGAGATGCTTGAGCCCCGCCAGCAGCGGCTGCTCGGCCAGGCGCGTGGCACAGGGGAAGAGCTGCACACCCTCCTCCTGGTGCTTCGCCGGATAGGCCGGCGCCGGGGAACCGAGCAACAGGCGGCGCACATCGGCGTTCGCCTGCGGCGCATAGCCGCGCGCGCCTTCGCCACGGGTCAGCATCAGCTTGGCGACGCCGTCGCCCAACGCCGTACTGAAGCGCAGCAGTTCATCTTCGACGCGATCCAGCGAGACCGGCAGGGACAGGCGTTGCACGCCTTCCTCCAGTCTCGCCAGGTGGCGTACCAGCAGGCGCGGACGGCCCGCCGACACGCGGATGGTCTCGAACAGGCCGTCGCCGTAGGCCAGCCCGCGATCTCTCACGGACAGGACCTCGGCGCTTCGGCCGTCGACCCAGCTCAGCATCAGCCGTGGAACCGGCGGAACACCAGGGAACCGTTGGTGCCGCCAAAGCCGAAGGAGTTCGACAGGGCGATCTCGATTGGACGCTCCTTGGGCTGGTGCGCCACCAGGTCCAGGTCACAGCCTTCGTCGGGGTTGTCCAGATTGATGGTCGGCGGCGCCACCTGGTCGCGCAGGGCGAGCACGCAGAAGATCGCTTCGACCGCGCCGGCGGCACCCAGCAGGTGGCCGGTCATGGACTTGGTGGAGCTCATCGACAGCCCATAGGCATGCTCGCCGAAGATCGACTTCACCGCGGCGATTTCCGCGATGTCGCCGGCCGGCGTGGAGGTGCCGTGGGCGTTGATGTAGTCGACCTGCTCCGGATTCAGCCCGGCATCGCGCAGCGCCGCCTTCATGCAGCGCGCGGCGCCCGCGCCGTTTTCCGGCGGAGCGGTCATGTGGTAGGCATCGCCGCTCATGCCAAAGCCGACGACTTCGGCATAGATGCGCGCGCCACGGGCCTTGGCATGCTCCAACTCTTCCAGCACCAGTGCACCGGCGCCGTCGGAAAGCACGAAGCCGTCACGATCCTTGTCCCACGGGCGGCTGGCCTTGGCCGGCTCGTCATTGCGGGTGGACAGCGCGCGGGCCGCGCCGAAGCCGCCCAGGCCCAGACCACAGGCGGCCATTTCCGAGCCGCCGGCGACCATCACGTCAGCCTCGCCATAGGCGATGTTGCGCGCGGCCATGCCGATGTTATGGGTGCCGGTGGTGCAGGCAGTGGTGATGGCGTAATTGGGACCCTGAAGACCGAGGTTGATCGACAGGAACCCGGAAACCATGTTGATGACCGAGCCGGGCACGAAGAACGGCGAGATGCGCCGCGGGCCCTGCTCGAACAGCGAACGGCACGTATTTTCGATGTTGGTCAGACCGCCGATACCCGAACCGATGGCAACGCCGATGCGTTCGCGGTTGGCGTCGGTGACTTCCAGGCCGGAGTCGCGCACCGCCTGATAACTGGCGGCCAGGCCGTACTGGATGAACAGGTCGAGTTTGCGAGCTTCCTTGGCGGACATGTACTGCTCGACGTCGAACCCCTTCACCGAACCGCCGAAGCGGGTGGAGAAGGCGGACAGGTCCATGTGTTCGATCGGGGCGATACCACTGCGCCCGGCGAGAATGCCTTCCCAACTGCTCGGCACATCCACACCCAGGGGCGACAGCATACCCATGCCGGTGATGACTACGCGTCTACGCGACACTGTGACTTCCTCTCATACGTTTCACGGCAATAACGCCGGCTGATGCCGGCGTTAAAGAAAAGCCGCACGCCTTTGCAGGCCGTGCGGCTTCTTTCGTCGGGGAACCGACGACTACGTCTTATGCCTGGTGGGCAACGATGTAGTCGATGGCTTCCTGAACGGTGGTGATCTTTTCGGCTTGCTCGTCGGGGATTTCGGTCTCGAATTCCTCTTCCAGAGCCATCACCAGCTCAACGGTGTCAAGGGAGTCGGCGCCCAGGTCTTCAACGAAGGAAGCGCTGTTGGTGACTTCTTCTTCCTTAACGCCGAGTTGCTCAGCAACGATCTTCTTGACGCGTTCTTCGATGGTGCTCATACCTTGTTTTCACTCCTATGGACAATCCGTACAGCTGGGCTGCGGGTAAGTGTATAGAAAGGGTTTTCTGCATTTCAAGCTGAACGCTGACGCCCCTTCGCGGCCAACCCAGATGCTCTGCCTAATCCCGTTCGCAATGTTCGGGGAATTTTAGACAGCGCATAGGACATCGCCACGAAGAAACACGTCACATCAACTCATGTACATTCCGCCATTCACCGGTACCGTGGCACCCGTAACGTAAGCTGCGCCCTCGGAAGCGAGGAATGCTACCACTTTGGCGATCTCTTCCGCTTGCCCAAGTCGACCCAGCGGAATCTGGCCGAGCAGAGCTTCACGCTGCGCCTCGGGCAGTTCGCGGGTCATATCGGTGTCGATGAAGCCCGGCGCGACCGCGTTGACAGTGATAGCACGGGAACCGACTTCGCGCGCCAGGGCGCGGGTGAAGCCCTCCAGACCAGCCTTCGCAGCAGCGTAGTTGGTCTGCCCGGCATTGCCCATGGCGCCAACTACCGAACCGATGTTGATGATGCGGCCCCAGCGTGCTTTGGTCATGCCACGCAGGACAGCTTTCGACAGGCGGTAGAGGCTGTTGAGGTTGGTGTTGACCACATCGAACCACTCGTCGTCTTTCATGCGCATCAGCAGGTTATCGCGAGTGATGCCGGCGTTATTGACGACGATAGCCGGCGCGCCGGCCTCTTTCTGAATAGTTTCCAGGGTGCTGGTCACGGACTCGTCATTGGAGACATCCAGCACCATGCCCGAACCCTGAATGCCATTGGCCTTCAGATATTCGGAAATCTTCTGCGCGCCGGACTCGCTGGTGGCGGTGCCGATCACGGTGGCGCCCATGCGCCCCAGTTCCAGGGCGATGGCCTGGCCGATACCACGGCTCGCGCCGGTAACCAGTGCAACCTTACCTTGCAGACTCATGCTTTATCTCCTGTCAGACCAGCGCCGCGCGTGCCGCCCCGAAGGCGTCCGCGGAATCCAGATTGTGGGTGGTCACGCCCTTGGCGCAACGCTTGTTCAAACCAGCCAGCACCTTGCCCGGGCCGCATTCGACCAGGTCGGTGACGCCCTTCTCGGCCAGCAACTGCACGCTCTCCACCCAGCGAACCGGGCTGTACAGCTGGGCCAGCAAGTCACGCTTGAGCGCGGCCAGATCGGCCGGAACCTGGGCGGTAACATTCTGCACCAGGGCGATCTGCGGCATTTGCCATTGAATGGCTTCGACGGCCTCGGCGAAACGCTCGGCAGCCGGACGCATCAGTTCGCAGTGCGACGGCACGCTGACCGGCAGCGCAACGGCGCGCTTGGCGCCACGCGCCTTGCAGCCTTCGATGGCGCGCTCGACGGCCTTGGCCGCACCGGCGATCACCACCTGGCCCGGCGCATTGAAGTTCACGGCACTGACCACTTCGCCCTGGGCCGCTTCGGCGCAGGCAGCGAGTACGTCGGCGTCTTCGAGGCCAAGGATGGCGGCCATGCCGCCGGTACCGGCGGGAACGGCTTCCTGCATCAGTTGGCCACGGCGCTCGACCAGCTTCACCGCATCGGCAAAGGCCAGGCTGCCGGCGGCGACCAGCGCGGAGTATTCACCCAGGCTGTGACCGGCAACGTATGCCGGCTGCGCACCACCTTCAGCCTGCCACAGACGCCACAGGGCGATGGAGACGGTGAGGATGGCGGGCTGGGTCTTGTCGGTCTGGTTCAGGCGCTCTTCCGGCCCTTCCTGCACCAGGGCCCAGAGGTCATACCCCAGAGCAGCGGAAGCTTCGGCAAAGGTATCGCGCACGATGGCGTGCTGGCCGCCCAGCTCGGCGAGCATGCCGAGGGACTGCGAGCCTTGACCGGGAAATACGAAGGCGAGGGATGCGGACATTGCAACAGGTCCCTTTTGTCTGATTCGTCAAATGGATATCGCCGGCGAGAGCCTGGCGTATTGAACTGACAGTTGGATGACGGTCTGACGACCGCGGTCACATTAGAGCAGATGTTCCAGCCGGCCATGCAGCCGCTGGGGCAGATTCTCGCGAACTTCCAGCAACGCACGACGCAAGGCGCTCTGGATGCCCTCCTCTTTCGCGCTGCCGTGGCTCTTCACCACGATGCCCTGCAAACCGAGGAAACTCGCACCATTGTGCTGGGATGGGGTGAGATCGGCGCGCAGCCGGCGGAGGAACGGCATGGCCATCAGACCCACCGCCTTGGCCGGCAAACTGGAGTTGAAAAGTTCCTCAAGGCGGGCCGCGACCATCGCCGCCAACCCCTCACTGGACTTGAGCAGGATGTTGCCGACGAAACCGTCGCACACCACCACATCGGCCAACCCGCGATACAGGCCGTCACCCTCGATGTAGCCGATGTAATTCACGCCCCGCGCCTGCTGCAGCAGACTGGCCGCCAGCTTCACCTGCTGATTGCCCTTGATGTCCTCGGTGCCGACGTTGAGCAGCGCCACCCTGGGATTCTGCTTGCCCAGCGTTTCCGCCGCGACAGCCCCCATGACCGCGAACTGGTACAGATGCTCGGCACTGCAATCGACGTTGGCGCCCAGATCGAGCAGATGGCAGTGACCACCCTGCGTCGGCACGGCAGTGACCATCGCCGGACGATCGATACCGGGCAACGTCTTCAACAGGTAACGGGACAGGGCCATCAGCGCACCGGTATTGCCGGCACTGACGCAGGCATGAGCCTTGCCATCCCGAACCAGTTCGAGGGCAACACGCATGGAGGAATCGGGCTTGCCACGCAACGCCTGGGACGGACGCTCGTCCATCGTGACGACTTCGCTGGCGTGGTGAACGTGAAGACGCTGCCGATCGACCGGGGAAAGGCCGCGCAGGTGTTCTTCGATCAGAGGCGCCTGGCCGACAAGGACCAGTTGAAGAGAGGCGTACTCGGCCAGAAAGGAAATGCAGGCCGGAACAATGCAGTGGGGACCGTAGTCCCCACCCATTGCATCAATCGCGATGATTGGTGCGGACAAGGATTACTCGTCAGAGCCCTTGTCTACGACCTTGCGGCCGCGATAGAAACCGTCCGGGGAGACGTGGTGACGCAGGTGAACTTCACCGGTGCTCTTCTCTACGGACAGAGCGTTCGCGTCCAGGGCATCGTGGGAACGACGCATGTCACGAGCGGAACGGGATTTTTTGTTCTGCTGAACAGCCATGATTGATTAACTCCTAAACGTTTGGGTCACGCTTCAACTGCGCCAGTACGCTGAACGGATTGGGCCGCTCTTCGACGTTCTCGCTCGGTTCGGGCGCTGTAGCGTATCCCACCGGCTGCTGGCAATCCTCAGGGTCATGGACCGGCACGATGGGCAAGGCGAGCAGCAACTCGTCCTCGGCCAGCGAGGTCAGGTCGATGGGGTCATCCCCCACTTCCAGCGCATCGTAGCCATTGGGCAGATCATCGATCGACTTGCCTTCCGGGATGATGACGTAATCGTACTCACCACCCACATGGAAGTTGGCCGGCTCGAGACAGCGCTGGCATACCATGCTCACCTCGGCGTCGAGTTCGACGTGCATGACCGCCAGCTTCTGCTCATCACGGAAGAAGGAAAACTTCGCGTGAATCTTGCCATCACTGCTGGTCAGTTGCTCGTTGAGACGTGGCATCTTGGCGATCGGCAGCTCACCTTCGAGGGTGGCGGCGCGCTCTACCAGTTTGCGCGGATCAACGTGAGGTGGTATCGGTCCATTCAACATAAGCGCGCCATTATAGGGATGCACCCGAAGCTGTCAAAGGAAATTAGCCATAAACCGCTGTATGGACAGCCCTTTTCGCTAGAATCGCAGCCACGCTCCGAAGGAATCTTCCATGCTGCCCCTGATCCTTGCCTCCAGCTCACCCTACCGCCGCGAATTGTTGCAGCGCCTGCGCCTGCCGTTCGAATGTGCAAGCCCCGACATCGACGAAAGCCCGCTGCCCGACGAAAGCGCCAAGCAACTGGTCCGGCGCCTGGCGGAAAGTAAAGCGCGCGCCCTCGCCCAGCGCTATCCCGACCACCTGATCATCGGCTCCGACCAGGCCGCAGTGAACGGCAACCGGATTCTCGGCAAACCTCACGACATCGAGCGCGCCATCGAACAACTGAAGGCCGCCAGCGGCAAGAGCGTCAGCTTCCTCACCGGCCTCTGCCTGCTGAACAGCCGGAGCGGCCGCAGCCAGGTCGATTGCGTACCCTTCACCGTGCACTTCCGCGATCTCGACGACGCGCGCATCCGCCGCTACCTGGAAGCCGAGCAACCCTTCGATTGCGCCGGCAGCTTCAAGGCCGAAGGCCTGGGCGTCAGCCTGTTCCGCTCCACCGAAGGCGAAGACGCCACCAGCCTGATCGGCCTGCCGCTGATCCGCCTGGTGGACATGCTGCTGGCCGAGCAGGTGCTCATTCCCTGAAGCCAGGACCCGAAACGCAGAAGGCCCGGCAATTGCCGGGCCTTCCTTTATATAGAGGAAGGAATCAGCGCAGAGCAGGCCCCTGCCACCCCATCCACAGCGCCAGGCGTTCGGCGACACTGGTACCCAGCTTCTTGGCGAAGCGGTCGAAGGGAGTTTCCTGGACGGTGTAGTCCACCACTTCCTTCTCCTTGATGATTTCGCGCGCCACGTAGCTGGTGCTGCCCAGGCCATCGATCAGACCCAGCTGCAGCGCCTGCTCGCCGGACCAGATCAGGCCAGAGAACAGCTCGGGATGATCCTTGTCCTTCAGACGATCGCCACGCCCTTTCTTCACACTGTCGATGAACTGCTTGTGCGTCGTATCCAGCACCTGCTGCCAGAACGCGGTTTCATCCGGCTTCTGCGGCTGGAACGGATCGAGGAACGCCTTGTGTTCGCCCGAGGTGTAGACACGGCGATCCACCCCCAGCTTCTCCATGGTACCGACGAAGCCGAACGTCGCCGCCGTCACACCGATGGAGCCCACCAGACTGGCCTTGTCGGCATAGATCTGGTCGGCTGCACTGGCGATGTAATAAGCACCGGAGGCGCCGAGATCACTGATCACGGCATAGACCTTGATATCCGGATGCTCGCCGCGCAGGCGCTTGATTTCATCGTAGATATAGCCGGACTGCACCGGGCTGCCGCCCGGACTATTGATACGCAGGACGATACCCTTGGTGCCGGCATCCTCGAACGCCGAGCGCAGCGCACCAACAACGTTGTCGGCGCTGGCCGGCTCGTCGTCGGCGATCATGCCCTTCACCTCGATCATCGCCGTATGGCTGGCGCTGCGCGAGGCGGACTTGGACAGACCACCGAACGGACTGAACAGCACCAGGGCGACGAACAGATAAAGGAAGGTCAGCAACTTGAAGAAGATGCCCCAGCGGCGCGAGCGGCGCTGCTCCTGAACTCCAGCCAGCACGGCCTTCTCCAGCAGCTTCCAGCTCTTGTCGTCACCTGCCGTGGCTTGCGCAGCCTTGCTCTCGTCAGCCTTCCATTCATCCGACATCGTTGCCCACCTTAAGCAGCGGTTTTACCGAGCGCCCGGACAGCCAGGCGCGAAATTCATTGAAATGCCCCACTTCCAGCGCCGGAGCATACTCCCGCAGAATCTCCAGCGACTGCGCACCATAGCCCACCGCCACCGAGTCCATGCCGGCACGGCGTGCCATTTCCAGATCGAAGGGCGAATCGCCCACCATCAGCGCATCGCGAGCATCGACCCGGCAATGCCGGAGAATCTCATGCAGCATACGTGGATCAGGCTTGCTCGCCGACTCGTCGGCAGCACGGGTGATATCGAAGAAGTCGGTCCAGCCCTGCCCCGCCAGCACGCGATCCAGCCCACGGCGATTCTTGCCGGTGGCAACCGCCAACTGGTATCCCGCATCACGAAACTCGACCATCGCCTCGGCAACGCCGGGGAACAGCGGCGAAGGCTGCACTTCCAGGCTCAGATAGTGCTCGCCGTAGTCGCGACGGAAACGCTCCAGCGGCTCACCCTCCTCCACTTCGGGGTAGAGCGTCTGGATCGCCTCGGGCAGACCAAGACCAATGATGCCCTTGATCGCCTCATCACTGCGCGAAGGCAGACCAGAATTGAGCGCCGCAACGCGCATCGACTCGACGATACGGCCGATGGAGTCCACCAGCGTGCCATCCCAGTCGAAGATCAGCAGGGAATACTCACGCATCCAGGCGCTCCACGGTACGCAGCCAGACCTCATCGACCGGCGCCTCCAGCTCCAGCACCGAGCCATCGGGCATCGGCACGCGCAGGAACGCGGAATGCAGGAACAGGCGCTTGCCGCCCAGCTCGCGGATTTCGCGGGAGAAGTCTTCGTCGCCGTACTTGGGGTCGCCAGCAATGGAATGACCGGCGTGCTTGGCGTGAACGCGAATCTGATGGGTGCGCCCGGTGATAGGACGCGCCTCCACCAGAGTGGCGAAGTCGCCGAAACGGCGCAGCACCTTGAACTCGGTCAGCGCTTCCTTGCCTTCGGGATTCACTTCCACCACGCGCTCGCCGGAACGCAGGTTGTTCTTCAGCAGCGGCACGGCGATCTGCTTCTTCGCCGCCGGCCAGCTGCCACGCACCAGGGCATGGTAGCGCTTGTCCACCACGCGCTCGCCACGCAGAGCGTCGTGCAGATGGCGCAGCATGCTGCGCTTCTTGGCGATCATCAGCAGACCGGACGTATCACGGTCCAGGCGATGCACCAGCTCCAGGTCCTTGCATTCCGGACGCAGTTGGCGGAACGCCTCGATGACGCCGTAGTTCAGCCCGCTACCGCCATGCACGGCGATACCGGTGGGCTTGTTCACCACGATCAGCGCCTTGTCCTCGAAGACGATGGCGGCCTCAAGGCGCTCCAGCAGGCCCTGGGCCAATGGCACGGGCTCGTCGCGCTCGGCCAGGCGCAGCGGCGGCACGCGCACCACGTCGCCGGCCTGCAATTTGTACTCGGGCTTGATGCGCCCTTTGTTGACCCGCACCTCACCCTTGCGAAGGATGCGGTAGATCAGGGTCTTGGGCACGCCCTTGAGCTGGGTGCGGAGGAAATTGTCGATACGTTGGCCGGCATACTCCGGCGCGACTTCAAGCAGCTGAACGCCGGAAGTCGGAGGGGCGGGATTCGTCATCCGGATATAATAACAATTTTTCATTCAATTGAAGCACTTAATCATTGCTGCTATATTCGGGAGGCCGCCAAAAGTGGCCAGGCCCGCGGATGATCGCGTAATCGCCGTCCCCAACCGCCTGCAAACACATTGAACGGACACGAGGCAGTCCCCTGAAGCGTTGCAACGGCAAGAGCGATTCGCCCGCCGACAGCGCCTCGAAATCCAGGCCTTGAGACATGACCACGGCCACCAAGGTAGCCGTGATAAAAGCCAACCCCGCTCCCGGATTCTGCGAGCGGCACCCGGCTCTTAGGGAAATGTGCAGGGCGGAGATGCACAACTGTCGGATTGCGTTGCTTTCATGCCTTGAACGTAGACGCCTTCATCGTCCGCATCTGACAGTCGATTCCTCCTCCTGATGAGTGCTTGTTCTTACTCGACAAGCAGGAAACGTAGTCGCGGCACAGCAGATTTCTCCTGCTGCCGCTGGACACGGGAATGGTCCGCCATTCCTGAGTACGTGCCTTAGCACCGACCGTGAGAGTCGTGTGTGCCGATCGCCGTTTCCGGTGGCCCCGGAAACCATTGGTACTACATGAAAAGAATGCTGATCAACGCAACTCAACCCGAAGAGTTGCGTGTAGCGCTGGTAGACGGCCAACGCCTGTTCGACCTGGACATCGAGTCCGGCGCGCGCGAACAGAAGAAGGCCAACATCTATAAAGGGCGCATCACCCGCATCGAACCCAGCCTCGAAGCCGCCTTCGTCGACTTCGGCGCCGAGCGCCACGGCTTCCTCCCCCTCAAAGAAATCTCCCGCGAATACTTCAAGAAGAACCCCGAAGGCCGCATCAACATCAAGGATGTGCTCAGCGAGGGCCAGGAAGTCATCGTCCAGGTCGAGAAAGAGGAGCGTGGCAACAAGGGTGCAGCCCTGACCACCTTCATCAGCCTCGCCGGCCGTTACCTGGTGCTGATGCCGAACAACCCGCGTGCCGGTGGCATCTCCCGCCGCATCGAAGGCGAAGAGCGCAATGAACTGCGCGAAGCCCTGAACGGCCTGAACGTTCCCGGCGACATGGGCCTGATCGTCCGCACCGCAGGCCTGGGCCGCAGCTCCGAAGAACTGCAGTGGGACCTCGACTACCTGCTGCAACTGTGGGGCGCCATCAAGGAAGCCTCGGGCGAGCGCAGCGGTCCGTTCCTGATCTATCAGGAAAGCAACGTCATTATCCGCGCCATCCGCGACTACCTGCGCCAGGACATCGGCGAAGTGCTGATCGACAGCATCGACGCTCAGGAAGAAGCCCTGAACTTCATCCGCCAGGTCATGCCGCAGTACGCGAGCAAGGTGAAGCTGTACCAGGACAGCGTTCCGCTGTTCAACCGCTTCCAGATCGAGAGCCAGATCGAAACCGCCTTCCAGCGTGAAGTGAAGCTGCCGTCGGGCGGTTCCATCGTCATCGACCCGACCGAAGCCCTGGTTTCCATCGACATCAACTCGGCGCGCGCCACCAAGGGCGGCGACATCGAGGAAACCGCGCTGCAGACCAACCTGGAAGCAGCCGAAGAGATTGCCCGTCAGCTGCGCCTGCGCGACATCGGTGGTCTGATCGTCATCGACTTCATCGACATGACCCCGGCGAAGAACCAGCGCGCCGTGGAAGAGCGTGTGCGCGAAGCCCTGGAAGCCGACCGCGCCCGCGTTCAGGTCGGCCGTATCTCCCGCTTCGGCCTGCTGGAAATGTCCCGTCAGCGCCTGCGTCCGTCCCTGGGCGAGACCAGCGGCATCGTCTGCCCGCGCTGCAACGGCCAAGGCATCATCCGCGACGTCGAATCCCTGTCGCTGGCGATCCTGCGCCTGATCGAGGAAGAGGCCCTGAAGGACCGCACCGCCGAAGTTCGTGCGCGCGTGCCGTTCCAGGTTGCCGCCTTCCTGCTCAACGAGAAGCGCAACGCCATCACCAAGATCGAACTGCGCACCCGCGCGCGCATCTTCATCCTGCCGGACGACCACCTGGAAACTCCGCACTTCGAAGTTCAGCGCCTGCGTGACGACAGCCCCGAGCTGCTGGCCGGTCACTCCAGCTACGAGATGGCCCACGTCGAGCACGAGGAAGTCCAGCCGATCAGCTCCACCCGCACCCTGGTCCGCCAGGAAGCCGCGGTGAAGACCGTTTCCCCGCAGACCCCTGCCCCGCAGCAGACTGCCGCAGCCGCCCCCGCGCCGGTTGTCGAGGCGCCCAAGCCGATGCCGGAGCCGAGCCTGTTCCAGGGCCTGGTGAAGTCGCTGGTCAGCCTGTTCGCCGGCAGCAAGCCGGAGCAGCCGCAACCGGCCGCCGCCGAGAAGCCGGCTGCCGAGCGCAGCGAAGGCCAGGGTGAACGCCGCAACGGCCGTCAGCAGAACCGTCGCCGCGACGGTCGCGAAGGTGGCCGTCGTGATGACGAGCGCAAGGAGCGTGGCGAGCGTCGTCGCGACGAGCGCGGTGAGCGTGGCGAACGCGCCGAGCGTCCGGCCCGCGAAGAGCGTCAGCCGCGTGAAGAGCGCGCCGAGCGCCAGCCCCGCGAGGAACGCCAGCCGCGTGAAGAGCGTGCCGAGCGTCAACCGCGCGAGGAACGTCAGCCCCGTGAAGAGCGTCAACCGCGCGAAGAGCGTGCCGAGCGCCAGCCGCGCGAGGAGCGTCAACCGCGTGAAGAGCGCGCTGAGCGCCAGCCGCGTGAGGAGCGTCAGCCCCGCGAAGAACGCGCCGAGCGTCAACCGCGTGAAGAGCGCCAGCCCCGTGAAGAGCGTGGCGAGCGTCCGGCCCGCGAAGAGCGCCAGCCGCGCGCTGAACGTGGCGAACGCGCCGAGCGTCAGCCCCGTGAAGAGCGCCAGCCGCGCGAAGAACGCCAGGCCAGCGAAGCCGCTGCCGTGGAAGCCGAAGAGCTGCTGAACGAGGAACTGCTGGACCAGCAGGACGACCAGGAAGGCGCCGATGGCGAGCGTCCGCGTCGCCGCTCCCGTGGCCAGCGCCGCCGCAGCAACCGCCGCGAGCGTCAGCGTGAAGCCGGCGTCGATGGCGTAGAAGGTGCCGAAGAAGGCGGCGAACAGGCCGCAGGCGAAGCGCCGGCTGCTGCCGTGGTTGCCGCTACTGCCGCTGTCGTTGCCGAAATCGCCGCTGAACAGCAGCCGGCCGCCGAAGCCGCTTCCGAAGCCGCTCAACCGGTCGAATCCAACGTCGTCGAGGCCGTACGCACCGAAAGCGCCCTGGAACAGACCATCGAGTTCCTGTCCAAGCCCGCCGAACAGGCTGCCGAGCCGGTCGCTGCAGAAGAAGTGCCGGTTCCGGCTGCTGAAGCCGTGACCGAAGCCGTGACCGAAGCCGTCGCCCAACCGGTCGAAGAGCCCAAGGTAGAAGCTCCGGTGGTTGCCGAAGAAGCTCCGGCTGCCGCTCCGGCTCCTGCCGAAGACGCTGCTCCAGCCGTTCCGGCCAACGCTACCGGCCGCGCCTCCAACGACCCGCGCGAGCGTCGTCGCCAGGAGCGCCTGGCTCGCGAAGCCGCTGCTGCCGCTGCGGCAGCCCCGCAGGTCGAAGCGGCTCCGGCTGTCGAAACCGTGGCTGAAGAAGCCGCTGCCGTGGAAGCCGAAGTCGTGGTCGAGCCGGCCGCTGAAGTCGCCGCCGAGACCGTCGTGGCCGAAGTGGTGAACGAAGCCGAAGCCATTGAGCAGACCGAGCAATCGGCTGCCGAGCAGGCTGAAGGCGAGAACGCCGAGAAGACCGAGGAAGAAGAAAGCAACGTGGTAGAAAAACACCACAGCTGATCGCTTCCGGCATGAAAAAGGGGATGCAGCCGCATCCCCTTTTTTATTGCCCTCGCACTGTGGTGCCCGTCGGCTTTGTAGGAGCAACTGTCTTCACACCCGTAGGGCGTACAATCGTTCGCGGTTGTACGCCGCTGTACCGTACTCACTGTCGGCGTATGGCTGAATTCGGAGTGCCGTAACGCGGCAGCTCCGTGACCAGCCCTGGAGCGTTCGGGAGCCAAGGTCAAACGGCGTATAACGTCGAACGTTATACGCCCTACGCGCACAGGCCCTTCGTAGGAGCGGACTCTGTCCGCGATGGGTCCGCATCGCGCCGGAAGCCAATCGCGGACGAAGTCCGCTCCTACGCCCGGCCTGGCCCTGCATCTCGGGGCGATTCGCGAGCAAGCTCGCTCCTACAGCCACACATGAAAAAGGGGATGCATCTGCATCCCCTTTTTATGAAGCCCGGCACCCACCTCAATAGAGATTCGGCTCCATCTCCAGCTCAACACCAAAACGCTGCTGGATGTCGCCCCGGATGCGCTCCGCCAGCGCATACAGCTGCGCGCCGGTAGCTCCGCCGTAATTGACCAGCACCAGCGCCTGCTGTGCATGCACGCCCGCCGCGCCGTCACGGAAGCCCTTCCACCCCGCCTTGTCGATCAGCCAGCCGGCCGCCAGCTTCACCAGGCCGTCGCCTTGCGGGTAGGCCACCAGGTCGCTGTAGCGCGCGCGCAGGTGGTCCGCCTGGCTGGCAGGCACCACAGGATTCTTGAAGAAGCTCCCGGCATTGCCGAGTACCGCCGGGTCGGGCAGCTTTTCACGGCGGATCGCGCAGATCACCCGCGATACATCAGCCGGCGTCGGCGCGGTAACGCCCTCCTCTGCCAGGCGCTGGCGTACCGGGCCGTAGTCCAGATGCAGCTGCGCCGCACGGGTCAGGGCGAAGCGCACCCGCAGGATCAGCCAGCGGCCCGGCTCACGCTTGAAGCGGCTGTCGCGATAGGCGAAGGCGCAGTCTTCCAGGCCGAACTCGCGCAGCTCGCCGCTTTGGCGATCCAGCGCGGTCAGGCCGGCGAAGACGTCCTTGATCTCGACGCCGTAGGCACCGATGTTCTGCATGGGCGCGGCGCCCACGGTGCCGGGAATCAGGCTGAGGTTTTCCAGTCCGCCAAAGCCCTGCCCGAGGGTCCAGCGCACGAAGTCGTCCCAGACCTCGCCGGCTTCCGCCTCGACCAGCACGCGGTCGCCGTCGTCACTGAGGATGCGAACGCCACGGGACGCCATGCGCAGTACCAGCGCCTCGACGTCACGGGTCAGCAGCAGGTTGCTGCCGCCACCGATCACCATCAGCGGCAGGTTCTTTTCGGCGGCGGCGGCGATGCCTGCGCGCACCTCGGTGTCGTCATGCGCCTGGGCGAACCAGCGGGCGGCAACCTCGACACCAAAGGTGTTGTAGGGCTTGAGGGACAGGTTTTCTTGCAGTTGCAGCGTCACAGGCGCCTCTTCACTTCCGTGAGCAGACCGTCGCAGGCCTGCTCCACCAGGTCCAGCACCTGCTCGAATCCGTCGTCGCCGCCGTAGTACGGGTCGGGGACTTCATCGATTTCCAGCTCGTAGCGGCGCAGGAACAGGTCCAGCTCGGCCGCCCCGTTTCCGGCACGCAGGTGCTTCAGGTCGCGCAGGTTGGCGTGATCCATGGCGAGGATCAGGTCGTAGCGGGAAAAATCCTCCACACTGACCTGCCGCGCACGCAGGTTCGACAGGTCATAGCCGCGACGCAACGCTGCGGCGCGGGTGCGCGCATCCGGCGCCTTGCCGACGTGCCAGTCGCCGGTGCCGGCGGAGTCGATCTCGATGCGGTCCTCAAGACCCGCTGCGCGAACCTTGTGGCGGAATACGCCCTCGGCGGTGGGCGAGCGGCAGATGTTGCCCAGGCAGACGAACAGGACCTTCATCAGGCCCCCAGGATGCGCCGTACGCGCTCCAGGTCTTCCGGGGTATCGACACCAGCCTGCGGTGCTTCCAGGGCGTCAGCCACGTGGATACGTACGCCGTGCCAGAGCGCGCGCAGCTGCTCCAGGCACTCGGTGTCTTCCAGCCAGCACGGGCCCCAGGCCACGAAGTCGCGGAGGAAGCGTGCGCGGTAGGCGTAGATGCCGATGTGGCGGCGATATGGCACGTTGGCTGGGAGGCTTTCGCGATCCACGGCAAAAGCGTCGCGCGCCCAGGGCAGCGTGGCGCGGCTGAAGGTCAGGGCCAGGCCGTTCTTGTCGCTCACCACTTTGACGATGTTCGGGTTGAACAGCGCGGCCGGGTCGTGGATTTCCTCGCACAGGGTGGCGATGCCCGCTTCCGGGTGCGCCGCGAGGTTGGCGGCCACCTGGTCGATGATCGACGGCGGTACCAGCGGCTCGTCGCCCTGCACGTTGACCACGATGGCGTCGTCGGCCAGGCCCAGCGCGTCCGCCACTTCCGCCAGGCGGTCGGTGCCGGAGTTGTGGTCGGCACGGGTCAGCACCACCTCGGCGCCGAAGCCCTGGCAGGCATCGAAGATGCGCTGATCGTCGGTGGCGACCACCACCTGGGTGGCCGAGCTTTTGCCGGCCTGCGCCCAGACGTGCTGGATCATCGGCTTGCCGGCGATGTCCTGCAGCGGCTTGCCGGGCAGGCGGGTAGAGGCGTAGCGGGCGGGAATGACGACGGTGTAGGCCTGGCTCATGGGTTACTTGTCCAGACGCTCGTCGACGTTCAGGGTACGTGCCTCGCCTTCGAGCATCACCGGGATGCCGTCGCGCACCGGGTAGGCCAGGCCGTCGGCCTTGCAGATCAGCTCGGACTTGTCGTCGGTGAGCTTGAGCGGGCCCTTGCACAGCGGACAGGCGAGGATATCGAGGAGTTTCGGGTCCATGGTGCGTTCCTTGAGCTTGAACAGCGAAGAATGTGAATGCGGGCGGCGCCGGATTGCGACGATGGATCAGCGGGCGACCAGGCGCTCGAGCTGGGCGTCGAACCAGGCGACGAAGGCCGGCGAGGGCTGCGCTTCGACGGCGAGGTACCACCAGTCGGGCGCGGCGAAGGACCGGCATTTCACCGCATCCTTCTCGGTCATGACCAGCGGCAGTTCCGGCGTGAAGCGCAGCTGCTCGGCGGTATAGGCCGCATGGTCGGGGAAGGGATGCGGAATCGGCCGCCAGTTTAGCGCCTCGAGCGTCGTGAAGAAACGCTGCGGGTTGCCGATCCCGGCCAGGGCATGGAGCGGCTGACCGGCGGGGAAATGCTCGACGCCACGGCGTTCGCCGCTGGCCAGGTTGACCAGGGCGGAAGGTCGCAGGACGAAGGAGAAGGCGCCCGGCGGATCGGACGGCGCGCCGTTGTGCAGCACGGCATCCACCTCCTGCAGGCGCTCGGCCGGCTCGCGCAGCGGCCCGGCGGGCAGGCAGCGGCCGTTACCCAGGCCTCGGGCAGCGTCGATCAGCACCAGCTCCAGGTCGCGGGCCAAACGGTAGTGCTGCAGGCCGTCGTCACAGAGGATCAGGTCCAGCGGCTCTTCGGCCAGCAGCGCGCGCACGGCACTGGAACGGTCCGGATCGATCATCAGCGGCACGCCACTGCGGCGCACGATCATCAGCGGCTCGTCCCCCGCCTCCGCCGCCGACTGCTCGGAGCGCACGCGCCAGGGCGTCTGCGGCGGCCTGGCGCCGTAACCGCGGCTGACCACGCCAACCTTCAGGCCACGGGCGCGGCAGTGTTCGATCAACCAGAGGATCATCGGCGTCTTGCCGGTGCCGCCCACGGTGATGTTGCCGACCACGATGATCGGCACGGGGGAGCGGTAGGCCGGCCTGGCGCCGGAGAGGAAACCTTCGCGGCGGCCACGGGCGACGCGCCGGTAGAGCAGTTCGAGGGGCTTGAGCAAGGCCAGGGCCGGGTGGCCCTTGTACCAGGCGTCGAGCAGGCGGTCGGAGAGCGCCATCAGGGGGTCTTCTTGTCCGCCTGGGCCTCGATGGTGGTGATGCGCAGGTGGGTGAAGCCCAGCTTGCCTGCGGCATCCATCGCGGTGACCACGGACTGGTAGTTCACCTTGCCGTCGGCGGTGATCACTACCGGCAGGCTGTTGTCGCCGGCGGACTCGCGCTGCATGGCATTCATCAGATTCTCCAGGTCGTCACGGGCCAGGCTCTGGCCGTTCAGGGCGTAGTGCCCCTCGACGCTGATGGAGATTTCCAGCTGTTTGATCTCGGTGGCTTCCGGCGGCGTGCCGCTGACCGCCTCGGGCAGTTCGACCTTGAGTTGCGCCGGCTTGGTGAACGAGGTGCTGACCACGAAGAACAGCAGCAGCACGAAGATCACGTCGATCAGCGACGCGAGGTTGATGAAGACATCCTCGCGGGCCGCGCCACCCGCTCTGCGGCGGAACTTCACGCTTTGCCTTCCATGGAGAAATCGACTTCGCGATCGCCCTGGGTCACTTCCACCAGCTTGATGGCTTCCTGCTCCATGGCGATGACCAGTTCATCGACGCGGCGCAGCAGGTAACGGTGGAAGAAGACCGCCGGGATCGCCACGATCAGGCCCGAAGCGGTGGTGATCAGGGCCTTGGAGATACCGCCGGCGAGCATCGGCGCGTTGGCCATGCCGTCGCCCATGAAGGCGCTGAAGATCTGGATCATGCCGAACACGGTACCCAGCAGGCCGAGCAGCGGGGCCATGGCAGCGATGGTGCCAAGCGCGTTGAGGTAGCGCTCCAGCTCGTGGATGACGCGGGAGGCGGCCTCCTCGATGCACTCCTTCATGATCTCGCGACCATGCTTGGAGTTGGCCAGGCCGGCGGCGAGGATTTCACCCAGCGGGGACGACGCGCGCAGGTCCTTCAGGGCCTGGCTGTTCATCTTCTTGTCCTTGATCTGCTTCCACACCTGGCCGAGCAGTTGCGGCGGGGCCACGCGGCTCAAGCGCAGGGTCCAGAGACGTTCGGCGATGATCGCCATGGCAGCGACGGAGCTCAGCATGATCGGCAGCATCATCCAGCCGCCAGCTTTGACCAGTTCCCACACAGTGGTGAATCCCCTGAAAAAAAGTGGCGCCACTCTAGCACAGGGGCCCGTGCCAGCCGACCGCCCCCGTCTCATTTTTCCTGCCAGAAATGTGCGCCTTCCCGCACTCCCCGGAGCTCGCCGTGGGTGCCAAGCACCAGCGACAGAGCGCCCTCCTGCGCCGTATCGTGAATCCGGATGCCAAGTGCATGGAAGCGCTCGACGACCGACGGATGGGGATGGCCGTAGGGGTTGTTGGCGCCGCGGGAAATGATCGCGGCGGATGGCGAAATGCCCCGCAGGAAGGCAGGCCCGGAAGAGCTGCGGCTGCCATGGTGCCCGGCCAGCAGCCAGTCGACGTGGACGTCCGGGTGCCCGGCCAACCAGGCCAGCTCGCCGGATTGCGGCAGGTCGCCGGTCAGCAATAAACGCTCGCCACCGGCTTCCAGTTCCAGTACGCAGGAGCGGTCGTTGCTCTCCTGCGCGCCCGTCCATGTCCAGGACGAGAAGCTCACGCCATCGATGTCCCAGTGCTGGTTCCGGCAAGGGCTTGCCCGCAACTCAGGGGATAAGCGATCCGGCTCACCGCTGATCACCTGAGCCGGCCGCAGCGACTTCTTCACCGCCAGGGCGCCACCAGCGTGGTCATTGTCAGCGTGGCTGAGCATCAGCAGGTCGAGATGGCCGACCCCCAGGCTACGCAAGGTCGGCACGACGACCCGCTCGCCGATGTCAAAGTCGCCATTGCGCGCGCCGGTGTCATAAAGCCAGGCCTGGCTACGGGTACGGATCAGCACCGACAGGCCCTGCCCCACATCCAATACCCGGACTTCGGCCTGCCCCAGCGGCAATAGCGGAATCGACGGCCAGAACACCGGCAGGAACATCGCCACCCCGAGCGCCCGCAATGGAACACCTGCCGGGGCCAGCAGCAATAACGCCCCGAGCATCGCCAGCAACAACGACCAGGTCGGCGCCGCCACGGGCTGCCAGGCAGGCGCCAGCCCGGCCATCCAGCCCAGCAGGCGGAACAGCAGTTCCAGCAACCCGCCAGACACCCAGAGCAGCGCCTCGCCCAGCCAGGGGATGCCCAACGCCAGACTGCCCAGCAAGGCCAGCGGCACGACCACCATTTCCACCCAAGGCACGGCGATCAGGTTGGCGATCACCCCGGAAATACTCAGCGGCAGGCCGAGGGCAATGGACGCCGGCAGCAGCCCGATCGCCATCAGCCATTGCGCGCGTAGCCAGGTGCGCCAGGCCGTCCAGCGCCCCAGGCGGCCGGAGAAGCCAAAGATCAGCAGCGCCACCGCCGCGTAGGACAACCAGAAGCCCGGCAGCAGAACGACCAAGGGCTCGGCCAGGAGCACCACCAGCAAGGCGCCGAGCAAGGGCGTCCACAGACCACTGCGGCGATAGCGCAGGCGCCAGAGCAGGACGATCGAGACCATGACGCAGGCCCGCTGCAGCGGCACATCGAACCCCGCCATCAGGCTGTAGGACCAGGCGCCGGCCGCAGCCAGCAGGCAAGCGCAGGGCAGCCAGGGCAGGCGCGACGGCCAGCAGCCGAAACGCGCCAATCCCGCGACCACGGCATAGAGCAGCCCCGCCAGCAGGGAAATGTGCGAGCCGGAGATCACCATCAGGTGCAGGGTTCCGGTGTCCTGCAGCACCTGCCAGTCCGACGTCGTGAGGCCGGACGCATCGCCCAGCACCAGCGCCGCCAGCGCGCCGGAGCGACCATGGGCATCGACCGCCAGCAGGCGTTGCCGCCAGGCTTCGCGCCAGGCCGGCGGACCGCTGGCCGCCTCCAGCCGCTGCCCGTCCTTCACGCTGCCGGTGGCGCCGATACGCTGCGCGGTAAGCCAGGCCTCGTAGTCGAAGCCCGCGCCATTGGCCATGCCATGGGGGCGCTTGAGCTTCACCGCCAGGCGCCAGCGTTCGCCCCCCTCCACCGGCGGGCCATCGAACCAGGACAGGCGCAAGGTGGCCGGCACCCGCGCCCGCGGGCTGGAGACATCGGAAAGCATGAAGCGCACCGAAGGCCCGGAGCGATCCGGCAGCCCCTCTACCCTTCCCTCCAACCAAAGCGTGCGGCCGTCGAGGTCCCTGGCCAGCCGGTCATCCAGGGCCCACTGCGCCGACTGGCAGGCCCAGGCAAACCCGAGCAGGAACAGGCCAATGAAATAGCCACGGGTGAACAGCAGCGGCAACGCCAGCACAACCAGCAGCAACAGCACCCATCCGGGTGGAATTGCCGATAACCAGCGCAGCGCCAGCAGCCCGAAGGCCAGCGCGAACATCCCTGAACGAGGCAATGGACTCCTCCCTGGAGCCACCGCATGACCGCTGGTCTGGCCGATTCGCGATCAGGCCGCTGCGGTTACACACGGACATACTTGGCAACCAATGACTGTCACCTAGCTAGGCATAATGGGCCGTCGTCCGTCTGCCAGAGATTTCCTCCATGCCGCGCCGAATTTTCAAGCGCTACATGCCGGATCCGGAGAGCATCAGGAACCATAAGGGCCTGCGCTTTCTCGGACCGCTGATCCAATCGCCCAACCTCTGGCACCTGAACCGCCGCTCCGTGTCCCGCGCCATGGGCATGGGGCTGTTCGCCGCCTTCATCCCGATCCCGTTGCAGATGCTGCTGGCCGCCTCCCTGGCCGTATGGGTGCGGGCCAACCTGCCGATCTCGGTCGGGCTGGTCTGGCTGACCAACCCGATCACCATGCCGCCGGTGTTCTACTGCACCTACAAGATGGGCGCCTGGGTCATGGGCATCCCGGCGCGCGCCCTCCCCGACCACCTGACCTGGGAATGGATCAGCGGCGAACTGTCGATGCTCTGGCAGCCGTTCCTGCTTGGTTCGGTGATCTGCGGGATTCTGGTGGGCATCCTCGGCTACCTGGCTACCGAGGGTTACTGGCGCTGGTGGATCGGCCGCAGCTGGCGGCGTCGCCGGGCGCTGCGCAATGTGCAGCAAGGTCTGTAGCTGCTGCCTTTGTAGGAGCGCGCCATGCGCGCGATCGCGGGCATGGCCCGCTCCTACAGGGTGCTCTTCCTGAAACAAAAAAGCCGCCCCGAGAGGCGGCTTTTTCATGGGCCGGAGCATCACTCGTACCGCAGCGATTCCGCCGGCTGGGTCGACGCCGCGCGCCAGGCCGGGTACAGCGTGGCGAGGAAGCTCATCGACAGCGCTGCGACGCAGATCAGCACGATATCGGTGATCTGCGGATCGGATGGCAGGTAGTTGATGAAGTAAATGTCCGAGTTGAACACGTGGGTGCCGGCGATGCGTTCCAGAGTCGAGACGATGGCGGTGACGTTGTACGCCGCCAGCACGCCCAGCACGCAGCCGATGACGGTACCGATCAGGCCGATCACCGTGCCCTGCACCATGAAGATCGCCATGATCTGCTTCGGGGTGGCGCCCAGGGTACGCAGGATGGCGATGTCCGCGCGCTTGTCGGCCACCACCATGATCAGGGTGGCGATGATGTTGAAGGCGGCGACCGCGACGATCAGCAACAGCAGCAGGCCGATCATGGTCTTTTCCATCTTCATCGCGCTGAACAGGCTGCCCTGGGTGTGGGTCCAGTCCACCGAGCGATAACCGTCGCCCAGCTGTTTGGCGATGGCCGCGCCGATGTCCGGCGCCTGGAACAGGTCCTTCAGGGCGATGCGCACGCTCTGCACCTGGCCGGGCTGCCAGCGCATCAGGCTCGCTGCGTCATCGACGTGGATCAGCGCCAGGGTGCTGTCCAGCTCGGCACCGACCTTGAACACGCCAACGACATTCAGGCGCTGCATGCGCGGGGTGATGCCGCCAGGCGCCGTGCTGGGCTCGGGGACGATCAGCAGCAGGCTGTCACCGACGGCGACGTGGAAGCGCCGCGCGGTGATCTCACCAATGACCACGCCGAATTCGGTGGCCTTGAGGTCCTCGAGACGCCCCTGGACCATGTGCTGGCCGATGATCGACACCTGGGTTTCCAGCGCCGGGTCGACGCCGTCCACTTCGATGGGCTGCATCAGGCCCTTGTAGGAGAGCATGCCGTCGACCTGGGTATAGGGCACCGCGCCGACAACCTGCGGATTTTTCTTCGCGGCCTCGGCCACGTGCTGCCAGTCGTCCAGCGGGCCGCTGGCCTGCTGCAGCACGGCGTGCGGAACCATGCCGAGGATGCGCGAGCGCATTTCCTTCTGGAAGCCATTCATCACCGAGAGCACCACGATCATGGCCAGCACGCCCAGGGCGAGACCGATCATCGAGGTCAGGGAGATGAACGAGATGTAGTGGTTGCGTCGCTTGGCCCGCGTATAGCGGGTGCCGATGAAGATGGACAGGGGTCTGAACATTCCGTTATCCCTCAGGCGGCGACCAGCCGGCCCTCCTCCAGGCGCAGCACGCGGTCCATCTGCTGGGCAAGGTGGGTGTCGTGGGTCACCACCAGGAAGGCGGTGCGCAGGGACTGCGACAGTTCCAGCATCAGTTCCTGGATACCGTGGGCGGTGTGCTGGTCGAGGTTGCCGGTGGGCTCGTCGAGCAGCACCAGTTTCGGCGTATTCACCAGGGCGCGGGCGATCGCCACGCGCTGGCGCTCACCACCGGAGAGTTCGGCCGGCTTATGGCTCAGGCGGTGTTTCAGGCCCACGCGCTCCAGCAACGCGGTCGCGCGCTGACGTGCCTCGGGGATCGGCGTCTTGCCGATCAGCAGCGGCATGCAGACGTTCTCCAGGGCGGTGAATTCAGGAAGCAGGTGGTGGAACTGGTAGACGAAGCCCAGCGCGCGGTTGCGCAGCAGGCCGCGCTGCTTCTCGTTCAGCGCCGACAGCTGTTCGCCGGCCAGCCAGACGCTGCCGGTGCTGGGCGTGTCGAGGCCGCCGAGCATGTTCAGCAGGGTGCTCTTGCCCGAGCCGGAGCTGCCGACGATGGCGACGCGCTCCCCTGGGAGCAGCTCCAGCTGCACGCCGGAGAGCACCTCGACCGACTGCGGGCCCTCCTCGTAGCGCTTGCCGAGGTCGCGGCAGCTCAGGACGGCCTGGTCGTTGGGGGTCGGCTTACTCATAACGCAGGGCCTCCGCGGGCTGGGTGCGGGCCGCACGCCAGGCCGGATACAGGGTGGCGAAGAAACTCAGGATCAGCGCGGCGCTGCACACCAGGATCACGTCCTCGCTCATCAGCTGCGAGGGCAGGTAATCGATGAAGTAGACGTCCGCGTTGAGGAATTTGTGGCCCAGCAGGCGTTCCAGCAGGGCAATGGCGGAGCTGACGTTGAGCGCCGCGAGCACGCCCAGCACGCCGCCGATGAAGGTGCCGATCACCCCGATCACCGTGCCCTGGACCATGAAGGTGGCCATGATCTGCCCCGGCGTGGCGCCCAGGGTACGCAGGATGGCGATGTCGGCCTTCTTGTCGGTGACGACCATGACCAGGGTGGAAATGATGTTGAACGCGGCGACCGCAACGATCAGCAGCAGCAACAGGCCGATCATGGATTTCTCCATGCGGATCGCCTGGTACAGGTTGCCGTGGCTGCGGGTCCAGTCGCGGGCGAAGTAGTCGTTGCCCTTCAGGGTACGGGCGATTTCCCAGGCGGTGCGCGGCGCCTGGAACAGGTCGTCGAGCTTCAGGCGCAGGCCTTCCACCTGGCCGTCCTTGAGGCGGCGCATGCGTGCGGCGTCGTCGATATGGACCATGCCGACGTAGCCATCCAGCTCGCCGGCGCCAATGTGGAAGGTGCCGACCACGGTGAAGCGCTTCATGCGCGGGAACACGCCGGCCGGAGTGACCGAGACTTCCGGGGCGATGAAGGTGACCTTGTCGCCCAGCTTCACGCCGAGGTTCTTCGCCGCCTTGTCGCCGATGATGATGCCGAACTCGCCGGGCTTCAGGCTCTGCAGCGAGCCCTGCGTGAAGAACTGGTCGATGATCGAGACCTTGCTCTCCTCGTTCGGGTCCACGGCATTGATCAGCACCTTCTGCACCGTGCCGCCGGCGCTGAGCAGGCCCTGCATCTGGATGAAGGGGGCGACCTCCAGCACGTTGGGGTGCTGGGTCTTGATCTGCCCGGCGATGCCCTGCCAGTCGGAGATGGGCTGGTAGGACTCGACCGTGGCGTGGGGCACCATGCCCAGCACGCGGGTGCGCATCTCATGGTCGAAACCGTTCATGACCGAGAGCACGACGATCATCACCACCACGCCCAGCGCGAGGCCGATCATGGAAGTGAGCGAAATGAAGGAGACAAAGTGACTGCGGCGTTTTGCGCGGGTGTAGCGCGTTCCGATGTAGACGGAAAGGGGTCTGAACATGTGGGGCCGATTTAGAAGATGAAGAGTGCGTCGAACGCCAGAGTCTACTTACGATCAGCTGCGCGTCGGCATAACTGCGTTAAAAACAGGCTCGGATGCTCATTTACCAAACGTAAACTGCGCGTCCTCGCCTATTTGACTCGCTGGCGCTCGCCCTTCGGGCCAGCCTTTGGCTGTTACTCCCGTTGGTCGTTGCGCCTTGTTCTGCTCTAGCTCGCGTGATCGTAACCAGACTCTAGGTTCCCTCTGGCGTTCGACTTCCGTGTGGCGAGGCTCGGCAGGCGGCTTTACACTCAGACCATCACTGCCTCCGTGGGTTCGCCATGTCCACTCCAGACGCGGATGACCGCCGCGAATACTATCGTATTGAAGACACGCTCGCATTGGAATTTCGCCCGCTGCGCGAGGACGAAATCCAGTCGCAAGAAGTGCTTCAGGATGATTCGGCGCTGTTCAATCTGCTCAGCGACCTGCACCTGACCGACTTCGAGTCGCAGCACCTGCTGCGCCATATCAACGAGCGCGACCGTCCGCTGGCCAGCTATCTGAAGGTGATCAACAAGCGCATCGACCTGATCGCCCAGGCCCTGACCCAGAGCCTGCTGCGCGAGATCGGCCCGGCGCGCCCGGTGACGCTCTCCGAAGGCGGCATCGACTTTCGCGACCACCAGCCCCTTGCGGTCGGCCTGGGCCTGGCGCTGAAGATCGTCCTGCTGCCCCAGGGCCTGGGCCTGCTGCTGCGCGCGAAGGTCACCCACTGCCAGCAGGAGGCCGACGGCCGCTACGAGATCGGCACCGAATTCGAGACGCTCAGCGATGCCCAGCGCCAGCTGCTGGCTCGCCACATCCTCCAGCGCCAGGCACTGGAACGCCGTCTGGCCAAGGCCCGCGGCGAATGAACGAAGGGAACTCCATGCGCCACCTGCTCCTGCTGCTCTGCCTTGCCATACCCCTGCCACTGATGGCCGATACGATAGAAATTCCGGTGGGCGACCAGGGCGATCCGCATATCGTCCTGCCGGCCCGCGGCGAGAGCCAGAACGCCGTGCTGGAGCGCTTCGGCCTGCCGGACGACGAGCACCCGCCGGTAGGCAAGCCGCCGATCACCCGCTGGGACTATCGCGAATTCAGTGTCTATTTCGAGAGCGGCCGCGTCGTCGATGCGGTGCGCCAGCACCACGCCCAATACCTCAAGCCCCAGAATCCGTCTCCCAAGGAGCCCCAGTGACTCTGATCTATGGACATCGCGGCGCCAAAGGCGAAGCACCGGAAAACACCCTGACCAGCTTCCAGCGCTGCCTGGAACACAACGTGAAGCGTTGCGAGCTGGACCTGCACCTGTCCCGCGACGGCGAGCTGATGGTGATCCACGACCCGACGCTCAAGCGCACCACCGGCCGGCGCGGCAAGGTCTCCGAGCAACTGGCGGACGACCTGGTCACCATGGACGCCCGCCAGGGCGGTCCGGGCTGGGTGCGCCCCTGCCCCATCCCACGTCTGGCTGAGCTGTTCGAGCGCTGCGAGTTCGAACACTGGCAGCTGGAAGTCAAGAGTGCCTCGAAGGAGCGTGCGAGCCGCACCGTGCAGGCGATCCACCATCTGGTCGGTCGCTTCGGCCTGCGCGACCGCATCACCGTGACCTCGAGTTCACGCACGGTGCTGCGCGCGGTGGAAGAACTGGCGCCGGAACTGTCCCGCGGGCTGGTGGCTGAGTACGCCTGGCTCGACCCGTTGAAGGTCGCCGCGCACTACGGCTGCGATCTGCTGGCGCTGAACTGGACGCTGTGCACCCCGGAGCGCCTGCTGAAAGCGCAGAAACAGGGGCTGCATGTGTCGGTCTGGACGGTCAACGAGCCGGCCCTGATGCGCCGGCTCGCCGATTTTGGCGTGGACAGCCTGATCACAGACTTTCCCGGTTTGGCCACTGCCACGATCGGGAATCGCTGAGCAGGTTCCCCCCGACCGGCTCAGGCCGCCGGTCGGGGTACTTCAAAAAATCCGGTTCAGGCCGTCGAACGCCGCTACGCGGTAGGCTTCGGCCATGGTCGGATAGTTGAAGGTGGTGTTGACGAAGTACTTCAGGGTGTTCAGCTCGCCCGGCTGGTTCATGATCGCCTGGCCGATGTGGACGATCTCCGACGCCTGGTCGCCGAAGCAGTGCACGCCGAGGATTTCCAGGGTTTCGCGGTGGAACAGGATCTTCAGCATGCCCACCGGCTCGTTGGAGATCTGTGCGCGGGCCATGCCCTTGAAGAAGGCCTTGCCCACTTCGTAGGGGATCTTCGCCGCGGTCAGCTCGCTTTCGTTGCGGCCGATGGAGCTGATCTCCGGAATGGTGTAGATGCCGGTCGGCACGTCGTTGACGAAGCGCCAGCCGTCGTGCTCGACGATGTTGCCGGCGGCCGAACGGCCCTGGTCGTAGGCGGCGCTGGCCAGGCTCGGCCAGCCGATCACATCGCCCGCGGCGTAGATGTTCGACACCGAGGTGCGGTAGTTCTCGTCCACCTCGATCTGGCCACGGCTGTTGACCTTGATGCCGATGTTCTCCAGGCCCAGGCGGTCGGTGTTGCCGGTACGGCCGTTGCACCACAGCAGGGCGTCGGCCTTGATCTTCTTGCCCGACTTCAGGTGCAGGATCACCCCGTTGTCCAGGCCTTCCACGCGCTCGTATTCCTCGTTGTGACGGATCAGCACGTTGTTGTTGCGCAGGTGGTAGCTCAGCGCATCGGAGATTTCGTCGTCGAGGAAGCTCAGCAGCTGGTCGCGGGTATCGACCAGGTCCACCAGCACGCCCAGGCCGCTGAAGATCGAGGCGTACTCGCAGCCGATCACACCGGCTCCGTAGATGATCAGGCGGCGCGGGGTGTGGCTCAGCGACAGGATGGTGTCGCTGTCGTAGACGCGCGGGTGATTGAAGTTGATGTCCGACGGACGATACGGACGCGAGCCGGTGGCGATGACGAACTGGTCGGCCACCAGGCGCTCCACGGCGCCGCTAGGGGTCACCACTTCAACGGTGCGCTCGTCGACGAAGCTGGCAGTGCCGTTGAACATGTCGATGCGGTTGCGCGCGTAGTAGCCAGTACGCGAGGAAACCTGCTTGGAGATGACCTTCTCGGCGCTTTTCAGCACGTCCGGGAAGGAGAACCAGCGCGGCTCGCCGATCTGGCGGAACATCGGGTTGGTGTTGAACTCGATGATCTGCTTCACCGAGTGACGCAGCGCCTTGGACGGGATGGTGCCCAGGTGCGTGCAGTTGCCGCCGACCACGCGACGGCTGTCCACCACCGCCAGCTTGCGCCCGTACTTGGAGGCGTTCATCGCCGCCCCCTCGCCTGCCGGGCCCGTGCCGAGAATCACCACGTCGTAGTTGTAGACAGCCATGCGTACTCCTTCAGAACAGGCCGGGGCGCCCGCGTGGCGCTCCCGGCAAAACCCCGGCACCACATGCGCCGAGGCGGATCGAAATCATTGGCGCAGCTTAGCCCTGCGGCAAAAGGCTGCACATTAGCGGTTGGTCGGCAGGTAGGCGAATTTTGCCGTCACTACATGCCTTTACCGGCTTTCCGGGCGACATCATGCCCGCTGAAGCTTTCATTCAGGCTTCGGAAACAGCGCTTCGAAGCGCGGCGTCGCGCGGGTCACGAAACCTTCGCCCTGGCGCACGATGAAGAACGCCGCCAGACCATTGCGCTCGGCAAAGGTATAGCCCTCCTCCGGCCCCAGCACCATCAACAGGGTCGACAGGCCATCGGCGCGCAACGCCTGCGCATCGGCCACGGTGACCGCCGCCAGCGCGTGCCTGACCGGCGCGCCGCTGCGCGCATCGAAGGTGTGCGAATAGCGCTGCCCACCTTCCTCGAAATAGTTGCGGTAGTCGCCGGAGGTGGACAACCCGAAGCCATCCAGCACCAACGAGCGCTCCACCTGCCGCTCGCGCTCGCCGCTGGGCACTTCCAGGGCAATGCGCCAGGGCGTGCCGTCCGGTTTGCGGCCCACGGCCTTGAGCTCGCCGGTGATCTCCACCAGGTAATCCTTCAATCCCAGCTCGGCCAGGCGCGCGCTGACCTTGTCCACTGCGTAGCCGGCGACGATGCTGTCGAAGTCCAGCTGTGCGTTGACGTCCTTGCACAGCCGCTCGCCATCCAGGCGCAGGTGCTGATGACCGACCCGTGTCCGCTCGCGCTCAAGGGCGGCGGCATCCGGCACCTGCTCGGTGCGCGACTGCGGTCCGAAGCCCCAGAGGTTCATCAGCGGCTCGACAGTAAGATCGAAGGCGCCGCCGCTCTGCTGCGAGAGAGTCTCGCCATAGCGCCACAGCGTCTGCATGTCCGCCGGCAAGGCCATGCAGTCGCCGGCCGGCAGGGCGTTGAAGCGCGACACGACGGATTCGTCGCGGTAGGTGGAGAACTGCTCGTCCAGGCCGGTGAGGATCGCCTCGACCTCGGCCTTGAGCTTCGCGGCATCCGGCGACTGGCCGGTCGGCACGTACTGCACCGTGTAGCTGCTGCCCATGGTCGGGCCGCCGAAGCGTTCGACGGACTGCCCGCAGCCGCTCACGGCGGCGACCAGCAGAACGATCAACAGGCTTGCACGGAACAAGGTTTTCTCCTTCGCTGCCAGGCGCGCGGCGCCGGGCATTCTACCGCAAGCACCCGGCGCCACTGTTTCCGCTCCGGCAAAGGTGCATTACCAAAGAAAACGGGAGCCGAAGCTCCCGTTTCTCAACCGGTTCAGGCGTTGACCTTGGCCGGGGACTTGCGCTTGAACAGGTAGCAGGCACCCATCAGCACGATCCACACCGGGATCGCGTACACCGACACGTCGATGCCCGGGATCTGCAGCATGATGCCGAGGATGAACACCACGAAGGCCAGGCACAGCCAGTTGCCGAAGGGGTACCACAGCGCGCGGAAGAACGGCTGCACACCTTTGGCCTGCATGGCCTTGCGGAACTTCATGTGCGCCAGACTGATCATCGCCCAGTTGATCACCAGGGCGGCGACCACCAGGGACATCAGCAGCTCCAGCGCCTGGTGCGGGATCACGTAGTTGACCACCACGCAGGCCAGGGTGATGAAGGCCGAGACGCCGATGGCCAGCAGCGGTACGCCACGGTCATCGACCTTGGCGAAGGCGCGCGGGGCGTCGCCCTGCTCGGCCAGGCCGAAGAGCATGCGGCTGTTGCAGTACACGCAGCTGTTGTAGACCGACAACGCGGCAGTGAGCACCACGAAGTTCAGGATGTTGGCCGCGATATCGCTGCCCAGCAGCGAGAAGACCTTCACGAACGGGCTGCCGCTGTAGGGGTCGCCAGCGCTGCTGATGCTCTGCAGCAGGGCATCCCAGGGGTACAGCGAAAGCAGCACGGCCAGCGCGCCGATGTAGAAGATCAGGATGCGGTAGATGACCTGGTTGATCGCCTTGGGGATCACCTTCTTCGGCTCGGAAGCCTCGGCGGCAGTGATGCCCACCAGCTCCAGGCCACCGAAGGAGAACATGATAATCGCCAGGACCATCACCAGCCCCTTCCAGCCATTGGGGAAGAAACCGCCGTGGGCCCACAGGTTGCTCACCGAAGCCTGAGGACCACCGGTGCCGCTGACCAGCAGCCAGATGCCGAGCAGGATCATGCCGATGATGGCGACGACCTTGATGATCGCGAACCAGAACTCGGTCTCGCCGAAGGCCTTCACGTTGAACAGGTTGATGGCGTTGATCAGGACGAAGAACACCGCCGCCGTCGCCCAGGTCGGGAAGTCCGGCCACCAGAACTGGATGTACTTGCCGACCGCCGTCAGCTCCGACATCCCCACCAGGATGTACAGCACCCAGTAGTTCCAGCCCGACATGAAGCCGGCGAAGCCGCCCCAGTACTTGTGCGCGAAATGGCTGAAGGAACCGGCGACGGGCTCCTCGACGATCATCTCGCCCAGTTGGCGCATGATCAGGAAGGCGATGAAGCCGCCGATGGCGTAGCCGAGGATCATCGATGGGCCGGCCGATTGCAGGACACCGGCCGAGCCCAGGAACAGGCCGGTACCGATGGCGCCGCCGAGGGCGATCAGCTGGATATGGCGGTTCTTCAGGCCGCGCTTCAGCTCGCCTTCATGCAGATGATGTCCATCCATTCGAAGTCTTTCCAGTATCAGGAATTGGCAGATTTTATCGTTGTAGGGTGGAGCCAGTAACGAAAAACGGGAGCCCGAGAGCTCCCGTTTTCCTAAACCGCCTGAATCAGCGCGGGAAAGCCGGCGGGTTGACGCCAGCCATCTCTTCCATCACGCGGACGACCTGGCAGCTGTAGCCGAACTCGTTGTCGTACCACACGTACAGCACGACGCGGTTGTCGTTGGCGATGGTCGCCTCGGCATCGACGACACCCGCATGGCGGGAGCCGACGAAGTCGGTGGAAACCACTTCCTGGGAGGAGACGAAGTCGATCTGCTTCTGCAGGTCCGAGTGCATGGCCATCTGGCGCA
This sequence comes from Pseudomonas sp. B1-22, assembly GCF_050474425.1. NCBI lineage: Bacteria > Pseudomonadati > Pseudomonadota > Gammaproteobacteria > Pseudomonadales > Pseudomonadaceae > Pseudomonas > Pseudomonas sp. B1-22. The sequence continues at coordinate 596,937 of NZ_JBCHVH010000001.1, read as the reverse complement.
GGTACTCGTTGATCTCTTCGCGGTTGGTGGCCTTTTCCAGGTTCAGGTTCAGGATGGCCATGGAGACGTTCGGCGTCGGAACGCGGATGGCGTTGCCGGTCAGCTTGCCCTTCAGAACCGGCAGAGCCTTGGCGGCTGCAGTGGCGGCACCGGTCTCGGTGATCACCATGTTCAGCGGCGCGGCGCGGCCACGACGGCTGCCCTTGTGGAAGTTGTCGATCAGGTTCTGGTCGTTGGTGAACGAGTGAACGGTTTCGACGTGGCCGTTGACGATGCCGTACTGGTCGTTGACAGCCTTCAGCACCGGCACGATGGCGTTGGTGGTGCAGGAAGCGGCGGAAACGATCTTGTCGTCAGCGGTGATGTCGCCATGGTTGATGCCATGCACGATGTTCTTCAGCGCACCCTTGCCCGGAGCGGTCAGGATCACGCGGTCGACGCCCGGGCACTTCAGGTGCTGGCCCAGGCCTTCGGCGTCACGCCATTTGCCGGTGTTGTCGACCAGCAGGGCGTTCTTGATGCCGTACTGGGTGTAGTCGATCGACGCCGGGTCGTTGGAGTAGATCACCTGGATCAGGTTGCCGTTGGCAGTGATCGTGTTGTGTTCTTCATCGATGGTGATGGTGCCTTCGAACGGACCATGCACGGAGTCGCGGCGCAGCAGGCTGGCGCGCTTGACCAGGTCGTTCTCGGCGCCCTTGCGGACGACGATGGCGCGCAGGCGCAGGCCGTCGCCGCCACCGGTCTTCTCGATGAGGATGCGCGCCAACAGGCGGCCGATGCGGCCGAAGCCGTACAGTACGACGTCGGTGCCTTCGCGGTCGCCGCCGTTCTGCTTGCCGACCACGTCGGCCAGTTCGTCCTTGGTGAACTGCTCGATGCTGCGGCCGTTACCTTCGGCCTTGAACTTGGCAACCATCTTGCCCAGGTCGACGGAAGCGGCGCCCAGCTTGAGCTCGCTCATCGCCTTGAGGATCGGGAAGGTGTCGTGTACCGACAGGCCGCCTTCGGCCAGGCGGTGACGGGCGAAACGGTGCGCTTTGAGGATCGCGATCACCGAACGGTTGATCAGGCCACGGCCGTAGATCGAGGTCACCACGTTGTTGTTACGGTAGAGTTGGCCGATCAGCGGAATCATGGCTTCCGCGAGGGCTTCACGATCGATCCACTCACCGAGACACTGGTCGGGCTTCTGGGTCACGGGCAATACCTTCCACATGTAGGAGAAGAAAAAAGGGGCTACATTATGACGGCGTGAACATTCGCCGGCAATCCGCAGCGGTCGTATGACTGACATCCGTCAATCGGGATAGTTACAATCCGACCGGTCAAATTCCTCGACCGGAGCCAAGACTGCCCGTGTCCGTATTGCGTATTCCTACATTGCCGACCGCAGCCGGCAAGCAATCCTGGGGCAACCTCCCCGGGGCAGCCCTGAGCCTTGCCATCGCTGAAGCGGCGGGGCCGGCGAAACGTTTCACCCTGTTGCTGACCGCCGACAGCCAGAGCGCAGAGCGCCTGGAGCAGGAACTGCGCTTCTTCGCGCCGGACCTGCCGGTACTGCAACTGCCGGACTGGGAAACCCTGCCCTACGACGTGTTCTCGCCGCACCAGGACATCATTTCCCAGCGTGTCGCCACCCTTTATCAGCTCCCCGAATTGCGCCGCGGCGTGCTGGTGGTGCCCATCACCACCGCCCTGCACCGCCTGGCGCCGGCCAAGTTCCTGCTCGGCAGCAGCCTGGTGCTGGATGTCGGCCAGAAACTCGACGTCGAGCAGATGCGCAGCCGCTTCGAGGCCGCCGGCTACCGTTGCGTGGACACCGTCTACGAACACGGCGAATTCGCCGTGCGCGGTGCGCTGATCGACCTGTTCCCGATGGGCAGCGAACTGCCCTATCGCATCGACCTGTTCGACGACGAAATCGAGACGCTGCGCACCTTCGACCCGGAAACCCAGCGCTCCATAGACAAGGTGGAAAGCATCCGCCTGCTGCCGGCCCGCGAGTTCCCGCTGCGCAAGGAGGCGGTGACCGGTTTCCGCGGCCGTTTCCGCGAGCGCTTTGATGTCGACTACCGCCGCTGCCCGATCTACCAGGACCTGGCCAGCGGCCTGACACCCGCCGGCATCGAGTACTACATCCCGCTGTTCTTCGACGATGGCGAGACTTCGACGCTGTTCGACTACCTGCCGCAGGACACCCAGGTGTTCTCCCTGCCGGGCATCGAGACGGCCGCCGAGCAGTTCTGGACCGACGTGCGCAGTCGCTACGAAGACCGCCGCTACGATCCGGAGCGCCCGCTATTGCCGCCCGGTGAAGTGTTCCTGCCGGTGGAGGACTGCTTCGCCCGCCTGAAGAACTGGCCGCGCGTCATCGTCAGCCCCGAGCCCATCGAATCGGGCGTCGGCCGCGAGCGCTTCGCCGCCGAGCCGCTGCCGGAACTGGCCATCGAGGCCAAGGCCACTGAGCCCCTGGCCCGCCTGCGCCAGTTCATCGAGCAGTTCGACGGGCGCATCCTCTTCACCGCCGAATCCGCCGGCCGCCGCGAAGTGCTGCTGGAACTGCTGGCGCGGTTGAAGCTGCGCCCGGTGGAAGTCGACGGCTGGCCGGGATTCCTGGCGCACAAGGACCGCCTGGCGATCACCATCGCGCCGATGGACGAAGGCCTGCTGCTGGACGCCGACAAAGGCCAGCCGGGCATCGCCCTGGTGGCCGAGAGCCCGCTGTTCGGCCAGCGCGTCATGCAGCGCCGGCGCCGCGAGAAGACCCGCGACGGCGGCGAGAACGTCATCAAGAACCTCACCGAGCTGCGCGAAGGCGCACCGGTGGTGCACATCGACCACGGTGTCGGCCGCTACATGGGCCTGATCACGTTGGAGATCGACGGCCAGCACGCCGAATTCCTCGCCCTGGAATATGCCGACGAAGCCAAGCTCTACGTGCCGGTGGCCAGCCTGCACCTGATCGCCCGCTACACCGGCAGCGACGACGCCCTGGCGCCGCTGCACCGGCTGGGCTCGGAAACCTGGCAGAAGGCCAAGCGCAAGGCCGCCGAACAGGTCCGCGACGTCGCTGCCGAGCTGCTGGACATCTACGCCCGCCGCGCCGCGCGCAAGGGTTACGCGTTCAAGGACCCGCAGGCCGACTACGCCACCTTCTCCGCCGGATTCCCCTTCGAGGAAACCCCGGACCAGCAGACCGCCATCGAAGCGGTGGTGGCCGACATGCTCGCCGACAAGCCGATGGACCGCCTGGTCTGCGGCGACGTGGGCTTCGGCAAGACCGAAGTGGCCATGCGCGCTGCCTTCGTCGCGGTACACAGCGGCAAGCAGGTCGCCGTGCTGGTGCCCACCACCCTCCTCGCCCAGCAGCACTACAACAGCTTCCGCGACCGCTTCGCCGACTGGCCGGTGACGGTGGAGGTGATGAGCCGCTTCAAGTCGGCCAAGGAAGTCGAAGGCGCCGTGGCGCAACTGGCCGAAGGCAAGGTGGACATCGTCATCGGCACCCACAAGCTGCTGCAGGACGACGTCAAGTTCAAGAACCTGGGTCTGGTCATCATCGACGAGGAACACCGCTTCGGCGTGCGCCAGAAGGAGCAACTCAAGGCGCTGCGCAGCGAGGTGGACATCCTCACCCTCACCGCCACGCCGATCCCGCGCACACTCAACATGGCCGTGGCCGGCATGCGCGACCTGTCGATCATCGCCACGCCGCCGGCGCGCCGCCTCTCCGTGCGCACCTTCGTCATGGAAGAACAGAAGTCGGTGATCAAGGAAGCCCTGCTGCGCGAACTGCTGCGCGGCGGCCAGGTGTACTTCCTGCACAATGAAGTGAAGACCATCGAGAAGTGCGCCCGCGACCTGGCCGAGCTGGTCCCGGAAGCGCGCATCGGCATCGGCCACGGGCAGATGAACGAGCGCGAACTGGAACGGGTGATGAGCGACTTCTACCACAAGCGCTTCAACGTGCTGGTGGCCTCGACCATCATCGAGACCGGCATCGACGTGCCCAGCGCCAACACCATCCTCATCGAGCGCGCCGACAAGTTCGGCCTGGCCCAGCTGCACCAGCTGCGCGGGCGCGTCGGCCGCAGCCACCACCAGGCCTACGCCTACCTGCTCACCCCGCCGCGCAAGCAGATGACCCCGGACGCCGAGAAGCGCCTAGAAGCCATCGCCAACGCCCAGGACCTGGGCGCCGGCTTCGTGCTCGCCACCCACGACCTGGAAATCCGCGGCGCCGGCGAACTGCTCGGCGAAGGCCAGAGCGGGCAGATCCAGGCGGTGGGCTTCACCCTCTACATGGAAATGCTCGAACGCGCGGTGAAGGCCATCCGCAAGGGCGAGCAGCCGAACCTGGAACAACCGCTGGGCGGCGGTCCGGACATCAACCTGCGGGTGCCGGCGCTGATCCCCGAGGACTACCTGCCGGACGTCCATGGCCGCCTGATCCTCTACAAGCGCATCGCCAACGCCCTCGACGAAGACGGCCTGCGCGAGCTGCAGGTGGAAATGATCGACCGCTTCGGCCTGCTGCCGGAGCCGGCGAAAAACCTGATACGCCTGACGCTTCTCAAACTGCAGGCGGAAAAGCTCGGCATCGTGAAGGTAGATGCCGGCCCCCAGGGAGGCCGGGTAGAATTCGCCGCCGATACCTGCGTCGACCCGCTGGTGCTGATCAAGATGATCCAGAGCCAGCCCAATCGCTACAAATTCGAAGGGGCCACCCTCTTCAAGTTCCAGGTGCCCATGGAGCGCCCGGAAGAACGGTTCAACACGCTGGAAGCGCTACTCGAACGCCTCCAGCCACAGACTCACTAAGGACCCCGTGCAATGCGCCTGTTCCAACCCCTGCTGCTGTCACTGGCCCTGCTCTCGCCGGCAGCCTTCGCCGAGCCCTACCAGGTGGAGCTGATTCTCTTCCAGCAGTCCGGCGATGCCGTTTTCGCCAGCCGCCCCGCGCCCGATGACTGGGCCAAGGGTGCGCAACCGCCGGGCCCGGACAGCTCGCGCCCCACGGCAATGGATGCGCAGGTCGCCAAGCTCAAGCAGAACGAAGGCTTCCAGGTGCTGATGCACAAGGCCTGGCGCCAGGAGATAGACACCAACCCGGTGAAGATTTCCCTGACCGAGGGCCAGAAACAAGACGGCCACTTCCCGGTGGAAGGTACCGTCACCCTCAGCCAGCAGCGCTTCGTGAACACCCAGACCGACTTCTGGATCAACCAGTTCAGCGCCGACGGCCTGCTGTCCGCCAGCCAACACATGGTCCAGGAAGCCAGCCTGAAGAACAGCGTGCTGACCTATCTGGACCATCCGAGCCTGGGCATGCTGATCAAGGTCAGCCCGCTCAACGCCCGCCCCGCCTCCCCGACGCCGCCCGGCATGGAAGACGAAGCGCCCACCGGCCCGGACGCACCGCAGCAGCCGGCGCCGGCCGCTCCGGCCGATGGCGGCTTCGACGCACCGCCGCCGGCGCAACCCGCCCAGTAACCAGGCCCCGAAAAAGGCCGCGCCATGGTCCCGTTCGCCGAGCAATTGCAACGCATCCCCTGGCGCCGCCTCTTCCCCGCGATCACCCTGGTACGCGGCGAGGCCTATGCCCGGGAAGGCCGGGCGAGCGTCCTGCGCCTTGCCGAGCGTTCGCTGGAAGGCCTGTGTCGGGGTTCGGACAACAACCGCTATCGCCAGCGGATCAACTTCTCCAGAAGCGGCGACACGCTCGACTGCCAGTGCGACTGCCCGGTCGGATTCGACTGCAAGCATTGCGTGGCCGTGTTGCTGCACCTGCTGGGCGATCAGGCCGCCAACCTCGGCAACGCACCCAAGCCCGCTGCGATAAACGCCCCGGCTCCGGTCGACAGCCTTTCGCCCAGCCTGCAAGCCTGGCTGAACAATGCCCCGGCAGCGCTCAAGGCTCAGCCCGAGAGCCGGGCGCCCCACAACGACCCCTTGCGTTACCAACTGACCAGGAACGGCCGGGTCTTCATCCACTTCACCCAACGCGGCGAGAACGGCCAGCTCCAGGGTTACCCGCGAATCGCCTCCATCGCCCTCGCCCTGGGCCAGGGCGTGACCGAACAGGATCAGCGCATCCTGCTGCACGTGCTCGGAATGGCAGGCGTACCTCCCCATGCCAACGAAGTGAACCTGCAAGGCCGCGACGGCGCCGAACTGCTGGAGCTCATCCTGCGGAACGGACAACTGCTCCTGGAGTTCGAAGTCCTTTCCAGCCCGCTGCGCCTCGGCGAGGAACTGCCCGCCCGGCTCGCCTGGCAACTCCGTGACGATGGCTGCTTCATCGCGGCCTGGGAGACCGACGCGATCTCCAATCCGCAATTGCTGACCCAACTGACGCCCCCCTGGTACGTCGATCGCCAGGGACTGCGGGCCGGACCTCTGCGCCACGAGCTGCCGGATGAACTGGCCAGCTATCTGTCGAGCGCCCCGCCAATTCCGCAGCAGGAGGCCGCACTCTTCAGCCTGCAACTCAGGGCCCTGGCACCACAGGCTCCGCTACCGTTGGCAGCCAATGAGCGACGGCTGGACGTCCAGCCGGTACCCCACCTGCGACTGAGCACCCTGCGCGACGAGACTCGAGGCCATGAGAGCGAGCACCACCAGGCCTGCCTGCTCTTCGCCTACGGCAAGCAACAGGTCCACGGCCCTGTGCGCGGCGGCCAGCCGATCCGCTACCTGGAAGACGGCAGCTTCGTCGTCATCGAACGGCAACCCAAGGCCGAGCAGTCCTTGCGCAAGATGCTGCAGAAACTGGGCCTGAGGAAACTCGACAAGCGCGCCACACCCCGCGATCTGGAGGACCGCTACGAATGCTATCGGCCATCCGACGACGCGCAGTGGGCACCGATCATCCAGCAGTCAGGGAGCCTTCGCACCCAAGGCTGGGTGATCATGATCGACGATGACTTCCCGTTCGACGTCAGCGAAGTCGAAGAGTGGTACGCACATATCGAGGAACAACCCGGCCAGGCCTGGTTCGACCTGGAACTGGGCATCGTGGTCGATGGCCAGCAGGTCAGCCTGCTGCAACCGCTTCTGGAGCTGATCCGGAAAACTCCGCCGACCCTGTTCAAGGGCGCCGACGATGCCGAACTCCCCATCCGCCTCGACGCCCGCCGCCAGGCGGATGGCCGGCCACTGACCGTGAGCCTGCCCGTGGCGCGGGTACGAACAATGCTCCAATTGCTGGAAGGACTGCTGCTGAGCAGCCTGCAGCGTGAGGGAAGCCGCCTGCGGATCCCCAGCACCGATGCCAACCTGCTGACCCAACTCGACGAGCACCCGCTGCGCTGGCAAGGCGGCGAACGCCTGCTGCACCTCGCTCGGCGCCTGCGCCACTATCACCAGCAACCCTGCGCCGCGCCGGAAGGCCTGCAGGCGGAGCTGCGCCCTTATCAACTTCAGGGCCTCGCCTGGATGCAGGCACTGCGCGAGCTGGAGCTCGGCGGCATTCTCGGGGACGACATGGGGCTGGGGAAGACGCTGCAGGTGCTGGCCCACATCCTTGCGGAAAAGCGCGCCGGTCGCCTGGACCGCCCAGCCCTGGTAGTGATGCCCACCAGTCTGGTGGCCAACTGGCAGGACGAGATCGCACGCTTCGCCCCGGAGCTGAGCGTACTCACCCTGCATGGCAGTGCGCGTCACCAACACTTCGACGACCTCGCACAACACGACCTGGTGATCAGCACCTATGCCCTGCTCGCCCGGGACATCGAAACACTGTCCCGGCAACCGCTGCACCTGGTGGTGTTCGACGAAGCGCAATACCTGAAGAACGCCAGCAGCAAATCGGCCCAGGCCGCCACCCGCCTCATGGCCCGGCAACGCCTGTGCCTCACCGGCACGCCGCTGGAAAACCATCTGGGCGAGCTGTGGGCGCTGTTCAACCTGGTGATGCCGGGCTGGCTGGGCGATGTGCGCCATTTCGCGCGACTGTACCGCCATCCCATCGAAAAAGCCGGCGACAACCAGCGCCTGGCGCACCTGAACGCGCGCATCAAGCCCTTCCTGCTGCGGCGCCGCAAGGACCAGGTGGCCACCGAACTGCCACCCAAGAGCGAAATCACCCACCGGGTGGAGCTCGATGAGCGTCAGCGTGACCTCTATGAGACGGTGCGCCTGACCATGGACCGCAAGGTCCGCGAGGAAATACGCCGGAAGGGCCTGGCGAGCAGCCAGATCGTCGTGCTCGACGCCTTGCTCAAACTTCGCCAGGTCTGCTGCGACCCACGGCTGCTGCAGCCGGACTTGCCGGCGACGCATTCCGGCAAGCTCAGCGCCCTACTGGAGATGCTCGACGAACTCCTCGCGGAGGGACGTCGCGTCCTGCTCTTCTCGCAGTTCACTTCGGTGCTCGATCTGATCCAGGAACAGCTACAGGCACGGCACATCCGCTATGCGCTCCTCACCGGCGAAACACGCGACCGTCGCCAGCCGGTGGAGGACTTCCAGCAGGGACGCGTCCCGCTGTTCCTCATTAGCCTGAAGGCCGGTGGCACCGGCCTCAATCTCACCGCCGCCGACACCGTGATCCACTACGATCCGTGGTGGAACCCGGCGGTAGAGCAGCAGGCCACCGACCGCGCCTACCGCATCGGGCAGGACAAGCCCGTGTTCGTCTACAAGCTGATCGCCCGCGGCACCCTGGAAGAAAAGATCCAGCAACTGCAGGCACGCAAGGCGGCACTGGCCGCTGGGGTGCTGGAGGACGGCAAGAACACCGGCCTGCAATTGCAGCAGAGCGATATCGACGCACTCTTCGCGCCGCTGCCGAAACCGTAACGGCGGGATAAAGCGCTTTTGATCCTGTAGGAGCGGATTCATCCGCGATCCACACGGCACGCCGCTGGATCGCGGACAGAGTCCGCTCCTACGGGAATTGCTCCATGAAACTGCTCAGCGCGTATTCAGCTCACCAACACGCGCCCCAGCACCTCGCGCACCTTGCCGATGCCCTCGTGCAGGGCCTGCTCGATCTCGGCCATGGTGATGATTCCGCTGGACTTGCCGGCCGCCGGGTTCACCACCAGTGACAGGCAGGCATAGGGCAGCTCCAGCTCACGGGCCAGGGCGGCTTCGGGCATACCGGTCATGCCGACGATGTCGCAGCCGTCGCGCTCCAGCCTGGCGATTTCCGCCACGGTCTCCAGGCGCGGGCCCTGGGTCGCGGCATAAACACCATGGCTGCTGTACGGATAGCCCAGCGCCTGTAGCGCGGCGATCAGCTTCTGGCGCAGCGCTTCGTCATAGGGATGGCTGAAATCGACGTGGGTGACGTGGTCGATGTCCCCCGCGAAGTAGGTGTGCTCACGCCCCCAGGTGTAATCGACGATCTGGTGCGGCACGCAAAGATGGCCGCTGCCCATCGCCGCATGGATACCTCCCACCGCGTTCACCGCCAGCACTGCCTCGGCACCGGCCTGCTGCAGCGCCCAGAGGTTGGCGCGGTAGTTCACCTGGTGCGGCGGGAAGCGGTGCGGATGGCCATGGCGAGCCAGGAACAGCACCTCGCGGCCGGCAAACTCACCGCGCTGGATGGCCGCCGAGGGCTCGCCGTAGGGCGTGTCCAGAGCAATGGAATCCTTCAGGGTCAGGCCTTCCAGCTGGGTCAGGCCGGTGCCGCCGATGATGGCGTAGACAGTCATGCTTCTATCCTCAAATTGTCCCTGCGATCTCGCGAGCTAGAGCAGAACAAGGCGGAGGGCTGGATCGGACGCGGAGTTGACTTCATGTCAATGAGCAGTCCGATCCAGCCTTCCAACGCCGTTATGCCGACGCGCAGCAGATCGCAATCAATCGATCAGTTGGGCAGCGCGCAGCTCACCGACCGCCTGCTGCCAGCGCGGAAGCTGCTTGTATTCGGTGCCCGGCCAAGCCTTGGCACGCATGCGCTGCAGGCGCTGCGGCGCAGTGACCTTCAGGCGCTGCAGCGCGCTCAGAGCCAGCTCGGCGGAGGCGCGGTCATTGCACACCAGCCCCATGTCGCAGCCTGCCGTCAGCGCGGCCTCGATGCGGTTGGCGGCATCGCCCACCACGTGGGCGCCAGCCATGGACAGGTCATCGCTGAAAATCACGCCGTCGAAGCCCAGCTCGCCGCGCAGGATGTCCTGCAACCAGCGACGCGAAAAACCGGCAGGATTCGGATCGACCTGCGGGTAGATCACATGGGCCGGCATCAGCGCATCCAGCTCGCCGGACAAGCGCTGGAACGGGATCAGGTCGCAGGCCCGGATCTGCTCAAGGCTGCGCTCGTCCTCGGGGATCGCCACGTGGGAATCCGCCTCCGCCCAGCCATGGCCGGGGAAGTGCTTGCCGGTGGCCGCCATGCCGGCGGCGTGCATACCGCGGATGAAGGCGCCGGCCAGCGCAACCGCGCGCTCGGGATTGCCCTCGAAGGCGCGACTGCCGACCACGGCGCTGCGCTGGTGATCCAGGTCCAGCACCGGGGCGAAGCTGAGGTCCAGGCCCACGGCCAGCACCTCGGTCGCCATCAGCCAGCCGCATTGCTCGGCCAGGCGCTCGGCATTGTCGTTATCAGCGATGGCGCGCATCGCCGGCAGGCGCAGGAAGCCCTGGCGCAGGCGCTGCACACGACCGCCTTCCTGGTCCACCGCCAGCAGCAGGTCCGGACGCACCGCGCGGATAGCCGCACAGAGCTCGCGCACCTGGCGCGGTGACTCGATATTGCGGGCGAAGATGATCAGGCCACCGACTTCCGGGTGGCGCAGAATCTGACGGTCCTCGGCGGTCAGCCAGGTGCCGCCGATGTCGAGCATCAGGGAGCCTTGCATGTGCATTCCTTTCAGTTCAGTTGTGGCGCCTGCCAGTCGGGGCAGACGGCCTCTTCGATTCGGACCCGGCAATGGAGGGGAACCCGGGGAAAGAGTTCCAGCAGGTCATCGTTACGCAGGCGGATACAGCCATGGGACAGCGGCGTGCCCATGGGCTCGCAGTCCGGCGTGCCGTGCAGATAGATGTAGCGGCGGAAGGTATCGACCTCGCCCATTCTATTGCGCCCCGGCTCGCAGCCGCTGAGCCAGAGGATGCGGGTGAGAATCCAGTCGCGGCCGGGAGACTCATCGTGCAGCGCCTGGGTCCAGACCTCGCCTGTCCAGCGCCGCCCCTTGAGCACCGCGCCCTTGGGCAGCCCGTCACCGATGCGCGCGCGGACCTGATGCAATCCGCGCGGCGTGCAGCCGGAGCCACTACGCTCGCCGGCGCCATTGACCGCCGTGGAGACCGGCAGGCGCACGCACAGCTGCTCCCCGGCAAAGCCATAGAGCATCTGGTCGGACAGGGAAATATGGAGGAGATCGAGATCAGCCATGGCCGGCTACTTTAGCCGATCAGGCCTGCACCGCCCAGCGCAAAGCCGGGCGTCGTTCAGACCTTGGCGGGTGCGGCGCTCGCCTTGCTGCGCGGCTTGAGCTGCGCCCCGGCCAGCGAAGGATCGCTGACACCGCTGTCGGCGCGCATGCCGGCGGCGAGGAACGGCACCATCAGGCGCATCACCTGCTCGATGGAGGTGTTCACCCCGAAGTCGTTCTCGGCCATCGCGCGCAGCGCCTTGATGCCGGACATGCTGAACACCGCGGTACCCAGCATGAAGTGCACGCGCCAGAACAGCTCCAGCGGCGGCAGGCGCGGTGCGGCTTCGTGCACCAGCAGCATGTAGCGGCGGAACACCTTGCCGTAGACTTCTTCGAGATACTTGCGCAGATGGCCCTGGCTCTGGCTGAAGGCCAGACCGAGCAGGCGCATGAAGATGGACAGGTCGTTGCCACTGCGCGGCTTCACCGCCATGGCCTGGACGACCAGCAGCTCCAGCAGCTCTTCCAGGGTGGCGCGCGGCGCGTCGGGCTTGGCCTGGCGGCGGTCCAGCTCCTTTTCGAGACTGGCGCAGAACGGGCCGAGGAAGCGCGAGAAGACCGCCTGGATCAGCGCCTTCTTCGAGCCGAAGTGATAGTTCACCGCCGCGAGGTTCACCCCCGCCTTGCTGGTGATCAGACGCAAGGAGGTTTCGGCGAAGCCTTTCTCCGCGAACAGCTGTTCCGCAGCATCCAGGATGCGTTCGACGGTTTCCGACTGGGCCATGGCTACTCCGCCTGACAAACACTTGTTTGAAACATACGTTTCAGCCTCTTGTATTGTCAAGCAAAGTGCGACCGATTGTTAACAAAAACATGGGCAATGCGACAAGCTGATTTCAACCTTCAGCAAGACGCTTGCCAGCCCGCACAGGTTACATCTGCCGTTGCAGCACCGACAGCCGCGCGAAATTAGGCATTGCCAGAGCGCCTTCACTGTATATAATTCCAGTCACTGTATAAAAAGCCAGAGTATGGACATGCTGAAGCTGACGCCGCGCCAAGCCGAAATCCTCGCCTTCATCAAACGCTGCCTGGAAGACAACGGCTATCCGCCCACCCGTGCGGAAATCGCCCAGGAACTCGGCTTCAAGTCGCCCAACGCCGCCGAGGAGCATCTGAAGGCCCTCGCCCGCAAAGGCGCCATCGAGATGACCCCGGGCGCCTCCCGTGGCATCCGCATCCCTGGCTTCGAACCCAAGGCCGCCGCCAACGAAGACGAGCTGCCGATAATCGGTCGCGTCGCCGCCGGCGCGCCGATCCTCGCCGAGCAGAACGTCGACGACACCTGCCGGATCAACCCTACCTTCTTCAACCCGCCGGCCGACTACCTGCTGCGCGTGCGCGGGCAGAGCATGAAAGACGTCGGCATCATGGACGGCGACCTGCTCGCCGTGCACGTCACCCGCGAAGCGCGCAACGGCCAGATCGTGGTCGCTCGCCTGGGTGAAGAAGTGACGGTAAAGCGATTCAAGCGCGAAGGCAGCAAGGTCTGGCTGATCGCCGAGAATCCCGAGTTCGCCCCCATCGAGGTCGACCTCAAGGAACAGGAACTGATCATCGAAGGCTTGAGCGTCGGCGTGATCCGTCGCTGAACAGGAGATATCCATGCAGTACCCGCAGCCGCTGAACCTGCCGCAACTCCCGCTGTTCCAGGAAGCACTCTGGGCGAGCGGTACTGCTCCCCTGCTTCCGGAGCTGATGGAAGACGAGCCCGCGGATGACGAACGCGCCTTCAGCGAAATCGCCCTGCGCGGCCTCCCCGGCCAGTGCCTGACACTGCTGGCGCCGATGCTCCGCGAGCTGAGCGAGGAAAGTGACTCCCGCTGGCTGACGCTGATCGCCCCGCCCTCCAGCCTGACTCCGGACTGGCTACGCAAGGCCGGCCTGAACCGCGAACGCATCCTGCTGCTGCCGGCGCGCGACCAGGCCGCCGCACAAGCCCTGGCCTGCGAGGCGCTGCGCCTGGGCAACAGTCATACCGTGGTGAGCTGGCTGAATCTAAACGCCAAGGCGCGCACGCAGCTGTCCCGCGCAGCCGTTACCGGCAAGGCGCAGAGCCTGAACATTCGTCTGGGTTGAAACAGAAGCTTCGCCGCGAATGCGGCGAAGCAGCGGGATTCAGTGCAGGACGCGTGGACCTTCGTCGTCCATGCCCATGTCGCCACCTTCGGCAAGGCGGCCAGCCATCTGCACGCCGACATTGAACATCGCCTTGGCGATTTCGATATGCTGACCCTGCAGGAAGCCTTTGGCGTCAGCGGAGAATTCCAGGGTCACCAGCGACTCCTCATCATCCGCGCGACGCAGCACGATACGCCCGTCAGGCAGCTCTACGATTTCCAGAAATGAGGTTGGCATAGCGAAGGTTCTCCACAGCAGAACCCGTAGTGTAACAGCCACATTCGCTACACCCTAGTGCAACATTCCTCAAGCCGACCGACTGGTCGCAGCTGTGGATCAATGCACCAATCAGAGCTCGGTCAGCGAGGCGCGGAAGCGCAGCACCAGCTCTTTCAGGGATTTCCGCCAGGCTTCTAGCTCGTCGTTGCTCAACTCGACCGGCGCTTCGTCATCGACATTCACCGCCTGGATCAGCGGCTGGGTCGGATCGACCTTGGCCTTCTTCGGCTCGCTCGGCGGCTGGAACAGCGCAGCGTAGGCGGCCAGCAGGCGGCCCAACCATGCTTCCGGCGATTGCGCCAGCTCGACCATTTCCGCCAGCTCCGGGCTCGGGGCGGCGGCCAGCACGTCGGCGTTCAGCAGCATGTCGACGCGCGGCGCGCCCGCCTGCGGCAGGCGGTAGTAACCGGCGATCTCATGGGCCACACCCAGCACCGCACCATAGAGATGGAACAGTGCCGCTTCGCGCTCGGCCTGGATGCGCGCCTGGGCGTTCATCGCGCGGGCCGACTCGGCAGTGCGCCAGGCTTCCAGGGCGAGGCCGGCGAAGAACAGCTTCTGGTTGGTACGGGTATAGAGTTCGTGCGCCATGGCCAGGCCCTCTCGCAATCCACGTCGGCAGTATAAGCACGCCCCGCCTCAGCGGGGCGCGCCTTCCATCAGCGCTTGTCTTCGACCTTCCACTTGCCGCCGTCGAAGAACGCACGCCAGCCGGTGGGTTTGCCGTCGACCTCGGACTGCACGTACTGCTCCTTGGTCTTGCGGCTGAAGCGGATCACCGCCGGGCGGCCATCCGGGTCCTTTGCGGGAGCGGCAAGCAGGAAGTGGTACTTCGGATCCAGCTCATCCTTATGCGGCACCAGTTCGGCCACCAGCGGAGCGCGGGTCTCGCGGTTCTTCGGGAACTGGCTGGCGGCCAGGAACAGGCCGGAAGCGCCGTCACGCAGTACGTAGATGTCGTCCACCTTCTCGCACTTGAGTTCCGGCATGCGGATGGCGTCCATCTTCGGCGGGGCGGGCTCGCCGTTCTTCAGCAGCTTGCGGGTGTTCTTGCAGGTCGGATTGGTGCAACCGAAGAACTTGCCGAAACGGCCGGTCTTGAGCTGCATCTCGCTGCCGCACTTGTCGCATTCCAGGCTCGGGCCTTCGTAGCCCTTGATGCGGTACTGGCCTTCTTCGATCTCGTAGCCGGCGCAGTCCGGGTTGTTGCCGCAGATGTGCAGCTTGCGCTTCTCGTCGACCAGGTAGGCGTCCATCGCGGTGCTGCAGATCGGGCAGCGGTGCTTGCCACGCAGTACGCGGGATTCGGATTCGCCTTCGTCATCCGCAGCGATTTCGTCGCCCGGAATCAGGTTGATCGTGGCCTTGCAGCGCTCTTTCGGCGGCAGGCTGTAGCCCGAGCAGCCGAGGAACACGCCGGTGGAGGCGGTACGGATCATCATCGGCCGGCCGCACTCGCGGCAGGGGATGTCGGTCAGGGTCGGCTGGTTGGCGCGCATGCCGTCGTTGGCGGCTTCGGCCAGGTCGAGCTTCTTGCGGAAGTCGCCGTAGAATTCGTCCAGCAGGTGTTTCCAGTCGCGCTCGCCCTGCGCCACGTCATCGAGGTGCTCTTCCATGCCGGCGGTGAAGCCGTAGTCCATCAGGTTGGAGAAGCTCTCGTTGAGGCGGTCGGTGACGATATCGCCCATCTTTTCCGCGTAGAAACGGCGGTTGTGGGTGGTGACGTAGCCGCGCTCCTGGATGGTGGAGATGATCGCCGCGTAGGTGGACGGACGGCCGATGCCACGCTTTTCCAGTTCCTTGACCAGGCTGGCTTCGGAGAAACGCGCCGGCGGCTTGGTGAAGTGCTGGCTCGGGTCGAGCTTGAGCAGCTTCATGGCTTCGCCCTGGTTCATCTCCGGCAGGACGTCGTCCTCGCCCGGCTTGCTCTGCTGCGGCAGCACCTTGGTGTAACCGTCGAACTTGAGGATGCGGCCCTTGGCGCGCAGCTCGAAGTCACCAGCGGCAACGCTGACGGTGGTGGACAGGTATTCGGCCGGCGGCATCTGGCAGGCCACGAACTGGCGCCAGATCAGGTCGTACAGGCGCTCGGCATCGCGCTCCATGCCCGACAGCTGGGTCGGACGCAGGTTGACGTCGGACGGACGAATCGCTTCGTGCGCTTCCTGGGCGCCTTCCTTGCTGGAATAGAAGTTCGGCTTGGCCGGCAGGTATTTCTTGCCGAACTCGCTGTCGATGAAGCCACGCACCATATCGATGGCGTCGGCCGACAGGTTGGTCGAGTCGGTACGCATGTAGGTGATGTAGCCGGCTTCGTAGAGACGCTGGGCCATCATCATGGTCTTCTTCACCCCGAAGCCCAGGCGGTTGCTCGCGGCCTGCTGCAGGGTGGAGGTGATGAACGGGGCCGAGGGCTTGCTGGAGGTCGGCTTGTCCTCGCGCTTGGAGACGCTGTAGCTGGACGCCTTGAGCTTCTCCAGGGCGGCCATGGCCTGGGCTTCGTTCAGCGGCTTGAAGGCTTCACCCTTCTCGCGCACCACTTCGAAGCGGACCTTGTCGTTCTTCGGCGTGCCGAGATCGGCATGCACTTCCCAGTATTCTTCCGGGACGAAGGCACGGATCTCGCGCTCACGCTCGACCACCAGCTTCACCGCCACCGACTGCACGCGGCCGGCGGAAAGGCCGCGGGCGATCTTCGCCCACAGCAGCGGCGAGACCATGTAGCCCACCACGCGATCGAGGAAGCGGCGCGCCTGCTGGGCGTTCACGCGGTTGATGTCCAGCTCGCCGGGCTGGGAGAAGGCCTCCTGGATGGCCTTCTTGGTGATTTCGTTGAAGACCACGCGCTTGTAGCGCGAGTCATCGCCGCCGATGGCCTCGCGCAGGTGCCAGGCAATGGCCTCCCCTTCGCGGTCCAAGTCGGTTGCGAGATAGATGGTGTCGGCATCCTTGGCCAGGCGGCGCAGCTCGTCGATCACCTTTTCCTTGCCGGGCAGGATCTCGTACTTGGCCTTCCAGCCGTGCTCCGGATCGACGCCCATGCGGGTGAAGAGCTGGCGCTTGGCCTTCTCCTTCGGCGACAGGGCCGGCGCTTCAGCTGCCGTCTTGCGCGCTTTGGCCGCAGGCTCCTTCGAAGCGGAAGAGCCGCTGGTGGGCAGGTCGCGGATGTGGCCGATGCTCGACTTCACCACGTACTGGTTGCCCAGGTACTTGTTGATGGTCTTGGCCTTGGCCGGTGATTCCACGATGACCAGCGATTTACCCATGGATCGGAATATTCCTGCGTCGAAAAGATGAATAAATAAGGAGGGAGGCGCTTGGAGCGGCACCGCTATATATAGTGGCGGTCACGCCAAGGTCAAGCTTGGGTTTCGCCGGACGGGCCTTCCTGGAGACCCAGCGGGTCGTTTTCCGCGCTGACCAGGGCGAAGCGCGGAACCCGCTCGCCGTTCACTTCCACCGCCTCGGTGAACATGCTCAGTGGACGAACCCAGAGGCCGAATTCACCGTACAGCGCCTGGTAGATCACCAGCGTCTCTTCGGTCTCGGAATGCCGTGCCACACCCAGCACACGGTACTGCTGCCCCTTGTAGTGTCGATACAGTCCGGTCTGCAGTTGCATGGGTCGTCCTCTTGCGGCTGGCAGAAAAAAGGCCGCGATTGTCCATGTTGCCCTCGTCCCCGGCAATCCCCACCGGGCGGGGCCGAAAAACAAAAGCCGGGGCACAAGGCCCCGGCTCGTCCATCTTCGACAGCGTAGACGGGATCGTCAGATGCGTTCGAAGACGGTGGTGATGCCCTGGCCGAGGCCCACGCACATGGTGGACACGCCCAGGGTACCGCCGTTCTGCTTCATCACGTTCAGCAGGGTGCCGGAGATGCGCGCACCGGAGCAGCCGAACGGGTGACCCAGGGCGATGGCGCCGCCGTGCAGGTTGACCTTCTCGTCCATCTTGTCGAGCACCTTGAGGTCCTTCAGCACCGGCAGGGCCTGTGCGGCGAAGGCTTCGTTGAGCTCGAAGAAATCGATGTCGTTGACGGTCAGGCCGGCGCGCTTGAGCGCCTTGTTGGTCGACGGAACCGGACCGTAGCCCATGATCGCCGGATCGACGCCAGCAACGGCCATGGCGCGAACCACGGCCATCGGCTGGATGCCCAGGTCCTGGGCGCGCTGGGCGCTCATCACGATCATGCAGGAAGCGCCGTCGGTGATCTGCGAGGAAGTACCCGCGGTCACGGTGCCGCCTTTCGGGTTGAACGCCGGCTTCAGGGCCGCCAGGCTTTCCAGGGTGGTGTCCGGACGGATGGTTTCGTCGAAGTCGAAGACCTTCAGGAAGCCGTTTTCGTCGTAGCCTTCCATCGGGATGATTTCGTCCTTGAACTTGCCTTCCTGGGTCGCTTTCCAGGCCAGCTGGTGCGAACGCACACCGAACTTGTCCTGCGCCTCGCGGGTGATGCCATGCATCTTGCCCAGCATTTCGGCGGTCAGGCCCATCATGCCGGACGCCTTGGCGGCATACAGCGACAGGTGCGGGTTCGGGTCGACGCCGTGCATCATGCCGACGTGGCCCATGTGCTCCACGCCGCCGATGACGAAGACGTCACCGTTGCCGGTCTGGATCGCCTGCACGGCGGTGTGCAGGGCGCTCATGGACGAACCGCACAGGCGGCTGACGGTCTGGCCGGCACTGGTGTGCGGGATCTGGGTCATCAGCGACGCCATGCGCGCGATGTTCCAGCCCTGCTCCAGGGTCTGGTTCACGCAGCCCCAGATCACGTCCTCGACTTCCGCCGGGTCGATCTTCGGGTTGCGCTCCAGGACTTTGCTGATCAGGTGCGCGGACATGGTCTCCGCGCGGGTGTTGCGGTGCATGCCACCCTTCGAACGGCCCATCGGGGTGCGGCCGAAGTCGACAATGACGGCGTCTCTCGGATTCAGGCTCATAAATTCACTCTCGCTCTATTCGTTGCGCACTCAACCGAAGAACTTCTGGCCGTTCTTGGCCATTTCACGCAGCTTCGCGGTCGGGTGGTACAGCGCACCCAGGTCGGCGTACTTGTCGGCCAGTGCGACGAATTCGGCCACACCGATGGAGTCGATGTAACGCAGGGCACCGCCACGGAAGGGAGGGAAGCCGATGCCGTAGATCAGGCCCATATCGGCCTCGGCAGCGGTCTCGACAATGCCGTCTTCCAGGCAGCGCACGGTTTCCATGCACAGCGGGATCATCATGTAGTTGATGATGTCCTCGTCGGTCAGCTCGCGCTCTTCGACAACGATGGACTTCAGCAGCTCATAAGCCTGCGGATCAGAGACTTTCTTAGGCTTGCCGCGCTTGTCGGTCTCGTAGGCGTAGAAGCCCTTGCCGTTCTTCTGGCCCAGGCGATTGGCGTCGTACATCACGTCGACAGCGGTCTTGCCTTCCACGGCCATGCGGTCCGGGAAGCCTTCAGCCATCACGTCGCGGCCGTGGTGGCCGGTGTCGATGCCGACCACGTCGGACAGGTAGGCCGGGCCCATGGGCCAGCCGAACTTCTCCATGACCTTGTCGATGCGCACGAAGTCCACGCCGAAGCCCAGCAGCTTGGAGAAGCCGCCGAAGTACGGGAACAGCACTCGGTTGACCAGGAAGCCGGGGCAGTCATTCACCACGATGGGGTTCTTGCCCATCTTCTTGGCGTAGGCCACGGTGGTGGCGACGGCGACGTCGCTGGACTTCTCGCCACGGATGACTTCGACCAGCGGCATCATGTGCACCGGGTTGAAGAAGTGCATGCCGACGAAGTTTTCCGGGCGCTTGAGCGCCTTGGCCAGCAGGTTGATGGAGATGGTGGAGGTGTTGGATGCGAGCACCGCATCTTCCTTCACCACGCCTTCAACTTCAGCCAGAACGATCTGTTTGACCTTCGGATTCTCGACCACGGCTTCGACAACGATGTCGACATTGCCGAAGTCGCCGTAGGACATGGTCGGGCGAATGGCATTCAGGGCCTCGGCCATCTTGGCCGGGGTCATGCGGCCTTTTTCGACGCGCTTGCCCAGCAGCTTCGAGGCTTCGTTCAGCCCCATCTGGATACCCTCTTCGCGGATATCCTTCATCAGGATCGGAGTGCCCTTGGAAGCGGACTGGTAGGCGATGCCGCCACCCATGATGCCGGCGCCCAGTACGGCGGCCAGTTTCACGTCCTTGGCGATCTCGTCGTACTGCTTGGCCTTCTTCTTCAGGTCCTGGTCGTTCAGGAACAAGCCGATCAGGCTCTGCGCAACCGAGGTCTTGGCCAGTTTCACGAAGCCCTGGGCTTCGATTTCCAGCGCCTTGTCACGGCCGAAGTTGGCGGCTTTCTGGATCGACTTGATGGCTTCGACCGGAGCCGGGTAGTTCGGGCCGGCCTGGCCAGCGACGAAGCCCTTGGCGGTTTCGAAGGCCATCATCTGCTCGATGGCGTTCAGCTTGAGCTTTTCCAGCTTCGGCTGACGGCGGGCCTTGTGATCCAGCTCGCCGGAAATGGCGCGCTTGACCAGGTCCAGGGCGGCGGCTTGCAGCTGCTCGGGAGCCACGACGGCGTCGACGGCGCCGACTTTCAGCGCGTCTTCAGCCTTGTTTTCCTTGCCCGAGGCAATCCACTCGACCGCGTTGTCGCAGCCGATGAGGCGCGGCAGGCGCACGGTGCCGCCGAAGCCCGGGTAGATGCCCAGCTTCACTTCCGGCAGGCCGACCTTGGCGGTGGCGC
The DNA here is from genome assembly GCF_050474425.1 of Pseudomonas sp. B1-22. Taxonomy (NCBI): domain Bacteria; kingdom Pseudomonadati; phylum Pseudomonadota; class Gammaproteobacteria; order Pseudomonadales; family Pseudomonadaceae; genus Pseudomonas; species Pseudomonas sp. B1-22. Next base: position 576,412 of record NZ_JBCHVH010000001.1, on the reverse strand, counting down.
TCATGACACGGAAGTCGGCAGCCAGGCACATTTCCAGACCGCCGCCCAGGGCGATGCCGTTGATCGCGGCCACGGTGGGAACGTTCAGGTCTTCGAAGTCGCTGAAGATCTTGTTGGCTTCGAGGTTGCCGGCCAGCAGCTCTTCGTCGGGCAGCTTGAAGTTGTCGACGAACTCGGTGATGTCGGCGCCGACGATGAACACGCCCTTGCCGCTGGTCACGATCACGCCCTTGACGGACGCATCGGCCTTGATGGTATCGACTGCTTGGCGCAGTTCATTCAGGGTGAGTCGGTTGAACTTGTTGACGGACTCGCCCTTGAGGTCGAAATTCAGTTCGACGATGCCGCTCTCAAGAGCCTTAACCGTGATGGCTTTACCTTGGTAAATCATCAACTGATCTCCACGCTAGGGAAGCTTGAAATCACACGTCGGACGCCGTGTATCGAGACTGCCCGGCAGTCGCCGAGGATAGTCCCAAAGCTGGCGGCACACCCGCCGACGCGATAGCCGGGGCGTTCTGACCGAGTCATCGCATGATGCAAACGCTCGATTCATACGCCCGTTTGATTTGGGTGTGCCCACCTTCTAGGAAAAGCCGTTGCTTGTCAATCGGCGAGACGCAACAGTCGCAAAGCGGCCGGAACGTCTGGGCCGGAGCATTCAGCAAGCTCACCCACCTCTATTCACCACACCTATCGTGACAATTTGCATCTGGCACCTGCGTACCGGAAAGCTCGGTATACAACTGTTCAAACGCGGGAGCGCACGTTAGAGTCCGACGGCAATGGCGATCTGCCTGCTGCCGTCGGACGAAAGGACATCGCCCGCCGGCCAGCCCGGACCGCCTGGAACCTGTGGAACACAACAACAAGAAGCCCATGGCTCCAAGGAGATGGAACGATGACAAGCCGTTCGCTTGTACGTCTATTGTCTGCATTCGCACTTACTGCCCTCCCCCTCTTCGCCATGGCGGATGCCGCCAGCGACCTGCTCAGCCTCCACCAGATGCGCCTGGCCGCCCAGCGCAGCCTGGGGGACTTCTTCATGTTCAATGCGATGGAAGGCGACCAGAAGTACGCACGGCTGGTGGAGGCGTCCTCACAGAGTGCCGGCGAAGCGCTGGGCAAGCTGGGGACCATGCCCGGCACCGAATCCACGAAACTCAAGGCGCAACTCCAGGACCAGTGGAAAGTCTATGCGGCCCAATTGCAGACGCTGACCGGCGCGCTGGACAAGAGCGGCTATACGGACCTGCAGCCAGTGGCCGACCTCGCGACGCAGAACCGCAAGCTGCTGGAGACCGCCGACCAGCTCTACACGAAGATCCAGGATGAAAGCGGCAGCAAGGTCCCGCCGCTGACCCAGCAGACCCGTGAGCAGAGCCTGCTGATGCAGGACATCGCCGTAGACTACGCCTCGCGCAACGCCTCGGTCGGCGCGAGCTTCTTCGGCGGCGGCGAGGAGCGACCGCTGGATGACCTGGCCAACCGTTTCGCGATCAATCTGGTGAAGCTGCAGCAGGCGCCGCAGACCACGCCGGAGATCGGCAAGACGCTGCGCTCGGTGGCAATCAAATGGCATTACATCGAGAAGTCGCTGCAGAACTACAACAAGAACAGCGTGCCCTTCCTGATCAACAAGTATTCCGACCGCATCATCGAAGACCTGGAGGCCGTCTCCAGTCTCTACGCGGCGCAGCAGAGCTGATCGCGTCAGGCATGCTGCTTGAGGAAATCGGCGACCCGTTGCAGGTCCCCGCTGTCGCCCCGCTCGCCCCAGTACAGCGCCAGGAACTGGGGCGTCGCCTCGACCATGTAGACATCCTTCGGCAGGCCGGCCAGCGCTTGGGCCAACTCGCCCGTGGCGCTCGCCTCGCGCCAGCGGTCCAGCCACACGCCCGGCTCGCTCTGCCAGTAACACCAGGCATCCCGGTTCCTGCCACGGGCGCGGTGGTACTGCGCGCACTGGCGTGGCGGCTGCCGCTCCATCCAGTGCGGCCATTCCTGGCGCGCGATCTGCATGGCCAGCCCAAGCCGCCGCGCCTGCAGGCGCAGGTCCATCTGCCCACGCTGGCCCCGCGAGGGAATCAGCCAGGTCAGCGGGCTGAGCACCAGCGCAATGAGCAGGATCACCATCCAAACGGTCATATCGGGTATACCGGTCAAACATGGCCAATCGGGCCATACTGATACTAACAAGTCCCCCGGAGGAGACGCTCATGCCCTACCAACACATTCTGGTCGCCGTCGACCTGACTGAAGAATGCGATCCGGTGATGAAGCGAGCCGTTGCGCTGGCCAAGGCCAACGACGCCCGGCTCTCGGCGGTGCATGTCGTCGAGCCCATGGCGATGGCCTTCGGCGGCGATGTGCCGATGGACCTGTCGATGCTGCAACAGCAGCAGTTCGACCAGGCCAAGGAACGCCTGCACCAGTTCACCCTCACCTACTCGGAAATCACCAGCTCCCAGTGCCACCTGGTCTACGGCCAGCCACGCCAGGAAATCCACCGCCTAGCCGATGAGCAGGGCTGCGACCTGATCGTGGTCGGCAGCCATGGCCGTCACGGTCTCGCCCTGCTGCTGGGCTCCACCGCCAACGACGTGCTGCACGGTGCGCCCTGCGACGTCCTCGCCGTCCGCCTGCAGAAAACCAGCTGATCGATACGGCGGGCCCCAGGGCCCGCCGCGTCCCGCCTCAGAGCATATCGCCGCTCATCAGCAGCGGACGCACCTTCTGCAACTGCGCCTCCAGCGAGTAGCTCATGCTCGACGCCATGGAGAAGAAGCTGAGGAAGGCCTTCAGGTTCGAGTCGCTCTCGCAGGTTTCGTGGATGCGCTGCCAGAACGCCTGGTTTACCAGCTGCAACTGCTGGAACTGCTTCACCAGCCCCTTCAGCTCCCAGTCCGCATGCCGCCCTTCGCGGAAGTTGAAGTACTGCCGCATCAGGTACAGCGACACTGCCCGCAGGATGAACTCCTGGTTGCTGGCAAACGGCAGGTGCTGCTGCGCCATGGGCTTGAGCTTGCTCAGCAGCGGGCAGGCGCTGGTCGCCATGATCACCCCGAGCAGCGCGCGCAGGCCCTCTTCCAGGCCCGCGTGCTTGATGTACTCACGCTCCGGCGTACGCACCTGCACCGAGGCTTTCTTGAAGGCCGGCAGGCCGCGAAAATCCTCGATCACCTGGTGCAGGTCCACTGCCGCGGGACAATGGCTGCACTGCTGCGCGCTCAGCGGGCAGTTGCTGCACTGGTTGTACTCAAGGCGCGTCCAGCGCGGGGCCTGGGCGGCAGCTTCCGGGTCGTAACGGCGGTCCACTTCGATGCGGTAACTGAACTCGTGCTCATCATCCAGGGTGATGCGGTAATCGATTGCCATTCGGCCATCCCTAAGAACCTATCCAAAATCTGCTGCACGTCGGCATAACGGCGTTAAAAACAGGCTCGGAAGCCGCTTGCGGCTAACGCACGTCAGTGCGGCCCCGAAGGGGCGAGCGTAGCGAGTCATGCTCATTTACAGCTCGTAAACTCCGCTTCCTCGCCTGTTTGACTCGCTGGCGCTCGCCCTTCGGGCCAGCCTTCGGCTGTTACTCCCGCTGGTCGTTGCGCCTTGTTCTGCTCTAGCTCGCAAGATTTTGAACAGGCTCTAAACAGTCTTTGATCAGCGACACGCACGGGCACATCGCCGGACCGAACGGATCACTCCTCCAGTTCGGCCCAGCGCTCGATCAACCGGTCCAGCTCTTCCTGCAGGGAGCTCAGGCGCGCCAGGGCAGCCTGGGTTTCACCCTGCGGGCGCTGGTAGAAGTCCGGCGACGCGGTTTCTTCCTGCAGCGCGGCCATTTCGGCCTCCAGGGCGTCGATCTGCCCGGGGATGGCTTCCAGCTCGCGCTGCAGCTTGTAGCTCAGTTTTTTCTTCGGCGCGGCGGCTTCCGCCGTGGCGCTGGCTGCCGCTGCCGGTTGCACCGGGGCAGGTTCGGCAGCGGGCTTGTCGCCCTTCTCCTCACCCACGCCCAGCAATTTGGGCGAGCCGCCCTGGCGCAGCCAGTCCTGGTAGCCACCGACGAACTCGCGCACACGCCCCTCGCCTTCGAACACCAGCGTGCTGGTCACCACGTTGTCAAGGAAGGCCCGGTCGTGGCTGACCATCAGTACGGTGCCGTCGAAGGTCAGCAGCACCTCTTCCAGCAGTTCCAGGGTTTCCACGTCCAGGTCGTTGGTCGGTTCATCCAGCACCAGCAGGTTGGCCGGCTTGCTGAACAGCTTCGCCAGCAACAGGCGTGCCCGTTCGCCACCGGACAGCGCTTTCACCGGGGTGCGGGCGCGTTGCGGGGAGAACAGGAAATCGCCCAGGTAGCTGAGTACGTGGCGGTTCTGCCCATTGATGGTGATGAATTCGCGACCTTCGGAAATGTTGTCGATGACGGTCTTTTCCGGCTCCAGCTGGTGACGCAACTGGTCGAAATAGGCCACTTCCAGTCGGGTACCTTCCTTGACGGTGCCGGAGGTCGGCTGCAGGTCGCCCAGCAGCAGCTTGAGCAGTGTGGTCTTGCCGGTGCCGTTGGCACCCAGCAGGCCGATGCGGTCGCCGCGCTGCAGCACCAGGGAGAAATCACGGATCAGCGCCGGGCCGCCCGGGTGAGCGAAGCCGGCATTTTCGACGACGATCACCTGCTTGCCGGACTTCTCCGCCGTCTCCAGCTGGAAGCTGGCCTTGCCCTGGCGCTCGCGGCGCTCGGCGCGCTCGTTACGCATCGCCTTGAGCGCGCGCACGCGGCCTTCGTTACGGGTACGACGGGCCTTGATGCCCTGGCGAATCCACACTTCTTCCTGGGCCAGGCGTTTGTCGAACAGCGCGTTGGCGGCCTCTTCCGCTGCCAGCTCCTGCTCCTTGTGCACCAGGAAGCTGGCGTAGTCGCCGTTCCAGTCGATCAGGTGGCCGCGATCCAGTTCGAGGATGCGGGTGGCCACGGCCTGCAGGAAGGCGCGGTCGTGGGTGATGAACAGCACGGCGCCGGGGAAGTCGGCCAGGGCGTTTTCCAGCCAGGCGATGGCACCGATGTCCAGGTGGTTGGTCGGCTCGTCCAGCAGCAGCAGGTCGGGCTCGGCGACCAGTGCCTGGGCCAGCAGCACGCGGCGGCGCCAGCCACCGGACAGCTCGGCGAGAGTCTTGTCGGCCGGCAGCTGCAGGCGGCTCAGGGTGGTGTCTACCAGTTGCCCCAGGCGCCAGCCATCGCGGGCTTCCAGTTCCTGCTGGACGCGGGCCAGCTTGGCCAGGTCGTCCTCGTTCTCGATGTGCAGGCTCAGGTGGTGATAACGCGCCAGCAGCTCGCCGACTTCGGCCAGGCCTTCGGCCACCACGTCGTAGACGGTACGGTCATCGGCGCGCGGCAGTTCCTGGGGCAGCTCGCCGATCTTCAGCGAAGGCGCGCGCCAGATATCGCCGTCGTCGGGCTTCTGCTCGCCTTTGACCAGCTTGAGCATGCTCGACTTGCCGGTGCCATTGCGGCCGATGACGCAGACCCGCTCGCCCCGGGCGATCTGCCAGGACACCTTGTCCAACAAGGGCGTAGTGCCAAAGGCAAGGGACACATCGGTGAACTTCAGCAGGGTCATGGGGCATCTCCACAAGCAGGGCGCGCAGTTTACGGGAAAGCGCGGAAAAGTCAGAGGGTTGCGCGCAATCATCGACTGCCGCTCAGCAGCCTTGGATGGCGCTTTCACCACCCCGGCGCAACGGCTAAGCTACCGGCAGCGGCGCGAGCCTTCGCCCGCCCTCCGATCATCATCACGGAAGTGCCATGCGCGGTCGTCTTTTCACACTGTTGTCCTGTTTCGTCCTCAGCCTGTCCGCCCACACGGCCAACGCAGCGTCCCTGTCCCAGCAGCGCCAGATGTACGACGAGGCGCAAAAAGCCCTCGCCCGCAATGACAGCGGCCCCTACTTCCGCTACCAGTCGGCGCTCGCCGATTATCCGCTGGAACCCTACCTGGCCTATGACGAGCTGACCAACCGTCTGAAAAGCGCCAGCAACGCCGAGATCGAACGCTTCATCAGCGAGCACGGCGACCTGCCGCAGATCAACTGGCTGAAACTGCGCTGGATGCGCCAATTGGCCGACCGCGGCGACTGGCCCACCTTCGTCACCTATTACGATCCGAAGATGAATTTCACCGAGCTGGATTGCCTCTACGGCCAGTACCAGCTCGGCCATGGCGACAAGGCCGAAGGCTACGCCACCGCCGAAAAACTCTGGCTGGTGGGCAAGCCGCAGCCTGACGCCTGCGACACCACCTTCGCCCTGTGGCAGGCCGACGGGCAGCTCACCGAAGAGAAGGTCTGGAAGCGCCTGAAGCTCGCCGCCGAGGCCCGCAACTATGGCCTGGCGACCACCCTGTCGAAACGCCTGCCGACCCTGGGCAGCCAGGGCGCGCTGATGGTCAGCGTGGCGCAGAACCCCTCCCAGGTCAGCCAGACCACGCGCTTCACTGCCCGTGACCATGCCACCGCCGACGTGGTTGGCCTGGGTCTGCGCCGCCTGGCCAAGCAGGACCCGGAAAGGGCCATCGGCCTGCTCGACTACTACAGCTCGGTACTGCCCTTCTCCAGCGACGAGAAAGTTTCCATCGCCCGCGAGATCGGCCTGAGCCTGGCGCGCAGCTACGACTCGCGCGCCTTGCCGCTGATGGAGAAGTACGACCCGCAACTGCGCGACAACACCGTCACCGAATGGCGCCTGCGCCTGCTGCTGCGCCTGGGCCGCTGGGAAGACGCCTACGAGCTGACCCGTGCGCTGCCGCCGGAACTGGCCGACACCAACCGCTGGAAGTACTGGAAGGCGCGTGCCCTGCAACTGGCGCAGCCGCAGAACCAGCAGGCCATCAGCCTGTACAAGCCGGTGGCCGATGAGCGCGACTTCTACGGCTTCCTCGCCGCCGACCGGATCAATGCGCCCTACCACCTGAACAACCGCCCCGTCTCACCCGATGCCGGCACCCTGCTGCGCGTGCGCAACGCCCCGTGCACGCGCCGCGCCCTGGAGTTCTATGCCCGTGGCGAGATCATCAACGCCCGTCGCGAGTGGTACCACGCCGCCCGCCACCTGAGCCACGACGAACTGCTGGCCCAGGCGAAGATCGCCTATGACATGCAGTGGTACTTCCCGGCGATCCGCGCGATCAGCCAGGCCAAGTACTGGGACGACCTGGACATCCGTTTCCCCATGGCGCACCGCAACACCCTGGTGCGCGAGGCGCGCAATCGCGGCCTGCATTCGAGCTGGGTGTTCGCCATCACCCGCCAGGAGAGCGCCTTCATGTCCGATGCGCGCTCGGGCGTCGGCGCCACCGGCCTGATGCAGCTGATGCCGGGCACCGCCAAGGAAACCGCGAAGCGCTTCGGCATCCCGCTGGCCTCGCCGCAACAGCTGATCCTGCCGGACGTGAACATCCAGCTCGGCGCCGCCTACCTCAGCCAGGTGCACGCCCAGTTCAACGGCAACCGCGTATTGGCCACCGCGGCCTACAACGCCGGCCCCGGACGCGTGCGCCAGTGGCTGAAGGATGCGCGCCACCTGGCCTTCGACGTCTGGGTAGAGACCATCCCGTTCGACGAGACCCGCACCTACGTGCAGAACGTGCTGTCCTACGCGGTGATCTACGGGCAGAAGCTCAACGCCCCGCAGCCCATCGTCGACTGGCACGAGCGCTTCTTCGACGAACTCTGATCCACTCCCCGCCCGGCACCCGCCGGGCGGTTTTCATCCCCTCAAGGAAAAGGAAATTCCCATGCGCAAGCCCCTCCTGTCTTTCACCGCCCTCGCCGCCGGCCTGCTGGGCGCCAACCTGGCAATGGCCGCCTGTGAAAAGCCGCGCAACGCCTTCGACAGCGTGTACTGCCTGAGCACCGAGTACGCCCAGGTCGACCGCGAGCTGAACCAGGAATTCGGCACCCTGCGCAAGCTGCTCAACGATGGCCAGAAGGCCGCGCTGAAAAAGAGCCAGATCGCCTGGATCAAGGACCGCGACGCGCAATGCAGCTATGAGCGCGACGATGGCTACTTCGTGAACCTGCAGTGCGCGGTGGACAAGACCAACGAACGCCTGGATGTGCTGCGCGAGCGGGAGCGCGAGTGCCAGAGCACCGGTTGCGTCGAGGCCAAGCTGTAAGACGAGAGCCGTTGGCCACGCCTGACGATGGTGTGGCCAAAGGCGTCGGTCCGACGGCCAGCAGCCGCAAACGGTTGCAGGCTATCTGTAGGAGCGAGCTTGCTCGCGAACAAACCCACCGGCAGCTCTGGCGTTGGGCGGTTCGCGAGCAAGCTCGCTCCTACAAAAGGTGCCCACCCCGGTATTGGCAGCAAGGACGTACGACGTCCGCGTTATACGCCGATTGGCCTTGGCCCTACTCCAGAACTTCCACATCCATGCCCACGCGCAGCTCGCCGCCATTCAGGGCAATCAGGTTCTGCCCGAACAGCGCCTCGCCATTGACGTTGCGGTAACCCAGCAGAGTCGCCAGCGGTTCACGGTTGGCATCGCGCTCGCCGGTGTGTGGGTCAATGGTGGTGAGAATGCAGCGCGCACAAGGCTTGGCCACCTTGAAGGTGACGTCGCCAATGCGGATGCGTTTCCAGCTGTCCTCGGCAAACGGCTCGGCACCGGCCACCACCAGGTTCGGACGGAAGCGCAGCATCTCCAGCGGGCGGCCGACCTTCGCGGAAAGATCATCCAGGGAGCCCTGACCGATCAGCAGCAGCGGGAAGCCATCGGCGAAATGCACCTGCTCGCCCGGCTCGGCATAGGCGGTATCCACCTGCCGCGCGCGTTGCTTGGGCATCTGCACCAGACGCACGTCACGACCGAGGACGGTGCTCAGCCACTGGGCGGCGGCATCGCCGGCATCCGGCACCTGCAGCATGTCGCGCCAGATGACCACGCCACGCAGATTGTCGTCGCGGCCCGGAACGTCCACCAGCAAGTCATCCATGCCCGGCGCGCGCAAGCGCAGCGCCCGGAAGTCATCCTGCCAGCGCGCCTCGATGCGCCCCATCTGCGGCAACAGGCGCTGGGTCAGGAAGCGACCATTGGCGGCTTCGACCACCATCCAGCGGCGGTCACCTTCCAGCCCCAGCGCGTCCAGGCGGATAGACTGCAGGGGTTCATTGGCGGTGGATTTGACCGGGTAGCGGTAGAGTTCGCTGAGGCTGTACATCGGGGCGTCCTTTCACGTGGGCGAAAGCGACCTTATACGGGGTGGAGCGGGCGCCTAGCAATGGCGTAGGGGAAGGAGGCGCGGCAGGTGCGCGCCTGTTGCAGTGGAGTTACCCGGCGGGACTTCGCGGCAAGGTCCGCTCCTACGCCCTGTAGGAGCGCCCCATGGGCGCGATCGCGGGCATGGCCCGCTCCTACAGGGAGGATCGACGTCAGGCGGGGACTTTCTGTACCCGGCGGCGGATCACCTCCACTAGCTGATCCGGCTGGAACTTGGAGAGGAAGTCATCGCAGCCGACCTTCTTCACCATGGCGTCGTTGAAGCTGCCCGACAGCGAGGTGTGCAGTACCACGTAGAGGTCCCGCAGGCGCGGGTCGTTGCGGATCTCCGTAGTCAGCCGGTAGCCGTCCATCTCGGGCATCTCGGCATCGGTGAAGACCATCAGCAGCTTCTCTTCCATGTCATGCCCCTCGTCCGCCCAGCGCTTGAGCTGCTGCAGCGCACGCAGGCCATCGGTGGCCACGTGCAGGCGCAGGCCGAGCTGGGTCAGGGTGTCGCGCAACTGGGTAATGGCCACGCTGGAGTCATCCACCACCAGCACTTCGCGACCACGGGTGCGTTCGAGCAGTTCGTCGTCCAGGCGATCGGCGGATACGCGGGTGTTCATTGGTACGATCTCGGCCAGCACCTTCTCCACGTCGATGATTTCCACCAGGCGGTCGTCCACCTTGGTGATCGCGGTGAGGTAGTGCTGCCGCCCGGCGCCACCGGGCGGCGGCTGTACCGCCTCCCAGTTGAGGTTGAGGATGCGCTCCACCCCGCCGACCAGGAAGGCCTGCACCGAGCGGTTGTACTCGGTGACGATGATGGTGCTGTTCGCATCAGGAGTCAGCGCGCGCATGCCGATGGCGCGGGACAGGTCGATCACCGGCAGGGTCTGGCCGCGCAGGTTGATCACCCCGCAGATCATCGGGTGGCGCTGCGGGATCAGGGTCAGGCGCGGCAGCTGCAGGACTTCCTGCACCTTGAACACGTTGATCGCGAACTGCTGCCGTCCGGCCAGGCGGAAGACGAGGATTTCCAGGCGGTTCTGTCCCACCAGCTGGGTGCGTGAATCGACGCTGTCGAGAATACCGGCCATGCCTGCTCCTGCTTCGAAAGGGATCGTGCGAAAGGCTATCGGCCAGTCATCCCGATCCAGGATAATGGCTCGAAGCCATCATGCCCGACTCCCTCACAGGCTGCCAGTACGCTTCAGCGGGACGGCAGCGCCTTGGCCAGCAGCGCAGAGTCCTCCGGCAGGTGCATGGACAGCGCGTTCGGCCGCACCGCGAAGCGCAGGTGTCGTCCTCCGAGCGGCTCGCCGTCGAGATTTACGTCCAGCCCCTCGGCGGCATCCACTTCCAGCCAGGGCAGGCGCGCGCGGACGAACACCTCCTGGCCACCCAACCCACTGCCAAGCAAGGCGCCCAGCGCGTCGACCATGTCCTGCGGCGCCGGCAGGATGCTGACGTCCAGCAGCCCGTCATCCACCCACGCCTCCGGACACAGCGCATGTCCGCCGCCGGCCTGCCGGCCGTTGCCGATGCCCAGGGCGAGAAACTCACCTTCCCAGTGGAAGCCCGGCCCACGGAAGCTCCCGCGTGCGGTGTGCACCTCGGAGAAACGCGTCAGGCCGGTCAGCAGGTAGGCGGCGCCGCCCAGCAGCTTCTTCAACTCCTCGGGCGTGTTGGCGGTGACCTTCGAGCCGAAGCCGCCGGTGGCCATGTTGAGGAACAGATGGCCGTCCATCTCACCGATATCAACCGGGCGCGGCGGGATTTCCAGCAGCGCCAGCGCAGCCGCCGGCTCCAGCGGTACCCCGGCGGCGCGGGCGAAATCGTTGGCGGTGCCCAGCGGCAGGATCGCCAGGCTGGCCCGTCCCTCGCACTGGACCAGCGCTTCGGCCACGTCGCGTACGGTACCGTCGCCCCCGCCGGCGACTATGGTCGTGTAACCGGCCGCCAATGCTTCCTGGACCAGACGCCGGGCGTCTCCACCCTCCCAGGTCACCCGCACATCCAGCTTGCGCCCGGCCCGGCGCGTGGTCTTCACCGCCTCGCGCACCGCGTCATTGGTTGCCTGCTTGCCATGCAGGATCAGCATGGCCCTGGGTTTCGTCATGGTCGGCCGTCTCCCGATAATTCCCCTAACTGTGACCCCAGAGTAGCGGACAGGACTTGCGCCAACCTTAATCCAGCCGGTTCACGCCGGATAACCAGTGATCTCGCGGATGCTCTGGTACAGCGGCTTGAGCTGCTTGTACATGCGCTGGTAGACCTCGTTGTACAGCCGTTCGTAGGTGCGCTGCGCCTCGGGACGTGGCTGAAAGACCTCGCCCACGCGGGTCATGGCGGCGATGGCGCTGGCAAAGTCCGGGTAGAGTCCGAGCCCCACCGCGCAGTCGATGGCCGCGCCCAGGCCGGATGCCTCGTAGACGTGCGGGCGCTCCGCCGGCAGACCGAAGATATCGGCGGTGAGCTGCATCGCCGCATCGCTCTGCGAGCCGCCACCGGCCACGCGCAGGCGCTGGATGCGGGTGCCGGAGCGCTTCTCGATGCGCTCCTTGCCCTGGCGCAACGCATAGGCCAGGCCTTCGAGGATGGCGCGGTAGATGTGCGCACGGGTATGCACGTCGCCGAAGCCGATGATCGAGCCCTTGGCCTCCAGCCCCGGCTCACGGATGCCGGGGGTCCAGTAGGGTTGCAGCATCAGGCCCATGGAGCCGGCGGGCACGCTGTTCACCAGCTCGTCGAACAGTTTCTCCGGCTCGACGCCGAGCTCGGCGGCGCGCTGCATTTCGCGCAGGCCGAACTCGCGCTTGAACCAGCTGACCATCCAGAAACCCCGGTAGATCATCACCTCGGTGTTGAAGTGGTCGGGGATCGCTGCCGGGTACGGCGGGATCAGCGGGATGGTTTCCAGGTAGCACGAGCGCGTGGTGTTGATGGTCGCCGTGGTGCCATAGGACAGGCAGGCTACGGTGGGATCGATGGCGCCGGCGCCGAGCACTTCGCAGGCCTTGTCCGCACCTGCGGCGATCAGTGGCAGGCCCTCGGGAATCCCCGTGTGACGGCTCGCTTCGGCGCTGATCTCGCCCAGCCGCTCGCCGGGTTTGAGCAGCTCCGGCAGTTGCTCGCGACGCACGTCCAGCGCCTGCCACTTCCAGTCGCGCGGCGCGGCCCATTGCAGTTTCTTGTAGTCGAATGGCAGGTAGGCGACGCTGCACGCCACCGAATCCACATAGCGCCCGCACAGGCGCTGGGTGAGGAAGCCGGAGAGCAGCAGCACCTTGTGGGTGCGGCGGTGGATGTCCGGCTGCTGCTGGGCCACCCAGTTCACTTCGGCCTGGGTGCGGAAGTAGTCCACCGCGCCCTGCGCACCCACCAGCTTGAACAGCCAGCCCCAGGGGCCCTTGATCGACTCGCCCAGCTCGGCGCGGCGCTGGTCCAGCCAGATGATCGCCGGGCGCAGGGCCTGCCCCGCTTCATCGACGTGGATCACCGTGCCACGCTGGGTGGTGAGCGACACGCCACGGATGCGGCTGCGATCGATGTCCACGCTGGCCCACAAACGCTTGCACGCCTCGCCCAGTTGTTCCCAGTAATAGTCCGGGTGCTGCTCGGCCCAGCCGGGGTGGTCGGAGAAATAGGCCTCCAGCTCCACCTTGCCCTTGCCGACAAGGTTTCCCTCCAGGTCGAAAAGCAGTGCGCGCACGCTCTGGGTGCCGTTGTCGATGGCCAGCAGGTAGTTCTGTTCGCTCAAGGTGCGATCCTTCTTGTTCTTGACAGGCGCCCGCTCAGCGCGGGTCCGGCAGGCTGTAGCAACGCCGCCAGAGCGCCAGGTAATCCTGTTCTTCCTGCTTCCAGCGGGCATCGTCCCAACCCAGGCGCGGCTGGCACAGTGCACGGACCTTCGGCAGCTCGGCGGTGGCGCCGTCGGCCAGCAGCAGGCCGATACGGGTGCGGCGCAGCAACAGGTCGTCCAGGTGCAGCACCATTTCCCCCTCCGCCGCCCAGGCCAGTTCGGCCCAGAGGCAGTCGGTGTCGCCGATGCGTCCGGTGCCTACGCTTTTCAGCAGGCGTGCGAGCTCCGGCAACGCACGTCCATGGCGGCCGCTCAGGCGGCGCCGTTGGGTCGGTGTCAGGCCCTGCAATACCACGGCGGCGCCGGTGCTGAAGACGCTCTCTCCCGCGGCTTCCAGCGGCCGTTCCAGCATCGGCGCGCAGGCCTCCAGCACCTCCAGCGCCAACAGGCGGAAGGTGGTGAGCTTGCCGCCGGCCAGGGTCACGCAGCCGGGCTCGACCCACAGTGCGTGTTCGCGCTTTTCATCCGAAGGCTTGAGCGTCAGGGCGCCATCGCTGACCACCGGACGCACGCCGGACCAAGTGGAGCGCACGTCCGTGGCGGTAATCTGTGCGGACGGGAACTGCTGGGCGCAGGCGGCCAGCAGGTAGTCCAGCTCTTCGCGACTGATGGCCGCGTCGTCATCCAGGCTGTCACGGTGATCGAGGTCGGTCGTGCCAACCACCGTCGCGCCCTCCCAGGGGAAGACGAATACCGGGCGCTTGTCCTGGCCATGCATGAAGCTGAAGGCATGGGCCACCGGCAAGCGCCAGGCCGGCAACAATAGGTGGCTGCCGCGCAGCGGACGGATGTGTTCGCTGCCCTGCTTCTGCCGCAGCGCATCGGCCCAGGCGCCGGTGGCCAACGCCACGGCGCGGCTGCGGAAGCCGAAGCGCCGGCCGCTCTCGCGGTCCTCGGCGAGCAGGCCCTGCACACGGCCATCGCGGCGTTCCAGTTCAATCACCTTCAGGCCGTTCAGCGCCTCGGCACCTTCAGCCCGCGCCTCAGCGATCACGCGCATCACCAGGCGCGCATCGTCGGTCACCGCATCCTGGAAGCGAGTGCCGCCCAGCAGGTGCTCTTCCTTCAGCCCGGGCGCCAGGTAACGCAGCTCTTCGAGCCGGTAGAACAGATGATTGCGCCGCCCGGCCAGGGCGTCGTACAGCGACAGCAGCGTGCCGAACACCCGCGGGCCGGGGAAGCCGCCCCGGTAGTGCGGCATGATGAAGCTCAACGGATCGACCAGCCCCGGCGCTTCGCCGAGCAGACGCTGGCGTTCGCGCACCGAGTCGCGGGTCAGGCCGAACTGGCCCTTGGCGATGTAGCGCAGGCCGCCGTGGACCATCTTCGACGAGCGACTGGAAGTGCCCCAGGCGAAGTCGCGCTGCTCGATCAGCAGGCAGCTCCAGCCGCGCCGCGCGGCCTCCCTCAGGATGCCGGCACCGCTGATGCCACCGCCGACCACGATCAGGTCCCAGTCGCGTGTCGCCAGCTCAGACAGCGCCTTTTCACGCCAGGCTGCGTTCCAGGCGGACATGCCGTCAGTCCTGCAGCAGGGTGCCGGGGTTCATCCGGCCGGACGGGTCGAAATGCCCGGCCAGCGCCTTGATCGCCGCCATGCCCAGCGGGCCCTTCTCCACCGGCAGGTAGGGCGCGTGATCCTTGCCCACGCCGTGCTGGTGGCTGATGGTGCCGCGGTTCTGCACGATGGTCTGGCTCGCCGCGTGTTTGAGCTTGCGCCAGCGCTCCTGGGTCTGCGCGTAGCTGCCTGCCGGGCGGAACACGTAGGTGGTGTAGATGCTCGACCCTTCGCCATAGACGTGGGAGAGGTGGGTGAACACGTGCACCCGCTCGCCCTCGGCGGCCAGGCCGTCGCGCAGACTGGCTTCGATGCGGTTCAGCAGGTTGTCGACGTTGGACCAGTCGGTGGCGGTTTCCAGGGTGTCCACCACGTAGCCGTTCTCCCACAACGCCTCGCGCAGGTAGGGGAAGCGGAAGCGGTTCTGCGCCCACTTCTTGCCCAGCAGGGTGCCGGTGAACACGCCGCCAAATCCCTTGAGCAGGCGGCGCGCAGCGCGCAGCGAGGTGGCGTTCTGCGCCCGGTCGCCGGTGACGCCGAAGGTCAGCATGCACTTGCCCTCCGCCGCGCCGCGCATCTTCAGGTAGCGCTCCAACCACGCGATCTGCCCGGGGTGGCCGGCGAGCGCGAGCTGGGTCTTGGTCTCGATGGCGTTGGACAGGCGCAGCATCGACAGCGGCACCCGCGCTTGCACCAGGGTGCGGATGCCTTCCAGCGCCTGCTCCCAGGACGGCAGGAACACGGCATAGAAACGCTCGTCCTCGGCGATGCGAGTAACACGTACCTTCACCGAGGAGAGGATACCGAAGCGCCCTTCGGAGCCCATCACCACCTCGCGCAGATCAGGCCCTGCCGAGGAGGCCGGGAAAGTGGGGATCTCCAGTGTGCCGGCGAAGGTTTCCAGCGAGCCGCCGGCGAAGAGTTGCTCGATGCGTCCGTAGCGCAGCGACTGCTGGCCGCTGGAACGGCTGACGACCCAGCCGCCGAGGGTGGAGAGTTCCCACGACTGCGGGAAGTGTCCGAGGGTATAGCCACGGGCGCGCAACTGGCTTTCTACCTGCGGGCCGTTGGCACCAGGGCCGAAGGTGGCGATCAGGCTCTGTTCGTCCAGCTCCAGCAGGCGGTTCATGTGTTCCAGGGAAACGGTGAGCACCGCCTTGTCGGACGCCGGCGGATTGATGTGGCCGGCCACCGAGGTGCCGCCGCCGTAGGGGATCACCAGGCAGTCCCAGAGTTCGGCGAAACGCAACAGTTCGCGAATCTGCTCGGCGGTCTGCGGGTAGGCGACACCATCGGGGAACACGCCGAATTCGCCTTCGCGCATCGCCAGCCAGTCCGGCAGGCTCTGGCCACGGGCGTGCAGGAGGCGATCACGGGCATCACGCACCACCAGCGGGTGCTCCGGCAGACGCGAAGTCGGTACTTTCGCCAGCACGCTCTCCAGCGTGGCATCCGGCAATGGCTGGCCAGCGCCAACCAGCTCGGCGAGAAAACCGCGCCCGTTCTCGGGCAGTTCCACTACCGTCGTTTCCTCACCCCAGCCGTTCCAGCGTCGCATGCCCGCTCCTTTTTACTGTTTCGATAGCGCCTGATGGCTGCCTATACTAGCCAGCCGCCCTGCCCTGTCACTGTCGGATCAAGACAGGCGCAGTTGCCGATCGAGACACCAGAACAAGAACGAGCGCCATGCATTCCCTCGGCTACACCTCCGTCCCCGCCCTGCTGAAATACCTGCGCCACGCCGAATCCCTCGGCATGGACCTGGACGCTGCCTTGCAGGCCGCGGGCCTCGAACGCTCGCAACTGAGCGACAACAGCCAGCGCCTGCCCAGCGAGGCCCATGAGCGCCTGCTGCAGTATCTCTGCACACACTCCGGCGACCCGCTGTTCGGGTTGCACTCGGCGCGCTTCGTCCAACCCGGCTCCTGGAGCGTACTCGGCTACATCACCATGAACTGCGCCAATCTCGGCGAAGCCATGGGCCGGATCATTCCGTACGAGAAACTGGTGGGCGACATGGGCACCAGTGCGCTGGAGCCGGCGGACGATCATGTGAAGCTGATCTGGAACTGCCGCCACGACGCAGCGCCGATCCGCCGGCACATGGTGGAGAACGTGCTTGCCTCATGGCTTCTCTATGCCCGCTGGATCGCCGACACCAATGGCTCACCGCAGGAAGTCTGGTTCGAACACGCTCAACCCCAAGGCACCGACGTTGCCGAGTACGAGCAGCTGTTCTGCTGCCCGGTGCGTTTCGGGCAACCCTGCAGCGCCTTGCTGGTGCCCCTGCAATTGCTCAGCTACCCGCTGCGCCAGGCCGACGCCAACCTGCTGCGCACGCTGGAAGAGCACGCCCTGGCGCTGATGGCCGAACTGGACGACGACGAACCCTTGCCGCTGCGGGTGAAAAACGCGCTGCGCCTGCTGCTCAAGGACGGCCTGCCGCGCAAGGAGCGCGTCGCCGAGCGCTTCGAGATGACCGTGCGCACCCTGCAGCGCCACCTGCAACAGGCCGGCACCAGCTACCAGCAGATCCTCGACGAACTGCGCCAGGAACTGGCCGAGCATTATCTGGTGCACAGTGATTTGCCCATCCAGGACATCGCCCAGTACCTGGGCTTCACCGAGTCGCGCTCATTCCACCGCAGCTTCAAGGCCTGGACCGACCAGACACCCGGCGAATACCGCCAGCAACAAAAGAAAACGCCGGTCTGAGACTGGCGTTTTTCATTGCGGCCAACCTATTCGCCCTTGCGGCTGACGCTTGGATATTGACGCTTTTCGCCACTCATCGGATTAACCCCTGCATTTCGTCAATTCCCCGTCGAACCGACGAACACTTTAATGGCATTGAGCTACCGTCCAAGGGCAGTACAAACCTGAATTGGGTGTAAAGCCAAAGCAACGTAAAGGTATGCAGCCGCGTTATTGGGCCCGTATTCCTTATATCGGTTGCGTCGAGTGCTCCATGCACCTGAGCGGGTTTGGTACCGAGCGGAGAATCAAGAAACCAATGACCTGACGGATGCATGGATGGGAGGTTTCGATAAGCGTTGCCACCGTAAAGTGCGCAGTTTTCCGGGACGACGAAGAATCGACCTGCACCGACGTCGGCACTCACCACGCTTGCAGCCCCCCTCTTGGCGGCTCGAAAGACTCCCCCACCCCGAATCCGCAGGATCCCAAATCAGGGATTAATTGGCCGCGAGCTCCAAAACAGAGGTTGTCCGAGGCATTTCAGCTTTGATGTGAGGGAAGGATCATGAGCGAATATCAGTGGGACTTCGGTTCTGCCGCGTCCGGTTTGCAGTTCAAGGTCGTCTACAACAGCGCCGGCACCTTCACGGTGACCTGTACAACCGGGCACCTGGACCTCAATGCGCTCTGGTTCTCGGATGGCGACAAGCTCGTTGAAGGAACGGTCACCCTGGCCAAGTCCGACAACAGCCTCAACATGAATGGCACCGGCATTACCTGGGACGACGTCTACAAGGTTTCCAGCACCGGGCTCGGATCGGACGGCGTCAACAAGATCAGCTATCTCACCGCCGGCGAGTCGATGTCATTCTCGGCGACGACGCTCGACCTGCCGACGGCCATCACCGCGCTGCTAGCGAGCAACCCGACGCTCCTGACCATTGGTGTGCGAGTCACCAGCGACAGCTCGATCAGCGGCGAAGGAAAGTACGTCGACACCAGCGGCACGCTGATCACCAGCGTCAACCATGCGCCGACTCTGGACACCGTCAGCAACGGCACGGTGACCGATACGGCGGGCGACGACACCTATGCCGCTGTGACCGGCACCCTGCACGGCAGCGATTCCGACGGCAATACGGTGAGCTACAAGCTAGCGGGCTCCGTCGCCGCGAGCGGGACGGGGGATAGCCTGGGCTTCGACGTGCAGAAGGGTTCGGCCTACGGCACCTTCTACCTGAACACCACGAGCGGCGCCTACAAGTTCGTCGCCAACGATGCGGCGGTGGAGGGCCTGAAGATCACCCAGGCCGTGGACTTCACGGTCAGCGCAACCGACGACACGGCCGACAGCGCCACCCAGACCATCAGCATCAGCCTGAAGGGCGTCAACGATACGCCCGGGCTCAATGCCTCGCTGACCGCCAAGACTTATGTCGACACCTCGGCAGACGACACCTTCACCAGCGTGACCGGCCAGCTGACGACGGCGGACCGCGATGCCGGCGACAGTGCGACCTATACGATCGACGGAGCGACCACCGGGTCCTTCGATGTCAACGGAACCGCCTACCAGCAAAAACTGGTTGGCAGCTTCGGCACGCTGTACCTGGCTAATAGCGGTGCCTACGAATACGTCCCCGACGACGGGGCCATCGAAGGGCTCAAGACCAACGCCAGTGAGAACTTCACGCTCAAGGTCACCGACGGCTCGAATGCGACCGATACCAAGACCCTGACCATCAGCCTGACCGGTGCCAACGACACGCCCGAGCTTTCCGCCTCGCTGACGGCCAAGACTTATTTCGATACCTCGGGCGATGACACCTTCACCAGCGTGACCGGCCAGCTGACGACGGCGGACCGTGATGCCGGCGACAGTGCGACCTATACGATCGACGGAGCGACCACCGGGTCCTTCGATATCAACGGAACCAACTACCAGCAAAAACTGGTCGGCAGCTTCGGCACCCTGTACCTGGCTAATAGCGGC
>NZ_JBCHVH010000001.1:0-556939 GCF_050474425.1 Pseudomonas sp. B1-22 | reverse complement strand
CTGTACCTGGCTAATAGCGGTGCCTACGAATACGTCCCCGACGACGGGGCCATCGAAGGGCTCAAGACCAACTCCAGTGAGAACTTCACGCTCAAGGTCACCGACGGCTCGGGCGCGACCGATACCAAGACCCTGACCATCAGCCTGACCGGCGCCAATGACACGCCCGAGCTCAGCGCTTCGCTGACCGCCAAGACCTACGTCGATACCTCGGGCGATGACACCTTCACCAGCGTGACCGGCCAACTGACGACGGCGGACCGCGATGCCGGCGACAGTGCGACCTATACGATCGACGGAGCGACCACCGGGTCCTTCGATATCAACGGAACCAACTACCAGCAAAAACTGGTCGGCAGCTTCGGCACCCTGTACCTGGCTAATAGCGGTGCCTACGAATACGTCCCCGACGACGGGGCCATCGAAGGGCTCAAGACCAACGCCAGTGAGAACTTCACGCTCAAGGTCACCGACGGCTCGAATGCGACCGATACCAAGACCTTGACCATCAGCCTGACCGGCGCCAACGACACGCCCGAGCTCAGCGCTTCGCTGACCGCCAAGACCTATATCGACACCTCGGTCGACAACACCTTCACCAGCGTGACCGGCCAGCTGACGACGGCGGACCGCGATGCCGGCGAGACGGCTACCTATGCGATCAACGGAGCAACAACTGGTTCGTTCGATGTCAACGGGCACACCTATCAGCAAAAACTGGTCGGCAGCTTCGGCACGCTGTACCTGGCTAATAGCGGTGCCTACGAATACGTCCCCGACGACGGGGCCATCGAAGGGCTCAAGACCAACTCCAGTGAGAACTTCACGCTCAAGGTCACCGACGGCTCGGGCGCGACCGATACCAAGACCCTGACCATCAGCCTGACCGGCGCCAATGACACGCCCGAGCTCAGCGCTTCGCTGACCGCCAAGACCTACGTCGATACCTCGGGCGATGACACCTTCACCAGCGTGACCGGCCAACTGACGACGGCGGACCGCGATGCCGGCGACAGTGCGACCTATACGATCGACGGAGCGACCACCGGATCCTTCGATGTCAACGGGCACACCTATCAGCAAAAACTGGTCGGCAACTTCGGCACGCTGTACCTGGCTAACAGCGGCGCCTATGAGTACGTCCCCAACGACAGCGCCATCGAGGCGCTGGAGGCGAACACCAGCGAGGGCTTCACGCTCAAGGTGACCGACGGCTCGGGCGCGACCGACACCAAGACCCTGACCATCAGTTTGACCGGTGCTCAGGACGCTCCGGAGGTGACAGCGGTGGTTGCCGGCTACACCGACACGGCGGCCGACAATACCTTCGCCGACACGGTAGGCACCCTGAGCGTCAGCAGCCGCGACGGCGATACCAGCTTCACCTTCGCCCTGGCTGGCAGCAGTGACTCGCTGATGTCGGGTTACGACCGGCAAGACGCCAGCAGCAACTTCGGCACCCTGTACCTGAACAGCAGCACTGGCGCCTACAAGTTCGTCGCCAACGATGCTGCCATCGAGGCCCTGGAGGCTGGCAACAATCCGAGTGCGATCTATCACGTGACCGCTTCGGCCGATGGCATTGCCTCACCCAGTCAGACCATCACCATCAACCTCACCGGTGCCGAAGACGCACCAGTGGTGGCACCGGTAGTCGCCTCCTACACCGATACGGCAGCCGACAATACCTTCGCCGACACGGTAGGCACCCTGAGCGTGACCAGCCGCGATGGCGACACCAGCTTCAGCTTCGCCCTGGCCGGCAGCAGCTCATCGCCGCTCCCGGGTTACGACCGGCAGGACGCCAGCAGTACCTATGGCACCCTGTACCTGAACAGCACCACGGGTGCCTACAAGTTCGTTGCCAACGACGCGGCCATCGAAGCGCTGGAGGCCGGCAACAATCCGAGCGCGATCTATCACGTGACGGCAGCGGCTGATGGTGCGACTTCGACCAGCCAGACCATTACCTTCAACTTCACTGGCGCCGAAGACGCTCCAGTGGTGGCGCCTGTGGTGGCGTCCTATACCGACACGGCGGCCGACGACACCTTCAATGACACGCTTGGCACCCTGAGCGTCAGCAGCCGCGATGGCGACACCAGCTTCACCTTCGCCCTGGCCGGCAGCACCACGACGGGACAACTGGACTACAACCTGCAGAACACCAGCAGCGGCTACGGCACGCTGTACCTGAACAGCAGCACTGGCGCCTACAAGTTCGTCGCCAACGATGCAGCCATCGAGGCATTGCAGTGGGGCAGCAATCCGAATCTGGTGTACAACGTGACCGCTGCGGCCGATGGCGTAACCTCGGCCAACCAGACCATCACCATCGGCATCACCGGTGGCAACGATGCGCCGCGTGACCTTACGCTGACGGCGGACACCTCCAATTCCTTCATCACAGGCAATGGTGTTCCCGGCAACAACGGTGCCATCGGAACTATCAGCGTGACCACCGGTACCGACGTGGACGGCGGAGGCGCATACACCTACAGCCTCTTCAGCGCCAAGTCCGGAGCCCTGGGCGCCGCGAGCATCATCACCGAAGCGAGCGCGCAGTTCGCCGTCAGTGCCGCTGGCGCGCTCAGTACCCCGACTGGGCTCGCTTCCGGCACCATCTACGAAGTGACCGTCCAGGCAAGCCAGGGCACGGGAAGCGCGCAGGCCACCTACAACGAAACCTTCAGCATCGTCACCGGTACCAATGCCGGGACCGAAAGCCTGCCCGGCGGTGGCTATGACTTCCGCTCCGGCGACGACGTCATCTATGGCCGGCAGAACGTCGACATCATCGTGGCGGGGTCGGGCAATGACACCGTGTTCGGCCAGGACGGCGACGACGAGATCTACGGCGGCACCGGCGTCGATCTGCTGTATGGCGGCAAGGACAACGACTCCTTCGTGTTCTCCACCGGCGACACCGGCATCACCCTGGCCACCGCGGATACCATCGGCGACTTCAACTCGGCGAACGACACCATCGTCACCTCGCTGAACGCAGGTAATGTCACCATCGCCAATGGCTCGGGGCTGGCTGACTTCAATGCCTTCGTCGCTGCCGCCAACACCGTAATGGCAAGCGGCTCTGCGACCAACGGCGCCTACATGGCCTGGAACGCAGCGGGCTCCGGCAATGGCTGGCTGGTCATCGACGAGAACCAGAACCACTCCGTTGATACCGGCGACACCCTGATCGTTCTGACCGGGGTAAATGCGGCGAATGCGTTCTCGACGACCGATATCGCCTGAGCCGTTGCTGATCCGTCAGCACTAAAAAACGGGGCCGCAAATTGCGGCCCCGTTTTTTTCCGGCCAAGAGCCGGCGCATCGGAACGATGCGGCGTTCGCGAGCAAGCTCGCGCCTACAAAACAGCCTGCGAGCGGATCAATCGAGCAATTCGCTGAAGGGAATGAAGGCCAGCGAGTCGCCCTCGGCCAGGGTCGTCCCTTCGCGCACTTCCGCCAGGCCTTCGGCCCAGGCTGCGCTGCGCAGCACGCCGGAGCTCTGGTTGGCATAGGGCACCGCGCGGCCATTCTCCAGACGCGCGCGCAGGTACTCGCGACGGTTGCCCGGCTTGGTCCAGTTGAACCCGGCGGGCACCTGCACATGCAGCGGCTCGACCTTCTGCATGCCAAGTCGGCGCATCAGATAAGGCCGCGCCAGCAGTGCGAAAGTTACCAGGGTGGACGCGGGATTGCCCGGCAGGCCGATCACCGGCACCTGCTGGTAATGCCCAACGGTCAGCGGTTTGCCCGGCTTGATCGCCAGCTTCCACAGCGCCAGTTCGCCCGCCTCGCGCAGGGCGGCGCCGAGGAAGTCCGCCTCGCCGACGGACACGCCACCAGTGGAGAGGATCAGGTCCACGTTCGACAACCCGGCCAGCGCCTGGCGGGTGAGTTCGAGATCGTCCGGCAGGATGCCCGCGTCCACTACCTCGCAGCCGAAGCGTTGCAGCCAGGTGCGCAGCAGGTGGCGGTTGCTGTTGTAGATCTGCCCGAGCGCCAGCGGCTTACCCGGTTCGACCAGCTCATCGCCAGTGGACAGCAGCGCCACGCGTGGGCGGCGGCGCACGTTCAGTTCGGATTCGCCGAGTGAAGCGGCGAGGCCAATCTCGATGGGCCCCAGGCGCGTGCCGGCCGGCAGCACGCAGTCGCCCTTGCGGGTTTCCTGGCCCTGCGGACGGATGTGCTGACCGACCTTGAGCGCTCCGAGAAAGCGCACGCGGCCATCGTCCAGCACCTCGGCGTTTTCCTGCATCTCTACGCAGTCGGCGCCTGCCGGTACCGGCGCGCCAGTAAAGATGCGCGCGCAGGTGCCCGGCTGCAGCGGTTCACCCGCCTGGCCGGCAAAGATCTTCTGGCTGACCGGCAAAGGCTCGCCCTGCCAGTCGGCCAGGCGCAGCGCGTAACCGTCCATGGCGCTGTTCGGCCACGGCGGCAGGTCCAGCCCGGCCAGCAGTGGCTCGGCCAGCACACGGCCGTCCGCCTCGGCCAGCGGCAGGGTTTCGGTTTCCTCGATCGGCGACTGCTCGGCCAGGGTCAGCAGACGTGCCAGCGCGTCCTCGACCGGCAGCAGGCCGGGCTTGTCGCAGCCGCTCATCCGCGGCTCTCGCAGGGCGCCGCCTTCTTCAGGTGCGGCACGAAGTTGCACGGGCGATGACGAGCATCGAGCTGCTCGCCGAGGATGCCATCCCAGGCGGTGCGGCAGGCGTTTGTGGAGCCCGGCAGGCAGCAGACCAGGGTGCCGTTGGCGAGGCCCGCCAGCGCGCGAGACTGCACGGTGGAGGTGCCGATGTCGGCCACGGAAATCTGTCGGAACAGCTCGCCGAAACCATCCACCACCTTGTCCAGCAGGCAGGTCACGGCTTCCGGGGTGCTGTCGCGGCCGGTGAAGCCGGTGCCGCCGGTGATCAGCACGACCTGCACTTCATCCTCGGCAATCCAGGTCGCCACCTGGGCGCGGATGCGGTAAAGGTCATCCTTGAGCAGGACGCGCGCCGCGAGGTTGTGCCCGGCGGCCTTCAGTCGGTCGACGAACAGCTGGCCGGAGGTATCGGTTTCCAGGGTGCGGGTGTCGCTGACGGTGAGGACGGCGATGTTCAGCGGGACGAATGGCTGCTCGGCCTTGTGGCTCATGATGAGGGCCCTTGCTTGTGAGGTTGGAATGCGCGGTGTTATATCACAGGCCCGCCCTGGAGACCCTGACATGCCACACGCCCCACTGCCGCCCTGTTCCGTGCTGATCCTCGCCGGAGGCCGTGGTCAACGCATGGGCGGGCAGGACAAGGGCCTGCTGCCCTGGCAGGGCCGGCCGCTGGTGAGCTATGCCGCCGCCCTCGCCCGCCCGCTGAGCGACGACCTGATCATTTCCTGCAACCGCAATCCGGACGAGTACGCGCTCTACGCGGACCGCCTGGTGCACGACGACAGCCCCGACTTCCCTGGCCCCCTGGCCGGTATTCGCGCCGGGCTCGCCGTGGCGCGGCACGCCCATCTGCTGGTGCTGCCCTGCGACGCGCCGTTGCTGGACCGCGCACTGCTGGAGCGGCTGTTGCAAGCCGCGGCCGCATCGCCGCGCGAGGTGCAGATGCTGCGCGCCGGCGAGCAGTGGGAACCGCTGTTCTGCGTCATCCCCACTGCCCTGCGGCCGCAGATAGAAGAGGCCTGGCAGCGCGGCGACCGCAGCCCCCGCCATGTTTTCTCGCACTTGGGTTTGCAGGCGGTGGACTGCCCTGTCGCCGACCCGCGCCTGGCGAACCTCAATACACCCGAACTGCTCTACGACGCCCGCTAGCGACGATCTCGAAAAAATTCCGGGAACTTTGACGGAAAAATCCCTGTCGGAACCGTCGTACATTTTTGTTCGCTCATCAGGAGATTCACCCCATGACCAACCGGATGCTTCCCGCCTTCCTGCTCGCCCTGGGCATTGGCGTGCTTGCAGGTTGCTCCACACCGTCCGTCATCACGCTGAACGACGGCCGCGAGATTCAATCGGTCGACAAGCCCAAGTTCGATGATGAATCCGGCTTCTATGAGTTCGAACAGCTGGATGGCAAATCCATCCGCGTGAACAAGGATCAGGTGCGGACCGTCAAAGAGCTCTGAGTTCCCCGTGCATGAAAACGCCCTGCAGGCCCTGGCCGGTCTGCGGGGCGTTCGCTTTTTTACGGGGAGCGAAAAATATTTCTGAAAAATTTTTCGCTAACCCCTTGTGCATCAAAAGTTTTTCGGTAGAATGCGCGCCATCAAACGGAGCGTAGCGCAGCTTGGTAGCGCGTCTCGTTCGGGACGAGAAGGTCGCTGGTTCGAATCCAGTCGCTCCGACCAAATCCCGAAAAACCCGCCTAACGGCGGGTTTTTTATTGCCTGCGATTTTTTCATCCCAGGAAGAATCCGCAGGCACAAAAAAGCCCGTCCAATGGACGGGCTTTTTCATGAGCGGATCCCGGCGGCCCGGAGTTGCCCGTCGACACGCGCACTCAACTACTGAGGAAGCTGGCGACCTGCTCGGTATCGAAGGGCCAGTTGAGTTCGGCGCCGCTATCGCAGCGACGCAGCACGGGGATGGTCAGGCCATAGCGCTCGACCCACTCCTCGCGGTCCGCGATGTCCACCAGTTCGACCATCAGGCCGTGTTCGACGAAGGGCATCAGCACCGCTTCCGCCACTTCGCACAGATGACACCCCAGGGTGCCGAAGAGCTGACATTCGGGGGGCATGTTCGACTCCATGGTTCAGACTCCGGCGTGTTGCAGCAGCGCGTCGGCCGCCGCGCGGGCTTCCAGGGCCTGGTTCGCCGGCCCCTGCATGTGCGCCATCACCAGCACGCCTTCCAGCAGGTATTGCAGCTGCCGCGCCAGCACCTGCGGCTGGATAACCCCCAGGCGCTCCAGCTGGGCAACGTAGTAGCGCTCGATGAAAGCCTTGTGTTCCGCAGCCTGGCGGTGGATCGGATGATCGCGGTCGTGGAACTCGCCGGCGGCGTGGATGAAGGCGCAGCCGCAGAAGCCCTCCGCGCCGAGCATGTCCTGCAAAGCGTCGAAGGTCACCAGGATCGCCGCGCGCGGCTCCATGTGCCGTTCGGCGACACTCATGCGCTCGGCCATGCGGGCGTGGCGCTCTTCCAGCGCCGCCATGATCAGCTCGTCCTTCGACTTGAAGTGTTTATACAGGGTCATCTTCGCCACGCCGGACTCCGCGAGGATGCGGTCGATGCCGGTGGCGTGGTAACCCTCGCGGTAGAACAGGTCCTGGGCGGTGCTGAGCAGCAGTTCGCGTTTGCTGGATGCCATGGAATTACCTCCTGACCCGACATTATGCGCGAGCCGTGGGCCTGTGGCGCGACCGACGGGCAATCTTTCCGCTTGAACTATACAGACCTGTCTGTCTATTATCCATTCCGCAGTCGCCACAACAATCAACGCAAAGGAATTCGCCATGAAACTGCACGACGTCCCGCTCTCCGGTAATTGCTACAAGGTGCGCCTGTTCCTCGGGCTGATCGGTCAACCCGCCGAACTGGTGCCGGTCGACCTCGTCGGTGGCGCGCACAAGCGCCCGGCCTTCCTCGCGATCAACCCGCGCGGCCAGGTGCCGGCGCTGGAGGACGGCGAGCTGCGCCTGGGCGACTCCCACGCCATCCTTGTCTATCTCGCCCGGCAATACGCCGAGCCGCGCTGGAACCCGCAGGACGCGGTGACGCAGGGGCGCATCGCCCACTGGCTGAGCTTTTCCGCCAACGAAGTGCAGCATGGCCTGGCGCAGGCGCGCGTGATCCTGCTGTTCAAGCGCCCCGGCGACCTGCCCGCCGCCCAGGCCAAGGGTCGCCATGCGCTGGAACTGCTCGACGCCACCCTCGCCGGGCATCGCTGGCTGGCGCAGACCCAGGAACCGACCATCGCCGACGTTGCCGTCTATCCCTATGTGACGCTGGCGGAAGAAGGCGGCCTGGAGCTTTCCGGCTATCCCTATGTACAGGACTGGCTCGCCCGCGTCCGCGCGCTGCCCGGCTACGTACCGCAACCTCGGCTGTAAGGCCCGGAGGTATTCGATGGACACGCCCTTCCACCCCGGTGAACTGGCGATTCAGGAGCAGGCCGGCGTACGCGAGAAGGTCGCCGAGTTCGGTAGCCGGGTGGTCCGCAGCTTCATGCCGGACCAGCACCGCGAGTTCTTCGCCCTGCTGCCGTGGCTGCTGGTCGGTAGTGTCGATCCTGACGGGCAGCCCCAGGCCTCGGTGCTCTGGGGCCCGCCCGGCTTCGCCCACTCCCCGGAACCGGAGCGCCTGCGCATCGATGCCCTGGCCGAAGCGGACGACCCGCTGCACGCCAACCTGCGCGAAGACGCCCAGCTGGGCCTGCTCGGACTCGAACTGCCGACCCGGCGGCGCAACCGCCTCAACGGCCGGGTGGAGGCCGTGGACGACGAAGGCTTCAGCGTTCGCGCGATGCAGTCCTTCGGCAATTGTCCGAAGTATATCCAGTCGCGCCACTGGCAGGCCCTGCCACGCACGCCGGGGCCGAGTCTGGGTGGCGTCGGACTCGACTCACGCTGGGTAGCGCTGGCGACCCGCAGCGACACCCTGTTCATTGCCAGCCGCCATGCCGGCGAGAACGGCGGCGTCGATATCTCCCACCGCGGAGGCCCGCCGGGCTTCCTGCGGCTGGGCGAAGACGGCCTGCTCTGGCTGCCGGACTACGCCGGCAACAACCTGTTCAACACCCTTGGCAACCTGGCGCTGGAGCCGCGCTGTGCCCTGTTGCTGATCGACTTTGACAGCGGTGACCTGCTGCACCTGCAAGCGACCGCACGCATCCACTGGCCACAGGACGGTACGCCGAACTGGGCACCCGGAGCCCAACGCATGCTCAGCCTGCAACCCGGCGCCTGGTGCCTGCGGCGCGCACGTCTACCCCTGGGCTTCTCCGAATTGCAGTACTCACCCTTCCTGCCGACCGCTGACTGAAAAGGAATCCGTCCCATGCGTCTGTTCTCCCTGCTGCTGGCCGGGGCGCTCGCCCTCGCCTGCCTGAATGCCACCGCGGCCGATCTGCGCTTCGCGCTGGTCCGCACCGCCGGCGTGACCACCCTGGAGGCCTTCACCGTCGCCGGCGGCGACTGGACCCGCCCGGTACCGGTCAACCACACCGCCGTGCTGATCCAGCACCACGCCGCGACGCTGCTGTTCGACACCGGCCTGGGCAGCCAGGCGGACGCGCAGTTCAAGCAGGACATGCCCTGGTGGGACAAGCCACTGTTCCGCTATGAGGGGCTGAACCCGGTGCGCGATCAGTTGCAGGGCAGCGGCATCCGTATCGACCGCATCCTGCTGTCCCATGCGCATTGGGACCATGCCTCCGGCCTGTCGGACTTCCCCGACGTACCGGTCTGGGCGCCCTATGAGGAGATCAACTACGCCCACATCGCCCAGCCGCCGGCCGTTTTCCCCAGCCAGTTCCGCCACCCGGTGAAGTGGGTGCCCTATCAGTTCGAGCCGAAGCCTTTCATGGGCTATGACGAGAGCCTCGACCTGTTCGGCGACGGCAGCCTGGTGCTGGTGCCCATGCGCGGCCATACGCCCGGTGCGGCAGGCCTGTTCATCACCCTGGACGACGGTCGGCGCTTCTTCTTCACCGGCGACACCACCTGGCGGCTCTCCGGCTTCACCGGGCCTCACGAGAAGTTCTGGATCAGCAGCAAGCTGGTGGACAACGACCGCGAGCGCACCCTGGCGGAAGTGGCGCATGTGCACCTGCTGATGCGTTCGCACCCGGAACTGACCGTCATCCCCGCCCACGACGCCCAGGTGCAGGACCGCCTCGGCTACTACCCGCACTGGGTAGAGGCAAACCCACGACCCACGCCGCCCGGCGCTTCGATAGCCAGCTCACTAATCAACGACTAAGGTCTAAGAGTCGTCAACTATTTGTAATGATTTAGTAGGTAGGCTGTAACAGTTCGACATGCCGACCCCATCCGGCATCACCGACCTGCCCCAAGCGCTCGAGGAGACAATAACAATGAGCAAGACCCCGATCGCCCGTGCCGTGGCCCTGGCCGCGCTGGGTACCAGCGTTACCGTTCCGAGCATTGCCCACGCTGAGTTCATCAAGGACAGTAAAGCCAGCGTCGAGATGCGCAACTTCTACTTCAACCGCGACTTCCGTAGCTCTACCCCGGCCCAGCAGAGCAAGGCCGAGGAATGGGCGCAGGGCTTCATTCTGCGTTACGAGTCGGGCTTCACCGAGGGCACTATCGGTGTGGGTCTGGATGCCATCGGCATGCTCGGTTTGAAACTGGACTCCAGCCCGGACCGCACCGGCACCGGCCTGCTACCCAAGCAGGCCGACGGCTCCGCTCCGGATGACTACAGCAAGCTGGGGGCCACCGCCAAGTTTCGCTACGAGAAGAACGTGCTGAAGACCGGCACCCTGATTCCGAAGCTGCCGGTCATCGTGTCCAACGACAGCCGCCTGCTGCCGCAAGTCTTCGTGGGTACCGGTGTCAACTCGACCCAACTCGACGGCCTGACCTTCGACGCCGGCCGCCTGAACCAGACCAACCTGCGCGACTCCTCCAACTACCAGGAGATGACCCTCACCACCGGCGGCAAGAAGAACATCGCCGTCACCAAGGGCCTGACCAGCAACGAGTTCTACTACGGCGGCGGCACCTACAACTGGACCAAGAACTTCAGCACCGGCTACCACTACGGCGAGCTGAGCGACTTCTACAAGCAGCACTTCGTGACCATGGGCTGGACCCTGCCGATCGCCGACGGCCAGTCGCTGAAGACCGACCTGCGCTACGCCAAGTCCACCGACGACGGCGGCAGCAACGTCGACAACAAGGCCATCAACGGCATGGTCACCTACAACCTGGGCTACAACGCCTTCGGCCTGGGCTTCCAGAAGATGAGCGGCGACACCGGCTTCGCCTACGTCAACGGCACCGATCCCTACCTGGTCAACTTTGTGCAGATACTGGACTTCGCCAACAAGGACGAAAAATCCTGGCAGGCCCGCTACGACTACAACTTCGCCGGTCTCGGCATCCCCGGCCTGACCTTCATGACCCGTTACGTGAAGGGCACCGACATCGATCGCCTGAACACCACCGAGGAAGGCCGCGAGTGGGAGCGCGATACCGACATCGCCTATGTGTTCCAGGACGGCGCGCTGAAGGGCCTCGGCGTCAAATGGCGTAACGCGACCACCCGCAGCAACTATGCCGCCAACACCGCGTCGAGCAACTACGCAGACGAAAACCGCCTGATCGTCAGCTACACCATGCCGCTCTGGTAACCCCGGCAGCGGAACGCAAAAAAAAGCCCGGCACATGCCGGGCTTTTTTCATACCGCGCCACCTAGTCCTGGTTGATCGCACCGATCTTGTGGATCGACAGGTCGGCGCCGTAGTACTCCTGCTCCTGGGTCAGGCGGATTCCCACCGCAGTCTTGATCAGGCCATAGACCAGCAGGCCGCCGGCGAACGCCAGGGTCACCCCGGTCAAGGTTCCGACGAGCTGACTGGCCAGGCTCACGCCACCGATGCCGCCCAGCGCTGACTGGCCGAAGATCCCGCAGGCGATGCCACCCCAGGCGCCACACAGGCCATGCAGCGGCCAGACACCGAGCACGTCGTCGATCTTCCAGCGCACCTGGGTCGCGGTGAAGGCCCAGACGAACAGCGCCCCCGCCAGCATGCCGGTGACCAGCGCACCGATCGGGTGCATCAGGTCGGAGCCGGCACAGACCGCCACCAGTCCGGCCAGCGGACCGTTATGCAGGAAGCCCGGGTCGTTTCGCCCCACCAGCAGCGCCGCCACGGTGCCGCCGACCATCGCCAGCAACGAATTGACCGCCACCAGCCCGCTGGCACCGACCAGGGTCTGTGCGCTCATCACGTTGAAGCCGAACCAGCCGACGATCAGCACCCAGGAACCCGCCGCCAGGAACGGGATGTTCGACGGCGCGAAGGCCACCAGGCGCCCCTCGCGATAGCGGCCATTGCGCCGCCCCAGCAGCAGCACCGCCGCCAACGCCAGCCAGCCGCCGAAGGCGTGCACCACGACGGAGCCGGCAAAGTCGTGGAAGGTCGCGCCGAACTCCGCCTTCAGCCAGTCCTGGAATCCGAAATTGGCGTTCCATACCAGCCCCTCGAAGAAGGGATAGAGGAACGCCACGATCAGCGCCGTGGCGCACAACTGCGGGCCGAACTTCGCGCGCTCGGCGATGCCTCCGGAGATGATCGCCGGAATCGCAGCGGCGAAGGTCAGCAGGAAGAAGAACTTCACCAGGGCATAACCGTTCTCCGTCGCAAGCGTCGCCGCCGGGTGCAGGAAGTTCACGCCGTAGGCGATCCAATAGCCGACGAAGAAGTAGGCCAGGGTCGAAATGGCAAAGTCCGAGAGAATCTTCGACAGCGCATTGACCTGGTTCTTCAGGCGCACCGTGCCGACTTCGAGGAACGCAAAGCCGGCATGCATGGCCAGGACCATGACCGCGCCCATCAGGATGAACAGCGTGTTGGAGCCGTGGACCAGGGTTTCCACGGCGCTATTGAGGTTTTCCATCGCTACAGGCAGCCCCGAAGGTCAAGGGGAAAGCACCAAAACGGCCCGCGACCACCACACCCCGCACCACCCTGAAGCAGCGATGCACCAAGCGGGAGCCGACTGCCGCCCCGGATTCGCTCACAGGCGATTGGGCAGGCCAGGCAATTTCCTGTACTTCCTTTTGTTTTTCAGTGTGTTGAGCGGATTCCTCCGGCTTTCCATCACTCCGGAAGCGCCCCGCGACGGGGCACTCCGCTCTCCTTGCGCACCAGTGAAATGCAAGCGGCATACCATCCGCAGAAAAAATCAGCGGCTAGGCTTTAGCCCGTGGCTTCGGCATCGCCGGGTACGCAACTTATGAGAAACTTCCCCGGACTATGGGGCTCGAAAACTACAGAACCTCAACTCGATCAAGGAGCATCACATGCCTCGCAAGACCGCAGTGAACGCCGCCAAGGAAGAACTCCTGGCGGAATTCCAGGCCCTCGTCAGCGATACCGAGAAACTCCTGCAGAGCTCCGCCGACCTGGCCGGCGCCGAAGCCGATCAGATGCGCGACCAGATCAACTCCAGCCTCAAGCGCGCCCGTGAAGCCATCTACTCCACCAAGGACGCCGTACGCGACCAGGGCAAGGCTGCGGCGGATGCCACCGAGGAGTATGTCAACGAGCATCCGTGGCAGGCCGTGGGCATCGCAGCCGGCATTGGTTTCCTGCTCGGCCTTCTGGTAAGCCGGCGCTGATCCATGAGCGACGGAACGGATGCCGACAAGGCCAACTCCCCTTCCCTGCGGCGCCTGGGCGCCGCATTCCTCGGGCTGCTGCATGGGCACGTCGAACTGTTGGGCATCGAACTGCAGGAGCAGAAGGCACGCACCGTACAGCTCCTGCTGCTGGCAGGGCTTGCCCTGGTGTTCGCACTGCTCCTGCTGATCGGCCTGTCGACGCTGATCCTGCTGCTGTTCTGGGACAGCTATCGGCTGCAGGCGGCCACCGGCCTCTGCCTCTTCTATATCGCGGGCGGCGCCCTGTGCGCCTGGCGCCTGTACCAACTGCTCAGCGACGAGAGCTCGCCCTTCAGTGCGACGCTCGACGAACTGGCCCGAGACCGGGAGCGCCTGCTGCCATGAGCGAACTGCCGGAATCTGCACGCAACCTGTCACGGGCAGAATTGCGCAAGGCCATCGTACGACTGCGCCTGGAAATGCAGCGCCAGCAGCTCAAGCGCGAGAGCGACCTGCTGCTGCATCCGCTCAAGCATGCCCGCGAGATCGGCCAGAGCCTGCGCGGCAGCACACCGCTATGGGCCGGTGCCGGCGGCGCAGCGGCCCTGGCATTGCTGTTCGGCAAGCGTCGGTGGATTCGCCTGCTGCGCATTGGCATTGCCCTTGCGCCCCTTCTGCTGCAACTGCGCAAACCGCGGAGCGAAACACCGCCGCCGCCCTGAGTGGCCACATTCTTGCTACATGACAGTTACCCGCGCCGTTGGCGCTTGCTGTCACCCCCATCAAGGATGTGCCCCGTGACCGAAGGACAACCACTCGCCTGCTTCCAACCCTTCATCGACACCGCGACCGGCCTGGTCGCAGGTGTCGAGGCCCTGGGTCGCCTGCGCCAGGACAATGGAGAACTGCTGTCGGTCGGCCCGCTGTTCGTCAACCCGCGGGTGGGCCTGAGCGAACTGCGCCGGCTCGACCGGCAGATCCGCGATGCGGCCCTGGCGCGTATCCACGAAGCCCCCTCGGACTGGTTCCTCAGCCTGAACATCTCGCCGCGCTGGATTGGCCGCCTGCGCCCGAACCAGCCGCTCCCCAGCCTCAAGCAGCTGGAGCAGCAAGGCGTGCCGCCCAAGCGTGTGGTCTTCGAGATCACCGAACTGGGCGGCGGCCAGCAGCGTCTGCCGGAGGTGGTAGCGCGCTACCGCGAAGCCGGTGCGCGCATTGCGATCGACGATTTCGGCGCCGGTTACTCGCAGCTCGACCGCGTACTGGCGCTGCAGCCGGACATCCTCAAGCTCGACATGCGCCTGTTCCAGGCGGCCGCCCGCGGCGGGCCCAGCGGCGACGTGGTGAAAGCCCTGGCGCAGATGGCCGAGAAGACCGGCTGCTGGATCATCGCCGAAGGCGTGGAGACCGAGGAAGAAATGGACTTCGCCCTGGAGTGCGGCGCGCGCTACGTGCAGGGCTACCTGTTCGCCAGGCCCGCACTGGATTTCCCGGCCAGCAAAGCTTTCCGTGACGCCTTCGCCCAACATCGGGATCGCTACGTGCGCCGCAAGCTGCAGGAACGCGCCAGCCTTATCCAGCTGCGCCGGCAACTCGCCGAGCTGGCGGACATGCTGCGCCCCTGGGCCGAGAGCGGCGCCATCCTCAGCAGCCTGCCTCCAGCACCGGAATCCTTCACCCGCCTGCTGCGCATCTACCAGTGCGACCGCCACGGCACCCAGACCTCACCGAACCTGGAGTGGAACGGCCTGTTCTGGAAGGAAGACCGGCGTTACCTGGGCCACAACTGGTCCTGGCGCCCATACTTCTACCAACTGCTGGCCGAAGGCTGGGAAGAGCGTCGCCTGATGCTGTCCAACACCTACCGCGACGCCACCACCAACCAGTACTGCATGACCGCCGGCCAGTTCATCGACCAGGGCCGACGCCTGCTCCTCATCGACATCGATGCCGAAGGCCTGTAGCCGCGCGATTGAGATTGCCGGCGCGAACGGCTAGCGTTGCCGGTAACTCTTCACGATCGCGGAACCACGAATGGACTGGCACACCCTGCTCCCCCGAGAACGCCTCGGCAAACCGGTACACAGCAGCGCCGAACTCGGTCGCAGCGCCTTCCACAAGGACCACGACCGTATCATCTTCTCCGGTGCCTTCCGCCGCCTGGGCCGCAAGACCCAGGTACACCCGGTGTCGAGCAACGACCATATCCACACACGCCTGACCCACTCGCTGGAAGTCGGCTGCGTCGGCCGCTCGCTGGGTATGCGGGTCGGTGAAATCCTTCGCGACCGCCTGCCTGAATGGTGCGACCCGGCGGACATGGGTGTCATCGTGCAGTCCGCGTGCCTGGCCCACGACATCGGCAACCCGCCCTTCGGCCACTCCGGCGAAGACGCGATCCGCCACTGGTTCCAGCATGCCGCCGGACGTGGCTGGCTGGACGACATGCACGACGAGGAGAGATCCGACTTCCTGCATTTCGAAGGCAACGCCCAGGGATTCCGGGTACTCACCCAACTCGAATACCACCAGTTCGACGGCGGCACCCGCCTGACCTACGCGACCCTCGGCACCTATCTGAAATACCCCTGGACCGCCCGCCACGCCGACTCGCTGGGCTACAAGAAACACAAGTTCGGCTGCTACCGCAGTGAACTGCCACTGCTGGAACAGATCACCCAGAAGCTGGGCATGCCGCAGCTGGAGGCCGAGCGCTGGGCGCGCCATCCACTGGTCTACCTGATGGAGGCTGCGGACGACATCTGCTACGGCCTGATCGACCTGGAAGATGGCCTGGAAATGGAGTTGCTCAACTACGCCGAAGTCGAAGCGCTGCTGCTCGACCTGGTCGGTGACGACCTGCCGGAAACCTACCGCCAGCTGGGTCCCAATGACTCACGTCGACGCCGGTTGGCGATCCTCCGGGGCAAAGCCATCGAGCACCTGACCAATGCCGCGGCACGGGCCTTCGTCGAGCAGGAACCGGCGCTGCTGGCCGGGCAGCTGACCGGCGACCTGGTGGAACACATGCACGGCCCCGCCAAGCGCTGCGTGCAACGGGCAAAGGCCATGGCACGGGAGAAAATCTTCCAGGACAAGCGCAAGACGCTCCATGAAATCGGCGCCTACACCACCCTGGAAATCCTGCTCAACTCCTTCTGCGGCGCGGCCCTGGAGCAGCATGGCGGACGCACGCCATCCTTCAAGCACCGGCGAATCCTCGACCTGCTCGGACATAACGCACCGGACCCGAGCTGGACGCTATACCGTTCCTTCCTGCGCGTTATCGACTTCATCTCCGGCATGACCGATAGCTATGCCACGGAACTCGCGAGGGAAATGACCGGGCGCTCCAGCCCGAGCTGAGCCTTAAGCCACCCGCCCTGACCGGGACAGTTGCGCGTTGAGCCCCCGCTGCAGATCGTCCATCGCCGCGATGACGATCGATACCCACGCGCGGATCTCCGACAGGTCAGGATGATCGCGGCAGGCGGTCTCCAGCCTGGCGCAACCTTCCTGTAAGGCAGCTGCACTCACCAGGCGTGCAGCGCCCTTCATGCGATGCGCCAGGTCCCCCAGTTGCTTCCAGTCCCGCGCCTCCAGCAAGGGGCCTACCTGCTCGATGTCGGCATCGTTGCTGTTGTGCAATTCCTCCAGCAGGCGGCGGATCAGGACGGGGTTCCCTTCCGTCATTTCCTCCAGCAATCGCAGATCGACACCTTGCGCCGCTTCTTCCTCGGTGCCAGCCACGATGCCGGGGACCGACTCCAGACGCTTGCGCAGGTTCTCAAGGCCAATGGGTTTGAACAGGCAGTCGTTCATACCGGCACGACGACAGTTCTCCACCTCGTCCGGCTGGGCATTGGCGGTAAAGCCGAAAATCACGCAGGGCTCCCCGTCCATCTCCGTCTCCAGCTCACGAATGCGGTGCGCCAGGTCGTAGCCGTTGAGCACCGGCATGTTGCAGTCGGTGATCACCAGATCGAAATCACCGGGATGCCAGATCTGCAATGCCTGAGCCCCATCGGATGCCACGTCCACCTGATGGCCTAGGTGCTCAAGCTGCTGGCTCAACAGCAGTCGGTTGGCGGCATGGTCATCTACCACCAGCACCCGGAGCGAGCGGCCCCGCGCCTGAGGTGCAGCCTTGGGAGCCACCGTCTCTTCAGGCAACGGCTCCAGCACCTGCAGCAACAGACTCACCGAGACCTGCGTCCCCTGCCCCGGCTGACTTTCCAGGCACACGTTGCCATCCATCATTTCCGCCAGCTTGCGGCAGATGGTGAGCCCTAGGCCAGTCCCGCCACGCGAGGCATGGCTGTTCTGCGAGGCCTGGCTGAAGGGTTCGAAGAGCTGGGCCTGGTCGCTGGCGGATATCCCGATACCGCTATCCTGAACCGAAACATTCAGCGCAATGCGCTCCCCGGCGAGGCGCTCCCCGCGTACCCGGATCCGCACCTGGCCCTTGTCGGTGAACTTGATGGCGTTGCTGACCAGGTTCGACAGTATCTGCTTGAAGCGCAGCGGGTCGATGAGCACATCGACGGCAGCCTCCGCCTCTATCTCGACCTTGAGCTCCAGCCCCTTCTGTCGCGCCAGGCCATCGAACACCCTGGCGATGGACTCGACCAGTTCGCGCAGCCGGGCCCGTTCCGGCATCAGGGTCAAGCGCCCGGACTCGATCTTGGCGACATCGAGAATGTCACCGATCAGGGTCAGCAGCGATCTGGCCGAGTCATAGGCGACTTCGACCGGCTCGCGCTCCCAATGGCCATGATCGGCGCGCGTCAACGCCAGTTCGAGCATGCCGATCACCGCATTCATCGGGGTGCGGATTTCATGGCTCATGGTGGCCAGGAAGGTGCTCTTGGCGCGGTTGGCCTCTTCGGCCTGATCCTTGGCGGCCTGCAACTGATGATGCAGACGCTCGCGCTCGGTGACATCGAGCCAGCCGCTCACCACCCCCAGGACCTCGCCCTTTGCTCCGCGATAAGGCGTCGCCCAGTGGTAGATTTCCATTTCATTGCCGTGCAGTCGGAAAATCCGGTCCGCGGTCAATGCCGTCCCCTGGTCCATGGCCTGGAGAAGCTCCTCATGTAGCGCCCTGGCGTCCTCGGCGGGCAGCCAGTCGCAATCGGTGAGACGGCTGCCATGCGCGGCATCGCGGCTCATGCCCGTCACCTCGAGGAAGCTGCGGTTGCAGGTAATCAGCCGCCCCTCCCGATCTCGCACTGCGACGGGGTGGGGAATGCCATCGATCATCGCGCGCTTGAACCCGAGCCGATAACTGAGCTCCTTCTCCGACAGCTGTCGGCGGCGGACCTTCACCTGCAAGCGCCAGTTCCACAGCAACACCACCAAGAGCAGCCCGATGCCGCCCCAGACCAGTCGCATGATCTGGCTGCGGTAGCCATCCCAGATGCTGTCGGGATTTTCGGCGCTCGCGGACCAGCGGCCGATGACGTTGGCCATATCATCCGGAGAAATCGCCAGTATTGCCTTGTTCAGGATGCTCAGCAGTTCCGGGTCCGCCTGGGAAACGGCGATGGAGAACTGGCCCGGCTCCCGATCTAGGGAGGCCGCCACTCGCAGGTCGCGGTAATAGCGAGAAAGCAGGTAATTCGCCGATGTCGACAGGTGTATGCCTGCATCCACCCTGCCCTCGCTGATCATCGGCAGGTCATCGACATTGTTCTCCACGAGGACGAGTTGCACCTCCGGGTGCCGCTCACGCATGAAGCTTTCCAGAACCGAGCCCTTGGGCACGGCCACTCGCCGCCCACGAAGATCGGCCAGGGAATGGAACCACTCGGCGTTCTTCGCCACCACCACGACAAAGGACGCGGTCATGTAAGGGCGGGTGAAGGTCAGCCACTCCTCCCTGTCCGCGGTCGGCGTCAGCGCGCCAATCGCCTTCGCCCTGCCATTCCTGACGTCCTCCAGCATCGCGGCGACGCCAGGCTCGGGCTGCACGTCGAAGCTGAGTCCCGTCCGCGCGTGTATGAGGCCCAGCACGTCCGCCGTAATCCCGCGGAAGTTCTGTTGCGAATCGAAGAAGGAGATCGGGGCCAACGCGCGATCGACTACCAGTACCGGGTGCGGGTTGCGCTCCATCCAGCGCTGCTCCTGGGGCGTGAGGATCAGTCGCTGGTTGGCGATGGAATAGGCGCCGCCAGGACTCCAGCGTCGCTGGATGCTGTTGTCGAGCTGTTGCGGCGTGGCTGCCAGCGCGTGATCCAGAACTCTCAGCAAGACATCGTCGGAGCTCCTGACGGCAAAGCTGAATCCTGCGCCGTTGAAACCGGTGAAGTTGAGCGACTTCAGATTGGAAAGATAGCCCTGGCTGATCAGGTACTGCGCGCTGAACGCGTCCCCCACGAAAAGATCCGCCTGGCCGAATGCGACCGCCTCGAGCGCCTGTCGCACGGACTGGAAAGGCATGATCGTGGCCTTGGGTAAGTACCTCGCGATCTCTTCGCTGGAGAAGTAATCGCTGACCACCGAAATCCGCTTGCCCAGCAGTTGCTCCCCGCTGTCCAGGCGCACGCCCTGCGGACCGACGACGATCGGCTGATTGGTGAAGTAAGGCTGGGACAGGCTGATTCCGGGGGCGCTCGACTCATAATGGGTCGCACGGCTCAGCAGGTCTATCTCACCGTGCTGGAGTGCGTCGATCGCGGATTTTCTATCGGCGTACCGGCGCACTTCGACACGAACGTTCAACGCGTCGGCGAGCACGCCCATGTAATCGGCGGTGACACCTTCAAGGTCCGTGCCGCTGGCAGTGATGTCGAACGGCGCATAGTCAGGTGCCGTCACCCCCAGCACGAGGGTGCGCTTGCTGCGCAGCCACTGCCAGTCCGCCTCGTCGAGATGAACCTTGACCGGTACGTCCGAAGCGCGCGCCAACAGATTCATGGAAGACCAGGAAGGGGACTCCTCACCCACGGCACCCAGGCATCCCAGCAGCAGTATCGCGCCAAGTGCAATGCGAAGGTGCCTACGCCAGTTGAACATCACCCACCTCAGACCAAGGCATTACGCTTGGCAAATTCGATCAGGTCGACCAGGGAATGAGCATTCAGCTTCAGCAGCAACCGGGTCTTGTAGGTACTGACCGTCTTGTTGCTGATGAACATCTGCTCGGAGATTTCCTTGTTCGAGTAGCCATTCGCCAGGTACTGGAGCACGGCCATCTCGCGGTCGGAGAGACGCTGGATAAGCTCCTGGTCATCCATCTGCCCGCTGTTTCTGCGTGTTTGCCGAATGGCCGTGCTGGGGAAGTAGTTGTATCCCGCGACCACGGCGCTGACCGCGCTGACCAGTTCGGCGAGCCCGCCCTGCTTGCAGACGAACCCCGAGGCGCCGGCCTGCATGCAGCGCATGGCGAACAACGAGGCGCTCTGCCCGGTCAGCACCAGGATTTTCAGTGGCAGCTCGAAGGCGGAAATTCGGCTGATGACTTCCAGGCCATCCAGGCGGGGGATTCCGATGTCCAGGACAACCAGATCCGGAACCAGGTCCTTGACCAAGGAGAGCGCGTCCACGCCGTTGTCCGTCTCGCCCACGACGACATGGCCTTCTTTTTCCAGCAATACCCGCATTGCCATGCGGATTACCGGGTGGTCATCGACAATAAGTACCTTGCTCACGGAATCCCTCCGACAGTTTTCATCAAGTGAAATATCTGCCGGTAAGATATCTTCTGAGCTTATTCTGTCGAGATGAGACCCCCTCGATATTTGACGACCAAGGATATTCCTACGCAACAAGCGTATATATCCTACAAAACCGTCAAAACACGGATTTACGCACCGCGTAAAAAAGCAAATCCCTATGCAAAAGTCTGATTTCGCATAAGAACTTTCTGATGCAAAACGGCGAAGCCCTGACATCGCTTTCTGGACAGGACCAGTAACACGACCGACAGAGTCCGGGATGGCCGCTTCCCTGCTGAGGGATCCACTTCAGAAAGCAGCGGCCCTCCCCTGAAACCCCTGCCCATCATGCCGCCAGCCGGCTGCTGGGCGTGCAGAAGCGCCACCGCGATATCGCACCTGGCCAATCCGTACAAACTTGAAGCACTGGGAAAGACTGGCCAGCCAGACGGTCTGTCAATACTGGAAAAACAGATCGAAAACTAGGAATCGCCCAATGAGCCTGCGATATACAAACTTCCCTGCACCATTTCACCCGACATAATAAATCCGGCCTTATAAAGACATTCTTTTCCAGCCCTCCCCAGCCAAATATCAAATTACCCGCAAACCTCAAACACCGCCAAGACACACACTTGGCGAAATAGCAAAACCCCAACACCACTACACTATATTTACAACCCGGCACAACTTCGAACCAGCAACTCGAGCCAGCACAAGTTGTATGGGTAGAGCAGGAAGACTGCGCGCAGCGCGGATTGCCCTTCGACCTGAGATTGGGCGACATAAATTTCCCGGGCATCAACGGCATAGAGCTGCCGGGCAAGTTGGCACAAAGCGGCGGAATACGGCGGGCGATACTGTTCAGGAAAATACGAGACCACCCGGATGCACCGCCGCCCTCAGCAGCAGGTGCATACCGGGCACACCACGACTACACCCTGGCGTTGATGGGCTGATCCGGATACCAGGCATCCATCAGCGGCCCCGCCGTGAAACCGGCGAGTTCCGACTGCTGCTTGAGCCATCCGTCGACGATGGCGCGCTGCTCCTCACTGACCGAGCCACGGTGCGCCAGGCAGATGAAACCGTACTCGTCGCACCCGCCGTATACCAGGTCATTGGGCTCCACCGCCTCGGCCGCGAAGCGCTTCATGAACGCGGCGATCGCCGCTTCCTCTACCCCTTCCCTGTATTGGAAGCTCAACTCGAACCCCAACTCCTGGAATTCATCGACACACAACTTCTTGCGCAAACGACGGGAACGATGGGTGGCCATCTGACAATCTCCGGCGGACAAGGCGACAATTCGACCTCATCGTGATTATTCCAACTGTCCGGCGCGATCCGGACAGGTCATCCACAACTTTAACAGCTCCACCGCCCTCGCCCATGACAACTGGCATGCGTTGCCCAGCGCAACACGCGGCAGCTTGCGGCATAATGTCGGCAGCTCCGGGGGAACAAGGAGCGTTCATTCGTATTGTTGCGTTTCATCTTTTCATTTTTCAGTTCAATGCCCGACCACTGGGATGTCATCTTTCCTATGTTCAAATCGCTGCGTGTTCTCGCCTTCGCCACATTGTTGCCCTTCACCGTGCCAGCCCTGGCCCAGATCAACACCACCCTGCCCGATCGCGTCGAAAAGGCCCTGAAGGCCAGCAAACTGACCAATGACGCCCTGTCGCTGGTGATGATTCCCCTCGAGGGTCCCGGCAACGCCACCTATTTCAATGCCGACGTCTCGGTGAACCCGGCGTCGACCATGAAGCTGTTCACCACCTACGCCGCCCTGGAGATGCTCGGCCCCACCTACCAGTGGCAGACCGAGTTCTACACCGACGGCCAGCTCAAGGATGGCGTGCTCAACGGCAACCTCTACCTCAAGGGGGGTGGCGATCCCAAGCTGAACATGGAGAAGCTCTGGCTGCTCATGCGCGACCTGCGCGCCAATGGCGTCAGCAAGGTCACCGGTGATCTGGTGCTGGACCGCAGCTACTTCAACATTCCGCAGCTGCCGGTGTTCAACGACGACGGCGGCGACGACAACAAGCCCTTCCTGGTCGGCCCCGACTCGCTGCTGGTCAACCTCAAGAGCGTGCGTTTAGTGGTGCGCTCCGACGGAGGCAAGGCCAGCGTGCTGATGGACCCGCCACTGGCCAACGTGCGTATCGACAACCAGATCCAGGTCAGCAAGGCCGCGCCCTGCCCCGCATGGCCGAAACTGCGCTTCAATCCCGTCACCCAGTTCGACGGCACCTCGCTGGTAGCGACCGGCCAGATCCCGCAGGGCTGCAGCGCGCAGACCTACATGTCGCTGCTCGATCATCCGGGCTATACCGCCGGCGCCGTTCGGGGCATCTGGCAGGAACTGGGCGGCACCATCATGGGCAAGGATCGCGAAGGCAGCGTGCCGAAAGGCGCCAAGCTGGTTGCCCGCG
The DNA here is from genome assembly GCF_050474425.1 of Pseudomonas sp. B1-22. Taxonomy (NCBI): domain Bacteria; kingdom Pseudomonadati; phylum Pseudomonadota; class Gammaproteobacteria; order Pseudomonadales; family Pseudomonadaceae; genus Pseudomonas; species Pseudomonas sp. B1-22. The sequence goes on along the minus strand of NZ_JBCHVH010000001.1, from coordinate 533,551 downwards.
CGGACTCGCCGGACGTGGTGGAAGTCATCCGCGACATCAACAAGTATAGCAACAACACCATGGCGCGTCAGCTGTTCCTGTCCCTGGGCGCGCGATTCCGCAACGGCGCCGACGCCGATGACGCCCAGGCAGCACAACGCGTGATTCGCCAATGGCTGGCGCGCAAGGGCATCACCGCCACTCACCTGGTGATGGAGAACGGCTCCGGCCTGTCGCGCGATGAGCGCGTCAGCGCCCGCGAGATGGCCGCGATGCTGCAAGCCGCCTGGCACAGCCCGTACGCCGCCGAATACATCTCCTCGCTGCCGATCGTGGCGAAGGATGGCACCATGCGCAAACGCCTGCGCGGCACACCGATGGCCGGCGAGGCGCACGTCAAGACCGGCACCCTGAACACCGTACGCGCGTTGGCGGGCTTCAGCCGCGACGCCAACGGCCGCACCTGGGTAGTGGTGGCGATCCTCAACAGCAATCGGCCGTGGGGGGCATCCTCCATCCTCGACCAGGTACTGCTGGACCTATACAGCACCACCAAGCGCGTCGGCGAATGATGAACAAGGGCCCCGGCACCGACCGGGGCCCTCATTCCTCCGCACACTCCAGGCGATCCCGCCCCAGACGCTTTGCCCGGTAAACCGCCCGATCCACCCTGCACATCAGATCGTCGGCCGTTTCGCCGAGGCGCCAGGCGGCCACCCCGAAGCTCGCGGTCACCACGCCAACCCCCTCCATGGGCTGACTGCGCAGTGCCTGCCACAGCGCTTCGGCCAGTTGCATGGCCTGCTCCACCGAGCTGCCCGGGCACAGCACCACCAGCTCTTCTCCTCCGACGCGGCAAAACACATCGGCCTTGCGCAAGCGCTGGGCAACCCGCTGGCACAACGTGACCAGCACCGTGTCACCCGCCTCATGGCCGAAACGATCATTGATGCTCTTGAAGTGATCGACGTCGAACATCACCAGCGACAACGGCTCGCCGCTGCGCGAGCAGCGCGCCATGCTCAGCTCCAGCTGCTCCTTGAAGTAGCGCCGGTTGTGCACCCCGGTCAGCGCATCGGTCACCGAAAGCCGCCGTAACTCCAGCTCCGCCTCCTTGCGTCGGGTGATGTCGGTGGCGATGCCCAGATAACCGGTCATCACGCCCGACGAATCCCGCACGCCGGTGATGATCAGATTGATCTTCAGCTGCCGACCGTCGCGGCGAATGCAGGTCCACTCGTACTCCTCATGCCCTTCGCCGACCAGCGCACCGACCACCTCGAATCCCCGGATCTCACGCCCGAGCACGATAGACAGGTCATGCGCACGGCGGCGGATCTCCTCCTTGACGAAGATACTCTCCGGCACTGGCCGGCCCAGCACCTCCCGCGCGCTGTAGCCGAAAAGGCGTTCGGCGCCGACGTTGAAGCTGCGGACATAACCCCGTAGATCGGTGGACACGATGGCCACCTGGGTCGCCGCATCGAGCAGTCCATGCAGGCGACTGTTGACCTCGCCCAGCTCCAGTTCCACCGCCTTGCGCGAGCTGATATCGGTCTGCGTGCCGATCATGCGCCGCGCCGCGCCATCGCTGCCCCGCTCCACCACCTGCCCCCGGTCCAGCACCCATAACCAGCGGCCACTCTTGCAGCGCAGGCGATGCTCGCTCTGGTACAGAGAGGACTCGCCACGCAGGTGCCGCTGCAACGCCTCGTTGCGCGCGACCTGATCATCGGGATGAATCCGGCGCGTGCACTCCTCGGGGCCCGCGCCGATCTCCGCATCGCGGAACCCCAGCATGGCCTTCCAGGCGTGGGAATAGAACACCTTGCCCAAGTCGACGTTCCAGTCCCACACGCCGTGGCCGGCGCTGTCCATCGCGAAATGCAGGCGAGCCTGGTTCTCCTGCAGCTCCAGCTGGTTGGCACGCAGTTCGGCGGTACGCTCCTCCACCAGTTGCAGCGCCCTCTGGCGCTGCCCCAGCAGCGCCAGCACGTAACCGGCCAGCAGCAATGAGGTCAATAACCCGCCCAGCACCACCCACAGCTGCGGATGTCCCTCGTTGCGCTGCAGAAAGTCGCGGGAAGGCTCGATGCGGACGAGGTAGTCGCGCCCGGCGAAATCCAGGTGCCGCTCCGCCACCAGACCGGAACCCTGCGCGGCCGACACCGCACTGCGGTACATCGGCAGGTCCGCCCCCGGCTCGGCGCTATCGCGCAGCGTGATCGCCAGTTGCGCCAGGCTGTCCACATCCATTCCCTGCTCGATCAGCAGGCGGTAGCTGATCGCGGCAACCAGCATGCCTTGCAGGCCGCCCAGGCTTTCCTCCCCAGGGCTGGTCGTCACGCTGCCCCGGTAGAATGGCGCGGCCAGCAGGACACCGGCCGCATCCTCCGCCGGCGCACCGGGCAGGACCACCGGCATCGACGCAGTCAACTGCCGGCTGATGAGCACCCGCTGTGTCAGGTCGCGCCCCGGCAGGGTGGAACTCAGGTCGAGCCCCAGCGGCAACTCCTGCAGATATTCGGAGGCCCCGTACAGCACGGGGAAGTAGCGCTCACGCGCTTGCGCGGGAACCGGATGGTTCTGCGGGTCGAGATCGTGGATCAGATAGTCGAGCATTCCGGACGCCTGGACCTGCGCTTCGAAGGTCGCTCGCTCAGCCTGCTCGACCCTGGGCAGCCAGGCGTATCCCAGGGCGTCTCCCAGCAAGGGGCCGACGAAACGCTCGAACTCCTCGCGCGATACATCGTTGGAGTTCTCGAAGAAGCGCTGGATGGACTCCAGCTCGCTGCGCTGCAACAACAGCCGCTCGCGCACCCGGTCGACCCGCTCGTTGGCCGCCAGGGCGAACTGCTGCTCCAGCGCCGTGCGTGCGTTGCGCCAGACATTCCAGCCCAACAACCCGGTCAGCAGAACCCCCGCGACGAGCACCAGGCCGGCTGCGCGTAACACCTTCTTTTGGCGAACGATTCCCTGAGCGGCGGGCAATTGCTCATAGGCCGGCAACTGAGTCATGGGGACTCCCGCGTCAGGGCTGCGGACAGGGTACCCAGTTCTTATAGCAGATGATGGCAGATTGCCCAGAAACCACTCGACGCACGGCCTGCAAGGCCGTGCACCAGTTGGCATCAGCGCACGGTAATGCGCCAGGCGCGGTGGATTCTGCTGTTACGGGCGAAGTCCTGGTCCAGCGTCTGGGCGCTGATTTCCTCGACCTGGTAACGCGCGGCCAGCCCTTCGTCCAGCTCGAATTTGCGGAAGTTGTTGGAGAAGTACAGCACCCCGCCCTTGGCCAGACGCGCCATGGCCAGGTCGAGCAGCTCGACATGGTCACGCTGCACGTCGAACACACCTTCCATGCGCTTGGAGTTGGAGAAGGTCGGCGGGTCGATGAACACCAGGTCGTACTCGCCGCGATCTTCGCGCAGCCACTCCATCACATCGCTCTGCACCAGGCGCTGCTTGTCGGAGAAACCGTTGAGCGACAGATTGCGCCGCGCCCAGTCGAGATAGGTTTTCGACAGGTCGACGCTGGTGGTACTGCGCGCATCGCCCTTGGCCGCATGCACGGTGGCCGTGGCGGTGTAGCAGAACAGGTTGAGGAAGCGCTTGCCTGCGGCCTCGCGCTGGATGCGCAAGCGCATCGGGCGGTGGTCGAGGAACAGGCCGGTATCGAGGTAGTCGGTCAGGTTGACCAGCAGTTTTACGCCGCCCTCTTCCACTTCCATGAAGCGGCCTTCGGCGTTCTGCCGCTCGTACTGTTTCTTGCCGGTCTGGCGTTCACGGCGCTTGATGACGATGCGCTCGGTAGGAATCCCCAGCGTCTGCGGCAGGGCGGCCAGCGCGTCGAGCAGACGGATCTGGGCCTTCTCCGGATCGATGGACTTGGGTGCGGCGTACTCCTGCACGTGCGCCCAGTCGCGGTAAAGGTCCACGGCCAGGGCGTATTCGGGCATGTCAGCGTCATACACCCGGTAGCACTCGATCTTTTCCTTGCGCGCCCACTTGCCCAGCGCCTTGAGATTCTTCTGCAGGCGGTTGGCGAACATCTGCCCGCCTTCGCTCAGGCGTGCCTGCTCGATTACCGCAGCGCCCTGGGTCGGCGCCGACTCGCTGCGCTCACCGCGATCGCCGGTCACGAACTGGCGCGGCTCCACGTCGAGCATGATCAGTTTGCAGGGCAGCGCGCCGTTGAAGAAGGCGTATTGCTTGTGACTGCGGATACCCATGCGCTTGCCCAGCTCCGGCGCACCGGTGAAGACGCCGGCGCTCCAGCCCAGGCAGCTCTGGCGCAGACGTTCGCCCAGGTGCTGGTAGAGGTACAGCAGGCTGGCTTCGTCACCCAGGCGCTCGCCGTAGGGCGGGTTGCAGATGATCAGACCCTTCTGGCCCTTGTCCGGACGCGGCTCGAAGGTGGCCAGTTCGCCCTGGTAGATCTTCACCCACTCGGCCAGCCCGGAACGTTCGATGTTGTTGCGCGCGGGCTGGATCAGCCGCGGGTCGGCCTCGTAGCCGCGAATCCACGACGGGGTCTTCGACAGGCCGACGTCAGCCCGGCGCTGGGCTTCTTCGACCAGCTTCTTCCAGATGGCCGGCACATGGCCCAGCCAGTTGCTGAAACCCCAGCGCTCGCGCTTGAGGTTCGGCGCGATGTCGGCGGCGATCAGGCCGGCCTCGATCAGGAAGGTGCCGACGCCGCACATGGGGTCGGACAATGCACCGCCTTCAGCGGCGATCTTTGGCCAACCGGCGCGGATCAGCACGGCAGCGGCGAGGTTTTCCTTCAGCGGCGCGGCGCCCTGCTGCAGGCGGTAACCGCGCTGGTGCAGGCTGTGGCCGGAGAGGTCCAGGGACAGCACGGCCTGGCCACGATCAAGGTGCAGGTGCACGCGGATGTCCGGGTTGACCTTGTCCACGGTCGGGCGCTTGCCGAACTCGGCGCGAAGGTTGTCGACGATGGCGTCCTTCACCTTCAGTGCGCCGAAGTGGGTGTTGTCGATGCCCGAGCCCTTGCCGCTGAATTCCACCGCCAGGCTGCCGCCTGCGTCCAGGTGATCGCTCCATTGAACGGCATTGACGCCCATGTAAAGGTCTTCGGCGTTGTTCACCGGGAAGCGCGAAAGCACCAGCAACACCCGGTTCGCCAGGCGCGACCACAGGCACAGGCGATAGGCCGTCTCCAGGTCGCCCCGCCCGCGCACCGCCGACACCTGCGCGCGCGCCTCCTCGAGGCCCAGCGCCTGGGCTTCGTCCAGCAACAGGCCATCGAGCCCCTTGGGGCAGGTGAGGAAAAGTTCGTAGTGTTCCGCCATGTCAATCTTCCCGGGCCGCGGCCCTTTCTTTTTCAGGAAGCTCCACCAGGGAGCCTCGTCGGCCATCCGCGCGCTTGGTTTTCCGCGAACAGCAATCGGTGTTCATTCTCCGGGACGGAAGTTCAATCCGTCTGCGACCTCGAGTCGCATCTCACCGGCCCACTCGTCGGAATGAGAGAAAGTCGCAATTAGACACACTTTCTCCTTGACCCGGTACAACCCCGCGCCCCTGGTGGGTTACGCGATGATGGCACTTCCAAACCGGGCCAACTCTTATGGCTTGATTCCATAAGCGTTAAGTCTTTATGACAAATTGGTCGTTCACAGGCCCCAAGGCATTGGTTAGAACTCAGCTTAATCCGTTATCGCAACGATGACGGGCGGGGCGTGTCACGCCGGCAATGCGCCCCATTGGCGGAATTTTCCGCCCGGCCTCCCAGGGGGGGCCAACGGGACATAACAGTCAACAAGTGAGGGCAACACCCTATGAGAAGACTTAAGCGTGATCCGTTGGAAAGAGCCTTTTTGCGCGGTTATCAGCACGGCATTACTGGAAAATCTCGCGACCTCTGTCCGTTTACTCATCCCACTGCCCGGCAATCCTGGCTCAATGGCTGGCGTGAGGGCCGTGGCGACAACTGGGATGGTTTGACCGGCACCGCCGGTATTCAACGTCTGAACCAGATGCAGCACGCGACCGGCTGAATCGACGGACCACACCGACTTCCCCAAGCCGCCCCATCCGGGCGGAAAAGGGCGCAAGCCCAAGGGCTCCGAAAAGGAGCCCTTTTTATTTCCCTGCTCTTGCTCAGCCCCGCTTGGCCGCAGCGATGGCATCCACCGCCTCACGAATCAGCGCGGGGCCCTTGTAGATGAAGCCCGAGTAGATCTGCACGAGGCTGGCACCGGCGGCGATCTTCTCCGCCGCATGGATACCCTCGGTGATTCCGCCCGCGGCGATGATCGGCAGGCGCCCGCCCAGCTCACCGGCCAGCACCTTGACGATGTGGGTGCTCTTCTCGCGCACCGGCGCACCGGACAGGCCGCCCGCCTCATTGCCGAACGGCAGGTTCTCCACACCTTCACGGCCCAGCGTGGTGTTGGTGGCAATCACCGCGTCCATGCCCGATTCGATCAGCGCAGCGGCAACCATGGCGGTTTCCTCGTCGCTCATGTCCGGGGCGATCTTGATCGCCAGCGGCACACGGCGGCCATGCTGCGTGGCCAGGTCTTCCTGACGCTGGCGCAGGGCTTCGAGCAATTGCTTGAGTGAGTCGCCGAACTGCAGGCTGCGCAGGCCGGGCGTATTGGGCGAGCTGACATTGACCGTCACGTAGCTGGCGTGGGCATAGACCTTGTCCAGGCAGATCAGATAGTCGTCCACCGCGCGCTCGACCGGCGTGTCGAAGTTCTTGCCAATGTTGATGCCCAGCACGCCCCGGTACTTAGCCGCCTTGACCCGCTCGATCAGGTGATCGACGCCATGGTTGTTGAAGCCCATGCGGTTGATGATCGCGGTGGCCTGCGGCAGGCGGAACAGTCGCGGCTTGGGGTTGCCCGGCTGGGGACGCGGGGTGACGGTACCGATCTCGACGAAACCGAAGCCCAGTTGCGCGAAGCCGTCGATGGCATCGCCGTTCTTGTCCAGGCCGGCCGCCAGCCCTACCGGGTTGGCGAACTCCAGGCCCATCACCTTCACCGGCAGGCTCGCCGGGGCCTTGGTGACCAGGCCGTTGAGGCCAAGGCGGCCACCGGCACCGATCAGGTCGATGGACAATTCGTGGGACGTTTCCGGGGATAGCTTGAACAGGAGCTCACGGGCCAGGCTGTACATGGTCGGGCATCGGTCGGCAAAATGGGGCGTTATTATAGCCGGCCGCACCTCGCTCAGGCGAGGCGACGCAGCGCCAATAGCCGCCCGGCATCATCGAATTCCAGTTCGAAGCTACCCTGTACGCCCGCATGCGTGATGAAAGGGCGCAGATGATGGGCCGGCAGGTTGACCCGGCGACCGTCGCGGCTGGTCACCAGCACACGGTTGGCGTCCCCGCGGTAGACTGCCTGCAACCTGTCCGCAGGCAGGCAGATGTCCAGCACTACGCAAGCCATGGAGGCCTCCCCCGAGTGAAGGGAAGAATTTTGCCACAACGCATGCGCCAAACAGCGCCAGGGTTTTCTATGCTTAGGGCAATTCGCCGTGCATCCTCTCCGGCGCTTCCTGCACTGACCGTCCGGCCATCGGGAGTCTTGCGTCGCACATGAGTCAGCCGCCTCGCCACCGCAGCATGAGCAGCCGCCTGGCCTCCCTCGCCCAGCGCCTGGGGCTTGGTGGTGCCGATGCCCATAACCTTGCACAACGCAGCCGCACGCTGTCCCTGCCGTTCAAGACCCTCGAAGCCTGCGCCAGCGGCATCGGCTGGCAGTCCGGAACACCGCTGCACCGTCTGATCGACCTGCCACGCGGCGCCCTCTCCGGACCGGTGCAGGAAGACAAGGCGCGCATTCACGCCGTGCTCAAGCGCCTGGTCGGCAGCCACAGCGACGAGCAGCCGTCCCTCGACCTGCGCTCGCTCGACGGCCTGTGCCAGCGAGGCCTGCAGGACAGCCCGCTGGCAACATTGGAGGAGCTGGCGCACAGCGACAATGGCCGCAAGGTGCGGATCATCAGCTACAACGACTTCACCCGGGTGCTCGGCCAGGCGCTGCCGGGCTTCGAACGCCGGGCTACCTTGCAGCTGCGACGCGCCAGCTGGCATGGCAAGCGGCTGTTCTGGAATGACGACAATCACGCCTACGAGATGGCCAGCGCGGTGGTCTATGCCCGGCGGCGCGGACTGGAGATCAGCCTGCCGGCGATCATTCAGAGCTTCGAGCTGCGCACGGCGGTACTGGACGAACTGGATCGCGACTTCCACATGCTGGCGATGCCGGCGCAGGCCTGGAGCGACCCGGCGTTCATGGGGCTGCTGCTGGAAACCGGCATGCCCTATGCCCGCTTCGGCCTGTTCAATACGGAAACCCCGGAAAGCCTGCTACTGCCCAAGGATCATCCGCAGTCCGACACCTTCGGCCAGGGCTTGCGGGAGGCGGGTGCGCCCGACGTCATCGGCTATCTGCGGCGCACCGGCAACACGGACTGACAGCCGCCGCACTACAGGTCGGCGTCTTCCTCGCGCAGCCGCCGCTCCTCCTCGCACAGGCTGTCCAGCACCTCGCGATGGCGCGCCTGCCACTCCTCCAGGCTCAGATCGCTGCTGTCGAGCAGTTGCGGATGACGCTTGACCAGATAGACCGCCGCGCGCTGGGCGGAATCGGCGACCTTCCAGGTCACCTCGGTGGAATCGATCGGTCCCTCGTAGGTGATCCAGCGGCTGAAGTCCTCGTATTCGCTGCAGACTTTCTGGAAGTCTTCGTCACGCATGCGCTGGTTGCCGTACTCGATGTTCTCCACATCTTTCTCTTTCATACCGACGGTTTCGGCAAATGCGCGGCGCGACAGGCCAGTCAGCGAACGAAGCGCCCGTAGTCTTTCTCCTGCAGTGAACAGGAAACGTTTCTTCACCATGTGTCATCCGTGTCCGAGACTGCGAAGTCCGGCTATAAAGTCCTAACAATCAGGATAAATTCCCACTTCAACAGGGGCTCGAACCTGTCGTTTCGAGCGATTTCCGATGGTGCAGGATGCAGCATGAAAGTGGAAGAATCGTTCTCCCCGGACCTCATCGCGGGCAAGTACTACCTGACGCCGGAGCGCTTTGCACGATTGATCGGCATGGGCGACCGGCTGGCCGTGGTGCAACGCTGGATTGACCTCGGCGAGGTGCCGTCGCGGATGATCGGCGGCCAGCTCCTGGTGGACCTCGGCGCCCTGCTCAGACGTACCGATCCACAACGATGAGCCTGCCTCTGTTGCCGCGGCTCTGCCTTCACGCCGCCGACCTGGCGCGCGGCAAGCAGGTGCTGCTCGCGCGGGAGGAATGTGATGCCCTGCGGGATCTGCAGCGCATCGGCCTGCTGCACATGCAGGCGCCGGAGCTCGGCCGGCAGGCCACGCTCTGCACCTGCCGGCATCCCCGCTTGTTCGCCTTCCATTTCTATTACCGCTGGCTGCCGACCCACATCGGCAGCTTTCGTCCGTCAGGCAAGGACTTCGATCACTCCTGAGCGGCTTCCTGCGCAGCCTGCAGTGCCGGTGCCGCGGGAATGCCGATCTCCACGCAGAGCTCCATGACACGCGCAAGGTCCTCGCGGTAGACCAGCACGCACTGCAGTTCGTCATCCAGCGGCTCACTGAAGTCCACCAGCACATAGCCACCCTTCTCCGGATAAAGCGCGCCCAGCTGGGTCTGGATGCGGTTCAGCGCGGTGAGCGGCTCGGTCTTGCGCAGTTGCTTGGCTTGCAGGATGAAGTTGACGCTGGGGTCGAAGGACGCGCGAATCTCCCCGAACAGTTCCTCGAAGCTGTCGCCCTGGAACAGCACGATTTCCGGCAGGCTGCCCACCACGACCCATTCGCCCAGGGGAATCGGGAAGCTTTCGTCGTAGTTGATTTCCGGATTGGCCGCGTGGAAAGCCTCCGGATCGGCATAGGCCTGGGCGGCCTCGTCGGCGATCTGCTCGATCTCCGCCTCGCCCAGGCAGCCCGAGCTGATCAGTGTGAGGAGTTCGACGAGTTGCGCTTTCATGGGGGAGTCCTGAGAAAAAGATGAACAGCCGCGAAGGATATCCGCAATCGCGAAAAAACGCCGTAGTCAGGGAACCTTCTGACAGACTGATCGGTCGGAAGTCGCCATAACGATACTCACTATCAAACGGGATGATTTCTGCTCGATCCGTGCGATTGCTAGGCTGATATCCATTCCGAACTTCCCTGCGTGCATAAAACCATGAACCGTGCTCTCGCCCTCCTCACCCTGATCACGCCTCTCTGGCTGGCAGGCTGCAGCAGCCAGCCGGCGTCGCAGCAACCCTATAGCGATGCTGAAGTGAAGTCCTTCGGGCTGAAGATCCTGGGCGCCAGCAACATGTCCGACGATCTTTACGCCAAGTACCGCCGCGCCCTGACCGAGCCGCACCAGGATGGGCGCAGCGGGAGCTGAGCAGACCGCGGCGAACACCCGCGTGTTCGGATGAGCAGGACCTGCACATAAAAAATCCGATGCCAGTGCTGGCATCGGATTTTTGATTTCATGCGGTCAACGTCGAGTCCGGAGATTTATCCCTGACGTCAGCCGCAAAGGGCCCATGCCTACGCCGATCTATCGGCTGTAGACAGTCTTGCCGCGGAACACCGTCTGCATGACCTGGGTCTCGGCGATCTTCTCAGGCGTGCCCTGCTGGACCAGATCGAACAGGTTACGGTCCAGGACGATGAAGTCGGCGGACTTGCCCGGCTCGATCGAACCCATGAGTTTCTCCTGGCGAACTGCGCGGGCGCCGTTGATGGTGTAGGCGTCCAGCATCTGCTCCAGCGTTGCGCTCTGCGCGGGGTTGTAGGCCGGCTTGCCGGGGATGGCGCGGGTGATGCCGGCTGCGATGTTCACGAACGGCCGCGGGTCCCGCGTGTCGACCGGAGCATCGCTGCCTGCCACCAGCACGGCACCGGCCTTGGCGGTATTACCCACCGGGTAGACGGCGCCCCAGGTGTAGTTCTTCGGGTTGTAGAGCAGGTCGTTGATGTCCTGGCCTTTCTTGCTCGGTTCGAGGAAAGGAGTGATCAGGACGTCGTATTCGGGCTGCTCGTTGATCCAGGCGTAGGTGTAGGTGAGGTAGGTGCCCAGTTCGCCCAGACGCTTCTGGTCGTCCGGGTGGACCATCTGCAGGTGGGCGATGGTGTGCGGGATATGGCGATCGCCGTTGCGCTGGCGGGCCGCTTCCAGTGCATCGATGGTCACGCGGGTGGCACGGTCGCCAACGCTGTGGACATGGATGCTGAAGCCATCGGCATCGAGCGCGGTGGCGTAATTCTTGAAGTCCTCTGCCTTGTAATTGACGATGCCGTTGTTCTTCGTCTCCTCGCTGTCCCGGATGACGGTGACGGCGCCGGTCTCTTCATCCTGCTTGAGATGGGGTTTCTGGTAATGGTGCAGCATCCCGGCGTTAGGCGAGAACGGCGGCTTGCTGAAGGGGTCGCCTTCGAGTACGCCGTCGGCAAAGATTTTCACCGCATCCGCCTTGATCAGCGGATTGCCGGCGAACTCGGCGCGGACTTCCCGGGCCTTCTTCAGGTGACCGGCGATATCCACCTTGCCCTTGTAGTCATCGGCGATGAAACAGGTGGCGGCGGTGACGTGCATGTTCAGCAGGTTCTGCTGCTGCATCTTCAGCAATTGTTCGCGGATGAAATCATTGGCACAGGCATCCTGAATGCTGGTGATGCCGCTTTGCGCCATGACCTGCGCGACTTTCGGCAGGATGGCGCCATAAACGGCTTCGCCGCGCGGATCGCCCACCTCCTGGGCGAACATGTCGAAGCTGCCGACCGGAATCTTCTCCTTGGCAGCATCGCGGACTACGCCGCTGTCCAGGCTGACGTAGGGCGCAAGCTCGGCAAACACGCCGCCCTTGCCCAGGCTTTTGGCATCGAAGCCAACGACCTTGCCGCTGTCGTCCTGGGCCATGCTCAGGGCTTTCGAGTTATAGGCGCTGGCGTGGCCGTCCACGCCGGAGAGAACGACTGGGTGGCCGTCGGCCACCGCATCCAGGGCCTGGCGGATGGTCTTGTAGTTGCTGGTGGGCTCGTTGTTCTCATAGGGCACCCACTGTTCGATCTTCAGCCAGGCGCCGGGCTCGCTGGCGTAGCGCGGCAGGCACTCCTTCACCTTGCTGGCCAGTTGATCGAGGTTCACCCCCTTGCCTTCGAGGTCGCAGACATCCAGCGGGACCACGCCCATGACATGGATGTGGTTGTCGTGCAGGCCCGGCAGGACCATCTTGCCGCCCAGGTCGACCACGCGGTAACCCTGGTTGATGTAGCTTTCCGCGCCTTCGCGGTTACCGGCATAGACGAACTTGTCGTTCGACACGGCGATGGCCTCGACCTTTCGGCGCTGGGCATCCTGGGTATAGAACTGGCCGTTCAGGTACACCGTGTTGTCGCTGTTATCGATGCCCGGCGCTGGCGTCTGGCTGCATCCGGCAAGCCCGGAAAGCAGGACGAGGGAGGATAGCGTCAGGTGTTGTTTTGGTTTGAGCCGCATAAATTCTCCAATTAAATTACAGTATTTACTGTAATTTAGATTTCTACCAGCGATGCTCCGGGGCGTCAATTGCTGCGGTTTGACTCCCTCGGGCTGGTCAATGTGAAATGCGCAGCACCGAACGATGAGGCTGGGCACTGGATGATTCCGCACGATTTGAAGATGCGCCGCGAGCCGCGCCAGCAGCGCACCCTGGAGATCATCAGGAAGATCGAGCAAGCGACGCTGGCGTTACTCAAGGAGGGTGGCATGACCCTGCTGAACACCAACGCCATTGCCGAACGCTCCGGCGTCGACATCAGTTCGCTCTACCGCTTCTTCCCGAACAAGGAAGCGATCGTGTATCGCCTCGGGCAGCAATGGCTGGATGCGATCCGCAGCCGGGAAAAAGCGATCTTCGACGGCGGGCTGGGCCTGATCGAAACCTGGGATGCGCTGGGTGAGATGATCGACGAGATCGAGCAGGAGTACTCCGGTTACGGCGCACTCTGGCAGGCCATGGATGTGATTCCGGAGCTGTACGACCTCGAGGTGGAGCATGAGACCTTCCAGCTCGACAACATGCGGGTACTGCTGAGAAAGCATGGCTGCCAGTGGCCGGAGAAAGAGCTGACGGAACTGTTGCGCTACCTGTATCGCACCTGGGATGTGGTCAAGCAGGGCAGTATCGAACAAGGCGACGCGAGCGGGCTGATGTGGCGTGCGCATCAGAAATGGCAGTACCGGCTGCTGCGGCTGGCCGTCAGCACCCAGGGCGCGGCCGAATTCGAGCGCGAGCTGCAGGTTTGACACAGGTAGGGCGTACAACCGTTCGCGGTTGTACGCCGTTACACCCTGCCTCCGTCACCGTCTCCGGGGCCAGGCCCGGAGCGCCCTGAAACCAAGGCCAAGCGGCGTATAACGTCGAACGTTATACGCCCTACGATAATCGCCGGATCGCGGACAGAGTCCGCTCCTACAGGTTGAACCCTGCGCGGCTTTCGCAGGAGCGGAGCTTCTCCGCGATGCTTTTGACGATTCTGCATACCTTCCTTCCCGCACGAATCCACACCCGAAAAAAAGCCCCGCACTAGGCGGGGCTGGAGCATCAAAGGTTTAACCGGCGGTGCGCATCAGGGGATGCACACGCCGTGCTGGTTGCTTTGCGCGAGGTCCAGCAGCTCCCGGTTGGCGACGGCGTACATCGCGTAGTCGGTGCTGTTGGATGCACGCAGCTCGGTGAGCATGGTGCGCCAGCGCTCGACCATCGGCGCGTGCTGCGCCAGCCAGAGGAGCACGCGGGCGTCGATCTCCGCCGGGCCGTCCTGCATCTGCAGAACCGACACAGTGATGGCGCGCTGTTGCCAGTCCAGGTCGTCACGGAAGGCTTCGCGGGCCAGCGCCTGCCAGTTGTTTTCCACCGGCAGCGAGCTGATCTGCTGCAGGTACCAGGTCAGTTCCAGCTCGCTGCCCAGGGCGAAGTAGGCGCGCGCCACGTCGGCCGGGTCGCGGCCGGTGACGTCCGCCGCCTCGATGATCGGCAGCAGGGTGTAGAGGTGGCTGGTACCGGCGACCATGCGCGCCAGCAGCTCCGGCACGCCGGCATCGACGTAGCCCTGGTAACGCGCCTGCCACAGCTCGCGGGTGGGCCCTTCGAGCAGCTCGTTGAGCTTCAGGCCGAGGGCGGCGATACGCGGACCGAAGTGCGCCACGTCGCGGGCGGCATCCTGCTCGTTGCGGCGGCTGCGCAGGAACCAGCGGGTCGCGCGGCGGCCCAGGCGCATCAGTTCGTCCATCAGGGTCAGCTGCACTTCCGCCGGCACCTGGTAGTCCAGCGCCTCGATCTGGCGGAACCAGTGCGGCAGGTGGAAGACGTCACGCACGATCACGTAGGCGCCGGCCACGTTCGCCGGCGTCATGCCGGTGGACTCCTTCAGGCGCTGCACGAAGGTGATGCCCATGTGGTTAATCAGGTCGTTGGCGATCTGCGTGCTGACGATCTCGCGCTTCAGGCGGTGCTTGCGCATGGCCGGGGCGAAGGTGTCGACCAGGGTCTGCGGGAAGGCCGTCTCCATGTCGCGGGTCAGGTAGTCGTCGTCCGGCACCAGAGAACCCAGCAGCTGTTCCTTCAGATCGATCTTGCTGTAGGAAATCAGTACGGAAAGCTCGGCGCGGGTCAGGCCCTGGCCAGCAGCGATACGCTCGGCGAGCATTTCGTCGGTGGGCAGGAACTCCAGCGCGCGATCCAGCTTGCCGCGACCTTCCAGGTCGTTCATCAGCCGCTTGTACTCGGCGATGCGCTCGCGGGCGCGACGCTCGGCCAGGGACAGCGCCTGGGTCTGCTTGTAGTTGTTGCCCAGCACCAGGCCGGAGACCTGGTCGGTCATTTCCGCCAGCAGCTTGTTGCGCTGCTTGCTGGTCATGTCACCGGCGGCCACCACCTCGTTGAGCAGGATCTTGATGTTCACCTCGTGGTCGGAGCAGTCCACACCACCGGCGTTGTCGATGAAGTCGGTGTTGCACGCGCCGCCATTGAGGCCGAATTCGACCCGCGCCAGCTGCGTCATGCCCAGGTTGCCGCCCTCGCCCACCACCTTCACCCGCAGGTCGCGGCCGTCCACGCGCAGGCCGTCGTTGGCCTTGTCGCCGACGTCAGCATGGGTTTCCTTGCTGGACTTCACGTAGGTGCCGATGCCGCCGTTCCACAGCAGGTCGACCGGCGCCTTGAGCAGCGCGTTGATCAGCTCGGTGGGGGTCAGACGCTCGGCGTCGATGTCGAAGCGCGCACGCACTTCCGGGGTCAGGGTGATGCTCTTGGCGCTGCGCAGGAAGATGCCGCCGCCGGCGGAGATCAGCGACGCGTCGTAGTCCGCCCAGCTGGAGCGCGGCAGATTGAACAGGCGCTGGCGCTCGGCGAAGCTCGCCGCCGGGTCCGGATTGGGGTCGAGGAAGATGTGCATGTGGTTGAAGGCCGCGACCATCTGCAGCTTGTCCGACATCAGCAAGCCGTTGCCGAACACGTCGCCGGCCATGTCGCCGATGCCGATGACGGTGACGCTGTCCTTCTGCACGTCGATGCCGCGCTCGCGGAAGTGACGCTGCACCGAGACCCAGCCGCCACGGGCGGTGATGCCCATGCCCTTGTGGTCGTAGCCGGCGGAGCCGCCGGAGGCGAAGGCGTCGCCCAGCCAGAAGTCGTACTCGGCGGAGATGCCGTTGGCGATGTCGGAGAAGGTCGCGGTGCCCTTGTCGGCCGCCACCACCAGGTAGGGATCGTCCGGGTCGTGGCGCACCACGTTGGCCGGCGGCACGACCTTGCCTTCCTTGAGGTTGTCGGTCACGTCCAGCAGGCCGGAGATGAAGATGCGGTAGCAGGCGATGGCCTCGGCCTGGATTTCATCGCGCGTGCCACCCACCGGCAGGCGACGCGGGATGAAGCCGCCCTTGGCGCCCGTGGGCACGATCACCGCGTTCTTCACCTGCTGCGCCTTCACCAGGCCCAGCACTTCGGTGCGGAAGTCTTCCTCGCGGTCGGACCAGCGCAGGCCGCCACGGGCCACGTCGCCGAAGCGCAGGTGCACGCCTTCCACGCGCGGGCAGTAGACGAAGATTTCGAACTTCGGCGTCGGCCGCGGGATTTCCGGAATGGCCTTGGGATTGAACTTGAAGCTGAAGTAGCCCTTGTTCTGCCCGGCCGCATCCGGCTGATAGAAGTTGGTGCGCAGGGTCGCCTTGATCAGGTCCAGGTAGCGCCGCAGGATGCGGTCCTCGTTGAGCACTTGGACATCGTCCAGCGCGGTGAGGATGGCCTGCTCCAGTTTCTGCTGCTTGTCGTCCAGATCCTCGGCGGTGAGCTTGCGGGCCAGGTAGAAACGGGTCTTGAACAGGCGCACCAGTTCGCGGGCGATGTCCACATGGGCGTTCAGCGCGCTGGCGATGTAGCCGAGGTCGAAGCCCAGGCGAATCTGCTTGAGGTAGCGGGCGTAGGCACGCAGCAGCGCCACGTCGCGCCACGGCAGGCCGGCGGTCAGCACCAGGCGGTTGAAGGCGTCGTTCTCGGCGTCGCCGTTGACGATATGGACGAAGGCGTCCTGCAGGGTCTCGTTGAGCTCCTGGATGTTGACGTCCAGGCCTTCGGCGTAGGTGAAGGCGAAGTCGTGGATCCAGTACTCACGGCCGTTGCTGTGGCGCAGGCGGTAGGGGAACTCGCCGAGTACGCGCAGGCCGAGGTTCTCCAGGATCGGCAGGACGTCCGACAGCGCCAGCGGCGAATCGGCGTGGTACAGCTTGCAGTGCAGCTGCTGCTCACCCTGGGCCAGCGGCTGGTAGAAGCTCATCACCAGCGGGCGGTTCTCGGACAGGCTGGACAGGTGCTGCAGGTCCACCACCGCGAAGTGCGGGGCGAAGCGCTCGCGGTAGCCGGCGGGGAAGCCTTTGGGGAAGTCTTCCAGCAGGTTGTTGCCCTGGCCTTCGCCGAAGTTTTCCAGCACCAGCGCGGCGTAGTCGTCCTGCCAGGAGCGGCAGGCCTGGATGGCTTCCTGCTCCAGCTGGGCGGCGTCGACGTCGATGCGGTTCTTCGGATCGACGCGCAGGATGAACTGCACGCGCGCCAGGGTGGACTCGGAGAAGAAGGTCCAGAACTCGCAGTCGCTGGCCTTCAGGCGATCGCGCAGGACCTGCTCGATCTTGATGCGCGTCTCGGTGGAATAGATGTCGCGCGGCACGTACGCCAGGCAGTAGGCGAAGCGGCCGTAGGGGTCCTTGCGCAGGAACAGGCGGATCTTGTTGCGTTCCTGGATCTGCACGATGGACATGGCGGTGGCGAACAGCTCGTCCACCGAGGTCTGGAACAGGTCGTCGCGCGGCAGCACTTCCAGCACCTGGGCCAGTTCCTTGCCCAGGTGGGCATTGGCATCGAAACCGGAGCGGCGCTCGACTTCGAGCACCTTGCCGCGGATCGACGGGATCTGGGTCACGCTGTCGTTGTAGACCGACGACGTGAACAGGCCCATGAAGCGGAACTCGCGCAGCACCTTGCCCTTGGCGTCGATCTCGCGGATCGATACGTAATCCGGGTAGGCCGGGCGATGCACGCGGCTGGGATGCGAGGCCTTGGCGAAGGACAGCAGCAGCGGCTCGCGCAGGTAGGCCACCGCGTAGTCTTCGATGTGCAGCTCCTGCTGGCTGAGGCCGGTGCGCAGCAGCTTGGCCACACCGAGGAAGGACTTCTCGTCGTAGACCATGCGACCGCCATCGGTCTCGTCAGCGACGGTGAACTCCTCATAGCCGAGGAAGGTGAAATGGTTGTCCAGCAACCATTCGAGGAAGGCGCGCACTTCGGCGGTTTCTTCCGCGCGGGCCTTGGACTTCGATTTGCCCAGCCAGGCCAGCAGCTCCTCGGCCTTGGCGCGCATGGCCGGGAAGTCGGCCACTGCCAGGCGAACCTCACCCAGCACTTCGAGCAGGCTCTTCTCCAGCGTGCGCAGTTCGCCGACATGGGAGGCGCGGTCGATCTCCAGGTACATCAGCGATTCCTGATGCACGTCCTTGCCATGGGTGCCCTTGGGCAGGATTTCCAGCAGCTCGCCCTTGGCGTTGCGACGCACGCTCAGCACGTTGGTCTGCAGGGTGTGGATGCTGTAGCCACGGCGGTTCAGTTCCATGCGCACCGAGTCGACCAGGAACGGCTGGTCCGGATGCAGCACCTGCACGGCGGTATGGGTGGATTGCCAGCCGTGCTTCTCGTAATCGGGGTTGTACACCTGCACCTCGGGCTGCGCGGGGTCGAACCGCTCCAGCAGGCGCCAGGACGACAGGGTGCAACCGACCAGGTCGGACAGCCTGCGCTGGGTCAATTCGTCGAGGGAGATGAAACCGAAGAACTGTTCGGCGAACAGGGCCACTTGTGGCATGCCCTTTTCGTCGACGTGCTGCGCCAGGGCCGTCTGCAGTTGTTGCTGGAAGTCGGCTTTGCTGGCTGCGGTGAAGAACGCCATGGTGTTACTCCGCTGGGCTCGAATTATTGGATTGAGCGTAGTTCGCTTGTGCGTCTTGGGCAGGTCACGGATGTAATTGGGCAGTGTGACCCTCGATTGACCGTCCCGACCGGACGGTCACCGGTCCGCCGAGCTTATCGGGAGTGGACTACCGAGCGCTTACGGGGCTGCGACATATTCGTTCAACGGCTTGCTCCGGACGGACGCCGGGGAGTCCATTGGGTCATGACCGAAATACTTGGATGGCCGCTGACGCAGGAGATAGCAAAGCGCTACCATGCATCTTACTTCGCCTGGAATGCCCGCCTGGAATGGATGCCATGCAACGCCGCCCGCCCCTGCACCGCCCATTGCTGCGCCACCTGGACAACCTGCTGGTCACCTTGCTCGGCGTTGCTCTGGTCGCCCTGGCCTGGCTGTTCCTCGATCAAGCCGTGCGCCCGCTCCTGCTGGGGGCCGTACCGGTCTACCTCGGCGTGCTGCTGCCGCGCTGCATCGGCCGCCGTGAGCGCCTGCACCGGGTACGACTGGCACGGGAGCGTTCGATCCGCGAGTGGGGCTTCTGTAGCCGGGACCGCAACGGGCCGTGGATCAACTACATCGACTTCCCGCTGGTGCGCGAAGACGCCGTGTTCAACGGTCGCTTCTTCTATAGCGAGTGGCTGGTGGTGCACGACGGGCGCATCATCATCAACCCTGGCCCGGCCCGCGTGGACCTGGTCGCCGGCACCGTGAGTTACGACCTGTCCTGCCAACGCACCTACGCCTGGGACGGCTGCTCGCCCAAGGTGCCCTTCTACTGGATCGCCACCTTCGGCACGCCCGACTGGTGGGACCACCTGGAGCCGGTGCAGTCCCTGTGCCACGGCGAGCAGAAGCAGCGCCTGATGTTCTGGCCGGTAGCCCACCACGCGAGCCTGGTGCACGACGCGCTGTATCAGTTTCTCAACGTCGCCCCGGTGACCAAGGCCGAGGCGGACGAGTTGTTCCATCGCATGCTGCTGGAAGCCGGCATGCCGCGCCTGGTCGCCTGGGTCTACCGCTTCGCTGTCGTCCACGGCGGCGCCCGCGAGATGCGCCATGTGCGCAACCCGAACAGCCCGCTGCGCTGCCTGACGCCGCTGCCCGGCGACCCGGCGTCGCAGGCCGCTCTGCCCCAGGTGAGAACCCCGGCGCTCCACGCGGAACTGCCGATGCAGTAAAGTATGGGCCCCGACACAGCCCCACCCTCGTCCAGGAACCCCACGCGATGGAACATCGTGAGTCGCTGCTTGCGCTGCGCCAGTACCTCTCCAGCCAGATCCTCGGCCAGGAAAAGCTCATCGAGCGCCTGCTCATTGCCCTGATCGCCGACGGCCACCTGCTGGTGGAAGGCGCTCCGGGCCTGGCCAAGACCAAGGCGATCAAGGACCTGGCCGAAGGCCTGGAGGCCGAGTTCCACCGCATCCAGTTCACCCCCGACCTGCTTCCGGCGGACATCACCGGCACCGAGATCTACCGTCCGGAGAACGGCACCTTCGTCTTCCAGCAGGGGCCGATCTTCCACCACCTGGTGCTGGCCGACGAAATCAACCGCGCACCGGCCAAGGTGCAATCGGCATTGCTCGAAGCCATGGCCGAGCGCCAGGTCAGCGTGGGCCGCAGCACCTATGACCTGCCGCCGCTGTTCCTGGTCATGGCCACGCAGAACCCCATCGAGCAGGAAGGCACCTACCCGCTGCCCGAAGCCCAGCTCGACCGCTTCCTGATGCACGTGAAGATCGGCTACCCCGAGGCTTCCGTGGAACGCCGCATCCTCCAGCAGGCCCGTGGCGAAGCCCTGCATGGCGAGACCCGGCCCGAGCGCCAGGTGACCCAGGAATCGATCTTCGCCGCCCGCAAGGAAATCCTCGGCCTGTACATGGCCGACGCGGTGGAGGAGTACCTGGTGCAACTGATCATGGCCACCCGCAACCCGGCCAAGTACGACGCCGAGCTGGCCGAATGGCTGTCCTACGGGGCGAGCCCGCGCGGTTCGATCGCCCTCGACCGATGCGCGCGCGCCCATGCCTGGCTGGCCGGCCGCGATTTCGTCAGCCCCGAGGACATCCAGGCGATGCTGTTCGACGTGCTGCGCCACCGCCTGATCCTGTCCTTCGAAGCCGAAGCCGCCGGGATCGACCAGGACCGCGTGGTCCAGCGCATCCTCGACGTGGTCGCCGTCGCCTGACATGCACAACGTCCTGGCGCCAGGCGTAGCCGTCTCGCTCGGCGAGCTGATCGAGATCCGCCACCGCCTGCGCGAAGCCCAGCTGTTCTCCACGCCGTCGCGGCGCAGCCCGCTGATCGGCCTGCACCATTCGCGCCTGCGTGGGCGAGGCGTGGACTTCGACCAGGTGCGTGTCTACCAGGCCGGCGACGACGTGCGCACCATCGACTGGCGCGTCACCGCGCGCACCCAGGAACCGCACACCAAGTTGTTCCATGAGGAGCGCGAGCGGCCGGTGTTCGTCCTCGTCGAGCAGAGCACGCGGCTGTTCTTCGGCTCCGGGCTGTGCCTGAAGTCGGTCCTGGCGGCCCGCGCCGCCGCCTTCATCGGTTGGTCCGCGCTGGCGCACAACGACCGTATCGGCGGGCTGGTGTTCACCGACAGCGAATGCCAGGAGATCAAGCCACGGCGCAGCAAGCAGAGCCTGCTGCAGCTGCTCAACCTGGTCGTGCGGGCCAACCACGGCCTGCTCGCCGGCGCAGGCCTCGGCCATGGCGGCGACGGTTTCAGCATGGCACTGCGCCGCGCCCGCGAAGTGCTGCGCCCCGGCAGCCTGATCCTGGTGGTGTGCGACGAGCGCGCCCTGGGCGATCTGGCCGAGCAGCAACTGTCGCTGTTGGCGCGCCATACCGACCTGGTGCTGCTGCCGGTGTCCGACCCGCTCGACCACGCCCTGCCGGCAGCCGGACTGCTGCGCTTCGCCGAAGGCCCGGCGCAGCTGGAACTGGACACCCACATCGACGAGCAGCGCCTGGCCTACCGCGCCCTGGGGCAGGCCCGCCGCGAACGCTGGACACGCCTGGCCCAGCGCCTGGGCGTACCGCTGCTGCCGCTGTCCACCCAGGAGGAACTGGTGGAACAGTTGCGCAACCTGCTGGAACAGCACCAGCCGGGGTACGCACCATGAACCCGCTCGACCAGCTGGAACCCCTGATCGCCCCAGCGCCCGTCGCCTGGTGGCCGCCCGCCCCCGGCTGGTGGGTGGTCGCCGCCCTGATTCCGATAGCGCTGTGGGGGCTCTGGCTGACGCGCCAGCACTGGCAGCCACGACGCAAGCCGAAGGAAGTCGCCGAAGTCCCACTCGATCCCTTGCGCCAGGCGGCGCTGGAAGAACTGGCGCGTCTGCCGCGACCCTATGACCGCGCTCCCGCCGGCCCCTGGCTGCAGGCGATCAACGGCCTGCTCAAGCGCGTGTCGCGGGCGCGCTGGCCCGACAGCCACAGCCATACCCTGAGCGGCCGCGCCTGGCTGGCCTTCCTCGACAACCGCTGCCCCGCCGCCGGCCTGACCCGCTGGATGATCCTGGTGGAGGGCGGCTACCGCGCCGAATGCCAGCTCGACGACAAGGCCATCAACGGCCTCGCCGCCGCCGTGGAAACCTGGGTACGCAAGCATGTTTGAGCTCGCCTGGCCCTGGGTCTTCCTGCTCGCGCCCCTGCCCTGGGTGATGCGCCTTATCCTGCCGCCGGCGGACAGCGGCGAGGCGGCACTCAAGGTCAGTTTCCTCCAGGAGCTCGAAGGCCTCGCCGGCCGCCGAGCCCGCGCCCGTCTGCCGGCCTGGCGCCAGCAGGCGCCCTTCGCCCTGCTCTGGCTCTGCCTGCTGATGGCGGCGGCGCGCCCGCAGTGGGTCGGCGACCCGCTGCCGATTCCCGCCAGCGGTCGCGACCTGCTGCTCGCCGTGGATGTCTCCGGTTCCATGGACTACGCCGACATGCGCTGGGAAGACGATGACATCAGCCGTCTGGAACTGGTGAAGAAGCTCTTTGGCGGCTTCATCGAGGCACGCCGTGGCGACCGCGTCGGCCTGATCCTCTTCGGCACCCGCGCCTACCTGCAGGCGCCACTGACCTTCGACCGCGACACCGTGCGCGTCTGGCTCGACGAGGCCATGATCGGCATCGCCGGCAAGGATACCGCGCTGGGCGATGCCATCGGCGTGGCGGTCAAGCGCCTGCGCCAACGCCCGGCACAGAGCCGCGTACTGGTGCTGATCACCGACGGCGCCAACACCGCCGGCGAGATCGATCCGCAGACCGCTGCCCGCCTCGCCGCCGAGGAGCAGGTGAAGGTCTACACCATCGGCATCGGCGCCGATCCCCAGCAGGGTGGAGTGAAGGGCTTGTTCGGCCTGAACCCCGGCCTGGACCTGGACGAGCCGACGCTCAAGGCCATCGCGCAAATCACCGGCGGCGAATATTTCCGCGCCCGCAACGGCGAGGAGCTGCAACGCATCTCCGACAGCCTCGACGCCCTGGAGCCGGTGGAACAGAACCCCACCCAGGCGCGCCCTGCCCTGGCGCTCTACAGCTGGCCGCTGCTCCTTGCGCTGCTGATCAGCGTGACACTGGTGGTCCGCGAACTCTGGCCGCCGGAGGACTGGCGCTGGCCGGCCCGCCCGGCCTGGCTGGCACGCCTGCGCCGGGAGCGGCAGCCATGAGCGCGTTCTGGCCCCACCTGCTGCGCCCCTGGTCGCTGCTCCTGCTGCCGCTGCTCGGCTGGCTGCTGTGGAAGCTCTGGCACCGCCAGCGCCGCGCCGGCCGCTGGCAATTGCTGCTGCCGGCGGCCTTCCACCCCTGGATGCTGTCCGGCGGTCACGGCCGCCACGAACGACGTCCGTGGATATTCCTCGGCCTGGCCTGGCTGCTGGCAGTGCTCGCGCTGCTCGGCCCGAGCTGGCAATACCTGGAACAACCGGCGATGGAGCGCAGCGATCCGCTGGTGGTGGTCCTCGAGCTGACGCCGGAAATGCTCGCCACCGACCTGCCGCCCAGCCGCCTGGAGCAGGCACGGCGCAAGGTGCTCGACCTGTTGCGGGCACGCAGCGACGCACAGACCGCCATCGTCGTCTACGCCGGCAGCGCTCACACCCTGGTGCCGCTGTCCAATGACCTGGGCACCGCGCGCAACCTGCTGGACGCGCTCAAGCCCTCGATCATGCCGGCGCCGGGCCGCCGCGCCGACCTCGCCGTCGAGCAGGCGCGCCAGTTGCTGAACCACGGTGCCGAAGGCAACGGCCACATCCTGCTGATCGCCAGCGCCCTGGATGCGCAGGAACGCCAGGGCATCCGCAAGGCGCTCAAGGGCAAGGGCAAGGACCTGCTGCTGCTCGCCATCGGCACCCCCGGCGGCGCGCCGATCGCCCAGGAAGACGGCACCTTCCTCAAGGACGAGCAAGGCAACATCCTGGTGCCGCGGCTGGACGAAAACACCCTTCGCCAGTTCGCCACCGACCTCGACGGACGCTTCCAGCGTCTGCGTCCGGGCAACGCCGACCTGCGCGCGCTAGGCCTCCTGAACAACACCCAGGGCCTGCAGGCCAGCGAGGACGACGCCATTCTGCGCCTGCAACGCTGGGCCGACCAGGGCTACTGGCTGCTGCTGCCGCTCTTGTTGCTCGCCGCCTGCGCCGGTCGCCGGGGCTGGCTGTTCAGCCTGCCGCTGCTGTTGCCGCTGCTGTGGTCGACGCCGCAGAGCGCCAATGCCTTCGAACTCGCCGACCTCTGGCTGACCCCCGACCAGCAGGGCCAGCGCCTGCTCGAAGCGCAGAAACCGGCCGAAGCCGCCGAACGCTTCGAGGACTTCCGCTGGCGGGGCCTGGCCCTCTTTGAAGCCGGCGACTATGCCGACGCCGCGCGGGCCTTCTCCCAGGGGGACAGCGCCGCCGACCATTACAACCGTGGCAACGCCCTCGCCCGGCAGAACGAGCTGGAAGCCGCGATCGACGCCTACGACCAGGCCCTGGAGCGCGCACCCGACCTGGCCGCCGCGCAACGCAACAAGGCGTTGCTGGAGGAGCTGCTGCGTCAGCGGCAGAAAGCGTCCGGCGACGAAGCAAGCCAGTCCTCCCCGCAGCAGAATCCGTCCCAGGGCGAAACCAGCGAACCCCAGCCGCTACAGCCCAGGGAGTCGAAACCCAAGGAAGAGCAGTCCGAGGAACAGGCCTCGCAGCCCACCCCTTCGGCCCAGACGCCGGAACAGCGCGACGCCGACAAGCCCGCCGCCAGCCAGAGCATCCCGCCGCAAAGTTCCCATGTCGAAGAAGGCGAAACCAACCTGGCGAGCACCGGTCCATTGAGTGACGAGCGCCGCCAGGCCCTGGAACAATGGTTGCGCCAGATTCCCGACGATCCCTCCGAACTGCTGCGCCGCAAGTTCTGGTACCAGCAACAGCAGCAGCGCCAGGAACCCACGCAATGAAAAGGCTGATCTGCCTGACCCTGCTCTGCCTCGCCGCCGTCCGCGCCGAGGCCAGCTTCACCGCCAGTGTCGACCGCACGCGCCTGAACGAAGGCGAAAGCATCGACCTGACACTGGAGTCCGACGACCCGACCTTGTTCGGCAAGCCGGACCTGAAGCCCCTGGACGATCAGTTCGTGGTGCTCGGCACCCGCCAGGTCAACCGTCTCACCACCCTGAACGGCAAGACCCAGGCCACCACCCGCTGGATCGTCACCTTGCAGCCACGCAATGAAGGCACGGTGGTGATTCCGCCGATCCACCTGGGCGGCAATACGACCGAGTCGATCAGCCTGCACGTCCTCAAGGCCGAACAAAGCGCCAGCAGCCAGAAACTCGCCCCCGTGTTCATCGACGCCAGCGTGGACCAGGAGGAAAGCTATGTGCAGGCGCAGGTGATCCTGACCCTGCGCATCTACCATTCGGTGTCGCTCTACGACGACAGCAGCCTCACGCCCCTGCAGATCGCCGACGCCCGCGTCGAACCGCTGGGCGAGGCGCGCACCTACGAGAAGGAAATCAACGGCGTGCGCCATGGGGTCATCGAAGTTCGCTACGCGATCTTCCCGCAGAAGAGCGGTCCCCTGGAAATCCCCGGGCAGACCTTCAATGCCACCCAGGCCTCCCAGCAGCGCAGCCCCGACGACAGTCCCTTCGGGCCGCCGCCGGGCAAGCAGATCCGGGTGGTCTCGCCGACCATCCCGCTGCAGATCAAACCCAAGCCCGCCGATTACCCCGCCGACGCCCCCTGGCTGCCGGCCCGGTCGCTTAGCCTGAGCGAAACCTGGAGCCCGCAACCGGAGCAGGCCCGTGCCGGCGAAGCGCTGACCCGCAATATCATGCTGCGCGTGGAGGGGCTCTCCAGCGCCCAGTTGCCGCCGCTGCCGCAGACCTTGCCGGGCGAGTTGCGCCACTACCCCGACCAGCCGCAACTGGCCAACCAGGGCACCGAACAAGGCATGATCGGCAGCCGCGAAGAGCGCGAGGCGCTGATTGCCGACCACGCCGGCCAGGTACAACTGCCGCCCGTCGAAGTGGTCTGGTGGAATACCCGGGACAATCGCGTCGAGCGCACCAGCCTGCCGGCGCGCACCCTGACGGTGGCCGCCAACCCGCAGCTGGAAACCCCGGCCGACGCATCCGCCACCCCCACCACCGACGCCCTGCTGCAACCCCAGGCCCGCCTGTGGCCCTGGCAGCTGGCTTGCGCCATCCTCGCCTTCACCACACTGCTGGGATTCGGCCTGTGGTGGCGCGCGCGCCGGCTGCCCGCAGTGATCCGCGCCGCGGTCGCCGGCCCCAGCGCGCGCACCCTGCTCGACGAACTGCGCCGCGCCTGCCAGGCCAACGACCCGCACGCCACCCGCCAGGCGCTGGACGCCTGGGCACGCCAGCAACCGGAGACCCTGGCGGACATGGCGGCGCGCTTCGTGCCGCTGTCCGACGCCCTGGACAGCCTCAATGGCGCGCTGTACAGCGACAGCGAAGGTGGCCGCAACTGGCAGGGCGAGGACCTCTGGCGCGCCGTGCGCAGCCTGCCGGGCGCCGATCCGGAAGCCGCTCCCGCCGCCGATCCGGGCAGCCTGCCGCCGCTCTACCCGCGCTGACGCAACGGCGGGGCTATGCTTGCTGGCGAGCCCCGCCAAGAGGCACCCAGATGCCCCGCGCCAGCCTTTGCGCCCTGTTCGTCGGCCTTTCGCTGACACTCACATCACGCGCCGAGCCCGCCCTGCCGCCGACACAGCCGCTGCAGGGGCCCGGCGGCTCGGCCTACAGCCACGCCGACGTTCGCCAATGGCACTTCAACGCCGACGGCAACGAATACTGGGTCTTCACCCCGGCCCGCCCGCAGCCGCAAAGCGCGCCGCTGGTGGTCTTCACCCACGGCTGGAGCGTGATGCAACCGGACCTGTACCGCGCCTGGATCGAACACATCGTCCGCCGCGGCGCAATCATCATCTACCCGCGCTACCAGGCCAACCTGAAGACACCCGCCGCGGACTTCCTGCCCAATGCCGCCGACTCGGTGCGCCATGCCGTCCGCGACCTGCAGGCAGGAAGGCTCGGAGTGAAGCCGGAGCTTGCGCATGTGGCCTACCTCGGACACTCCGCCGGCGGCCTGATCGCCAGCGGGCTCGCCGCTTCCTGGCAGCGCCTGGACATCCCGAAGCCGCACGCGCTGATGGCGGTGGAACCAGGCAAGAGCAGTGGCCCACGCTGGCGCCAGGTGCCGTTGGAGCCGCTGCTGAACATTCCCGCCGGAACCTTGCTGCTGGCCGTCTGTGGCGATGAGGACGAGCGCGTCGGCTGCGACGACGCACGGCGCATCTACCGGGAAAGCACCCAGGTCGCCGCGCGGGACAAGGACCTGCTGCTGTTGCGCAGCGACCGCCATGGCAGCCCGCCCCTGCTGGCCAACCACGCGGCGCCCAGCGCGCCACGCTTCGACCCGCGCTATCCGCCCAGCGACTCTTCCAGCTGGCTGCTCAATCGCGTGCAGGAACGGGTACGCCAGCGCCTCAAGCAGGGCCAGCCATCGGCCCACAACGCGCTGGCCACCGACGCACTGGACTGGTATGGCACCTGGAAACTGTTCGACGCCCTGTGCGACGCCGCCTTCTACAGCCAGGACCGCGACTACGCCCTGGGTGGTGGCGCGGCACAGTTGTCGATGGGGCGCTGGAACGATGGGACGCCAGTGAAGACCATCCTGCGGTTATCGGCGCCGGCTCCTTGATCGATCGGTTCGTCGCAACGTGCGTCGCCCCCTGTAGGAGCGGGCCATGCCCGCGATCGCGCGCATGGCGCGCTCCTACAAAAACGCCACAACTAGCCGCCATTGGCCTCCATCACCGCGCCCTTGAACACCTCATCCAGCGGAACCTGATAGCCGATGGCGAGGCGGTTGGTCTCGTTCGCCATGGCCACCACCGCCAGCAGCTCGCCGAGCATCGCATCGTCCATCCCCGCCTTGCGCGCCGCCGCGCCGTGGGAGCCGATGCAGTAGTTGCAGTTGTTGGTGACGCTGACGGCGACGTAGATCAGCTCCTTCACCAGCGGGTCCAGTTGCCCCGGCCCCATCACCTCCTTGAGGCTTTCCCAGGTGCGCTTGAGGGTCTGCGGATGGTTGGCCAGGGCCTTCCAGAAGTTGTTCACCCAGTCGATCCTGCGGGTCGCCATGATGTCGTCGTAGACGGCACGGACCTCGGGGCTGGCGTCGGCGTATTCGATGAGCTGCAAGGACATGGGCACTCCTGGACCGGTTTCGGAATAAGAAAAGCAGGATTCGGAATTGGAAGATGGGGTTGGCGCTGGGGAAAGATAAGGCGCGCCATCCCATCCCCGTCAAGGAATCAGACACCATGCAACGCTTGCCCGCCCTGCTCTTCGCCGCCGCCCTGCTGCCCGTACTCATTGCTCCCGTCCAGGCCGCCCAGCCCGGCCTGTGGGACACCTACGCCAGCCTCAAGCAGCACGCTTGGGTTGACCTGACCCACGCCTTCGACGACGACACGCCGCACTGGAAAGGCTTCGAGCCCATGGGCCGCAAGACGCTCTACAGCGTGGACAAGGACGGCTTCCAGGTGGAGCTGTACAGTCACGTCGGCCAGTGGGGTACCCACGTCGACCCGCCGGTGCATTTCCACAAGGGCCTGCGCAGCGTCGATCAGTTGGAGGTGAAGGAACAGTTCCTGCCACTGGTGGTGTTCGACGTCCATGAGCAGGTGGCGAAGAACCCCGACTACGTACTGACCCTGGCCGATGTGAAGGCTTGGGAAGCCAAGCATGGCCCGGTGCCCGAGGGCGCCTTCGCCGCGCTGCGCACCGACTGGTCCCAGCGCTGGCCGGACCAGGCGAAGATGCAGAACCAGGACGCCAAGGGCGTGGCCCACTATCCGGGCTGGAGCAAGGAGGCGCTGGTGTACCTCTACGAGACGCGCAAGATCACCGCGTCCGGCCATGAGACCACCGACACCGATCCGGGTCTGGCCACCACCAAGGACGACTACTCGCTGGAGTCCTACATCCTGGGTACCAACCACTACCAGATCGAACTGCTCGCCAACCTCGACAAGGTGCCCGAAGCCGGCGCGCTGGCAGTGGTGAGCTTCCCGAAGATCGCCCGCGGCACCGGATTCCCGGCGCGGGTGTTCGCCATCCTGCCGTGATCCGGCACCTGTAGGAGCGCGCCATGCGCGCGATCGCGGGCATGGCCCGCTCCTACCAGGGAACCCGGCGGATCGAAGCCAATCGCGGACGAAGTCCGCTCCTACGCGATCTCATGCATCGTAGGAGCGGACTCCGTCCGCGATGGATCCCCGGCGGCTCCGAACCCTGATCCGGCACAATAAAAAAACGCGGCCCGAGGGCCGCGTTTTTTTATTGCTTGAGAGCCGATCAGTGAACCAGGATCGACGCCTTCTTCTGCCGCACCTTCTCCGGGTTGATCAGGAAGCGCGCCAGCGCCGGCAGCAGCCACAGGGCGCCGAACATGTTCCAGAGGAGCATGAAGGTCAGCATCAGGCCCATGTCGGCCTGGAACTTGATCGCCGAGAAGATCCAGGTGGCGACGCCGATGGCCAGGCACAGGCCGGTGAACAGCACGGCCTTGCCGGTGGACTTCAGGGTCTCGTAGTAGGCCTCCTGCAGGGACAGGCCCTGGCGCAGGAAGGACTCCAGGCGGGTGTAGATGTAGATGCCGTAGTCCACGCCGATACCCACGCCCAATGCGATCACCGGCAGGGTCGCGACCTTCACGCCGATGCCCAGGGTGGCCATCAGCGCGTTGCCCAGCACCGAGGTGAGGATCAGCGGCAGCACGATGCACAGGGTGGCGGCGAAGGAGCGGAAGGTGATCAGGCACATCACCGCCACGCAGATGTACACCAGGATCAGGATGGTCAGCTCGGACTGCTTGATCACCTCGTTGGTGGCCGCCTCGATACCCGCGTTACCGGCGGCGAGCTTGAACTTCAGGTCGTCCTGGTTGTTGGCCTTGGCGAACTCCTGGACCACGCCGACCGCACGGTCGAGGGTCTCGGCCTTGTGGTCGTTGAGGAATACCAGCAGGGGCGCGAGCGAGCAGTTGCTGTTGAACAGGCCTTCGGCACGGCTGATGGAGTTGTTCAGCACGTCCTGGTTGCGCGACAGCGACTCCCACTTCAGGTTGCCCTCGTTCATGCCCTTGATCATCTGCTTGGAGACGGTGACCAGGGAGATGGCCGATTGCACGCCCTCGGTGTTTTCCAGGCGCCAGGCGAGCTCGTCGATGGCCGCCATGGTCTTGTGGGTTGAGCAGCCTTCGGCGGCGGATTCCACCATCACCACCAGCACGTCGGAGCTGGTCGAGTAGTTGCGGATGATGAAGTCGTTGTCCAGGTTGTAGCGCGAGTCCGGACGCAGTTCCGGCGCGCCCTGGTCGAGGTCGCCGATCTTCAGGTGATGGCCCTGCCACATGCCGCCGGCGAACATCACCAGGGCGATGACCACGGAAATGGGTGCCACTTTCGGACTGGCGAAGTTGGACAGCGCGCGCCAGAAGGGATGGTCGCGCACCGCGTCTTCCTTGCTGCGCTGCACCGCCTTCTTGCTGATGCCGATGTAGGAGATCGCGACCGGCAGCAGGATCAGGTTGGTGAACACGATCACCGCCACGCCGACCGAGGCGCCGATGGCCAGCTCACGGATCACGCCGATGTCGATCACCAGCAGGGTGATGAAGCCGACGGCGTCCGCGAGGATGGCGATCATGCCCGGCAGGAAGAGCTGGCGGAAGGTACGGCGAGCGGCCAGCAGCGGGGTTTCCGCATCGCTGGACTGCAGGGCGATACCGTTGATCTTCTGCACGCCATGGGAAATACCGATGGCGAAGATCAGGAACGGCACCAGCATCGAGTACGGGTCCAGCCCGAAGCCGATGGTGTGCAGCAGGCCGAGCTGCCAGATCACCGCCACCAGGGTGGTGGAGAGCACGGCGATGGTCGAGCGCACGCACTTGGTGAACCACAGCAGCAGCACCAGGGTGATCACGAAGCAGATGCCGAAGAAGCCGACCACCAGCAGCAGGCCGTCGATCAGGTCGCCGACCTTCTTGGCGAAGCCGGTGATGTGCACCTTCACGTTGGGGTTCTGCAGCTGGTACTTGTCGCGGATCTTCTCTTCCAGCTCATGGGAGAACTGGCGGTAGTCCAGCTTCATCAGCTTGCCCTGGTCCTTCGGGTCCGGATAGACCTCCAGCAGCGGCACATCGACGATGCTCGACTTGAAGTTGTTGGCTACCAGGCGGCCGATCTGGCCGGACTTGAGCACGTTGTTGCGCAGCAGCTCCAGCGCCTTGGGCGAACCGTCGTAGGTCTGCGGGATCACTTCGCCACCGGCGAAGCCTTCCTCGGTCACCTCGGTCCAGCGCACGCTCGGGCTCCACAGCGACTTCATGCCGGAGCGGTCGACGCCGGGAATGTAGAAGACCTCGTCATGGATCTTCTGCAGCGTCTCCATGTACTCCTTGGTGAAGATGTCGCCGTTCACCGCTTCCACCGAGATGCGCACGGTGTTGCCGAGGTTGGCCAGGTCGTTGCGGTGCTCCAGCATGTTCTGGATGAACGGGTGCTGCAGCGGAATCATCTTCTCGAAGCTGGTGGACGGACGCACCTGGGTCGCCTGGTAGCCGAGGAAGATGGTCACCAGCAGGCAGGCGATGATCACGAACGGCCGGTGGGTGAAGATGATGCGTTCCAGGAAAGTCGCCTTGTCCTGTTGGTGTTTGCTCAGAGCGTTCATGCAGGCTCCCCGGCTTATTGTTGTTCTGTCAGCTCGGCGCCGGTCGCCGAAGCCAGGTGGATACCGCCCTGGCCGACCAGCACCAGGTTGCCGTTGCCGGCCGCGCTCACGCCGGCCAGGGACAGGCGGTCCGGACGGTTGACGACGCTGAAGCTCGCGCCGTCGTCCTTGCTTTCCAGCACGCTGCCGCCATGACCGACGATGACGATGGTGCCTTCATCCAGCAGGCTGCCTTCGGAGAGGCCGAACTCCAGCTCGCCGCCGTTGGCGGTGGGCAGGTTGACCTGCTGCCAGCTGTCGCCGAAGTCGGTGGTGCGGAACAGGTGGCCACGCAGGCCGTAGACCAGCGCGGTGCCGGCCTGACGGGTGCCGATGGTGCCGAACAGCGAGCCTTCGTACGGACCCTGGAGTTTTTCCCAGGTCTGGCCCCAGTCCTTGGAGCGGAAGATGCTGCCCGCCTCGCCGACCACCAGCAGGCCGGAATCCTTCACCGCCGCGATGGCGTTGAGGTGGTACTGGTCTTCGTTGTCCAGGCGGTCGCTGGCGTCTTCCCAGTGCTGGCCGCCATCGGTGGTTTCCAGCAACGCGCCGTAGGCGCCCACGGCTATGCCGTGGTTGTCGTCCTGGAACCAGATGTCCAGCAGCGGCGCTTCGCGCTTGAGGTCTTCGAACTGGCGGGTCCAGGTGGTGCCGCCATCGGTGGTGACGAGGATCTGCGCGTCGTGGCCGACGGCCCAGCCCTTCTTGTCATTGAGGAAGAACACCGCGGTCAGCAGCTGGCGGGTCGGCACCTTGGCCTGGGTCCAGCTCTTGCCGGCGTCGTCGGAGTAAAGGATATGTCCGTGATCCCCCACCGCCACCAGGCGCTTGCCGGCCTGGGCGACGCCCAGCAACAGGCTGCTGGTGGCCTTGGCCGAGGGAATGGAGCTGGAGTCGCTGGCCGCCTCGGTCGCCGCGACGGCGGACAAGGGGGCGACGGACAGCATCAGCAGGGAAAGTGCGCCGAGCAGGGAAATCGATTTGCGCGACATCGGGACGGAGCGCGAAGTCTCCGACACGGACTGCTCGCTCGTAGTGCGCCACTGGGGCTCACGCATATGCCTTTACCTCTTTGTTCTTATTGCAGGCGGTATCGAGTGTGGTCGCTATATAGCCAGCCTTTGCCAGGGCTGACAATTAACGGCACGTTATCTTTTGTTAAGCGGCGGCGGCCTCATCCAAAAGGATGATTGCAGCTGGCCAGCAACGCTGTAAGGCGCGTCGCAGGCGGCTTGCAATGGGGAGAGTGGTAACACTTTCGCCCCGCCGCCGGTCGGATGCAGGCAAGAAAAAGCCCGCCAGGTGGCGGGCTTTTTCAGACGCGGGACGAACTCAGCGGGTACCGCGACGACGCAGCGCGGAGGGGCTGAAGTAGGAATCGTCCGGCACCGCCTGGCTGAAGTCGATGGTGGTCGGCTCTTCGTTGTCCAGGTTCTGCACGTGGTAACGGCGGGCCTGGAGGTCGTGGAAGGTGTCCAGGGCGGTCCAGGTGGTGGGCAACTCGTAGTAGTTCTTCAGATAGGCCAGCGAGACGCGCCACAGTTCGCCGCGGCCATCGTACTGGTCGACCTCGGCGGCGCCCCAGCTGTCTTCGTCGAGGAACAGCACGCGCTTGGAATAGATGTGGCGCGCCCCCGGCTTCAGGGTGCCTTCGACGACCCACACGCGGTGCAGCTCGTAGCGGGTGTACTTGGGATTGAGGTGGCTGGGGGTCAGCAGGTCCTTGTACGTAACGTCCGGGCTGGAGACCTTGTAGTTGTTGTACGGGATATACATTTCCTTCTTGCCGATCAGCTTCCAGTCGTAGCGGTCCGGCGAGCCGTTGAACATGTCGGTGTCATCGGCGGTACGCAGGCCGTCGGCGGCGGCGATCGGAGTGTCGTAGGCCAGGTTCGGCGCGCGGCGCACGCGGCGCTGGCCAGCGTTGTAGCCCCAGGCCTGGCGCGGTTCCTTCACCTGGTCCAGGGTCTCGTGCACCAGCGCGGCGCCACCGGCCAGGCGTGCCGGGCTCTTGGTGAAGGACAGGTAGTAGAACAGCAGGTTGTTCAGGTCAGCGAAGCTCTTGCCCTGGAGGTAGTACTTGAACAGCGCTTCCTGCTGCGAGGTCACCAGCGAATAGTCACCGTTGCGCTGCACGGCCACTTCCGAGGCGCGGCGCACGACGAAGGTCCCGCGGTAGCGGGCGATGTGGTTCCACAGCGCTTCCACGCCGCTCTGCGGAATCGGGAATGGGATGCCACCGAAGGCATCGACGAAGCCGTTGCCGCCCTCGGCCAGCTTGGCGCTGGTGGCGTTCTTGAAGGTGTTGTCGTACACCCACTGCGGCGCCGAACCGCTGCGGCGGCTCGGGTACACCGGCATCTGGAAGGTGTCCGGGTAGGTGGCGAACAGCGCCAGAGTGCCCGGCGTCAGGTTGGCCTTGTACTGGTCCAGGTTGGCCTTGGTGATGGTGTACAGCGGCTTGTCCGCGGCGAACGGATCGATGTGGTGCTGGCCCGGCTTGTAGCCGGCCGGCGCCTGGGTGATGCCGCCAGTCCAGGCCGGGATGGTGCCCGCGGCGTTGCCGGCCTTTTCCGCGCCCAGCGGGGTCAGGGTCGACTGCAGCTTGGCCGCGTCCTGCGGGGAAACCGCTGCCAGGGCACTGCCAGCGGACAGGGCAAGGGCCACCGCCGCGCCGATCAGGGTACGCATGTTGCGCATGGTGAATCTCCGTGAAATTCACGCGCCGGGCGTCTCGAACGTCCGGCGCATGCTTGTCGTTAGAAGGAGTACTTGACGTTGAAACCGACGTTGTCGCGATCGCGGGCAGCGTTGTTCTGGCCGGCGCCATAGAACTCGGTGTACTGCAGCTCGGTTTCCAGGGCGTTCAGGTAGGTGGCCTTGACACCCAGGGTGTAGGCCTTGCGGCCTTCGATGAAGTTGCCGGTCTGGTAGGAGTTGCCTTCGAAGTCGTCCTTGTAGACGGCGTACGGCGAGACGTTCACGCCGGCGAACACGTCGTTCCAGGTACCCGAGAGCAACAGGGTGTAACCGTAGGAGTTGCGGTTGACCTGGTCGTCGCGGTCATAGCCGGAGACATAGGCGCCGTTGCCGCGGCCGGAGTAGTAGCGGGTGCTGCCATCGTAGGCTGTGTACTGCAGGCTGCTGCCGCGCAGTTGCTCGGAAGCCAGTTCCGCCACGCCCATCAGCGAGTCGAAGGACAGCTGCGGGCCGAAGTTGTAGATGGTACCCAGCGAGGTATTGAAGGCCTCGACGCGTTCGTAGTTGTGGATCTGGTCGTTGATCGCCACCGGACGGCCGCCGATGTTCACGGTCTTGCCGCTGGCCAGCCCCGGCGCCTGGACCAGCAGGTCGCCCAGCAGGTCGTTGGTGGTGGCTACGCCGATCGGCAGGTTCGGACGGTAGGCCACTTCGCCAAATACCGAGGCGTCGCCCACGGTGGTGTTGAAGCTCAGGCCGTACATGCGGATGTTCTCGACGTACTCGCGACGGGCGTTGACCTGGTTGGCAACGTCCACCGCCGCCGCGCCGTTGACCAGCCCCAGCACCTGGCCGGCCATGGCGTTGCCGCTGCCGGCGGCGGCCATCAGCTGGTCATAGGAGGAGAAGCCGCCCAGGCCCGCCAGCTGGTCCATGTCCAGGCCGGCATAGCTGCTGTTCAGGTCGGCGTAGATGGTCGGTTCCTTGGCGTGGTAATTGACGAAGTAGAAGCCGAACTCGGTAGAGTTCAGTTGCTCGGCAATGTAATGGAAGGACACGCCGAACTGGCCGTCGTCCTTGGCGTTGATGTCCTTGCCGACGTTGGCGACCTTGAACACGCCGTTGGAGTCCAGGTACTGGGTGCCCTGCAGGCCGCCGACATGAGCCGCCGAGAGCTGCGGATAGAGGCTCTGGAACAGCGGGTTGGCCAGCGCGCCGACGGTGGTGTAGGCAGTGTTGCCGCCATCGGCGAACAGGTCGGTCTCGGAGAAGTAGGTGCCGACCGGGTCGAGGCGGGTTTCTTTCCAGTTCCACTGGTAGAAGGTGTCCATCGACAGGTTATCGGTCAGGCCGACGTTGAAGCTCAGCGCCTCCACCGGCATCAGCACTTCTTTCAGTTCCGAGCCCGGCAGGCGGAACTTGGCGGCGTCCACCGGGTTGGTGGTGTTCACGCCGCCGCGGTAGAAGAGGCCCTCGCCCCAGTTGAACACCTGGCGGCCCAGGCGCCCGGTCACCGGATGCTCGGCTACGTCCCAGTTGCCATAGAGATAGGCGTCGAGGATTTCCGCCCGGCTGCCGGCGACATCGCGGGTCTCGCTGGTGAAGTGGTCGTTGTTGGGGTAGCTCTGGCTCGGCTGCGGCGGCTGGTTGTGGTCGTAGTAGTCGTTACGCTTGTCCATGATCTGGGTGTCATAGAAAGCCGAGCCACGCACGAACATGCCGTAGTTCTTGTAGGTCGCTTCCAGGTCGGACGTGACCTTGTACACCTCGGAAACCAGGCCGGTATCGAAGTTGCGGTTGCCGTCGTTGCCGTTGATGTCGTTGTTGCTCTTGTCCTGCCCCTGCACACGCCACAGGGTGCCGTAGGAAACCGTGGTATCCAGCGAACCGCTCACCTCGTTGTCGAGGAAGCTGAACTCGACGGCAGTGGCGGGAACCGACATCAGCAGCGGCAGTACGCCCGCCAGGGCAAAACCCGCGCGAGCGGGAGCGAAACGCAAGACGCGCTTGCGAACCGGGATTTCCATTAGGACTCACTCCATGGACTGATCATTCTGTAAGGGCGCCGCCACTGCGGGCAGTTCGCCTTGTCAGCCGTTATTCCACGGCCTTGTTGTCGTGCCCCCAAGGTGCTCGACACGCCCCCTGACCCAATGGCCAGGCAAAGGCTAAGCGGGATCGGCCGGTGCAACGCCGATGCCAATTGCGGTAAATACGCTGAATTTGCTTACAAAAATTAAAGATATGGCCCGCTACTTTTTGTGACTGATCATCCACTGATCAAACCCACTGACCGATTGCGCCATCGGTCTCTCGAAATGGCGCGATCCGCCCCTGGAAGGCCCGACGCAGACAGGCCGGCACCCTGGCGCCAATTCATCCCAGCGATAAGGCGACTATCGTTTAATTTCGATAAGTAACAAAAAGGTGTTACCAGCCAATGCTGGTAACACCCTCAGCGAGACAGTAGGCGCCCCGGACGGGGCGCCGGCGGGAGGATCAGGCGAGGCTCTTGCTGACCACCTCGAAGACGTCGCTCGACAGCTCGCCAGACGCCAGGATGCGTTCCAGCTCGGCCTTCATCAGCGCCTGGCGCGCCGGTGCGTACTTGCGCCAGCGGGTCAGCGGGGTCAGCAGGCGCGAGGCGATCTGCGGGTTCAGCGCATTGAGCGTGATGATCTGGTCGGCCAGGAAACGGTAGCCCGCGCCATCCGCGCGATGGAAGTTCACCGCGTTCTGGTTGGCGAAGGCGCCGATCAGCGCGCGGATCTTGTT
Source organism: Pseudomonas sp. B1-22 (assembly GCF_050474425.1). Classification (NCBI taxonomy): domain Bacteria; kingdom Pseudomonadati; phylum Pseudomonadota; class Gammaproteobacteria; order Pseudomonadales; family Pseudomonadaceae; genus Pseudomonas; species Pseudomonas sp. B1-22. The sequence continues at coordinate 496,305 of NZ_JBCHVH010000001.1, read as the reverse complement.
CGGGTTCTTCAGGGTGAAGGCCGAATGCTGCATCAGCGCCTGCACGCGCTCCAGTCCGCCTGGCAGGGTGCAGCCGGCCTGGACGCTGAACCACTGGTCCATCACCAGCGGGTCATCCTTGAAGTAGTCGGCGAACATCGCCAGCGCCTCGGCCTTCTCGCTTTCGAAGGACGAGTTGACCAGCACGGCCAACGCGGTCAGGCGCTCGGTCATGTTGTCGCAATCCTTGTACTGCTCCTGGCAGGCCGAGAGCACTTCGGCCTTGCCGCTCTGCATGAGGTAGGACAGCGCGATGTTCTGCAGGCTGCGACGGGCGATGTGGGTCGCCTCGGCCACGTAGGCGGTCTCGCGGGACTGCTTGCGGTTGGCCTGGTAACGCTCCCACAGTTGCTCGTGCAGTACCGCGCCGATCTGCTGGCGGGCGAACTCGCGGGCAGCGTGGATGGCGTCGACATCCGCCACTTCGCTGATCTCGGTGAGATAGGCCTCGCTGGGCAGCGAGAGCATCTCGGCGACCATGGCCTGGTCCAGCCCGGTGTCCAGCAGCAGGGTGCGGAAAGCCGTGATCAGGCGCTGATCGAGCACCAGCTTCTCGCCACGCTGGTGCTGGCCGATCAGCTCCTGCAGGACCTGCACGGACAGCTGCTGGCCTGCTTCCCAGCGGTTGAAGCCGTCCTCGTCGTGCTGCATGAGGAACATCAGTTGGTCGCGGTCGTAGGGGAAGCTCAGCTTCACCGGCGCGGAGAAGCCGCGCAGCAGCGACGGCAGTGGCTTCTCGGCGAGGCCGACGAAGGTGAACGACTGCTCGGCCTCGGTGACCTGCAGCACGCGGTCGCTGCCGTGGGCGTGTTCTTCGCCCTGCAGGCGCAGCGACAGGGCATTGCCCAGCTTGTCGATCAGGCCCATCTGCACCGGAATGACGAAGGGCTGTTTCTCGCTCTGCCCCGGCGTGGCCGGGCAGCTCTGGCGGAAGGTCAGGGTGTAGCTCTGCGCGGCGGCGTCGAAGCTTTCCTCCACCGCCAGGCGCGGGGTGCCGGACTGGCTGTACCAGCGCTTGAACTGGGTCAGGTCGACGCCGTTGGCGTCTTCCATGGCCTTGACGAAGTCGTCGCAGGTCACGGCCTGGCCGTCATGGCGCTCGAAGTACAGGTCAGTGCCCTTGCGGAAGCCATCGGCGCCCAGCAGGGTGTGGATCATGCGAACCACTTCCGAGCCCTTCTCGTAGACGGTCAGGGTGTAGAAGTTGGAAATCTCGATGAAGGAATCCGGGCGCACCGGGTGCGCCATCGGACCGGCGTCCTCGGCGAACTGGTTGGTGCGCAGGAAGGCCACGTCCTCGACGCGCTTGACGGTGCGCGAATTCATGTCGGCGGAGAACTCGCTATCGCGGAACACGGTGAAGCCTTCCTTGAGCGACAGCTGGAACCAGTCGCGGCAGGTTACGCGGTTGCCCGACCAGTTGTGGAAGTATTCGTGGGCCACCACGCCTTCGACGCGCTGGTGCGCGGCGTCGGTCGCCGTCTCGGCCTTGGCCAGCACGCAGCTGGAGTTGAAGATGTTGAGGCCCTTGTTCTCCATGGCGCCCATGTTGAAGTCGTTGACCGCGACGATCATGAAGATGTCCAGGTCGTACTCGCGGCCGTAGACCTTCTCGTCCCAGCGCATCGAGTTCTTCAGGCTGTCCATGGCGTGCTGGACCTTGTCGATGTTCTCCGGCTCGACATAGATGCGCAGGGTGACTTCGCGCTCGCTCATGGTGGTGAACTGGTCTTCCACGCACCAGAGGTCGCCGGCGACCAGGGCGAACAGGTAAGCCGGTTTCTTGAACGGGTCCTGCCAGGTCGCCCAGTGGCGGCCGCCCTCTTCCGAACCGCTGGCCACCGGGTTGCCGTTGGACAGGAGCACCGGGTACTTGTGCTGCTCGGCCGACAGCGTGGTGGTGAAGCTGCTCATCACGTCCGGGCGGTCGAGGTAGTAGGTGATCTTGCGGAAGCCTTCGGCCTCGCACTGGGTGCAGAACATCTTGCCGGACTTGTACAGGCCTTCCAGCGCGGTGTTGCTTTCCGGGTGGATGCGCACGGTACTGTCGACGGTAAAGGTCTTCGCCGTCGGCTGCAGGGTCAGGTGGTTCTCGTCGAGCTGGTACTGGCCGGCTTCGAGGGTCTGGTCATCCAGCGCCACCGACAGCAGCTCCAGCTGCTGGCCGTCGAGCACCAGCGGCGGCAGGCCGTCGCCGCGCTCCGGGTTGCGGCGCATCACCAGCTGGGCGTGGACCAGGGTGTGGTCCTCGTACAGCTCGAAGGTCAGGTTGGTCTCGTCGATCAGGTACTCGGGCGCCTGATAATCCTTGAGGTAGATGACTTTCGGTTGCTCGGTACGCATGGCTTTTGGCCCCTTGAAAGGCGGCAGGCTGGATGGGCCGGCCGGAGGAATCTGGGTACTGACTCTAGCGAGCTAGAGCGAAGCAGGCGAGTCGGAACCGCATCTATCCCTAGATGCGGTTCCGGGCCGGAAATTCAATTCGGGTTCGATCAGAACCTGTTTATGATCGCAAACAGGTTCTCAGGCGCTGATGGCAAGCTGATACGCCGTAAATTTGCGTACGTTGATCACGCCGGTATCGAAGATCAGGTACTGGCCCTTGATACCCTGCAGGGTACCCTCCACCACCGGCGTCTTGTCCAGATCGAAGCTGGTGATCTTGGCCAGGTAGGCCTCCACCGGATAGCTGATCTCGATGGGGTCTAGGTCGAGCACCGGCTGGATCGCCTGCAGGCCGAAGCGCTGTTGCAGACCGACGATGCCCTCGGCACAGGTGTCGAACAGCTGCTCGCGGATGGCCACCAGGTCCAGCGGCTCGGCCTCACCCTTGAGCAACGCGCGCCAGTTGGTGCGGTCGGCGACCTGGCTGCGCAGCAGGTCCTCGACGAAGCCGGATTGCTGGCGGGTCGCCACGCGCATGATCGGCAGCGCCTGGCGCGCGCCCTGGTCGATCCAGCGGGTCGGCACCTGGGTGGCGCGGGTGATGCCCACCTTCACACCCGAAGAGTTGGCCAGGTAGACCACGTGGTCGGTCATGCAGAAGCGCTCGCCCCACTCCGGCTCACGGCAGGAGCCGTCCTCGTAGTGGCACTTCTCCGGGCTCATGATGCAGCTGTCGCACTGCGCCAGCTTGGTGAAGCAGGGATAGCAGTAGCCCTGGCTGAAGCTCTTCCTGGTCTTGCGTCCGCAGTGGCAGCAGTTGATCTCGCCCAGGTACTCCAGGCGCAGGGTCTTGCCGATCAGCGGGTTTACCGGGACCTCCGTCTCGCCGAGGCGGAAGGCGTATTGCACGGGGCTTTCCAGGCGCGCCGACATCTTGTCCAGGGCGCCGCGTCCAAGCTCTACCATCAGAAAGCAGCCATCAATGCAGGGTATTGGTCGAGAACAGGATGTTCGGGATCGGCTCGGCGTGGGACGCGCATTCCTGCGGGCCCATGTAGCCGGTGCGCTGGTCCTCGGGCAGGTTCTTCAGCTCCCAGGCGATCACGGCCTGCAGCGACAGCTCCTTCTGCTCCTGGGACAGCTTGCGACCGTCGGGCCACTTGCCGATTTCCACGGCGAGCTTGAGGCTCTCGTAGAGCTCGGGGGTGATGTTCTGGATCATTTCGGCGAAGGACGACATGGGCCGGCTCCTGCTGGAGAAAACGAAGCCGGCATTCTACCGGGCCGGAAGCGTTGGCGCACGAACAGAGGTCAGGCGGTCGGTGAGCCCCTGCAGGCGCGCGCTCTGCGCGCCATTCGTGGGCATGGCCCACTCCTACAGGTCGAGACGCCGGGACACGCGCCCCTGTAGGAGCGCGCCATGCGCGCGACGCGTGGGCATCGCCCACGCCCGCAGCCTCAATGTCCCGCGCGGCGCGCCAGCAAGCCGCCGATCAGGCCGCTCAGGCAACCCGCCACCAGGCCGCCCACATGCGCGCCGTTGGCGATGGAGCCGAAACCAAGCAAGTCGATCACCCCGGACAGGCACACCAGCAGCCAGATCAGCATCATCGCCACCACGCCCTTGGGCAACTGGTAGGCCGGGGTCGGCGCCATGCGCTGGAATATCCAGCAATGGCCGAGCAACCCGTAAAGCACGCCGGACAAGCCGCCGAACAGGCTCGACCCGCTGACGCCGAACTGCACGACATTGGAGATCAACCCGAAGCCCAGGCTCAGGCCCAGCAGCATCCAGGCACCCTGGCGGTACTCGATGCGCCGCCCGAGCTCCCAGTACCACATGCCGTTCATCGCCAGGTGCAGCCAGCCGAAGTGCAGCAGCATCGGTGAGAACAGCCGCCACCATTGCCCGGACGCCAGCGTCTCGGACAGCGGCACGAAGACCAGCTGGTCCTCGCTGACCATGCGGAAGTCCTGGAAGGTCAGCCAGCGCATGGTTTCCGGGTAGGTGCCGAGCAAAGTCACCGCGGCCACGATGCAGGTCACCAGCAGCACCGCGGTGGTCATCCAGCTCAGCTTCAACTGCTCCAGCAACCCCGGCCCACCGCGCCGGCGCTCGGCCTGCACGCTGAGCTGCGGGTCGCCTTGCGGATACCGCTCATACAGGGTGCGCACCTGTTCGGCCAACTGCGCATTGGGCACCCAGAGCACCTGCTCACCCGACTCCTCGCTGACCCGGAAGGGGACGTTCAGGCGCCGCAGCAGGGTGACGAACTCACCCAGGTCGACCGCCGCCGGCAGCCGTATCGCTTCCACCACGCTCACGCATCGCCCTCCGGCCGCTTCACATCCACCCACACGAACTTGCTGCGCTCCAGACGGGTTTCATCGTCCAGCCGATAGGCCGCCAGCTTGCCGTACATCACCGCGCTGTAATCCAGGCACGCCAGGTTGGGCCGGATCGGCGACGGTGTGCCACGCCGCCAGTAGTGACCGACGAACAGCAGCGGCTCGTCGGCGCCGTAGGTCAGCAGGCGCGACTTCTGCTCCTCGCTCAGGCGCTCGCTGGCGACTTCGTCGGGCAACCCGTCGGGCTGGAACACGATGTCGCCGTAGGTCTCCGGCTCGCGGTCCTCCGCCCAGAACTTGGTGCGGAAGAAGGCCCGGGTGAAGCCATCGCTGCCAGTCAGGGTCAGGCCGTTGGGCAGGCGCATGTCGGTACCACGCAGCAGGCGGTCGCAGGCCTGCTGGGCGAAGCTGCCGGGCTCCGCGGTGGCCTTGAGGAAGGCTTCGTCGATGCGGCCGTCATGGAACTGCTGGCGCAGCGCGTCGATCACGTCGTGGTCCCAGCAGGCGTGGACCATGCGGAAACGCCCGGCATCGAGAAACAGCGGCATGTCCTGGAACCAGCCAAGGAAGTCGCGCCAGTCCGCCGGATGGCCTTCGAACTGATCCAGGGTTTCCTTGATCAGCCGAGCGTGGCGCGGCGTGTGCTCGCGCACGTACTGGCGACCGCTGCCCGGCGCGGCGGGCGTGGACCAGCCCAGCGCGTTGAATTCGTGGTTGCCCATGATGCACAGCGCCTCGCCGGCGGCGACCATGTCGTGCACCCGGTGCAGCGCTTCGCGGATGCGCGGCCCACGGTCGATGATGTCGCCGAGGAACAGCGCCTGCCGCCGGGCATGCCGCCAGACGCCGCCCTGCAACCGGTAGCCGAGGCGCTCCAGCAGTACATCCAGGGTATTGGCGCAGCCGTGGATATCGCCGATCAGGTCAAAGCCGCGCGAGGGGTCGAGTTCCATCACTCGCTGCTCCCGAGGCGGCTGCCCCAGCCCAGCTTGGTCCGGCAGACTTCGTAGTAGTTGTGGTCGATCGGGTGGATCAGCCGCAGCTTCTGCGGCTTCTTGCTCACCGTGACGGTGTCGCCGGGGGCGCAGGTGAAGTGGTTCTGCCCGTCACAGGACACCTGCGGGTAAATCTGCATGTTCGGCGAGACGACGATCTTCAGCTCGCTGTTGCCGTCGACCACGATGGGCCGCCCGGACAGGGTATGCGGGTACATCGGCACCACGACGATGGCATCGAGCTTGGGATGCATGATCGGCCCGCCGGCGGACAGTGCGTAGGCGGTGGAGCCGGTCGGTGTGGCGACGATCAGGCCGTCGGCCTTCTGGCTGCAGACAAACTGGCCGTCGATGTGCAGCTCGAACTCGATCATCCGCGTCGACTTGCCGGGGTGCAGCACCACGTCGTTCAGCGCATCGCCCTGGCCGATGGACTCGCCGTGGCGGCGCACCTGGGCATCGAGCAGGAAGCGGCTCTCGACGATGTACTGGCCGCCGAGCACTTCGGCGACCTTGGTCTCCAGTTCGTCCGGGCGGATGTCGGTGAGGAAGCCGAGGCTGCCACGGTTGATCCCCAGCACCGGCACCTTGTGCCGCGCCAGGGCGCGCGCGGCGCCGAGCATGCTGCCGTCGCCGCCGACCACGATCACCAGGTCGCAGATTTCGCCCATGATCTTCCGGGAGCAGGTCTGCAGGCCGTGACCGGGCAGTACCTCGGAAATGGTGTCCTCGAGGATCACATGCAGGTGGCGCTCGATGAGGAAGCGCTTCAGCCGACGGATGGTTTCCAGGACCTGGGTGCTGCCCAGGCGGCCGATGATGCCGATGTTGCGAAAGGGTTCCATGGGACTCCGGGCGGCTTTGCGGTGCGGGAATGACGGAATTATGGGCGAAACGCCGAAGCAGCGGCAAACCGCAGCGCTGTCTGAGCGGCTAGGCTAGGGGAATGAGCGCTCTTACCTCCCTGTTGGATGAACTCCTGATCGAGCTGCGCCAGCCGCAGGTCCGCGACCTGGCCTGGACGCTGCTCTCCCCGCCGCTGCTCAATTCCGGCAGCCCGGCCCTGCGCCACCCGCTGGCGGCCAGCCGCTGGCTCGCCGAGCCCGAGCGACTGGCCAACTGGTTGCGGGCGCAGGAGCACTCGCCCACGCACTTGCTGGAACAGCTGGAAAGCACCCCACACCAACGCCTGGGCCGCTACTACGAGCGCCTCTGGCAATACGCCCTGGAGCAGGCGCCCGACCTGCGCCTGCTGGCCGCCAACCTGCCCGTGCGCGACAACGGTCACACCCTGGGCGAGCTGGACCTGCTACTGGAGGACGACGACGGCCTGCACCACCTCGAACTGGCCATCAAGCTCTACCTCGGTCCCAGCGAAGACGGGCCGAACGCCTGGCTCGGTCCCGGCGCGGAGGACCACCTGCTGCGCAAGATCGAACACTTCTACCAGCACCAGCTGCCGCTCTCGGCCACGCCCGAAGGACTGCGCGTGGTTCGCGAATTCAGCGAAGGCACACCCTCGGCAGGGCTCTGGCTCGGCGGCTACCTGTTCTACCCCTGGCCCGCGCGATGCCCGCCGCCCGCCGGCGCCTGCGACCACCATCTGCACGGCCGCTGGCTGCACCGCCAGGAGTGGCCGCGCTATCAGGAGCAGCATCCGGAGGGCTGGCAGGTGCTGTCACGCAAACGCTGGCTGGCGCCAGCCGCCTGCGATGCCGATGGGCGCTGGACGGCCGCGCAGTTCGCCGACTGGCTGGCCCAACTGCCGGAGGACGGCTTCCCGCAATTGCTGGTCCGTCTGGCGTTCCAGGACGGGCGCTGGCGCGAACAGGAACGCCTGTTCCTGGTGGGCGACCGCTGGCCGCGGGTGCACAGTGGCTATTCGCGCTGAATGGCCAGCGCCTGGAGGCGCTCCTGCATCGCCCGGCGCCCCTGCAGACCGCCCGTATGGACAGCGACGATGCGGCTGCCCCGATCGATCCGCCCGGCCACCACTTCGTCACGCAGCGCCAGCAGCAGCTTGCCGGTGTACAGCGGCTCCAGCGGCACCCCGCACTCGGCTTCCGCATCCAGGATGAAGCGCGCCAATTCCGGGTCGATCCGCCCGAAACCGCCGCGGCTGGCATCGATCAACCGGTAGCCGGATATCTCGACGCCAGCCTCCGCCAATAGCCCGGGCACCTGCACCTCGACGCCATGCCCCAGCGGTACCGCCAGGGCGCCCACCACTGGGTGCGCACCCTCCTCCCCCAGCACCAGGCCGGCCAGGGTGGTGCCGGTGCCGCAGGCGACCCACAGCTGCTGGTAGTCGCTCCAGCCAATGCCCGCCAACTGCTCGCGGGTCATTGCCACCATCGGCACACAACCTCGCGCACCAGGCAGACCGCCACCGCCCTCGCCCATCGGCAGCAGATCGGGGTGACGTTCGCGCCAGGGCGTCCAGAAGCCCGGCTCATGCCGTTGGCGATAACCACCGTAGCCCAGCCAGTGCAGCTGCATGCCGAGCCGGCGCAGGTCGGCGACCGTGGGGTTGCCCTGCTCCTCGCCGCGCAGCAGCCCGACGGTGCGGAAACCGAAGCGGGCACCGGCCGCCGCCAGGGCATGAAGGTGATTGGAATGGGCTCCGCCCAGGCTCATCACGCCCTGGAGGCCAAGATCGGCAGCCTGCTTCAGGTAGGGCGCGAGCTTGAACCATTTGTTGCCGCAGATGAGCGCATCGACCTGATCCAGACGCAGCAGCGCCAGCTCGATGCCAGCGCGATCGAGCCAACTCAGGTGAACGGGTTGCAGCGGTGCGACGGGGCGCCAGTCAGGGTACTGCAAGGCGCCCCGCTCAAGCCGTGGTGACGCTGCGCAGGCGGCCAGCGGTCTTGTGGCGCGCGCAGCAGTTGCTGTCGCCTTCGATGAAGCGCCCGGGCGTTTCCACGCGGTCGATCGGCAGGGCGCAGCGGTCGCCATTGGACAGCCGCCCCTCGCAGGTCGGCTGCTGGTAATGGGCCAACCACTGGCGGTACTGGTCTTCCGAGACGAAGCACTTGGCGGCAGCAAAGGCCATGGGGTTTTCCTGATAGCGGGTGACATCCGCCAGCGACAGCGTCAGGTGACCCGCGCCCGGGTGATAGACCACGAAGACCACACCCTGACCCGCCAGGCGCTCCAGCATCGAACTGTCCGCCGCCCCGGTCGACTGCGCAGCCAGTTCCTGGCGCAGGCTCTCGACGCTCTGCTGGAGTTCCTCCGCCTGCTCGCGCCATTGCGTGCTTTGCTGCTTCAGCAGGTCGAGCGCCTGCCGCAACCGCTCGGCTTCCTGACGCTGCTTTTCGGCTTCCTGGCGCAGCGTCTGGTTTTCCTGTTGAAGCCGCCGGCTTTCCTGCTGAAGCTGCTGATTCTCCTGCTGCAGCTGCTGGTCCAGCTCGTTGCGGTAACCCAGCTCTGCGTCGCGGACGGAAACCTGCTCCTGGTATCGAGCCTCCAGCGCGGCGATACGGGCCTTGGCCTCGTCCTCGATCTGCTGGCGCAATTGCTCCAGTTCGTCGCGGCCACTGGCCTCGATCTGCCGCAGCTGCTCCGTCAGTTCTTCACGGCCGCGCTGAAATCCGCTGACCTGCCCGTCCAGTTCACGACGCAGGTCGGCGTTGATGTCTTCTTCGCGCTTGAGCCCTTCGCGCAGTATCGAGACCTCGGCCTGCAGTACCTGGATCTGCTCCTGCGCATCGAGCTTCAGGCGGCTGAGCTCCTGTTCGTGCTGCAGGCTGATCTGCGACAGACGGAGCTCCTGCTGGTCGAGCAGCGCAGCAGTCTTCTGTTCGTGCTCCTGGAGCATTTCCCGCGCGAGCTTCTCGGCGGTTTCGCGGGACTCCTCCTCGGAAGGCGCATACCACTGGTGCTCGGCCGCCATCTGCAGGCGCTGGGGCTCGACGGCCGCCGGCTCTTCTTCCACCAGCACGCCGAGATTGTTGCGCTTCGCCGCGGCACGCAGCTTGGCCAGATGGCTGTCGTCGCCTTCGAACACCGGGTCCCACAGGTGCATCTGGTGCCAGGGCACCGGGCACTGGCTACGGCAGGCCAGGCGGATGGGGCCGGCGCCCAGGTCCGGGCCACGGCCGGCGCGATCGGCCAGGTTGCGCAGGGGCAGGTTCCAGCCGCGGTCGGCCTCACCGTTCTCGTCGAAGTCCAGGTAGAAGAACACCGCCGCCTTGACCATCAGGCGCGGGTTGATCAGCACATAGGCCAGTTGCACCTGCTGCTCGGCCAGGTCCGGCATCTGCACGACGTTATCGAGCAGCGCCTCGAATTCGGGGTAGAGCATTTCCTTGCAAACGCCACGGTCATTGAAGAAGACCACGGCTTCCACCATCTGAGGCTTCTTCTGCATGCTCATCGATTGACCTCTGGGCCTGTGCGGGAGGAAGTCTGGGAAATGATGCCGTAGGAAAGTGGCACCCTGATGGCAGGAATGTCCTGACATCCGGACCAGTCTAGGGGAAATAATGTCGCAGGCAATGTGACTGGGTTGGCACCCGACCTGCCGGTCAGGTTAACCGGGTAAGCGGCGAGATAAATCTGTGATGCAGTTTGTCATTCCGCAAAAAACGCAGGCCCCGGAGGAACTTTCCGGGGCCTGCGTTTCGGAGCTTGCGGCTCAGAGCTCGGCGGCGAGGCGCGAGCCCTGATTGATGGCACGTTTGGCGTCCAGCTCGGCGGCTACGTCGGCACCACCGATCAGGTGCACGCGCTGCCCGGCGGCCACCAGGCCGTCATGCAGCTCACGCAGCGGCTCCTGGCCGGCGCAGACGACCACGGTGTCCACCGGCAGCACCTGCGGCTCGCCGCCGGCCACGCTGATGTGCAGGCCGTCGTTGTCGACCTTGAGGTATTCGACGCTGTTGAGCATCTGCACCTGCTTGTTCTTCAACCCGGTGCGGTGAATCCAGCCGGTGGTCTTGCCCAGGCCGTCGCCGACCTTGGACTTCTTGCGCTGCAGCAGGAATACCTGGCGCGCCGCCGCGTGCGGGTGCGGCTTGATGCCGGCAACGCCGCCACGGGCTTCCAGGTTCTCGTCGATGCCCCACTCCTTCCAGAAGGCCTGGCGATCCAGACTGGTGGATTCGCCGTCGTGGGTGATGTACTCGGAGACGTCGAAGCCGATGCCGCCGGCGCCGATCACCGCCACGCGCTTGCCCACCGGCTTGCGCTCGAGGATGGCGTCCAGGTAGCTGATCACCTTGGCGTTGTCGATGCCCGGAATGGCCGGGGTGCGCGGCACGATACCGGTGGCGAGGATGATCTCGTCGAAGCCGCCCTTGGCCAGGTCGTCGACGCTGACGCGGGTGTTCAGGCGCAGGTCGACGCCGGTGGTCTCCAGCTTGCGCTTGAAGTAGCGCAGGGTCTCGTAGAACTCTTCCTTGCCCGGCACGCGCTTGGCGACGTTGAACTGGCCACCGATTTCACCGGCGGCGTCGAACAGGGTCACTTCATGGCCACGCTCGGCCGCCACAGTGGCGGCGGACAGGCCGGCAGGGCCGGCGCCGACCACGGCGATCTTCTTCACGTGGGTGGTCGGGATGTAGTTCAGCTCGGTCTCGTGGCAGGCGCGCGGGTTCACCAGGCAGCTGGTCAGCTTGCCGCCGAAGGTGTGGTCCAGGCAGGCCTGGTTGCAGCCGATGCAGGTGTTGATTTCGTCGGCACGACCTTCGGCGGCCTTGTTGACGAAGTCCGGGTCGGCGAGGAACGGACGGGCCATGGAGACCATGTCGGCGTCACCTTCGGCCAGTACCTGCTCGGCCACTTCCGGGGTATTGATGCGGTTGGTGGTGATCAGCGGGATGCCGATCTCGCCGCGCAGCTTGGCGGTGACCTTGGTGAAGGCCGCGCGCGGCACCTTGGTGGCGATGGTCGGGATACGCGCCTCGTGCCAGCCGATGCCGGTGTTGATGAGGGTGGCGCCGGCCTTCTCGATGGCCTTGGCCAGCAGGACGATCTCGTCCCAGGTGCTGCCGCCTTCCACCAGGTCGAGCATCGACAGGCGATAGATGATGATGAAGTTCGGGCCCACGGCCTCGCGCACGCGGCGGACGATTTCCACTGGCAGGCGCATGCGGTTCTCGTAGCTGCCACCCCAGCGGTCGGTGCGGTGGTTGGTGTGGGCGACCAGGAACTGGTTGATGAAGTAGCCTTCCGAACCCATGATCTCGACGCCGTCGTAGCCGGCCACCTGGGCCAGGCTGGAGCAATTGACGAAGTCGGCGATCTGCTTCTCGATGCCCTCTTCATTCAGCTCGCGCGGCTTGAACGGGTTGATCGGCGCCTGGATGGCGCTGGGCGCCACGGACTTGGGACTGTAGGCGTAACGGCCGGCATGGAGGATCTGCATGCAGATCTTGCCGCCCGCCTCATGCACCGCCTGGGTGACGACCTTGTGTTTCTCGGCCTCTTCCGGAGTGCTCAGCTTGGCTGCGCCGGAATACACGCCACCCTCCTCGTTCGGGCCGATGCCGCCGGTGACCATCAGGCCGACGCCGCCACGGGCGCGCTCGGCGAAGTAGGCCGCCATGCGCTCGAAGCCCTGGGGCTTTTCTTCCAGACCGGTGTGCATGGAGCCCATCAGGGTGCGGTTGCGCAGCGTGGTGAAACCCAGGTCCAGGGGGGCGAGCAGGTGCGGATAAGGGGCGGTCATACGTCCTCCAGCAGTCACGGTGGCGCCGCTCCCTCGGCGCGTTCGCTCAGGGAACGCGAGGCACGGGGCGCGGTCGGTATGGGGCAGACTCTAAGGAGCCACCCTGCCCCGCTCAATGATCAAAAGTAACAACTTACTGATCGAAGATGACACGGCGACTTGGCAACGCCCGGCCTAACCCCTACCCTGTGGGGCATCTACCGAGTACTCGTCCCCCATGCGCAAGCTGATCTTCCTCATCCTGGTGATCCTGTTCGCCGGCTATGCCGGTTGGGCGGAGCGTCGCCCGGTGGGCCACTACCTCTCCGACCTGCGCAGCCAGGTCGCACTGAACCAGGGCGAGCCCTCCGAACGCGGCAACCTGCTGGGCGTGCAGCCGGAACTCTTCACCCAGGACTACCAGAGCGTCGAGCGCCTGCGCCTGAAATTCCACGCCTACCTGGCCAAGGCCCGTGACGAAGGGCTGATCAACCCGCGCACCGTGGTGGTCTTCCCCGAGCACATCGGCACCTGGCTGGTAGCCGCCGGCGAGAAGCCCGAGGTCTACCAGACCGAACACCTGGCCGAAGCCATGGAGTGGATGGTCGCCAGCAACCCGCTGAAAGTGGCGCGCGGCTGGCTCGGCGCCAAGAGCGAGGACCGCATGGCCGACGCCCTGTTCCGCATGAAGGCGGTGGACATGGCCCACGACTACCAGACACTGTTCGGCGGACTGGCGAAGGAGTTCGGCGTGACCATTGTCGCCGGCTCCATCGTGCTACCCAACCCGCAGATCGTCGAAGGCCAGATCCGCACCGGCAACGGCCGCCTCTACAACGTCAGCCAGGTCTTCGGCAGCGACGGCCTGCCGCTGGGCAAGCCGCAACGCAAGCTGTACCCCATCGACGAAGAGAAACGCTTTACCCGCGGCGCCGACGCCGACGACCTGCAAGTGCTGCAGACACCCGCCGGGCGACTGGGCGTGCTGATCTGCGCCGACAGCTGGTACCCGGCGGGCTATGCCGCACTGGCGGCGAACAAGCCGGACTTCATCGCGGTGCCGGCCTTCCTCACCGGCAATGGCAACTGGAGCAAGCCCTGGAAGGGCTACAACGGCGCCGCCACGCCGAGCGACGTGAAGCTCAAGCCCGGCGAACTGAACGAGGGCGAAGCCTGGGAACGCCTGGCACTGGCAGGTCGCATCGGCGAAAGCGGCGCCCGCGCCGGCATCACCGTATTCCTCCGTGGTCATCTCTGGGACCTGGGCAGCGACGGCCGCAGCCTGGTGGTCAGTGGCGACAGCCACACCCTGGCGCCGGACGGTCCCGGCGCTCGCCTGATCAATCTCTGGCTATGAGCCGTCCGACCATGCGTCTTGGCGATTTGTCCGTGGGCTTCGTCCACAGCCTCGCCGACGCACTGGCGGAAAGCGGCGTCGCACCGCAACCGCTGCTGGAACAATACGGACTGGATGCTGCACGCCTTGGCGAGCCCGGCGCGCGCCTGTCGATCCCGCGCTACATGCGCCTGGGCCACGCCGCCATCCAGCAGAGCGGCGATCCCGCCCTGGGCTTGCGCATGGGCCAGCTGAGCCGCCCCAGCCAGAGCGGCCTGGCCGGCGTCACTGCGGCGCAAGCACCCAACGTACGCGCCGCCGCCCGCGCACTGATCCGCTTCGAGACACTGTACGCGCACAACTACCGCGGCCAGAGCAGCTTCATCGAAGACGCCAGCGGCGCCTGGCTGCGCTTCTACTCCATCAGCCCGTACAACGCCTACAACCGCTTCGTGGTGGACTCGGTGCTGGCGGGCTGGGTGAGCATGCTTGGCAGCATCGGTGCGCACCCACTGCGCCCGGAGAAGGTCGATATCGAGTATCCGGCGCCCGCCTGGGCTTCGCGCTTCGAGGAGATGCTGGGCTGCCCGGTGGAATTCGGCGCGCAGCACAACCAGTTGCGCCTGGATCAGGCAGCGCTTGCGCGCAGCAACCCGGACCACTGCCCGAGCACCTGGCGGCAATTGCTGGAAATCTGCGAGAAGGAACTCGAACAACTGACCCGCACGCGCAGCCTGCGCGAGCGTGTAGCCCAGTTGCTGGGACCGATGCTCAACGGGCGCGAGCCGGACCTGGAGGAAGTCGCCGCGCGCCTGAAGCTGCCGACCTGGACGCTACGACGCAAGCTGGCCGAGGAAGGCACGCAGTTCCGCAGCATCCTCAATGACACCCGCCGCGACCTGGCGATGATCTACATCCGCGACACGGACCTCGCCTTTGGCGAGATCGCCTACCTGCTCGGCTTCGCCTCCGCGGAGGCCTTCCAGCGCGCGTTCAAGCGCTGGAGCGGACAGACGCCAGGGGAGTTCCGCCGCGCCCAGCGCCACAGCGCTTGATCACATCTCCGTGGCGTCGTCGGCCGGCTCCGGCAGATCCTGTTCCACGGCGTGCAGTTCCAGCAGTTCTTCCTGATAGTCGTCCATTGGCTTTTCTCCTGACCGTTCGATCCGGTTTTAGCAAAGACCACGGATAAAAAGCTAGACGTCGAAAGTGAACGCGCTGTGACAGCGTCTTACAGAGCTTTTCGGACGGGAACGAAAAAGCCCCCAGATATTGCTACCTGAGGGCTTTCGAATATGGCGCAGCGGACGGGACTCGAACCCGCGACCCCCGGCGTGACAGGCCGGTATTCTAACCGACTGAACTACCGCTGCGTGTCGGTTGGACTTGCGTCCGGTACAGCAACCTCCTTGCGCCTGGAGTGAGTCACTCGACAAGCCGGTTCGGGGTAGGAACCAAGGAGGGGGAAAATGGCGCAGCGGACGGGACTCGAACCCGCGACCCCCGGCGTGACAGGCCGGTATTCTAACCGACTGAACTACCGCTGCGCGTAACTTGCGAGAGTGGTGGGTGATGACGGGATCGAACCGCCGACCCTCTGCTTGTAAGGCAGATGCTCTCCCAGCTGAGCTAATCACCCTTCGTCTCGAAGTGGGGCGCATTCTACAGCCGACGAATCCTAAGTCAATGCCCTGATTGAACTTTTTTTCATTTTCCGCGAAAAAAGTTCGCGCCGCCGGTGCGGTGAACAAACTCGCCACAGGGAAGCTCTGTCCTCGTTGGCGCGAAGCGTATCCGAGACGAGCCCCTCAGGCATGGTGCCAACCTGTAGGAGCGCGCCATGCGCGCGATCGCGGGCATGGCCCGCTCCTACAGGGGAAATGCTGTGCCAAGCGGTTCGCGAGCAAGCTCGCTCCTACAGGTGTGGCACCTACGCTCTTCTGTAGGAGCGAGCTTGCTCGCGAACAGCCCAACGCCCAAACCGTCCACCCACGCCGCAAAAGAAAAAAGGCGACCATCGGGCCGCCCTCCTCTTCCACGCCCGACACTCAGTCGAGGTAGATCATCTTGCGCGTCATGCCGCCGTCGATCACCAGTTCCTGGCCGGTGACGAAGCCGGCGCTGTCGCCGATCAGCCAGGATACCGCCGAGGCGACGTCCTCCACCGTGCCGACACGACCGACCAGGTGCTGATCATGGTCCAGTTCGGTCAACGGCTCGGCCTCACGCTCGCGCAGGTCGCGGGCATCGATCCAACCGGGGGAAATCGCGTTGACGCGAATCTCCGGGCCCAGGCTGCTGGCCAGGGCATGGGTCAGCGACAGCAACCCGCCCTTGCTTGCCGCGTAGGCTTCGGAGTTCGGCTCGGACTGGTGTGCACGGGTGGAGGCGATGTTCACGATGGCGCCATTGTGCGCGCGCAGATAAGGCGCGCAATGCTTGGCCAGCAGCATCGGACCGGTGAGATTCACCGCCAGCGCGCGGTTCCACTCGTTCAACCCCAGACTTTCCAGCGCGCTGTTGTGCGGCCGGGCAATGGCGGCATTGCTGACCAGCGCATCGAGACGGCCATACAGGCCGATCACCTCAGCAATCGCCGCCGCCACCTGCCCTTCATTGGCCACGTCCAGCGCGATGAAGTTGGCACGCTCGCCCAGTGCCGCTGCGACTTTCGGGCCGCGTTCACGGTCGATATCCGCCAGCACCACCTGCCAGCCCTCGGCGATCAGCCAGGCACTGATGCCCAGGCCGATGCCGTGCGCCGCCCCGGTGACCAGGACGACGCGCCCGTTGCCGAGGATGTCCGCCATGCTCACAGGGCTGCCAGGCCCCGCGCCAGGTCGGCCGTGATGTCGGCGACATCTTCCAGGCCCACGGCGACGCGGATCAGGTTGTCACGGATGCCAGCGTTCTCGCGCTCCTGCGGCGACAGGCGTCCGTGGGAGGTAGTGGCCGGGTGGGCAATGGTGGTCTTGGTGTCACCCAGGTTGGTGGTGATGGAGATCATCCGGGTGGCATCGATGCAACGCCAGGCCGCAGCCTTGTCGCCCTTCACCTCGAAGCTCACCACCGCACCGAAGCCCTTCTGCTGACGCTTGGCCAGTTCGTGCTGCGGATGGCTCGGCAGGCCCGCGTAGTACACGCGCTCCACGCCCGGCTGCTGCTCCAGCCACTCGGCAACCTGCTGGGCCGAGGCGCTGTGGGCCTGCATGCGCACGCGCAGGGTTTCCAGGCCCTTGATGAAGATCCAGGCGTTGAACGGGCTGAGGGTCGGGCCAGCGGTACGCAGGAAACCGACGACGGGCTCCATGTGCACGCGGCGACCGGCAACCACGCCGCCCATGGTACGGCCCTGGCCGTCGATGTACTTGGTCGCCGAGTGGATCACCACGTCCGCGCCCAGCTTCAGCGGCTGCTGCAGCGCCGGGGTGCAGAAGCAGTTATCCACAGCCAGCAGCGCGCCCTTGGCGTGGGCGATATCGGCCAGTGCGGCGATGTCCACCAGTTCGGCCAGCGGGTTGGACGGCGATTCGACGAAGAACAGCTTGGTGTTCGGCTTGCAGGCCGCTTCCCACGCATTCAGGTCACTCAGCGGTGGGTAGTCCACCTGGATGCCGAAACGCTTGAAGTACTTCTCGAACAGGCTGATGGTCGAGCCGAACACGCTGCGCGAGACCAGCACGTGGTCACCGGCGCTGCACAGGCTCATCACCAGGGAGAGGATGGCCGACATGCCGGTGGACGTGGCCACCGCCTGCTCGGCGCCTTCCAGCGCGGCAATGCGCTCCTCGAAGGTGCGCACCGTGGGGTTGGTGTAGCGCGAGTAGACGTTGCCCGGCACTTCACCGACGAAACGCGCGGCCGCATCGGCGGCGCTGCGAAACACGTAGCTGGAGGTGGTGAACAGGCCTTCGCCGTGCTCTGCCTCCGGGGTGCGGCGCTGACCGGCGCGCACCGCGAGGGTGTCGAAGCCGACGCCCTCCAGGTCGCTGTCCAGCCGGCCGGCTTCCCATTCCTGAGCCATGCCCTGCTCTCCCTAATCGTTTAAATCAGTCGTTGTACAGATCGATGATGGCGCTGACCGCGGCACCCTTGCTCTTGGTCGCGTCGTTGCGCGCCTGGTCGATCTTGTTCAGATAGGCTTCGTCGACGTCGCCGGTGACGTATTCACCGTTGAACACGGCGCAGTCGAAGTGATCGATCTTGATCTTGCCGCCCTCGGTGGATTCGATCAGGTCCTGCAGGTCCTGATACACCAGCCAGTCGGCGCCGATCAGCTCGCAGACCTCTTCGGTGCTGCGGTTGTGGGCGATCAGCTCGTGGGCGCTCGGCATGTCGATGCCGTAGACGTTGGGGTAGCGCACCGCCGGGGCGGCGGAGCAGAAGTAGACGTTCTTCGCGCCGGCCTCACGGGCCATCTGGATGATCTGCTTGCAGGTGGTGCCGCGAACGATGGAGTCGTCCACCAGCATCACGTTCTTGCCGCGGAATTCCAGCTCGATGGCATTGAGCTTCTGGCGTACCGATTTCTTGCGCGCGGCCTGGCCGGGCATGATGAAGGTACGGCCGATGTAGCGGTTCTTCACGAAGCCTTCGCGGAATTTCACGCCCAGGCGGTTGGCCAGTTCCAGCGCGGCGGTGCGGCTGGTGTCCGGGATCGGGATGACCACGTCGATGTCGTGGTCCGGACGCTCGCGGAGGATCTTGTCGGCCAGCTTCTCGCCCATGCGCAGACGCGCCTTGTAGACCGAGATGCCATCCATGATGGAGTCCGGACGCGCCAGGTAGACGTGCTCGAAGATGCACGGCGCGTATTGCGGGTTGGCTGCACACTGGCGGGTGAACAGCTTGCCGTCTTCGGTGATGTACACCGCTTCGCCCGGCGCCAGGTCGCGGATCAGGGTGAAGCCGAGGACGTCCAGGGCCACGCTTTCCGAGGCGATCATGTATTCCACGCCGTTCTCGGTGTGACGCTGGCCGAAGACGATCGGGCGGATCGCATGGGGATCGCGGAAGCCGACGATGCCGTAGCCGGTGATCATCGCCACCACGGCGTAGCCACCGACGCAACGGGCATGCACACCGGCAACCGCGGCGAAGACGTCTTCCTCGGTGGGCTGCAGCTTGTTGCGCACCGCCAGCTCATGGGCGAACACGTTGAGCAGCACTTCCGAGTCGGAATTGGTGTTCACGTGGCGCAGGTCGGATTCGTAGATTTCCTTGGCCAGCTGCTCGACGTTGGTCAGGTTGCCGTTGTGCGCCAGGGTGATGCCGTAGGGCGAGTTGACGTAGAACGGCTGCGCCTCGGCGGAGCTGGAGCTGCCCGCGGTGGGGTAGCGCACGTGGCCGATGCCGATCTTGCCGACCAGGCGTTGCATGTGACGCTGCTGGAAGACGTCACGGACCAGGCCGTTGTCCTTGCGCAGGTACAGGCGGTCATCCTGACAGGTGACGATCCCCGCAGCGTCCTGGCCACGATGCTGGAGAACGGTGAGCGCGTCATAGAGCGCCTGATTGACGTTCGACTTGCCCACGATACCGACGATGCCACACATGCGACGCAACCCCTAGTTGGTTTCAGGCTAAAACAATCCGTTACTCGGCAGTATCCACCGGACCTGCCGTTACGGCGACGGCTTCCCGTCGCCTCTACCCGCCCGTCACTGGGCCGGCAGCAAAGTACCCGCTCCGGACGGCGGAGCGATGGTAACGCCGGACATCCAGTGCCCGGCAAAGGTCAGAATGGTGTTCTTCGACCAATCGGCGACGATCAGGAAGTGTGGCAGCAGCACCGATTGCTGCCACCACGGGTCCTGTTGCACCGGCGCCAGGCTCAGCAGTCCGACCAGCAATACGACCAGCAGCACGCCACGGGCGCCACCGAAGACCATCCCGAGCACACGGTCGGTGCCGGACATGCCGGTCACGCGCACCAGCTCGCTGATGAGGAAATTGACGAGTGCGCCCAGCAGCAGCGTGACGACGAAAAGAATGGCGCAAGCGGCGATGACGCGCCCTGAGGGCAGCTGAATGTAGGGTGCGAGATGCTCGGCCAGGGCGCCGCCGAACATCCAGGCGACCGCACCGGCTACGATCCAGGTGACCAGCGACAGGGCTTCCTTGACGAAACCACGGCTCAAGCTGATCAGGCTGGAAATGACGATGATGCCGATCATCGTCCAATCGACCCAGGTAAATGCCACGTTGCGGCCCAGAAACGGAAAGGCCCCGCATTTTAGCAGAGGCCTTCGATTTAGAAGAGCCCCAGTTTGACATGGGGCTGATTGAGTCAGACTAACGAAGCGGTTCAGCCGCGTTCAGGCTGGAAACGCACCACGAAGCCATTGAGCTTTTGCTGCTTGCCCAACTGGTCGCGCAGGCGGTCCGCC
Organism: Pseudomonas sp. B1-22; assembly: GCF_050474425.1. NCBI lineage: Bacteria > Pseudomonadati > Pseudomonadota > Gammaproteobacteria > Pseudomonadales > Pseudomonadaceae > Pseudomonas > Pseudomonas sp. B1-22. The sequence goes on along the minus strand of NZ_JBCHVH010000001.1, from coordinate 476,157 downwards.
TCGGCGCGCTCGACCACCGGGCCGACGAACACCCGGTTCATGCCGTCGAAGCTGCGCACGTAGGCGTTGTAGCCCTGGCTGCGCAGCTGCTTCTGCAGTTCGTCGGCGCGGGCGCGGTTGGACAGGCTGGCCAGTTGCACCGACCAGCTCACCGGCAGGTTGCTGGCATCCAGGCGCTGTGCCGGAGCGGGCGCCGGGGCTGGAGCCTGCGCCTTGGGCGCGGTATTGGCCTGGGCCGGCTGCGGCGCGGGAGCAGCGGGCTTGGGCGCGGGCGCTATCGGTTGGGCCGGGGCCGCCTGCACAGGCGCACTGGCGACCGGCGCCGACGGCGCGGGAGCGGTTGGTACGGGAGCAACGTCCGGTTGCGGGGCTGCGTCGGCTTCCTCGGCCTGCGGCTCCGGCACCTCGGTGGGCTGCACCTCGACACTGGGCATGGCCGGCGGCTTGGGCATCACCGGCGCCTCGACCACGACCTGACGCATCTCGTCCTCGCGGGTAAACAGCATCGGCAGGAAGATGATGGCCAGCGCCAGCAGCACCAGCGCACCGACAACCCTCTGCTTGAGCCCCTTATCGAGCAAGGCCATGAATCACTCCCCTTATCCTTATCGAGCAGCCCTGACGAGCCACTCCAGGGCATCCGCCACGCTGTAGAACGAACCGAACACCAGAATCTCGTCGTCCGCCGAAGACGCATCGCACTGCGCTTCGAGCGCCGCGGCGATGTCCGCATGACGACTGACGCTCGCGCCACGGGCACGCAGCGCAGCTTCCAGCTCTTCCGCCGGCCGACTGCGACCGGTGGGCAGCGGCGCGACGGCCCAATCCTGCACCAAGCCGAGCACGGGTTCCAGTACGCCGTCCAGATCCTTGTCCGCCAGCAGGCCGAATACCGCACGACGCACGCCCTTGGGCGGCGCCGCACGCAGGCGGCCGGCCAGGTACTGGGCCGCATGCGGATTGTGCCCCACATCCAGCAGCAGATGGCGCTCCTCGCCCCGCCAGTGCACGGTACGGCGATCCAGGCGCCCGGTCACGCGAGTACGTTGCAGAGCGGCGATCAGTTGCTCCGGCTGCCACGGCAGGTCCATGAGGGCATAGACCTGCAAGGCCAGCGCCGCGTTCTCCATCGGCAGATCGAGTGACGGCAGGTTATGCAGGGTCAGCGCTTCCCCGGCGGCATTGCGGCCGCGCCAGTGCCAGTCGCCCTCGCCCAGGGCCAGGTCGAAATCGCGACCGCGCAGCACCAGCGGCGAGCCCAGGCTGCGCGCCTGCTCCAGCAAGGGGGCCGGCGGCTCCAGGTCGCCACACACGGCTGGCTTGCCGGCGCGGAAGATCCCGGCCTTCTCGAAGGCCACGCTTTCGCGGGTATCACCCAGCCAGTCGGCGTGATCGATACCGATGCTGGTGACCACGGCGACGTCGGCGTCGACCAGATTCACCGCATCCAGGCGACCACCCAGGCCGACTTCCAGCACCACGGCATCGAGGCCCGCGCGCTCGAACAGCCAGAAGGCCGCGAGGGTGCCCATTTCGAAGTAGGTCAGGGAGATTTCGCCACGGGCCGCCTCGACGGCGGCGAAGGCTTCGCAGAGCGCTTCATCGCTGGCTTCGACACCGTCGATGAGCACGCGCTCGTTGTAGCGCAGCAGGTGCGGCGAGCTGTACACGCCGACGCGCAGGCCCTGCTCGCCGAGCAGGGCGGCGAGGAAGGCGCAGGTGGAACCCTTGCCGTTGGTGCCGGTGACGGTCACCACGCGGGGGGCGGGACGCCCCAGCCCAAGCCGGCCAGCTACCTCACGGGAGCGGTCCAGCCCCATGTCGATTGCCGTGGGGTGGAGTTGTTCGAGATAGCTGAGCCAGTCGGCAAGGGTACGTTGGATCATCCTGCGAGCGCGGTACTTGGAGTGTGGGTGAACTTGGCGAGCAGCTTGGCCAGACGCTCACGCATTTCGGAACGGTGCACGATCATGTCGATGGCGCCGTGTTCCAGCAGGAACTCGCTGCGCTGGAAGCCTTCGGGCAGCTTCTCGCGCACGGTCTGCTCGATCACGCGCGGGCCGGCGAAGCCGATCAGGGCGCGCGGCTCGCCGACGATCACGTCGCCGAGCATCGCCAGGCTCGCGGAAACGCCACCGTAGACCGGGTCGGTCAGCACGGAGATGAACGGAATGCCTTCTTCGCGCAGGCGGGCCAGGGCGGCGGAGGTCTTGGCCATCTGCATCAGGGAGATCAGCGCTTCCTGCATGCGCGCACCGCCCGAGGCGGAGAAGCAGATCATCGGGCAGCGATGCTCCAGCGCGTAGTTGGCGGCACGCACGAAGCGCTCGCCGACGATGGAACCCATGGAACCGCCCATGAAGGAGAACTCGAAGGCGCTGGCCACAACGGGCATACCCATCAGCTTGCCGCTCATGGAGATCAGCGCATCCTTCTCGCCGGTGTCTTTCTGCGCGGCGGCCAGGCGGTCCTTGTACTTCTTGCTGTCGCGGAACTTCAGACGATCCACCGGCTCCAGCTCGGCACCGAGCTCTGCGCGGCCTTCTTCGTCGAGGAAGATGTCCAGGCGGGCACGGGCACCGATGCGCATGTGGTGATCGCACTTCGGGCAGACGTCCAGGGTCTTTTCCAGCTCGGGCCGGTACAGCACCGCTTCGCAGGACGGGCACTTGTGCCACAGGCCTTCCGGAACCGAGCTCTTCTTCGCCTCGGAACGCATGATGGAAGGGATCAGCTTGTCTACCAGCCAGTTGCTCATGCTCTCGTCTCCAGTGCAGGGGCACGGCCTGTCGCCATGCGCGTGTCCCTGAGCAAATTCATCGTCGCGGTTCCGGCCTCAGGACCCGAACCCCTCGCAAACACAGGCGCCGCCAAAAGCGTCGCCACGAATACACCACTCGATACGGGGCGTCAGTGACTTGCACCGACGACTCCCAGCGCTCCCAGGCAGCGATTGGGTAGTGGACGGCGGCAATCCGCACGTCGTCACATGAAGATTCCGCGTCACGCCACCGACCGGCACTGGGCGATGAAGTCACGGATCTTCTGCGCGTCCTTGATGCCCTTGCTGGCCTCGACACCGCCGCTGACGTCCACCGCATAGGGCCGCACCTGGGCGATGGCCTCGGCCACGTTCCCGGGCGTCAGCCCGCCCGCCAGGATCAGGGGCCGTTTCACATCCCTGGGTACCAGCGACCAGTCGAACGCCTGGCCGGTGCCACCGGGAACGCCTTCCACGTAGGTGTCGAGCAGGAAGCCGCTGGCCTGTGGATAGTTCGCGATCTGCGCCGCCACGTCGTCGCCCGGTTTCACGCGCAGGGCCTTGAGATACGGCCGGTGCCAGCCGGAGCAGGCTTCGGGCGTTTCGTCGCCGTGGAACTGCAGGATGTCGAGCGGCACCGCGTCGAGAATCTCCCCCAACTCGCAGCGACTGGCATCGACGAACAGGCCGACCGTGCTGACGAAGGGCGGCAGCGCGGCGATGATCGCCCTCGCCTGCTGGACGCTGACCGCACGCGGGCTTCTGGCGTAGAACACCAGGCCGATCGCGTCGGCGCCCGCCTCGGCGGCGGCCAGGGCATCCTCGACTCGGGTAATACCGCAGATTTTGATGCGAACGGCGGACAAGATGCAGCAACCTTCAGGCAAGTGATCGATCGATGGTAGCAAATGACCCTGGCATCGTCAGCCAAGGATATCGGGCAAACTTGAAAGGAAATGTGGCCCCAGGTAGCGCTCGGGCAGCTCGAACTCTTCCGGGTACTCCACACCCACCAGGTACAGCCCGTACGGGTGCGCCGTAACGCCACCGGCGCGGCGGTCGCGTGCCGCGAGCACTTCTCCAGCCCACTCCACCGGGCGCTCGCCGGCACCGATGGTCATCAGCACGCCGGCGAAGTTGCGCACCATATGGTGCAGGAAGGCGTTGGCGCGGATATCCAGCACGATGAAGCGGCCATGCTCGATCACCTCCAGGTGATGCACGGTCTTCACCGGCGACTTGGCCTGGCACTGCACGGCGCGGAACGAGGTGAAGTCGTGGGTGCCGACCAGCGCCTTCGCTGCTTCGCGCATGCGCGAAACGTCCAGCGGGCGGTGGTTCCAGGTGACTTCCTCGGACTGGTGCGCCGGGCGGATCGGGTCGTTGTAGATCACATAGCGGTAACGCCGCGCCATGGCGGTGAAGCGCGCATGGAAATGCGCCGGCATCACCTTGGCCCAGGTCACGCTGATGTCGGCCGGCAGGTTGGCATTGCTGCCCATGATCCAGGCCTTCAGCGGACGCTCGACAGCGGTATCGAAATGCACGACCTGGCCGCTGGCATGCACGGCGGCATCGGTGCGCCCGGCACAGATGATCGACACGGGCTCGTCGGCCACTTTCGACAGGGCTTTCTCCAGGGCTGCCTGCACCGACGGTACGCCATCTTCCTGGCGTTGCCAGCCGCGATATCGGGCACCTTTGTATTCGACGCCCAGGGCAATCCTGGAAACGCCAGCGGCGGCCACTTCGGCCGCCGCTTGGGGTAGTGCTTCACTCATCTATCTGGAGCCTTCAGGCTCAGGCGATACGCCCGAGCAGTTCACGCGCTTCCTGCTGCTGATTGTCATTACCTTCGGCGAGCACTTCGTCGAGGATATCGCGGGCACCTTCGGTGTCGCCCATGTCGATGTAGGCACGCGCCAGGTCGAGCTTGGTGGCGGCCTCGTCGGCACCGGAGAGGAAATCGAACTCGTCGTCGTCCTCGGCATTTTCGCCGGGTACGTCGAGATCATCCAGCGCAAAGTTCGCTTCCGGCTCCGCTTCCGGCGCCTTGGGTTCTTCAACGTCGCCCGCCAGGCGATCCAGCTCCGCACTCACCTCGTCGAGCTGGGCGGAGAAACTGTCGTCGGCCTTGACCGGCTCAGGCTCGTCGCCCGGCAGGGAAAGATCGAAGTCATCCGGCAGGTCGGCCAGGGACGGCGTCGCGCCGTGATCCTTGTCGAGGGAGAACTCCTCCGCACTGACACTGGACAGCGAGGTCGTGTCATCGTCCAGTCCCAGCAGGAAGTCCTCTTCCGGGGACGACGGAGCATCCTTCTCCAGGTCGAGGCCGAAGTCGGCCAGGTCGTCGGACAGCGATACGTCCGCCGGCTTGGCGGCCGGCTCCTCGTTCAGGTCGAGGTCGAAGGCGAAGTCGTCGTCCGCCTTGGCCGGCTCGGCGACAGGCGCGTCGAATGCCAGGTCGTCGTCCAGGTCGAAAGTGTCCAGTGACAGCTCGTCGCCCTTGCTCTCGACCGGCGCCACAGGCTTGTCGGCGTCCAGTTCGAGGTCATCCAGCGCCAGGTCGAAGGCGTCGTCGAGATCTCCCACCAGGGGAGCCGATTCGGCGACGGGTTCCGGCTGGGCCGGCGAATCCAGATGCAGATCGTCGAGACCGAAGCTGCCGAACTCCTCGGCAGCTGCCACGGCGGCGGCGCCCGCCGCACCGGCGGCAGCCAGCGCGACCATGCCCGGATAACGGGACTTCAGCTGCTCGACCTGAGCGTCGGCGCCGCCCATCTCGCGCAATTCGTTTTCCTGCCGGGCGAAACCTTCGCGGTCACCGATCTCGGCATACACCTCCATCAGCTTGAGACGCAGATCGGCGCGCTGCGGCTCATCGTAGATGGCGCCCTGCAGGAGTTCGGCAGCCTGGTTGAAGCGGCCGTAGGCGATGTAGATATCCGCTTCAGCCAGGGCATCGCTGGTCTGCGCGGCAACACGTTCCGGAGCCGACGCCGCCGGAGCGGCCACTTCGGCAGCCTGCGGAACGTCGAGGGAGTCGAGGTCGCCATCACCCAGGTCGAGGTCACCGCCCAGACCATGGTCGTCCGCGTCGGACGCGGCTTCCAGTTCCTCACGCTCCTTGGCGGCGCGGCGGCGGGAAATCACCATCAGCAGCACGAGCAGCGCCAGCACGGCGCTACCACCGATGGCCCCCAGCCAGATCGGGTTGGCCAGGATTTCATCAATGAAGCTTTCCGAGACGGGCTCGACAGGAGCCGGAGCAGGAGCCGGTTTTGCTGCAGCGGGCTTGGCGGCTTCGGGTGCCGGAGCCGGCGGGGCAGCCGGAACCGCAGGAGCTGCCGGCGCATTGGCCTCAGGCGCGACGGGCGCCGCCGGCTCGCTCGGTTGAGCGGGCGCGGCAGGTTGAGCAGGTTGGGCCGGAGCGGCGGATTGCTCGGGAGCGGCGGGCTGAGGAGCGGCAGCGGAAGAGTCCGCCGCCGGCGCCTGGGCTGCGCCTTGCGGCGCGTTGCCGAGCTGGCTCTGCAGCTTCGCCAGCTGGGCATCCTTCAGCTCGATGAGCTTCTGCAGCTTGTCCATCTGGCTTTTCAGGTCGCCCATGCGACTCTGCAGCTCTTCGTTCTCGCGGCGGGTGGTATCCAGGCTTTCCTGGGTGACGGCCAGCTTGTCGGCAATGGCCTTGCCGTCCTTGCTGCCCTTGTCGCCGCCCTTGGCCTTGCCGTTCTCGCCGGAGACCAGGCGCAGGCTGTCCTTTTCCTCGGCCTGCGACGGCGCGGCGCCTGCGTTGGCGCGCGGCGTGGCATCCAGCTGACGGGCACCGCCGGTGGGCAGGCTGCGCCCTTCGCGCCAGGCGGTGTACTGCTGGGTCACTTCGGCGGCCGCATCGGGCTGGGTACGCGACTTGATCTGCTCCGCATCCGGCAGGCGCAGCACCTGGCCGCTCTTCAGACGGTTGATGTTGCCGCCGAGGAAGGCGTCGGGATTGAGGTCCTGGATCGCCAGCATGGTCTGCTGGACCGTAACGCTGTTGTTCGGACGCGCACGCGCTGCGATTTCCCACAGGGTGTCGTTGCGGCCGGTACGGTATTCGTTGCCTTCCAGACGACGCGAAGACGGTGCCGACGCAGCGGCTGGGCGCGGGGACGGCGCGGCGGCCGGACGCGGCGCGAGCGGAGCCGGCTGGCGGTAAACCGGCGCGGGGGCGGCCATGGGCGCGCGCGGCGCGGCAGCGGCGGCGGTCTGCGGGGAATACAGCGGCGGATCGAGCAGCACGGTGTACTCACGCAGCACACGGCCACTGGGCCAGAGCACCTCGACCAGGAAGTTCAGGTAGGGCTCCTGGACCGGGCGATCCGAGGTCACGCGAATGACGCTCTTGCCGTTCGGCTTGATGACCGGGGTGAACTTGAGGCCGGTGAGGAAGTACTGGCGATCGACGCCCGCCTTGTTGAATTCCTCCGGCGAGGCCAGCTTCGGCACCACCTCGCCCTGGGCAAGATCACGGACTTCGACCAGGTCGATCTCGGCATCCAACGGCTGGTTCAGAGCCGAACGCAGGTGGATGTCACCCAACCCCAGTGCATGCGCCATGCCCGTGGTCAATGCCGAAGCAGCCGCGATTGCCTGCACCAGTTTACGAAGCCGGATCATATTTTAATCCCTTGTTTTAATAGCTTTTTCTGGATTAGAGCGAAGTCTATTAGGTTGTCGCTGCCCATGATGCCCGGCGTTTTCACGTCTGGAATCCCCCCTGTCAGCGCCAATCCCAGCCAGTATTGTCAAGCTAGAATACTTCTTCAAATATTCGGTAAGTATCTTTTACAGATAGTGTTTTATCAACAATTCGCCCAAGTTCACAGCATTCAGCGCTGCGCCTTTTCGTACATTATCTGACGCAATCCACAAATTCAGTTTGCACGGATTTGTCAGACCGGGACGCAGGCGACCGACATAAACAGTATCCTGCCCCTGCGCATCACCGATGACAGTCGGATAATCGTCTTCGACCCGCTCGATGCCGGGAGCGTTGTCCAGGGCCGCCTGCACCGCTTCCAGCGAAACCGGTGCGGCGCTGGTGATCGACAGCATCAGCGCATCGCCGAAGAACACCGGCGCCATGGCACAGGTGACATCCAGCGCGCCGTCCAGCCCGGGGAAGAGTGCGATCAGTTCCGCCGCCATGCGCCGCTCCAGTGCCGAATGGCCCTGCTCATCCACCGCACCGACCTGGGCCAGCATGTTGAAGGCGTATTGCCGATCGAGGAGCCTGGGCTCCAGCGGGCGAGCGTTGAGCAACTCGGCGGTCTGCCGGGCCAGTTCCTGAACCCCCTCGCGCCCCAGCACCGAAGCGGAAAGGCAGGCGGTGACGCTCAACTGGCGAACCTCAAGCACGTCTCGCAGCGCGGCGAGCACTTCGGCGACTTCCGCCGCCGGCGCACAGGGCGCCGCGATTTGCGCCGGCAGGCTGAGCTGCTCCAGCGCCTCGCCGTTGGCCGCCGGCAGGACGACCGGGGACTGCCCGGCCAGCGCCGCGCCGCTCAGGTCGATCACACTGCAACCGGCCGCCAGCGCTTGGGTGGAACACTCACGGGCGGCATCGGCGGTGATGGAGAGGAAGGCCAGACGGACTTTGGCGAAGTCGAAATCGGACAACTTGCCGACGCGCACATTGCGCCCACGGTATGCCACCGATTTTCCGGCGGATTCGCCGGTGGCCAGCAGATACAGGGTGCCTACGGGAAAGTCCCGCTCTTCCAGCAGTTCGACCAGTGCCTCGCCCACAAGTCCGGTGGCGCCTACTACGGCGATGTCGATGGTTTCAGGCATCCAGTGTCTCGCGATATCAGGGAAGTAAACTGCGCTGCACTTTACTTGCCCCCCAACGGCGAGGCAATCGAGTGCCTCGCCGCCCATCGCTGCAGGATGGACTAAGGGTGCGGAGTGCTTTCCGAAGTCTGGGCAGCCACGATGGACTCACCTTGCACTGGAGCGGGAGCCGCACCCGGCGCCGCGGGTGGAGCAGCCTTCGCGGAGGCGCCGGCCGGTTTCCCAGCCCGGTCCTGCTCCGCCAGCCGGGCAATCAGGCTGGCGATCTGCGCGTCCTTCAGCTCGACCAGTTTGTTCAGCTTCTCCATCTGGCTCTGCAGGTCGGCGATCCGGCTGCGCATTTCATCGCCTTCACGGCGGGCGCTGTCGAGCCCTTCCTGCAGCACGGCGAGCTGCTCGGCGTCGGCCTTGTCCTTCTGGTTGGCCGCGCGCCCCGACACCAGGCGAAGGTTATCGCGCGTCTCGGCACTGACCGGCGCAGCGCCCGCCTCGGTCCTTTTCGTCGCGTCCATCTGCCGCCCCTGCGGCAGCACGGCCTGGCGGCGCGCCTGCCACTCACCGTTCTGCGCCTCGATGCGCGCCACGGCCTGTGCATGGCTCTGTGCCCGCACCTGCTGTTCATCGGGCAGGCGCAGCACCTGCCCCACTTTCAGCCGATTGGCATTGCCATCGACGAAGGCGTCCGGATTCAGTTGCTGGATCGCCAGCATGGTCTGCACCACCGACACACTTGAGGACGGTCGATTGCGCGAAGCGATATCCCACAGGGCGTCGTTACGCTGGATGCGATAGGAGTCCGACACCGGTGCTGCCACCGACGGTGCCGCTGCCAACAACGGCGCAGCCTGAGGGGCAGGCACGACCGCCGGACGCGTGGCCATGGTCGCCGGCGGCATCACTGGCGTCGCGACGTAGCTCGGCGGGTCGAGCAGCAGCGTGAACTCCCGCACCAGGCGCCCCTGCGGCCAGACCACCTGCAGCACGAAGTTGACGTAGGGTTCCTGGATCGGGCGCAGCGAAGTGACGCGGATGACACCGCGACCGTTCTTGCCGATGTCGGAACTGAAGCGCAGGCCGGTCACCAGTTGGCTGCGGTCGACGCCCAGGCGTTCGAAGTCCTGCGGGGAGGCAAGGCTGACCACCACCTCCTCCGCATTCAGGTCACCCGCGCCGCGCAACTCAATGTTCGCCGACAGGGTCTGCCCGAGGACCGCCCGCGATGAAATCTCACCCAGCTCCAGCGCACCGGCGGTACCCGGCAGGAAGGCCGAGGCGATGGCCGCCGCCAACAAGAATCCGTGAATCCGAGACATCCTCTCCCCCGCGGCAAGTATCCGATTGGCCGGCACGAAGAAGGCGCGCCGAAACCTGGGCTGCGAGGATAGCGACTGGTTCCGGGCTGCTTTTCCGGGTCCGTCACAGAACACCGCGAATTCACGGGAGAACCCCGCAGAAACCCCGGACTTAAGCCATTTTTGTGCGGGAGATCACTTGCCGCAGAAAGCACGACGCCGGCACAAGGCCGGCGTCGTGGAATTCACAGCGAACGGATCAACGTTCGAGGAGGATGCGCAGCATGCGGCGCAGCGGCTCGGCGGCGCCCCACAGCAGCTGGTCGCCCACGGTGAAGGCACCGAGGAACTGCGAGCCCATGTTGAGCTTGCGCAGACGGCCGACCGGAACGCTCAGGGTGCCGGTGACAGCCGCCGGAGTCAGTTCGCGCATGCTGATCTCGCGCTGGTTGGGCACCAGCTTGACCCAGGGGTTGTGCTGGCTGATCAGGCCTTCGATGTCGGCCATCGGCACATCCTTGTTCAGCTTGATGGTCAGCGCCTGGCTGTGGCAGCGCATGGCGCCGATGCGCACGCAAATGCCGTCCACCGGGATCGGGCTCTTGAAGCGGCCGAGGATCTTGTTGGTTTCCGCCTGGCCTTTCCACTCTTCGCGGCTCTGGCCATTGGGCAGCTCCTTGTCGATCCACGGGATCAGGCTGCCGGCCAGCGGTGCGCCGAAGTTCTCGGTCGGCATGGCGTCGCTGCGGATGGCCTCGGCGACCTTGCGGTCGATGTCGAGGATGGCGCTGGACGGGTTGGCCAGGTCGTCGGCAACGGAGGCGTTGATCGCACCCATCTGCTTGATCAGCTCGCGCATGTTCTGCGCGCCGGCGCCGGAGGCCGCCTGGTAGGTCATGGCGCTCATCCACTCGACCAGGCCGGCTTCGAACAGGCCGCCCAGAGCCATCAGCATCAGGCTGACGGTGCAGTTGCCGCCGATGTAGTTCTTGGTGCCGGCGTCCAGCGACTGGTCGATGACCTTGCGGTTCACCGGGTCGAGGACGATCACCGCGTCATCCTGCATGCGCAGGCTGGAAGCGGCGTCGATCCAGTAACCCTGCCAGCCCGCTTCGCGCAGCTTGGGAAAGACTTCGTTGGTGTAGTCGCCGCCCTGGCAGGTCAGGATGACGTCGAGGGTTTTCAGTTCCTCGATGCTGTAGGCGTCTTTCAGAGGGGCAATGTCCTTGCCAATGGACGGACCTTCGCCACCCACGTTGGAGGTGGTGAAGAACACCGGCTCGATCAGGTCGAAGTCCCGCTCTTCCAGCATCCGCTGCATGAGCACCGAACCGACCATGCCACGCCAACCGATCAGACCTACACGCTTCATCGCTACTACACCTTCAAATATTTAGAGGGCCGTCGCTCCCGCTTTCCTGCAAGGGGCCGGGAGCGAGCGAGCCGGAGAGATTACAGATTCCGCAGAGCCGCGACTACCGCATCGCCCATTTCGCGGGTACCAACCTTGGTGCAGCCTTCGGACCAGATATCGCCGGTGCGCAGGCCCTGGTCCAGGACCAGGCTCACAGCCTTCTCGATGGCGTCGGCAGCGGCGCCCTCGTTGAAGGTGTAACGCAGCATCATCGAGACCGAGAGGATGGTCGCCAGCGGGTTGGCGATGCCTTTGCCGGCGATGTCCGGCGCGGAACCGTGGCACGGCTCGTACATGCCCTTGTTGTTCGAATCCAGAGATGCAGAAGGCAGCATGCCGATGGAGCCGGTGAGCATGGAAGCCTCATCCGACAGGATGTCGCCGAACATGTTGTCGGTGACCATCACGTCGAACTGCTTGGGCGCGCGGACCAGCTGCATGGCGGCGTTGTCGACGTACATGTGCGACAGCTCGACGTCCGGGTAGTCCTTGGCGACCTCCTCGACCACTTCACGCCACAGCTGGCTGGAGGCCAGGACGTTGGCCTTGTCCACCGAGCACAGCTTCTTGCCACGCACGCGGGCCATGTCGAAGCCGACACGGGCGATGCGGCGGATTTCGCTTTCGCTGTACGGCAGAGTGTCGTACGCCTGGCGCTCGCCGTTCTCCAGCACGCGCTGCTCGCGGGGCGAGCCGAAGTAGATGCCGCCGGTCAGTTCGCGGACGATGAGGATATCCAGGCCTGCGACCACTTCCGGCTTCAGGCTGGAAGCGCCAGCCAGTTGCGGATAGAGGATGGCCGGGCGCAGGTTGCCGAACAGGCCCAGTTGCGAACGGAGCTTGAGCAGGCCGCGCTCGGGGCGGATGTCACGCTCGATCTTGTCCCACTTCGGGCCGCCCACGGCGCCCAGCAGGATGGCATCGGACTTGCGCGCGCGCTCCAGGGTCTCGTCGGCCAGCGGCACGCCGTACTTGTCGATGGCGGCGCCACCCAGGTCGTCGTGGGTCAGTTCGTAGCCCAGCTGGAACTTGTCGCTGGCCAGCTCCAGGACCTTGATCGCCTCGGCCATGATCTCCGGGCCGATACCGTCGCCGGGCAGAACCAGAATCTGTTTGCTCATCGCTTATATCCTTTGGCAAATAACGTATCGCCCCGGGCGGCTCGCACCACCCGGAGCGCTCAAGAAAGTGTTCAGCGCTCCGCCCAGAGCACCAGCACGTCGGTGCTGAAGGAGCCCTCGGCGTCGATCTCGAAATACTCGCGCACCTCATCGCCCACCGAAAGCTGCAGGGCACGAATGGCCTGGCGCATCACTTCGGGGGTGCGCATGCGCTCGACCCAGGAGGTGAACTCCAGGCGCAGGCGCTGGCGTTTGGCGGCGGTGACCGCAAGCCCCGCCTCGCCGACCAGACGCGCCCACTCCGACGGGGAGTAGTCACGCACATGGCTGGTGTCGCGCAGGACTTCGACAGTCTGCAGATGGGTGTCCAGCAGAGGCAAGCCCGGCGCCGCCACATCGATGAAGCAGGCCACGCCACCCGGCTTGAGCACCCGGCGTACTTCGCGCAGCGCCTGGCCGACATCCCGCCAGTGGTGCGCAGAATAGCGGCTGAAGACGAAGTCGAACTCGCCATCCGCGAACGGCAATTGCTCGGCAGCGCCACAGCGGGTGGAGATGTTGCCCAGGCCACGCTCGGCGGCGGCCGAGGCCACCACGTCGAGCATCTGCTGGGACAAGTCATAAGCCACCACCTCGCCGGCCAGCGGCGCGACGTTGAAGCTCACGTGCCCTGCCCCGCAACCCAGGTCCAGCACACGGGCACCGGTGGTCGCCGACAGTCGCTCGCGCAGCTGGGCGAATTCCTCGCCCTGGGCGTGTACGGCGCTGGTCAGGTAAGCGTTGGCCTGGGCGCCGAACTGGCGCTGGACCACGTGCTCGTGACGACTCTCGGTCATGCTGTTCTCCTTACGGGGTGGTGCAACGCCAATCAGGCGTCGCGGAACAACCAGGGCTGGTTCTTCTTGTAGCCGGCTTCGAAACTGCGGATGGCGTCGGCGTCCTGCAGGGTCAGGCCGATATCGTCCAGACCGTTGAGCAGGCAGTGCTTGCGGAACGCGTCCACTTCGAAGCTGTACTGCTTGCCGTCCGGACGGGTGACGGTCTGCGCGGCGAGGTCGACGGTCAGCTGGTAACCCTCGGTGGCTTCGCACTGGGCAAACAGCTCGTCCATCTCTTCATCTTTCAGGATGATCGGCAGCAGGCCGTTCTTGAAGCTGTTGTTGAAGAAGATGTCGGCGAAGCTCGGAGCGATCACAGCGCGGAAGCCGTACTCGTCCAGTGCCCACGGCGCGTGCTCGCGGGAGGAGCCGCAACCGAAGTTCTCGCGGGCCAGGAGCACGCTGGCGCCCTGGTAGCGCGGGAAGTTGAGGACGAAGTCCTGGTTCAGCGGACGCTTGGAGTTGTCCTGGTTCGGCTGGCCCACGTCGAGGTAGCGCCATTCGTCGAACAGGTTCGGGCCGAAGCCGGTGCGCTTGATCGACTTGAGGAATTGCTTGGGGATGATCTGGTCGGTGTCGACGTTGGCGCGGTCGAGCGGCGCGACGAGGCCGGTGTGCTGAGTAAAGGCTTTCATTTATAGGTCTCCTCAGGCCTGCATCAATTCACGTACGTCGATGAAACGACCGGTCACGGCAGCCGCGGCGGCCATCGCCGGGCTCACCAGGTGGGTACGACCACCCGCGCCCTGGCGGCCTTCGAAGTTACGGTTGGAGGTGGAAGCGCAATGCTCGCCGCTCTCCAGGCGGTCCGGGTTCATCGCCAGGCACATGGAGCAGCCCGGTTCACGCCATTCGAAGCCGGCTTCGATGAAGATCTTGTCCAGGCCTTCCTGTTCGGCCTGGGCTTTCACCAGGCCGGAGCCCGGCACGACCAGCGCCTGCTTCACGGTGGCGGCGACCTTGCGGCCCTTGGCCACGGCGGCGGCAGCGCGCAGGTCTTCGATGCGCGAGTTGGTGCAGGAGCCGATGAACACGCGGTCCAGCTGGATGTCGGTGATCGCCTGGTTGGCGTTCAGGCCCATGTACTTCAGCGCGCGGACGATGGAATCGCGCTTGACCGGGTCGGCTTCCACGGCCGGGTCCGGCACGTTCTGGTCGACGGCCAGGACCATCTCCGGGGAGGTGCCCCAGCTGACCTGCGGCTTGATGTCCTCGGCACGCAGCTCGACGATGGTGTCGAAATGCGCATCAGCGTCGGAAACCAGGTCGCTCCAGGCTTCCACGGCCTTGTCCCAGTCACTGCCTTGCGGCGCGAAAGGACGGCCCTTCACGTATTCGATGGTCTTCTCGTCGCACGCCACCATGCCGACGCGGGCGCCCGCCTCGATGGACATGTTGCAGATGGTCATGCGGCCTTCCATGGACAGGTCGCGGATGGCGCTGCCGGCGAACTCCAGGGCATGGCCGTTGCCGCCCGCGGTGCCGATCTTGCCGATCACCGCGAGGACGATGTCCTTGGCGGTCACGCCGAAGGGCAGCTTGCCTTCCACGCGGACCTGCATGTTCTTCATCTTCTTGGCGACCAGGCACTGGGTGGCGAGCACGTGCTCCACCTCGGAGGTGCCGATGCCGTGGGCCAGCGCACCGAAGGCGCCGTGGGTCGAGGTGTGCGAGTCGCCGCAGACCACGGTCATGCCCGGCAAGGTCGCGCCCTGCTCCGGGCCGACCACGTGGACGATGCCCTGGCGGACGTCGTTCATCTTGAATTCGAGGATGCCGAAGTCATCGCAGTTCTCGTCCAGGGTCTGGACCTGGATGCGCGACACTTCGTCGGCGATGGCTGCGAGGCCGCCCTTGCGCTCGACCTGGGTGGTCGGCACGTTGTGGTCCGGGGTCGCGATGTTCGCGTCGATGCGCCACGGCTTGCGGCCGGCCAGGCGCAGGCCTTCGAAGGCCTGCGGGGAGGTCACTTCGTGGAGGATGTGGCGATCGATATAGATGAGCGACGAACCATCGTCACGGCGCTTCACCTCGTGCATTTCCCAGAGTTTGTCGTAGAGCGTCTTGCCGGCCATCAGAGAATCCTCATCAGCGTATTTCTATGCCCCTCGGGCTTGTGGGGATGATGCTATGGAATGGCGACGAATAACTCAAATTCATATTTTTTATCCGAAGGATTCCCACAAGGAATACGGTGCGTTATAAAAGTCAGGCGCCGCTTCCAGAGCGCAGGGAGTCGACATGGACCTGACCAGCCTCAACACCTTCCTCGCCATTGCCGAATCCGGCAGCTTCTCTGAAGCCGGCGAGCGCCTGCACCTGACGCAGCCCGCCATCAGCAAGCGCATCGCCGCCCTGGAAAACCAGCTGGGCGTGCGCCTGTTCGACCGTGTCGGCCGCGAAGTCACCCTGACCGAATCCGGCCGCGCCCTGCTGCCGCGGGCCTACCAGATACTCAATGTACTGGACGACACCCGCCGCGCCCTGACCAACCTCAACGGCGAGGTGAGCGGCCGGCTGGTCCTGGCCACCAGTCACCACATCGGCCTGCACCGCCTGCCGCCACTGCTGCGGGCCTTCACCAAGGCGCACCCGCAGGTGGCGCTGGACATCCAGTTCTGCGACTCGGAAGTCGCCTATGAAGAGATCCTGCATGGCCGCGCCGAGCTGGCGGTGATCACCCTTGCCCCGGAAACCGCCGAGCCGGTGCGCGCAGTGCCGGTGTGGGACGACCCGCTGGACTTCGTCGCCGCCCCCGAGCACCCGCTGTCGGTGCAGGGTCCGGTATTCCTCGCCGACGTGGCGCGACACCCGGCGGTGTTCCCCGGCGGCAACACCTTCACCCACCACATCGTGCGGCGCATGTTCGAGGCCGAGGGCCTGACGCCGAACATCGGCATGAGCACCAACTACATGGAGACCATCAAGATGATGGTCTCCATCGGCCTGGCCTGGAGCGTCCTGCCGCGCACCATGCTCGACGACAGCGTGGTCCGCCTGCCGCTGCAGGACATCCAGCTCAGCCGCCAACTGGGCTACATCCTGCATACCGAGCGCACGCTGTCCAACGCCGCGCGGGCCTTCATGCGCCTGCTCGACGCCCAGGCGGCCGGGCTTGCACCTGCCGCGGCCTAGCCTCTATTGTTCTGGCATAACTAGAAGAACAAGGGGCCCGAATGCCCGTCCGCACGCCACTTCGCCACCGCCTCCCGGGCGGAATCGGCTTATTGTCGGAGAGCGATGCATGACCCGACACGCCTCCTTCTCCGCGCCCGAATCCGAAGGCCAGGACCAGTACGCCAAGGCTTTCCATACCGGCCCCGACGCCATGGTCATCACCGACCGGGACAGTGGGCGCTTCCGCGAGATCAACGCCAGCTTCACCGAGCGCTTCGGCTGGAGCCGCGACGAGGCCATCGGCCAGACCTCCCTGCAACTGGGCATCTGGCGCAGCCTGGACGAACGCCAGCGGATGCTCGATACCATCGATGCCGAGCAGCGCATCGACGGTTTCGAAGTCACCCTCCTCACCCGCGAGGGCGAAGAACGCAGCGCTCGTGTCTACGGCTGCCAGATCGAACTGCAGGGCCATATCTGCCTGGTCCTGACCATCCGCGACATCACCCGTCTGCGCGCCCAGGAACAGGCCCTGCGCGACAGCCAGGAGCGTCTCGACCTGGCGCTGGACTCAGCACAGCTGGGCATCTGGGACTGGGACATTTCCTCCGGGAGGATCTACGGCTCCCCCCGCGCCGCCGAACTCCACGAACTGCCGGCGCGGGACTTCCATGGCCCCTTCGGCGAGTTCTTCGCCTGCGTCGACGACGCCGACCGCCGGCGCATGCGCCAGGCCTACGCGCGCCTGGCCAAGGGACCGGACAACGACTACCAGTTCACCTACCGCGCCCAGCTCAAATCCGGCGAGGTGCGCTACCTGGAGAGCCGCGCCCGGCTCTACCGCAACGCCGACGGCAAGCCACTGCGCATGGCCGGCACCCTGCTCGACATCACCGAGCAGGTGGTGCGCGAACGCAACCTGGAAGCCTCCGAGGAAAAGTTCGCCAGCCTGTTCCAGGGCAGCCCCGACCCGATCTGCGTGACACGGGTGCGCGACGGCGAGTTCATCGAGATCAACCCGAGCTTCTGCAGCACCTTCGGCTGGCGAGCCGAGGAAATCATCGGCCAGTCGTCGCACCTGATCGCCTTCTGGGCGGACAACCAGCTTCGCGAGCGGCTGTTCGAGCAACTGATGCGCGACCACTCGCTGCAGAACATCGAGGTGCAGTTCCTCACCCGCGAGGGCCGGCCCATCACCTGCATGGTGGCCAGCCGACTGATCTGGGTCGATCGCCAGCTGTGCATCCTCTCCACCTTCCGCGACGTCACTGGCCGCCTGCAGGCAGAGGCGGAGCTGAAGGCCAGCCAGGAGAAATTCTACAAGGCGTTCCACTCCAGCCCCGACGCCATCACCATCACCGAGCGCAACAGCGGCCGCTACATCGAAGTCAACGAAGGCTTCCATCGCCTGACCGGCTTCCGCCCCGACGAGGTCACCGGACGTACGTCGGTGGAACTCAACATCTGGGGTGATCCGGAGGAGCGGACCAAGCTGCTGGCGGCACTCGACCGCGATGGCTATGTACATCACCTGGAAATGCGCGGCCGGCATCGCGATGGCCAGATCAAGACGGTGGATGTCTCGGTCGAACCCATCGACCTGGGCGGGACGCCCTGCCTGCTGCTGACCGCCCGCGACACCAGCGAGTTGCGCGAGGCGGAAGCGCGCATCCAGCACCTGG
The DNA here is from genome assembly GCF_050474425.1 of Pseudomonas sp. B1-22. NCBI lineage: Bacteria > Pseudomonadati > Pseudomonadota > Gammaproteobacteria > Pseudomonadales > Pseudomonadaceae > Pseudomonas > Pseudomonas sp. B1-22. The sequence goes on along the minus strand of NZ_JBCHVH010000001.1, from coordinate 458,060 downwards.
CCTACCACGACGCCCTGACCGACCTGCCCAACCGCGCCCTGCTGATGGACCGCCTCAAGCAGCAGATCTCCCTGCTGCAACGCCACAACCTGCGCGGTGCGCTGCTGTTCCTCGATCTGGACCACTTCAAGCACATCAACGATTCGTTGGGGCATTCGGTGGGCGACACCATCCTGCAGATGGTCACCGCGCGCCTGGAGGCCAGCGTGCGCCAGGAAGACACGGTGGCACGGCTGGGCGGCGACGAATTCGTGATCCTCTTGACCGGCATCGACGGCAGCCGCCTGGAAACCGCGCGCCGCGTGCGTCAGCTCGCCGAGAAGCTGCGCGACCTGCTGGCCGAGCCCATGCTGCTGGACGGACACCGCCTGCAGATCACCCCGAGCATCGGCATCGCCCTGATACCCGACGACGGTGCGACCCCCGAAGACCTGCTCAAGCGCGCGGACATCGCCATGTACCGCGCCAAGGACGCCGGCCGCAACACCGTGCAGCTGTTCCACGCCTCCATGCAGAAGGCCGCCAGCGAGCGCCTGCGCCTGGAAAGCGGCCTGCGCATGGCCATCGCTCGCCGTGAATTCAGCCTGCACTACCAGCCGCAGATCGACTCCCGCGGCGCGCACATCGTCGGCGCCGAAGCCCTGTTGCGCTGGGAACACCCGACGCAAGGCCCGCAATCGCCGGCCAGCTTCATCCGCGTACTGGAAGACAGTGGGCTGATCGTCGAAGTGGGCCGCTGGGTCATCGAGGAAGCCTGCCGCACCTGTGCACGCCTGCTCGCCGAAGGACGGATAGACCCCGAGGACTTCTGCCTCAGCGTCAACATCAGCCCCCGGCAGTTCCGCCAGAACGATTTCGTCGAGCGCGTCCTCGACAGCCTGCACAAGGCCAAGCTGCCCGCGCGCCTGCTGAAGCTGGAGATCACCGAAGGGATAGTCATCCAGCAACTGGAAGACACCATCGCGCGCATGCAGCGCCTGCGCGAAGCTGGCGTGCGCTTTGCCATGGACGATTTCGGCACCGGCTACTCCTCGCTCACCTACTTGAAGCGCCTGCCAGTGGACAGCCTGAAGATCGACCAGAGTTTCGTGCGCGATGCGCCAAACGACAGCAACGACGCCGAAATCGTCCGCGCCATCATCGCCATGGGCCACAGCCTGGGCCTGGAACTGATCGCCGAAGGTGTGGAAACCCCGGAGCAGCTGGCCCTGCTGGAAGAGCAGGGCTGCCACCTGTACCAGGGCTACCTGTTCAGCCGGCCGGTGCCGCTGGAAGCCTTCATCGACCTGCTGCCGCCCCGCTGCTTCTGAAGCGCTGCGCCCGGTCAATCGGCCGGGCGCAACTCCGACATCACCACCATCACCTGCGCCTCATCCGCCTCACCGTCATTGAGGTAGAGGTGGCCGACGCTGCTGTCGAAGTAAGCCGTCTCACGCGGGCCGATGCTCACCGACTCGCCCGTCTCGAACTGGATGCGCGCGCGCCCGGACACCACCAGGGCGAATTCCTGGCCGGGATGACGGACGAAATCGTCGAACTCTCCCACTTCGCGGGCGAAGATGCGCGCGTACAGCGGAGTCATGCTGCGCTGCGGGAAGTCACCGGCGATCGGGTAGTACTCATAGCCCCCGGTGTCGTAGCCGGCGGCCTCATCGACGCGGGTCTTCACGAAGGTTTTCAGCCCGGACTGGGCGCCGACGGACGGTAGCGGGCGGAACAACTGGGCGATATCCACCTGCAGCGCGCGGGCCGCCGCCGCCAGCTTGTCATAGCTCACCGCGACCTGTGCCAGCTCCATCTTCGACAGCGTGGAAACCGCCACGCCAGACAGGTCGGAGAGCTGCTTCAAGGTCAGTTTCCGTTGCTTGCGCACCGCCCTCAGGCGCGCGCCGACTTCGTTCCGATCCAGTTGCTGCGGCTTGGGCTGGGCTTGGGCGATTTCGCTCATGAGACATCTCGAAAGTGAATGCGGAAAGTTTACCGGGCCTTGCCTTGGCCGCAAAAATTCTCATATCTTAGATTTCTCACATAAGAGAAAACCTGCAGAAGGTCCTTGCCGTGAATCCATTCGACATCGTCATCATCGGCGCCGGCATCGCTGGCGCATCCCTCGCCTACCGGCTGAGCGAAACCCATCGGGTACTGGTGCTGGAGCGCGAAGAGCAGCCCGGCTACCACTCCACCGGACGCTCCGCCGCCATGTTCATGGAGGCTTACGGCACCCCGCAGATCCAGGCGCTGACCCGCGCCAGCCGGGCCTTCTACGAAAACCCGCCAGCCGGTTTCAGCGAGCACCCGATCCTCACCCCGCGCGGCTGCCTGTATGTCGGTGGTCCGGAGCAGGTCAACCTGCTCAAACAGGCAGAAGCCACACCCGGCGTGCAACGCATCAGCACCGAACAGGCGCTGGAATTCCTCCCGTACCTACGCGCCGACGCCATCGCCGGTGCGCTGTACGAACCCGATGCCCGCGATCTCGATGTGCACGCACTGCACCAGGGCTACCTGCGTGGCCTGCGGCAGCGCGATGGCGAATTGCGCTGCAACCGCGAGCTGCTGTCGGCCCGGCACGAAGACGACCTGTGGACGCTGGAGCTCAGCCAGGGCGAGACCGTGCAGGCCAGGCAACTGGTGAACGCCGCAGGCGCCTGGGCCGATCACGTGGCCGAACGCTGCGGTATCCGGCCGGTCGGCCTGCAGCCCTGCCGCCGCACCGCCTTCACCTTCCCGGTCCCGGACGGCGTGGACATCAGCCGCTGGCCGACGGTGATCGGCATCGACGAGAGCTTCTACTTCAAGCCCGACGCCGGCCAGCTGCTCGGCTCGCCCGCCAACGCCGACCCGGTACAGGCGCAGGACGTGCAGCCTGAAGAGCTGGACATCGCCCTGGGCGTACACCACATCGAAGAGCACACCACCCTGACGATCCGTCGCCCCAGCCACAGCTGGGCCGGCCTGCGCTCCTTCGTTGCCGATGGCGACCTGGTGATCGGCCATGACGAACAGAACCCGGCGTTCTTCTGGCTGGCCGCCCAGGGCGGCTATGGCATCCAGTCGGCGGATGGCGTGTCGCGCCTGGCACAGTCGCTGCTGCTCGGCCAACCGCTTCCCGAATCCCTGCGCCAGGAAGGCGTGGATCCCCTGCGCCTGAGCCCGGCGCGCTTGCGTTGAGTCCCACCGGAGGCACTCCCATGAGCGATATCCAGCGTTATCCCAGCACCCTGCCCTTCCCCTTCTCCCGCGCCGTCAAGGCCGGCGGTTTCCTGTTCCTTTCCGGGCAGATCCCGATGACCGCCGATGGCCAGGTGGTAAAGGGCGACATCCAGACCCAGACCGAAGCGGTGATGACCCGCATCGCCGAGAGCCTGGAAGCCTGCGGCGCGAATTTCTCCCAGGTGGTGAAGGCCACCGTGTGGCTGTCGGACATGGCGCATTTCGCCGGCTTCAACGAGGTCTACAAGCGCTACTTCGAGCAGGGCCTGCCGGTGCGTTCCTGCGTGGCCTCTGCCCTGGCGCTGGGCGTGGACGTCGAAGTGGAAGTCCAAGCGTTCGTCGGCGCAGCGTGATCCTTCCTCCGGCCTCGTCACAGGCGGGGCCCCCCCCATAACAACAATAGGGTTTCGATCATGAAAACCAGTCTCAAGCTCGGTGGTGCCTACATAGGCCTGGTGGTCGGCGTCGGTTTCGCCTCGGGCCAGGAAATTCTCCAGTTCTTCGGCAGCTTCGGCATCATGGGCCTGGCCGGCGCAGTGGTGGCACTGGCGCTGTTCGCCTTCCTGCTGATGAACCTCTACCAGATCGGCAGCCGCCTGCAGACCCAGTCGCACAAGGAAGCGATGGAGTTCATCTGCGGCAAGCCGCTGGGCCGCGTCGTCGACCTGATGCTGACCTTCTTCCTGTTCGGCACCATGGTGGTCATGTTCGCCGGCGCCAACTCCTCCTTCGAGCAGCAACTGGGCATCGGCCACAACATCGGCGGCATCGTGCTGGGCGTGCTGACCATCATCACGGTGTGCCTGGGCCTGAAGCGGGTGATCACCCTGATGAGCCTGATCACCCCAGTGCTGATGATCATCGTGGCGATCATCGCCATCTACGCCCTGACGCACATCCAGAAGCCGCTGGCCGAGCTGGAACAGATCGCCCTCGCCCTGCCGCACCCGGCGCCCAACTGGCTGCTCAGCGCCGTCCTCTATGTCTCCTACAACGTCGCCGCCACCGCGGCTGCCGTGGTGGTGATGGGCAGCAGCGTGCCGCACCTGCGCAAAGCCGGCCTGGGCGGCGTGATCGGCGGGGCCGGCGTCGGCGTGCTGATCCTGATCATGGCCCTGGTGATGCTGGTGCAGATCGACGTGATCGGCGACAGCGCCATCCCCACCCTGCTGCTGAGCAACCACATCGCCCCCGGGTTCGGCGACGTGATGCTCGCACTGCTGCTGGTGAAGCTGTACTGCACCACCAGCGGCTTCGCCTACACCCTGGCCGCGCGTTGCGCCGCCTATGGCATGCCGTTCCGCGTCGCTGCAGTGGCCGCGGTGGTACTCGCTTTCATCGGTAGCCAGGTCGGCTTCGTCAAGCTGGTGGGGATCGTCTACCCGATCATGGGCTACCTGGGCTTCGTGCTGATGGTGGCAATCGTCATCGCCTGGTGGCGCAATCGCTCGGCACCGCTGCCGGAGCGGCAGAGCGCCTGATCCTGCGCTCAGGAAAAAAGCGCAAACGAAAACGCCCGTCTCTTGCGAGACGGGCGTTTTGCTTTGCGGCTATGCCCCGGCTAACGCCGGGGTGCTGCTCAGCCCTCGATGGCCGGGCGCTGGCCGTTGATGGCGATCCGCTTGGGCTTGGCTTCTTCCGGAACGATGCGCACCAGTTCGATGCTCAGCAGGCCGTGCTTCAGCGACGCGCCCTGGACCTCGATGTGGTCGGCCAGGCGGAAGGACAGCTTGAAGGCACGCTGGGCGATGCCCTGGTGCAGGTAAGTGACGCTCTCGGAAGCCTTTTCGCGCTTGCCGCCGTTGACGGTCAGCACGCCGCGCTCCACCTGCAGCTCCAGGTCTTCCTCCTGCAGGCCGGCGGCGGCGATGACGATGCGGTAGCTGTCGTCACCATGCTTTTCGACGTTGTAGGGCGGGTAGGAACTGCCGCTTTCACTGCGCAGGGCAGATTCGAACAGATCGTTGAAACGATCGAAGCCGACGGACTGGCGGAACAGCGGGGCGAGGGAAAGGACGTTGCTCATGGCGAATCTCCTGAATATTTCAGCAAGGTATGATCTGGAGCCTGATGTCAGAACTCCGGTGCGGGACCCGTCTTCGGCTTCCCGCAGGAACATAGATAGGGACGGCCGAATCCATTTCAAGCCCCCTGCGCAACAGGACGTTTTCCATGAACAAGGTCATGCTGATCACTGGCGCCAGCCGCGGCATTGGCGCCGCCACCGCGCTGCTCGCCGCCGAACGCGGCTTCACCGTGGCGATCAACTACCGCCGCGAGCGCGAAGCAGCCGAGGCGCTGGTCGCGCAGATCACGGCGGCCGGTGGAAAGGCCCGCGCCTTTGCCGCCGACGTGGCGAACGAGGAAGACGTGCTGCGACTGTTCCGTGAGGTGGACGACGCCTTCGGCCACCTCGACGTGCTGGTGAACAATGCCGGCATCCTGGAGCGCCAGATGCGCCTGGAAGACATGGACGTGGCGCGCCTGCAGCGGGTGTTCGCGGTGAACGTCACCGGCACCTTCCTCTGCTGCCGCGAGGCGGTGAAGCGAATGGCACGCACGCATGGCGGCAGCGGCGGGAGCATCGTCAACGTCTCGTCCATGGCCTCGCGCCTGGGCTCGCCCAACGAATACATCGACTACGCCGCGGCCAAGGGCGCGGTGGACAGCCTGACCATCGGCCTGGCCAAGGAAGTGGCGGGTGAAGGTATTCGCGTCAATGCAGTGCGGCCGGGGCTGATCAGAACCGAGATTCACGCCAGCGGCGGCGAGCCGGGGCGCGTGGAGCGCCTGCAATCGGCAATTCCCCTGGGCCGGGGCGGCGAGGCGGAGGAAGTGGCGCGGGCGATCCTGTTCCTGGCGTCGGAGGAGTCCAGTTACAGCACCGGCAGCTTCATCGATGTCAGCGGTGGGCGTTAGGGTCAGCTACCCGTAGGGCGTACAACCGTTCGCGGTTGTACGCCGATACACCGCGCCTCATCAACAACGCCAAGGCCAAGTTCGGAGCGCCCTGGGATCATGGTCAAACGGCGTATAACGTCGAACGTTATACGCCCTACGGATCAGGCGGCAGCGACTTCGATCTCGACCTGCAGCATCCGGTCCAGCACCTCGCAATCATTCTCCCGACGCACCTGGGCAAACAGCTCCACAGCCTCGGGATAACTGCGCGTGAGCATCCCCAACCACTGCTTCAAGCGCCCCGGCGCGTAACGCGGGGCCAGCTTGCGCCGGGCCTGGCGCCAGAAGTCGTCGAGCAGCACGCGCACTTCCGACCAGTGCATCGGAACCACGTCGCGGCCATCGCGCCAGGCAGCGATCTGCCGCGCGAGGTCGGGTCGGGAAACCAGCCCGCGCCCGAGCATGATGTCCGCCACGCCGCTGATGGAACGGCAGCGCTGATAATCGTCCAGGGTCCAGACTTCGCCGTTGGCGAATACCGGCACCTTCACCGCATCGGCCACTTTTGCCACCCACTCCCAGTGTGCCGGCGGCTTGTAGCCGTCCGCCTTGGTCCGCGCATGCACCACCACATGGGCGGAACCTGCGTCGGCCAGGGCGCGGGCGCAATCGATGGCGCCGTCCGGACTGTCGTAGCCCAGGCGCATCTTCGAGGTCACGGGAATGTGTGCGGGTACGGCGCGACGCACAGCCTCGATGATGCTGAACATCAGCTCGGGCTCCTTGAGCAGCACCGCACCGCCACGGGAACGGTTCACCGTCTTGGCCGGGCAACCGAAATTCAGGTCGATCACCGGAGCGCCCAGCTCGCAGGCCTGCACGGCATTCTCGGCCAGCAATTGCGGATCGGAGCCGAGCAACTGCACACGCATCGGCACGCCGGCGCGGGTGCGGCTGCCGTGTTCCAGTTCCGGGGCGAGCGCGAGGAAGGACGACGGCGGCAGCAGCCGGTCGTTGATGCGGATGAACTCGGTGACGCACCAGTCGATGCCGCCGACGCGGGTCAGCACATCGCGGAGGATGTCATCTACCAGCCCTTCCATTGGGGCCAGGGCGATCTGCACGACGAGTGAGCCTCGGGCAATTGCGGGGCCGCGGATTGTAGGGAATGCGCCGCGCCGGGAAAAGCGCAGCGCGACGGATCACGCGCCGGCAGCGACGGCTTCCGGCGACAGCAAGGCGCGGCCATAACCCTCGATGAATTCCGCCGGCATGCGCTTGGGCTTGCCGGTGGACAGCTCGATGCAGACGAAGATGGTCTGCGCGCGCAGCAGGGTCACGGCGTCTTCCGGGCGCACCAGCTGGAAGTGACGGGTCATCTTCAGGCGCTGATCGGATTCGACGATCCAGGTCGCCAGTTGCAACTGGTCGCCTTCGTAGGCGGCGGCCAGGTAATCCACCTCATGGCGCACCACGGCCATGGCGCGGTCCAGCCGCCGGTACTCGGCCAGGTCCAGCCCCAGCCGCTGCGAGTGGCGCCAGGCACAGCGCTCCAGCCAGCTGACGTAGACGGCGTTGTTGGCATGGCCGAGGCCGTCGATGTCCTCGGGCATGACCTCGATGTCGATGACGAACGGATCGGGCAACTGCCAACTCATGAGGAATGCTCCAGGCTTGCGGCCAGCTCGTGGGCTTCGATGGCCAGTTGAGTGATCTGGTCCCAGGCACGGGCACGCACCAGACTCGGCGGCGCGATCCAGGTGCCGCCGACGCAGGCGACGTTGGGCAGGCGCAGGACGTTGAGCAGGTTTTCCTGGGTGATGCCGCCGGTCGGGCAGAAACGAATGCCGGTGAAGGGCTCCTTCAGGCTCTTGAGCATCCGGATCGCGGCATTGCCGTCGGCGGGGAACAGCTTCAGCGAGCGATAGCCGTACTCCAGCGCCACCAGCACCTCCGAAGGCGTCATCACGCCGGGCAGGAACGGCAGCTTCGCATCATCGGCGGCAGCCACCAGGCGCGGCGTGCAGCCGGGACTGATGGCGAACTGCGCGCCAGCGTCGCGGGCCTCCTGGAACTGTTCGGTATGGATCAGGGTGCCAGCGCCCAGGACCATCTCGGGCAGCTCGCGACGGATTTCCGCAAGGGCATCCAGCGCCTGCGGCGTACGCAGGGTCACTTCCAGCACGCGCACCCCGCCGTCATACAGCGCGCGGGCAAGATCGCCCGCCAGCGCCACATCCTCGATCACCAACACCGGCATGACTGGGCGCGCCTGCTGCAGCACCCAATCCAGCGAAAGATTCATGCGTTTCCCCCAATCGGCCACCCGCATGCGCAAGACCTCGCGCCCAGGCCGGGGCAGCCGGAAATGCCCGGAAGTCTACGCCAGGCCGCGAAGCCTGACGACCCGCAACGGGCCATCATGAAACGAAAACGGCGGCCTGGGGCCGCCGTTATCAGGATGCTGAATGACTCAGGATGCCAGGGCCAGCGCCAGCGGCTCCTCGACACTTTCCAGCAACTCCAGCACGGCCTCCGCCAGCGCAGCATCGGCCAGCACGCGGTGGTGTCCGCCACCCGGCAGGCGCAACAGCCGGCTGCCCGGCCAGGCCTCATGGATGGCGACGGATTCCGTCACCCGTACCTGGCGGTCATCCTCGGCATGCACCACCAGACCAGGCATGCCCAGCTCATAGCGCGCCACATCCAGCTGCTTCGCCGGAATGCCCGCCTGTCGCTCGACCTGACGGATGAAGCTCGAACGTGCCTGCCGCGGCAGACCGACATAGTTGGCGAAGCCGCGCAGCACGGTCAGCACCTTGCTCGGCGCGGCGATGGTCACCAGGGTTTCGGTGCGCAGGCCCATCTGGGTCGCCAGCAATGCACTGGCGCCGCCCATGGAGTGGCCGATCACCGCGCGAAGCGGCGGCAGTTCACTGGCGGCTTCCAGCAGGGCACGGGCGAACAGCACCACGTCAGCCTCACTCCCCGGCGACCGGCCGTGGGCCGGAGCATCGAGGGCGATCACACCATAGCCGGCCCCGACCAGTTTCTCGATCAATGCGGCGAACTGGGTCGGCCGCCCTCCCCAACCGTGCATCAGCAGCACCGCCGGCCCTTCGCCCCAGCGCAGCGCGGACAGGCCGAAGCGCAGGGTGATGCGTTCGGAACTGGCCAGCAATGGCAATTCCCAATCACGCGGCGGCAACTCGGTGGGCGTCATGAACAGCTGACGCATGCGTCCCGCCGCCCACTGCGGCGCAACACGGCCCAGGGTGGCGTTGATTCCACGAACCCAGTTCAGACTGTTCATTTTCCGTACCTCCTCAGATCACCGCTTTTTTCGCGGCACGCAGGACACGATCGGACAGGTCGCCCTTGCCCAGGGCACGGGCCAGCGCCAATCCGCCAATCATCAGGGCCATGTCGCTGAGCACCAGATCGACTTCCTCCGGCCGCCCAGCGAGGCTCGCCACCATCAGTTCCACATGTTCTTCCAGCGCCTCGCGGAAACCTTCCGGCAGGTGCGCCACTTCGCTCAGGGAACTGGGGATCGGACAGCCTTCGTCTTCGGTGTCGCGATGCTTGCGCGACAGGTAGAACTGCGCGGCCAGTGCGCGGCGCTCGGCAAAGCTCATTTGCGGGTCGAACATCTTCAACCCCACCCGGCGCTTGCCCAGCAACTGGCGGAACGCCTCCAGCATCAGCGCATCCTTGCTCTCGAAATGCGCATAGAAGCCGCCCACCGTCAGCCCCGCCGCCGCCATCACCTCGCCCACGCTGGGATCGACCGGGCCGCGCTTGAGCAGCGCGCTGGTGGCGGCGGAAAGAATGCGCTCGCGGGTCTGGGCTTTCTTGTCGCTCATGGCTGGCTTCTCGTTCGGACAAAATATTATGGAGAGAATATTATTCTCATAATAAAAATCAGCAAGCCGAAAGCGCGACCACTGGTCGGGAGAAAATTCTTCAGGAGGGAGAAAAACAAAAGGGCCACTGAAAGTCTCAGTGGCCCTATAGGCATCGCAGAGCGATAAAAATGGCGTCCCCTAGGGGACTCGAACCCCTGTTACCGCCGTGAAAGGGCGGTGTCCTAGGCCACTAGACGAAGGGGACATATCCTTCGAAGAAACCCACCTCATGGTGGATTCTGGCTTCATCCCGAATGGGAAATTGGTGGAGCTAGACGGGATCGAACCGTCGACCTCTTGCATGCCATGCAAGCGCTCTCCCAGCTGAGCTATAGCCCCAGATGACTCTGGCTGACGATGCGAGCGCATCGTCGCTGGATAGTGGCGTCCCCTAGGGGACTCGAACCCCTGTTACCGCCGTGAAAGGGCGGTGTCCTAGGCCACTAGACGAAGGGGACGCAAAACCTTCGATTTCGGCTTCGTCCGGACCGACGAAGCTTACTGGTAATTTGGTGGAGCTAGACGGGATCGAACCGTCGACCTCTTGCATGCCATGCAAGCGCTCTCCCAGCTGAGCTATAGCCCCAAAGTACCGCTGGATCTACCGTTCCGCTTCGCTCTGTCATTCAGTTCGTCGCTGGAACGGGGCGCATCTTAGGGGCGAGGCGACACCCTGTCAACAACATTTTTTCAGATTTCTAATTTTTTTCTCCCAAAGAACAATCACTTATGTGCCAGCCCCGAATCCAGGCCAATGGAATAAGCAGCCCGCCTGCTCTCCTCCAGCCATGCCAAACGGCTTGCGCAGACATGAAAAAGGCCGGGCGCCTGACGGCGGCCGGCCTTCTCCAGTGTAGGAAAGATATTAGGCGCCGATGGCGTCGCGAATCTTTTCCCACTCCTTGGCTTCTTTCTTCGACGCACCGCCCAACAGCTCCAGGGCCTGGCGCAGCCGGTAGCGCGACAGATCGGCGCCGAGGATTTCCATGGCATCGAGCACCGACACCGAGCTGGCCTGGCCGGTGATAGCCGGGAACATCAGCGGCATCACGTCACGCAGCTTGAGGCCCAGATGTTCGGCCACGGCCTGGATGGTCGCGGTGATCCTGTCCTTTTCCCACTGGCGCAGCGCTTCCAGCTTCCACAGCACCAGTTGCAGCACCTGGCGAACCTGGGTGGCGTCGAGCTTCTTGTGCTCGAACAGCTTGGCGTCCAGCTGCACGCCGCCGCTGAAGAAGAAGCCGGCCAACGGAGCGATCTGGCTGAAGTTCTCCACGCGGCCTTGCACGTGCGGGGCGATCTTCATCAGGTACTCGGGGTTGAGTGCCCACTTCTGCACTTCCTTGGCGAAGTCCTCGACGGACAGCTCGCGAATCCACTGGCCGTTCAGCCAGGAGAGCTTCTCGATGTCGAAGATCGGGCCGCCCAGGGACACGCGGGACAGGTCGAAGTGCTCGATCATTTCCGCCAGGCTGAACTTCTCACGCTCGTCTGGCATGGACCAGCCCATGCGACCGAGGTAGTTCAGCAGCGCCTGCGGCAGCAGGCCCATGCGCTCATAGAAGGTGATGGAGGTGGGGTTCTTGCGCTTGGACAGCTTGCTCTTGTCCGGGTTGCGCAGCAGCGGCATGTAGCAGAGCACCGGCTGTTCCCAGCCGAAGTACTCGTACAGCTTGATCAGCTTGGGCGCCGACGGCAGCCACTCTTCGCCACGCAGGACGTGGGTGATGCCCATCAGGTGGTCGTCCACCACGTTGGCGAGGAAGTAGGTGGGCAGGCCGTCGGCCTTCATCAGCACCTGCATGTCCATGCGGTCCCACGGGATTTCCACGTCGCCACGGAGCATGTCCGGCACCACGCAGACGCCCTCGGTCGGCACTTTCATGCGCACCACGTGGGATTCGCCGGCAGCGATGCGCCTGGCCGACTCTTCCTTGCTCAGGTGCATGCAGTGACCGTCGTAGCGCGGGGTTTCCTTGCGCGCCTGCTGTTCGGCGCGCAGCGCGTCGAGGCGCTCGGCGGAGCAGAAACAGGGGAAGGCGTGGCCTTTTTCCACCAGCTCGTCGCTGTACTGCTTATAGATGGCGCCACGCTCGCTCTGCCGATACGGGCCGTGCGGACCACCGACGTCCGGGCCCTCGTCCCACTCGATGCCCAACCAGCGCAGCGCGTCGAAGATCTGCTGTTCCGATTCGCGGGTCGAGCGCACCTGGTCGGTATCCTCGATGCGCAGGATGAACTGACCGCCGTGCTGACGGGCGAAACAGAGGTTGAACAGCGCGATGTAGGCGGTGCCGACGTGCGGGTCACCGGTGGGGGACGGCGCGATACGGGTGCGGACAGTGGTCATGAAGGCTCTCATGTGAATCGGTGAGGACAGCGCAGGCCGAGGCACGCGCTCATGGACGCGATGTTATCAGGCGGGCCGCCCCCGGCTCCAGCCAACGCTCCGCATCGATCGGCAGGTTGTTGATCAGGAAGTCGAGGAAAGCCTTCACCTTCATCGCCTGGAAACGCCGCGACGGGTAGACCGCGTAGAGCTCGCCAACCGGCAGCTGCACCTGCGGCAACACCCGAACCAGGCTGCCGCTGGCCAGTTGCTCGTCGACGATCAGCTCCGGCAGCGAGGCGATCCCGGCACCGGCCAGCACCGCTTCGCGGGCGAAGGTGATGTTGTTGCACGACAGCACCCGGTGGCAGGGAATACTTTCGCCGCTAAGTGGCCAGTAGCGCTGGGAGTCGGCCTGCAGCAATACCGCGCGGTGGCCGGCCAGTTCCTCGACCTGCTGCGGCTGGCCGTGCAAGGCCAGGTACTCCGGACTGGCGCACAGGCAGCGGTTGGTAATCAGCATTCGCCGGGCGATCAGGGTGGAGTCTTCCGGCTGGCCGACCATGATGACGATATCCACGCCCTCCTCCAGCGGATCGACAGTGCGCGAGGTCAGCTCGACCTCGGCGCTGATCTGTGGATAAAGACGCATGAAATCGCCCAGCACCTTACCCAGGTACATCTGCCCGAACTCGATGGGCGCGCTGATGCGCAGCAATCCCGACGGCGCCTGTTGCAGTTGCATCACCGCCTGCTCGGCCTCGGCGAAGTCATGCATGATCTGCCGGCAGCGTTCGTAGTAGGCCTGCCCCACTTCGGTCAGGCGCAACTTGCGGGTGGTGCGGTTGAGCAGCCGCACGCCGAGGCGCTCTTCGAGCAGGACGATGCGCCGGCTCACCGTGGACTTCTGCATGCCCAGGCTCTGCGCGGCCTGGGTGAAACTGTGCAGCTCCACGACGCGGGTGAAGATCAGCGCATCATCCAGCCCCATGATTGTTCCCTATAAGCAACAAAGTTTCCGAAGTGTAGCGGCTACGTGCCGCCACGGAACACTGTTACATTGGAAAACATTTTTCCGCCAACCAAACGCTCGTTTACTATGCCTGCCCAACTGCAACGCCGCCTGACCGTGTTCCTCGTCATCCTCGTGGTGGTCGCCCTCGCCTTTCTGGCGCGCTGGTATTTCATCGGCCGCTTCGTCGAGACGACCGACAACGCCTACGTGCAGGGCGAAATCACCCGCATCGCCAGCCAGCTCGGCGCGCGCGTCGACGAGGTCCTGGTGCAGGACAACCAGCACGTGGAAAAAGGCCAGTTGCTGGTGAAGCTCGAAGCCGACGATTTCAAGCTCGCCCTGGAGCGCGCCAAGGCCACCCTGGCCACCCGCGAGGCCGAGCTGGAGCAGGCACGCAGCAAGCTCAAGGGGCAGTCGAGCAACATCGCCGCCAGCGAAGCCGACGTGAACGCCAGCCAGGCCACCCTTGGCCGCGCCGAGGTCGACCTGGGCCGCGCCCAAGCGCTGCGCGGGCCGGGCTATGTCTCGGAGGAGCGCGTCACCACCCTCACCGCCGATTCCCGCGTCGCCCGCTCGCAAGTGGCCAAGGCCCAGGCCGATCTGCAAGCCCAGCGCGTGCAGCGCGACACCCTGAGCACCGACGTCCAGCGCCTGCAGGCGCAGATCGAAAGCGCCCGCACCGATGTCGCCCAGGCCGCACTCAACCTGGCCCGCACCGAAATCCGCGCGCCGGTAACCGGCCTGGTCGGCCAGCGCAACGCCCGCATCGGCCAGTACGTGCAGGTCGGCACCCAGCTGCTGTCGCTGGTACCGGACAACGGCATTTGGATCCAGGCCAACTTCAAGGAAACCCAGATCGGCAAGATGCGCCCGGGGCAGAAGGCGCGACTGGTGTTCGACTCCTTCCCCGATACCCCTATCGACGGCGAAGTGCAGAGCCTGTTCGCCGCCTCCGGCGCGCAGTTCAGCCTGCTGCCGCCGGACAACGCCACCGGTAACTTCACCAAGGTGGTGCAGCGCATCCCGGTAAAAATCACCTTCGCCGACGACAACCCGCTCAAGGGCCTGATCCGCCCGGGCATGTCGGTCGATGCAGAGGTCGAGTTGCGTGTCCGCTGATGCCCTGGTGCGGCCGGTTGGGGAACCGACCCGCCGCGACTGGATCGCCGTCTTCAGCGCCATGCTCGGCGCCTTCATGGCGGTCCTCGATATCCAGATCACCAACTCCTCGCTGAAGGATATCCAGGGCGCGCTGGCCGCCACCCTGGAAGAAGGTTCCTGGATTTCCACGTCCTATCTGGTGGCGGAGATCATCATGATCCCGCTCACCGCCTGGCTGGTGCAGTTGCTCTCGGCCCGGCGGCTGGCCTGGATGATCTCCATCGGTTTCCTGTTCTCCTCCCTGCTCTGCTCCTTCGCCTGGAACCTGGAGAGCATGATCGTGTTCCGCGCCATGCAGGGCTTCACCGGCGGCGCGCTGATTCCCCTGGCCTTCACCCTGGCGCTGATCAAGCTGCCCGAACACCACCGCCCCAAGGGCATGGCGCTGTTCGCCATCACCGCCACCTTCGCTCCCTCCATCGGCCCGACCCTGGGCGGCTGGCTGACCGAGAACTTCGGCTGGGAATACATCTTCTACATCAACATCCCGCCGGGCCTGCTGATGATCGCCGGCCTGCTCTACGGCCTGGAAAAGAAGCCGCCGCACTGGGAGCTGCTGAAAAGCACCGACTACGCCGGCATCGTCACCATGGCCATCGGCCTGGGCTGCCTGCAGGTGTTCCTGGAAGAAGGCCACCGCAAGGACTGGCTGGAGTCCAACCTGATCGTCAGCCTGGGCAGCATCGCTCTGGTCAGCCTGATCCTCTTCGTGATCCTGCAGACCTCGCGGCCGAATCCGCTGATCAACCTGGGGATTCTGCGCAACCGCAACTTCGGCCTGTCGAGCATTTCCAGCATCGGCCTGGGTATGGGGCTGTACGGGTCGATCTACGTGCTGCCGCTGTATCTCGCGCAAATCCAGGGCTACAACGCCATGCAGATCGGCGAGGTGATCATGTGGATGGGCGTGCCGCAGCTGTTCCTGATTCCGCTGATCCCCAAGCTGATGAAGATCATCGAGCCGCGCCTGCTCTGCGCCCTGGGCTTCGGCCTGTTCGGCCTGGCCAGCTTCTGCTCCGGCGTGCTCAATCCGGACTTCGCCGGGCCGCAGTT
Organism: Pseudomonas sp. B1-22; assembly: GCF_050474425.1. Taxonomy (NCBI): domain Bacteria; kingdom Pseudomonadati; phylum Pseudomonadota; class Gammaproteobacteria; order Pseudomonadales; family Pseudomonadaceae; genus Pseudomonas; species Pseudomonas sp. B1-22. Next base: position 442,480 of record NZ_JBCHVH010000001.1, on the reverse strand, counting down.
CAACCAGATCCAGCTCTTGCGCGCCCTCGGCCAGCCGATGGTGATGGTCACCATCTCGCTGATCGCCACCGTCTACCTGCAACCGCAGGACGCCGGCTCAGCCTCCAGCCTGTTCAACATCCTGCGCAACCTCGGCGGCGCCATCGGCATCGCCCTGCTGGCGACCCTGATCGATAGCCGTGCCAAGGTCTACTACGACTACCTGCGCGAAGCGGTGGTGCCGGTGAATGGCGCGGTGGACGAGCGCCTGGCGCAGTTGACGGCACAACTGGGCACGCAGCAGGCGGCGCTGGGCAAGATCAGCGAGATCGTCCACCAGCAGGCGGCGATCATGGCCTACAACGACGCCTTCCACGCCATCGGCATCGTCCTGGCGGTGAGCATGGTGGCGGTGCTCATGACCCGTTCGCTGCCGGCGGGGGTAGGTGCTGGCGCGGGAGCCGGGGCGCATTGAGCGCCCTCGTGCCACAACAATCGTTGTAGGAGCGAGCTTGCTCGCGAACCCCACTTCACGCCGGAATCTCAGGGTGCTGTGCAGTTCGCGAGCAAGCTCGCTCCTATGAAAAGCCGTCCTGGCAGGCACTCAGCCGGCTCCTCCCTCGCCATTCAGCCCATCGCCACCATGCGATCCCGCAACTTGCCGATCTCGTCGCGCACCCCGGCCGCGGCCTCGAACTCCAGGTCACGGGCCAACTGGTACATACGCTCTTCCAGCTGCTTGATGCGCTTGGCGATCTCGTCCGGCGTACGCAGCTCGTTCTCGTACTTCCCGCTCTCCTCCGCCACCTTCGCCAGGCTGCGGCGCTTGCCCTTGGCGCCCGGCACCACGGCACCTTCGAGGATGTCCTTGATGTCCTTCTTCACGCCCTTGGGCACGATGCCGTGCTTGGCATTGAACTCCAGCTGCTTGGTGCGGCGGCGTTCGGTCTCGTTGATCGCCCGCTGCATCGAACCGGTGATGTTGTCGGCGTAGAGGATCGCCTTGCCGTGCAGGTTCCGCGCGGCGCGGCCGATGGTCTGGATCAGCGAGCGCTCGGAACGCAGGAAACCTTCCTTGTCCGCATCGAGGATCGCCACCAGCGCCACCTCGGGCATGTCCAGGCCCTCGCGCAGCAGGTTGATCCCCACCAGTACGTCGAAGGTGCCGGTACGCAGGTCGCGGATGATCTCCACCCGCTCCACGGTGTCGATGTCAGAGTGCAGATAACGCACCCGCACGTCGTGATCGCCCAGGTAATCGGTGAGGTCCTCAGCCATGCGCTTGGTCAGGGTGGTGACCAGCACGCGCTGATCCTCAGCCACGCGCAGGCGGATTTCCGAAAGCAGGTCGTCCACCTGGGTAGTCGCCGGGCGGATTTCCACTTCCGGATCGACCAGGCCGGTCGGTCGCACCACCTGCTCGATCACCCGGCCGGCGTGCTGATCTTCATAAGGGCCGGGGGTCGCGGAAACGAAGATGGTCTGCGGGCTGATCGCCTCCCACTCCTCGAAGCGCAGCGGACGGTTGTCCAGCGCCGAGGGCAGGCGGAAGCCATATTCCACCAGGGTTTCCTTGCGCGAGCGGTCGCCCTTGTACATGGCGCCGACCTGGGGAACGCTGACGTGGGATTCGTCGATCACCAGCAGGGCGTTGGCCGGCAGGTAGTCGTAAAGGGTCGGTGGCGGTTCGCCGGGACCGCGCCCGGAGAGATAGCGCGAGTAGTTCTCGATGCCATTGCAGTAGCCCAGTTCGAGGATCATCTCCAGGTCGAAACGGGTACGCTGCTCCAGGCGCTGGGCTTCCACCAGCTTGTTGTTGGTGCGCAGGTAGTCCAGGCGCTGCTTGAGCTCGGCCTTGATGTGCTCCACCGCCTCCAGCAGCGTTTCCCGAGGGGTCACGTAGTGGCTCTTGGGGTAGAAGGTGAAGCGCGGCAGCTTGGTGATGACCTCGCCAGTCAGCGGGTCGAAGGCGGCGATGTTCTCCACCTCGTCATCGAACAGCTCGACGCGGATCGCTTCCAGGTCCGATTCCGCCGGGAAGATGTCGATGACGTCGCCGCGCACGCGGAAGGTGGCGCGGGCGAAGTCCATGTCGTTGCGGGTGTACTGCAGGCTGGTCAGGCGGCGCAGCAGCTCGCGCTGGTCCATCTTGTCGCCACGATCCAGGTGCAGCACCATCTTCAGGTAGGACGCCGGGTCGCCCAGGCCGTAGATCGACGACACGGTGCAGACGATGATGGCGTCTTCGCGCTCCAGCAGCGCCTTGGTCGCCGACAACCGCATCTGCTCGATGTGATCGTTGATCGAGGAGTCCTTCTCGATATAGGTATCGGAGGACGGCACGTAGGCCTCGGGCTGGTAGTAGTCGTAGTAGGAGACGAAGTACTCGACGGCGTTGTTCGGGAAGAAGGTCTTGAACTCGCCATAGAGCTGCGCGGCCAGGGTCTTGTTCGGCGCCAGGACCATGGTCGGGCGCTGCACCTGGGCGATGACATTGGCGATGCTGAAGGTCTTGCCGGAGCCGGTCACCCCCAGCAGTGTCTGGTGCGACAGGCCCGCTTCCAGCCCTTCCACCATCTGTCGGATGGCTTCGGGCTGATCGCCGGCGGGCTTGAAGCGCGAATCCAGCTGGAATAACGACATGGGAACCTCGCATTGGCGTGTGACGCTTCGGTCGCCAAAGCGTCATACCAGTCGAAAAGCATGCGCGATAACTCGCCGCCTGCCATAGAGGCCTATATAATACCGGCCCGTCGACGCACCCCCCAGCGCCGTGAGCGGGGGGTTGCAATTGCACTTCACTCCCGCCTTAGAGCTGCTGCCAAAATGAGTCTGTTCTCCGCTGTCGAAATGGCCCCCCGTGACCCCATCCTGGGCCTGAACGAAGCTTTCAACGCCGATACCCGTCCGGGCAAGATCAACCTGGGCGTAGGCGTTTACTACAACGAGGAAGGCCGTCTCCCGTTGCTGCGCGCCGTGCAGGCCGCGGAGAAAGCCCGCATCGAGGCCCACGCTCCGCGCGGCTACCTGCCGATCGAAGGCATCGCCGCCTACGATTCGGGCGTGCAGAAGCTGCTGTTCGGCGCTGACTCCGAGCTGCTGGCCGAAGGCCGCGTGGTGACCACCCAGGCCGTCGGCGGTACCGGCGCGCTGAAGACCGGCGCCGACTTCCTCAAGCGCCTGCTGCCCAACGCTACCGTCGCCATCAGCGACCCGAGCTGGGAAAACCACCGCGCCCTGTTCGAGGCTGCCGGCTTCCCGGTGCAGAACTACCGTTACTACGACGCCGCCACCAACGGCGTGAACCGTGCCGGCCTGCTGGAAGACCTGAACGCCCTGCCCTCGCAGTCCATCGTTGTGCTGCACGCGTGCTGCCACAACCCGACCGGCGTCGACCTGACCATGGACGACTGGAAGCAGGTCCTGGACGTGCTCAAGGCCAAGGGCCACGTGCCCTTCCTCGACATCGCCTACCAGGGCTTCGGTGATGGCATCGACGAAGACGCCGCCGCCGTGCGCCTGTTCGCCAAGTCGGGCCTGAACTTCTTCGTGTCCAGCTCCTTCTCCAAGTCGTTCTCGCTGTACGGCGAGCGCGTCGGCGCCCTGTCGGTCGTGACCAACAGCCGCGAGGAGTCGAGCCGCGTCCTGTCCCAGGTCAAGCGCGTGATCCGCACCAACTACTCCAACCCGCCGACCCACGGCGCCAGCGTCGTCGCGTCCGTGCTGAACAGCCCGGAACTGCGCGCTGTATGGGAAGAAGAGCTGGGCGAAATGCGCACCCGCATCCGCGCCATGCGTGTGGCCATGGTCGAGCAACTGGCCGCCCTGGGCGCCAAGCGTGACTTCGGCTTCGTTGCCCAGCAGCGCGGCATGTTCTCCTACTCCGGCCTGACCGCCGAGCAGGTGGAACGCCTGAAGAACGAGTTCGGCATCTACGCCGTCGGCACCGGCCGCATCTGCGTCGCCGCGCTGAACAACGGCAACCTGGACACCGTGACCCGCGCCATCGTCCAGGTGCTGTAAAAAATTAAGGGGAAGTCGTCGGAGCGATGTTGACTTCCCCTTTTTAATCAGTAAGATACGCCCCGTTGTTCCGCGATAGCTCAGTCGGTAGAGCAAATGACTGTTAATCATTGGGTCCCTGGTTCGAGTCCAGGTCGCGGAGCCAAAATTCAAAGCCCTCGGCACATGCCGGGGGCTTTTTCTTTGTGCCGCGAAAAACCAGCAGGCATCACCCGCCCTGGTGCACATCTCATAAAAAAGCCGGTCATCGACCGGCTTTTCTTTTTCCTGACAAGGCTCAGAGCGAGATCCTGTCCCGATTCTTGTCCAAGGTTCCCTTGCCAATGCCCTTCACTTCCAGAAGCTGATCGACGCTCGTGAATGGACCGTTGGTCGTACGGTAATCGATGATTGCCTGGGCCTTGACCTTGCCGATCCCCTTCAGCGACTTCTGCAGCTCTTCCACAGTCGCGGAATTGATGTTCACGGTCTCGGCTTGAGCGACCGGCGCCTTGCTGGCGGGAGCGCTGGACTCGACGGCCGGAGCGGCAGCCGGCTCAGCCTTGGTGGCAGCACTGGCGACACCAGCGAAGGAAAGGCTGACCAGCAGGATCATGCTTGCAACGGAAAGCAGACTCTTCTTCATGAATCATTCCTTGATGAATCAGGTTTCTAGGCGGGCACCATTGCGCCGCCCAAAAAACATATCGTCAGGAATGCCCTTAAAAATGTCGGTTTAAAGAGTCGGCAGCAGATTCCGCCACAGCCGACAGATCGCAAGGAAACGACTGACGACGTTCGCAGATGCGGCTCTTCCGCCGCCTGCTAAGAGCCCCCAATCAGGGCTCCATTCGCCGATGCTGGTGGATGAGATCAACGATGTCCCCCTCCGGGGAATAGCCATTGACCGTTTCACGCAGCAACTGGCGTACCCGCGCGTAGTTGCCCTGCTCGACCGCCCTGAGCAAGTCGGCCAGCACCAGCTTGAAACCCTCCCAAGGCATCAGCTCTTCGTTGGCCTTCATGATCATCGGATGCTCGGTGGCACTGACGTCATCGCCGATCAGCAACTCCTCATACAGCTTCTCACCCGGCCGCAGCCCACTGAACTCGATGGAGATATCGCCATGAGGCGTCCGCTCCGAGCGCACGCTCAGTCCGGACAGGTGAATCATCCGCTCGGCCAGCTCGAGAATCTTCACCGGCTGCCCCATGTCGAGCACGAACACGTCGCCACCGCATCCCATCGAGCCAGCCTGGATCACCAACTGTGCGGCTTCGGGAATCGTCATGAAGTAGCGGGTGATGTTCGGATGGGTAACCGTCACCGGCCCGCCGCGCTTGATCTGCTCGCGGAATAGCGGAATCACCGAACCGGACGAGCCCAGCACGTTGCCGAAGCGAACCATGGTGAAGCGGGTCTTGTTGACCTGATGCACACCAGACTTGTCACCAAACAGCACCGGCGCCGGCTCCTGGCTCAGAGCCTGCAGGATCATTTCCGCCAACCGCTTTGTGCCACCCATGACATTGGTCGGCCGTACCGCCTTGTCGGTGGAGATCAGCACGAAACTCTGGACCCCGGCCTGCACCGCCACCTGGGCCGTATGCAGAGTGCCGAGTACGTTGTTGAGCACACCTTCGGAAATGTTGTGCTCGACGATCGGCACATGCTTGTAGGCCGCGGCGTGGTAGACGGTGACTACCTTCCAGGTCCGCATGACTTCGAGCAGACGCTCGGGGCTGCGCACGGACCCCAGGATCGGCACCAGTTGAACCGGCAGGGACTCGCGCTTGATGCGCATATCCAGTTCCTGGTGCACGCGATAGAGGTTGTACTCACTGTGCTCGAACAGGACCAGCACCGTCGGCGAGGAGGCCAGTATCTGGCGGCAGAGCTCCGAGCCTATGGAGCCACCCGCCCCCGTCACCATGACCGCCTGGCCACGGATGCCATGCTCGAACAACTCTTTGCGCGGCTCGACCGCATCCCGCCCGAGCAGGTCGGAGATGTCCACCTCCTGGATATCATCCACGCGCACCCGTCCGTTGGCCAGGTCAATGAAACCCGGAACACTGCGCACGTGCAGCGGATAGGGCTCCAACAAGCCCAGGATTTCACGGCGGCGCGCACGCGAAGCGGACGGAATGGCCAGCAGCACTTCCTGTGCACCGGTCTCCTCGATCAGTTGCTGGATATGCTTGGGCTTGTACACGCGAAGACCAGCAATAATCCGGTTGGCTATCTCGTCGTCGTCATCGATGAACGCCACCGGGCGCATGGCCCGCCCCAGGCGCAAGGCGGCAACCAACTGGTTACCTGCCGAACCGGCCCCATACACGACCACCTTCGGCAAGCCGTCCTGCTTGTTGAAGAAGGGCACGGCCTGCACGGCACTGTACCAGTCCCCCATGAAGTACTGGCGCATGGCCAGGCGCAGACCGCCCACCATCAGCAGGCTGAGCCACCAGTAATTGAATACCAGAGAACGGGGAACCGCCTCCACGACCGAACGATTCCAGTACACCACCAACGACAGCAGTAGCGCAGACAGCGTAACTGCCTTCCAGATGGCGATCAGCGCGTCGTTACCGAGGTAGCGCATCACAGCGCGGTACATGCCGAAACGGATGAACAGCGGAAACGCCACCAAGGGCGCGGCAACGAACAGCCAGCTGTGTACGCGTAGCGGATACATCAGGTCCTCCGTCCCCAGGCGGACGATGAACGCCATCCAGAGCGAGAACCAGACCAGGGTGATGTCAGTGGCGACCTGCAAGAGTCGCTTGTACCGTCGCGGAAGCCTCAGCAGGCGTTCTCGGAGCATTGGTGCTTGTCCTTCATCCAGAGCAGGGATAACGCTTCCCCCCGCTACATTGACCACCATTTCCAATGGAGTTCAGCTCACATCCTGATCATCCGGACGACCTGCACCCAGACGAACCACGACAAGCACCAATGGGGCATGGCCACAAACAGTGCCAACACACCAGAACCCCGCCCCACACCGGCCAGAATCGCCAACAGCGTCAACCAGTAAAGATTGATCCCGGTAAATCGCCAGAGACATCCACAAATGGCATCCATAACACCCCGAAGCACAGTGGTAGGCGCGACTGGGTGCACCTCGTATCTGCTCACCGCTAACTCAGCGATGAAGCAAGATATAGCTCGTATCCTCCGCCACGAAAACTCATTGCAGGATTAGCCAACTCCATAGCAACGCCGACCTACTCGGGCCGCCTGGAGCGCCATGCCGTCCAGTACCTCCCCGAGAAAGCCACTACAGGCATCCCATGAAATACGCGCAGGGAGGGAAGTTCCATATCAGAAAACCCGCGCTCGCCATGGCCAGGAGCAATGGAAGCCACACCGTAGCGCCCGATCCGATCACCGCGAAACAAAGTGCGCCCATCAGACAGACGCTGATAGCCCTCCATACTGGTGATGCTATCCATGATAGTTATACAAACAGCCAGACCAGAAACACCAAGACTAGCAGATCGCCCACTACCCCCAGATCAATTACCCCTAGGGGGGGTTGGACAACGCCGACAATCCGCCATCCGAACCAAGGAAGCGCCCGGGCAGGCTCACGCTCGCGAGAATTGTCGATGACCATGCAGGGGGATCCGATGACGGCCACCCAGTCACTGGCCGGCAGCAAGGTCATCGGGCTACGTAATCTCCACCGCTCATCGAGACGCCGGAGTCCGGTGCGAACTGCGATGGCTGGGAGTATCCAAGACACTCCGCGTCACAGCGTATGGCCACCTCTTCAGGTCGGCCCTAGAGCGCCAAGTAAACAGCCGCCAGTAATAAAGCTGTGCTCATTCTCCTCGATGCTCCCTGCACCATTGCGCGGTTTCCTGGATGGCCTGCCTCATTTGCACCGGCGGCTTCCAATCCAGCAACTGGCAGGTTGCAGAAATATCCACCTGCAGCGAGCCGAGCAAACGCTGCATTTGCTGACCGCGACCGACGATAAGGCCCAGCATCCGCAAAACCCGGGTAGGCACCGGTAACAATCGCGGGGATACCCCCAGGGCTTCACTCAATTCGCGGCACAGTTGTGCAGTCGACAGGTCCCGTCCATCACTAACCAGGAACATCCGGCCTACCGCCGCGGGATGGCGCGCGCACAGCAGCAGCAGATCGACGAGATTGTCTCGCGCAACCAAACTGCGGCGATTGTCGATGGCGGCGAATGGCAGTGGCAGACGCTGCTGAAGTGCTCGCATCAGACTGGCGAAATTGGCTTTGACTCCTGGCCCGTAGACCAGAGGTGAGCGTACGACGACTACCTCCAGACCAGTCTCCTCGCCAACAGCAAACAGCGCCTGTTCTGCTTCGAGCTTGGACTGCCCGTAGGGGTCCTTCGGAAATGCGGGCGACTCGGCGCAATACGGCCGCCCCAACTCGGTTTCTTCGCCATTGGCCTTGATAGAGCTGACGTAGACGAATCGCTTCGCGCCTGCGGCAGCAGCCTGCCGAGCCAAGTGACGAGAAGCATCGACGTTCACCGCTCGCAACTCGGCCAGAGGATCAACGCAGCGCTCAGTCAAGACACGCACCTGAGCAGCCGCATGAATGACCACATCAATGCCCTGCAAGGCCATGTCCCAGCACTGGAAGACACTCAACCCCTGAATAAGAGTGCATTCGACGCCATCTGGCAGCACATCCGGCATCCGCCGTACAGCGACGCGCACACGCACTCCCGGCTCCGCGCACAAACGCGCGAGCATGCCTCGACCAACAAAACCTGTCGCGCCCGTCAGTAGAACGTTCAATTCTTTACCTGCAGAACCTGACGCCCATGGCGTCGTCGAGATTATCGTGCGAACCCGTGCTTAAAGAGGTGCAATAACCGGCCGCAGCGCATTCCAGGCATGGCAACTCGGGCACTGCCAGTGCAGTTCCCGCCCAGCGAAACCGCAGCGACTGCAGCGATAACGCGGCATTGTCCTATACAAGCCGATGATTACTGGAGCAATTTTTTCAATGGCGGACGGATTGACACCCGCCGTGCCAAGCGCCCCCAGGAACTCGCCAACACCTTGCCAGGACGGGCGCTGCTCGACACGCCGCAACAGGCTGTCGCGCCAGTGCGTGGAGACATTGTCAACCTCGGTCTCGGCCAGGACTGCCAGGATCAGCGGTGGGACCTCTTCGGACTCCGCCAGGTTGCGCAGGAACTCTCGAATCAGCGGCACACCCAGGCAATCGTAGCGGCGCAACAGCGGCACGATCTCCCCCACGAAAACTTTGGCGTCCCGTGCCACCTCGCCCATGGTAGCGACGGCCGCGGGATGATCCTGCCGCCAGAGCTCGCAATCCAGGCGCATCAACAGCGCCCGCACACAATGGCGGTCTACCCGGCGGGCTTCGCGCAGAAGCTCCTGCATTCCGCTGCGGTCACCGCCGCGCCCCTTCTCCTGGGCCAGTTCGCAGTAGTAGTTGGCCAGCGCCGCGATCAGCTCGGGGCGGCTGGGCACCAGTCGGGCCGCCAGTTCGATCGCCCGGGACCAGTTTTTCTCCCGCTCACAGATCAGTCGTTGTTCGTCGAGCGCTTCCAGCGAAATCGGCTCGCCCTGCAGGTGGACCAACTGGTCCAGCAACTCTTCGGCACTGCCGAGCAAGCCACCGGCGATGAAGTCTCGCGCCAGTTCAAGGCGAACCTGGGAGGCCAGCGAAATATCCTCGCCAGCACGCCCCAGGAGGTCCTGGTGAATATGAATGGCTTTTTCGATGTCGCCGCGCCGGCGGAACAGATTGCCAACATGCAGATGGCTTTCCAGCGTTTCCGGACTCAGCACCAGCCCCTGGGAGAGGCTTTCCAGCGCATCGTCGGAGTGGCGCTCCAGCAGGTTGTGCATGCTGTGGATGCGCGAACGCAGGTCATTGCCTTCGCGAGGGACGGGCTGGAAACGTGAACGGCGCCCCATCCACCAGCCGATGGCCAGGGCGCAGAAGAAGAACAGCGTGGCAATGACGCTAGGCATGATCCGTCAGCGACTTGTCACGCAGCGCGTCGTTCTCCTTGCGGAAGCGGGTGATTTCGGAGCGCATGCCGGCCATGCGGACGCGCGCCCTGGCGCGGACAGGAATGCCCATCAGCAGGCCAATCAGCCCGCCCAGGATGAAGGCCAGGGAAACGAACACCACCAGCGGCCATTGTGGCGACTGCCAGCCCAGGAAGGTCAGTTGCGCCGGCTGGAGGTTCTCCAGGACGAAAACCACGACCACGGCGGCCAGTACGACCAGCGCCAGGATGAACAGGAAACGCTTTACCCGAAGCATGGAAACTCCTTCAAAACGGATACCCCGGGGGCTCACTCGGGTTCGTTGACGCGGTCGCGCAGCTCCTTGCCGGGCTTGAAGTGCGGAACGAACTTGCCGTCCAGGCGCACGGACTCGCCGGTCTTCGGATTACGGCCGGTGCGCGGGGCGCGATAATGCAACGAGAAACTACCGAAACCCCGGATTTCGATGCGATCCCCCGTCGCCAGAGCCTGGGACATTTGCTCAAGCATGGTCTTGATCGCCAGCTCCACATCCTTTGCGGAAAGCTGCCCCTGATGGGTGACGATTCTCTCGATCAACTCCGACTTGGTCATGGTTTTCCCTTCTTTTTCAAGCGGCTAGATCAGCTCAAGGTTCTTTTAGCATGCTGATCAGACTTTGAACAGCCCGAAGGGAGAGGATGTGATTTACCCCTGCCGGCTCATTATCGGGAATAAAAAATGGCCGGCCTCCGGGGGAAGGAGGTCGGCCACGGTCGCACCCAGGAGCGAAAGGGTGCGCAAGGGAAAGCGGGATCAGGCGACGGCGGCGAGCTGGGCCTTGGCCTTGGACAGGCCCTTCTCGGCGAACTCGGCCCCCATGTTCAGGCCCTCGGCATGGATGAAGGTGACGTCGTGGATGCCGACGAAGCCCAGCGCCTGGCGCAGGTAGGGTTCCTGGTGGTCGAGCGCGCCACCGGCGTAGACGCCGCCGCGGCTGGTCAGCACGAAGGCGCGCTTGCCGGTCAGCAGGCCCTGCGGGCCAGTCTCGGTGTACTTGAAGGTGACTCCGGCACGCAGCACGTGGTCCAGCCAGGATTTCAGGGTGCTGGGAATGGCGAAGTTGTACATCGGCGCGGCCAGTACCAGCACGTCGGCGGCTTGCAGTTCGGCGGTCAGCAGGTTGGAACGCTGCAGCGCGGCACGCTCGATCTCGGACTGTTCCTGCTCGGGCTTCATCCAGCCGCCCAGCAGGTTGGCATCCAGGTGCGGCACCTGCTCGACGGCCAGGTCGCGAACCTGGATCTCGTCCGCCGGGTGGGCGGCCTGCCATTGGGCGATGAATTCGCGGGTCAGCTGACGGGATACGGAACCTTGCTGGCGGGCACTGCTTTCGATAACCAGAACGCGGGACATGGATTCGACCTCCATCGGTCAGTGACTTGTCGATGGAGTGAATCCTAGAGATGGATAACTCGATAAAAAAGCGGAAATAATCGCTATTAACTATCGAATAAATTGATTTTCAGCTGAACTGCTTCTAGTCTTGGACGGATAAAGAAGGCTCTCAGGCCGGCGTACAGGTGAGCTTGATGCGCAGCTTGATGACCGAGCGGCTGAAGCTGGTGGTCATGTTCGCATCCTTGCCCGGCTCCACGGTGGCCTTGCGCACATGGGGTGTTTCCGGCCCGTTGACGAACACGGCGGTGCAGGTCACCGGCTGCTGGCCGTTGTTACGCAGCAGGATCGCCCCCATCCGGTCGCCGATGTCCTGGGTGTCATAGCTGACCTCTGTGCCATTGAGCTTCTTCTCGACCTCGATGGGATAAGCCAGGGCGGTCAGCGGCAGCAGAGCCAGTACGGCACAGCAGATTTTTTTCATGGCGGTCTCTTGTTGGTTTTCTCCGGACCGCCAGATTAGACAAGAGGAAGCGAGGATGAAAGCGCCCCGCGTTACCCTGGATCAATGGCGAACCCTGCAGGCCGTGGTCGATCACGGCGGCTTCGCCCAGGCAGCGGAAGCCATGCACCGTTCGCAATCGTCGATCAGCTACACCGTGGCGCGCATGCAGGAACAGCTCGGCGTGCCGCTGCTGCGCATCGACGGGCGCAAGGCGGTGCTCACCGAGGCCGGCGAAGTGCTGCTGCGGCGCTCCCGCCAACTGGTGAAATCCGCCGGCCAGCTGGAAGAGCTGGCCCACCACATGGAACAAGGTTGGGAGCCGGAAGTCCGCCTGGTGGTGGACGCCGCCTACCCCACCGTGCGCCTGGTCCGCGCCCTCTCCGCCTTCATGCCGCAAAGCCGCGGTTGCCGCGTGCTGCTGCGCGAGGAAGTGCTCTCCGGCGTGGAAGAAGCCCTGGTGCAGGGCCATGCGGACCTGGCCATCAGCGGCCTGAACATCGCCGGCCACCTGGGCGCCGACCTGAGCGTGGTGGACTTCGTCGCGGTCGCCCACCCCGACCACCCGCTGCACCGCCTGCAGCGCGAGGTCACCCACCAGGACCTGGAAACCCAGATGCAGGTGGTGATCCGCGACTCCGGCCGCCTGCAACCGCGCGACATCGGCTGGCTGGGTGCCGAACAACGCTGGACGGTGGGCAGCCTTGCCACCGCCGCCACCTTCGTCAGCAACGGCCTGGGCTTCGCCTGGCTGCCGCGGCACATGATCGAACGCGAGCTCAAGGACGGCGTGCTCAAGCCGCTGCCACTGACCCAGGGCGGCGTGCGCGAGAGCCGCTTCTACCTCTACCCGAACAAGGAGAAGCCGCTGGGTCCGGCCACGCAGATTCTCGTCGAGCTGCTGACCACCTTCGCCAGCGTCCCGCTGGACGCGCACTTCGCCGCCCCCGAGAGCCCGGCCTGACGGCCAGGCCCCAGAGCAAAAGCAAGGAGCCCGTCATGCCCTTCTTCGACCACGCCGGCCACCGCCTGCATTACGAGGAAAGCGGATTCGGCACCCCGGTGCTGCTGGTGCACGGCCTCGGCTCCAGCACCCGCGACTGGGAATACCAGGTGCCGGAACTGGAAAAATGCCACCGGGTGATCGCCCTCGACGTGCGCGGCCATGGCCAGTCGGACAAACCGCGGGAACGTTACAGCATCGGCGCCTTCGCCGAAGACGTGATCGCCCTGCTCGACCACTTGCACCTGGGCCGTGTGCACCTGGTGGGCATCAGCATGGGCGGCATGATCGGTTTCGAACTGGCCACCCGCTGGCCGGAACGGCTGAACAGCCTGACCATCGTCAACAGCGCGCCGGAGGTGAAACCCCGAACCCTGCGCGAATACCTGGAAGTGGCGCGCCGCCTGTTCCTCGCCCACGTGCTGGGCCTGGACACCGTGGGCAAGGCGCTGGCCAAGCTGCTGTTCCCCAAGCCCGAACAGGCCGACCTGCGCCAGAAGATCCAGCAGCGCTGGCCGCAGAACGACAAACGCGCTTACCTTTCCAGCCTGCACGCCATCATCGGCTGGGGTGTGCAGGAGCGCTTGGCGCGCATAACCTGTCCCACGCTGGTGATCAGCGCCGACCGCGACTACACCCCCGTTTCGCTGAAACAGGCCTACGTCGGAAACCTGCCCAACGCTCGCCTGGTGGTGATCGAGGATTCGCGGCACGCTACCCCGCTGGACCAACCGGAACGCTTCAACACCACCCTGCTCGACTTCCTCGAGCAGGTCGACCATCCCTAGAACCCAACGGAAACATCCGCCAAATGACTCTGTTCAAACGCTTCCTGCTCGCTGCCTGCTCCCTGGTCCTGGCCGGTTCGGCCTTCGCCGCCGACGCCAACAAGCCGCACGTGCTGCTGTCCACCACCCAGGGTGAAATCGAAATCGAGCTGTATGCCGACAAGGCCCCCATTTCTGTGAAGAACTACCTGTCCTACGTCGACAGCGGCTTCTACAACGGAACCATCTTCCACCGCGTGATTCCCAACTTCATGATCCAGGGCGGCGGCTTCACCGAAGCCATGAAGGAAAAAGACACCCAGGCGCCGATCAAGAACGAAGCCGACAACGGCCTGCTCAACGAGCGCGGCACCCTGGCCATGGCCCGCACCAGTGCAGTGGACTCGGCGACCAGCCAGTTCTTCATCAACCTGACCGGCAACGACTTCCTCAACCACGGCAATCGCGACTTCGGCTACGCCGTATTCGGCAAGGTCGTACGCGGCATGGGCGTGGTCGACCAGATCGCCCAGGTCCAGACCGGCAGTCACGGCATGTTCCAGGACGTCCCGAAAACCCCGGTCGTCATCCTCTCCGCCAAGCGTCTGTAAGTTTCCACGATTACGGCTGACGGAGGCCCTGCTCAGCGGGTCCAGGACGGACCCGCTACCAACCCGAGAAGAATCATGCTTTACCGTCGTTTCGAACGTCTGATCGACCCCTTCCGCGACGTCCCCGAGCGCATGCCGCCGTCCGACGTCATCCGCTTCTACGTCTATTACCTGCGCCAGGTCTGGCCGGTATTCCTCGCCCTGCTCTTCGTCGGCCTGATCGTCGCGCTGATCGAAGTCGCGCTGTTCAGCTACCTGGGGCGCATCGTCGACCTCGCGCAAGGCACCGCCCCCACCGACTTCTTCGCCCTGCACGGCCGCGAACTGATCTGGATGGCCGTCGTCGCACTGATCCTGCGCCCGCTGTTCAACGGCCTGCACGACATGCTGGTGCACCAGAGCATCAACCCCAGCATGACCAACCTGATCCGCTGGCAGAACCACCGCTACGTGCTCAAGCAGAGCCTGGGCTTCTTCCAGAACGACTTCGCCGGGCGCATCGCCCAGCGCATCATGCAGACCGGCAACTCCCTGCGCGACTCCGCCGTGCAGGTGGTGGACGCCATCTGGCACGTGGTCATCTACACCATCAGCGCCCTGGTGCTGTTCGCCGAGGCCGACTGGCGCCTGATGATCCCGCTGGTGCTCTGGGTGATAGGCTACGTCGGCGCCCTGGGCTACTTCGTGCCGCAGGTGAAGCGCCGCTCGGTGGCCGCGTCCGATTCCCGCTCGAAACTCATGGGCCGCATCGTCGACGGCTACACCAACATCACCACCCTCAAGCTGTTCGCCCACACCCGCCAGGAAGAGGACTACGCCCGCGAGGCCATCGACGACCAGACCCGCAAGGCCCAGCGCGCCGGGCGCGTGGTGACCTCCATGGACGTCACCATCACCATCTTCAATGGCCTGCTGATCGCCGGCACCACGGGCCTGGCCCTGTGGCTGTGGACCCAGTCGCTGATCTCGGTGGGCGCCATCGCCCTGGCCACCGGCCTGGTCATCCGCATCAACAACATGTCCGGCTGGATCATGTGGGTGGTCGGCGGCATCTTCGAGAACGTCGGCCAGGTGCAGGACGGCATGCAGACCATCGCCCTGCCCCGCCAGGTGATCGACAAACCCGACGCCCGGCCACTGGTGGTAAACCGTGGCGAGGTGCGTTTCGAGCAGGTGTCGTTCAGCTACGGCAAGGGCGGCGGCCTGATCGACGGCCTCGACCTGGTGGTGCGCCCCGGCGAGAAGATCGGCCTGGTCGGCCCCTCCGGCGCCGGCAAGTCCACCCTGGTCAACCTGCTACTGCGCCTGTATGACCTGGAAGGCGGGCGCATCCTGATCGACGACCAGGACATCGCCGGGGTGACCCAGGAAAGCCTGCGCGCGCAGATCGGCATGGTCACCCAGGACACTTCGCTGCTGCACCGTTCGATCCGTTCCAACCTGCTCTACGGTCGCCCGGATGCCGGCGAGAACGAACTGCAGGACGCCATCCAGAAGGCTCGCGCTTCGGAGTTCATCCCGCAGCTGAGCGATGCCGAAGGGCGCACCGGCCTCGACGCCCACGTCGGCGAGCGCGGCGTGAAGCTCTCCGGCGGCCAGCGCCAGCGCATCGCGATCACCCGCGTGCTGCTCAAGGATGCGCCGATCCTGATCCTCGACGAGGCCACCTCGGCGCTGGACTCGGAAGTGGAAGCGGCGATCCAGGAAAGCCTGGAGACCCTGATGCAGGGTAAGACGGTGATCGCCATCGCTCACCGCCTGTCCACCATCGCGCGCATGGATCGCCTGGTGGTGCTGGAGCACGGGCGCATCGTCGAGAGCGGCAGCCATGCCGAGTTGCTGGCCCATGGCGGGCTGTACGCGCGGTTGTGGCGGCACCAGACGGGTGGGTTCGTCGGGGTGGATTGATACCGAACGCTGTGCGCCGCGCCGACCCCGCTCTCGTAGCAGCGGAGCTTCTCCGCGATGCTCTTCAGCGAGGCCGACATTTCGCGGACAAGGTTTGCTCCTACGAAGGCCCCGATTGGCAGCTCTTGTAGGAGCGGACTTCATCCGCGATCCGGCCGACAGGCCGGTGCTCTGTCCTGTGTCCCGGCTGCGCCGGGATTTCGCGGATAAGATCCGCTCCTACGAGAGCTGCATCAGACTCTATCTATAGGCGTCACCGCAATCAGGGCGCGAATCTAGGCCCGAACAGCACCACGCTGGCGCCGATCACGCACAGCGCGACGCCTACCCAGTCGCTCCACAGCGGACGGCTCTTTTCCACGAAGGCCAGCCAGAACAGTGAAGCGGCGACGTAGATGCCACCGTACGCGGCATAGGCACGCCCGGCATAGCTGGCCTCGACACGGGTGAGCAGCAGGGCGAATACCGTCAGGCTGAGCAGGCCGGGAATTATCCACAGGGCGCTCCTGTCCAGGCGCAGCCAGAGGTAGAAGGCATAGCAGCCGCCGATCTCGCAGAACGCGGCGAGGACGAACCAGAGGTAGTTGATCATGGGCTCTTTCCGTGACGGGAGGCGTGCCGGTCAGCCGCGCAGGCCGCCCTCGCGTTCCCAGGCGCAGCGCACTTTCAACTCCCCTTCGCGCGGGCTGTGGAAACCGTTCTCCGATTCCCAGCGGAAGGTGTGGCTGCCGTTGACTTCGGTTTCCAGGTGGACCACCGCACTGGCCCAGTAGAGGCGGCGCAGCAGGGCCTCGAATTGCTCGACCCAGAGCTTCCATTCGTACTCGATGGTCTGGTAGCTGGCGCCGAAGTGGATCACCTGGGACTGGTACAGGCCCGCGCCTTCGGTTTCGCAGCGGCTGAACATCTCGCGGCCGAGGAAGGGCCAGGCCTCGCCCATCGGCAGGCTGTCGAGCACCTTGCGGTTGGCGGCGCGGCGCAGGCGGCGCTCCATCGAGTCGCCGGGCCAGTCGCGGATGCAACCATAGACGATGGATTCGGACTGCAAGGGGGTTCTTCCTTCAATGACACCGGTGCCTTCTAACACAGGCCCGCCAACACGCAAAGCGCGAATCCACGCCGATGCGCAGTGGCCCGAAAAAGCAAAAGCCCCGCGAAATGTGCGGGGCTTTCACCGGGGTCCAACGTTCTTCAGCCAGGCAGGCCGGTGACTAAAGCTAACCCTTTGCACCGGCGTGGGCAAGCCCTGTTTTTCTTCGCACCAAAAGAGAGCCGATTCCTTACCCAGAACCTGCTTTACGATCTTGCGAGCTAGAGCAGAACAAGGCGAGAGCAGCTGAGAAAGCGGAGTGGACACGCAGTCCATGAGCATTTCTCAGCTGCTCTCAACGCAGTTATGCCGACGCGCAGCAGATCGTAATCAGGTTCTCAGGCGAGCGTGCGACGCTTGGCTTGCATCTTCTCCGCCATCTTCGCCATTTCGTCGTAGATCGCCTGGGGGTTCTGCTGCTTGATCTGCCAGGCCATGCGGCCCTGCTCGTGGGGCAGGATCATGAAGACGTCGCGGGCCACTTCCTGATGGATGTAGTCGGCGATGTCGGCGGCGCTGATCGGCGAGCTTTCCAGCAGCTTGCCGACCTGGGTCTTCATTTCCGGGCTCGGGCCGCGGAAGGAATCCAGCAGGTTGGTCTGGAAGAACGACGGGCAGACCACGTGGACCTTCACGTCCACCAGGCTCAGATCCGCCAGCAGGCTTTCCGATAGCGCCACCACGCCGGCCTTGGCCACGTTGTAGTTGCTCATCGCCGGGCCCTGCATCAGCGCGGCCATGGAGGCGATGTTGATGATCCGCCCCTTGCTCTGCTCCAGCAGCGGCAGGAAGGCCTTGCAGCCCTTGACCACGCCCATCAGGTTGATCGAGATCTGCCAGTCCCAGTCTTCCAGCGACAGCTCGCTGAAGAAGCCGCCCGAGGCGACGCCGGCGTTGTTGACGATGATGTCGATGCCGCCGAATTTCTCTTCGCAGGACTGCGCCAGCTGGGTCAGCTGACTGTAGTCGCGCACGTCGCAGCGCTGGGTGAAGCCGTCGCCGCCGGCTGCGCGCACAAGTTTCAGGGTCTCCGCCAGACCCGCTTCGTTGACGTCGGCCAGGGCCAGCTTCCAGCCCTCGCGGGCCCAGCGCAGGGCGATTTCGCGACCGAGGCCGGAACCGGCGCCGGTGATCATGATGCGATTTTGCATGGGGAGGTCTGCCTTTCTTGTTAGGACGTGAGCCGAAGTGTAACCACGGCTTCGCGCCCCCAGCGGCGAAATCAGGGCGCTGAATGCCCCCGGCAAACCGCCGTCGCAGGCCCCTGAATCAGGCGGTCAATCGATCAGCAGGACACAGAGCTTGCCGAGCACCAGGGCAATGCCGGCAAAGACCAGCACGTGAGTCGTGCAATGGATGTGCTCTCGCTTGAATTGGGCGAGCCCGCTGATGCGGTAGCGCAGCAGGAAGACGCCAAAGGCCAGCGGGATCGCCGGCCCCAGGAAAGCGAATTGCCAGTAGCGAGTCGGATTGTCCACCGGGTCGAGCGTCATGGCTTCGACCAGCGGCGGCACACCCAGCCCGCACTGGACGAGCAGCCAGATGGCTCCCAACGCGATCAGTACAACGCCCAGCATCCCGTACGACTCCCTGATGGCAAAGGCCCAGCATGTTAGAGCAAGCGTGGCGGGCGGGCTGTGCGATGAGTCACCCTGCGAGATCATGGAAGTCGCGAACCGCCCGGAGCACCGGGCGGCCCGGCGGGGCTCATATGTGCCCGAGCAATATCAGCACCAGCAGGACGACGAGCACTACGCCGACGACACCGGAGGGGCCGTAGCCCCAGTTGCGCGAGTGGGGGAAGACCGGCAGGCCACCGATCAGTAGCAGTATCAGAATGATCAACAGAATGGTCCCGAGTCCCATGTCGTCTCTCCTCTTGGCTTGACGAGGGGCGATGGCTCGCGGTGAGGCGACTGGCCAGCGCTTGTAGTCTGGGACTGGCACGGTCCTGGGAAGATTCAAAGATTCGGCTGGCCTGCCGCGGACTCAACCGAGATTGCGCGGCAGCGAGCCCTTGCGCAGGCGCAGGAACATCAACGCGGCGGTGCGCGCATCGCCGATGGCGGTGTGGCGGCCTTCCACGGGAATATCCAGGTTGCGCGCGAGGGTGTCGAAGCGCAGGTCCAGGTGCAGGTCTGGGAAGCGCCGGCTCATCTTGCGGTGGTACAGCTCGGAAACCTCCACCCGTGGATTGTCCAGTCGCGCGCCCAGCTGCTCGCGCAGGTGCCGGCGCAAGACGGCGACATCGAAGGACAGGTAATAGCCAAGCAAAGGACGATCACCGACGAACGCCTGCACCCGGCGCAGCGCTTCCGCCAGCGGCAGCTGCCCCTCCAGGTCGGTTCGGCGCAACTTGTGGATGCGAATGGACTCGCCGTCCAGGCTCGGCGGCGGCTGCACCAGCAACTCCAGGCGCTCGCCGAGGATCAGCTTGCCACGCCGGATGCATACGGCGCCGATGCTGAGGATGTCGGCCTTGCGCGGATCGAGGCTGGTGGTCTCCAGGTCCAGCGACACCAGCTCCTCGGCGTCCGCCGGATCATGCCGCCACCAGTACAGGCGGCGGCGCCAGGCGGACCACTGCTGATCGGGAAGGCTCACACACGCGTTCATCGGGTCTCCAGGTGGAACTGCCGGACCAGGCTCTGCTTGAACTTCTTCACCACATGCAAACCGTAGCGCAACAGGTCGCGCTCGTGGCGGCTCAGGCGCGAAACATCGAGCCCCTGCAGCCGGCCGTCGCGCTGACCGTCCAGTTGCTGGCGCAGGCGCAGTTGCAGGAACAGCTCGAAGGACTCCACCAGGTTGTCCGCCAGCGACTCATCCAGCACCCCGAGCGCCTTGAGCGCGGCGAGCCGACCCAGGGTACCGCGCTCCTCCAGCCCTTCGCGCAACGCCAGGGCGCGGGCGCCGTGGACGATGGGGAAGATGCCGCCGCGCTTGATGTCCAGGTGCGCGTCCTGGGTCTTGAGCTGGCCGAGGAAGGTCAGTGGCGTGTCGAATTGCAGGGCCGGCAGCACAAGGTCGCTCAGCCAGCGACTGTCGTCGCCGGCCAGGGCATTCAGGCTCTCGCGCAGGCCGTCGAACAGTTGCAGGTTGCCGGCCACCGGCCAGGCATCGGCGAGGATCGACAGGCGCATCAGTTGCTCGGGGCGCCCCTGCAACGGCACAGCTCGCAGCTCGTGCTGCCATTCGGACAACGGCTTGCACCATTCGCTGCGGCTGGCCATGACACCGCCGGGACAGGGTGGATAACCGAAGTCCAGCAGCGCCGCGGAGAAACGCTGCATCAGGTGCAGGCCCTGCTCCACCGGAAGATCATCGGCAAGGATCAGGGCGTTGTCCTGGTCGGTCTTGAGCAACTGCTCGGCACGGCCTTCGCTGCCCATTACCATCAGGCAGCATTTGCCCCGCAGCGTCGGCGGGATCAGCAGTTCGAACAGGCGCTGGAGCAATTGCTCGTTGAGCGCACTGACCAACTGCATGATGAAACGCAGGCGGATGCCGTTGCCGGCCAGGGTGGCGATCAGGGTGTGCAGGGTTTCCGCCGCCGCGCGCAGCTCCGCCTCGCTCTCGGCGCGGGCGATGCGCAGCGCCAGGACATGGGAATGCGTGGAGAACAGGCTGAGCACCTGGGTCAGGTGCAGCAGGCCGACCACCCTGCCCGCCTCGCAGACCGCCACGCGCTCGATACGCTGGCGGGTCATCAGGATCATGGCGTCGAACAGGAAGTCGCCCAACTCGACGCTGGCCAGCGGCCGGTGCGCCAGCGGGCCGATGGGCTCGGCCTCGCTGCGGCCGTCGCGGAAGTGCGCAACCATCAGGTCGGTACGGGTGACGATGCCCAGCGCGCCCTGTTCGCGCACCAGCAGCGCATCGGCGCCACGGCTCAGTTGCAGGCGCGCGGCATCGCCCAGGGGCAGCGTCGGCTCCACCTCGATAGCCGGCAGCAGGTGCTCGCGGGCGATGCGGGTGAGGATGAATTCGGCGAGGTTCTGCCCGTCGCGGC
Source organism: Pseudomonas sp. B1-22 (assembly GCF_050474425.1). Classification (NCBI taxonomy): domain Bacteria; kingdom Pseudomonadati; phylum Pseudomonadota; class Gammaproteobacteria; order Pseudomonadales; family Pseudomonadaceae; genus Pseudomonas; species Pseudomonas sp. B1-22. The sequence continues at coordinate 421,202 of NZ_JBCHVH010000001.1, read as the reverse complement.
GTTCCAGTTGGCGCTTGCTGGCAAGGTCGGCACGGAAGAAACGGGCGAACTGCGGATTGCTCGTACAGAGCTGGTGGAAGACCTCCGCCGGCAGCTCGTAGACGATGCTCTCTTCCACCGCCTGATAGCGGTGCTTGCTGCTGCCGGAAAACAACCCGCGCACATCGAACAGATCCTCGGCGGCGTACTGGGCGAACAGCTTGCCGTCCTCGCCGCGCTCCTCGATCACGCCTTTCATCAGGATGAACAGGCACGGCACCGGCGCGCCGGGCTCAAGCAGCACTTCGTCGACCGTGTAGTAACCCACGCTCAGCGCATCGCGCAGTTGCTCACGCTCCTGCGGGCGCAACTGGTCGAAGGGCGGCGCGGTGAAATTGAAATCGTCGGACATCCAATAGTCCCCGTCTCAAAGCAGCGGGGCCGGAGGTGTTTCCACCCCCGGCCCCGGCAGGTCAGCTCAGGCGATCAGTGGGCGACGGCGCCACTGGCACCCAGGCCGGTTTGCGAGCGGATGAACTGCGGGAAGAAGCGCGCGCGCTCTTCGTCGGCCGCAGTGGACTTGTCGGTGATGGAGAAGAACCAGATACCGATGAAGGCCACGGCCATGGAGAACAGCGCCGGGTATTCGAACGGGTAGATGGGCTTCTCGTGGCCGAGGATCTGCACCCAGATGGTCGGGCCGAGGATCATCAGCACCACGGCGGTGATCAGGCCCATCCAGCCGCCGATCTTGGCGCCGCGGGTGGTCAGCTTCTTCCAGTACATGGAGAGCAGCAGCACCGGGAAGTTGCAGCTGGCGGCGATGGAGAAGGCCAGGCCGACCATGAAGGCGATGTTCTGCTTCTCGAACAGGATGCCGAGGATGATCGCCACTACGCCCAGGCAGACGGTGGTTATCTTCGACACACGCAGCTCATCCTTCTCGTTGGCCTTGCCGTTCTTCAGCACGCTGGCGTACAGGTCGTGGGACACGGCCGAGGCACCGGCCAGGGTCAGGCCGGCAACCACCGCGAGGATGGTGGCGAAGGCCACGGCGGAGATGAAGCCCAGGAACAGGCTGCCGCCCACGGCGTTGGCCAGGTGCACGGCGGCCATGTTGTTGCCGCCCAGCAGGGCGCCGGTGGCGTCCTTGAAGTCCGGGTTGGTGCTGACCAGCAGGATCGCGCCGAAGCCGATGATGAAGGTCAGGATGTAGAAGTAGCCGATGAAACCGGTGGCGAAGAACACCGACTTGCGGGCTTCCTTGGCGTCACTGACGGTGAAGAAGCGCATCAGGATGTGCGGCAGGCCGGCGGTGCCGAACATCAGCGCGAAGCCCAGGGAGAAGGCCGAGATCGGGTCCTTCACCAGGCCGCCGGGGCTCATGATCGACTCGCCCTTCGGGTGGACCTTGATGGCTTCGGAGAACAGGGTGCTGATGTCGAAGTTGACGTGCTTGAGCACCATGATCGCCATGAAGGTGGCGCCCGAGAGCAGCAGCACGGCCTTGATGATCTGTACCCAGGTGGTGGCCAGCATGCCGCCGAACAGCACGTACAGCACCATCAGGATGCCGACCATGACCACCGCGACGTGGTAGTTCAGGCCGAACAGCAGCTCGATCAGCTTGCCGGCGCCGACCATCTGCGCGATCAGGTAGAAGGCCACGACCACCAGCGAACCGCAGGCGGACAGGGTACGGATGTCCTTCTGCTTGAGGCGGTAGGACGCCACGTCGGCGAAGGTGTACTTGCCCAGGTTGCGCAGGCGTTCGGCGATCAGGAACAGGATGATCGGCCAGCCGACCAGGAAGCCGATGGAGTAGATAAGGCCGTCATAGCCCGAAGTGAACACCAGCGCGGAAATGCCCAGGAAGGACGCGGCGGACATGTAATCGCCGGCGATCGCCAGGCCGTTCTGGAAACCGGTGATGCTGCCACCGGCGGTGTAGAAATCGGCGGCGGACTTGCTGCGCTTGGAGGCCCAGTAGGTGATGCACAGGGTCAGGCCGACGAAGGCGACGAACATGATGATGGCGGACAGGTTCAGCGGCTGGCGCTTCACCTCGCCGGTGAGGGCGTCAGCCCAGAGTGCGGGGGCAAATGCGGCCAGAGCAAGGGCCGCGGCGATACGGCCTTTCATTGCTGGGCCTCCTTGAGGATTTCCTGGTTCAGACGGTCGAATTCACCGTTCGCACGGCGCACGTAGATGCCGGTGAGCACGAAGGCCGAGACGATCAGCCCGACGCCCATGGGGATGCCCCAGGTGACAGACGAATCGGCACTGATCTTCGCGCCAAGCAGCTGCGGCTGGAAGGCGATCAGCAGGATGAAGCTCACGTACAGGCCCAACATGACCAGGGAGAGCAGCCAGGCGAATCGCTCGCGCTTGGCCACCAGCTCTTTGAAGCGCGGATTGGTATCAATCCGCTGGTAGATGCTGTCGTTCATTTTGTTCTTGTCCTCACAGCGGGGATGACGCGGATGTCGTCGATCTCCACTTTAGGACTACGGTGCAAGCACTCCAGACGACTTTAGTCGTAGCGGAGGTCGTCGCCTTCCCGAGATTTTTGCGAACAAGCCCGGAATAGACACGGCGCAATGAAAAAATCCCCCGCGAAGGCTTGGCTTCGCGGGGGATTTTCCTGTGTCAGGCGCGGCGCGATCTAAGCGCTTACAGCCACTCTTTCACGCGATCCGGATGCGCTTCCACCCACTTCTTGGCGGCCACGTCCGGCTTTTCGCCGTTCTGCACGGCGAGCATGACCTCGCCGATTTCCTGGCCGTCCTTCCACTGGAATTTCTTCAGGAAGGCCCAGACTTCCGGTGCCTTCTTCTCCAGCGCCGGGTTGGCCACGCTGTCGACGTGCTCTTCCTCGCCGTAGACCTTCTTCGGATCTTCGAGGAACTTCAGCTTCCACTTGGCGAACATCCAGTGCGGAATCCAGCCGGTGACCGCCACGGCCTTCTTGTCGTTCTCCGCACGGGTCAGCTCGGCGATCATGCCGCTGCCGGAACTGGCCACCAGCTTGTAGTCCAGGCCGTAGTCCTTGATCGCCTGGTCGGTCTTGAGCATCACCCCGGCACCGGCGTCGATACCGACGATACGGCCGTCGAAGTCAGCCTTCTGTGCCTTGAGGTCCTCGATGCTGTTGGCTTTCACGTACTCGGGTACGATCAGGCCGATCTTCGCGCCCGGGTAGTTCACACCCAGGTTGACCACCTTGTCCTTCATCTTGTCGTAGTAGGCGCCGTGGGTGACCGGCAGCCAGGCCGAGAGCATGGCGTCGAGTTTGCCGCGCGCCACGCCCTGCCACATGATCCCGGCCGCGACCGGCATCAGCTTGACCTGGTAGCCGAGCTTCTCGCGCATGATTTCGGCGGCCACGTGCGTGGTGGCCACGCTGTCGGACCAGCCATCAACGTAACCCAGAGTGACTTCCGGCTTGGCCGCCGCACCGGCCAGGCCCGCAGCCGCCGACAGCACCAGCCCTGCGCCCAGGCCCAACAGGCGTCGCATCATTCGCATGGTTTTCTCCCCGTATTTTTTGTCGGAGCGTCCGGGCGAACCCGTCGCATTTCGCGGTCTTGGCCGCCCCTACATCATCTGCCGGGCCGCCGCGGGGGCTGCTCTGAGAACGACACGCAACGATCCGATCCACGACAGAAACCGTCCGTCCACGACCCAGCCATTCCATCCGCGACGAAGGTGGCGGCCTATCGCCTCCATACAGAGGCTCGATTACCCGCCGGGGTGCCTCCGCGATAGTCTTTTCTCAACAGAGAACAATTCTCAACTGGGAGAAGCCGCCATGCTCAAGACCGTCACCTTCACCCTGATGCATTTCACCATCGCCTTCAGCGTGGCCTATGCCCTGACCGGCAGTATCACGGTAGGCGGCCTGCTGGCGATCGTCGAGCCGCTGTGCAACGCCGTGGGCTTCCACTTCCACGAAAAGCTCTGGAAGCGCCTGGAACAAGGCCAGCCGGGCGATGCCGTGCCGGCGCACAACTGGGTGCACCGCCACGCCTGAGTGCCCGCAGGGGGCGCTGACGCCAGCCGGCGGCATTGCTAAGATGCGCGCCTCGCCACGGTTCGCGTGCTCCCATGCCCCAGTCTTCGCGCTTTCCGCTCCTGCCCTACTGCCTCGCCCTGCTGATCGCCGTCACCGCCCTGTGCGGGCTCTGGTACGGGCTGGGCAAACCGGTGAACCTGCCCGACGCGGCGACGCCCACGCACAAGCTGCAATGCGCGTCCTACAGCCCCTTCGCCAAGGACCAGTCGCCCTTCGACCAGCCCTTCGTCCTGCGCCCGGCGCAAATGGACGCCGACCTCGCCCTGCTGGCGACGCGCTTCGACTGCGTGCGCACCTACTCGATGACCGGCCTGGAAGGCATCCCCGCGCTGGCCCGCAAGCACGGCCTGAAGCTGATGCTCGGCGCCTGGGTGAACGCCAATCCCGTCGATACGCAGAACGAGGTGAGCGCGCTGATCAAGGCCGCCAACGAGTATCCGGACGTGGTCCAGGCAGTGATCGTCGGCAACGAGACCCTGCTACGCAAGGAGGTCACCGCCACCTACCTCGCCGGGCTGATCCGCCAGGTGAAGTCGCAGGTACGCCAGCCGGTGACCTACGCCGATGTCTGGGAGTTCTGGCACCGCCACCCGGAGATCGCCCCGGCGGTGGACTTCGTCACCATCCACCTGCTGCCCTACTGGGAAGACAACCCCAGCAACATCGATGACGCCCTCGCCCATGTGGCGCAGATCCGCGAAGGCTTCGGCCGCGAGTTCGCGCCCAAGGACATCCTGATCGGCGAGACCGGCTGGCCCAGCGAAGGCCGCCAACGTGAAACCGCCGTGCCCAGCCGGGTCAACGAGGCGCGGTTCATTCGCGGCTTCGTGCACATGGCCGAGGAGCGCGGCTGGCGCTACAACCTGATCGAAGCCTTCGACCAGCCCTGGAAGCGCCAGAGCGAAGGCGCGGTGGGTGGTTACTGGGGCCTGTTCAGCGCCGACCGCGAGGAGAAAGGCGTGCTCGCCGGGCCGGTCAGCAACCTGCCGGGCTGGCCAATGTGGCTGGGACTGTCCGGGTTGATCCTGGCCGGCGGACTGCTGCTGGGCGGCCGGCCGGCCTCCTCCCGCACCGCCCTGCTATTGCCACTGAGCGCCGCACTGGGCGGTGCCTGTATCGGTTTGTGGGCAGAGCTGGCGGTGGTGACCACCCGCTCCTGGGACGAATGGCTGTGGGCGGCCTGCCTGGTCAGCCTGAATCTGCTGGTGCTGCTGCACGTCTGCCTGAGCCTGTCGGCGCGCCAGGGTTGGCGTACGGCGGCCTTCGACTGGCTGGAGAAACGCGCCGGGATCTGGCTGGCGGCGACGGGCTTCGCGGGGGCGGTTCTGATGCTGGGCCTGGTGTTCGACGCCCGCTACCGCAGCTTCCCCAGCGTTGCCTTGCTGTTCCCGGCGCTGGTCTACCTGTGCCGGCCGGTGCAAGCGCCGCGCCGCGAAAGCCTGCTGCTGATCGCCTTCATCAGCCTGGGCCTGCCGGTGCAACTTTTCCTGGAAGGCCTGGGCAATCTGCAGGCGCTGGGTTGGGCGGCGGTCAGCCTGCTGCTGCTCGGAGCACTCTGGCGCGGCCTGCAGCAACCCCTGCCGCTGGCAACGGGAGCGCAGGCGAACGCCAGCTGAATCAGGCGCGCTGCCCGCGCACCAGGCGCAGCCCGGCCAGCACCACGGCGAACACCGCTAGACCGGCGTTGTACAGCACCAGCGCCGGCAACGCCGCGAACATCCCCACGGCAGCCAGCCACCAACCGGCACGGCCGGGAACCAGGAAGGCCAGTGCAGAAAGGCCCAGCGCCAGCGTGCCGAACACGCCGAAATGAATCAGCAAGCCCAGTTGCGCACGCGTGGCGCACTCCCAGCGGCTGGCCGATTCGGCGCACAGCCCGACCCAGCGGCTGTCTTCCATCAGCCCGAAACGCACGCCATAGCTGGCGGCCAGCCATAGCGACAAGACGAGCAACAGCAGGATGACGGGCAAGCGACGGGGCATGGTGCCTCTCCGGGGCGGAAACGGCGCCCAGCATAACCAGCGCAATGGCCGATGCAAGAGGCGTGGCGCCTACCTACACTGCGGGCAGCAACGGAGCCCGCGATGAAGCGATCGAACCTGTTCCTGCTGGCCTGCGTCCTTGTCAGCTTCTGGTGGCTCTGGCCCGGCGAGCGCCCCCATGCGCCGCCACAGCAGGGCAGCGCCCTGCCCGGCGGCGGCTTTCGGGTGGAGCGCTATTCGATCTATCCGCTCGAGGACTTCACGCTCGAAGCCCTGGTACTGGGCCGCGAAGACTATCGCCTGGGGCGCGAGGCGGAACTCTCCCCCACCGACCTTGCGCTGGGCTGGGGTCCGATGGCCGATCCGAACATCCTCGCCGGCATCCGCATCACCCAGGGCAACCGCTGGTACCACTGGCACGCCGACACCATGCCGATTCCGCGCCGGGACATCGAAACCCACAGCGCGAACATGCACATGATTCCCGCCAACGACAGCGTGGCCCGCACCCTGGCGCAGGTCGACAAGGGCGAGCGCATCCGCCTCTCCGGCAAACTGGTGCGCGTGGAGGCGGACGACGGCTGGCGCTGGGTCAGCTCCCTGACCCGTGAAGACACCGGCGCCGGAGCCTGCGAACTGGTCTGGGTGGAAAGCCTGGAACGCCTTTAGCGCCGTCGCATCGGGCAGTTGCCAGCGAGGCCGGCCACGGGGCATCCTCGGGCATCCCCTCATCAAGGTACCGCCCATGCCGTGCGTTGCGCTCCGCCCTGCCGTCCCCGCCGACATTCCTCTGATCATCGAGCTGATCACCGAGCTCGCCGACTACGAGCGTCTCGTCCATGAGGTCAAGGCCGACGCCGAGCGCATGCACGAGCACCTGTTCGGGCCGCGCCCCTACGCCGAAGTGCTGATCGGCGAGGTGGACGGCGAGCCGCAGGGTTTCGCGCTGTTCTTCCACAACTATTCCACCTGGCTCAGCCAGCCGGGCATCTACCTGGAAGACCTGTTCGTGCGCCCCGCCGCCCGTGGCGCCGGACTGGGCAAAGCACTGCTCACCGAACTGGCGCGCCTGGCGGTGGAACGCGGTTGCGGACGCCTGGAGTGGTCCGTGCTGGACTGGAACGAGCCCGCCATCGGCTTCTACAAGAGCCTGGGCGCCAGAGCACAGGATGAATGGACGGTCTATCGCCTGACCGGCGATGCCCTGCGTGAGCTGGCCCACAAGGCGTGAGGCCACGGCCGCACTTGTCGGCAATCCACTGGTCATATGGGCCGGTTTCCCTAGAGTTGGCTTCTTTCTGAAAGGACTCCCCTCACCATGAAATGTCTTTCACGCGCGGCCGTCCTGCTCGGCAGTCTCGCTCTGGCGCTTGCCGGGCCGGCATTCAGCCGTGACGTCGAGGAGGCCGGCTACGGCTATCCGCTGACCAATCCGTTCGAGGCGACCATCGCCACGACGCCACCGGAGCTGCGCCCGCAACTGCCTGACACCGAAGACATTCGCCAGGCAGACTACTCCCTGAAACTGCGGCCGGAGCGCGAGCACCAGTTGCCGGAAAACTTCTGGCCGGTGAAGAAGCTGCACTATCGCCTGGCCCGGCAGGACCACGAGGCGCCGCTGGTGTTCATCATCGCCGGCACCGGCGCGCCCTACTTCAGCAGCACCCCGGAATACCTCAAGCGCCTGTTCTACAGCGCCGGCTACCACGTGGTGCAGATTTCCTCGCCGACCAGTTGGGACTTCATGGCCGGGGCCTCTCAATCCGCCACGCCCGGCTACACCCCCACCGATGCCGACGACCTCTACCGGGTGATGCAGGCGGTGCGCGCCCAGCACCCCGAGCTGCCGGTCAGCGACTACTACCTTACCGGCTACAGCCTGGGCGCCCTGCACGCGGCCTTCGTCAGCCAGCTCGATGAAACCCGCCGCAGCTTCAACTTCAAGCGTGTGCTGCTGCTCAACCCGCCGGTGAACCTCTACACCTCGGTGAGCAACCTGGACAAGATGGTGCAAACCCGGGTCAAGGGCATCAACGACTCCAAGACCTTCTACCAGGTGGTGCTGGGCAAGCTGTCGCGCTACTTCAAGCAGAAAGGCTATGTCGACCTGAACGATGCCTTCCTCTATGAACTGCAGCAGTCCAAACAGCATCTTTCCAACGAAGAAATGGCCATGCTGATCGGCGCGGTGTTCCGCTTCTCGGCCGCCGACATGGTCTTCACCTCCGACCTGATCAACCGTCGCGGCCTGATCACCCCGCCGAACTACCCGATCAAGGAAGGCACCAGCCTGGAGCCCTTCTTCAAGCGCGCCATGCAGTGCGATTTTGAATGCTACATGACCGACCAGCTGATCCCGGTCTGGCGCGCCCACGGCAAGGGCAACAGCCTGCCGCAGATGATCCAGCAGGTGAGCCTCTACGCCCTGCAGGACTACCTGCATGACAGCCCGAAGATCGCCGTGATGCACAACGCCGACGACGTCATCCTCGGCCCGGGCGACATCGGCTTCCTGCGCCGCACCTTCGGCGATCGCCTGACGCTCTACCCGCTGGGAGGCCACTGCGGCAACCTCAACTACCGCGTGAACGCGCAGGACATGCTGGCGTTCTTCAAAGGACAGGATGCGCAGGCCCCGGGCCTGGCAACCGTGCAGACAGGGAACTGACCCATGCCATTCCGCTCTTCCTGGATTTTCGTCCTGGCGCTGTGCTGCGGCCTGGCTCAGGCTGACGACAGCCTGACGTTCACCTCCCGCAGCAACGACAGCTTCTCCGAGCCGCCGCAGGCCGACGGTTTCAAGCACCCGATGGATGCGCTGAAGTTCAATCCCGGCCTGGACCAGCGTGAGTTCGAGCGCGCCACCCTGGACGCCCTCAATGTCTATGACCCGTGGGAGTCATGGAACCGCCGCGTCTACCACTTCAACTACCGCTTCGACGAGTGGGTGTTCCTGCCCGTGGTCCATGGCTACGAATACGTCACTCCGCGCTTCGTGCGCACCGGCGTGAGCAACTTCTTCAGCAACCTGGGCGAAGTGACGACGCTGCTCAACAGCATTGGCCAGCTCAAGGCCGAACGGGCGGCGAACAGCACCGCGCGTCTGCTGTTCAACACCGTCCTCGGCGTTGCCGGCCTCTGGGACCCGGCCACGGCCATGGGCCTGCCGAAGGTCAGCGAGGACTTCGGCCAAACCCTGGGCTACTGGGGCGTGCCGGCGGGGCCGTACCTGATACTGCCGATCCTCGGTCCCTCCAACGTGCGCGACACCGGCGGCCTGGTGACCGACTTCGTGGCGGCCCGCGAAGTGAACTACCTCAACGTCTCCAGCCTAGGTCGCACGTATTGGGAGCTGCCGGTGCTGGAAATCGTCGACAAGCGCTACAGCAACAGCTTCCGCTACGGCCAGACCAACTCCCCGTTCGAGTACGAAAAGCTGCGCTACGTCTACAGCGAAGCGCGCAAGCTGCAGATCCAGGAGTAAGCCGAAACCGCCGCCCTTTCGCGGCGGTTTCTTTTTCGGCCAATACATCTGATTATTCGATTGTTTTGGCGAAAAACTCGCAACCATTGATTCATCGTTTGGGAATAGGATGGCTCCATTCACTGATCAAGGAGGTTCCCATGACCCGTTTGCGTACCCTGATCGACCAACACATCGGCCACCCCGCCTCTGACGGCGCCGGCGTGCGCCTGACCCGCGTGATCGGCGGCCCCGGCATCGAGCGCTTCGACCCGTTCCTGATGCTCGACCAATTCGACACGCAGAACCCGGACGACTACATCGCCGGCTTCCCGGCCCACCCGCACCGTGGCTTCGAGACCGTCACCTACATGCTCGAAGGGCGTATGCGCCATGAGGATCACCTGGGCAACCGTGGCCTGCTCAAGCCCGGCGGCGTGCAGTGGATGACTGCCGCCCACGGCATCATCCACAGCGAGATGCCCGAGCAGGAAGAAGGAGCCATGCGCGGCTTCCAGCTGTGGCTGAACCTGCCGGCGAAGGACAAGCTGTCCCCGGCCGGCTACCGCGACATCGAGCCGGAAGACGTGCCGCGCACCACCACCGCGCAAGGCGTCGGCGTCACCGTGATCGCCGGCCACTTCGACGATGGCGAAACTGTGCTGGACGGCGCCGTGCAACGCCCCGGCACTGAGCCGCACTACTACGACCTGACGCTGCCGGCGGGCGCCTCGGTCAGCCCGCGCATTCCGGCGGGACACCGGGTGATGCTGTACGTCTACGAAGGTTCGCTGAAGGTACCGGGCGAGCGCGGCGAAGAGAACGTGGCCACCAACCGCCTGGTGCGGCTCGGCCAGGGTGACGAGGTCCAGCTTTCCAGCGACAGCGGCGCGCGCGTCCTGCTGCTGGCCGGCAAGCCGCTCAATGAGCCGATCGTGCAGTACGGCCCCTTCGTGATGAACAGCCGCGAGGAAATCGAGCAGGCCCTGCGCGATTACCGTGATGGCGTGCTGGCGGTCTGAGCCACGCGCACGAAGGCAGGCTGTATGTAGGAGCGGACTCCGTCCGCGATGACTCCGCTTCGCGCCGGGAACCCATCGCGGGCAAAGCTTGCTCCTACGCTCACGGAAACGTCGCGGCTACAACGACCACTCCTCCATCCCCAGAAAGCGCGCGATCTCCGCGCGCTTTTCCATGGCATCGCGATAACCCAGTTCGATCAGCGCATTGCAGTAGCCCGGCTCGAACAGCAGGTAGCTCAACACCCCCGCCCCGCTCGCCTTGGTCGCCCCCGGCCCACGCAGGAACAGGCGCAGCGCACGCGGCAACTCATGGCGATATTCGGCGGCGATTTCATCCAGCGGCCGGCTGGGCGAGATCAGCAGCACGTCCACCGGCTGCAGCCCCAGCGCCGCACGGCGCTTGCCTTCCGGCACCATCGAACTCAAGAAGTTGATCCGGTTCAGCAGCTCGATATCGCCTTCCAGGCTGTCGATGAAGGTGCTGTTGAGCAAGTGGATGCCCACCTGCGCCAGGCTCGGCGGCTGGCCGGTACGGTAATTGGCCACCTGCTCGTTGGCGCTGCCCAGGGTCGGGTTGCCGCTCACCCCGATCACCAGCACGCGGTTGGCGCCCAGGTGCAGCGCGGGGCTGATCGGAGCCTGCTGGCGCACCGCGCCGTCGCCGAAGAACTCGCGCTGCACCTTCACCGGCGCGAACAGCAACGGGATCGCCGAGCTGGCGAGCAGGTGTTCCAGGCTCAGGCGAGTCGGCACGCCCACCCGCCGATGGCGCAGCCAGGGATCAATGGTGGCGCGGCCCTGGTAGAAGGTCACCGCCTGGCCGGACTCATAGCCGAACGCGGTGACCGCCACCGCCCGCAGGTTGCGGCGGCGTACGGCGGCGGCGATGCCGGAGAAATCCAGCTCGCGCTCCAGCAGGTAGCGCAATGGCCGGCTGTCGAGCAGCGCCACCGGCTGGCGCTTGCCCAGCCCGAGGAGGCTGTGGCCGAGAAAACGAAAGGCCTGGCTGACCACGCCCGACCAGTCCGCCCGGTACACCTGGCCGGTGCGAAACCCCTTCCAGACCTGGGTGAGCCGCTGTACTGCCGTCGGGAAGGACAGCGCCCCGCACGCCAGCCCCACGGCATTGATCGCTCCGGCCGAGGTTCCGACTATCACCGGGAAGGGATTCTCGGCCCCCTCCGGCAGCAGTTCGGCGATCGCCGCCAGCACGCCCACCTGGTAAGCCGCCCGCGCGCCACCACCCGAAAGGATGAGGCCGGTCACGGCCGGGGATGTCGCGGGGCGGGTGGAATCGGTCACGGATGCAGTCCCTGTCACGTCGTATCCAGAGTAGCCCGCCTCGCTCTACTTCTTCTTCCTGGCATAGAGCTTGGGTTCGCCTTCGGGACGGCTCTTGAAGCGGCGGTGCGCCCAGAGGTATTGCTCGGGCTGGCGGCGAATCTCGCTTTCCACCCACTGGTTGACCCGCAGGCAGTCGGCCTCTTCGGTCTCGCCGGGGAAGTCCTCCAGCGGCGGGTGGATGATCAGGCGATAGCCCGAACCGTCGGCCAGGCGCGACTGGGTGAACGGGCACACCTGGGCGCGGCCCAGGCGGGCGAACTTGGTGGTGGCGGTGACGGTGGCGGCCTGGATGCCGAACAGCGGCACGAAGATGCTCTGCTTGATGCCGTAGTCCTGGTCCGGTGCGTACCAGATGGCGCGACCGGCGCGCAGCACCTTGAGCATGGCGCGCACGTCCTCGCGCTCGATGGCGGTGGCGTCGGCGTTGTGCCGTTCGCGGCCGGCGCGCTGGACGAAATCGAACACCGGGTTGTCGTGCTCGCGGTACATGCCGTCGATGGTCTGCACCTGGCCAAGCAGCGCCGCGCCGATCTCCAGGGTGGTGAAGTGCATGGCCATGAGGATCACGCCCTTGCCTTCGGCCTCGGCCTTCCTCAGGTGCTCGATGCCTTCGATATGGGCAAGCTTCGCCAGGCGTGCCTTGGGCCACCACCAGCTCATGGCCATCTCGAAGAAGGCAATACCGGTGGAGGCGAAGTTTTCCTTCAGCAGGCGGGTACGCTCGGCAGCGGACAGCTCGGGGAAGCACAGTTCCAGGTTGCGCGCGGCAATCGCCCGGCGGCTGCCGACCACGCGGTACATCACCGCGCCCAGTGCTCGCCCCAGCCAGAGCAGCGCCGGATACGGCAGCTGCACCACCAGCCAGAGCGCGCCGAGGCCGAGCCAGAGCGGCCAGTGACGGGGGTGGAGGAACTCTCGGCGAAAGCTGGGGCGGTCCATGGAACTTTCCGGTCACGATCAAAGCCGGACATTCTACCTTGCAGACGCGCGCCGTGCCTGCCTTCAGCCCTGGCTATGCGCCACGCTTGCGGCTGCCGGGGCGGTCCGCTATAAGTCCAACCCATTTAATGACGCAGTCCGACCATGAGCCAAGCTGACCTTCTCGACCACGATCCCGTATTCCAGCTCAAGGGCAGCATGCTCGCCGTCACCGTTCTGGAACTGGCCCACAACGACTTGCCGCGCCTGGACCGTCAGCTCGCCGACAAGGTCGCCCAGGCACCCAACTTCTTCCGTGACACCCCGCTGGTGCTGGCGCTGGACAAGCTGCCCGACGGCGAAGGCCAGCTCGACCTGCAGGGCGTGCTGGACATCTGCCGCCGCCACGGCCTGCGCACCCTGGCCGTTCGTGCCAGTCGCGAGGAAGACATCCGCCTGGCGACCATGTTCGACATCCCGGTACTGCCGCCGTCCGGTTCGTCCCGCGAACGCACCGTCGAGCCGAAAGATGTGGCCGCCCCGCTGACCGGCGCCACCCCGGTGCGCCGCCCGCGCGGCGAGCGCCTGTCGGAGAAGGCCGTGGAGCAGGCCGCCGGCAGCGCCAGCGCACAGCTGGAAAAGCCTGCCGAGGCAGCCCCGGCCGAAACCCAGGCGGAAAAACCGGCCGAGCCCCAGGAGCCGGCAAAGGACGCCGCACCGGAAAAGCCGGCCGAACCGCCGGCGCCGGTCGTCCGGCCGACCAAACTGGTGACCACCCCGGTACGCGGCGGCGTGCAGATCTATGCCGCCGGTGGCGACCTGATCGTGCTGGCCCCGGTCAGTCCGGGTGCGGAACTTCTCGCCGACGGCAATATCCATGTTTACGGTCCGATGCGCGGTCGTGCCCTGGCCGGTGTCAAGGGTGACACCAGCGCGCGGATTTTCTGCCAGCAGCTGGCCGCGGAACTCGTGTCCATCGCTGGTAATTACAAGGTCGCCGAAGACCTTCGACGCAGTCCGCAATGGGGGCAGGCGGTGCATGTCAGCCTGTCGGGTGACGTGTTGAACATCACCCGCCTTTAACGGATACTGCCGCGACTTTCAGGGACCAGAATTCTTCGTTTTTTCTTTGGGGTGAATCACCTTGGCCAAGATCCTCGTAGTCACTTCCGGTAAGGGTGGCGTCGGTAAAACCACTTCCAGCGCAGCCATCGGCACCGGCCTGGCCCTGCGCGGCCACAAGACCGTCATCGTCGACTTCGACGTGGGCCTGCGTAACCTCGACCTGATCATGGGCTGCGAGCGCCGCGTGGTGTATGACTTCGTCAACGTCATCAACGGCGAAGCCACCCTCACCCAGGCCCTGATCAAGGACAAGCGCCTCGAGAACCTGTACGTGCTGGCCGCCAGCCAGACCCGTGACAAGGACGCGCTCACCCAGGAAGGCGTCGGCAAGGTGATGGAAGAGCTCAAGCAGTCCTTCGACTACATCATCTGCGACTCCCCGGCGGGCATCGAGAAAGGCGCCCACCTGGCCATGTACTACGCCGACGAGGCGATTGTCGTGACCAACCCGGAAGTCTCCTCGGTTCGCGACTCCGACCGCATGCTCGGCCTGCTGGCCAGCAAGTCCGCACGCGCCGAGAAAGGCGAGGACCCGATCAAGGAGCACCTGCTGCTGACCCGCTACAACCCCGAGCGCGTCACCAAGGGCGAAATGCTCGGCGTCGAGGACGTCGAGGAAATCCTGGCCATTCGTCTGCTCGGCGTGATTCCGGAATCCCAGGCGGTGCTCAAGGCATCCAACCAGGGCGTACCGGTCATCCTCGACGAAGAAAGCGATGCCGGCCAAGCGTACAGCGACGCCGTCGAGCGACTGTTGGGCAAAGAAATGCCCCACCGCTTCCTCGACGTGCAGAAGAAAGGATTCCTGCAACGACTGTTCGGAGGACGTGAATGAGCCTTTTAGATTTCTTCCGCAGCCGGAAGCAGCCCTCCAGCGCTTCCATCGCGAAAGAAAGACTCCAGATCATCGTCGCCCATGAGCGCGGCAACCGTTCGCAACCGGACTACCTCCCGCAGCTGCAGAAAGACCTGCTGGAAGTGATCCGCAAATACGTGCCCATCGACCAGGAACAAGTCCAGGTCGAGCTGGCCAACCAGGGCAGCTGTTCGATCCTGGAACTCAACATCACCCTGCCGGAGCGTTGATCCGGCCTGGGTGAACCTGCGGCGGCCTCGGCCGCCGCAGTCGTTTCTGTCACTTTCATTCGCGCAAGAGTTTCCATGCCGCTTTCCCAGATCGAATTCGTCCACGAGGACGCCGCCCTGCTGGTGGTGAACAAGCCCACCCTGCTGCTCTCCGTGCCCGGCCGCGCGGACGACAACAAGGATTGCCTGATCACCCGCCTGCAGGAGAACGGCTACCCGGAAGCGCGCATCGTCCATCGCCTGGACTGGGAAACCTCGGGCCTGATCGTCCTCGCCCGCGACGCCGACAGCCACCGCGAGCTGTCCCGCCAGTTCCACGACCGTGAAACCGAGAAGGCCTACACCGCGCTCTGCTGGGGCGAGCCGGAGCTGGACAGCGGCCGCATCGAAGCGCCGCTGCGCTATGACCCGCCGACCAAGCCGCGCCACGTGGTGGACTTCGAGCAGGGCCGTCACGCACTGACCTTCTGGCGCGTGATGGAACGCCACGGCAACTGGAGCCGCGTCGAACTCACACCGATCACCGGCCGCTCGCACCAGTTGCGCGTGCACATGCTCAGCATCGGCCACCCGCTGCTGGGCGACCGCCTGTATGCCGAAGGCGAAGCCCTCACCCTGCGCGATCGCCTGTGCCTGCACGCCAGCATGCTGGCCCTGACCCATCCGCAGACCGGCGAGCGCCTGCGCTTCGAGTCGCCCGCGCCGTTCTGACAACCCGTAGGAGCGGGCCATGCCCGCGATCGCGCCCATGGGGCGCTCCTACGAATGCCCCACTGCTGGCGTACAACCGCGGGTGCCCAATGACACGCTTCATCCGGCCGCAGATTCGCGCATTTACGTTAAACTTCCGGCCATTCGCTGTCCGGAGTTACCCATGCGTGCAGAACTCAACCAGGGCCTGATCGATTTCCTCGCGGCCTCCCCCACGCCTTTCCACGCCACCCAGACCCTCGCCCGTCGCCTCGACGAGGCCGGCTACCAGCGTCTGGACGAGCGCGAGGCCTGGCGCACCGAAGCCGGTGGCCGCTATTACGTCACCCGCAACGACTCCTCGCTGATCGCCTTCAAGCTCGGCACCGCGCCGCTGCTGGAGCGCGGCCTGCGCCTGGTCGGCGCACATACCGACAGCCCCTGCCTGCGGGTCAAGCCCAACCCCGAGCTGGTGCGCCATGGCTATTGGCAACTGGGCGTCGAAGTCTATGGCGGCGCGCTGTTCGCGCCCTGGTTCGACCGCGACCTGTCGCTGGCCGGCCGAGTCACCTTCCGCCTGGCCGGCAAGGTGGAAAGCAAACTGATCGACTTCAAGGCGCCGATTGCCGTCATCCCCAACCTGGCCATCCACCTCAACCGTGAGGCCAACATGGGCTGGGCAATCAACGCACAGACCGAACTGCCGCCGATCCTGGCCCAGGTTTCCGCCGGCGAAGGCCGCGACTTCCGCGACCTGCTCGGCGAACAGCTGCAGCTGGAACACGGCATCACCGCCGACGCCATCCTCGACTATGAGCTGAGCTTCTACGACACCCAGCGCGCCGCCGTGATCGGCCTCGACCAGGCCTTCATCGCCGGTGCCCGCCTGGACAATCTGCTGTCCTGCTATGCCGGCCTGCAGGCGCTGCTGGCCAGCGACGATGAGCAGAGCGGCGTGCTGGTCTGCACCGACCACGAGGAAGTGGGCTCCTGCTCGGCCTGCGGTGCCGACGGCCCGTTCCTCGAACAGGTGCTGCGCCGCGTAATCCCCGAGAGCGACGCCTTCACTCGCACCTTGCAGCGCTCGCTGCTGGTTTCGGCCGACAATGCCCACGGCGTACACCCCAACTACGCCGACAAGCACGACGCCAACCACGGACCGAAGCTCAACGGCGGCCCGGTGATCAAGATCAACAGCAACCAGCGCTACGCCACCAACAGCGAGACCGCCGGTTTCTTCCGCCACCTGTGCCTGGAAAACGAAGTGCCGGTGCAGAGCTTCGTGACCCGCAGCGACATGGGTTGCGGCTCCACCATCGGCCCGATCACCGCCAGCCAGATCGGCGTGCGCACCGTGGACATCGGCCTGCCGACCTTCGCCATGCACTCTATCCGCGAACTGGCCGGCAGCCAGGACCTGCACTACCTGACCAAGGTACTCAGCGCCTTCTACGACAGCGCCGACCTGCCCTGACCCGAACGCCCGGCACTTGCCGGGCGTTTTTCTTTCAGGAGATCGAACATGCCCTTCAACGGAAGCTGCCTGTGCGGCGACATCACCTACCAGATCGATGGCCTGGACATGCCGATCGGCCATTGCCACTGCCACACCTGCCAGAAGGCGCATTCGGCGGCCTTTGCCACCACCGCCGGGGTGATGCGCAAGCACTTTCGCTGGACCCGCGGCGAGAACAAGGTGGCGGCGTACGAATCGTCGCCAGGCAAGCTGCGCAAGTTCTGTCCACGCTGTGGGACGCAACTGATCGCCGAGCGCAACGGCCAGCCCCACGTCATCGTTCGCGTGGCAAGCCTGGACGACGACCCAGGCACACGGCCGGCGCGGCATATCTGGGTGTCCCATGACCGCCCGTGGCTGGCGCAGGAAGGGATTCCGGCGTATCCAGAATGGAATCCGGATCGCTGAAGCATTGGTGTAGGAGCGCGCCGTGCGCGCGATCGCGGGCATGGCCCGCTCCTACAGGTGGGCACCGTATTAATCCGGCACTTCCACGCTCACGTGGATCGCATCGTGCCGCCAGAATTCCAGGTCGCAATCGATGATGCGCCCATGCTGGTCGCGGTTGATGCGGGTGATGCGCAGCGCCGGGCTACCCTCGGCAACCCGCAGCACGCTGGCCGCCTCGCCGTGCAGCGCGGTGGGCACCATGTCGAAGCGCACGCGGCCGTAACGGATGTCGTAGCGGCTGCCGTACAGCTCGGTCAGGGAGCAGGTGAGGTCGCTGTCGAGAATGCCCGGGAAGTACGCCGGGTTGAGGTAATGCTCGACATAGAGCACCAGCCGGCCGTCCACCCGTCGCAGGCGGCGGATCTGGTAGACGCTGGACAGCGCCGGCAGCTCCAGCAGCTCGCAGATCGTCGCGCTGGCGGGAATCTGCCGGGCCGACAGCACTTCGGTAGCCGGCACGCGGCCCTGCCCTTCCACCATCGCGTGGTAGTGGCTGCGCACCAGCGGGTTGTAGAGCAGGCGCGGTGGCGAAACGAACCAGCCACGGCGTTCCTCGCGGTAGATCAGCCCCTGCGCCTCCAACTGGCCCAGGGCCTCGCGCAAGGTGATCCGCGTGGTATCGAACAGCTCGCTCAGCTTGCGCTCGGCCGGCAGCTTGCCGCCGGCGCTGAGCAGCCCGCTGTCGATCTGTTCGGTCAGTGCCCGGCAGATCGCCGTCACCGTGGGTAGCGCCGCATCGCGCATTCCGATTCCTCTTTTGGCCTAGTCCAGCCCCGAAACGGGGCATTTCCATGATTTTCCGGGGTGCCTTCATCCTAGGAAAGTCCCATGACGGTCCCGTGACAAGCCACTTTCAAGCAGCGCCCATGCCAGCGCAAGAAAACAGCGTAGCCCAATGAAACCGGGCTATTGGCGATGGTCTACGCTTTCCCCGGATGCCCCGCCAGATTGCCTTGCCGGCAAAGCCTGCGCCAGGCCGGACATCAAACTGTCATCCAGGCCACATAGATTGGCCTGGGTCTTGCTGATCTAGACCACATGTTTCCCCGCGTCGGCGGATGCCGGACACGGACCTACCCTAACGATCGAAGGAGCACCGAATGAAACGCTTGCTTGCTTCACTGCTGGGATCGGCCATTGCCATCGGCAGTGGCCTCGCCATGGCGGCCGACGCCAACCTGCAAACGCTGGAAGCCGCCGCCCGCAAGGAAGGCCAGGTCAACAGCGTGGGCATGCCCGACAGCTGGGCGAACTGGAAAGACACCTGGAAGGACCTGGAAAGCAAGTACGGCCTGAAGCACATGGACACCGACATGAGCTCGGCCCAGGAGCTGGCCAAGTTCAAGGCCGAAAAGGAAAACGCCAGCGCCGACATCGGCGACGTGGGCGCCGCCTTCGGCCCCATCGCCGTGCAGATGGACGTCAGCCAGCCCTACAAGCCCAGCACCTGGGATCAGGTCCCGGAATGGGCCAAGGACAAGGACGGCCACTGGGCACTGGCCTACACCGGCACCATCGCCTTCATCGTCAACAAGCAGTTGGTGAAGGACGTCCCGCACAGCTGGGCCGACCTGCTCAAGGGCAAGTACAAGGTCACCATCGGTGACGTCAGCGCCGCCGCCCAGGCGGTCAACGGCGTGCTGGCCGCAAGCATCGCCAACGGCGGCGACGAGAAGAACATCAAGCCGGGCCTGGAGTTCTTCGCGCAGATCGCCAAGCAGGGGCGCCTGTCGCTGACCAACCCGGTGATCAACACCCTGGAGAAGGGTGAAGTGGAAGTCGGCATCGTCTGGGACTTCAACGGCCTGAGCTACCGCGACCAGATCGACCCGTCGCGCTTCGAGGTGCTGATCCCCTCCGACGGTTCGGTGATCTCCGGCTACACCACCATCATCAACAAGTACGCGAAGAACCCGAACGCCGCGAAGCTCGCCCGCGAATACATCTTCAGCGACGCCGGACAGATCAACCTGGCCAAGGGCAATGCCCGTCCGATCCGCGCCGAGCACCTGACCCTGCCGGCCGACGTGAAGGCCAAGCTGCTGCCCAACGAGCAGTACGCCAAGGCCCAGCCGATCAAGGACGCCAAGGCCTGGGAAGAGACCTCCAAGCGTCTGCCGCGCATGTGGCAGGAAAACGTCATCATCAACATGCAATGACGTCCGGCCGCCCCGGTTCGCCGGGGCGGTTTTGCGTTCCGACAAAGGCCCCGCCCCATGCGCCACGACGTCATCCTGGTCGTCCTCGACGGCCTCAACTACAGCGTCGCCCACGACTGCATGGGCCACCTGCAGGCCCTGTGCAACGCCGGCCGCGGCCGGCTCTACCGGCTCGAATGCGAGCTGCCTTCGCTGTCGCGCCCGCTCTACGAATGCATTCTCACCGGCGTACGCCCGATCGACAGCGGCATCCTGCACAACGACGTGTCGCGCCTGTCCAACCAGCGCAGCCTGTTCCACTACGCCCGCGCCGCCGGCCTGACCACCGCCGCGGCGGCCTACAACTGGGTCAGCGAGCTGTACAACCGCACGCCCTTCGATCCAGCCCGCGACCGCCACACCGACGACGAATCCCTGCCGATCCAGCACGGCCATTTCTACTGGACCGACCACTACCCCGACTCGCACCTGTTCACCGACGCCGAGTCGCTGCGCCGCCGGCATGCGCCGAACTGCCTGCTGGTGCACCCGATGAACATCGACGACGCCGGCCACAAGCACGGCCTGGGCACGCCGCAGTACCGCAACAGCGCGCGCCACGTCGACATCATCCTCTCCGAATACCTGCACCAGTGGCTGGCAGCCGGCTACCAGGTGATGGTCACCGCCGACCACGGCATGAACGACGACCGCAGCCACGGCGGCATCCTCCCCGAGGAGCGCGAAGTGCCACTGTTCGTCTTCGGCGACGCCTTCAGCCTCGACGACCAGGCGCGGCCGCGTCAGGTCGAACTGTGCGGCACGCTGTGCGAAATCCTCGGCGCCGCCCACGACAAACCCGTCTGCCGGGAGCTGCTCAAGGCATGAGATCGAATCGCGGAAAACTCATCGCCCTGCTCTGCCTGCTGCCCTTCGCGGTGTTCTTCATTGCCTTCCAGGTCGCCCCGCTGGCCTGGGTCGCGGTGAACAGCCTGCGCACCAGCGATGCCTGGGGGCTGGGCAACTTCGCCGAGATCCTCGGCTCGCCGTTCTACCGCCAGGCGATCCGCTACAGCCTGGAAATATCGATCTGGTCGAGCCTGATCGGCCTGCTCATCGCAGTACTTGGCAGCTACTCGCTGCGTCAGGTGGACAGCAGGCTGCGCGACTTCGTGATGGCCTTCGCCAACATGACCAGCAACTTCGCCGGGGTGCCGCTGGCCTTCGCCTTCATCATCATCCTCGGCTTCAACGGCGCCATCACCCTGCTGCTCAAGCAGGCGGGGATCATCGAGGACTTCAACCTCTACTCGAAGACCGGCCTGATCATCCTCTACACCTACTTCCAGATTCCGCTGGGGGTGATGCTGCTGTTCCCCGCCTTCGACGCCCTGCGCGAAGACTGGCGCGAGTCCGCCGCGCTGCTGGGCGCCAGCCACTGGGCGTTCTGGCGGCACATCGGCATTCCGGTGCTGACCCCGGCGCTGCTGGGCACCTTCGTCATCCTCCTGGCCAACGCCCTGGGCGCCTACGCCACGGTGTACTCGCTGACCACCGGCAACTTCAACGTGGTCACCATCCGCATCGCCGGCCTGGTCTCGGGCGACGTGTTCCTCGACCCGAACATGGCCAGCGCGCTGGCGATGTTCCTGGTCGGCCTGATGACCCTGATCACCCTCGTCCATCAGTGGCTGCTGCGCCGGAGTTACCATGTCGCGAAACGCTAGTCCGCTCTACCACCGCGTGGTGGTCTATGCGCTGTTCCTGATCCTGCTGCTGCCGCTGGCCGCCACCCTGCTCTACTCGCTGGCCACCTCCTGGAGCGCCAGCGTGCTGCCCGACGGCCTGACCCTGAAGTGGTACTTCACGCTGTGGAGCGATCCACGCTTCCTCACCGCCTTCGGCCAGTCGCTGCTGGTGTGCTTCGGCTCGCTGGTGCTGAGCGTGGTGCTGGTGCTGCCGCTGATGTTCGTCGTGCACTACTACTTCCCGCGCCTGGATGCACTGATGAACGTGCTGATCCTGCTGCCCTTCGCGGTACCGCCGGTGGTCTCCTCGGTCGGCCTGCTGCAGCTCTACGCGGCCGGGCCGCTGCCACTGATCGGCACGCCCTGGGTGCTGATCGGCTGCTACTTCACCATCGCCCTGCCCTTCATGTACCGGGCGATCAGCAACAACCTGCAGGCGATCAACCTGCATGACCTGATGGACGCCGCCCACCTACTCGGCGCCAGCACCTGGCAGGCCGCCCTGCTGGTGGTGCTGCCGAATCTGCGCAAGGGCCTGATGGTGGCACTGTTCCTGTCCTTCTCCTTCCTCATCGGCGAATTCGTCTTCGCCAACCTGCTGGTGGGCACCCGCTACGAAACGCTGCAGGTGTTCCTCAACAATATGCGCAACAGCAGCGGCCACTACACCAGTGCGGTGGTGGTCTCCTACTTCCTCTTCGTCCTGCTGCTCACCTGGGCGGCCAACCGTTTAAGCAAGGACAAGGCATGAGCTTCCTCAGCGTCGAGACACTGAACAAGAGCTACGGCACCACAACGGTGTTCCAGGACATCGACTTCGCCGCCGAGCGCGGCGAGTTCGTCACCCTGCTCGGCCCCAGCGGCTGCGGCAAATCCACCCTGCTGCGCTGCATCGCCGGCCTCACCGCGGTGGACAGCGGACGCATCCTGCTGGACGGCGAGGACATCGTGCCCAAGAGCCCGCAGAAGCGCGGCATCGCCATGGTGTTCCAGAGCTACGCGCTGTTCCCCAACATGACTGTGGAGCAGAACGTCGCCTTCGGCTTGCGCATGCAGAAGGTACCGCCGGCGGAGTCCGCCCAGCGCGTGCGCGAAGTGCTGGAGATGGTCGAACTCGGCCCGCTGACCTCGCGCTACCCGCACCAGCTCTCCGGTGGCCAGTGCCAACGCGTCGCCCTGGCTCGCTCGCTGGTCACCCGCCCGCGCCTGCTGCTGCTCGACGAGCCGCTGTCGGCGCTGGACGCGCGCATCCGCAAACACCTGCGCGAGCAGATCCGGCGCATCCAGCAGGAGCTGAAACTGACCACGGTGTTCGTCACCCACGACCAGGAAGAAGCGCTGACGCTCTCCGACCGCATCGTGCTGATGAACGCCGGGCGCATCGTCCAGAGCGGCGACGCCGAGACCCTCTACACCGCGCCGGAAAACGTCTTCGCCGCCGGTTTCATCGGCAACTACAACCTGCTCGAAGCCGCCCAGGCCACCCGCCTGCTGGACCGGCCCTTCCAGCAGAAGGTAGCGATCCGCCCGGAATCCCTGCGCCTGAGCGCCGAGGCAAGCGACGGCATCCCGGTTCGGGTACTCTCCCACAGCCTGCTGGGCAACGTGATCCGCTACCGGGTGGACGCCGCCGGCGTCGAACTGACCGTGGACGTCCTCAATCGCAGCGCCGAGCGCCTGTACCCGGCCGGCACCGAGCTCGGCCTGCAAATCGACATTGAAAGTATTCGGGAGGTGGCCTGATGGCCCTGGTGATTTTCGACCTCGACGACACCCTGATCGACGGCGACTGCGCGAGCCTGTGGAGCCAGCGCATGGCCGACCTGGGCTGGGTGGATGCGGAGTCGTTCCTCAAGCGCGACGCCGAGCTGATGGCGCTGTACGCGCAGGGCAAGCTGCCCATGGAGGATTACATGGCCTTCGCCCTGGAGCCGATGGCCGGGCGCAGCGTCGAGGAAATCGAGCGTGAAGTAGGCACCTTCGTCGAGGACGTGATCGAACCGCTGATCCACAGCGATGCCTGCGCCACCCTCGCCCGCCACCGCGAGGCCGGCGACCGTCCGCTGGTGATCTCCGCCTCGGGCGTGCACCTGGTGCAGCCCATCGCCGAACGCATCGGCATCGACGAGGTGCTGGCCATCGACCTGGAAGTGGTGAACGGCCACTACACCGGGCGCACCGTGGGCGTGCTGACCTACCGCGAAGGCAAGGTGCTGCGCCTGCTCGACCTGCTGGAGGGCGACGACAGCCCGCTGGCCGAAGCACACTTCTACTCCGATTCGCGCAACGACCTGCCGCTGCTCAAGTTGGTCGGCCACCCGCATGTGGTGAACGCCGATCCGGTGCTGCTGGAGCATGCGCAGAAAATGGGCTGGGACAGCCTCGCCTGGCGCTGACCCCGCTCAGCCGCGCAGGAACTTGAGCATGCCCTGCTGGATTCGCGCCTCTTCTTTCTCCATGGAAAGATCGGGCGACAGCGCGGCGTGCTCCAACCCCCGCGCAAACTGACGACGACGCTCCCCGTCGTCGCCGGCCAATACCGCGCGCAGAGCCAGGCAACGCGCCCAGATGCTGGCGTATTCCCGCTGCAGCCGACTCGGCAGCAGTTCGTCGAACAAGCCAAGGGCACTCTTGCTGGCCATCGCCTGGGCGAATGCCAGTTCGGTTTCCATCAACCGCAAGAGATCGTACAGCGGACGCAGCATCGCCTCCGGCAGTGCCGAACGTTGCGCCTGGAACACCGCCTCCAGCGCGGCCGCTTCCGCCCAACGCCCCTGCACGAGCAGGCCCCGGAGGCGGATGTACAGCGCCAGCAGGGACATGGGCTGCCCCTGGGCCTCCAGCAAGTGCAGATCCGCAGGATCCGCCTGATCGGCGCACTGCCCCGCACAGGCGGCCCCCATCAGCCGGGCGAAGGCCAGCCTGGGATGATCGACATCCACTCCGCGCCACCAGCGCAACAGCCAGAGCCCATCACTGACCTGCGGCTTGCGCTCCACCGGCAGCAGATTGGCGACGCCCATGCAGGCGTTGCAAGCGGCGAATGCCAGCAGCACGCCGTGGGCGGCACCGGGAGCCAGCCATGCCCCCTGGGCACCGGCCAGCACGGCAAGCAGCAGATTCGCCAGCGGCCCGCCTGCAACGAAGCACATATGCTGCCGCCGCCAGGGAGTGCGTGGGTCGGCGAACGCCATGACGAAACCCTGCAGGCGTTTTTGCAGGCGCGGCGCAAAGCCCGGTTTCCAGCCTTTGCGCAGCAGCCGGATATCCAGGCGTCCGACGCGCATGCGCAGGACGGTCATGCCGGCCCAGCGTGCAGCCAGCAAATGCCCCAACTCATGGACGAGAACGGACAGGTAAACGATGAAGAGACCGGCGACTATGCCCGACAGGCTCCAGATCGCCCCCTCGGGCATCCACAACATCGACAGCAGCACCGCCAGCGCGCCCGCTGCGGCGCTCAGGCTGAACTGGAGCAGCCAGAACAGCCCATTGAGCCAGCCCGGCAGGCTCCAGAAGTCCCTCAGCGCTTCGCCGTTGCCGGCGATTCCCTCTGTGTCCGCCATGCTCGCACTCCCTGCGTCCGGCGCCTGATTACTTCAGGCCTTCGTCGATCAGCAGCACCACCTTGCCCTGCACCTGGTTACTGGCCAGTGCATCGAAGGCCGTCTGTGCCTGGCCGATGGGGAAGGTTCGCTCCAGTTGCGGGCTCAGTTTGGCAGTTTCGAACAATGGCCAGACCTTCTGTCCCAGTTCCGCCATCAGGTGCGCCTTGAAGTCGGCATCTCGCGAACGCAGGGTCGAGCCGATCAGCTGGATGCGCTTGCCCAGCAGCAGGGCCAGATCCAGCTCGGCCTTGCGACCACCCATCAGCCCGATGACCACCCATCGACCATCGCGACCGAGGATCTCCAGGTCCAGCTTGGCGTAGTTGGCGCCCACCGGATCGAGGATCACGTCGAACGGCGCGAAGTCCCGAAGGGTTTCGAGGCTCTCGCCACGCAGCACGCCACCCTCGGCCCCCAGGCCCTCGCAGTAGGCGAGGCGATCGGCCGAACCGACGCTGACCCAGCACGGACTGCCGAAGGCCTTGCACAGCTGGATAGCGGCCGAACCGACGCCGCTGGCGCCCGCGTGCAGCAGGACCTTCTCGCCCGGCTGCAAGGCACCGAGCATGAACAGGTTCAGCCAGGCAGTGGCGTAGACCTCGGGCAGCGCAGCGGCCTCGGCGAGGGACAGGCCAGCCGGCACTGCCAGCGCGTGGCGCTCGTCTACCACCACTTCCTCGGCCATGCCGCCGCCCGCCAATAGCGCGCAGACCCGGTCGCCCACCTGCCAGGTGCTGCCGGCGCCCACCTCGGTGACCACCCCGGAACATTCCAGGCCAATGATATCGCTGGCCCCCGGCGGCGGCGGGTACAGGCCGGCCACCTGCAACAGGTCGGCGCGGTTGAGACCGGCGGCAGCGACCTGGATGCGGATCTGCCCCTGTGCGCAGGTCGGAGAAGGACGCTCAGCCCATTCCACCCGCCCTTCGATACCTTGCAATGCGTTCACGCTGCCTCCATAGTGACTTCGCAGGGCCCGCTCCGTATGGTCGGGCCCTTTTTCTGCGCCGAATTCACCAGCGATTGAACCCGGCGCCGCCAATTAAGGCCTAATATGCGTCATAACTCCGCGATCAGTCGAATCAGCATGAAGCGATTTTTGCCCCGCACCGCCCTGTTGTTCATCCTCGGCGCGACCGCCCTGTCCTCGTTCGCTGCCACCAGCAGCCCGAACGTCTGGGACGGCCTGCAGCCGGACCGGGACCAGGTGATCGCCAGCCTCAACATCGTTGAGCTGCTCAAGCGCCATCACTACAACAAACCGCCGCTGAACGACGATCGCTCGGCGAAGATCTACGACAGCTACCTGAAGATCCTCGACCCGGCGCGCATGTACTTCACCGCCGCCGACATCGACCAGTTCGCTCCCTGGCGCACCCAGTTCGACGACTTCCTCAAGAGCGGCGAGCTGGACCCGGGGTTCACCATTTACAAGCGTCATCTGGACCGCCTGAAGGAGCGCCTGGACTTCGCCCTGGCGATGCTCGGCAAGGGCGTCGACAAGATCGACTTCACCACCAACGAATCCCTCGAGATCGACCGCGAGAAGGCACCCTGGGCGAAGAACAGCGCCGAGCTGGACGACCTGTGGCGCAAGAAGGTGAAAGACGAAGTCCTGCGCCTGAAGATCGCCGGCAAGGACAACAAGGCCATCCAGGAGCAGCTGACCAAGCGCTACAAGAACCAGCTGATGCGCCTGGAACAGACCCGCAGCGAAGACATCTTCCAGGCTTACATCAACGCCTTCGCGCAGACCTACGATCCGCACACCCAGTACCTGTCGCCGGACAGCGCGGAAAACTTCGACATCAACATGAGCCTGTCGCTGGAAGGCATCGGCGCCGTGTTGCAGAGCGACAACGACTACGTGAAGGTCGTGCGCCTGGTACCGGCTGGCCCGGCTGAGAAGAGCAAGCAGATCGCCACCTCCGACAAGATCATCGGCGTCGCCCAGGGCAAGGGCGAAATGGTCGATGTGGTCGGCTGGCGCCTGGACGAAGTGGTCAAGCTGATCCGCGGCCCGAAAGGCTCGCAGGTCCGCCTGGAAGTGATTCCGTCCACCAACGCGCCGAATGACCAGACCAGCAAGATCGTCACCATCACCCGCGAGGCGGTGAAGCTGGAAGACCAGGCGGCGAAGAAATCGGAAATCACCCTCGACCACGAAGGCAAGGCCTACAAGCTGGGCATCATCGACGTGCCGGCCTTCTACCTCGACTTCAAGGCCTACCGTGCGGGCGATCCGGACTACAAGTCCACCACCCGCGACGTGAAGAAGCTGATCGCCGAGCTGCAGAAGGACAAGGTCGACGGCATCGTCATCGACCTGCGCAACAACGGCGGCGGCTCCCTGCAGGAGGCCACCGAGCTGACCGGCCTGTTCATCGACCAGGGCCCGACCGTGCTGGTGCGCAACAGCGACGGGCGCGTCGACGTGCTCAACGATGACGAGGGCAAGGCCTTCTATACCGGCCCGATGACCGTACTGGTCAACCGCCTGTCCGCCTCGGCGTCGGAGATCTTCGCCGGCGCCATGCAGGACTACCACCGCGCGCTCATCGTCGGCGGCCAGACCTTCGGCAAGGGCACCGTGCAGACCATCCAGCCGCTCAACCATGGCGAGCTGAAGCTGACCCTGGCCAAGTTCTACCGCGTCTCCGGCCAGAGCACCCAGCACCAGGGCGTGATCCCGGACATCAGCTACCCGTCCATCGTCGACGACAAGGAAATCGGCGAGAGCGCCCTGCCCGACTCCATGCCGTGGGACACCATCAAGCCGGTGCTCAAGGCCCAGGCCGACCCGTTCAAGCCGTTCCTCGACCAGCTGCGCAGCCGGCATGACGCGCGCACCGCGAACAACGCCGACTTCGTCTACGCCCGCGAGCGTCTGGCGCTGGCCCAGGAGCTGATGAAAGAGAAGACCGTCACCCTCAACGAAGCCAAGCGCCGGGCCCAGCAGACCAGCATCGAGAACCGCCAGCTGGCCATGGAGAACACCCTGCGCAAATCCAAGGGCCAGGAACCGCTCAAGGAGCTGAAGAAGGAAGACGAGAACGCCCTGCCCGAGGAGGACAAGACCAAGCCGCAGGACGACGCCTACCTGACCGAGTCCGGGCACATCCTGATCGACTACCTGAACCTGGATTCGCAGGTCGCCAAACACTGATCGGATGTAATCAAAGCGTCATGACACTGTCGTGAAATGCACAGGGCCGGGAAACCGGCCCTTTGCATTTTCATCCACCGAGAACCGTCATGACCGTCACCGAGCAGTTGAGCGCCCTGGACCAGATCCTTGCTCACGGCGACCTGCACTGCCTGTTCCAGCCCATCCTGTCGCTCTCCGAACGGCGCCTGATCGGCTACGAGGCCCTCACCCGCGGCCCGTCCAACGGCCCCCTGCACTCGCCCCTGCCACTGTTCAGCATCGCCCGCAGCAGCGGCCGCCTGAGCCAGCTCGAACTGCTCTGCCGACGCACGGCATGCACGCGCTTTCGTGACCTGAAGCTCGACGGCAAGCTGTTTCTCAACGTATCCCCCGAATCGCTGCTGGAACCCACCCACCAGCCCGGCCGCACCCTGCAGCTATTGCAGACCTTCGGCATCTCGCCCAACGACGTGGTGATCGAACTCACCGAGCAGACGCCCATCGAGGATTTCAGCCTGCTCGACACCGCGCTTCATCACTACCGGGCAATGGGCTTCTCCATTGCCCTGGACGACCTCGGCGCGGGGTATTCCAGCCTGCGCCTGTGGTCGGAGCTGCGCCCCGATTATGTAAAGATCGACCGCCACTTCATCGAAGGCATTCACCTGGACACGGTGAAGCGCGAGTTCGTCGGCTCCATCCTGAAGATGGCCCACGCCTCGCGTGCCCAGGTCATCGCCGAAGGCATCGAGCTCGCCGAAGAACTCGCGGTGCTTTCGGAAATGGGTATCGACCTGGTGCAGGGTTATCTGTTCGGCCGCCCCAGCGAGCAGCCGCCGCGCGAGGCGCGCGGCCTGCTGCCGGAGGTGGACGCCAGCGGCAGCCTGCTCGCCGACGAAGCCTCCGACCTGCAACCGCTGCTGCTCGAACAGCCGTCGGTGCGCGACGACACTCCGATCAGCGACGTGCTGGAAGCCTTCCGCGCTCAGGCCAACCTGAACTCCGTCGCCGTGCTCGACGCGCACGGGCAACCGGTAGGCATCGTGCATCGCCATGCGCTGTCCGATGCACTGCTCAAGCCCTTCGCACCGGAGCTGTATGCGCGCAAGCCGATCAGCCGGCTGATGAGCAGCGATTTCCTCGCGGTGGAGCGCAGCCAGTCGCTGCAACAGGTCAGCCGCCTGCTGACCAGCCGCGCACGGCAACGGATCGAGGAAGATTTCATCATCACCCTGAATGGCCGCTACCTGGGCCTGGGCCGGGTGATCGATGTGCTCAAGCTGATCACCGAACAGAAGATCCGCCAGGCTCGCCATGCCAACCCGCTGACCCTGCTGCCCGGCAACGTGCCGATCCAGCAGTGCCTGACCCGGCTGCTGCAACAAGGCCGGGAAGCCGCGGTGTGCTATGTGGACATCGACAGCTTCAAGCCCTTCAACGACCTCTACGGCTATGCGCGCGGCGACGAAGTGCTGCTGTGCCTGGCGCAATGTCTGGGCGAACGGGTGGACCCGGCACAGGACTTCGTCGGCCATATCGGTGGCGATGATTTCATGCTGGTGCTGGGCACCCGGGACTGGCGCGAACGCCTGAATCACCTGCTGGAGGACTTCCAGGGACAGTGCCGGCGCTTCTATAGCCGCGAGCACCTCGAAGCAGGCTGCTTCGTCTCGCACAACCGCCACGGACAGCGGGAGGAATTCCCGCTGCTGTCGTTGTCGATCGGTATCGTGCATCTCACACCCGACGCCTGCGCGCGCCTGGATGCCGGGCAGTTGGCGGGGCTGGCCTCGGAAGCCAAGCGGCACGCCAAGGCGGTGCCCGGCTACAGCCTGCACATCCTCAGCGCTGGCTGAACTCAGAGTCCAAGCTGATGGGCGCGCGCCTCGAAGCGCGCGGCCTGCGCCTCATCCGCCGGCAGCCCTGGGCCGCCACTACGGTACAGCTCCGCCAGCTGGCGCGCCGCCAGTGGATGGCCGCCATCGGCAGCCTGTCCCCAGTAGCGCGCGGCTTCCTGCGCATCGGCGGCGTGTCGCGTATCACCTTTAAGCAGTTGCACGCCAACCTGGTACGCCGCCTTGGCATCACCGCTACTGGCAGCCAGGCGCAGCAGACGCAGCCCTTCCTCGCGAGCGCCCAGGCCCTGCCCGCGGAACAGCAGCAAGTGTCCGTAGAAGCTCTGCGCAGCGGTGTCGCCCAGATTGGCCATGCGCGAGAACTGCCCCTGCATCCACTGCCAGGCGCTTGGCTGGCGCACCAGCCATGGCCACCCCATCAGGCGCCGCGCCACGCCGTAGGTCAGCTGTGCGCGCCAGCGCCAGTACTGCTCACGGGGCGTCGCCACCTCAAAGCTCCTCGGGGTACTCGAACTCGAAGACCCGCACCACTTCCGCCGCATGCCAACCCGCCGCGGCCGGACCATCCGGCGCGCCGGAAAAACGCCCGAGGCGCTCCACGCATTCGAAGAAGCCGGTACGCGGCAGACGGCTCGCGCCCTGGCTGATCACCAGCGAACTGCGCAGCGGACGCCCGGCGCGGGCATCCAGGGCGGCAAGATGTTCAAGGGCGGCAGTCAGGGTGGTCATCGCCGGTGTCGGCAATTGCAGGCGCTCGATCAGCGCCCGGTAGGTCAACAGATGGCGCTGGCGGCGGGCGTCTTCCAGCTCACCGAGCAGGCCTTCCCAGTGTTTGCGGCTGATCTGTACGCTCAAGAACCGGACTCCCCACTGCCCAGGGCACGGCGCAGGCCGTGCTGGATGGCATCGCTGGCCTCGCGCTCGCCATTCTCGATGAGGGCGAGGTACGACGGACTGATGCCCACCGCGCGCGCCAGCGTCTCGATGGAAAGGCCGCGCGCCTCGCGCAGGGATTTCCAGTTCGGAGCCTCATCGGATACGGGTGCTGCGGCGGGCTGGACCACCTGTGCGGCGCCGCGGCCGGCGGCAGCCAGCAGTGCCTGGTATTCGGCCCAGGGAACAACGGCGTATTCCGCCTCGCCGTCACGCATGATGACTTGCACGTTCATGACAACACTCCTTGCAGGCCGCCATCTTAACAGCCTGACCGGCACCTGTGCCGGCTATACTGCTGCTGCCGTCACCGCCCGCCGAACCTGGGGACCGACTTGCAGCGTCTTCTCCTGATCTGCCTCTGCCTGACCAGCGCCCTCTGCGGCGCCGAGGAACTGCGCTGGGGCTACTCGCCAAGCAACGGAATGCCCTACGTGGAAAGTATTGACCACGAATTGGCGCACGGCTTCGTCCGCGATCTGGGCGAAAGAGTCGGACAACTCCTGAACCTCCAGGTTCGCTTCATCGAGACTCCCGACAAACGCGTGGAAGCTTCGCTGCAACAAGGCAGCATCCAGCTGCTGTGCATCAACAACCCGCAATGGATGAGCGCACCGGAAAAACTGCACTGGTCGCCCAGCCTTTTCGAGGAAGAAGACGTTCTGGCGCAACGCAGCGATACGCCAGCCTTCAACACGCTCGACGCGCTTCGCGGCCGTACGCTCGGCACCAGCCTTGGCTACGTCTACCCGCCAGCCCTGATGGAGGCCTTCGCCAGCCATGCGATCCGCCGCGACGACGTGCGCGACCTGGAAACCCGCCTGCACATGCTCGAACACAATCGCCTGGACGCCATCGTCGACATGCGCCGGCCATTGGAATTCCTGCTGCGGGAACATCCGAACCTGACCGTCCGGGTCAATCCCGACGTCCTGCAGCGCTATTCGATCCGCTGCTCCTATGGCCCAACCCTGCCGATCCCCGCCGAACGCCTCGACGCGGCATTGCAGACCCTGGTGGACGATGGATCGATCCAGCGCATGCTCGTCCAGCAGAACCAGCTGTTGCGTCAGCGGCGCTGAACCGGCGCCGGCAGTTGTGCGAGCGCCTCGCGGGTCTCCACGCCCTGGCCGTCCCGCCACACCTTGAAGGCATCGATCTCCGACTGCCAGCGGCGCACGACCCAGGCCAGCACGGCCAGGTCATCAAGGAACCCCACCCCCAGCAGCCAGTCAGGCACCAGGTCCACCGGCGCCAGGAAATACAGCAGCGCCGCCACGACCGACACCAGGGCCTGGGAACTGATGCCGCGATACTCCCCGCGCACCCAGGCCACCAGCAGCTCCTGCAGCAGCTTCAGGTCGTTGCGGGCCAGCTTCAGGCGGCCGCTCTTGCGCGCCACCGCGAACAGCAACGCCGGCACCCGGCCACGGGCCAGGAAACGACCGGCGAGGTCCAGGTAGCGATCGAATCCCGGAGGTTTTCTCATCACGTCACCTCGGTAGGAATGCCAGACAGGAATGGTTCAGGTTATCCACCTTTACTGTGGATAACTCTGTTGAAAGAAAGCCCCAACATCGCCCAAAGGCCCGAGCCATCGGGGCTCCAGACAGATAGGCGATTTTTTATCCAGCCTGACAAATGCGTTAAAAATCATGCAGTTGCGGCTATTCGATGGCCACCAGGATGTCAAGCCCCTGGCATCAGGGCAACTGCGGCAAATATGTGCATAAGCGTAACACCAACGCCACGTCCACCCCCAAACAGACCATTGGGTCAGTGTGCCGTTCCAGAGCCGGTCCCGCAAAAACGAAAACGCCCCGTGGGTAACGGGGCGTTTTCATTGGTACGAAGGTACTCAGTTCTGCTTCGGAGCTTCCTGGGTCGCTTCCGGCGCCGGCGCTTCCGGCTGATTCTGATCCTTGATACCCAGCAGTTCCAGGTCGAACACCAGCACGGAGTTCGCCGGAATGGTCGGGCTCGGGCTCTGCGCACCGTAGGCCAGCTCGCTCGGGATGTAGAGCTTGATCTTCTCGCCGACGTGCATCAGTTGCAGGGCTTCGACCCAACCCGGGATCACGCCGCCAACCGGCAGGTCGATCGGGCTGCCACGCTGGATGGAGCTGTCGAACACGGTGCCGTCGACCAGCTTGCCTTCGTAGTGAACGGTGACCACATCGGTGGCCTTGGGCTGCGGACCGTCGGCCTTCTTCACGACTTCGTACTGCAGACCGGACTTGGTGGTCACGACGCCTTCGCGCTTACCGTTGGTCTCGAGGAACTTCTTGCCGGCTTCCAGGGCTTCGGAGTTCTTCTTGGCCAGTTGCTCTTCAGCACGCTTCTGCAGGAAGGAGAAGGCTTCGGTCAGCTCTTCGTCGGTCAGCTTCTGCTTCTGCTTGCCGACGGCGTCCTCGATACCCAGGGCGACAGCCTTGGAGTCGAGGTCGTTCATGCCTTCCTGGGCCAGGCTCTTGCCCATGTTCAGGCCGATGCCGTAGGAGGCCTTCTGCGCGGGGGTCTTCAGTTCCACTTCAGCGGCTTGCTTGTCGCAGCCCGCGAGAACCAGGCCGACCAGCGCGATCGCTGCCGCCAACCGATGTTGTTTCATGCTGAATCCTTGTCTTTACGCCGTCATGGCAGGGTCTTTGAAGCCGCGAGCTTATCAGGCGCTCGTGGCCAGTGGCTATGGGCAATAGGAACCCCTGCCACAGGAGAAGTTCCCACAGCAAACTTATAGGAAAATTAACAGGATATGTTCGGCGGGCAGGTCGAAGGAATGCGAACTGGCGCGGCTTTCCCGCGCGCAAAGAAAAAGCCCTCAGGTATCGCTACCTGAGGGCTTTTCGAAATATGGCGCAGCGGACGGGACTCGAACCCGCGACCCCCGGCGTGACAGGCCGGTATTCTAACCGACTGAACTACCGCTGCGTCGGACCTCGAGTTTGGTGGGTGATGACGGGATCGAACCGCCGACCCTCTGCTTGT
The DNA here is from genome assembly GCF_050474425.1 of Pseudomonas sp. B1-22. Taxonomy (NCBI): domain Bacteria; kingdom Pseudomonadati; phylum Pseudomonadota; class Gammaproteobacteria; order Pseudomonadales; family Pseudomonadaceae; genus Pseudomonas; species Pseudomonas sp. B1-22. The sequence goes on along the minus strand of NZ_JBCHVH010000001.1, from coordinate 387,135 downwards.
AAGGCAGATGCTCTCCCAGCTGAGCTAATCACCCTTCACTCTCGAAGTGGGGCGCATTCTACGGAGGAGATGGGAGGCTGGCAAGCCCCTCGATGAAAAAAATTTTCAGATGTTCCAAAGGCTTAGATGAAGTGCGTGAAAGACAAAACGGGGTTGGCCTGGAAAGCGCCTGACGGAATAATGGGGCCTTTGTGTCCAGGAGTTTGCCCCTCATGTGGTTCCGCAACCTGCTCGTATACCGCCTCACCCAGGATCTGCAGATCGACGCCGATGCCCTGGAGAAGGCCCTGGCCAGCAAGCCGGCACGCCCCTGCGCCAGCCAGGAACTGACCACCTACGGCTTCTCCGCCCCCTTCGGCAAGGGCCCGGATGCCCCGCTGGTCCATGCCAGCGAAGGCTTCTTCCTGATCAGCGCGCGCAAGGAAGAGCGCATCCTCCCCGGCAGCGTCGTGCGTGACGCCCTGAAGGACAAGGTCGACGAAATCGAGACCGCGCAGATGCGCAAGGTCTACAAGAAGGAGCGCGACCAGCTCAAGGACGAGATCGTCCAGACCCTGCTGCCGCGCGCCTTCATCCGCCGTTCGGCGACCTTCGCCGCCATCGCCCCGAGCCTCGGCCTGATCCTGGTCGACTCCTCCAGCGCGAAGAAGGCCGAAGACCTGCTGTCCACCCTGCGCGAAGCCCTGGGCTCGCTGCCGGTGCGCCCGCTGACGGTGAAGGTCGCGCCGACCGCCACCCTGACCGAATGGGTGAAGACCCAGGAGGCCGCGGGCGACTTCTTCGTCCTCGACGAGTGCGAGCTGCGCGACACCCACGAAGACGGCGGCGTGGTGCGCTGCAAGCGCCAGGACCTCACCAGCGAGGAAATCCAGCTGCACCTGACCGCCGGCAAGCTGGTCACCCAGCTGTCCCTGGCGTGGTCGGACAAGCTGTCCTTCGTCCTCGACGACAAGGTGGTGATCAAGCGCCTGCGCTTCGAAGACATGCTGCAGGAGAAGGCGGAACAGGACGGCGGCGAAGACGCCCTCGGCCAGCTCGACGCCAGCTTCACCCTGATGATGCTGACCTTCGCCGAGTTCCTCCCGGCGCTGGTCGAAGCCCTCGGCGGCGAAGCGATGCCGGAAGGTATCTGACGCCCCGGCAGGCGCCGCCTCCGCGCGGCGCCTGTCACTCCCACAAGGCTCACATAACAGGAAGGACGGCCCATGCGTGCTCTCATCCTGCTCAGCCGCTTCATGGGCAACACCTTCGCCCTCTGGGTGCTGCTCTTCGCCATCCTGGCGTTCTTCGTCCCCAGCCTTTTCACCCCGCTCACGCCCGCCATCGTGCCGATGCTCGGCGTGGTGATGTTCGGCATGGGCCTGACGCTCAAGGTCGAGGACTTCGCCGCAGTCGCCCGGCATCCCTGGCGCGTCGCCCTCGGGGTGATCGCCCACTTCGTGATCATGCCCGGCGTGGCCTGGCTGCTCTGCCAAATGATGCACCTGCCGGCGGAAATCGCCGTGGGCGTGATCCTGGTCGGCTGCTGCCCCAGCGGCACGGCTTCCAACGTAATGACATGGCTATCGCGCGGCGACCTGGCGCTGTCGGTGGCCATCGCCGGCGTCACTACCCTCCTCGCCCCGTTGCTCACCCCGGCGCTGATCTGGCTGCTGGCCTCGGCCTGGCTGCCGGTATCCTTTGGCGCGCTGTTCTGGTCGATCCTGCAGGTGGTGGTGGTACCCATCGTGCTCGGCCTGGTCGCCCAGCGCGTGCTCGGTGCACGGGTGCGCCACGTGGTGGACGTGCTGCCGCTGGTCTCGGTGGTGTCCATCGTGATCATCGTCGCCGCCGTGGTGGCGGCCAGCCAGGCGAAGATCGCCGAGTCCGGCCTACTGATCCTGGCCGTGGTGATCCTGCACAACGGCTTCGGCTTCCTGCTCGGCTACTTCACTGCCAAGCTCTTCGGCCTGCCGCTGGCGCAGCGCAAGTCGCTGGCCCTGGAAGTCGGCATGCAGAACTCCGGCCTTGGCGCGGCCCTCGCCAGCGCGCACTTCTCGCCACTGGCGGCAGTGCCCAGCGCACTGTTCAGCGTCTGGCACAACATCTCCGGGGCGACGCTTTCCACCTGGTTCCGGCGCATGACCGACGAGTCGCCCGCGCGGGAACAGGCCACGGACTGAAGTCCCGATCCGGCGCCCGGCTTGCCCGGAGCGCCGGATTTGTGCAAAATAATGCACATAGTGAGGACGACCTCACCACCTTCCGGTGTTCCAGCGGGGACGGCCCTTCAATCCATCCACCGCCTGGAGTCCTGCATGTCCTGGATCATTCTGTTCGTCGCCGGCCTGTTCGAAGTCGCCTGGGCCGTCGGCCTGAAGTACACCGAAGGTTTCACCCGCCTGGTTCCCTCGGTCCTCACCGCCCTGGCGATGGCCGCCAGCGTAGGCTTGCTGGGCCTGGCCATGAAGAACCTGCCGCTGGGCACCGCCTACGCCATCTGGACCGGCATTGGCGCGCTGGGCACCGTTGCCGTTGGCATCTGGCTGTTCGGCGAATCCATGGCACCGGTACGCATGCTCAGCGTTGCGCTGATCCTCTGCGGGCTGGTTGGCCTGAAACTGAGCCACTGACGCTGCATCGATTTCGATGCCGGCGGGCTGTCGCTTTCCCGAAAATTTGTCGGTATGCTGCGGCCCACTGTGTTTGCTTGCGTCACTGCGGCTCGTGACCTGATGGGGCCATTCCCCGTCACCCGGCTTCGACTGCACCCTGCAACTCAGGACGAGCGCGGGCTTTTCCGCACAACAATATTCAATTGTTCAAGGTGTAATTCCATGTCGAATCGTCAGACCGGCACCGTCAAGTGGTTCAACGACGCCAAGGGCTTCGGCTTCATCACTCCGGAAAGCGGCAACGATGTCTTCGTGCACTTCCGCTCCATCCAGGGCACCGGCTTCAAATCGCTGCAGGAAGGCCAGAAGGTCTCCTTCATCGTGGTTGAAGGCCAGAAGGGCCTGCAGGCTGACGAAGTTCAGGTCATCTGAACCGCGACACGCCCATGAAAAAGCCCCGGCACTGCCGGGGCTTTTTCTTTGCGCCAACGAAAGTCAGCGGGCCGCGCCGCGCAGGGCCGCAACCTGCTCCTGCAGCGCCAGGCGCTTGGCGTCCTGCGGCGGCACCGGCTGGCCGGCCACCAGGCACACCCGCGACCAGATGCGGCGGAAGAATCCCTTGCTCGGGTCGCGGCTGAAGAAGCTGCCCCACAGCCCCTGCAACGCCATCGGGATCACCGGCACCGGGGTTTCCGCGATGATCCGCTCCACGCCGCTGCGGAACTCGTTCATCTCGCCATCCAGGGTCAGCATGCCCTCGGGGAAGATGCACACCACCTCCCCTTCGCGCAGGTACTCGGCGACCTTGGCAAAGGCCTGCTCATAGGTCGCCGGGTCTTCATTGCGCCCGGCGATCGGCACCGCGCCGGCGGTGCGGAAGATGAAGTTGAGCACCGGGATGCGGAAGATCTTGTAGTACATGACGAAGCGCACCGGGCGGCGCACGGAACCGGCGATGAGCAGCGCATCGACGAAGGACACGTGGTTGCACACCAGCACCGCCGGGCCCTCGTCGGGGATGACGTCGAGGTTGCGGTGGTCGACCCGGTACATCGAGTGGGTCAGCAGCCACACCAGGAAGCGCATGGTGAACTCGGGGACGATCTTGAAGATGTAGACGTTCACCGCGACGTTCATCAGCGACAGCACGAGGAACAGCTCGGGGATCGTCAGCTTCGCCACCGACAGCAGCAGGATCGAGACGATTGCCGCGACCACCATGAACAGCGCGTTGAGGATGTTGTTGGCGGCGATCACCCGCGCGCGCTTGTCCTCGTCGGTGCGTGCCTGGATCAGCGCGTACAGCGGCACGATGTAGAAGCCGCCGAAGATGCCGATGCCGAGGATGTCGGCCAGTACCGCCCAGGACTGCGAATGCTCCAGCACCGCCAGCCAATGGTAAGGCTGCTCGCCCTGCGGGAAGCCGCCCGAATGCCACCAGAGCAGGATGCCGAACAGGCTCAGGCCGATGGAGCCGAAGGGCACCAGGCCGATTTCCACCTTCTTGCCCGAGAGTTTCTCGCAGAGCATCGAGCCCAGCGCGATGCCCACCGAGAACACGGTGAGGATCAGCGTCACCACGCTTTCGTCGCCGTGCAGCAGCTCCTTGGCGTAGGTCGGGATCTGGGTGAGGTAGACCGCACCGAGGAACCAGAACCAGGAGTTGCCCACCAGCGAGCGCGACACCGCCGGGCGCTGGCGCAGGCCGAGCATGAGGATGCTCCAGGACTGCCGGAAGATGTTCCAGTCGATGCTCAGCTCCGGCAGTGCCGCCGCCGCGCGGGGAATGTTGCGGCTGGCGAGGTAACCGCAGGCGGCGACCAGAACCACGGCGATACCGACGCCGACGGCGTAGTCCTGCCGCGACATCAGGATGCCCGCACCGATGGTTCCGCAGAGGATGGCGAGGAAGGTGCCCATTTCCACCAGGGCGTTGCCGCCCACCAGCTCGTTCTCCTGCAGGTGCTGCGGCAGGATCGAATACTTCACTGGACCGAACAGCGCCGAGTGGGTGCCCATGGCGAACAGGGCGAGGAACAGCAGCGGCAGGCTCCCGAACACGAAGCCGGCGGCGCCGACCAGCATGATGCCCACCTCGGCCAGCTTCAGCGCGCGCATCAGCGCATCCTTGTTGAACTTCTCGCCGAACTGGCCGCCCAGGGCGGAGAACAGGAAGAACGGCAGGATGAACAACAGCGCGCAGAGGTTGACCAGCAGGTTGCGGTCGCCGCTGACGGTGAGGTGGTAGAGGATCGCCAGGATCAGCGATTGCTTGAAGATGTTGTCGTTGAACGCACCCAGCAACTGGGTGACGAAGAATGGCAGGAAACGCTTCTTGCCCAGGAGGGCGAATTGCGAATGTTCAGTCATCGTCCTTGTTTACCTGCGTGATGGCCCGTGGCCGGAATGACAGCACGGATTTGACGGCAACAGCCTGAAGCAAAGCCACATTTTCCGCACAATTCCACCCGCGCAGCTTAATCGGCGCCTGCGCACGGGCAAGAAAAAGCCCGTCACGAAGACGGGCTTTTGCTCAGGCTGCGACCTACTCAGAACCCAACGCTGCCCTGCACGAGGAAGGTGCGCGGCTCGCCCAGGTAGATACCGGCGTTATTGTCGCTGGAGCGGGTGTAGTTCATCTGGTCGAAGAGGTTCTTCACCCCGGCGGCCAGCTTCAGGTTCGACAGCTGCGGACCGAAGTCATAGCCGGCGCGCACGTTCCACAGCATGTAGCCGGGGATGTCGCCGTACTGGCCATCGGCGGTCGGCTCGGTGATGTAGTCGCCGGTGAAGTTGCCGCTGGAGTCGGTGGTCGGGCCGGGCGCGCGCTGCCTGGACTGGGCGAAACCGTCCAGGTTGTAGGTCCAGCGGTCGCGCTCGTAACGCAGGCCGACGGTGGCCACCTGGCGCGAGTACAGCGGCAGGTCGCGGCCCTGGAAGCCGGGGATATCACCCTCGTAGGTGGCGCGGGTGTAGGTGAAGGTGCCGTACGCCGTCAGGCCGGACAACATCGGGTCGAGCGCCGCCATGTCGTAGTGCATCGAGGTCTCGATGCCCTGGTGCTTGGTGGCCCCCAGGTTGGTCCAGCCCACATCGCGACTGATGTACTGCAGCTCATCGTCGAAGTCGATGTAGAACAGCGTCACCTCGCCGCCCCACGCACCATTGTCGTAGCGGGTGCCCACTTCGTAGGTCTTGGCCTTTTCCGGCTGCAGGCCGTTGGCGGTGTCGTTGCCGCTGCCGCCCTGGCCGAGCTGGAAATACTGCAGGCTGCCGAAGGAGGTTTCGTAGTTGGCGAACAGCTTCCACTCGTCCGACAGGTGATACATCACCGCCAGCGCCGGCAGCGGCTCGTTGTAGTCCTTGCTGCGCTTCTTCTCCTGGACCGGCTTGCCCTTGTTGTCGAGCACCGGACGCTCATGCCAGTCGGTGGAGATGCTTTCGAAGCGGATGCCCGGGGTCACCGTCCAGTTACCCACGTCGATCTTGTCGTCTAGGTAGATCGCGTTGGCCTCGGTGCCGCCGGTGCGGTCCTGGTAGGTATGGCCGTCGGCGCCGGGAATCGGAGTCGGGACATTGTTCACCAGGCCGACCTGGTTGGCGCGCTCGTGCATGGCTTCCTTCAAATAGCGATAGCCGACGCTGGCTTCCTGAGTGGTCGGGCCGACCATGAAGATCCTCGACACCCGCGGCTCGATGCCGAAGGTGTGGTAGTCGCGCGGGTAGGACGCGAGGGTCCTGAGGTCGCGGTTGGCGATATTGCTGCCGCGGAAGCTGTCGCTGTAGTAGGTCAGCACTTCCACCTGCGTGAGGTCGTCGACCTGCCGCTTGTACTTGAGCGAGACGTCCTTGCGACGGCCGGTGAAGTTGTCGTAGTCGCGCACCGACTGGTAGGGGTCGTCGTCGAACTGTGCCTGGGTCAGGCCGCCGGGCATGTCGGCGGTGCCGTCGTAGTAGTGGAAGTTGGCCGAGAACTCGTCGGCATCGGTCGGTGCCCAATGGGTCTTGAACATCACGTCGTCGATACTGGTGGCGTCGTTGCTGTCGCGGTAGCCCGCGCCTTTCACGCCCGAATACAGCAGCGCGGCACCGATGCCGTTGTCGGCGGTGCCGCCGAGGAAGGCGCTGTAGAGGTTCTTCCAGCCGCCATGGGAAGCGGTCTCGCTGGTGGTGCCGACGTCGCCGGAGAATTCCTTGGGAATCGCCCGGGTAACGAAGTTGATCACCCCGCCGACGTTCTGCGGGCCGTAGCGCACGGAGCCGGCGCCACGCACCACGTCGACGCTGTCGAGGTTGCCCACCGACAGCGGGAACATCGACAGCTGCGGCTGCCCGTAGGGCGCCACGGCGGCCGGCACACCGTCGATGAGCACGGTGGAGCGCGGCGACAGGCGCGAGGTCAGGCCGCGCACCCCCACGTTGAGGGAGATGTCGCTGCCGCCGGTGCCGTTGTTGTCCTGCACCTGCACGCCGGGAATGCCGCGCAGCACGTCACGCACGTTCTGCGCCCCCTCTTCGATCATCTTCTCGCGGCGCACCACGGTGCGCGCGCCGGGGTGGTTCTGCACCACCTGCTGATCGGCGTCGCCGAGCCAGTCGCCAACCACGGTGACGGCCTCCAGCTCCTTGCTGTCTTCCTCGGCCTGAGCCGGCAGCAGCGGCGTGGCCAGAGCAACGGCGATCGCCAGGCGCGACCATGAACGAACGGACGACATGCTTCACCCTCCCCCGGGCACTTCGTGAAGGAGGCGCAAAGTACGTCAAATCGTAAAATTCGTAAATGAAAATCTATATCAAATGATAGATATTTCCCGATGCATCAGATTCAGCTTTTCAAAGGGCAAAAGCCCAGGCGCCCACACTGCCGAAACCACGCCAGCGCCTCACACCGACCGGAACGATCTCGCACAGGCCTGCCGATATTCGCCGGGGCCGACGCCGTAGGCCTGCTTGAACTGGCGGCTGAGATGGCTCTGGTCGGAAAAGCCCAATTGCATCGCCACGCTCACCGGCGCACAGCCCTGCTTGAGCAGCGCACGGGCCTGTTCCAGGCGGCGCTGCTTGAGCCAGGCGTGGGGTGGCAGGCCGGTGGCCTTGCGGAACACCCGGGCGAAGTGGAATGGCGACAGGCCGACGGCAGCGGCCAGTTCTTCCAGCGACGGCGGCTCCGTCAGCCGCGAGCCGAGCAGTTCGCGAGCCCGCGCCACGGCGACGGGCTCGTTGCCGGCAGGAGGCGCATCGGGAATCCGCGCATGGCGCTGGAACAGCAACAGGAGCGCCTCGCGCCAGCAGGTCTGACGCTGCAACACGGTGGCCTCGACATCCAGCAGACGGTGGGCGGCGAACAGCGCCTGTACCAGCTCGGGGTCGTGTACCACGCTGGCATCGAAGGACGGCGTGCCGCCTCCGCCCAGCTCCAGTTCGTCCAGTATCCCGGAGACCTGCGCCAGCTCCGGGTAGAAACCGCGATAGCGCCAACCGGCTTCGTCGGCCTTGGAGCCGGTGTGGACTTCGTCCGGATTGATCAGCACCACGCTGCCGGCCGGCGCGAAATGCTCGGCGCCGCGATGGTGGAAGCGCTGCGCGCCCTGCTCGATCATCACGAAGGCGAAACCTTCATGGACGTGGGGCGAGAACACCTGTTCGATGTAGCGCGCGTGCAGCAGCTCGACGCCGCCCAGCTCCTGGGCGCGCCAGAAGCGGGTGCGTTCGCCGCTCGCGTGGTGGTCTGTCATGCGTTACTCCGTTACAGGACCTGCCATGCGCCGAGTCCTACAGGGACAAAAGCCAATGCTGGGCGACTGTGCCTGTGCTTTTCCCTCACCCCAGCCCTCTCCCAATGGGAGAGGGAGCAACCCGTGCCAGCTGACACAACGGTTTCATCCGGTGCCGATCGGTCCCCTCTCCCATGGGGAGAGGGTTAGGGTCAGGGGTTTTGAAGCTGCAAACAGATTACCACTCAGCCGTTGAAACCGGCCTCCAGCGCAGCCTTCACCTGTGGCCATTCCTGGTCGGTGATGCTGTAGAGGATGGTGTCGTCTAGACGACCGCCGGCCAGGCGCCGGTGGTTGCGCAGCACACCTTCGCGTACCGCGCCGAGCTTCTCGATGGCGCGCTGCGAGCGCAGGTTGCTGGCGGCGGTCTTGAGTTGCACGCGGACCATCTTCCAGCTGTCGAAGGCATGGCGCAGCATCAGGTACTTCATGGTGGCGTTCAGGCCGCTGCCGTGCTGCGCCTGGTCCAGCCAGGTGGCGCCGATCTCGCAGGCCGGCAATGCCGGGAGGAAGTCCATGAAGCGGGTGGTGCCGACGATCTCGTTGCCCAGGCGTACCACCAGCGGCAGCGCACGGCCTTCGCGCTGGTCGGCCAGCCCCTGGCGGTACCAGTCCGGACGCCCCGGTGCGCTCATGAACTGCAGCACCTCGCGGTTCGCTTCCGCCAGGGCCACCAGCTCGGGCACGTCGGCCTCCACCATGGGCTCCAGGCGCAAGGCCCCGCGCTGCAAGGTGATCGGTAGCGGTCTGAACATGGCGTGCTCCTGGGTACGTCGACGCGAATCTCGCTCATTTCAGAGCGTAGCGGCTGCCCGAAGTGCCGTCCCCGCGAAGGGCTGCGACAGACGGGCGACGCGCAAAGGCCGGCAAGCTATCAGCCCGGCCGGCGTCGCTCAAGTGAGAAACGCAACACAGCGCCACTGAGACATTGGTAGCAGTCGTCTGACACATTCGGACTTTGGTGCGAAACTGCTGCAAGCGCTCCTGCGGGGGAGCCAGTCATTTCCGGAGTCAGCATGTCGTTGTCCAGTGGGTTGATCGCAACGGTCGCCCTGCTCTACATGGCGGTCCTGTTCGCCATTGCGTTCTATGGCGACCGCCGTCGCGCCCCTCTTTCGCCGCGTGTCCGCGCCTGGGTCTACAGCCTGTCCCTGGCGGTCTACTGCACCAGCTGGACCTTCTTCGGCGCCGTCGGCCAGGCCGCCGACCAGCTCTGGTCGTTCCTGCCGATCTACGTAGGCCCGGTGCTGCTCATGCTCTTCGCGCCCTGGGTGCTGCAGAAGATGATCATGATCAGCAAGCAGGAGAACATCACCTCCATCGCCGACTTCATCGCCGCGCGCTACGGCAAGTCCCAGGCGCTGGCCGTGGTGGTGGCGCTGATCTGCATCGTCTGCGTGCTGCCCTACATCGCCCTGCAGCTCAAGGGTATCGTCCTCGGCGTCAACCTGCTGATCGGCGCCGGCCCCGACTCCGCCGGCATCCGCGCCCAGGACACCGCGCTGATCGTGTCTCTGATCCTCGCGCTGTTCACCATTGTCTTCGGCACCCGCAGCCTCGACGTCACCGAACACCACCGCGGCATGGTGCTGGCCATCGCCTTCGAAGCGCTGGTCAAGCTCGCCGCCTTCCTCGCTGTCGGCATCTTCGTCACCTATGGCCTCTACGATGGCTTCGGCGATCTGGTGGACAAGGCCCGCGTCGCCCCGCAGCTCACCGAGTACTGGAAGGAGACCGTGCACTGGCCGGCGATGCTGCTGCAGACCGGCGTGGCGATGACCGCCATCATGTGCCTGCCGCGCCAGTTCCACGTGCTGGTGGTGGAGAACATCGAGCCGCGCGACCTCAACCTGGCGCGCTGGGTGTTCCCGATCTATCTGGTGCTGGCCGCGCTGTTCGTGGTGCCCATCGCCCTGGCCGGGCAGTTGCAGTTGCCGGCCGGCGTGATGCCCGACTCCTTCGTGATCAGCCTGCCGCTGGCCGAGGCCCATCCGGCGCTGGCCCTGCTGGCCTTCATCGGCGGCGCCTCGGCGGCCACCGGCATGGTCATCGTCGCCAGCGTGGCGCTCTCCACCATGGTCTCCAACGACATGCTGCTGCCCTGGCTGCTGCGCCGCAAAGGCGAAGCCGAGCAGCCCTTCGAGGTGTTCCGCCACTGGCTGCTGACCGTGCGCCGGGTGAGCATCGCGCTGATCCTCCTGCTGGCCTACGTCAGCTACCGCCTGCTGGGCTCCACCGCGAGCCTCGCCACCATCGGCCAGATCGCCTTCGCCGCCATCGCCCAACTCGGCCCGGCGATGATCGGCGCGCTGTACTGGAAGCAGGCCAACCGTCGCGGCGTGTTCGCCGGCCTCGCTGCCGGTTCGCTGCTCTGGGCTTACACCCTGGTGCTGCCGGTGGTCGCCAAGGGCCTCGGCTGGCCGCTGGCGACCTTCCCGGGCCTCGCCTGGCTGGACGGCCGCCCGTTCGGCCTGACGATCGAGCCACTGACCCTCGGCGTGCTGCTCTCGCTGATCGGCAACTTCGCACTGTTCGGGCTGGTCTCGGTGTTCTCCCGCACCCGCGTTTCCGAGCACTGGCAGGCCAGCCGCTTCATCGGCCAGGAAATCTCCCAGAAGCTCAGCTCGCGCTCGATGCTCGCCGTGCAGCTGGAAGACCTGCTGATGCTCGCCGCCCGCTTCGTCGGCGAGGAGCGCGCGCGGCAGAGCTTCATCCGCTTCGCCTACCGCCAGGGCAAGGGCTTCACCCCCAGCCAGAATGCCAACGACGAGTGGATCGCCCACACCGAGCGCCTGCTCGCCGGCGTTCTCGGCGCCTCCTCCGCGCGCGCCGTGGTGAAGGCCGCCATCGAAGGCCGCGAGATGCAGGTGGAGGACGTGGTGAAGATCGCCGACGAAGCCTCCGAGGTGCTGCAGTTCAACCGCGCGCTGCTGCAGGGCGCCATCGAGAACATCACCCAGGGCATCAGCGTGGTCGACCAGTCGTTGCGCCTGGTGGCCTGGAACCACCGCTACATCGAGCTGTTCGAGTACCCGGACGGGCTGATCTATGTCGGCCGCCCCATCGCCGACATCATCCGCTACAACGCCGAGCGCGGCCTGTGCGGGCCGGGCGACCCGGACCTGCACGTGGCCAAGCGCCTGTACTGGATGCGCCAGGGGCGGCCGCACACCTCCGAACGGCTGTTCCCCAACGGCCGGGTGATCGAGCTGATCGGCAACCCGATGCCGGGCGGCGGCTTCGTCATGAGCTTCACCGACATCACCAACTACCGGCATGCCGAGCAGGGCCTGAAGGACGCCAACGAAGGCCTGGAACAACGCGTGCAGGAGCGCACCTTCGAGCTGTCGCAGCTGAACCAGGCGCTCACCGAGGCCAAGGGCAACGCCGAGGCGGCGAACCAGTCCAAATCACGCTTCCTCGCCGCGGTCAGCCATGACCTGATGCAGCCGCTGAACGCCGCGCGGCTGTTCTCCGCCGCCCTCGCCCACCAAGAAAAACTGCCCGAGGAAGCCACCGAACTGGTGCGCCACCTGGATTCGTCGCTGCGTTCGGCGGAAGACCTGATCACCGACCTGCTGGACATCTCGCGTCTCGAGGGAGGCCGCGTCAGCGCCGACGTCGCGGCCTTCCCGCTGAGCAACCTTTATGACACCCTCGGCGTGGAATTCCGCGTGCTGGCCCAGGAGCACGGCATCGACTTCCACGTGCGCGGCAGCAAGCTGCGCATCGAGAGCGACATCAAGCTGCTGCGCCGCGTGCTGCAGAACTTCCTCACCAACGCCTTCCGCTATGCCAAGGGCCACGTGTTGCTGGGCGTGCGCCGCGAGGCGGGACACCTACGTCTGGAAGTCTGGGACCACGGCCCGGGCATCCCGCCGGACAAGCTTCATGTCATCTTCGAGGAATTCAAGCGCCTGGACAGCCACCAGACCCGCGCCGAAAAAGGCCTGGGCCTGGGCCTCGCCATCGCCGACCGGCTGTGCAAGGTGCTCGGCCACCGCCTGGAGGTGCGCTCCTGGCCGGGCAAGGGCAGCGTGTTCAGCGTCAGCGTGCCGCTGGCCCGCCAGCCGGCCCCGGCGCAGATCAACGGGCACAGGCTGGAAGCCCCGGAACAGCTCAACGGCGCGCAGGTGCTGTGCGTGGACAACGAGGACAGCATCCTCACCGGCATGAACAGCCTGCTCAGCCGCTGGGGCTGCCGCGTGCTCACCGCGCGCAGCCGCGAGGAGTGCCAGGTGCTGCTCGAAGGCGACGCGCGCCCGCAACTGGCGCTGATCGACTACCACCTGGACGATGGCGAACTGGGCACCGACCTCATGGCCTGGCTGCGCACCCGCCTGGGCGAGCCGGTGCCGGGCGTGGTGATCAGTGCGGATGCACGGCCGGAGCTGGTGGCGCAGATTCACGCGGCGGGGCTGGACTTCCTGCCCAAGCCGGTGAAGCCGGCGGCATTGAGGGCGCTGTTGAGCCGGCATCTGAGCCTCAGATAGGCATCTGTTCGCGAGCAAGGACTAGGCGTCCCCCTCGCTCCTACAAGAGCCACCCCGGCGCCAGTATTAACTGTAGGAGCGAGCTTGCTCGCGAACCCGCCCAACGCAGCAGCCGGCATTGCTTCAAACCACCCGCCCCCGCCACTGCAACAACACCACCCCGGCGATGATCAGCCCGACAGCCAGCACACCCTCGGGCGACAGCCGCCGCACCGGGAAACCGGCCCAGCCGAACTGGTCGCACAGCGCCGACATCAGCATCTGCCCCGCCACCACGCAGGCCAGGAAGGTCGCCGCGCCCAGTTGCGGCGCCAACATCACCGCCACCGTCAGGTAAGCCGCACCGAAGACGCCGCCCAGCCAGCCCCACCAGGGCGTGGCGGCAATGCCGGTGGCCGCAGGTAGCGGCACGCGGAAAACCAGCAGCGCGACGATCACCGCCGCGAGACTTACGCCCAGCGACGTCAGGCTGGCACTCAAGGGGTGGCCCAGTTGGCGGCCGAGCAGCGAGTTGCTGCCAGCCTGCAGGGCGACCAGCGCGCCTACACCGATGGCAGGCAGCAGAAGCAGCAGTTTCGACATCGACTTTCCTCCGTTTCTTGTCGATGCCCACAGCTTCTGCTATCCATTCGGCGCATGGAAATGAATGATCGGTACACGTGAAATGCATCCAGTTCATGACTTACGCCGCATCGACCTCAATCTGCTGGTGATCCTCGACGCCCTGCTGGACGAGCGTCACGTCTCCCGCGCGGCCGAGCGGCTGGCCATGACCCAGCCGGCGGTGAGCCACGCGCTGGGCCGCCTGCGTGACCTGCTGGACGACCCGCTGCTGGTGCGCGCCGGCAACCAGATGCAACTGACCCGCCGCGCCTTCGAACTGGCAGGACCGCTGCGGGAAATCCTCGGCGGCGTACGTCGGCTGGTGCTGGGCGATGACTTCGACCCGGCCAGCGCCGAGCTGGAGCTGCGCCTGGGCATGTCCGACTACGGCGCCTGGGTGGTGTTGCCGGCGCTGTTGCCGATCCTGCGCCGCGAGGCACCGGGCCTTCACCTGGACGTGCGCCAGGCCTCGCGCCTGGGCATGGCCGAACAGGTGGCCCGCGGCGAGCTGGACGGCGCCCTCGGTGTCTTCCCGATGCTGCCCGAGGGGCTGCGCGTGCAGCGCTTGTTCGAGGAGCGCTTCGTCTGCCTCTGCGCCATCGAGACCCTCGCCGGGCGCCAGCGGATGGAGCTGGACGATTACCTCGCCGCGCCGCACCTGCGCGTCGCGCTGCAGCAGAGCCCGGCGGAAGAGATCGACAGCCATCTGGAAAAGCTCGGCCGTCGGCGCAAGGTGGCCGCCACCGTGCCGCACTTCAGCGTTGCGCCGGGGCTGCTGGCGGGCACCGACATGGTCCTCACCATCGCCGAGCGCATGCTGCCGGACGACCTTGCGGCCCATGGGCTGGCAAGCTTCGACCCGCCAATGCAACTGGCGAGATTCGACTTCGTGCATATCTGGTCCGAGGCCAGCGAGGAAGAACCCGCGCGGCGCTGGCTGCGCGGCAAGCTGGCCCAGGCGACGGGCAGGACCTGAGCCGTTACTCCGGCGTTTCCAGCCGCCGCAGGATTTCCCCGACGCGCTCGCCGAGCATCTCGTTGGCCGAACGCTTCAGGCCGCGTGCCAACTCCACCAGCACCACCTGCTCGGCCACCGGGCGCAGGCGCTGGAAGACGTCGGCGAGGCGCTCGAGGTCCGCCGCGCCGGGCAGCAGGTCGGCGCCGGGCTTGTCCACCAGATGGGTGACCACCAGCCGCACGATGCCGGCGGCCAGGTGTTCGGTGTCGATGCGCAATACCGCCAGATGATCCAGCAGTGCCGCCAGCGGAATACCGGCGCGGTACAGCTCGACGCCAGCGTTGAACAGGCGCGGGCTGGGAATGCTGATCCGTTCGCCGTCGAAGGCCAGCAGGCCCTGTTCCAGCGCCTGGTCGATCACGGCGTCATTCAGCTCGTCGCCGAACAACGCCTGCAGGTCGCTGAACTCGATGTTGCCGGCTGTCTCCAGGTTCCACGGCCCGACTATGGCTTCGTCGAGGCCGAGCACATGGTCCAGGTCGTGGCCATGCTCCCAGCTCTGCAGCAGCTCCTTGATATTGGCGATGTTGTAGCCGCGTTCCAGCAGGCGATTGATCAGCCGCAGGCGGCGCAGGTGGCTGGCGAAGTACACCCCGGCGCGGCCTCGACGCTCGGGCGGCGGCAGCAGGCCGCGATCCTGGTAGGCGCGCAGGTTGCGCACGGTGCTGCCGGCCTCGCGGGCCAGTTCGTCCACCGTGTACTCGCGCTCGTCGTCCGGCGCCGAGCGGACATCGTCCGGACGCTGGAGCAGGCGCTGCAGCAGGTTCAGGGGTGTGCTCATGGGCGCGATGATAGCCATCGCCGACGCCACGCCACAATCCAAAGCACTAATCCCTTGGTGATCCGCCGCACAGCCCGGCGGCCCAACCAAAGACGGGAACTGCGCCCGCCCGATTTTCCCCTTCCGCCCACAAGCCGCGCCAGCAGCGGGTTGTCCGCCCGGTAACACTCCAGCCCCGTCGCGCACGGCATGGCGCAACGCCCGCCGATGGGTCAGCATCGATTGTGACATCGACCGATGTAAAGATAACAACAACCAGCCTGGAGAAAGTCATGTCCCAAGGCGCCTGGGTGCCCACTCCCGAAGACCTGCGGCACTTCCGCGAGATTCAGCAACTGGCCTACCGCTGCTGCGAAACCATTGCCGGCGAACTGCGCCCGGGCATCAGCGAGCGCGAGACCGCCGCCCTGATGAAGACCTGGCTGCTCGATCATGGCGTGCGCGACTGGTTCCACCAGCCCTTCGCCTGGTTCGGCCCGCGCACTTCGTTCAAGGGCTTCGACGGCCTGCGCCACCTGGGCGGCTTCAACCTGGCCTTCTACCCCGGCAAGCAGCGCCTGGAAGAAGGCATGCCCTTCATCCTCGACTGCGCGCCGACCCTGGGCGCCTACACCGCCGACGTCGGCTACTCCGGTGCGCTGGGCCACAACCTGCTGGTGGAGCGCCTGATGGACGACCTGCTGGCGCACCGTAACCTGATCGTCGAACAGGTGCGCCAGCGTCTGCCGCTGGCCGAGGTCAGCCAGTCCGTGGACCGCCTCTGCCAGCGCCAGGGCACCTTGCCCCGGCACAAGGCCTATCCCTTCGAAGTGCTGGCCCACCGCGTGGAAAAACTCGGCGCGCGCAACAGCGGTCCCTCGCTGGCCCGCTTCGGCGTGCGCAACATCGCCACGTTGATGAAGAACGCCCTGATCACCGGCCGCCGCGAAGGCTGGTCGCCGCTGTGGTCGAGCAACGACCGCTCGCAGCACGCTCCGACACCCGGCCTCTGGGCGGTCGAGCCGCACCTGGGCCTGCGCGGCGTGGGCGCCAAGTTCGAAGAGCTGCTGGTGGTGACCGAGGACGATGCCTACTGGCTGGACGACGACCTGCCCCACGTGCGCCGCTGGATCGCCCGAGGCCTGGTCAGCGTCCCGGCGCGAAGGGAGGTGGCATGAACGCGATGCTGGAGAACCCGCTGCCAACACCCGAACGCCTGGAGGTGCAGTCCGGCAACGTGCGCCTGGCGGTCTGGCGCTGGGGCGAAGCGCACCTGCCGATGCTGCTGTTCGTCCACGGCTACCCGGACAACCACGAAGTCTGGCTGCCGCTGATCCGCCGCCTGGCCGGACGCTTCCAGCTGGTGGCCTACGACGTGCGCGGCGCTGGTGAATCGGACAAGCCGCGCAAGACCCGCGACTATCGCCTGGAGCTGCTCAGCCAGGACCTCAAGGCCGTACTCGATGCGGTCAGCCCGCAACGCGCGGTGCATCTGGTGGCCCACGACTGGGGCTCGATCCAGACCTGGGAAAGCGTCACCGATCCGCAGCTGCGCGCACGCATCGCCTCCTACACCAGCGTCTCCGGCCCGTGCCTGGACCACGTCGGCTTCTGGATGCGCGACCGCCTGCGCCGCAGGACGCCGCGCGCGCTGCTGCAGATGGCCAGCCAGCTGCTGCACTCCTGGTACATCTACTACTTCCACCTGCCGCTGCTGCCATCGCTGTCCTGGCGCTTCGGCGCGGCGAAGGCCTGGCCGCAGTACCTGCGCAAGGTCGAAGGCATCCGCAACCCGGCACGCAACCCGCACCAGGCCAGCGACGGCGAGCACGGCGTGAAGCTCTACCGGGCCAACTTCATCACCTCGATCTTCAAGCCGCGCAAGCGCCACACCGAGGTGCCGGTGCAACTCATCGTGCCGACCCGCGACCGCTACGTCGGCCAGCAACTGTTCCAGCAACTCTCGCTGTGGGCACCGCGCCTGTGGCGTCGCGACGTCACCGCCGGGCACTGGCAACTGCTCGCCGAGCCAACCCAGCTGGGCACCTGGATCGACGAATTCGTCAGCCACATCGAGGGCGGCGAAGCCACGCCGGAACTGCAGCGCGCCGCGCTGAAACCCGGCGCCGGCCCCTTCGCCGGCAAGCTGGTGGTGGTCACCGGCGCGGGCGGCGGCATCGGCCGCTCGACCCTGCTGAGCTTCGCCGAACGCGGCGCCAGCGTGCTGGCCGCGGACATCGACCCGGCCGCCGCCGAACGCAGTGCCGAACTGGCCCGTGCGGTCGGCGCCAGCGCCTACAGCTACTGCGTGGACGTGGGCGACAGCGCGGCCATGGAACATTTCGCCCAGTGGGTGAAGAGCAGCCTCGGCGTGCCCGACGTGGTGGTCAGCAATGCCGGCATCGGCATGGCCGGGCCGATGCTCAAGACCACCCCGGAGGAATGGGAGCGCCTGCTGCGCATCAACCTGTGGAGCGTGATCGACGGTTGCCGGCTGTTCGGCAGGCAGATGGTCGAGAGCGGCAAGCCGGGGCACCTGGTCAACGTCGCTTCCGGTGTGGCCTTCGCACCGTCGCGCAACTATCCGGCCTACGCCACCAGCAAGGCGGCGGTGCTGATGCTCAGCGAGTGCCTGCGCGCCGAGCTGGCGGGCAATGGCATCGGCGTCAGCGCGGCGTGCCCGGGCTTCGTCGATACCGGCATCGTCCAGGCCACGCGCTTCGCCGGGCTGGATGACGAACAACAGGCCAAGCACCGCGCCAAAGTGCAGCGCTTCTACCGTCGGCGCCGGCTCAGCCCGGACACCGTCGGCGAGCGCATCGCCCGCGCGGTGCAGCGCAACCAGCCGGTGGTGAAGGTCGGCAGCGAAGTACACCTGGGCGCCCTGCAATGGCGCTTCATGCCCTGGCTGTCACGCCTGTTCGCCCGCCTCAACCTGACTGCCTGAGGGATTTCCATGAACGACCATCACCACAAGCTGGTGCAACGCAAGGTGCAGTTCGACTACAGCGACTCGCCGCTGCACTGGATTCCCGGCGAGCCCGAGGCATCGCACGTGGTCAACGTCATCCACATGATGCTGCCGGCCGGCGAACTGTGGTTCTGCCGGCTGTACAACAAGGCGCTGCCCTTCGTGAAGGAAGGCAACCTGCGCGACGACGTGCAAGGCTTCATCCGCCAGGAAGCGATGCACGCCCGCGCCCACAGCGGTGCGCTGGAACGCTACCTGAGCCACCACGGCATCGACTCGACGCGCTACCTGAAGGTCATGGACTACCTGTTCGAGCAACTGCTCAGCGACACGCCGCTGGGCCTCACCCTGTTCAACCGCAGCGCCTGGCTCAGGCGCTGGTGGATAGGCCAGCGCTGCGCCATCGTCGCGGCGGTGGAGCATTTCACCTGCGTGCTCGGCAAATGGATTCTCGAAGCGGACGCGCTGGACCGCGCCAAGGCCGACCCGGTGCTGCTGGACCTGTTCCGCTGGCACGGCGCCGAAGAGGTGGAGCACCGCAACGTCGCCCACGACCTGCACGTGCACCTGGGTGGCAGCTTCGTCAGCCGTCAGCTGTGGATGTTCGTGGTGTGGCCGCTGATCATCTACCTCTTCGCCTTCGGCACCCGCACCTTGTCGCGGCAGGACCCGAGCATCGCCAAGCCACGCTCCTTCGCCGCCATCTGGCTCGATGGTTCGCGCAATGGCGTGCTGCCGAAGATCAGCTCCGTGGCCACCAGCTTCCTGCGCTACTTCAAGCCCTGGTACCACCCGGACCACGAAGCCAATACCCAGGAAGCGCTGGACTACCTGGCCCGCTCGCCGGCCGCCAGCCGGGCCGCGCGCGCCTCATAAGAGCTCCTGCCCGCGTGCCCGCGCAGTGGTCGCGCGGCGCACGCCAATCGCATACTGCGGCATCCGTCACTCGATACAGGGATGCCGCCGTATGCCGATGGGAACCTACCCGCTTCACCCCGCCCTCTCCTCCCGCGTGGAGCGCCTGCCGGAACAGGTCGACGTGGTCATCGCCGGCAGCGGCATCATGGGTTGCGCCACCGCCTGGTACCTCGCCGGCCAGGGCATGAGCGTGCTGGTACTGGACAAGGCCGGCATCGCCAGCCAGCAATCCACCCGCGCCTGGGGCTTCGTCCGCCAGCAGGCGCGCGACCCGGCGGAAGTGCCGCTGATGATGGCGGCCATCCCGCTGTGGGAGCGTCTGGAAGCCGAGCTGCAACTGCCGCTGGAATGGCGCCAGGGCGGCTGCCTGTATCTCGCCGAGACTCCGGAACAACAGCACAAGTACGCGGACTGGCTGAAGGTAGCCGCCAACTTCGGCCTCGGCACCCGCCTGCTCAGTCGCACCGAAGTCGCCCAGTTGATGCCGGCGCTGGCCGATCCCGCGCTCGGCGCCCTGTACACCGCCAACGACGGCCAGGCCGAACCTCGCCGCGTCGCGCCCGGCTATGCCCTGCGCGCCATCGAGCGCGGCGCACTGTTCGTCGAGGGCTGCGGCGTCACCGGCATCGACCGCGCCGCTGGCGCCGTCTGCGGCGTGCAGACCGAGCGCGGCTATGTAAAGACCCAGCACTTGCTGGTCTGCGCCGGTGCCAGCAGTTGGCGCCTGGTGCAAAGCCTCGGCCTGGAACTGCCACAGCAGGCCGTGCGCTGCACCGTTTCACGCACCAGCCCCGGCCCGGACGTTGGCGCGCAGAGCTTCATCGGCCACGGCATCGGCTTCCGCCAGCGCGCCGACGGCAGCCTCAACCTCGCCGACGAAACCCAGGCCGACATCGACCTCAGCCTCGACTACCTGCGCGGCGCCAAACATTACCTGCCGCATCTGCCGGCCAACCGCGCGAGCTTCTCCTTCAAGCTCAACGGTGCCCTGCTCCACGACCTTTGCCAGCGCCTGCCGGGCTCGGAGCGCAGCGTGAACGGTCCGGTACTCGGCGAGCGCGATCCGCAGGTGAAGGTGAATACCTCCCGCGTGTTCGCGGCACAGAAGAATCTGGCCAAGGCTTTCCCGGCACTGCGCGACGTGAAGGTGGTGGAAAGCTGGGCGGGACTGATCGACGTGCTGCCCGACGGCATCCCGGTGCTCGACGCTCCGGCGGAAGTACCAGGGCTGCTGGTCGCCACCGGGTTCTGCGGGCATGGCTTTGCGATGGGGCCCATTGTCGGCCAGCTGATGAGCGAATGGATTCTGAAGGGTGAGCCGGGGATGGATCTACATGCCTTCAGGCTGCGGCGCTTTGCCGATGGCACGGCGGGTAAACCCTACTCGCTGTTCTGAAGGATTGTTCTTTGTAGGAACGAGGGGGACGCCTAGTTCTTGCTCGCGAACCGCAACCGCTCCGAAACTCACCGTAGGAGCGCGCCATGCGCGCGATCGCGGGCATGGCCCGCTCCTACAGGGGGATGGGTGTTCAGCCGCGCTACTCGCCCTCTTCTACCACCGGCGAATCATCACTCAACGCTCGCTCCAGCCAATCCGTCGGCAGGCTCTTGCTCGCCCGCGCGCCGAGCAGCTTCACCTGCTCCGCCCGGCTGATCAGGTTGCCGCGCCCTTCGCTGAGCTTGTTGCGCGCCGACGCATAGGCCTTGTCCAGCTGTTGCAGGCGGGTGCCCATCTCGTCCAGATCCTGCACGAAGAGCACGAACTTGTCGTACAGCGCCCCGGCGCGCTCGGCGATCTCACGGGCGTTCTGGTTCTGCCGCTCCTGGCGCCACAGGCTGTCGATCACCCGCAACGTCGCCAGCAGGGTGGTCGGGCTGACGATCACGATATTGCGCTCGAAGGCCTCCTGGAACAGGTTCGGCTCGGCCTGCAGCGCCGCCGAGAAGGCCGCCTCGATCGGCATGAACAGCAGCACGAAGTCGAGGCTGTGCAAGCCTTCGAGGCGCCGGTAATCCTTACCGGAAAGCCCCTTCACATGGTTGCGCAGGGACAGCACGTGGGCTTTGAGCGCCTGCTGGCGGATCACCTCGTCCTCAGCGGCAATGAACTGCTGGTAGGCGGTCAGGCTGACCTTGGCGTCCACCACCACCTGCTTGTCGCCGGGCAGGCGGATCAGCACGTCGGGCTGGAAGCGCTCGCCGTCCGGCGCGCGCAGGCTGACCTGGGTCTCGTACTCGCGGCCCTTCTCCAGGCCGGCGTGTTCCAGAACGCGCTCCAGTACCAGTTCGCCCCAGTTGCCCTGGGTTTTCTGGCCCTTCAGCGCGCGGGTCAGGTTGGTGGCTTCCTCGCCCAGGCGCAGGTTGAGCTGCTGCAGGCGCTCCAGTTCCTTCGTCAGCGAGAAGCGCTCGCGGGCCTCGGCCTGGTAGCTCTCCTCCACGCGTTTCTCGAACGACTGGATGCGCTCCTTCAGCGGGTCGAGCAACTGCCCCAGGCGCTGCTGGCTGGACTCGGCGAAGCGCTGTTCGCGCTCGTCGAAGATCTTCCCGGCCAGCTCGGCGAACTGTGCGCGCAGCTCATCCCGCGCCGATTGCAGATCGCCCAGGCGCTGCTGGTGGTTCTCCTGCTGCTCGCGCAGCTCGGCGGACAAGGCCGCATGTTCGGCGGACAGGCGCCGCAGCTCGGCTTCCTTGTCCGCGCGCTCGGCCTGCCAGTCCTGCTCGGCAGCGCCCAGGCGCTCACGCTCCTGCTTGCCCAGCTCAACCTCGCGGCGCAATGCGGCGGATTCGGCGGACAATTCGCCATGCCGGCTGCTCAGGCGCTGGAAGGCCTCGCGATCCGCCTCGGCCTGGGCCGACAAGCCGTCCTGCGCGAGCTGCGCATTGGCCAGGCGCTCGCGCAGCAGGGTCGCCTCCTGCTCCGCTGCGACACGCTGCGACTGCAGGCGCCAGGCCAGAGCCGCCAGGGGCAACAGGCCGGCAAGCGCACCCAGCAACAGGGCGGAGAGATCGAGGGGCATGCGGGACTCCGGGGTGTGACAAACAATCGCGCAATACTAACAGCGGCCACCCGGAGACGCTCCGTCACCTGTAAAGGCCCTGGAACAAGGGCTCCTGAGCAAGCGCTCGGGACAATCCACAGAAGCTGTGGATAACTTGGTGGAAAACGTGATGAAAAAGGGCCCCACCCCCAGTCAGACGTGGGCGCGTGACAGATTGGCGATTTTTTCACCAACTGAAATTTTCCTTATTTTTCAATTAGTTAAAAAACGCAAGAGAAACAAGCAAGTGGCTAAATGCAATATTGCAGGGGCTTGACAGCGCGCATCGGCGTTGTGCACAAGTGCGCACCAGGGTGCAGCCGACCGCCCCGTTCGAGGGCAGCGGAAAGGAGGGGGTGGAGCGGGAAGCGAACGGCAATCGAATCAGCCAGGCGATGCCCGTGCCGACATCCGGATCGTCCGGAGAGAGTTTGCTGGGTTGAGGATCAGCCGTCTCATGCCCACTCCACGCGCCGGGCACGCCGCCGCTCGGAACGCACGACAGTGGGCGGATTGGGCAACGGAGCCAGCTGCCGCTCGGCAGCGCAGGCCCGCGCGAACGCACGCTCTGCCGCGCCGCGGCTATCGCAATCGAGGAAGAACTGATTCAGGTAGACCCGCCAGCGACGACTGTCGCTGGGGTGGATGGCTATCCGTATATCCATGGTGAGGCACTCCCTGCGTGACCATCCCGCACCTTACACCGATGCCCGCGACCTCATGCCGCGGCACGACAAACGGTCAGGCCGGATACGGCAGGTATCCATCCACCAGGAACTGCGTGCGCGGGAACAGGCGCGGCGTGTCCGGCACCTGGGCGTGCTTGAAAGCCACGTACTCCGCCGTGGTTTCGCACAGCCAGGGCATCAGGTTGCGCGGACGCTTCTCGGCGAAGGCCGACGGCGCGAACAGCGCCACGTTCACCCCACCATGCGGACAGCGTGCAGAGCGGTACTCGAACGCCTCCACTCCGGCCTCGCGCATCGCACTGCCCAGGCCCTGGGCAACGCGGTAGTCCGACGGATCGCGCAGCGCCGCTTCGTACTCGCGGAACGGCGGCAACTGCAGGCGCACGCCGCGCTGCACCCGGAAGCGCGCCTCGAAGGACGAGTGCTCCGAAAGAATCCGCCCGCTCGGTGGCGGCGTCGCCATCCCCTCCCACAGCACGAAGCGGTAGAAGGCCGACTCCGCCATTGCCGTGTCGAGCTTCAAGGCTGCGTAGAACAGGCTCGGCTCATGCCGCCGACCGAAACGCGAGCCCCAGCGCAACGGTGGATAACGGAACGGCGTCTTCAATAGATAGTGCAGATGCTCGGCGGGCGGCGGCACGCGCGGCTTGCTGGTTTCCAGCAACTCCTCCAGCAGCGCCTGCTCGGCCAGGGTGTCCACCAGTTGCAACGTGGCGACCTGGCCCTGGCTCTCCACCAGACGCACCAGGCGCCCATGGATGGGGCTGACGACCGACTCGGCCTCATGTTCGGCCCAGATGCGGGCGCCCGTGCTGAAGGACATTCAGACCTTGCCCCGAATGGCGTCCAGGTACTCGACCACCGCCACCAGCCCCTGCACCTGCTCCATCAGCTGCAGCGGCACACCGCTCAGGTGACGGTTCTCGGTACGCAGGAAGTGGCGCATATCTTCGAGATTACCGCCGAACAGGGCGAACAACGCGCGATAGACGCGCACCAGCAGCAGGGCCAGCTCGCCGGTCTTGCTGTCCACCCGCAGGCCACCTTGCTTCCAGCGGCTGACGGCGCTACGTTCCACCCCGACGATCGCCGCCAGCTCCTGCTGGGTCATCGCCAGATGTTCGCGAGCCGTGAGTACCGCCTTGGCCAGTACGGCATCGGCTGCGGGGCTTTCGCGTAACAGGGCGCTCATGGCGATCTCCTCATCGTGAACTTTCAGCAAATATACCACTGAATGCTGATAAAACACGAACCAGACAATTCCTCTCAGCCCCTGTCGCCCCACGGCGGCAAAGCCCGCAGAATACACAGCCCGACCGACGACACCCCGTGATGAACAAGCAGCAGGTCTACCAACAGATTCTCGCCAGGCTCGCGCAAGACCTGGAAATCGCCGTGCGCGCCGCCAGGACAGCCCACGAAACGGCCACCCACGAAGAAAACATCGCCGAAAACAAGTACGACACCCTCGGCCTCGAAGCGGCCTATCTCGCCGCCGGTCAGTCGCGCCGTGTCGAGGAGATCCGCCAGGCGCTGTCCCTGTTCGAGAACCTGCAGCTGCGCGACTTCGACGAGCAATCCGGCATCCAGACCAGCGCCCTGGTGGAGCTGATCAACGACAGCGGCCAGCAGCGCTGGGTCTTCCTCGGCCCCGATGCCGCCGGCCTGAAGGTGCAGCACGAGGGCAGCGAGATCCTCGTCATCACCAGCCGCGCACCGCTGGGCAACGCCCTGCTCCACCGCGTGCCCGGCGACGAACTGGAGATCGGCCAGGGCAGTGCCCGCCAGCGCTACGAAATTCTCGACGCCTACTGATCGCTCCGGGCGGGATAAAAAACGAGCGGAACGGACAATACCCAGCCGACCGGCTGACGCAGACTAAGCTTCAAGGCCAAACCCATCCCTCCCTGGCCTCAAGGAGAAGCACCATGCTGTTCAACTGGTCCGAATACGTCCCCGCCGTGAAAAAAGCCTTTGGCGCCCTGGGCAAGAAGCACCCGAAAATGATCGCCGCCTACCAGGCCCTCGACGCTGCGGCCGCCGACGGTGATGCGCTGGATGCCAAGACCCGCGAGCTGATCTCCATGGCCGTGGCCATCACCACCCGCTGCGACGGCTGCATCGGAGTACACGCCGAGGCCGCACGCCGGGCCGGCGCCACCGAAGCCGAAGTCGCCCAGGCCCTGGCCACCGCCATTGCCATGAACGCCGGCGCCGCGTACGTCTATTCCCTGCGCGCCATGGAAGCCTTCGAGTCCTCCGCCCAGAAATAAGCCCACGCCCGCGACGCTGCCTCGGCGTCGCGGGCCCGCCTCTTTCCTGATCGGCAGCGATGGAGTATCAGTGGGGTTCGCCCACCCACCGCCAGCCCCCATGCCCCATACACCCACTCACCTCAGCGCCTGGAAACTCATTCTCAGCATCGCCGCCGGCATCTGGCTCGGCTGCATGGCCGTGGCCGCCACCGGCTGGCTGATCTATCGTGCGTATCCTCCCCTCCTGGCCAGCCATCCCGCCCCACCACCAGCGACACCTCCCGCGACTCCTCCCACTTCACGCAGCAGTGAAGAGATGTTCCGGCAGTACCAGCAACGCCAGCAGACCGTGCAGGAACAACAGAATCGCGAGGTCGAAAAAGCGGAGCAGGACAAACGCTTCAACAGCGCGCCCTGCCAGTTCTGGCGGCAGCAGTATCAGGCGGAGCCTACAGAGCGGAATCGGGAGAAGATGGATGGGTATTGCGGGTGATTGAGGCGGCAGGCTGGAAACTACCGGAGCGGAAAAGACAAAACCCCTGAAACGCTAGGCATTTCAGGGGTTTTGGCCATATGTAATGGCGGAGAGATAGGGATTTGAACCCTAGGAGCCATTGCTGACTCAACGGATTTCGAATCCGTCCCGTTCGACCACTCCGGCATCTCTCCGTGCGGCGCGCATGATACCAGCTTGAAGTCCGAAGGCGAAGCCCTGTTTTGGATTTTTTTGCGTGGTATCAGGCGCTTGCGTGAATTCGCCTATTAGAGCGGCACGCCGAGACGGTGAGCGACTTCTTCGTAGGCTTCGATCACGTCGCCCAGGCCCTGGCGGAAGCGGTCCTTGTCCATCTTCTTGCGGGTTTCCTTGTCCCACAGGCGGCAGCCGTCCGGGCTGAATTCATCGCCCAGGACGATCTTGCCGTGGAACAGGCCGAACTCGAGCTTGAAGTCCACCAGCAGCAGGCCGGCGTCGTCGAACAGCTTGCTCAGCACTTCGTTGACCTTGAAGGAGTAGGCCTTCATTTCGGCCAGCTGCTCCAGGGTCGCCCAGCCGAAGGCCTGGACGTGGGATTCGTTGATGAAGGGGTCGCCCAGGGCGTCGTTCTTCAGGAACAGTTCGAAGGTCGGCGGGGTGAGCTGCAGGCCCTCTTCCACGCCCAGGCGGCGCACCAGGCTGCCGGCGGCATAGTTACGCACGACGCACTCGACCGGGATCATGGCGAGCTTCTTGACCAGCACTTCGTTGTCCGACAGCAGGGCGTCGAACTGGGTGGGGATGCCGGCGGCTTCGAGCTTCTGCATGATGAAGGCGTTGAACTTGTTGTTCACCATGCCTTTGCGGTCGAGCTGTTCGATGCGCTTGCCGTCGAACGCCGAGGTGTCGTTGCGGAACAGCAGGACGAGGCGGTCGGCGTCATCGGTGGTGTAAACCGACTTGGCCTTGCCGCGATACAGTTCTTCGCGTTTTTCCATGATGGGCTCCGCTTGCTTGAATGGATGGGCTCAGGCGATGGTGCGCCAGTCGAGTCCCGAATGCTGATCGGCCACCTGCAGCCAGTCCGGGTCGCACCCTAAGGTGTCGACGAAGCTTTGCCGGGCCAGCTGCGGCGAGTTGTTCTTTTCGCTGAGATGCGCCAGCACCAGGTGCTGCAGGCTTTCCCAGCCCAGCTGGGCCACGAGTTCCGCGGCCTGCCGGTTGTTCAAATGTCCCCACTGGCCGCCAACGCGGGCTTTGAGTGGGTAGGGATACGGACCGCGGGCCAGCATGTCGGTATCGTGGTTTGCCTCGATGATCAACGCATCGAGCCCACGATAGCACTCCAGCACCTGCGCCGTGGCGGCCCCCAGATCGGTGAGCTGGCCAAAGCGCTTCCGGCCATCGGAAAACACGTACTGCAGGGGCTCCCGCGCATCGTGGGAGACGCTCACCGCAGTGACTTCCAGGTCTTTCAGTACCAGGCGGTCGCCGCCCTTGAGCAGTCCCGCCGGCGTCACCGGCTTGCGCATTCCCTGCAGGGTGCCGGCGCTGAGGTACACGGGTATTCGATGGTGCCGGGCCAGCAGTTCGACGCCGTTGATGTGATCGGAGTGCTCGTGCGTGACAAGGACCGCATCCAGCTGCCCGGGCTCTATGCCCAGGCGCGCCAGACGGCGGATGGTTTCACGCAGCGGGAAGCCGCAATCGATCAGTATCCGGGTGTCAGAACTGCTCACCAAGGCCGAATTGCCCCGGCTTCCGCTCCCCAGGACCGCGAAGTGCATTCCGCATACTCTCCTGGAGTTTTTCCAGCACGCCCTGCGCCACGTCAGCCGGCGCGGAGGTGTTGATGTCTTTGTCGACGGTGATCTGCACCGTGTTGTTCACGCTGGTCAGGCGAAGCTGGTAGCGCTGCGCCTTGGCGTCTTCCTCTTCCTTGGTCTTCTCGCCGCCGCCGAACAGGCTGCGGAAGAAGCCAGGCTTGTCTTCGTCCTTCTTCTTCGCGCCTTCGGCGATGTTGACGTAGTACACGCCCAGGCTGCGGTTGAGGTCGTCGACGCGGATGTCGGCGCGATCCAGTGCGCGGCCGACGCTGACCCAGGCGCGGTCGAAGTCGGAGCTCACGGTGAGTACCGGGTTGCCGCTGCCGTCCTTGCTCAGCTCGGCAGTACCGGGCGTGTCGTATTCGGAGTGCGCGGCGAGCAGGGAAACGGAGCCGCCCTTCTCGGCGCTGGTGGCCATGCTGGCGAGCATTTCGTCGAGCAGCGCGGCATCCAGGCTCGGCACCATCGGCTTGGCCGGCCAGTCGGCGCTGGCGGTGCTGCCGGCCGGACGGGTTTCGCTCAGTACGTAGACTTCGCTGGTGTTGGTTTCCACGCCCGGCTCGATGCGCACACGCACACGCGCTTCGCTGTCGGGCTCGACGCCGGAGACACGGCTGCTCAGGCGGCGCGCCAGGGGCGCGGAGAGCTGCGAGAGCGGCTGCCAGTTGGTGCTGAACTCGCCAGTCTGCGGACGCTCGTTGGCGATGGAGAAGCCGTTGTCCTGGAAGAACTGGTGGGCGACCGGCCAGACTTCGGCCGGCGGACGCTGGGCGATCAGCCAGCGCGAGTCGCCGCTCTTCTGCAGGCTGAAGTCGCTGACTTCTGCGCCGGCACCGGCCAGGGGCTGCGGACGCGGCACCTCGAACTCACCTTCCTTCTCGGTGCTGGTGGCGACGTTCATCGGAATCGGCAGCAGCGGGTCGAGCGGCTTGCTCTGCAGGCCTTCGGGCACTTTCATCGGCGCGGTTTCGCGGGCGTTGAGGTAATCATCGCCACGGTCGCGGAAGTAGCCATCCGGGCCCCACAGCCAGCCGCAGCCGGAGGTGTTGCCGATGACCAGGGCGAGCGCAGTCAGTCCTGCCAGTCGCTTCATGCGGGAAAGCTCCTTAAGCCAGCACGCCGGTCTGGCGCATGGCCTGACGCAGCGGTTCGTGGCAACGCGGGCTGAGCCAGGTCAGGGGCAGGCGGATACCTTCGGGGATCAGACCCATTTCGTGCAGGGCGAACTTCACCGGAATCGGGTTGGACTCGATGAACAGGGCCTTGTGCAGCGGCATCAGGCGGTCGTTGATGGCGCGGGCGGCGGCGGCATCGCCACGCATGGCGGCGGCGCACAGGTCGCTCATGGCGCGCGGGGCGACGTTGGCGGTCACCGAGATGTTGCCCTTGCCGCCCATCAGCATCAGTTCGACGGCGGTGGCGTCGTCACCGGAGTAGACGAGGAAGTCCTTGCCGACGCGATCCAGCACTTCCTTGCCGCGCTGCAGGTCACCGGTGGCTTCCTTGATACCGACGATGTTCGGCACCTTGGCCAGGCGCTCGACGGTCTCCGGCAGCATGTCGCAGGCGGTACGGCCCGGCACGTTGTAGAGGATCTGCGGGATGGCCACGGCTTCGGCGATGTGGCGGAAGTGCTGGTACAGGCCTTCCTGGGTCGGCTTGTTGTAGTACGGGGTCACCAGCAGGCAAGCGTCGGCGCCGCCGCTCTTGGCGGCCTCGGTCAGCTCGACCGCTTCGCGGGTGGAGTTGGCGCCGGTACCGGCGATCACCGGAATGCGGCCATTGACCTGGTCGACCACGCGACGGATCACGTCCAGGTGTTCGCTCACGTCGAGCGTGGCGGACTCACCCGTGGTGCCGACCGCAACGATGGCGTTGGTGCCTTCCTGCAGGTGGAAGTCCACCAGCTTCGCGAGGCTGTCCCAATCCAGTCGACCCTGAGCATCGAAGGGGGTGACCAGCGCCACCATACTGCCCGCAATCATGCAACCGCTCCTGCCGGAAAAAGAAAGCCGTAATGGTACTGTCGCCACTGGCCATGCACAAGGTGACAGCAGCGTCCCGCGTGCGCTCAGACATTCCCCTCATCGGCTCTTTTCGCTACCCTTTCCCCTTTGTCGATGCGGCCCGCTTGGCCGCCATTCCCAGGAAAGCTGCATGTCCACCTCTCACCCTCGTGAACAATTTCTCCTGATCAGTGCGCTGGGCCCGAACCCGATGGAGCTGACCAGCGTGCTGTGCCGCACCTGCGTCGATAACCGTTGCTCGGTGATCAGCAGCCGCCTGACCCGCCACGGCGAGTTCAGCGCGCTGGTCCTGCAGGTCGCCGGCAGCTGGGACACGCTGGCCCGCCTGGAAGGCGGCCTGCCGGCGCTGGCCAAGCGCCACGGCTTCACCCTCAGCGTCACCCGCAGCAATGTCCACGTCACCCGCGCCCAGGCCCTGCCCTACGTGGCCTATGTCAGCGCCGTGTACCGTCCGGACATCCTCAATGAGCTGTGCCAGTTCTTCATCGATCACAACATCGAGCTGGAGAACCTCACCTGCGACACCTACCAGGCGCCACACACCAACACCAGCATGCTCAATGCCACCATCACCGTGACCCTGCCGGCCGGCACCCAGATCAGCTGGCTGCGCGACCAGTTCCTGGACTTCGCCGACGCCCTGAACCTGGACGCGCTGATCGAGCCCTGGCGCCCGCAGCATCCCTAAGGAGAGAGGCCCATGGCCGTTGAACTGAACAAAGCCGTCGCCGACTTCCAGGCGCCCGCCACCAGCGGTGTCGAATTCCGCCTGTCGGAACTCAAGGGCAAGCAGGTCGTCCTGTATTTCTATCCCAAGGACAGCACCCCCGGCTGCACCACCGAGGGCCAGGGCTTCCGCGACAAGATCGATGACTTCGCCAAGGCCAACACGCTGGTCTTCGGCGTATCCCGCGATGGCATCAAGTCCCACGAGAACTTCAAGGCCAAGCAGTGCTTCCCCTTCGAGCTGATCAGCGACAAGGACGAAGCCGTCTGCCAGCTGTTCGACGTGATCAAGCTGAAGAAGCTCTACGGCAAGGAATACATGGGTGTGGACCGCAGCACCTTCCTGATCGACGCCAAGGGCGTACTGCGCCAGGAATGGCGCGGCGTGAAGGTGCCCGGTCACGTCGACGCGGTGCTCGAAGCCGCCCAGGCGCTGAACAAGGCCTGAGTTGCCGAGCGCATCATGAAAAAGGCCGCTGTTTCAGCGGCCTTTTTTTGTTCGTCACATCAGCGGGCTGACTTGCCGCTCCGGCTCCGGCTGCTTCGGCCAGGCATCCAGCACAGCCTTCACCAGGGTTGCCAGCGGAATGGCGAAGAACACGCCCCAGAAACCCCACAACCCGCCGAACAGCAGCACCGCACAGATGATCGCCACCGGGTGCAGGTTGACCGCTTCGGAGAACAGCAGCGGCACCAGCACGTTGCCATCCAGCGCCTGGATGATCGCGTGGGCGACCATCAGGTAGATGAACTGGTCGCTCCAGCCCCACTGGAACAGCGCGATCAGCGCCACCGGCACGGTCACCACCACCGCGCCGATGTAGGGCACCACCACCGACAGGCCGACCAGCAGGGCGAGCAACGCCGCATAGTTCAGCCCCAGCACCGCGAAGGCGATGTAGGTCGCCACACCGGTGATGAAGATCTCGATCACCTTGCCACGGATGTAGTTGGCGATCTGCTGGTTCATCTCGTTCCACACCTGCTTCATCAACCCCCGTTCGCGCGGCAGGTAGCGGCGGAACCAGAGGTAGAAGCGGCGGCGGTCCTTGAGGAAGAAGAACACCAGGATCGGTACCAGCACCAGGTAGATCATGACGTTGACCAGCACCGGCAACCCGGATAGCGAGAAGGTCAGCGCCCACTGACCCAGTTGGCCAAGTTCGCTGCGCGCCGCCTCGACAGTGCGCAACACCTGCTCCTCGGTGATCATGTCGGGGTAGCGTTCGGGCAGCATCAGCAACGTGGCCTGCCATTCGCCAAGCATCCGCGGCAGTTCGTTGAGCAGGGTGAACAGCTGCTTCCAGACCAGCGGAACCAGCACCAGCAGGAACACCGCGAGCAGCCCGAGGAACAGCGAATAGACCAGCCAGACGGCGAACAGGTGCGGCAATCGGACGCGCTCCAGCACGCCCACCAGGCCCTGGATCAGGAAGGCGATCACCATCGCCGCCAGCACCGGCGCAAGCATGCCGCCGAAGGCCAGGATGACGCTGAAGCCCAGTACCAGAATGACCGCCAGCACTATCGCCTCCTCGTCGGAGAAATAGCGCTGCATCCAGTCCTGCAAAACCTTGAGCATGAACAGACCTGCGAAACGAAAGGGGTAACGTCCCGACTATCCGGAAACGATGGCTACTTCTTGCGCAGCCAGTAGCGATAGACGCCTGCTTCGACCTCTTCATGCAGCAAGGAGTGCCCGGCGAGGTCGGCAAAAGCGCGGAAGTCCCGCTGCGACCCGGCGTCGGTGGCGATCACCTTGAGCACCGCTCCGCTGGGAAGGCGGTTCAGCTCGAGCTTGGCCTTGAGCAGGGGCAACGGACAATTGAGACCGCTGGCATCCAGCTCCGCGTCACAGTCGGGGATGGGCGGTGTGGAATCAGACATCGAAACGAACTCCGGCAATGGCGCTCAAGAATACCGAAAGCATTGGAAAAGTAACCAGGCCGGCGACACCGGTCGCCCCGCCCGGAGCCGTCAGCCTCGCGGCTGCGCGCGCGGACAGCACGGAAAACGCCAAGTTCGATTTGCGCAGCAGTCGCGCCTGGGAACCTAGGCATTGGCAATAGCGTGCGGCTAAAGTAGAGCCTTTCTCGGAACGAGCCTCTTGTACATGAAAGTACTGCGCCCTGCCCTGCTCACCATCGCCTGCGCTCTCGCAGCGCCCGCGATGTCGGACGATCTGCCATCCCTGGGCGACGCCAGCTCGTCCATCGTATCCCCGGAGCAGGAGTTCCAGCTCGGCCGCGCCTGGCTGAGCATGCTGCGCAGCCAGGTCGATACGCTCAACGACCCGCAACTCAAGGACTACGTCGAATCCACCGTGTACCGCCTGGCCGAATCCAGCGAACTGCAGGATCACCGCCTGGCATTCATCCTGATCCGCGACAAGCAGATCAACGCCTTCGCCGCCCCCGGCGGTGTCGTGGGCGTCAACGGCGGCCTGTTCCTCTACGCCCAGAGCGAAGGTGAGTACATCGCCGTACTGGCCCACGAACTGGGTCACCTGAGTCAACGCCACTTCGCCCGCGGCATCGAGGCCCAGCAACGCATGCAGTTGCCGGTGATGGCGGCCATGCTGGCCGGTATCGTCGCGGCCGCGGCCGGCGCCGGCGATGCCGGTATCGCCGCCATCGCCTCGACCCAGGCGGCGGCGATCCAGAACCAGCTGCGCTTCTCCCGGCAGAACGAACAGGAAGCCGACCGGGTCGGCGTGACCACCATGGTCCGTGCCGGCTATGACCCGCGCTCCATGCCCAACATGTTCGAGCGCCTCGCCCGTCAGTATCGCTACGAGGGCAAGCCGCCAGAATTCCTGCTGACCCACCCGGTCACCGACTCGCGTATCGCCGACACCCGCAACCGTGCCGAGCAATACCCCAAGGGCGGCAAGGAAGACACCCTGCGCTACGAACTGATGCGCGCCCGTGTCCAGCAGATGTTCGAGGACACTCCGGGCATGGCCAGCAAGCAGTTCCGCGCGGAGCTCGATGAAGACCCGAAGAACGATGCCGCACGCTATGGCCTGGCCCTTTCGCAGACCCGGATCGGCCAGCTCAACGAAGCACGCAGCGGCCTCCAGCAACTGCTGGCCAAGGCGCCCAACGACATCAGCTACAACCTGGCGATGGTCGACGTGGACATCACCGCCAACAAGCTGCCTGACGCCCAGGCCCGGGTTCAGAAGATGCTCGGCCAATACCCGGACAGCTACCCGCTGATCCAGGCCCAGGCTGACCTGATGATGAAGACCAACCGCGCCGCCGACGCTGAGAAGGTCCTGTTCAAGCTGTCGCAGAAGCGGCCGCTGGACCCGGATGTCTGGAGCCGACTGGCCGATGCCTGCACCCTCAGCGGCAACGCGATCGGCGTGTACCAGGCTCGCGCGGAGTTCTACGCGCTGACCGGCGACTACAAGCACGCGATCGAGCAGCTGGACTTCGCCAAGCGCCGCGCGGGTGGCAACTTCACCCTGGCCGCGCGCCTGGATGCCCGCCAGCAGGAGTTCCGCGATCAGGAGCAGTTGCTGAAGCAGATGATGGGCCGTTGATCCTTGCGAAAATCACATCGGTAGAAACGAAAAAGGCCCGGCATCAAGCCGGGCCTTTTCCATTTCAGCGCACTGGATCAGGCGTTGCCCGCCACCTTCAGCCTGGCGGCCTGGGTGAAATCGAGCATGCGCTTGAGCGGCTTGATGGCCTTGGGGATCAGCGCCGGGTCAACGAAGATTTCGCCACTGCCCTCCTTCAGGCAAGCCAGAGTGCGCTCCAGGGTGTTCATGGCCATCCACGGGCAATGCGCACAGCTGCGGCACGCCGCGCCGTTACCGGCGGTAGGGGCTTCGATGAATTCCTTGTCCGGGCACAGCTGCTGCATCTTGTAGAAGATGCCGCGGTCGGTGGCGACGATGAAGCGCTTGTTCAGCATCGTCTGCGCCGCCTTGATCAGCTGGCTGGTGGAACCCACCGCATCGGCCAGTTCGACCACGGCTTCCGGCGACTCCGGGTGCACCAGGATCGCGGCGTCCGGGTAGACCGCCTTGAGATCTTCCAGTTGCTTGGCCTTGAACTCTTCGTGGACGATGCACGCGCCGTCCCAGAGCAGCATGTCCGCACCGGTTTCGCGCTGGATGTAGCGCCCCAGGTGCTGGTCCGGCGCCCAGAGGATCGGCTCGCCGTTGTCCATCAGGTGCTCGACGATTTCCACCGCGCAGCTGGAGGTCACCACCCAGTCCGCACGCGCCTTTACCGCCGCCGAGGTGTTCGCATAGACCACCACGGTGCGTTCCGGATGCTGGTCGCAGAACGCCGAGAACTCATCCACCGGACACCCCAGGTCCAGCGAGCAGGTCGCCTCCAGGGTCGGCATCAGTACGCGCTTTTCCGGGTTGAGGATCTTCGCGGTCTCACCCATGAAGCGAACACCGGCCACCACCACGGTCTGCGCCGGATGCTGGTTGCCGAAGCGGGCCATTTCCAGCGAATCGGACACGCAACCGCCGGTTTCCTCGGCCAGCGCCTGGATCACCGGGTCGCAATAGTAATGCGCGACCAGCACGGCGTTCTGAGCTTTCAGCTCGGCAGCGATGGCCGCACGGTACTCGGCCTCTTCCTGCGCGCTCAGCACCCGCGGCTGCTTGGCAGCGAGGTGTGCCTGAACCAGCAGGCGTTCGGAAATCTGGGACATCGTGTGGAAACCTCTACAGGCGCGGTTCTGATTATGCCGACGATTTTATCACCACCGCCCTGCGGACGACGCGCCGTCGGAGGCCACACGGCGGACTTTTTCCGGCGCATAGCAAAAGCCCCGTGACCTTTCGATCACGGGGCTTTTGCAGGATATGCTGGTGGGTCGTGTAGGATTCGAACCTACGACCAATTGGTTAAAAGCCAACTGCTCTACCGACTGAGCTAACGACCCGGCGTGGTGCGTATAATACTGATTTCTAACGTAAAAACAACACCCCGAGAAAACTTTTTTCAGAAATATCGCGTCGGGTCGGAAATCCCGGCCGCGCGGAAGCCGTCAGCACGCAGCCTACAGCTGTCGCACTTGCCGCACGCGCGCCCGTCATCGTCCGCCTGATAGCAGGAAACGGTCAGGCTGTAGTCCACGCCCTGGGCCATGCCCGCCTGGACGATCTGCGCCTTGGAAAGGAACTGCAGCGGCGCCTGGATGCGGAATCCTTCGCCCTCCACACCGGCCTTGGTGGCGAGGTTGGCCATGCGCTCGAACGCCTCGACGAACTCCGGCCGGCAATCCGGGTAGCCGGAGTAATCCACGGCGTTCACGCCGATGAAGATGTCCCGCGCACCCAGCACCTCTGCCCAGCCCAGGGCCAGCGAGAGAAACACGGTATTGCGCGCTGGCACGTAGGTCACCGGGATACCTTCGCTCGGCGCTTCCGGCACATCGATGCTGCTGTCGGTCAGGGCCGAACCGCCAATGCCGTTCAGGTTCAGGCCGATCACCTTGTGCTCGATGACGCCCAGTTGGCGCGCCACACGCTCGGCCGCCTGAAGCTCGGCGCGATGGCGCTGACCATAGTCGAAGCTCATGGTGTAGCAGTCGTAGCCTTCAGCCTTGGCCAGTGCGACCACGGTGGCGGAGTCCAGGCCACCGGAGAGCAGGATCACAGCTTTCTTGTCGCTCATGGTTTTCTCAACGCTCATAAATCAGGTCCCCTCCGCGCTCAGTGGCCCGGCTCGTCGTTCCAGAGAATCTTGTGCAACTGCAGTTGCAGGCGCACCGGCAGGTTGTCGCTGACGATCCAGTCGGCCAGCGCCCGCGCTTCTACCTGACGATGACTGGGCGAGAACAGCACCTCGCCGGCGCGCTCTTCCAGGCGGTATTCGATCAGCTTGGAGACCGCCCAGTCGTAATCCTCGCGGGAACAGATGACGAACTTGACCTGGTCGTTGGGCGTCAGCTCCCCGATATTCTCGTAGCGGTTGCGCGCCACTTCACCTGAACCCGGAGTCTTCAGGTCCAGCACACGACTGACGCGGCGGTCGGCGGCAGAGATATCCAGCGCGCCGCTGGTTTCCAGCGACACGTCGTAGCCGGCGTCACAGAGACGCTGCAGCAGCGGGATGCAGTTGGGCTGGGCCAACGGTTCGCCACCGGTGACGCAGACATAGCGCGGCTTATAGGCGGCGACGCGTTCGAGGATGGCGTCGAGGGACTGGACTTCGCCGCCGCTGAAAGCGTAGGCGGTATCGCAGTACTGGCAGCGCAGGGGACAGCCGGTCAGGCGTACGAACACTGTCGGCAAGCCGGCGGTGCGCGTTTCCCCCTGCAACGAGTAGAAAATCTCGGTGATTCGCAGAGTCTGTTGCATATCAGCCACGGGCGTGACGGCGATACAGGCCATCCGCCTCCGTTGCGTTGGAGTCAGGAGCGCGACGAGCACGCTCGGCATAAACGGGGCACCGTAGACATCAGCCGAGCTGAAACCACTGGCGTTTCCCGAGGGGTGGGAATTCTAACGAAAAAGCCCGCTACAAGCGCGGGCTTTTCGGATGCTTCAGACAGAACCTTACTTGAGGTTCTTCAGGTCACGCTGGGCCAGTTGTGCAGCGGAGCTACCCGGGTATTGGGCAATCACCTGCTGCAGGATGCCACGAGCCTTGTCGGCGTTGCCCAGGCGGCGCTCTACGTCGGCGAGCTTGTACAGCGAATCGGGCACCTTGGCACTGCTCGGGTAGGCCTGGCTGACGCGGGCGAAGGCCTGGCCGGCGCCCTGCAGATCGCCCTTGGCGAGGTTCACTTCACCCAGCCAGTATTGCGCGTTGCCAGCGTACTGGCTGTTCGGGTATTTGCGCAGGAAGGCGCCGAAGGCCTGGCTGGCCTTGTCGAAGTCCTTGGCCTTGATCAGGTCGAAGGCGGCGTCGTAGTAAAGCTTTTCTTTTGCCGGGTCACCCGGCTCGTTGCTGGCAGCGGCAGCAGGCGGCTGCTGTTGTGCAGCGGCGGCTGCGCCGGCACCTGCGGCAGCGCCGGCACCGACGCCGGCAGCGGAGGAATTCTGTTGAGCAGCGCCGGCAGCACCGGCACCCGCGCCGCTGGAGATGCGGCTGTCGAGGTCCTGGTAACGCTCCAGGTTTTCCTGCTTCATCTGTTGGATCTGGTTCTGCTGCTCTTCGAGCATGCCGCGCAGACGGGACATTTCGTCCTGCATCTGCTGCAGCTGCATGAACAGCTGAGCCTGTCCGGAGACGGGCTGACTAGTCATCCCGCCTCCGGCATAGGCGCCCTCAGCGCCTGCGGTGCCATACCCCGAGGGCGGCTGGCTGGCGTAACCGCCACCATTGCCGTCCTGTACCGGAACCGCGGCCGCCGCCATCAGGGGCAGGCCGCATACGATCAAGGTCAGAAAACGCAGGCGCATCGGCATCACGTCTTACTTCTTCAGCTCAACGCGACGGTTCTGGGCCCAGGACTGCTCGTCGTGGCCAGTGGCAACCGGACGCTCTTTACCGTAGGAAACCAGTTCCAGCTGAGCCGGGGAAACGCCCTGCAGTACCAGGTAGCGCTGAACGGCCTTGGCACGACGCTCGCCCAGGGCCATGTTGTATTCGCGGGTACCGCGCTCGTCAGTGTGGCCTTCCAGGACTACGCGCTGGCCGGAACCTTTCAGGTCCTTGGCGTGTACGTCCAGGGCACGCATGGCTTCCGGCTTCAGGTCGGAGCTGTCGTACTCGAAGTAGAAGGTGGTGATAGCGCGCAGAGCGGCTTCGTCGCTCAGGGAGCCGTCAACGGCACCGCTGTTGGCGCCGTAGCCAGCGTTCGGGTCAACGCCGCCATTGGCGCCTTCACCAGTAGCATCGCCTTTCTTGGACGAACAGCCGACGGCAACAGCCATGGCGAGGGCGATAACGGCAAACTTGCCGAATTTCAGCATTTCCATCATGTAACTCCTAATGAACCCCAGTGTATAAGTTTGAAACAGTTGGCAACCGTCAGTTCAGGTAAGGGGACCAGGAAGGCTCGCGCACATCGCCTTGAGCGGTGGGAATTGGCAACCGAACGCGTCCATTGATGCTGACGAGCATCAGCACGCCCCGGTCCTGCTGGCGGGTGGCGTATATTAGCATCGTGCCATTGGGCGCAACAGTGGGCGAGTCGTCCAGCGTGGTGTTGGAGAGCACGCGCAGATTGCCGCGCTGAAGGTCCTGGGCCGCGATCTGGAAGTTGGTGAAACCGTCCTGGCGGTGAACCATTACCAGGGTTTTCTCATCCGCGGAAAGTTTCGGGTTGGCGTTGTAGTTGCCAATGAAAGTCACACGGTCGGTGGCGCCGGAGTTCACGTTCATCTTGTAGATCTGCGGCTTGCCGCCACGGTCCGACGTGAAGTACAGGGTCGAGCCATCGGCACCCCAGAAGGGTTCGGTGTCGATCGCCTGGTTGTTGGTCAGGCGACGCAGCTGGCGGCTGCCCAGGTCCATCACGTAGATCTCCGGGTTGCCATCGCGCGACAGCACGAAGGCCAGGCGGTTGCCGTCCGGCGAGAAGGCCGGGGCACCGTTGAGGCCCTCGAAGTTGGAGATCTGCTCGCGGCGACCGGTGTCGACGTACTGCATGAAGATGCGCGGACGCTTCTGCTCGAAGGAGACATAGGCGATACGGCGGCCATCGGGCGAGAAACGCGGCGACAGGATCGGCTCGCGGGACTGCAGCAGGGTCACCGGGCGTGCGCCGTCATAGTCGGAACGCTGCAGGGTGTAGCGGGTGTTGTCCACGGAGAAGCGCTCGGCAGTCACGTAGAGCAGCTTGGTGGAGAACGCGCCCTTGATGCCGGTGAGCTTCTCGAAGGACTGGTCGGCAATGTAGTGCGACATGTCGCGCAGCTGGTCAGTGGTGCCGCCCACGCTGCCGGTCAGGACCTGCTGCTGGGTGGCCACGTTGAGCAGGGCATACTGGATCTGCAGACGACCGCCGGCCGGCACGATGCTGCCGACCAGGACGTACTGCGCGCCAAGGGCCTGCCAGTCGCGGTAGATCACTTCGCTGGCCTGGGCCGGCTGGCTGATCATGTTCTGGCGCGGGATCGGCTCGAAGTAACCGGAGTTGCGCAGGTCGTTGCCGATGATGCTGGACATGTCCTCGGGCAGGACGTTGCCGCCTTGCCAGCCGAACGGAACCACGGCAATCGGGACGGCCGAATCGCGACCGCTGGAAATCACCAGCGGGTCGGCGGCCTGCGCCGCGCCAGCCACCAGGGCCAGGGCGAACAGCGCGAAGCGAATCAGGGTACTCACAGACTTAAATCCTCCGGTTTGAAGACCATACGACGCTGACGATACAGGCTATCGAAAGTGGCACGATCCAGTTTTTGCAGATCGGGAACTCGCCCTACATTTCGGACCGCGGCCACGGCCGAGTCATCGAAAGGTTTGTCACCGCTGGAGCGGGTCACGCTCACATTGGTGATGGTCCCGTCCGGCAGCATCTGAATCAGCACTTCTACGCTCATTCCGTTACGAGCCGAAGGTGGGCGGTTCCACTGCTGACTGACCAGGCTCACGATCAGGTCATCGTAGTTGCCCGCCACCTCGTTACCTTGCTCGTCAGCCAAGGCCTGTTGTCGCTGCGTATCGTCCGACAGCAACTCAGCCAGCGCCTGGGCCTTCTTGTCTTCCTGCGCCTTGCGGGCTGCAGCCGCAGCCGCCTTCTTCCTGGCCTCCGCCACCGCGGCGGCTTTCTTCTTGGCCTCGTCAGCAGCAGCTTTCTTCTTCGCGTCCTCGGCAGCCTTTTTCTTGGCCTCTTCCGCCGCTTTCTTCTTGGCCTCGTCAGCCGCCTGTTTCTTGGCTTCTTCCTCGGCCTTCTTCTTGGCGATATCAGCCTGCTGCTTCTCGGCAGCTGCCTTCGCCTCAGCCTCTTTCTTGGCCGCGGCGGCATCGGCGGCCTTCTTGGCCTCCTCCGCCTTCTTGGCTTCGGCCTCTTTCTTGGCCTCTGCCTCTTTGGCTTCTTTCTTCGCCTCAGCCGCCTTTTGAGCTACCTCGGCCTTCTTTTGTTCCTCGGCCTTGGCTTCGGCGATGGCCTGCTGCTCGGCTTTCTTCTGCTCGAGCTGCTCCTGCTCGTACTGCTTCGCCGAAGTTTTCTTGGCTTCGCCGGCAATCTTCTGGTTGGTCTGCTGGGTCGCCTGGCTCTTGGATTTCAGCTGGTACAGGGTGGCCTGAACGATCGGCCGCGAAGGCGGCAGTTCAGGCGTCATGGCCCAGCTGACGAAGAGCATGGCGAAGATCAGGACGTGCAGAGCTACGGCCAGAACGATCGGCCAGAAGTAGCTTTCCGAAGGAGAGCGCTCGAGCTGGTGCATCAAGTCCCCGGCGCCTCGGTAATCAGACCGACGTTGCCAACCCCGGCTTTCTGCAGGCCGCCCATGACGGCCATGACCGAACCATAGTCGACTGCCTTGTCACCGCGGACGAAGACCTGGACTTTCTTACCCTGGCGACCATTCTCGGCCAGGATGCCGGTGGCGGCACTGACCAGTTGGTCGAGGGAGACGGCAGTCTGGCTGCCCTTGCCCTGGTCCGGATTGACCTCGGAACCCATGTTCCAGTAGTAGGTCTTGTCGGCCTTGATGGAGATAGTGAGGACACGCGAATCGTTGTCCTGCGGCAGCGCCTCGCTGGAAACCTTGGGCAGGTCGACCTTGACCCCTTGGTTGAGCATCGGCGCGGTCACCATGAAAATGACCAGCAGCACCAACATCACGTCGATGTAGGGCACCACGTTCATTTCGGCGACCGGCTTGCGCTTGTGACGAACCCTTGCCATATCGGCTTACCTCTTACGTCGTCTTCAGTCGTCGCTGGTGTGCACTTTGCGGTGCAGGATGGCCTGGAACTCGTCGGCGAAGGTGTAGTAGCGGCCAATGAGCATTTCCGAGCGAGCGGAGA
Source organism: Pseudomonas sp. B1-22 (assembly GCF_050474425.1). Taxonomy (NCBI): domain Bacteria; kingdom Pseudomonadati; phylum Pseudomonadota; class Gammaproteobacteria; order Pseudomonadales; family Pseudomonadaceae; genus Pseudomonas; species Pseudomonas sp. B1-22. The sequence goes on along the minus strand of NZ_JBCHVH010000001.1, from coordinate 346,064 downwards.
AGCGGTTGTAGGCGATGACCGCGGGGATGGCCGCGAACAGGCCGATGGCGGTGGCGATCAGCGCTTCGGCGATACCCGGCGCCACGGTGGCGAGGGTGGCCTGCTGTACCGCGGCCAGGCCACGGAAGGAGTTCATGATGCCCCACACGGTGCCGAACAGACCGATGTACGGACTGGTGGAACCGACGGTGGCGAGGAACGGAAGACTGGTTTCCAGCTTCTCTTCCTCACGGGAAATGGCGACGCGCATGGCGCGGGCGACACCTTCCATCACCGCATCCGGATCGACGCCGGCCTGCTGACGCAGACGGGAGAATTCCTTGAAGCCGGCACGGAAGATCTGCTCGACGCCCGAATCCGGGTCGGGGTTGCTGCCGGCCTGGCGGTAGAGCTTGGACAGGTCGATGCCCGACCAGAAGCGCTCTTCGAAGGTTTCCAGTGCCTTCTTGGCCGAGCGCATCATGTTGCTGCGCTGGAAAATCATGATCCACGAAGTGACCGAGGCGGCCACCAGGGTCAGCATGACCAGCTGCACCACGATGCTGGCATTACTGATCAAGCTCCACATCGAGGTATGGTCGACGACGTTCGGTTCCACGTTAATCTCCTGCTGAAAGGGTGTCCGGACTGCCGGCAAATGCCGCGCGCAACACATCTGGGATAGCGCGGGGCTTCAGGTTGTCCGCCCGCACGCACGCCACCAGGAATCGCCCCTCGCAGAGCAAGGTCGAATCCGACGCCCGCCGAACCTGTTGACGAAACTTCAGGCTCGCGCGGTTCAACTCCTCGACCTCGGCGCTGACGAGCAGCTCGTCATCCAGGCGAGCCGGCGCGTGATAGCGCGCTTCTGCCGAATGAACGACGAAAAGCAGGTTCTCTCCCGCCAGCTGCGACTGGGCAAAGCCCAGGTCACGCAGCCGCTCGGTACGAGCCCGCTCCATGAACTTGAGGTAGTTGACGTAGTAGACGATGCCGCCGGCATCGGTGTCTTCGTAATAGACCCGAAACCGCTGCTGGAACGGCTGATCCCCGTGTTGCGCGCGCATACTTTAGAACCAAGTAGAGGCTTTGCCAATCGGCAATCGCCCGCAAATGCTATTAATTACCATCTTCAGGGGCGAACAGATCCGGCGTTGCCCCCTCCCCCATCCGCTTCGGCACATTCAGGCCGAAATGCAGGTATGCATGCCGGGTCACTACACGTCCCCGGGGTGTGCGCATGATATAGCCTTGCTGGATCAGATAGGGCTCCAGCACGTCTTCAATCGTGTGTCTTTCTTCGCTGATGGCTGCCGCCAGGTTGTCGATGCCCACCGGGCCGCCGTCGAACTTGTCGATCATGGTCAGCAGCAGGCGGCGATCCTGATGATCGAAGCCGCGCTCGTCAACATCCAGCAGGTTCAGCGCCTTGTCGGCGATGTCGCTGCTGATGTGCCCGGTGCCACGCACCTCGGCGAAGTCCCGCACCCGGCGCAGCAGGCGGTTGGCGATCCGCGGCGTACCGCGTGCGCGACGGGCGATCTCGTAGGCACCCGCGGGCTCGATCTCCAGACCGAGAATCCCTGCCGAGCGTGCGACGATGCTGGACAGGTCGTCCACGCCGTAGAACTCGAGGCGTTGGACGATGCCGAAGCGGTCGCGCAGCGGGTTGGTCAACATGCCAGCGCGAGTGGTCGCACCGACCAGGGTGAACGGCGGCAGGTCGAGCTTGATGGAACGCGCCGCCGGGCCTTCGCCGATCATGATGTCCAGCTGGAAGTCTTCCATGGCCGGGTACAGCACTTCTTCGACAATGGGCGACAGGCGATGGATCTCGTCGACGAACAGCACGTCGTTCGGTTCGAGGTTGGTGAGAATTGCCGCCAGGTCGCCGGGCCGCTCCAGCACCGGGCCGGACGTGCTCTTGATCGAAACGCCCATCTCCTGGGCGATGATGTTCGCCAGGGTCGTCTTACCCAGGCCGGGCGGGCCGAAGATCAGCGTGTGATCGAGGGCTTCCTGACGCCCGCGGGCCGCCTGGATGAACAGCTCCATCTGCTCGCGCACCACCGGCTGGCCGACGTAGTCCGCCAGCTTGAGCGGGCGGATGGCACGGTCGAACTGCTCTTCGCGGTCGCGACTGGAAGCTGAGGAAATCAGGCGATCGGCTTCGATCATCAATGTCTACCTAGACCATGCCTTTCAACGAGCGGCGGATGAGTTCTTCGCTGGACAAACCTTCTTCCTGTACGGCGGCCACGGCGCGGCTCGCTTCCTGAGGCTTGAAGCCCAGGGCAATCAGCGCGCTGACAGCATCGGATTCGGCGCTTGAGACTGCGGCAACCAACTTGGGTTCCACCACCAGCGGTGCGATCGAGGGAATATTTTCCCAGGCCTTGAAACGATCCTTGAGCTCGACCAGCAGGCGTTCGGCGGTCTTCTTGCCGACTCCCGGAATCTTCACCAGGGTGGAAGTATCCTGCGCCTGGACGCAGCGTACCAGTTCGTCGACTTCCAGACCCGACATCAGTGCAAGGGCAAGTTTCGGACCCACCCCGTTGAGGCGAATCAGCTCGCGGAACAGCTCGCGTTCGCGCTTCTCGGCGAAGCCGTAGAGCAGATGAGCATCCTCACGCACCACCAGGTGCGTATGCAGCGTCACCGGCTCGCCCAGGCTCGGCAGGCGATACAGCGTGGTCATCGGCACTTCGAGCTCGTAGCCCACCCCGTTCACGTCGACGATCAGGTGCGGCGGCTGTTTCTCCGCCAGGGTGCCACGCAGGCGTCCAATCACAGGTAAGCGTCCTTAATCTCTAGATTCAGAATCACAGGCGCAGACGGCCGCCACGACGACGAGCGCCTACCAGACCATGCGGTACCAGGCTCTGCCGGGTGTGCGCATGGCACAGGGCGATGGCCAGGGCGTCGGAGGCGTCGATCTGCGGTTTCTGCGTAAGCTTCAGCAGATGCATGACCATCATCTGGACCTGCTGCTTGTCCGCGCCGCCAGTACCGGCAATGGCTTGCTTGACCTGGCTGGCGGTGTACTCGGCGATCTGCAGCCCCTCTTCCGCCGCCGCAACGATGGCTGCGCCGCGCGCCTGCCCCAGCTTCAGCGCCGAGTCGGCGTTGCGCGCCATGAACACCTGCTCGATGCCCATCATGGTCGGCTGGTAGGTCTGGATGACCTCGCGCACGCCGCGAAAGACAATCTGCAGGCGCTCGAACAGCTCGCCGTTGCCGGTACGGATGCAGCCCGACGCCACGTATTCGCAGCCGCGGCCGGTGTCGCGCACCACGCCGAAGCCGGTAATCCGTGAGCCTGGGTCGATGCCGAGAATCAGGGTCATGTCCGTCCGATCAAACCTTGTCCGTAACGCGGACTTCAAAACAAAAACCGGAAGCGGGAGGCGCCGCTGACGACCACTCCCGCTTCCGGCTTCAGAACATCGCCGGCGGTGGGATCAGCCCAGCTGGGCCATCACCTCGTCCGGAATGTCCGCATTGGAGTAGACGTTCTGCACGTCATCCAGGTCTTCGAGCATGTCGATCAGCTTGAGGACCTTCTGCGCGGTCTCCAGGTCCAGGGTCGCAGTGGTCGACGGGATCATGGTGATCTCGGCTTCCTCGCCCTTGAAACCGGCTTCGGTCAGCGCTTCGTTGACCGAGATGAAGTCGGCGAAGGTGGTGAAGACGTCGATGGAACCATCGTCGTTGACCACCACGTCGTCGGCACCGGCTTCCAGCGCGGCATCCATCAGGGCTTCTTCGTTCACACCCGGCGCGTAGCTGATCTGGCCCTTGCGCTCGAACATGTAGGCCACCGAACCATCGGTACCCAGGTTGCCGCCGCACTTGCTGAAGGCATGGCGCACTTCAGCCGCGGTGCGGTTGCGGTTGTCGGTCATGGCTTCAACGATGATCGCCACGCCGCTGGGCGCGTAACCTTCGTAGGTCAGCTCGGCCATGTTGTCCGCTTCGCTGGAGCCCACGCCGCGCTGGATGGCGCGATCGATGGTGTCGCGGGTCATGTTCGCGGTCAGCGCCTTGTCCACGGCCAGGCGCAGGCGCGGGTTATCCGCCGGCACCCCGCCGCCCTGCTTGGCGGCGACGGTCAGCTCACGAATGAGCTTGGTGAAAATCTTGCCCTTCTTGGCGTCCTGACGTTCCTTGCGGTGCTTGATGTTGGCCCATTTGGAATGACCAGCCATAACTCACTCCGTATCGCGTGTTTGCTTCGCAGGCGGCGCCCGCAGGACGGGCGCCGCTGCAATCTGAATCGACTTACTCGGCGGCCTTCTGCTGCTCGCGCAGGCGGATGTGCAGCTCGCGCAGAGCCTTGCCGTCCACGGTGCCCGGAGCCTGGGTCATGACGTCGCCGGCGCTCTGGGTTTTCGGGAAGGCGATGACTTCGCGGATCGAGGCCGCGCCGGTCATCAGCATGACCAGACGGTCCAGGCCGAAGGCCAGGCCACCGTGCGGCGGCGCGCCGTACTTGAGGGCGTCGAGGAGGAAGCCGAACTTCTCTTCCTGCTCCGCATCGTCGATGCCCAGCACGCGGAACACCGCCTGCTGCATGGCCTTGTCGTGGATACGGATGGAGCCGCCGCCCAACTCGGTGCCGTTGAGCACCATGTCGTAGGCACGGGACAGTTTGCCGGCCGGGTTAGCCTCCAGCTCTTCCGGGGTGCACTTGGGCGCGGTGAACGGGTGGTGCAGCGAGGTCAGGCTGCCGTCGTCGTTCTCTTCGAACATCGGGAAGTCCACGACCCACATCGGCGCCCACTCCTTGGTGAGCAGGTTGAGGTCATGGCCGACCTTGATGCGCAGCGCACCCAGGGCATCGCAAACGATCTTGGCCTTGTCGGCGCCGAAGAACACGATGTCGCCGTCGACTGCACCGACGCGATCGAGGATCACATTCAGGTTCGGCTCGGCGATGTTCTTCACGATCGGCGACTGCAGGCCTTCCACGCCCTTGGCGCGTTCGTTGACCTTGATGTAGGCCAGGCCCTTGGCACCGTAGATACCGACGAACTTGGTGTAGTCGTCGATCTGCTTGCGCGGCATGCTCGCACCGCCCGGAACGCGCAGGGCAGCAACGCGGCCCTTCGGATCGTTGGCCGGGCCGGAGAAGACCTTGAACTCGACGTCCTTCAGCTGATCGGCCACGTCGACCAGTTCCAGCGGGATACGCAGGTCAGGCTTGTCCGAACCGTAGCGGCGCATGGCCTCTTCGAACGGCATGTGCGGGAATTCGTCGAACTCGACGTTCAGCACTTCCTTGAACAGCTGGCGCACCATCTTCTCGGTGATTTCGATGATGTCGCTTTCGTCGAGGAAGCTGGTCTCGATGTCGATCTGGGTGAATTCCGGCTGGCGGTCGGCACGCAGGTCTTCGTCGCGGAAGCACTTGGCGATCTGGTAGTAGCGGTCGAAGCCGGCCACCATCAGCAGTTGCTTGAACAGCTGGGGCGACTGCGGCAGGGCGAAGAAGTGGCCCGGGTAGGTGCGGCTCGGCACCAGGTAGTCACGCGCGCCTTCCGGAGTCGGGCGACCGAGGATCGGGGTTTCCACGTCGAGGAAGCCATTGTCGTCCAGGTAGCGGCGGATGCTGCTGGTGATGCGCGCGCGCAGCTTCAGCTTGGCGGCCATTTCCGGGCGACGCAGGTCGATGAAGCGGTAGCGCAGGCGGGTTTCCTCGCCCACATCGGAGTATTCGTCCAGCGGGAACGGCGGGGTCTCGGCCTGGTTCAGCACTTCCAGTTCATGGCCCAGCACTTCGATGGCGCCGGAAGCCATGTTGGCGTTGCGCGCGCCTTCGGGGCGCAGGCGCACCTTACCGGTGATCTTCACCACATATTCGCTACGCACGCGGTCGGCCTTGGCGAAGGTCTCGACGCGATCCGGGTCGAACACCACCTGGGCCAGACCTTCACGGTCACGCACGTCGAGGAAGATCACCCCGCCGTGGTCGCGGCGACGGTGTACCCAACCGCAAAGAGTGACTACCTGGCCGTCCAGGCTCTCGTTCAACTGGCCGCAATAGTGGCTGCGCATCATGGTGTGTTTCGCTTCTCGAAAGTCTTGAATTCTAGGGAACCGCTCATTCGCTGGCGGAGCAGCCGCCACCACCGCAACCGGTGGCCGGACAGGCCGCTGGGGCATCGCCGGAGGCCAGGTTCTTCTTCGCCCCGGTCTTGAAGTCGGTCTCGTACCAACCGCTGCCGCCCAGGCGGAAGCCCGGAGCCGACAACATCTTCTTCAATTCGGGAGCCTTGCAGGCCGGACAATCGACCAACGGCGCATCGCTGATCTTCTGCAGCGATTCCAGCTGATGCGCGCAGGACTGGCACTGGTACTCGTAAATCGGCATGGGGCACCTTGACTGATCACACTGCCACGGGCCCGCGTCCCGCGGCAAAGACGCGGATTATAGCCTGAAAAATCCGCAGGTTGCAGCCAGGTACCGGCAGCCGCCGCCAGGGCGCACGGATTCGCCGAACAGTATCCTGCCGCCATCGCCAAAGGCCTGTCACGACTACTGGCGCAGGGACAGAGGCAGGAGTCCATGGTCCGTACCGCCCGCAATCTTTCCCCTGGCGATCAAGGCCAACGACGCCCCGCCCCACCGCCGACCTGCTCACCAAGCGTATTCAGGCTCACGACAAGTCCACCCGGATGCTCAGCAGCCCGCTCGATGACTGATCCTCCTTATAGATAGAAGGAAGCCCCTCCGCAGGCGGGCCTTGCTCCTCCCGGAATGACCTAAGCGGTTGATTTGTGAAGGCAAGTGGTTTGCTGTTAAATAACCGCCGTGCGTACACGCATAGGCCGCCCGGCACGCTTTCATTTTCTTATCTGGCGTCGCATCAAGGGACGGCTGCTTCTTCGTTACCCGCTCAAGGTGAATCCGTAGCCATGTTGAAAGTCGTCCATCTCCTGACGGGCGTCGCAGCACTCTTGCTGTCGTTCGTCCCCAGTCTGCGCAACGATGCCCTGCCCTACCTGCAACAAAGCGATGCCATCTACCTTGCCCTGCTCGGCCTGACCAGCCTGCTGCTCGCTCCCGGCAGCAACCTCAAGCAACCCGCCGCACTGCAAAGCCTGTCGACTGCCCTGATGGTTCTGGCCGTCGTGCTGCAAATGCTGATCCTGCTCGCTCCGCTGCCTTTCATCGGCGAGCAGCCGGCCATCCTGCTGCCACTGCTGAGCCTGGCCGCCGCGGTCATCCTGCAGTGGGCCGCCAGCCTGAGCAAAACCGGCGCTGCTACGCCTGCCGCACCGATCAGCGACGAGAACCGCGAAACCGGCACCGTGAAGTGGTTCAACACCTCCAAGGGCTTCGGCTTCATTTCCCGCGACACCGGGGAAGACATCTTCGTGCACTTCCGCGCTATCCGCGGCGAAGGCCACCGCATCCTGATCGAAGGACAGCGAGTGGAGTTCTCCGTCGTCCAGCGTGACAAGGGACTGCAGGCCGAAGATGTGATCGCAGCCCTGCCCAACCGCCGCTGAACGCTGCAACAAGACCGCTGAAAGCTCCAATAAAAAGCCCGCCGATTGGCGGGCTTTTTTTTTGGCTCGGTTCTCCAGCCTCAGTAATGCGGTGGCGGCGCCTCATCCTCCGCGACACCCACCTGCCCCTGCAAATCCTCCAGACGCTTGATCAACGCCTGCATCTGCAGTCGCAGCCGCTCGATCACCCGTTCCTGCTCATAGACCACGTCGCTCAAGGTCTGCAGCGCATCATCCTGGAACGCCAACCGACTCTCCAGGTCGGCAACCCGATCTTCCAGCTCCATCACACTCACTCCTGCGCGAAACGGAACTCATCGCCCAGCGCCATGCGCAGCTTTTCGCGCAGGCGAGCGAGCTCCTCGACATTGTAAGGCACCGCCGGATGACGCCCCCAGACAGGCCCTGGCCAGGCGGCGTCGCTGCGACGGCGAACGATCACATGCACGTGCAGCTGACTGACGACGTTACCGAGATTGGCAACGTTCATCTTGTCGGCACAAAAGGTGTCCTTGAGGGTCTCGGCCAGCTGCGTGGCCTCCCTCCAGAGTTGCTGCTGATCATCGGGATCGAGCTGGAACAACTCACTGACATCCTCACGACGGGGCACCAGGATGAACCACGGATACTGCGAGTCATTCATCAGCAGCAGACTGCTCAATGGAAAATCCCCCACCGCGACGGTGTCCTGCTTGAGGCGGGAATCCAGGACGAACATAACGACCTCTCCTGTTCGACGAACGCATTGATAAGACTAGCCCCGCCAGGGGCCGAAGGGCGCGAAGGATACTAGAGCGCCCCGCCAGCGAATACGCCCGCCGCACCTGCATGGCGCGAAACGTTGCCCGGCAGGCCCCAGCACCGTGCAGAGCGCAAATGCGACAGATTCCGACAACAGGCCGCCGGAAGGGAACCGCCAGCCAATAGCACTGAAAAGCCTCGAAAAATCGTTAAACCAACGTTCACGACACAATTCTGAAAACGACTCCACCGCATGCTGTTTATTGCAAATCGGCCAAGGAAGCCGTGAAATGCGTCATCGCGTCGCAAGCCCGGCGACGCACGGCAATCGGCGGGGCAATTGTGCACGCTTGTTGCTAGCCGAAGGACAAGGGGCAAGGACATCGACGTCACGCCAAGCCAAAGGCAGCGCGACGAAGGGAACCCGAAAGTGGTCAATGGAGAACGAACCACGTTGGCTGACGCAATCCAGAACATGCTGCGAATCGGGGGGAGCAATCTCTTTTTGCAACATGGAATCTACCTGAATGCGACATGTTGCATGCAGGTTTGCGACAGCCCTGTAAAGTTTTCGCGTGTTTATTTAGGCAACTATCGCCAAGAGAACACGCGTGCTATAAGTTAGCGCCGACAAAAAGAATGAGCCGTCACCGCGGCACTGTGATGGCAGATAATTTCAAAACCAAAGGAGCAATCACAATGAAAGTGATGAAGTGGAGCGCCATCGCCCTGGCGGTATCTGCAGGCACCACGCAACTGGCAATGGCCGAGCCCTTCGTAGGCAACCAGGCTGACGCCAAAGGCTTTGTCGAAGACAGCAGCCTGAACTTCCTGGTTCGCAACTACTACTTCAATCGCAACAAGACTGATGGTGCTCGCGACGCCCGCGACTGGACCCAGGGCTTCTGGGCCAACTACAACTCCGGCTTCACTCAGGGCGTTGTTGGCTTCGGCGTTGATGCCTTCGGCTACCTGGGCCTGAAACTCGACGGCGGCAGCGGCTACGGCGGCACCGGCAACCTGCCGGTTCATTCCGATGGCGAGAAAGCCGACGACTTCGGCAAAGCCGGCGGCGCCGTCAAGGTCCGCATCTCCAAGACCGAGCTGAAAGCCGGTGACATGCAGCCCACCGCCCCGGTATTCGCCGTAGGCGGCACCCGCCTGCTGCCGCAAACCGCCAGCGGTATCGCGCTGATGAGCAGCGAAATCGACGGCCTGGATCTGGAAGGCGGTCACTACTACTCCGGTACCGGCCAGGACACCACCAACCGTGACGGCGAAATCTGGTCGCAATACGGTGGCGTTACCGCCAACTCCGCTGACTTCGTCGGTGGCAAGTACCAGTTCAACGACCAGTTCAGCGCACAGCTGTACGGCGCCCAGGTCGAAGACCTGTGGGACCAGTACTACGTCAACCTGAACTACACCCTGCCGATCGCCGACGACCAGTCCCTGGGCTTCGACGTCAACTACTACAACACCCGCGACTCGGGCTCGTCCAAGCTGGGTGACATCAGCAACAACACCTACTCGCTGGCCGCCGCCTACTCCTTCCTGCAGGCGCACACCCTGACCCTGGCCTTCCAGAAGGTGAACGGCAACACTCCGTTCGACTACATCGGCATCGGCGACAACAACGCTGGCGGCGACTCGATCTTCCTCGCCAACTCCATCCAGTACTCCGACTTCAACGGTCCGGGTGAAAAATCCTGGCAGGCTCGCTACGACCTGAACATGAAAGAGTACGGCGTACCTGGCCTGACCTTCATGACCCGTTACGTTCACGGTGACGACATCGACGGCACCAAGATCGACCCGACCAGCCCGTACGCTGCCTATGGCTATGGCGAAGACGGCAAGCACCACGAAACCAACGTCGAGGCCAAGTACGTAGTACAGGCCGGTCCGGCGAAGGATCTGTCCTTCCGTGCTCGTCAGTCCTGGCACCGCGCCAATACCGATCAGGCCGAAGGCGATATCGACGAGTTCCGTCTGATCATCGACTACCCGCTGTCCGTTCTGTAATACAGAGCGAACCGCAGGTAATGAAAAGCCCGGCTTCGGCCGGGCTTTTTCTTGCAACTTGCAAACAACTTCGAACGAACTTGTTACATCGGCAGTACATAGGTGCCGGTTACATGGGCAACCAACTCCTCCTGATTGCTCACGGAATAGACAGACACTTCACATACCACTTGACGACGCCCCAACTTTAATATCTTTGCCTCCGCCAGAAGATCTTCCGGCTTCGGCTTGCTGAGAAAGTTGATATTAAGGTTGGAAGTAACCGCCATCTCGACGTTGTCCAGCTGAGCCAGAATCACCGCATACATCGCCGCATCCGCCAGTGCCATGATGGTCGGCCCGGAAACCGTTCCGCCGGGGCGAACCAGCTTGCCGTGGAAGGGAATCCGCGCGAACGCACTACGCCCCTCCAGCGCATCGATACGAAAATCCATGTCATCGGCCATGGGCAATCCAGCCCGGATGAACGCCTGCACCTGCGCTGCACTGAGTCGACTCACCTTGCTCCTCCGTCTCTGCCCGCCGCGCCCTGTACGCAGCCAGACCTGCACCGTACAATGCCCAGCCTATATCCCTCTTCGCAACCGACATAACGGCCAAAGATGCGTACCAGTCAGTACCTGCTTTCCACTCTGAAAGAAACCCCTTCCGATGCGGTCGTCATCAGCCATCAGCTGATGCTGCGCGCCGGCATGATCCGCAAGCTGGCGTCCGGTCTGTACACCTGGCTGCCAATGGGTCTGCGGGTACTGCGCAAGGTCGAGGCCATCGTTCGCGAGGAAATGAACGCCGCCGGCGCCCTGGAAGTGCTGATGCCCGCCATCCAGCCCGCCGAACTGTGGCAGGAGTCCGGTCGCTGGCAGCAGTACGGCCCCGAGCTGCTGCGCGTCAAGGACCGCCATGACCGCGACTTCTGCGTCGGCCCGACCCACGAGGAAGTCATCACCGATCTGGCGCGCAATGAGCTGAACAGCTACAAGCAGCTGCCGATCAACATGTACCAGATCCAGACCAAGTTCCGTGACGAGATCCGTCCGCGCTTCGGCCTGATGCGTGGCCGCGAGTTCATCATGAAGGACGCCTACTCCTTCCACACCAGCCAGGAGTCCCTGCAGGCGACCTACGACGTCATGTACGACGCGTACAGCAAGATCTTCACCCGCCTGGGCCTGGACTTCCGCGCCGTGCAGGCCGACAACGGCTCCATCGGCGGCAGCGGCTCCCACGAATTCCACGTGCTGGCCGGCTCCGGTGAGGACGACATCGTCTTCGGCGAATCCACCGACTACGCCGCCAACATCGAGAAGGCCGAGGCCCTGCCCCGTGAAACCGCTCGCGGCGCCGCTACCGAGGAACTGCGCCTGGTCGACACCCCCGAGACCAAGACCATCGCCGACCTGGTCGAGAAATTCGGCGCGCCGATCGAGAAGACCATCAAGACCCTGGTCGTGCATGCGGCCGAGGAGGGCAAGCTGATCGCCCTGGTCGTTCGTGGCGACCATGAACTCAACGAGATCAAGGCCGGCAACCACCCGCTGGTAGCCAGCCCCCTGCAGATGGCCAGCGAAGCGGACATCAAGGCCGCCATCGGCGCCGCTCCCGGCTCCCTCGGCCCGCTGAACCTTGCGCTGCCCTGCATCATCGACCGCTCCGTGGCCCTGATGAGCGACTTCGTCGCCGGTGCCAACGTCGACGACAAGCACTACTTCGGCGTGAACTGGGAACGCGACCTGCCGGTACCGGAGATCGCCGACCTGCGTAACGTCGTCGAGGGCGACCCGAGTCCGGACGGCCAGGGCACCCTGGTGATCCGCCGCGGCATCGAAGTCGGCCACATCTTCCAGCTCGGCACCAAGTACAGCGACGCCATGAAGCTCTCCGTACTGGGCGAGAGCGGCAAGCCGGTCACCCTGATCATGGGCTGCTACGGCATCGGCGTATCCCGCGTGGTCGCCGCCGCCATCGAGCAGAACTACGACGACCGCGGCATCCTCTGGCCGGCCGCACTGGCGCCCTTCCAGATCGCCATCGTGCCGATGAAGTACGAGAACGAAGCCGTGCGCGCCGCCACCGACAAGCTGTACGCCGACCTCACCGCCGCCGGCTTCGAAGTGCTGCTGGACGACCGTGACAAGAAGACCAGCCCCGGCGTGAAGTTCGCCGACATGGAGCTGATCGGTATTCCGCACCGCATCGTCGTCAGCGAGCGCGGCCTGGACGAAGGCACCCTGGAGTACAAGGGCCGCCGTGACGCCGAGTCGCAACCGGTTGCCCTGTCCGACCTGCAAGCCTTCATCACGGCCAAGATCCGCAACTGAGCAGAGCGATGTCCACCGGAAGTACCACAAGCCTCGCGGCTGCCGCCCTGTGCGGCAGCCTCCTGCTGAGCGGCTGCGCCAACCAGCTGTCGCAACGCAGCGAGCATGAAGAGCGAGTCGAGCGCAAGCTGCTCGACCATAGCCTGCAGATCGACGTGGGCACGCCGGGCACTCTGGAACTGCCGCAGCGCCGCATTCGCGTGCAGGAACAGAAGACCTTCGAAGTCACCGAGTTCGAGGTCACCCGCCGCTACGACCGCTACACGCCGTATCAGGGCTGGCGGAAGGTGTACGAGATGCCGCTGGGCATCGTCGCCTTCGTTGGCGGTATTGGCGCCAACGTGGTCAACGTGTTCGCCCTCGGCAACCTGCCGGAAAGCGTCACCCGAGGCTGGATTCGCTACGGCATCGACGGCATGAATCCGTTCATGAACGTGCAGTCCAACGGCCGCGCCGAACAGAACCTGGCAAGCATCGAAGAACAGCAGCGCGACAAGCGCACGGAATACTCGAGCCTGCCATGGTCGGAGCGCCCGGTGATCGTCACCGTCGGCAAGAACTCCCAGGAACTGCTGACCGACCGCCATGGCGTACTGCGCCTGAACCTGCTGGACGGCCCCTTCAGCGACGAAGAAGTGAGCCGCATCGGCCGCCTGCAATTCAGCGTGCAGGACCCGTCGGACGACACCCGCGCCGATGCCAGCCTGCTGGTCAGCCGTTCGCTGCGCGGCAAGCTGCAGGAAGCCCACCGGCTGATCTACGACGACCTGGAAGCGGATGATGTGCACCACTGGGTGCACCGTGTGAAGCGACTTTCCGACCTCGGCCTGGAAGAAGAAGCCAGTGAGCTGGAACAGAGCCTGATCGAGCTGACCCGCAACGATCCGGAGCTGCAGAAGGAGTTTCTCCACAGCCTGATGACCGACGCCGGTCGCCTGGCCGCCGATCCCGGCGCCGCCAGCAACTGACTCAGAGCCTATTTACGATCGCGCACGCTGGCGCAGAACAAGGCGCAACGACCAACGGGAGTAACAGCCGCAGGCTGGCCCGAAGGGTGAGCGCCAGCGAATCAAATAGGCGAGGACGCGGAGGGTAAATAAGCAGTACTCGCTGCGCTCGCCCCTGCGGGGCCGCGCTAAAGCGCGTTAGCCGCAAGCGGCTTCCTCGCCTGCTTTTAACGCAGTTATGCCGACGCACAGCCGATCGTAATGAGGCTCTCAGCGGCGCACGATGAAGCCGGTGATTCCCTGAGGCGTCATCGGCTCCAGCTCCACCGCCGTCACCTTCGCCTTCGCCGGCCCGCGAGCCAGCCACTTCTCCAGCTCGCGCACGGCGCCCTCCTCGCCTTCGAGCAGCACCTCCACCCGACCGTCGTCCAGATTGCGTGCCCAGCCATCGATATCGAGGCGCTCGGCCTGTTCCTGGGTGCTCTGGCGGAAGTACACGCCCTGCACCTTGCCACTCACATAGCCATGCAGACAGATTCTGGCCATCAGCGCTTCTCCTCCCGCAATGCAGTCAGGCGCGTCTGCAGGCCGGCGGCGGTCTGCTCGCCAAGCAACTGCTCGCGCAACTTGCCTTCAGGGTCGACGATATAGGTTACAGGCAGCGCTTCGCTGTGCGGCAGGCTGTAGCGCGGCGCGGGGTCGTCAGCCAGCACGGTGTACTGCACATCCAGAGCCTGTGCAGCCTTCGCCAGGTCGGCGTCGCGCAACCCGTCGAAGTTCACACCCAACACCCGGAAGCCGTGCGTCTTGCCCTCCTCCGCGAGTCTGTTCAGCTCGGGAATTTCCTTGCGGCACGGCGCGCACCATTCGGCCCAATAATTAATGACTAGCCACTGGCCATCCATGCTCGCAGCAGTTACTTTCTGCCCATGCTGATCGATGCCATAGTCCGCCGAACAACCGGCCAGGAGCAGGCCGGCGACCAGTCCCATCAGATTACGGAGCCGCACTCCCATGCCTTCAGTCCTCGTGTATGCGGGGTGTTCATGACGCTCGACGCCTTGCGTCTGGAGGTGCCGGATATCCTTGAAGAGGACTCCGATGCAGTAAGCAATCTGGTAGCTGTGCTTCAGGAGTCCCGACGTCTTTCCCTGCAGGAAGGACTGCAGAAGGCCCTTGGCTCGCTGTTTCGCCTCAATCGATGTGCGCTGACCTTACTGGAAAGGCAACGCACCCTGCAAAGCCTCACCGAAGAATATCGCCACTATTCGCAGTGGGTTCGCCACGAAAAGCCCCCTCCGCAGCTCTTCGTGCACTTCTGCACAGAACTGGCGGCTGGCTTCAAGCGTCTTTCGCTGCAAATCCTGCATGGCCGCAAGCCGTCCCGGCCGCACATGGCCTGGAGCCTTTACATGGCTCAGCACTTTCTGGCCCAGGCGCTGCTGCGTCACTACCAGCAATACCAGCAGCCGCCCGGCGTGCTCTGGCGCGACTGCCACCTGCTGTACTGGATCGGCGAACAGCAGGAGTGCCTCGACGAGCCGGTGGCCGCCGCCTTCGACCCCATTCCCGCCGGCACGCTGCGCGGCCTCTACCAGCAGATACTGCTGCTCGCCCTGAGCAACCCCTTCCACCTGACCGAAGGCGAAGCCCCGCAACTGTTCAGCGCCCTTGCGCCCCTCGCCGCCCTCGGGCGGCTGCAGCCCTGGGACGCCGAGGAGCAGGAGGGGTATCTGGTCGACCTGGGAGCCGACGTGCCCTGCATCAGCGCCGAGCAGATCGCGGATACACCACCTGAACAGCTGCGCCGCCTGGAACTGGGCGCCTTGCTGATTGCCCTGGACGACCCCGCTCCCTTGCGTCACGCCGACCAGGGCGCCCTGCTGGAGCGCGTCCGCCATCACTGGCTGGGGCACCACCCGCGTCGCCACGAGCGCACGGAGCAGACCGGTACCTGCCAGCTGATCGTTGGCCTTGGCGCCATCCAGCAGCACCTGCTCAACCCCAACGCCCAGGGCGGCTACGAAGCCGGGATACTCGATGTCAGCGCCGGCGGCGCCCGTATCCGCTGCGCCGGCAATCGCGCCAACCAGTTCCCGGTCGGCCAGTTGCTGCTGATCCTCAACAACAACGGCACACCGACCCTGGCCATCGTGCGCTGGCGGCACATCAACAGCGACGGACTGCACCTGGGCCTGCGCTATCTGAAAGGCCTTCCCCGTCCTGTCTGGTTGCGCCGCACACCTGATGCCCAGCGTCATCCCGGCGTGCTGCAGAGCACCCCGGAACCCGGCAATGGCTGGTACCACGGGCTGTGGCTGCCCCACGGGCAGTTCGTGGAAGGTGAGAACCTCTGGCTGCAACTGGCCAGCTTTGACAACCAGACGATCCTGCCGCTGCCACCTACCAACCTGAACACGCCCCTCGTCTCCCGGCATCCGCTACGGCTTGCCTGAAAGCTGAATTGCGAGACAAGTCACAGCCAAGATCGGCAGTACGCCCGGTTTGTCGGAAATTGCCCACTTATAATTCGGAACGTTCGTCCGAACCGACTAGACGCCCATCATCCAGCCGCTTCTCGTCAGCCCCAGCATGCGGCAGGCGCCACGTACGCCGCCCACTCTCGACAGGATCGTCCCGATGCAGCCCAACGACCAGCTCGTCAGCAAGGTTCCCAGCCACATCGTCAGCAACGCACGCTCCGCAAGCTCGGCCAGCGGTGGTCGCCTGAGCGACTACAACGTCGCCGCCTGGTTGCACCTGCCTGGAGTAGCGGAGTTGCCGGTGACGCTGGTGGTCACCTATCGGGATGGCGAACAGGCTCGGGAAGTGGCCGTTGACCACGGCACGGTGAATGCGCAAAGCCGCATCCTGCTGTCGGGCATCGCCCGCCTGCCGTTCCGCCAGCGAATCGAGGATATGCAGGTGAGATTGCGCACAGCCGTCGGCCTGTCGCGCCTGGTGGTCGAGGAGATTTTCATACAAGCCGTCGAGCAGCAGGAAAGCGCCGTCAGACCGATGGCCACAAGTCTCTGATCAACCCAACTGCCGTACCTGGGTGACAACTTCGGGCTCGGGCTCGGTCTGCGGCGGCATGCCCTTCAGCGCATCCTGCACGGTGGGCAACAACGACTCCGGCCAACTGCTGAACTGCAGACCAGTAATTCTATTCAGCCTCTCCAGCGCGCTTTGCGGATCACGCTGATGCAGGTGTACTACTTTTTTCTGGTCGTCGTTCATGGATTCGCTGGCCTTGAAGGAACTTCTACAGGACATCATTGTCCTGTCAGACTTTTAGCCAGAACCGTGCCAATTCACACACAGCCTTGATTGGCGCGTCCCACATCAAGCAAGAAACTTCCGACGCATCAGAATCGCCCGAAACTGACGTTTTACGTCACTCAGAATGTGACGGCTTCAACCATTCTGCGAGGCTTGCGCCGAAAAGCGCCTGCCGTTCCTCCTGATAGTGTTTCAGGGTTTCCCGCAAGGCGGGGTACCACGGCTCGTCCAGCTCCGCCGGCAAGGCATCGAGGCACGGCAGCGGCCAGGGGCTGCGGTTGAGCAGGTGATGCAGGCGGTAGCTGCCCAGGTCACGGCACAGCACCCAGGATGCACTGGTCGCGCCCACGCGGCAGACCAGCTGTTCTCGCTCCAGAAAGTCGAGAATCTCCTCCCACTCGTCTTCCGGCAACAGCCATCCCGAGCGGTGCAGGTGCTCCAGACGGGTCGGCAAGCCATGGCGCTGGCGATCGAAGAACACCCGCAGCACCCCAAGGATCACCAGCAGGCGCGGCAGCGCGCGGCGGCGCCACAGGCGCGTCGAGGACAGGTTGCAGACCAGCTCCGCGCCAAACAGCACGATCAGCCACGACAGATAGATCCACAACAGGAACAGCGGCACCGTGGCGAAGGCGCCATAGATCAGCTTGTAACCGGGGAACAGGCTGACATAGAGACCGAACAGCGACTTCGCCGCCTCGAAGAGGATGGCAGTGAACACGCCGCCGGCCAGGGCATGCAGGAACGGCACCCGCGCATTGGGTACCGCCGCGTAGATCAGGGTGAAAGCTGCCACGCTGAACAGCAGCGGCATGAACTTCAGCAGCGTCGCCGCGCCCGGCAGGGCGTGGGGGCCGGACAACAGGGACAGCGAGGTAATGTACGTCGATACGGCGAAGCCCGTGCCCAGCAGCAGCGGTCCCAGGCTGAGAATCGCCCAGTACAGCAGGAAGCGGGCAACGCCACGGCGCGGCTGGCGTACCCGCCAGATGGCGTTGAAGGCTCTCTCGATGGTCACCAGCATGGTGAACGCGGTGACCGCCAGGAACGCCACGCCCAGCCAGGTCAGGTGTCGCGCCTGCACGGTGAAGTTGCGCAGGTAGGCCTCCACCGCCTCGCCCGTGGAGGGCACGAAGTTGCGGAACACGAACAACTGGATGCGCTCGCCCATGCCTTCGAAGGCCGGCACGGCGGAGAGCATGGCGAAGGTCACGGTCATCATCGGGACGACGGCGAACAACGTGGTATAGGTCAGGGCCGCCGCGCTGTTGGGCGCCTTGTCGGCGAGGAAGCGCTGGACCAGATAACGGCCGAACTCGACCAGGCCCTGCAAGCGTTCGCGCATGAATTGTCCTTTGGCTGCACAGAAAAACCGTCCTCATGGATCGCGCCGCACGACAGCGGTTCAGTCCGATCCGGGGAGGCGGTTAGAATAGCCGCCACTCCATCGGCCTTGCGAGTCCCGGCACATGAGCCAGATTTCACTGTTCCACAACCCCCGCTGCTCGAAATCCCGCGGCGCCCTCGAACTGCTGGAAGAACGCGGCATCCAGCCGGAGGTCATCCGCTACCTGGAAAACCCGCCCAGCGCGGCCGAGCTCAAGGCCCTGCTGGGCAAGCTCGACATCGGCGCGCGCCAGCTGCTGCGCACTGGCGAGGACGAGTACAAGACGCTCGACCTGGCCAACCCTGCGCTCAGCGACGAGCAACTGATCGCGGCGATGGCCAGCCATCCCAAGCTGATCGAGCGACCGATCCTCATCGTCGGCGACAAGGCGGTGATCGGCCGTCCGCCGGAGAAGGTGCTGGAGATACTGCCTTGAGCACGCCCTACATCCTGGTCCTGTACTACAGCCGCCACGGCGCCACCGCCGAGATGGCCCGGCAGATCGCCCGTGGCGTCGAGCAAGGCGGACTGGAGGCGCGCGTGCGCACGGTGCCGGCGGTTTCCACCGAGTGCGAAGCCGTGGCTCCGGACATCCCCGCCGAAGGTGCTCTCTATGCCACCCTCGACGACCTGAAGGGCTGCGCCGGCCTGGCCCTGGGCAGCCCGACGCGCTTCGGCAACATGGCCGCGCCGCTCAAGTACTTCCTCGACGGCACCAGCAGCCTCTGGCTGACCGGCGGGCTGGTCGGCAAGCCGGCGGCGGTCTTCACTTCCACCGCCAGCCTCCACGGCGGCCAGGAAACCACGCAGCTGTCGATGCTGCTGCCGTTGCTGCACCACGGCATGATCGTCACCGGCATCCCCTACAGCGAGCCGGCGCTGCTGGAAACCCGCGGCGGCGGCACGCCCTACGGCGCCAGCCACTTCGCCGGAGCGGACGGCAAGCGCAGCCTCGATGAACACGAAATTACCCTGTGCCGCGCGCTGGGCAAGCGCCTGGCCGAAGTTGCACGCAAACTGGAGAGCTGAATGGCCCGCAAGAACAAACCGCTGCCGCCCATGGAATGGCTCAAGCCCCGGCTGGCCGCCAGCCGGGCCATCGCCCTCGGCAGCTTCATCGGCCTGATTCTGCTCATCGTCATCTGGGACGTGCTGTTCGCCGACGCCCATGGCGCCGCCCATTGGGTACCCTGGGTCGTCCTGGCGTTCAAGCTGCTGCCGCTGCTGGTGGTGGCGCCGGGCATCCTGATCGGCAGCGCGCGCGGCCATGCCTGGGCGTGCTACGTGATCAACCTGTACTTCATCCTCGGCGTGCTCAACGCCTTCGATCCCAACCACGCCATTTTCGGCTGGGCGGAAATCATCCTCAGCGTGTCGCTGTTCTGTTCCGCACTGGTGTACACGCGCTGGCGCTTCCAGTACGACCGCAAGCGCGCTGGCGAAGGCGAAGAGCCGAAGCAGGAAGCGACGAGCGCCTGATCTACCGCGAGGGAAGCCTGGGCCTTACCAGCCCATGGTTTCCTTCAGGAAGGGAATGGTCAGCTTGCGCTGGGCCTGCAGCGAGGCCTTGTCCAGCTCGTCCAGCAGGTCGAAGAGGAACTGCATGCTGCGCGCACCGCGGGTGAGGATGAAGCGCCCCACTTCGTCGGTCAGGTGCAGGCCACGGCGCGAGGCGCGCAGCTGCAGGGCACGGAGCTTCTCGTCGTCGGTCAGCGGGTGCAGCTGGAAGATCAGCGAGAGGGTCAGGCGGGATTTCAGGTCCGGCAGCTTCACCGGCAGCTCGCGCGGCGATACCGAGGCCGACAGCAGCAGCTTGCGGCCGGAATCGCGCAGGCGGTTGAACAGGTGGAACAGCCCCTCTTCCCACTCCCGTTTGCCGGCCAGCGCATCGAGGTCGTCGAGGCACACCAGCTCGCGCTGTTCGAGGTTGTCGAAGATTTCCGGGCCGTACGGCACCAGGTCCGCCATCGGCAGGTAGACGGACGGCTCGCCCAGCTGTTCGGAACGGATGCAGGCGGCCTGCAACAGATGGCTGCGACCCACGCCTTCGGCGCCCCAGAGATAGATCAGGCTCTCCGTCCAGCCCGCTTCCGGTTCGCACAGACGCTCGACATAGCCCAGCGCCGCCGCATTGGCGCCGGGATAATAGTTGGCGAACGTTGCGTCATCGCGCAGGCGTACGCTTAAGGGGAGCTGCATAGGAGTCATGCGGGCCGGGCGTTTCTTCAATCGCGTGGGTGGGCCGTGGTGACTGAAAGTTTATCCAAATCAGAAGGATAACGCAGCTATTCAGTGCGGATCAGAGCGGCCGGGGCCTGGGAACGGGACTTTGTCCACGCCCGGGCCCCGTCTCGACGGGCAAGGTTACCAGTGGAAGCGCAGGACGTTCGCCCGCGGCACGGCGGGATTCGGCACGGGCTGCCCGTTGGCATCCACCGCCGGCTGGGCCGGTTCGGCGGGCGATTCCTGCAGACGGGCCAGAGCCAGTTGTGCGCGCAGTTGCTCGGGGCTGGCGGTCACGTTGTAGACCAGCTTGCCGCCCTGCACCAACACCAGCTTGGCGCCCATGGGCTCCAGCAGGCGCGATACCTCGGCATAGCGGGCCAGGTCAGCACCTTCGATCTGCAGCACCTGCGCGGTGGCGGCGCCGGCGGAACCGACGAAGCGTTGCGACAGACGCTGGGAAACCCCCAGCATCACCGCATCGGCCAGCGCATCGGGGGTATCACCCTGGGCCTGGCCCTGTTCGCGGCTGTCGCCCATCCACACGCGCCAGGTGGCGGTCCACTTGCCGTCGGCTTCCTTGGCGTCCACCGCCAGCAGGGCATCAGCGCCGTAGCGCTCGGAGGCGGATTTCAGCGCATCGGGCTGGGCGGCATTGAGATTTTCAGCGGTGCCGACCTGCTGCTCGCCGAGGTCGGCCATCGGCAGGCGCAGCGGCAGGCCGCGGCGCTGGGCGGCACGGTTCAGCGGCGCGGCGGCCTCCTGGCTGTCACCCACCAGGCTGCTGCCGTTGGCCCCCTCGTTCAGCCACCACGCCAGCACGGACGGACGGCTGGCACCCCACACCTGCAGGCCGGCCTGGCGCAGCGCGTTGTCGGTGGCGGTCGGGTCGAAGTCGACCACCAGCGCCATGGGCGGGCCGTTTTCGTAACCGTACTGGCTGATCAGCTGCTGCGGGTCCTTGAAGTAACCGGCCATTGCCGGGCTTTGCAGGCCACGGCTGTCGCCGGTAAGGCGCTGCACCAGGGTCTGCAGGGCGCGGGTCAGGCCGGCGTTGCGTTCGTCCGGCTGCTGGGAGGCGACCGGCTCGTGGACCTGGTAAAGGTTGCCCAGCGTTTCAGCGAAGGTCGGCAGACTGAGCAGCGACAGGCAGAGGATCAACAGGCGGGCAGTCAGGCGCATGGCGGGCTCTCGCGGAAGAATCGGGACGCCGCATCGTGCGAGGCGGCAAAGAAGGCCTATACCTTAAACAGCCGTCCAGCCAGCGGCAACAGCGCGAGATGGCCGCTGCCGGGCAAGCCTGATAAAATCCCGCGCCTCCCGCGCAGGCTGAGCGCGCCGATGGCGTGCTCTGGCCGCAAGACGAATCACCCCTCTATAGGCCTGGATTTATGAGCAACAAGCAACCCTCGTTGAGCTACAAGGACGCCGGTGTGGACATCGACGCCGGCGAAGCCCTGGTCGAACGCATCAAAGGCGTCGCCAAGCGCACCGCGCGTCCGGAAGTGATGGGCGGCCTGGGTGGCTTCGGCGCTCTGTGCGAAATCCCGGCCGGCTACAAGCAGCCCGTGCTGGTCTCCGGCACCGACGGCGTCGGCACCAAGCTGCGCCTGGCGCTGAACCTGAACAAGCACGACAGCATCGGCCAGGACCTGGTCGCCATGTGCGTGAACGACCTGGTCGTGTGCGGCGCCGAGCCGCTGTTCTTCCTCGACTACTACGCCACCGGCAAGCTCAACGTCGACGTGGCCGCCACCGTGGTCACCGGCATCGGCGCCGGCTGCGAACTGGCCGGCTGCTCCCTGGTCGGTGGTGAAACCGCCGAAATGCCGGGCATGTACGAAGGCGAGGACTACGACCTGGCCGGCTTCTGCGTCGGCGTGGTGGAAAAATCGGAAATCATCGACGGCTCGAAAGTGGTCGCCGGCGACGCCCTGATCGCCCTGCCCTCCTCCGGCCCGCACTCCAACGGCTACTCGCTGATCCGCAAGATCATCGAAGTCTCCGGCGCCGACATCGAGGCCACCCAACTGGACGGCAAGCCCCTGGCCGACCTGCTGATGGCCCCGACCCGCATCTACGTGAAGCCGCTGCTGCAGCTGATCAAGCAGACCGGCGCGGTCAAGGCCATGGCCCACATCACCGGCGGCGGCCTGCTGGACAACATCCCGCGCGTACTGCCGGACAACGCCCAGGCCGTGATCGACGTGGCCAGCTGGCAGCGCCCGGCGGTCTTCGACTGGCTGCAGGAAAAAGGCAACGTCGACGAGACCGAGATGCACCGCGTGCTGAACTGCGGCGTGGGCATGGTCATCTGCGTGGCCCAGGACCAGGTCGAAGCGTCGCTCAAGGCCCTGTGTGACGCCGGCGAGCAGCCGTGGGTCATCGGCAGCATCGACGCCTGTGCCGCCGACGCCGAGCGCGTGGTCCTGAACAACCTGAAAGGCCACTGATGTCCACACCTTGCAATGTCGTGGTGCTGATTTCCGGCTCCGGCAGCAACCTGCAAGCCCTGATCGACAGCCTCGCCGACGCCCCGTCGTCGGCGGTGATCCGCGCGGTGGTATCCAACCGCGCGGACGCCTACGGCCTTGAGCGCGCGCGCAAGGCCGGCATCGAGACCTGCGTCCTCGACCACAAGGCCTATGCCGATCGTGAAAGCTTCGATGCCGCGCTGGTCCAGGCCATCGACGGCTTCAGCCCCGACCTGGTGCTGCTCGCCGGCTTCATGCGCATCCTCAGCCCCGGCTTCGTGCGCCACTACCACGGCCGCCTGTTGAACATCCATCCGTCCCTGCTGCCCAAGTACAAGGGCCTGCACACGCACCAGCGCGCGCTGGAAGCCGGCGACGCGGAACATGGCTGCAGCGTGCACTTCGTCACGGAGGAACTTGATGGAGGTCCTCTGGTCGTACAGGCGGCAATACCGGTACAGTCTGTCGACACGCCGGAGACGCTGGCGCAGCGCGTTCACTTGCAGGAGCACGTGATCTACCCGCTGGCCATGCACTGGTTCGCCGAAGGCCGTTTGCGCCTGGGCGAGCAAGGCGCCACGCTGGATGGGGAGCCTCTCCCCGCCTCCGGCTATTCGTACCGAACCTAGGAGATTCGTGATGCGTAGAGCCCTGCTGTTCCTGATGGCAGTACTGACCCTGCCGGCACAGGCTTTCGAGCTGAAGCCGTTCGAGGCCAGCTACACCGCCGACTGGAAACAGATGCCGATCAGCGGGACCGCCTCCCGCAGCCTCAAGCAAGGCGACGGCGGTCGCTGGGAACTGGATTTCAAGGCGTCGATGCTGCTCGCCAGCCTCACCGAAAGCAGCACCTTTAAAGTCGAAAATGACGTCTACATGCCCCTGACCTACCGTTGGGCGCGTGAAGGTCTGGGCAAGAACAAGCAGACCGAGCTCGATTTCGATTGGGCCGAGAAGCAGGTGCTGGGCAGCGACCGCGGCGACCAGGTGCGCCAGCCGCTGAACAAGGGCCAGCTGGACAAGTCCACCTACCAGCTCGCGCTGCAGCACGACGTTGCCGTCGGCAAGAAGGCCATGAGCTACCAGGTGATCGAGGGTACCGAGACCGATACCTACGATTTCCGCGTGCTCGGCGAGGAAAAGGTCCGCACCCAGGCCGGCCTGATCACCGCCATCAAGGTAGAGCGCGTGCGCGACCCCACCAAGAGCAACCGCAAGACCATCCTCTGGTTCGCCAAGGATTGGGACTTCCTGCTCGTGCGCCTGTATCAGCAGGAGTCCGACGGCAAGGAGTACCAGATCATGCTCAAGGACGGCACCGTGGGCGGCAAGACCGTCCAGGGCGAAAAGGGCTGATCCTTCAGCGCAACGAAAAAGCCGGGCAGTTGCCCGGCTTTTTTATTGCCTGTTCACTGCGGCGCAAAGCCCTTTGTAGGAGCGAGCTTGCTCGCGAACACTGTTCCAGGCTGCATCAGAGTCAAGCGGTTCGCGAGCAAGCTCGCTCCTACCAAAAGCAAAAAAGCCAGGCGATGCCCGGCTTTTTCATGCCCGCGAATCAGCCCTCGTTCGAGGGCTTGCGCTTGAAGCGACGGGCAATCCAGCCGATGGCCAGGGCCGGGACTATCCACAGCTTCTTCAGCAGGACCAGCAGGGTAGCGAACAGGCCGACCTTGGCCGCCACCTTGCCGGCGATCAGCGCGCCCAGGCCATAGGCGGCGACCTTGTCGACGCTCGGGTTGAAGTCCACGTAGCGGCTACCCGGATTGAACTCGGTCATCGCCAGCACCTTGCCGACGTTCTGCTCGATCTCCGGCAACTGCTCCATGCCTGCGACGAAGTTCAGCACCAGCACGCCTTTGCGGCCAAGCACGCGGATGTTGTAGTTCAGCGTGTGCTCCTTGCTGTCGCCGAACTTCAGCTCCTTGGCCCAGTAGAGCTTCTTCTCAGCGGCGTCATAGTGCGGCGGTGCGGCCCAGCCGATCAGCTGGATCGCCTCGAAACCCTGCTTCTCGCGCTCCGGGTTGGCCTCGCGCAGGTCGTCCTGCATCTCCTTGAGCATCTCGGCGTAGTCGATCTTGCCGGCGTCCTCGTCGGAGACGTAGCCACTCTCCTCGTACTGCACGGTCACCGCCCAGGCAGCGGGCTCGAAGGGCGACACGCCAGCGGGCATCAGCATGCCTAGCGGCGGCTCGGAGCTCGGCGGGTTACCCCAGGCTTCGAGCACGCGTTCGGAATCCTTGCCGTCGAGGAAGACAAAGTTATCCGGCAGATCGAAGGTGGCGAGGTTGTCGCCGACCACCACCTTGCCCTTCTGGAAGTGCAGGCTGGCGACGAAGGTCTCGGGGGACATCTCCTCATCCGACCCGGCGGCCTGTGCGGCGGCGGGCGCTGGGGCCTCGCTCTGGTTGGACGTGGCGGGGGCGGCGAACGCCGGAGCGGCGACGGCCTGGGCGAGCAATGCAACGAGGAAGAGGGCTTTACCATCCATAGGGAAATCTCCTGAATCAATCCATGATCCGGTGACCGCCTGACGCGGTCCGGGGAGTGAAGTGTGGCACCTCGCCACAACTTCTGTAACAGGAAATTTCTCCACAGCCGGCGTAGGCACAAAAAAGCCGGGCATAGGCCCGGCTTTTCGACACCCCCACGGCTCATGGCTGGCTGGCGATAGCCTTTTCGATGGCCGCCTGCAATTCGGGATCGTCCGGTTTGGTCAGGCTGGAAAATTCCGCCACGACCTTGCCCTGGCGATCCACCACGTATTTGAAGAAGTTCCAGCGCGGCGCCTGGTCGGCCTGCTGGGCAAGATCCTTGAACAGCGGGATGGCCTCGTCGCCACGGACATGCTGCACCGAGGTCATGTTGAAGGTCACACCGTAGTTGCCGTAGCAGATCTTCGCGGTCTCGGCGGCGTCGGCATCTTCCTGCTTGAAGTCGTCGGAGGGTACGCCGAGTACTTCCAGGCCCTGTCCCTTGTACTTCTGATAAACGGCCTCGAGACCCTTGAACTGCGGGGTGAAGCCGCAGTGGCTGGCGGTGTTCACCACCACCAGCGGCTTGCCGGCGTACAGCTCGCACAGGTCGAGCACATCCTTGGAGCGCAGCTTGGGCAACTCGCCCTGGGTCTTGAGCAGCGCCGGGCAGTTGGCGGCTTGCGCGGCCAGCGGCAGCAGGAGGGACAGGGCGAGCAGGGAAAGACGGGCAGACATGGCGGTGATCCTCGAATTATTCCGCCACGCTACGCTGCGCGGCGGGGCTCAGCAACTGCCCATCCCCAGCTGCATCAGCGCCAGCCCGCCACGCTGCCAGCCCCACCAGGCAAGATCAGCCAGCGCCAGGCTGATACCCAGCGCCAGCACGATCACCAGCGGACGCCTCACGCCGCCCCCAGCACCGCCCGCTCGACCGGGCGTTCGCGCACCGGCCAGTTGAGCAGGCCAGCGAGCAGGCTGAGAAGAATGGAAACCTGCCAGACCAGATCGTAGTTGCCGGTATGGTCGTACACGTAACCACCCTGCCAACCGCCGAGGAAGGCACCGATCTGGTGGAACAGGAAGGTGATGCCGCCAAGCATCGACAGGTTGCGCACACCGAACAGAGTGGCCACGGTGCCGTTGGTGAGCGGCACAGTAGAGAGCCACAGCAGGCCCATGGCGATGCCGAAGGCGTAGGCCGTCCATACCGTCAGCGGCGCCCAGAGGAAGGCGACGATCACCACGCCACGCAGCAGGTACAGGCCGGTAAGCAGCTTGGGCTTGCTCATCCGCCCGCCGAGCCAGCCGGCGATGTAGGTGCCGAACACGTTGAACAGGCCCACCAGCGCCAGCACCGTGGTGCCGACGGTGGCCGGCAGATGGCGGTCCACCAGGTACGCCGGCAGGTGCACGCCGATGAACACCACCTGGAAGCCGCAGACGAAGAAGCCCAGCGACAGCAGCCAGAAGCCGGAATGCCCGGCGGCCTCGCGCAGTGCCTCGCCGAGGGTCTGCTCATGGCCCTGGATCGGCAGCGGTTTGTCACGCATCAGCCCGGACAGCGGGACGATCAGCGCCACCAGCAGCCCCAGCGCCAGGAGCGCGGCGGACCAGCCCAGCCAGCTGATCAGGCCGAGGGTACCCGGCAGCATGGCGAACTGGCCGAAGGAGCCGGCTGCCGCCGAGATGCCCATGGCCATGCTGCGCCGCTCCAGCGGCACCGCGCGGCCGACTGCGCCGAGGATCACCGAGAACGACGTGCCCGAAAGGCCGATACCGATCAGCAGGCCGGCGCTCAGCGACAGGCTGAAGGCCGAGTCGGAATACCCCATCAGCACCAGGCCGATGGCGTAGAGAATGCCGCCCACCAGCACTGTGCGCATGGCGCCGAAGCGGTCGGCGATGGCCCCGGTGAAGGGCTGGGCGATGCCCCAGATGAGGTTCTGCAGGGCGATGGCGAAGGCGAAGGTTTCGCGCCCCCAGCCGAACTCGGCGCTCATCGGCGCCAGGAACAGGCCGAAACCATGGCGGATGCCCAGGGACAGGGCCAGGATCAGGGCGCCGGACAGGAGTATCCAGAACCCTGTGCGCGATAGCTTCGACATCGTTTGCTCCTACACGGGTATATACCCGCTTTTAATCGTTGATCCAGATTGCACGCCGGCCGCCGCTAGCACTCCAACTCGGCCAACTCATCCAGCAAGGCTTCCAGCTGACGGCGCTTGTCCTCGCCCAGGTGCGCCGCCACATCCCGCTGCGCCGCATCCCAGGCCTCGCGGCCCAGTTCGATGCGTGCCAGCCCTTCCGGAGTCAGCACCACGATACGGTTGCGCTGGTCTTCACCCTCGGCCAGGCGCACCAGCCCCTCGGCTTCCAGCGGCTTGAGGTTGCGCCCGAGGGTACTGCGGTCCAGCCCCATGGCTTCGGCCAGATCGGAAATGCTCGGCTGCTCCAGACGCGACAGGTGCCGCAACAGGGAAAATTGCGGCGTGGTCAGCCCGATACCCTTCAGGGCATCGTCATAGACACGGGTGACCGCACGGGCGGAGCGGCGCAGCTTGGTACAGAGGCATTGGGTCGTCAGCATGGATACGTGTATATACCCGCAATTGACGCTGCGTCAACGCCCGTCGCGACCGATTGTCCCATCTGCCAGATCGCCGCGTTGGCGCAGCCAAGGGCATCCCGCGGAGCCG
This sequence comes from Pseudomonas sp. B1-22, assembly GCF_050474425.1. Classification (NCBI taxonomy): domain Bacteria; kingdom Pseudomonadati; phylum Pseudomonadota; class Gammaproteobacteria; order Pseudomonadales; family Pseudomonadaceae; genus Pseudomonas; species Pseudomonas sp. B1-22. The sequence continues at coordinate 318,000 of NZ_JBCHVH010000001.1, read as the reverse complement.
GCCGTATAACTGCGGCCATCCAGCCCCGCGCATTCGACGGGGCGCATCCCGCTCCGAGGTCCCCCGATGCCCGTCTACAAAGCTCCGCTGCGCGACACCCGCTTCCTGCTCAACGAGGTCTTCGACTTCCCCACGCATTACCAGAATCTGGTCAACGGCGGCGAAGCCACCCCCGACATGGTCGACGCCATACTCGGCGAATGCGCCAGGCTCTGCGAGGAGGTGATCGCTCCGCTCTACCACAGCGGCGACGAGGAAGGCTGCCACCTGGAGAACGGCGAAGTGCGTACGCCCAAGGGCTTCAAGGAAGCCTACGACGCCTACGTCGCTGGCGGCTGGCAGGGCCTGTCGCATCCCGTGGAGTACGGCGGCCAGGGCCTGCCGATGAGCCTGGGCGCGCTCAAGCAGGAGATGCTGGGCACCGCCAACTGGCCGTTCTCCATGTATCCGGGCCTGTCGCTGGGCGCGATGAACACCGTGATGCAGCACGGCACCGAGGAGCAGAAACGCACCTACCTCACCCCGCTCACCGAAGGCCGCTGGGGCGGCACCATGTGCCTGACCGAGCCGCAATGCGGCACCGACCTGGGCCAGGTGAAGACCCGCGCCGAAGCCAACGCCGACGGCAGCTACGCCATTACCGGCACCAAGATCTTCATCTCCTCCGGCGAGCACGACCTCACCGAGAACATCGTGCACATCGTCCTCGCCCGCCTGCCCGATGCGCCGAAAGGCACGCGCGGCATATCGCTGTTCATCGTGCCCAAGTTCCTGCCGGGTGAAGGCGGCGGGCTCGGCCCGCGCAACGGCGTCACCTGCGGCGCGCTGGAAAAGAAGATGGGCATCAAGGCCTCGGCCACCTGCGTGATGAACTTCGACGGCGCCACCGGCTACCTGATCGGCGAGCCGAACAAGGGCCTGGAGTGCATGTTCACCTTCATGAACAGCGCGCGCATCGGCACCGCCATCCAGGGCGTAGCCACCGCCGAGCTGGCCTACCAGGGCGCGCTCGCCTATGCCCGCGAGCGCCGCTCCATGCGTGCCCTTTCCGGCACCAAGGAGCCAGAACAGATCGCCGACAGCCTGATGCACCACGGCGACGTGCGCCGCATGCTACTGACCCAGAAGGCCGTGGCCGAGGGCGGCCGCGCGCTGATCTACCTGGCCACCCAGTACGCCGACAAGATGATCCAGGGCCTGTTGACCAACGACAACGCCGAGTACGACCGCTGGGACGACAAGCTCGGCTTCCTCACCCCGATCCTCAAGGGCTGCCTGACCGAACTGGGCCTGGAGAGCGCCAACCTCGGCATGCAGGTGTTCGGCGGCCACGGCTACATCAAGGAACACGGCATGGAGCAGATCGTCCGCGACGCACGGATCGCCACGCTCTACGAGGGCACCACCGGCATCCAGGCGCTGGACCTGCTCGGCCGCAAGGTGCTGCTGATGACCCAGGGCAAGGCCGTGCGCGACTTCACCCGGCAGGTGGCGAAGTTCGCCGTGGAGCTGCTCAGGCAGGAGCCGGCCATGCGCGGCCGCGCGCTCATCCTGCTCAAGCTCTGCGCGCAGTGGAACCTGCTGACGCTGCGCATCGCCCTCACCGCCCGCAAGCAGCGCGACCTGGTGAGCACCGCCAGCCACGACTACCTGATGTTCTCCGGCTACGCCGCGCTGGCGTATTCCTGGGCGCTGCAGGAAGCCGCGGCGCGCAAGCGCCTGCGCCAGGGCGGCAGCGAGTCGAGCGACTTCTACAAGGCCAAGATCGCCACCAGTGACTTCTACTTCGCCCGTCTGTTGCCTCGCGCCAAAGGGCATGCGGCGGCGATGGCCAAGCCGGTGCGGTCGATCATGGGGCTGAAGACGGAGCATTTCGCCTTCGACTGATGGCGGCGATGCCCCTGTAGGAGCGAGCTTGCTCGCGAACGAGTTTCCCGGCCGCATCGGAGCCATGCGGTTCGCGAGCAAGCTCGCTCCTACACGTTCAGCCCACCCATGCTCCGACAACAGCTCTACTCAGACGGCCAGCGCCACCAGCACCGCGCATTCGACCAGCTCCACCATCGCCCCGGCTGTGTCGCCGGTGGTGCCGCCCAGGCGGGCGATGAAGCGGCGGCGCAGCCAGACGAAGACCACCAGCGTCACCGCCACCGCGAGCATGCCAGGCAGCCCCGCCAGCATCATCAACGCGGCATTGCCCACCAGCATCCAGGGCATCGCCCGGCGCGGCAGGTGATCGGCCAGCGCCTGTCCCAGGCCGCCAGGGCGGGCGTAACCGGTATTGAAGAACAGCAAGGGCAAGGCACAACGCCCGAGCCAGGGCGCCAGCAACAGCGCCCAATACTGGTGATTGCCGAGCACCGCCGTGATCGCGGCGAACTTCAGCAGCAGCACCACCACCAGCGTCACCACGGCCACCGGTCCGCAGCGCGGATCCTTCATGATCGCCAGGGTGCGCTCGCGATCCCCCAGCCCACCCACCCAGGCATCCGCCGTGTCGGCCAGTCCGTCCAGGTGCAGTCCGCCGCTGATCAGCACCCACAACGCCAGCAGCAGCGCCGCCTGCAACAACAGGTGTACGTTGACCAGCAACTCGCCCACGCCCATCAGCAAGCCGCCGATCAGCAACCCCACCAGCGGATAGAACAGCGTCGCGCGGCCGAACTGCTCCGATGTCGGCATCTGCTTGAAGTGCACCGGCAGGCGGGTGAGGAACTGCAGCGCCACCAGCGGCAGGCACCAGTCGCTGGGCTGGCCGACGGGCAAGGTCGCTTGTGCGTCGCCCGACGGCGGCACGGGCTCCTCTCGTTCGGGTTGTTCGCTCATCGCTGTTCCGCCTGCTGGATTCGCCAGCCGTCGCCCTCACGCGTCACCGCCAGCGACAGGCACTGGCCGTGCTCGACCACCACCTCCAGCAAACGCCGGGCCGGCAAGCCACCCGCCAACGCCCCCAGCAGGCGCATCACGCCGCCGTGGGTCACCACCAGCAGGGAGGCACCGGCGTGGTCGCGGTACAACCGCTCCAGCGCCCGGAACACGCGGGACTCGAAGTCACCCAGCGGCTCGCCATCCGGCGGCGGGAAGGCGTAGGGGTCGGACCAGAAACGCCCCAGCGCCTCGGCATCGCTTTCCATCAGCTTAGCTGGCGAAAGGCCTTCCCATTGGCCGAAATCCAGCTCGCGCAGGTCAGCGTCGAGGCTCAGCGGCACCCCGTGGCGGCCCGCCAGTTCCTCGGCGAAGGCGGCGCAACGCTGCAGCGGCGAACTGACCACCGCCGACCAGCGGCAAGCGTCACCAGCCGTCGCACGCATCTGCGCCCAGCCGGTCTCGGTCAGCGCATCGTCCAGGCGCCCGCGAAAACCACCGCCCTGCTCGGTCTCGCCATGACGCAGCAGGTCCAGGCGCAGCGTCATGCCGGGCGGTCCGACACCGCCGCCTCGGCGAAGGTGGCCATGTCGCTGTGCAGCCGGCAGGCCTGACGCAGAAGCGGCACCGCCAATGCCGCGCCGCTGCCCTCGCCCAGGCGCAGGCCGAGGTCCAGCAACGGCTGCGCATCCAACGCGGCGAGCACACGGTTATGCCCCGGCTCCGCGCCGGCATGGGCGAACAGCAGCCAGTCGCGGCAACCGGGATTCAGGTGCGTGGCGCAGAGTGCGGCGGTGCTGCAGATGAAGCCGTCCACCAGCGCCGGAATGCCCTTCTGCGCGCAGGCCAGGTAGGCGCCGACCAGCGCGGCGATCTCGAAACCACCCAGGCGGCACAGCGCCTCGAAGGGGTCATCGCAGTGGGGGCGGTGCAGCGCCAGCGCACGGTCGATCACCTCGACCTTGCGCGTCACGCCCTGGGCGTCCAGCCCTGTGCCGGGGCCGACCAGCACCTGCGCCGGCTCGTCCAGCAACGCGCAGGCCAGGGCAGCAGCCGCGCTGGTATTGCCGATGCCCATCTCGCCGCCGATGAACAGTTCAGTGCCGGCCTGCTGCGCACGGCGCACCGCCTCGCGCCCGGTTTCCAGGGCGATCAGGCACTGCGCGGCGGTCATTGCCGGCTCTTGGGTGAAGTTCGCGGTGCCGGCACCGACCATCACGTGCAGCACGCCCGGCAGCGGCTCCAGCGGCGTCGCCGTGCCAAGGTCGATGACCTCCAGGCGCGCATCGAGATCGCGGGCCAGCACACTGATCGCCGCGCCGCCGCGCACGAAATTGCGCAGCATCTCCACGGTCACCGCCTGCGGATAGGCCGACACGCCTTCCGCCACCACGCCGTGATCGCCGGCGAACAGGGCAATCCAGACATGATCCAGCGTCGGCCGCTCGCGGCCCTGCAGACCGGCCAGGCGGATGGTTTCCTCCTCCAGCCGGCCCAGCGCGCCGCGCGGCTTGGTCAGCTGGTCCTGGCGCGCGGCGGCCTTGTCCTGAGCCACGCGATCGATCGGCTGGGTACCCTGCAACCACCATTGCAAACTCATAACGCATCCCCCTTCAGCACCATGGGCAGGCCGGCGACGGTGAACACCACGCGCTCGCTGACCTCGGCCAGCGACTGGTGCAACCAGCCGGCCTCATCGACATAACGGCGGCTGAGCTCGCCCAGCGGCACCACTCCCAGACCGGTTTCATTGCTCACCAGGATGATCCGCCCTGGCAGGCGCGGCAGCACCTCCAGCAGCGCATCGATCTCGCCGCGCAGGCGCCAGCCGTCTTCATGGATCAGCAGATTGGTGACCCACAGTGTCAGGCAATCTACCAGCACGCAGCGCTCGGGAGCGGCCAGGCGCTCCAACGTATCGGCCAGGGCCAGCGGCTCTTCCACCAGCCCCCACTGTGCGGGACGGCGTTCGCGGTGCTGGAGGATGCGCGCAGACATCTCGCCATCGCCGGCCTGGGCGGTGGCAACGTAGGTAACCGGCAAGCCGCTTTCCAGCGCCAGGCGCTCGGCCAGGCGGCTCTTGCCCGAACGGGCGCCGCCGAGGATCAGTTCAAGCATGCATTGTCTCCGCGCGGACCAATCGCCCAGCGCCAAACCTGTAGGAGCGAGCTTGCTCGCGAACCGCATAACTCCGGCGTATCCGGGACGGTTTGTTCGCGAGCAAGCTCGCTCCTACGAAGAGCTAAAGCCCACATAGGGCTTTCAGCCGTGCAGTATCCAGATGCGCCTCGACCTGATCGGCCAGGCGCTCGATATCGCGCTCGCGCAGCGCCTGGTAGTCGATGCTCCGCACCTCGCGCAGCCCCGCCCAGCGCAACAGCGCCGAGCAGGCGGCCGGGGACTCGAACAGGCCGTGCAGGTAGGTGCCCATCACCTGCCCATCCGCACTCAGGGCGCCATCGACGCGGCCATCGTTCAGGCGCACGGCAGGATGCTCCAGCGCCGCGCCTTCGGTGACGCCAGCATGAATCTCGTACCCGGCCACTTCGGCATCCTCCAGCGCCAACCGGCCACTGACATTGCGCAGCTGCTTCTCCGGCTCCAGCACGGTACGGAAATCCAGCAGACCGAGGCCATCGCTCTCCCCCGCCGCGCCTTCCAGCCCATGGGGATCGGCAAGGGTGCGACCCAGCATCTGCAATCCGCCGCAGATGCCCAGCAGCTTGCCGCCATAGCGCAGATGGCGCTGGATCGCCGCCTCCCAGCCTTGCTCGCGGAGGAAGGCGAGATCGGCGCGCACGCTCTTGGAGCCCGGCAGGACGATCAGGTCGGTCGGCGGCAACGGCTGCCCCGGTCCGACGAAGCTCAGCTCCACCTGCGGGTGCAGGCGCAGCGGATCGAAATCGGTGTGATTGCTGATGCGCGGCAGCACCGGCACCGACACGCGCAAGCGTTCGCCGACCTTGGCCGACTGGCGGATGTCGATGGCGTCCTCGGCTTCCAGGTGGAAATCCGTCAGGTACGGCAGCACGCCCAGCACCGGGACGCCGGTGCGTTCTTCCAGCCAGTCGAGACCGCCCTGGAGCAGGGCGATGTCACCGCGAAAACGGTTGATCACGAAGCCCTTCACCCGCGCCCGCTCGCTCTCGGAGAGCAGTTCCAGGGTGCCGACCAGGTGGGCGAACACGCCGCCCCGGTCGATATCGGCGATCAGGATCACGGGGCAGTCCACCGCCTCGGCGAACCCCATGTTGGCGATGTCGTTGGCGCGCAGGTTGATCTCCGCCGGCGAGCCCGCCCCTTCCACCATCACCACCGGATACTGCGCGGCCAGGCGAGCATGGGACTCCAGCACCGCCTGCATCGCCACCCGCTTATAGTCGTGGTAGGCGGCAGCGTTCATGCTGGTCACCGCGCGGCCGTGGATGATCACCTGGGCGCCGACATCGCTGTTGGGCTTGAGCAGCACCGGGTTCATGTCGGTGTGCGGCGGCAGTCCGCAGGCCTGGGCCTGCACCGCCTGGGCGCGGCCGATCTCGCCGCCGTCGGCGGTCACCGCGCTGTTGAGCGCCATGTTCTGCGGCTTGAACGGTGCCACCGCCACGCCCTGGCGACGCAGCCAGCGGCACAGCGCGGTCACCAGGGTGCTCTTGCCGGCGTCGGAGGTCGTGCCCTGCACCATCAAGGTGGTCATCGCAGGTTCTCCATCTGGTTGAAGGTGCGCAGGCCATGCTCCAGGCGCTGCCAGCCATCTTCATTCGGCGGCAGGCCGAAGCGCAGGCTGGCGGGCGACTCGAACAGGCGCACGAGAATTCCCTGGCGCGCCAGGTGATCACGCAGCGCGTGGCTCTGCATGGACACCGTCCACTGGAACAGCGACGTGCCGCCCTGGGGCGCGAAACCGTGCTCGCCAAGCAGCCCCGCCAGACGCCGACTGGCTTCGGCCAGGTCGCGGCGGCGCTCGATATGCTCGTGGAAGTTCCCCAGCACCGCCTGCGCCACCCAGCGCGTCGGGCCGCTCACCGACCAGGGGCCGAGCAATTGCGCCAGGCGCGCCAACAGGTCCGGCTCGGCAAAGGCGAAGCCCAGTCGCGCACCGGCCAGACCGAAGAACTTGCCAAATGAACGCAGCACCACCAACCCCGGTCGGCTGGCGCAGCTGGCAACCAGGCTCTGCTCGGGTGTGCAGTCCATGAAGGCTTCGTCCACCACCAGCCAGCCGCCGCGCGCCTGCAACTGTGCATGCCACTCCAGCAGCACCCCGGGCTCGATGCGCCGGCCGGTGGGATTGTTCGGGTTGACCACCACCAGTACGTCGAAGTGCTCCAACTGGTGCGCCACATCGTGATCGCCGACTTCCCGCAGGTCATGCCCGGCGCTGCGCCAGGCCTCCGCGTGCTCCGCGTAACAGGGCGAGAGCACGCCGACCCTGCCCGCCGGCCGCAGCTTCGGCAGCAGCTGGATGGCGGCCTGGCTGCCGGACAGCGGCAGCAGTTGCTCGGCGCCGTAATAGCGGCGAGCGGCGGCCTCCAGGCCGTCGTCGTCCTCGGGTAAACGCATCCAGGCGTTGGCCGGAATTTCCGGCAGGTTCCACGGCCAGGGCGAGATGCCGGTGGACAGGTCCAACCACTCCGCCAGCGGGATGCCGTACTGCTGCGCCGCCCGACGCAACCGGCCACCATGTTCGAGCATTCAGAGCACTCCCAGAATCAGGATCGCCGCCAACCACAGCAGCACGCCCTGGCGCACCAGCGCCAGCGCACGCCAGATATCCGCCGCGATCGGCGCCGGGCCCTCGCCCAGTTGCGGACGTTCATGCAATTCACCGTGGTAACGCGCCGCGCCCCCCAGCGAAACGCCCAGGGCGCCGGCGCCGGCGGCCATCACCGGACCAGCGTTGGGGCTGTCCCACTGCGGCGCCTGGGTGCGCCAGCAGCGCAGGGCCAGGCGGGTGTGGCCGAGCAGCGCGTAGGTCAGCGCCACCAGCCGCGCGGGGATGTAATTGAGCAGGTCGTCGATCTTCGCCGCCGCCCAGCCGAAGCGCTCGAAGCGCGCGTTGCGATAGCCCCACATCGCATCGAGGGTATTGCTCAGGCGATACAGCACTACGCCCGGCGCGCCGGCCACGGCGAACCAGAACAGCGCGGCGAACACCGCGTCGCTGCCGTTCTCCAGCACCGACTCGGTGGCGGCGCGGGCCACGGCGGTCTCATCCAGTGCGGAGGTCTCGCGGCTGACCACGTAGCCCACGCGCAGGCGCGCTTCATTCAGGTCGCCGGCACGCAAGGCCAGCGCCACCGGCTCGGCGTGCTCGCCCAGGCTGCGCAGGCCCAGCGCAGCGTACAGGGCGAGCACCTGCACGATCCAACCGACATAAGGCAGCAGGCTCAGCAGCACGGCGATCAGCGTCAGCGGGATCACCGCGAGCACCCAGGCAGTGACGCCATGGCTGCGCCAGCCCAGGCCCGGCGTGTCGGTCGCCGCGTCAGTGCGCGCGCGATTGAAGCGGCGTTCCAGGCGATCAGCCAAGCGCCCGAAGGCCACCAGCGGATGCCAGCGTTTGGGCTCGCCCAGCAGCGCGTCCAGCGCCACCCCGAGCACGGTCAGTAGCGCCAGGTTCATGGCTGCTCTCCCCAATGATTCTCGAATACCAGCTCGGTGAGCGGACGCGGCTGGCGCCAGCCTTCCAGGGCCAGCATGGGCGCCGGATAGAATTCGGCAACCGGCCCCAGGCAGATCACCGCCACCGCCTCGGCGCCGGCTGGCAGGCCGAGCAGCTCGCCCAGCGCAGTCGGGTCGAACAACGACACCCAGCCCATGCCCAGACCCTCCGCGCGAGATGCCAGCCAGAGGTTCTGGATCGCGCAGGACAGCGAGGCCAGATCCATCTGCGGCAGGGTGCGGCGGCCGAACACGTGAGCCTCGCGGCCCTCCATCAGGGCGGCCACCAGCAGCTCGGCGCAGTCGAGCACGCCCTCCACCTTCAGCCGCATGAATTCACCGGAACGCTCGCCCAGCGCCTCGGCGGTCCGCACACGCTCCTCGTCCACCAGGCGGTGGATCGACCGGCGCAGTTCCGGCTGGGTGACGCGGATGAAGCGCCAGGGCTGCATCAGGCCGACACTGGGCGCCTGGTGCGCGGCTTCCAGCAGACGGGCGAGCAGCTCGGGCGCCACCTCGCCACCACTGAAGTGGCGCATGTCGCGGCGCTCGGCGATGGCTCGATAGAGCGCGGCACGCTCTTCGGGGGTATAGGCGTGGTCGGTCATGGTCGGAACAGCGCCACTGCGGCATCCGGGTCGGACGGCAGATAGAAGTGAATGTAGGACGCGGTCAGGCGGCCACGGCGGAACACCGCCTCGGCCACCGGTTTGTCGTTCGGGCAGACGCCTCGGGCCAGCGGCGCTTCAGCGCTGTCCAGCAGCGAATGGTGGAAGGTGTGGCCGCGCAGGGTGCCTTCGGGCAGCGTCACGGCTTGCAGCGCCAACGCCGCCAGGCGCTTCTGCATGCGTGCCTCGCCGGGCAGCAGGCCGAGCAGTTGGGCGCGCTCGCCCGCCACGTCGGTCAGCGCGTCGAGCAGGTAGAGCATGCCGCCGCACTCGGCGAGGATCGGTTTACCGGCTTCGTGATGGGCGCGGATCGCGTGGGCCATGGACTGGTTTTCTGCCAGCGCGCGCAGGTGCAGTTCCGGATAACCGCCGGGCAGGTAGAGGCTGTCCACCTCGGGCAGCGCCGCATCGCGCAGCGGCGAGAAGAACACCAGTTCGGCGCCCAGCTCGCGCAGCAGGTCGAGGTTGGCCTGGTAGAGGAAGGCAAAGGCATTGTCCCGCGCCACGCCGATGCGCACACCATCGAGGCGGCCTTGCGCCGCGCGCAGTTCGGGCGCGGTGAAGCTCACCGGCAGCGGCAGCTCGGTACTGGCGCTGGCGGCCAGGGCATCGGCGGCGGCGTCCAGGCGGGCGTCGAGGTCGGCCAGCTCATCGGCCTGCACCAGCCCCAGGTGGCGGCTGGGCAACTCGACTTCGGTGTCGCGCGGCAACGCGCCGTACCAGCGAATCCACTCCGGCAGGCTGTCACGCACCAGGTCGCGATGGCGCTGGCTGCCGATGCGGTTGGCGAGTACGCCGGAGAACGGCAGGTCCGGCTGATAGCTGGCCATGCCGACCGCCAGCGCACCGAAGGTCTGGGCCATGGACTGGCCGTTGATCACCGCCATCACCGGCACGCCGAAACGCCGTGCGAGATCGGCGGCCGAAGGCAAGCCGTCGAACAGGCCCATCACGCCTTCAATGAGGATCAGGTCGGCCTCCTCGGCGGCCTCCCAGAGCAGCCGGCGGCTTTCGTCCTCGCCGACCATCCACAGGTCCAGCTGGTAGACCGGCGCGTTGCTGGCGCGGGCGAGGATCATCGGATCGAGGAAGTCCGGGCCGCACTTGAACACCCGCACCTTGCGCCCGAGGCGCGTGTGCAGACGCGCCAGGGCGGCGGTGACGGTGGTCTTGCCCTGGCCTGATGCGGGGGCGGCGATCAGCAGTGCGGGGCATTGGCGGAGTTGCATCAATGGGACTCCATCAGTGAGGCAAAGAGCACCCTCACCCCAGCCCTCTCCCTGAGGGAGAGGGAGCCGTTCGGCGTGTCATCAAAGTATGGCGCTCGCCGGCCAGCACTTTGGACGGACGACACGGCAGCACAGTGGTTGATCAACTCAAACCGTTGATGCATGAAGCACCCAACTGCCCCCTCTCCCCTTGGGAGAGGGCTGGGGTGAGGGCAAGCCACGAACATCAGAACTCCACCCCTTTCTGCGCCTTGATGCCGGCCTTGAAGGCATGCTTCACCAGGCCCATCTCGGTCACGGTATCGGCCGCCTCGACCATCGCCGGCAGCACGCCGCGCCCAGTGGCGACCACATGCTGCATCGGCGGGCGGGCCGCGATGTCGGCCAGCACGGCATCCAGCTCCAGGTAGCCGTGCTTGAGGGCGATGTTCACCTCGTCCAGCACCACCAGGCCGACCTGCGGATCGCTCAGCAACTGGCGGGCGACCTCCCAGGCCTCGCGAGCCTTGGCGATGTCGCGCTGGCGGTCCTGGGTCTCCCAGGTGAAGCCCTCGCCCATCACGTGGTAGCTGACTTCTTCGGGGAAGCGCCGGAAGAAGGCTTCCTCACCGGTGGTGGCGGCGCCCTTGATGAACTGCACCACGCCCACTTTCATGCCGTGGCCCAAGGCGCGGGCGACCATGCCGAAGGCCGAGCTGCTCTTGCCCTTGCCGTTGCCGCTGTTGACCAGGAACACGCCACGTTCGCCCTGGGCCTGGGCGATCTTCTCGTCGATCACGGATTTCTTGCGCTGCATGCGCGAACGGTGGCGTTCGTCCTTTTCCGGGGATTCGCTCATCGGTCTCTCTCCTCTCAAAGGGCCTGGTAGCGCACGCCGAAGAGTACGGCGCGGCCGGGCTGTTCATAGCCCAGGGTGGTCTGGTAGTCGGCGTCGAACAGGTTGCTCAGGCGAGCTTGCAGGCGCCATTCCGGGTTCAGTTGGTATTCGCCGCGCAGGTCCAGCGTAGCGAAACCGCCCAGGCGATTGCGGTTGGCCAGGTCGTCGTAGCGATGGCCCTCGGCATGCAGGCTGGCGCCCAGGCTCAGCGCGTCGAAGCGCCGGCCGAGGTCCAGGTTGAACAATTGCCGGGCACGGCGCGGCAGGTCGTTGCCACGGCTGCCGCTGGCACGGCTTTCCGGGTCGAGCAGGCTGGCATTGGCGTTCCACACCCAGTCGTGCCACTGGCTGCCCAATTGCAATTCGATGCCGCGTATGCGCGCCTGGTCGATGTTGTCCGGAGCGCGCAAAGCCGAGTCGTAGGCGATCAGGTCGTCGATCATGGTGCGGTACAGGTTCACCGCCCAATGCCCCCAATCGTGGCGACCATCCACGCCAACTTCCAGGCTGCGCGAGGTTTCCGCGTCCAGGTCGGGGTTGCCGTAGCCGGGGTAATAGAGTTCGTTGAAGGTCGGCGCCTTGAAGGCCGTGCCGTAGCTGGCGAAAGCGCGCACGGCGTCGGTCAGCGCATAGCCCCAGGCGAGGTTGCCGGTGTTGCGGCTGCCGAACTGCTGGTTGTCGTCGTGGCGCAGGCTCAGTTGCCAGTCATGGCGCCCTACGCTGCCCAGGTACTGGGCGAAGGTGCCGCGGTTGTCGCGGGAGGTCACCGCGTAGTCGGTGGAGCTGCTCAGCTCGTCCTGCTGCCAGTCGTAGCCCAGGGTCAGGGTCTGGCCTGGGGCGAGGTCCAGGTCGTTCTGCCAGGACGCGGTGTCGCGGCGGCTGTCGAAGCGCGAGTAGAAGGCGCCGTCCTGATAGGCGTCGGAGTCGTCCTCGCTGCGCCCGGCGGACAGGCTTACCCGCCAGGGCTCCAGTGGGACGAAGCGCGCACGGCCGCCGATCACCCGCTGCACGCCATCGTTGTAGGCATCGAAGCCCTGGGTGCGGCGGCTGTTCACCGTGTCGAAGTCATTGTGGAAGTCGGTCTGCAACAGGCTGCCGTCCAGCTCCAGGCCGCTGTCGAAACGGTAGCCCGCACGCAGGGAACCCGAGAGGTTGCGGTAGCCGTCGCTGTCCGGCTCGTGGCCGTTGGCGCCGTTGGCCTTGGCATCGATGCCGGCGGTGTCCAGGCTCGACACGCCGAGGGCAAACCAGCCGCGCCCATTGCCGGCCGAGGCTCCGGCGCTGCCTTCGTAGGTGCTCTGGCTGCCCGCGCCAGCGTAGGCCCAGGGCTTGAAGCCCTGCTCCACAGCCTGGCGGGTGAAGATCTGGATTACCCCGCCGATGGCCTCGGAGCCATACAGGCTGGAGCGCGGCCCGCGCACCACTTCGATGCGCTCGACCAGCTCCACCGGCAGGTCCTGCAGCGACGCACCGCCGGAGGACACCGAACCGGCCTTGACGCCATCGATCAGCACCAGCACATGGTCGGATTCGCTACCGCGCATGTAGAGATTGGTGGCCTTGCCGGGGCCGCCGTTGCTGCTCAGGGAGATGCCCGGCAGGCGCCGCAGCAAGTCGGGCACCGACTGTGCCTGGACGCGTTCGATATCGGCACGGTCCAGCACGCTCACCGAGGCGAGGCTCTGCCCGGCGGGTTGTTCGGTGCGGGTGGCCGTCACCAGCTGGTCGTCGAGCGCCAGCGGCGTTTCACCGGCCGCCAGGCCGATACAGGAGAAGCCGCCCAGCGCCAGCGCCGTCGGCCAATAGAGGTAATGCTTCACGTGAACTCACTCCGCCGCTCTCACCCGCGCGGCTCTGACCCGAAAGGGCAGGCGGAGGACGGGAACGCCCCGGCAGCACAGGCCGGCCGGAGCGATCGGCAGCGCCTCCCGCGATGCCATGGCGTGCAGCAGGCCGGTCTCCGGGCTTGCGAGTGGGGCCGTGACAGGCTCCGGAAACCGCGCCTTCCCATGCCGATGGCACAGTGGCGAAATGCGGCTCGATGCTCGCTTACCGTTGCGGGGGCAGCGCCGGAATGGTCGAACCCTGAGGTCCGAATTCACCGGCTTCCCTGTTTCACCCCCGACTCACGCCGGGGGCACCTGAAGCAGGCGCGCAGCTTAGAGGCTCGCGGCCTGGGGCGTCAATTGAACAGACTGTCGCGGCCGTCGCCAAGGCCCGATCCAGAGCGCCCAAAAGGAGAAACACAAGTCCAGTGGAGGCACGGCAGAAACTCGCTAGAATGCGAGACATGACGACGACTGCACAGCCCGGCCAGCTCCAGCTCGATCCCCAATCCAGCCCATCGCTGATGCGCGTCAGCGGCGACTGGACGCTGGCGCATTTCAGTAGCCTGGAATCCCAGGTCGCCAACGTACGCCACGGCGACCAACCCGCCGAGCTGGACTTCAGCGGCCTGGGCGCCCTGGATACCGCCGGTGCGGCGCTGCTCGCCGACGTCATCGGCGGCGCGCGCATGGGCCAGCTCGAACAGATCACCCACAACCTGCCCGCCGAGCGCCTGGCGCTGCTGCGCGCCGTGGGCGGCGCCATCACCCAGTGCCGGCTGGACGAACGCAAGCCGCCGCCGGGCAATGCCATCGTCGACATCCTCGAACGCATCGGCATCGCCACCATCGCCGTGCGCGGCCATGTGGTCGGCATGCTCGGCTTCATCGGCCTGACCCTGCAGACCCTGGCACGCACGCTGCTGCGCCCGCGCCGCTGGCGGCTCACCTCGCTGGCCGCGCACATGGAGCAGACCGGCCTGGACGCCGTGCCCATCGTCGCCCTGCTCACCTTCATGGTCGGCGCGGTGGTGGCCTTCCTCGGCGCCACGGTGCTGAAGAAGTTCGGCGCGGCGATCTACACCGTCGACCTGGTCGGCTTCGCCTTCCTCCGCGAGTTCGGCGTGCTGCTCACCGCCATCCTCCTCGCCGGCCGCACCGCCAGCGCCTTCACCGCGCAGATCGGCTCGATGAAGGCCAATCAGGAGATCGACGCGATCCAGGCCCAGGGCATGGACCCGGTCGAGCTGCTGGTGCTGCCACGGGTGCTCGCCCTGCTGTTCACCCTGCCGCTGCTGACCTTCCTGGCCATGATGTCCGGCATCTTCGGCGGCGGCGTGGTCTGCGCCCTGAGCCTGGACATCTCGCCGCGCATGTTCCTCTACATGCTGCAGAACGACATCGCCGTGCAGCACTTCCTGGTCGGCATCGTCAAAGCCCCGGTGTTCGCCTTCCTCATTGCCGTGATCGGCTGCCTGGAAGGCTTCCGCGTCAGCGGCAGCGCGCAGTCGGTGGGCGAGCACACCACCTCCAGCGTGGTCCAGTCGATCTTCGTGGTGATCCTGCTGGATGCGGTGTTCGCCCTGTTCTTCATGGAGATGGGCTGGTGAGCGAACCGATCATCGTCGTCCGCGACCTGGCCAACCGCTTCGACAGCCATGCCGTGCACGAGCACCTCGACCTCGACGTGATGAAGGGCGAAATCCTCGGCGTGGTCGGCGGCTCGGGTACCGGCAAGTCCGTGCTGTTGCGCAGCATCATCGGCCTGCGCCAGCCCAGCGAAGGCCGCGTGGAAGTCTTCGGCCAGAACCTGCTGGAGCTGCCGCCGCCGAAACGCTCGAAGCTGGAACGCCGCTTCGGCGTGCTGTTCCAGAACGGCGCGCTGTTCTCCTCGCTGACCGTCAGCGAGAACATCTGCCTGCCGCTGATCGAGCACGCCGGCTTGTCGCGCAGCGATGCCGAGTTCATGGCCAAGGTGAAGATATCGCTGGCCGGCCTGCCGCCGGACGCCGGTGCCAAGTACCCGGCCGAACTCTCCGGCGGCATGGTCAAGCGCGCCGCCCTGGCCCGCGCCCTGGCGCTGGATCCGGACATCCTGTTCCTCGACGAACCCACCGCCGGCCTCGACCCCATTGGCGCGGCGGCCTTCGACCAACTCATCCTGACCCTGCGCGACGCCTTCGGCCTCACCGTGTTCCTGGTCACCCACGACTTGGACACCCTCTACACCATCTGCGACCGAGTCGCCGTGCTCTCGCAGAAGCGCGTGCTGGTGGTGGGGCCGCTGGAACAGGTAGCCGAGACCAACGACGCGTGGGTGCAGGACTACTTCCACGGCCCCCGGGGCCGCGCCGCGCTGCAGGCCACCGAGCACCTGCGGGAGGAAAGCTGAATGGAAACCCGTGCCCATCACGTGCTGATCGGCCTGTTCACCCTGCTCGTCTCGATTGGCGCGCTGCTATTCGCCCTGTGGCTGGCGCAGTCGAGCAACGACCAGAAGTTCAAGTACTACGACGTGATCTTCAACGAAGCGGTGAGCGGCCTCTCCGAAGGCGGCTCCGTGCAGTACAGCGGCATCCGCGTGGGCGACGTGGTGTCCCTGCGCCTGGACCCGAACGACCCGAGCAAGGTCAGTGCGCGCATCCGCGTCTACGAAAGCACGCCGATCCGCGAAGACACCCGCGCCAAGCTGGCACTCACCGGCGTCACCGGCCAGGCCATCATCCAGCTCTCCAGCACCGCCCAGAACAGCCCGCCACTGGTGAGCAAGGACGGCAGCATCCCGGTGATCAAGACCATCCCTTCGCCATTGGCCAAGTTCCTGGCCAATGGCGGAGACATTGCCGAAAACATCAACAACCTGCTCACCAACACAAGCCGCCTGTTCTCCCAGGAAAACGTCGACCACATCAGCCGAACCCTCGATCACATCGACCAGGCCACCAGCGTGATTGCCGAACAGCGCGACGACATCCGCCAGACCGTCAAGCAGCTGGCCGCCGCCAGCGAGCAGGCACGCATCACCCTGGCCAACGCCAGCGCACTGCTTGAACGCGCCAACCAGACTCTCGGCAGCCGTGGCCCGGCCATCCTCGACGACACCCAGAAGACCCTGGCCGCTCTGCGCGCCAGCAGCGAGCGGGTCGAGCAATTGCTCAACAACAACTACGACTCGGTGAACGGCGGCCTCAATGGACTGGGCGAAATCGGCCCGGCGGTGCGCGAGCTGCGCTCCACCCTGGAGGACCTGCGCGGCGTCACCCGCCGCCTGCAGGAAAACCCCGCCGGCTACCTGCTCGGCCGCGAACGCAACAAGGAGTTCCAGCCATGACCGCCCTACCCCGCCTGCTCGGCGTCGCCGCCCTGCTCGGACTGCTCAGCGCCTGCTCGATCCTCCCGGAAGCGGAAACCCCGGACTTCTACCTGCTGCCGGCGGCCCAGCAGCCGACACACAGCAGCGCCACGCTGGACTGGTCGCTGCGGGTCAGCGCGCCCAGCGCGAGCCTCGCGCTGGACAGCAACCGCATCGCGGTGATCCCCCAAGGCAACCAGATCAGCAGCTACCAAGGGGCACGTTGGGCCAACCGCGCCCCCGGACTGCTGCGCGACCGCCTGCTCGACGCCTTCACCGCCAACGGCAGCATCCACGCCCTGAGCAGCGACGAATCCAGCCTGCAGGCCGACCTCGACCTCACCGGCGAACTGCGCGCCTTCCAGAGCGAGTACCAGGGCGGCAAACCGGTCGTACACATCCGCTACGAAGCGCGCCTGGTGCGCACCCTCGGCCAGCGCATCGTTGCCTCGCGCAGCTTCGAGGTCCGCCAGCCGGTGGACGGCAAACAGGTCGCGGAAGTGGTCAGCGCCTTCGGCAAAGCCAGCGACCAGCTCGCCGCGCAGGTGGTGGAGTGGACGTTGCAGCAGGGGCAGGCGCAGAAGATCGCGCAGCCAGCCAAGCCCGGCCAATGATCCCGGCCCGAGCTAGCGGGCCTTCATCACAGGTTTCGCCTACCGGGAGCAGGCCGCGCCTTCACTTGTGGCAATGGTAGGGGCTCTCGCCCTCCAGCTCCTGGTCGTTATCCACGTCGTGGATCGTCACGATGGCCTTGGGGTACACCGAGCAGAGGGAATTGCGCACGGTGTAGATGCCGCTGCCGTGGGCGAGGAACTTGCCCTTGCCCAGGGCATTGCCCGCTTCGTCGTGGGCGCTGAGTTCGTAGTTGCCGGTCATGGTGATGCAGCCACCCAGGGCCAGCAGGGACAGTACGGGGAGCAGGTATTTCATGGCATCTCCTTGCTACGCGATGCGCCTGTGGGTGGCGCGTCCGTCATTCCCTGACGGTTTCGCGAAAGCGGGCTGGTGATTCGAACGACCGCCGGTGGCTGGCGGTGGGGATTCGACCCAGATTCAGCGACGCAGTTCAGCCAGCGGACCCTCCGATGTTGTCGGAGAGTCCAAAAGCTGAATGCCGTCTCAGCGCTTGCCCATCGAGCGGCGAGAACCGCGCGGATGCGGCGGGCGGTATTCCGCCTTGTCGCGCGCCTTGCGGTGCTGATAAGCAGTGCTCGCCTGCTTCTGTGCCGCCAGGGCAGCCTTGGCGAGCTCAGTCAGGGACAGGGTGGTGGAGTCTTGAGCGTTTTCCGCGCTGTCGTCGCGGGGCGGCTGCTGAGAGGAAGTCATGGGTAAAAGGTTCTGCAAGAGATTGGAACGGCACACATGATAGCCGATCTCGCCGGCCTGCGGCTCATGCCGGCACCTCGGCAAGACGAGCGCCCGGCTGGCCGAGGGCTTCGTCGAAGCGCAGCAGGCGGCCGGCATTGCCCAATACCAGCAGGGTGCTGAGGTTGTGCAGGATGGCCGCGATCATTGCGCCGGCGGCGCCCAGCAGGCCGAAAGCGGCGGCGGCGACGATGGCCAGGGTCCAGCCCAGGCCGATAAGCACGTTGACCTGCAGGGTGCTGCGGCACTGACGACTCAGGCGCACGCAGGTCCCCAATCGACGAAGATCGCTGCCGATCAGCACGATGTCCGCCGAAGCCAGGGCGATATCCGCCCCACCGGCGCCCATCGCCACACCGACCACGCCGGCCTTGAGCGCCAGCGAATCGTTGATGCCATCGCCCACCACCAGCGGGCGGAAGCCCTTGCGGATTTCCTCGTTGACCCGGGTGAGCTTGTCTTCCGGCAGCGCCTGGGCCACCACGCTGTCGATGCCCACTTCGCGGGCCAGCGAATCGGCCACGCTCTGGCGGTCTCCGGTGAGCAGCAGTTGCCGGCCGATCCCCAATTCCCGCAGGTCGGCCACGGCGTGAGTAGCCTCCGGGCGCACGCTGTCGGCCAGCAGCAGCCAGGCGCGGAAACGACCGCCGAGGGACAGCCCGGCAATGGGGCCGTCGTGGTCCGGCACCGCCGGTGTCGAGATTCCCAGGCGAGCGAACAGCTCCGGTCGGCCGAGGGCGGCCTCGCCCTGCTCCGTCTTGGCAACCACACCTAGGCCTTGCCGCTCGTGGATATCGGCCAGCGGGTGATGCGCATCGTGCGGCGCCAGCGAAGCCAGTGCACGGCTGACCGGGTGGCTGCTGGCGGCGCCAAGGCTGGCGGCCAACCGCTCGATGTCATCGCGACGTTCACCGGCCTCCGGGCGTACCGCCTGCAGGCGCAGCGCGCCGTAGGTCAGGGTGCCGGTCTTGTCGATCACCAGCGAGGTCAGGTCGGCCAGTTCCTCAAGGAAGGCCGAACTGCGAATCAGGATGCCGTGGCGGGCGGCGACGGCGATCCCGGCGATGGCGGTGGCCGGCGCCGACAGCACCAGGGCGCAGGGGCAGGCGGCGACCAGCACGGCGAGCATGGCCTGTGGGTCGTTGGTGATGAACCAGGTGACGGCGGCGATCAGCAGCACCAGCACCATGTAGCGCCCGGCGTAGCGCTCCAGCAGGCGCGTGATGGGTGGCTTGGACTGTTCGGCGCGCTGCATCAGGGCGATGACCTTGCCGAGGGTGGATGCATCGCCGGTACGGGTCACTTCGATGCGCAGCAGGCCGTCGAGGTTGATCGCGCCGCCGTAGACCTCCATGCCGACGCCCGCTTCCAGCGGCACCGACTCACCGGTGATCGGCGCGGTATCCAGGCTGGCCTGGCCTTCCAGCACACGGCCGTCGGCGGGCACGCGGTCGCCGGCGCGGACTTCCACCTGGTCGCCGGCGCGCAGTTCGCCGTTGTCCACTTCGCGAACGCTGCCATCGGCGGCGATCAGCCGGGCCTGGCTGCGGGTCAGGCGACCCAGCGCCTCGATGGCCTCCTGCGAGCCGATCACGCTGCGTTCCTCCAGCACGTGGCCGAAGATCATGATGATCGGCAACAGCGCGGCGGTCATCAGGTCGCCGGTGGCCCAGGCGCCCAGCATGGCCAGGGCGATGAGCTGATCGGTGATGCCGTGCAGGCTGGGATGCCGCAGGCTGTACCAGCCCGAGCGCAGCACGGGCACCGCCACCAGCAGCGAGGCAACGCCCAGGAGCATCTGCGCCACGCCTTCCTGCTGCGGGGCGAACCAGCGCCAGAGCAGGCCCAGCACCAGCAGGCCGAGGGCGATCATCGCCAGGCTGAGCTGGCGCGCCGCGCTGCGCTGCTCGTCGCGGGTGAGCATTCCACCGGTAAGGTGGCCATGGGAGTGGCCGTGGTGCGCATGGCCGTGATGGTGGTGAACGCTCATACCGCGAAGGTGCCTGCTTTATTAGTTGAGGGGTGGGAACAGGGTCCCCGGCCGGGTCGCGTACTCGTTGGCTTCCGCTTCGGTCAGTACCCAGATCTGGTTGATCTGCTTGTCGAGGCCGGGTTTGACGGCGACGACCTTGCCCTTGAGCAGCGGCATCATTCCATTCACGACGAAGTGGTTGTTCTCGTCGCGGATGCGCACGGACGCCGCCACCGGATAGGTGATGTTCTTGCGGTACAGCCCAAGGGTGAGGATCTGCTTGAGCAGGCTGGGCCGGGGGCGTTTCAGCGTGATCATCGGGAACTGCGCGTAGTCGACGAACGCCAGCATCATGCCCGGCGGCAGGACCCGGTCGGCCTGCGCCGGAAGGCTGCAGCCCAGCACCAGCGCCAGCGCGCCCAGGCACTGCAGGGCCAGGCGCCGCAACGAGCGTCGGGTTCTATCGGTGGTGTGAAGTCCGGCTGATGTCATTGGATGTCCCGCCCCTGGTGTTCCTGGTTGTCGTTATCCGCCCGGACGAAGATGCCGGGCTTGTGTTGCGAGCGTAGCGGTTCGCCACGAGGCTGTCCGCACATTGATTCACAGCCTCCGGCGATAAGCCTGCTCACGGCTGCGGGCCTTCCAGGATCAGGTGTCCGGAATCACGCGGATCGACAGTGGTCACCGAGCCGGCGCGGGACAGGATGCCCGGCACGCGCTCGCGGTAAAGGCGCAGCAGCAGCCCGGGGTCGGCATGCTGTTGCTGGGTTTGCGCCAGGCTGGTGATGGTGGCGGTATCCGCCTGGGAGCGGGCCAGGCGCTCGCTGGCCTGGGCATGGGCGACCTGCAAGGTACGGTCGGCGGCCTGGTTGGCGGCCTGGAGCTGGCGAGCAGCGTCGTTCTGTGCCGCGGCCACACCCTGCTCCGCCTGCTGGCTGGCGGTCAGCACGGCGTTGAAGGCGCTCACCGCCTCGCGCGGCAAGGAGGACTGCACGTCAACCCGCTCGATCTCGATACCCAGCCCATTGCCGGCCGACACCAGCGCGGCCAGGCTGCGATTGATGCCCTGCTGCAGGTCGCCGCGCAACCGCTCGCGGCGTTCGGCGACGCTGCTGTCGGCGCCGATCAGCTCGGGGCGGGCGACCAGGATGGTGTCCAGGTCGCGGGATGCACACACCGCCACGGCGTTGCGCGCCACCAGGCGATCCAGCGCCGGCAGCACGTGATCGCCCTGGAGCACGAAATCGTACGGCGAGGTGACCTTGTAGAACACCCGCACATCCAGCTGCACCACACCGGCATCGCCGGTAAGCAGATAGCCGGAGCCCGCGGTGGCATCGTTGGCGAGGCTGCCATCCAGATCTGACTTCTGCGCCAGCCCCGAACGCAGCAGGGTCTCCACCCGGCGCTCGATCACCCGGTCGGCAGACGGCAGGATCACCACCTGTTCGAACGGACGCGGCCAGGCCAGCAGCAAACCGGCGTTCTGGATGCGTTCCAGCGCCCCCATGCGCAGGACCACGGCACGGCTTTCCGGTCCGATCTGGCGGACGTTGGACAGCGCCCAGCCAAGCGCCGCCAGCAGGGTCACGCCGTACAGCGCCAGGAACGCCAGGCGCCCGGCCTGCAGCCAGGGGCTTGCGCCCTCCTCTCGCCGCTCGGTCATTGCGCGTTGCCCGGTTTGGCGGACGGCTGCGTCGGCGGGCCGTCCACCAGCACCTTGAAGGGAGCCGCATCGGTGCGCAGCACCAGGCGCGTGCCGGAGTTGACCAGGGTGCCGAGGGTGTCCAGCGAACGCAGCATGTTGTACAGCTCCGGCGAGCCGCTGTAGGCCTTGCCGTAGATGTCCGCCGCCTGTACCCGCGACTGGGCCTCGATGTCGGCGGCCTTCACCGTGGCGTCGGCCTGCAGGATGCGCGCGTCGCGCTCGGCGGCGGAGCGGATCTCGGCGGCCTTGCGCTTGCCCTCGGCGGTGCGCTGGGTGGCGATGGTCTCGCGCTCGGCGCGCATGCGGTCGACCGTGGCGCCGAGGGTGACTTTCGGCAGCGTCAGCCGTTCGACGCCCACCTGGACCACCCGCACGCCGTAGGTGTCGAGCAACTGGCGCTCGATCTGCTCGCGTAGGCGCTGTTCGAAGTCGGCGATGCGCACCTTGCCGGCATCGGTGTTCACCAGATCGGAGAGGTCGAAGCCGCTGGCGGTGGTCTCCAGCGCGGAGCCGACGAAGGTTCGAATCTGCCGGGCCGCTTCATCGGGCTGGTTCTGCACCGCGCGCATGAAGCGCTGGATGCTGTCCGGGTCGGGTTTCACCTGCCAGGCGACATAGGCCTGCACGATGATCCGCAGGCCATCGCGGGTGCCGACGTCCTGCAGGCCGCTGGAGGTGGTGCGCAGGCGCAGGTCGACCGGCACGGCCGCCTCGAAGGGAATCGGCAGGCGCCAGGCGAGACCGGGTTCGAGCAGGACGCGAGCCGGATTGCCGAAGCGGGTGATCACCGTCGCCTCGCCGGAGCGCACCTGCACCAGGCAGGCGGTCGCGGCGGCGAACAGCACCAGCAGGCTGGCCAGCGCGGTACGGCGCCAGGGGAAGCGCGCCGGCCCCTCGTCATGGTGATGCTCATGATGGTGGCCGTGATCATGGTCATGCCCATGATCGTGGTCGTGGTCGTGCGGGTGATCGCCGTGGACGTGGGTCGGACTCAAGGTGCGATCTCCTGGGTACGGTTGGCGGGCTTGCCGCGCTGCGGATCGACCGGCGCGCCGAAGCTGCGCAGATCGAGGGTCGGCGCCTGGTCCGCGTTCAGGCGGTGGTCGATGACCAGGCTGCGGGCGCCGGCCAGGCCCTGGCCCAGCTGGCTGAAATACTGTTCGAGCAGGAAGGCCTGCCCGGCACGCTGCCAGGCGGAGCGTTCGGCGCCGAAGCGCAGATCGACCGCCTGGGCCTGGGCGAGGGTTTCCCGGGCATCGGCGGAGGCCTTGTCGGTCGCAGCGCTGGCGGCCTGCCGGGCGGCGTTGGTCTGCTCGGCGGCCTTGCCCTGCTCGCGGGCAATCAAGGCCTGCGCGGTGATCTGCGCCGCCTGTACGCCGTGGTAGGCATTGGCCGCACCGGCCGGCGGATGGATCGCCTCGACCACGGTGGCGAGGATTTCCACGCCGCTGTCGAGGCGGTCGAGGTCGGCCTGTACGGCCTTGCCGATGTCCCGCGCCAGCGCTTCGCGCTCTGCGCCCAGCACACCGTCGAGAGTGCGCGCGGCGAAGTCGTGGACCAGCACGCGATTGGCGGTGCTGCTGATCAGCGCCGGCACATCGGTGCTGTTATAGGTCGCCGCCAGAGCGGCCTTGTCGCTCAAGCCGATGCGATAGACGAAGCGCACGTCCATGTTGACGATCTGGAAACTCTGCTGGCCGCCGGCTTCGCTGGCGATCACTTGCGAGTTCTCGCTGACGTGGGAGGCGTCCCACAGGCGGTTGGCGGCCTCCGGCGCGGGGCCTTCGGCATCCACCAGCAGGTCCGCCCGGGCGGAATCGCCGGAGGTCGCCAGTTCATGGATCACCCCGTTCTCCACCGGCAGCACGCGCCCAAATGGCCACGGCAGCCCGACGTGCAGCCCCGGCGGATAGACCGCCACGGGCTTGCCGAAACGTTCGTAGACACCCCGCCCGTTCATGGCGATCTCGCTGACGCCGGTGAGCAACCAGCCCACCAGCAGCATCAATCCCACCACGGGCAGGAAGGCGCGGCGTATGAAACCGAAGGCCCAGACCTGGCGCAGGTCGATGCCGAAGCGCTGCTGCAACTCGCTCTGCAGGAATTGCAGCGGACGTGGCGGCCAGCGCAATTGCGCGGCGACCAGGCTTTGACCAACCAGCCGGGGCTCCTCGCGCGGGCGCTGGGGGCTGAAGACCGAAAGCAGCGCGCGCAGGATCAGCTCCACCGCCAGCAACGCCGGCAGCAGCCCGACCAGTACCACGATCCGGCTCGGCCACAGACTCTCGCCATTGGAGAACAGCAGGCCGGGCAAGGACAGCAACTGCACGGCGATGACCGCACGCACCATCGGCGACAGCGCGCGAGCTTCGGGCCACTCTTCCTGGCTCGCGGCATTCAGGTGTCGCTCCGCCACCAGCAGGCCGAACGCCGACAAGGTCAGCAGGCCGGTGACTATCCAGCCAGCCTGTCCAACGGCAACAGCGGGGGTCGCAAGGTTCCATCCGGCCTTGACGATCAACAGAGCGACCAGCGCCAGGCCCGCCAACCAGAGGGCGCCGACACCGATGCGCTGCGCCAGGCGCCGGCTCGAACCACTGATGCGCTCGAGCAGACGGTCGTAGGCACTGAGCTGGGCAAGATCGACCGGTGCTTCAGGCGCCGGGGCAGTCTCCGTCGTCCCGATTGCCGCCGCGCGCCAGTGGGCCACGCGCCAGGCCGATTGGCTCACCGCCGCCAGCAACAGCAGGGCGGCGGCGTTGTTGCACAGCAGTGGCAGCCAGAGCGAGTCGGCGGTGAACAGGCCAATGAAGATCGCCGCCAGGAACAGCAGCGCGGCAAGCCCCCCCGAGAGCCAGGCCAGCAGCTTCAGGCGACGCGACTGGTACGCCGAACGCTGGAAACGCGGCAACCCTTCCAGGCTGCGGTCCTCGATGTCCAGGTCGACTCTCATGAATGCTCCAACGATTGAACGGATCGCCCACCTCTTTCGAGCGAAAGCGGCGCGCCGGCGAGCCTGAGCTTAGAAGATTAAGGCTCTATGAAGCCGGCGATTATATTCCTGTAACCTTATAACAAAACATGTGAAGAGCTCGTGATGCCGACACCCGCCGCAACGCCGCATTAAGTCCATTGCCGCGCGCTCCCGGGCGCTCTATCGTGGCGTCCTCATCCCGCTGAACCGAGACGCCTCCATGAATGCCCTGCGCGAATCGCTCGCCCGCTTCCCCCGACTCGAACTGGCCGGCAGCCCGACACCGCTGGAGAAGCTGGAGCGGCTTTCCGCACACGTCGGCCGCGATATCCACGTGAAGCGCGACGACACCACGCCCTTCGCCCTGGGCGGCAACAAGGTGCGCAAGCTCGAATTCCTCGCCGCGGATGCGCTGCGCGCCGGCGCCGACACCCTGGTAACTGCCGGGGCAATCCAGTCCAACCACGTGCGCCAGACCGCAGCGGTCGCGGCCAAGCTGGGCCTGCGCTGCGTGGCACTGCTGGAGAATCCCATCGGCACTGGCGACCACAATTACCTGAGCAACGGCAATCGCCTGCTGCTCGACCTGTTCGGCACCGAGGTCGAACTGGTACCCAATCTGGACAACGCCGACGAACTGCTGCAGCAGACCGGCGAACGCCTGCTGCGTGAAGGCCGCAAGCCCTACCTGGTGCCCATCGGCGGCTCCAACGCCCTCGGCGCGCTGGGCTATGTGCGCGCCGGGCTGGAACTGGCCGATCAGATTCGCCAGAGCGGCCAGCGTTTCGCCGCCGTGGTACTGGCTTCCGGCAGCGCCGGCACCCATGCCGGATTGGCCGTGGCGCTGGCCGATGCCCTGCCGGAACTGCCGGTCATCGGCGTGACCGTTTCGCGCACCGACGCTGCGCAGCGGCCCAAGGTGGAGGGGCTGATCCAGCGCACGCTGGAACTGCTCGGCCAGGACGTGGCCAAGGCGCCGAAGGTGGAACTCTGGGATGAATACTTCGCCCCGCGCTACGGCGAGCCCAATGCCGGCACGCTCGATGCGGTGCGCCTGCTGGCCAGCCACGAAGGGCTGCTGCTCGACCCGGTCTACACCGGCAAGGCCATGGCCGGCCTGCTCGATGGCGTCGCCCGCCAGCGCTTTGCTGCCCAGGGGCCGCTGCTGTTCCTGCACACCGGAGGCTCGCCGGCACTGTTCGCCTACCACCCGGCGACTTGATCCTTGATCAAATAAGCCTAAGCATGTAATTTTTTATTATTTTATAGAATAACAACTACAACCCTATAGTCGCCACGCGTTGACTAACCTGCTTAAAACACCAAAAACGGGGCTCACCATGACCTTCACTGCACTGCGCCGTCACTTCCTGTTTGCCAGCCTGACCCTCACCCTTGGCGCCAGCCTGTTCGGCCAGGCCCAGGCCGCCGAAGACCAGCTCGCCCAGATCAAAGCCAAGGGCGAAGTCCGCGTCGGTCTGGAAGGGACCTATCCGCCCTTCAGCTTCCAGGACGAGAACGGCAAGCTCGCCGGCTTCGAAGTGGACTTCTCCGACCTGATCGCCAAGGAGCTGGGCGTCAAGGCCAAGCTGCAGCCGACCAAGTGGGACGGCATCCTCGCCGCACTGGAATCCAAGCGCCTGGACCTGGTGATCAACCAGGTGACCATCTCCGAGGAGCGCAAGAAGAAGTACGACTTCTCCGAGCCCTACACCGTTTCCGGCATCCAGGCCCTGGTGCGCAAGGGTGACGAAAGCAAGTACGACACTCCCGAGAAGCTCGCCGGGGTGAAAGTCGGCGTCGGCCTGGGCACCAACTACGAACAGTGGCTCAAGGAGCACGTTCCGCAGGCTGACGTACGCACCTACGAGGACGATCCGACCAAGTTCCAGGACCTGCGCAGCGGCCGTATCGACGTGATCCTGGTGGACCGCCTGGCCGCCTTCGACATGGTCAACAAGACCAATGGCGCCATGGCCCTGACCGGCGCGCCCTTCGCTCGCCAGGAAGCCGGCATCGCCCTGCGCAAGGGCAACCCGGAACTGCTCGCGGCGCTGAACAAGGCCATCGACAAGCTGCGTGCCGACGGCACCCTGAAAAAGCTGTCGGAAAAATGGTTCAAGGCTGACGTGACCCAATGATCGACGCAAGCCTGCAGCTTGCGCTGGATTCCGCGCCCTTCCTGCTCAAGGGCGCGGTCTTCACAGTAGTCCTCAGCGTAGGCGGCATGTTCTTCGGACTGCTGCTGGGATTCGGACTGGCGCTGATGCGCCTGTACGGTTTCACCGCCCTGAGCTGGCTCGCCCGCATCTACGTGTCGTTCTTCCGCGGCACGCCGTTGCTGGTCCAGCTCTTCATGATCTACTACGGTCTGCCGCAACTGGGCATCGAGCTCGACCCGCTGCCCGCGGCGCTGATCGGCTTCTCGCTGAACATGGCCGCCTATGTCTGCGAGATCCTGCGCGCCGCCATCGGCTCCATCGACCGTGGCCAATGGGAAGCCGCCGCCAGCATCGGCATGACCCGCGCCGAGACATTGCGCCGGGTGATCCTCCCGCAGGCCGCGCGTACCGCGCTGCCGCCGCTGGGCAACAGCTTCATCTCGCTGGTGAAGGACACCGCGTTGGCCGCCACCATCCAGGTGCCCGAACTGTTCCGCCAAGCCCAACTCATTACCGCGCGCACCTTCGAGGTCTTCACCATGTACCTCGCCGCCGCGCTCCTCTACTGGGTGCTCGCCAGCATCCTGTCGCACCTGCAGAACCGCCTGGAAGAGCGGGTCAACCGCCATGACCAGGAGCACGATGCATGATCGAAGTACGCCAGCTCACCAAGCAGTTCCGCGGCCAGGAGGTGCTCAAGGGTATCGACCTGACCGTCGAGCCCGGCGAAGTGGTTGCGATCATCGGCCCCAGTGGCTCCGGCAAGACCACCCTGCTGCGCTGCCTCAATCTGCTGGAGGTGCCCAACGGCGGCACCATCCAGGTCGGCGAGATCCGCATCGACGCCTCGCGTCCGCTCAGCGGCCAGCAGGGGCTGATCCGCAAGCTGCGCCAGCATGTGGGCTTCGTGTTCCAGAACTTCAACCTGTTCCCGCACCGCACGGCGCTGGAGAACGTGATCGAAGGTCCAGTGATCGTGAAGAAGGAGCCGCGCGCCCAGGCCATCCAGCGCGCCCGCCAGTTGCTGGCCAAGGTCGGGCTGGCCGGCAAGGAGGACTCGTATCCCAAGCGTCTCTCCGGCGGCCAGCAACAACGTGTCGCCATCGCACGGGCGCTGGCGATGCAGCCGGACGTGATCCTGTTCGACGAGCCGACCTCGGCGCTCGACCCCGAACTGGTCGGCGAGGTGCTGGCGACCATCCGTGGCCTGGCGCAGGAAAAGCGCACCATGGTCATCGTCACCCACGAGATGAGCTTCGCCCGCGACGTGGCGAACCGGGCGATCTTCATCGACAAGGGCGTGATCGTCGAACAGGGCGACGCCAAGGCGCTCTTCGCCAATCCACGGGAAGAGCGGACTCGGCAGTTCCTCAGCAAATTCCTCACCCAGGGCGGGTCCTGACCCGCCGCAAATAAATCGACAAAATCGATTCATTTGCTCGGATATTTGCGCTTTTATATCGATCGATTGCGAGAGAACATAGCCCCCATGAACCGCACGAGCCGGTGATCCCGCCGGCCGTGCCCATGAGGACTTCGCCATGATCGAACGCAGACCCTTCCAGCAACTCGGCGGTGCCAACCACGGCTGGCTCAATGCCAAGCACCACTTCTCCTTCGCCGAGTACTACGACCCCGAGCGTATGGACTGGGGCAACCTCCGCGTCTGGAACGATGACGAAATCGCCGCCGGCACCGGCTTCCCGCCGCACCCGCACCGCGAGATGGAAATCATCACCTACGTCCGCCAGGGCGCGATCACCCACCAGGACAGCCTGGGCAACAAGGGCCGTACCGAAGCCGGCGACGTACAGGTCATGAGCGCCGGGACCGGCATCGTGCACTCCGAGTACAACCTCGAGAAGGATGTGACCAAGATCTTCCAGATCTGGATCATCCCCTCGGTACGCGGCGGCACGCCGTCCTGGGGCGCCAAACCCTTCCCGAAGGGCGACCGCGCCGGGCGCTTCGTCACCCTGGCCAGCGGCTATGAGAACGACGCCGACGCCCTGCGCATCCGCGCCGAGGGCCGCCTGGTCGCCGCGACCATCAAGGCCGGCCAGAGCGCCGAGTACGAGCTCGGCGACGGTCGCCGCGCCTACCTGGTACCGGCGACCGGCAAGGTGGAAGTCAACGGCGTGGCACTGGAGGCCCGTGACGGTGCTGCGATATCCAATGAAGCAGTGGTCACGGTGACCGCCCTGGAAGACAGTGAAGTCATCCTGGTCGACATCGCCTGACGGCACGCGGTAGAAATGAAAAGGCACGCCATTGGGCGTGCCTTTTTGTTTCTGGTGGACCGAATGAGGATCGAACTCACGACCTCCGCATTGCGAACGCGGCGCTCTCCCAGCTGAGCTATCGGCCCGATACAAAGCAATCTAGCCCCGCGCGGCCAGGCCGGCAATTTCATCGCTTGCGGCAAAGACTCATGCCGTCACCGATCGGCACCAGCGAGTAGTCAATCCGGATATCTTCCTTCAAGGCCCGATTGAGCTGCTGGATGGCCCGCGTGTCGTCGCTCTCCGGTTCAACCTCCAGCACCCGCCCGCTCCACAACACATTGTCGAAGACCACCAGCCCGCCGCTGCGCAGCAGCTTCAGGGCGTATTCGAAATAGGTGGGATAGCGCGCCTTGTCGGCATCGATGAAGACCAGATCGAACGTTCCGTCCTCACCGCCAGCCACCAGGCTCTCCAGGGTGGACAGCGCCGGCCCCAGGCGCAGCTCGATGCGGCCGTCGACGCGCGCCTCTTGCCAATAGGAACGCGCAGTCTCGTTGTAGTCGCCAGGCAGATCGCAGCACAGCAGGTGCCCGCCAGCGGGAAGCGCCTCGGCCATGCACAGTGCGCTGTAGCCGGTGAAGGTACCCACTTCGAGCAGGCGCCGGGCACCGATTAACTTCACCAGCAACGCGAGGAATTGCCCCTGCTCCGGGGCAACCTGCCAGCGCGACATGGGCAATGCGGCGGTCTCCTCGCGCAAGCGGGCCTTGATCGGCGAGTCGCGCAGGGAAACATCGAGCAGGTACTGGTAGAGGGAATCGTCCAGATTCAGTGTGCGCGTGGTCATGGCCCCTCCCGGACAAGATCAGGGATGCAGGGCGAGACTCTGCACGGCCAGGACGCGCTTGGCTTCCAGGAACGCCTTCTGCCAATAGGCGCTGTCGAGGCTGTCCAGGCGTACGGTCCCGCCCGTCCTGGGCGCATGAACGAAGCGCCCTTCTCCGACATAGATACCCGCATGACTCACGCCACGTCCACCGCTGGTAGCGAAGAACACCAGATCGCCACTCTGCAGCGATTCGCGACCGATGCTGGGCGCGCGCAGGGTAATCATCTCGCGGGTGGAGCGCGGCAGTTGCAGACCGGTGGCATCGCGGTAGACGTAGCCGATCAGGCCGCTGCAATCGAAACCGCCATCGGGCGTGTTGCCCCCCCAGCGATACGGCGTGCCAACCAGGCCAATGGCACGGATCAGGACATCATCGGCCGCTTGCGAATTGTAGGCAGGGAGCGAAGGCGCGTTCACCACGGGCGGAGGCGACGGCGGAGTGCGGCTGGCGCAGGCGGCCAGGGAGGCGAGAAGAGCGAAGAGAATGACGCGCTGTGGAGCGAGCATGTGATGGCATCCCTGCTAAGGAATGCCATCACTTTGCACCGGCAGTGACTTGAACGCAATACTTAAAGTAATACTTTAAGTTTAGCGAGTCACCGTCTTGGGCTCGTAACCCGGTTCGAGTACGCGCTTGGCTTCCATGTAGCTCAGGCGCCAGTAGCTCTCGTCCAGGCTGTCCACCCGCACACCACCGCCACGGCGGCTGGCGGAGTGGATGAACTGACCATCACCGATATAGATACCGGCATGGCTCACCCGACCGCGACCACGATTGTTGAAGAAGATCAGGTCGCCCGGCTGCAGGTCTTCTTTCGAGACCAGCGGGACGTCCATGGTGATCAACTCACGCGTGGAGCGCGGAAGGTTGATGCCTGCTTCCTCGCGGAACAAATAGCCCACGAAGCCGCTGCAATCGAAACCAGTTCGTTCCGATTTCCCACCGAAGCGATACGGAGTACCGATCAGCGAGAACGCGCGATCCAGGATGTCGGATACGTGCGTGGTCGAACTGCCGTTATAGTTTTTGGCCCCCTCGTTCTGCGACTCATCCGCCTGCGTGACCTTATTCTGGTCAATCTGGAGAAAAGCGGCTCGGCTGGTCGGCGCTACGGCTGCCTGGCTTTGCTGCGATTCCGGCGAATGGCTGGCACAAGCTGCCAGCAACAGAACGAAACTCATGGGCACGAGGGGTGCGAAGCGTTTAAGCATGGGCACGACCGTGTCTCATTAGTTCCATTTAATAGCGGGCTAATTTGCCCGCTCAATCGGCTCAATGCAAGTTTTTTATCGCGGAATGTGACTCAGCAGGCGCGGCATAATGTCTAAGGCTCGACCCACCATTCTTTCTTCGACCACTGAACTCAGGTCAGTCAGGCCCGGATTCACCTCGGCGGTGAAGCCTCCCGCCTCCCGTGTGCGCAGCACCGGCTCGATGATGTAGGGGAAGCTCGCAGTGGTCCCCACCAGCAGTACGGCATCGAATCCCTTGCGCAATTGCGCGTAGAGCGTGTCGATCGCAGCCTCCGGCAGCATCTCCTCGAACAGCACCACCGGCGGGCGCAGCACGCCTGCGCAGCGCGCGCATTTCGGCGGCAGCGGGCCGTCCAGATGCCCGGCCAACTCGGCGCACTCCAATCCGCACGACTGGCAGTACAACGGCGCCAACTCGCCATGAATCTCGATCAGCCGCTCAGGGGGCGAGCCGGCACGACGGTGGAAACCATCGATATTCTGCGTCAGTACCCAGCACTCGGGCTTGAGCCGTTGCAGTTCGGCGATAGCGTCGTGGCCGGCGTTGGGCTGCGCATTCAGGCAGGCCTTGCCCAGTTCCGCCAGGTACTTCCAGCACAGCGCCGGGTTGTCACGCAGCATCGGTCCGGAAAGCGCCGCCTCAATGGGCAGTCCCTCTGCCGTGCGACCGTTGTAGAGGCCCCCGAGCCCCCGATAGGTGGGCATGCCGGAATCGGCGGAGAGCCCGGCACCAGTGATCACCAGAATGCGTTCGGCGCGGGCAAGTGCTGCGCCGGTGCGTTCGATGGCCGATTCCATGCGCTCTCCTCCGCGGCCGGGCCGCGCGTCAGTGGTTGACCGTGTGCGCCAGCATCACCGAGAGCTGGCACAGCGGCCGTCCGCTCTGTTCGTGCCACTGGTTGAAGGCCGCCTGCACCAGCGCCAGGTCTTTCTGGCTGGTGGGCGCCTTGTCGATGATTTCCTGCGCCTTGAGCGCGGCGACCATGTCGTCGGTGGGGATGAAGGTATCCTTGCCGGCCATCCGCAGGAAGCGTGGTGCCGATAGTCCGCCCAACTGGTTGCCGCGTTTTGACAGCAGTTTCCACAAGCCAACGATATCGGTCACCGGCCAGTCCGCCAGCAGCTTGCCGAAACTGCCGTACTCGCGGGCGATATCCAGGACCATCTGCGCATTGCGCGGCACGCTCTTGAGCTTGCCCAGGTGGCGGATCAGCCGGGCGTCCTGCATCAGGTTTTCCAGGCGCTCGCCGCCCATCAGCACGACCTTCTCCGGATCGAAGCCGAAGAAGACTTCCTCGAAAGCCGGCCATTTGGCATCCACCAGGCTGTGCTTGAGGCCCGCGCGGAAGATGCGCAGGCTGATCAGCGACAGGTAGCGATCATCGCTGACCGCCGCCAGCTCGGCCGCGGACTTGGCTTGAGGCAGACGGGCCTCCAGGGCTTCGACCGAGCCGAAACGGTTCAGGCAGTATTCGTACAGCCACGGGTAATCGCGCATCGGGCGTCCTTGCGGAGGTCTTACAGATTCATCACATCGAGGAAGCGCGGGGTGGCGGTCTCGTCGATGCGCAGGCTGTTGAAGTCGAACAGGTTGCGGTCGGCCAGTTGCGACGGCACCACATTCTGCAGCGCGCGGAACATGATCTCGGTGCGGCCCGGCGACTTGCGCTCCCAGTCCAGCAGCATTTCCTTGACCACCTGGCGCTGCAGGTTTTCCTGCGAACCGCACAGGTTGCACGGGATGATCGGGAACTCCTTGAGCACCGAGTAGGCTTCGATGTCTTTCTCGTTGCAGTACGCCAAGGGGCGGATCACCACGTTGCGGCCGTCGTCGGACAGCAGCTTGGGCGGCATGGCCTTGAGGGTGCCGCCGTAGAACATATTAAGGAAGAAGGTTTCCAGGATGTCGTCGCGGTGGTGCCCCAGCGCCATCTTGGTCGCGCCGATCTCGTCGGCGTAGGTATAGAGGGTGCCACGGCGCAGACGCGAACACAGCGAGCAGGTGGTCTTGCCCTCCGGGACCTTCTCCTTCACCACCGAGTAGGTGTCCTTCTCGATGATGTGGTATTGCACGCCGATGGACTCCAGATAGGCCGGCAGCACGTGCTCGGGGAAGCCGGGCTGCTTCTGGTCCATGTTCACCGCGACGATCTCGAACTGGATCGGCGCCACCTTCTGCAGGTACAGCAGGATGTCCAGCAGGGTGTAGCTGTCCTTGCCGCCGGACAGGCAGACCATCACCTTGTCGCCATCCTCGATCATGTTGAAGTCGGTGACCGCTTCGCCAACCTGGCGGCGCAGGCGTTTCTGCAGTTTGTTCTGGTTGACCGAAAGGGTGCTGGCCATGGTGCTCTGGAATCCGAAGGGCAAGACGAAAAGCCGGTTATTTTACCAGTAATCGCCATTAACGGCGGTGTCAAAGAATGGGTTCAAATCCCCGCCCCAAATGCAAACGATAAGCCCCTGATTTTCCTAGCGAACTTCAGGAGCTCTTTCGTTACAGCGTCAGAATGCCGAAGAACTGTCGAAACGACTCGCCTTAGGCGCCCGCCTCTTCAATATCCCCAAAATTGCTGATCTTCACCGCGCCATCCGGGAAACGTGCAATCACTTCCAACTGACCGCCCATGGCTTCGATGTGGCTGCGCAAGGTGGAAATGTACATATCCGTACGCCGCTCCATCTTGGCAATAGCGGGCTGCTGCACGTGCAGCACTTCAGACAGCATCTTCTGCGATAAGCCCCGAGCCTGGCGCAACTCATTCAGCGGCATTTCAGCCAGCAGTTCCTGGGCCTTGGCCTCGACGCGGGCTTGTGCCTCAGGCGACATTTGCGCCCGAAGGTCGGAGAATTTCTTAGCCATCGATCAGTCCCTCCTCACGGAGCTGGTGCAAGTGTTCGTCATAGAGGCGGTCGGCAATGGGTACGTTCAATTCGTACCAACGATCATCGCCAGTCTTGTCGCCACCGATCAGCAGTATCGCCGAGCGTCTGGGATCAAACGCGTAAAGCGTTCGGAAAGGTCGCCCGCCATGTTGAGTCCGTAGCTCTCTCATATGCCCATGACGGGAGCCATTGATACCGCTGCTGTAGGGGTGCCCCAAGGATGGACCTCGCTCCTCAAGCAGGCGAACAGTCACAGCCAGAGACTCCTGCTCAGCCTCGGACAGGGAACCCCACCAATCACCGAACTCGTCGGTGTACTCGATATCCCACGCCACAAAATATAACCTCCATGGAATATTCCATCAAAGGAATCCTACTGAAAGTGACCGTTTCCCGACAACGGACCGAAGCGCACGGGGTCCTGAAGACGATCCGGGGCAAGGTGAACGCACCAGGACCAGCGAGGTAGCCCCCTTCCACGTGTCGAAAAAGTGTCGAAATCACTCGCCAATACAGGCCGGCATAGCACAGAACGTAGCCCGCCCTCTCCTCTCCAGCCTCAGTGCTGCCCAGCCTTGGCCATTCATGACCATTAACGAGAACAGGCCAGCAGTTCTACGCGCAAAGCGACGCGTACCCCAGCCCCTCTATCGGGCCACTGCTAATCTGACAACATGACTCCCGACCTCAACCCCAGCCTCGACCTCGCCGACCAGCTCCTCGAGCTGCTGCGCAAAGCGCCTGACGGGCTCTCCGAATTCCAGCTGATCCAGCAACTGAAGGCGCGGCACTCCACGCATGTTCCGAACCTTCCGCTGATCGACAAGCTGGTGCTGTTCCGCACCCACTTCCTGGTGTTCAACGCGCTCTATCGCCTGCGTGACCGGCTGTGGGAAGAGAACGCCGCGCATCTTGAGATCGGCCCGCTGCAGATCCGCCTCTCGCCTTATATAAGCGGGGTGCAGGCTCTCGGTGAGCAGGATGCCCTGCGTGCCTATTACCTCGATGAAAAACACCTGAAGGAAACCACCGAGCGCGACGTGGAGAAGCTGCTGGAAAGCTTCTGGACGCGCATGCAGGGCAACGAGGAAAAGGCCGCCGCGCTGGCCCTCTTCGAGCTGGAAGACGGCCTGGTGGACTATGCGCTGATCAAGCTGCGCTACCGCCAGCTGGTCAGCCAGCACCATCCGGACCGGGGCGGCAGCACCACGCGACTGCAATCGATCAACAAGGCGATGGAAATTCTGGAGCGCTATTACAGCCGCCCGTGAAACTTCCATTTGCTCTAAACCCACGGACGACGAGGCCTTTAGCCCTCCCTATACTGCGACTTAAGGTCGCATAGGTCGGCCGAGCACCGGATGACGCTGGCTACGCGTCTCCGGCGCTTCGCTGGGGGGCGACCTTCTATAAGAAGAGGAGAATGCTGACATGATCCATCATGTGTGGGGGCTCTTCACCCATCCCGATCAGGAATGGCAGGAAATCCGTGGCGAGGAAGAATCCATCAGCCACATGTACCTGACCCACGTCCTGATCCTCGCTGCCATCCCGGTCATTTCCGCCTACATCGGCACCACGCAGGTCGGCTGGGTATTGGGCAATGCAGGACCGGTCAAGCTCACGGCCGCCAGTGCGATGCAGCTGACCATCATGACCTATATCGCCATGCTCGCCGGCGTCGCCGTGATGGGCGCCTTCATCCACTGGATGGCACGGACCTATGACGCCGCGCCCTCGATGACCCAGTGCGTGGTATTTGCCGCGTACACCGCTACCCCGCTGTTCATCGGCGGATTGGCGGCGCTCTATCCGCACCTGTGGCTGGGCATGATCATCGGCACCGCCGCGATCTGCTACACCGTCTACCTGCTCTACGTCGGCATCCCGACCTTCATGAACATTCCCAAGGATGAAGGTTTCCTGTTCTCCAGCTCGGTGCTGGCGGTGGGACTGGTGGTGCTGGTGGCGATGATCGCCCTGTCGGTGATCCTCTGGGGCAGCGGCGTTGGCCCGGAATACACCTGATCCTGACCACGAAATGAACGACCGGGCCCCAGTGGCCCGGTTTTCTTTTGCGCGCTTGCCTGAAACTCGCCTGGCTTGCCTGAACCTGCACCCCGGACGAGCGGCCACGAGAAATGCTCCACCCGCGCTTCGACTGCGGCATAATCTGCCCCCGTCGGAGAACCACTGTATGCCTGAACAGCTCAACGCTCGCGTCGAAGCCTGCTACCAGCAGGCCGAAGCCTTCTTCCAGCGGCGCTTTCCCCGCCCGGAAGTGAGCTTCCGGCTACGCGGCCAGAAGGCCGGCGTCGCCCACCTCGATGAGAACCTGCTGCGCTTCAACCCGCAGCTATACCGGGAAAACCGCGACCATTTCCTGCAACAGACCGTGGCCCACGAAGTGGCCCACCTGATCGCCCACCAGATGTTCGGCCCGCGCATCCGCCCGCACGGCGAGGAGTGGCAACTGATCATGCGCGGCATCTATGGGCTGCCGCCGGACCGCTGCCACACCTACGAGATCAAGCGCCGTCGCGCCACCCGCTATCTCTACCGCTGCCACTGCGGCGAGGGCAACGAATTCCCCTTCTCCGCCCAGCGCCACAACCTGGTCACCCAGGGCCGCCGCTATTACTGCCGGCGTTGCCGCGCGACGCTGATCTTCACCGGCGAAACCCGCCGCGAGTGATGCCGCTCAGGCGATGACTTTCGCCGCCTTCAGCGCCTCGACCTGCTCGGCCGAGTAGCCCAGCTCCGCCATCACCTCGACCGTGTGCGCGCCCAATGCGACACCGATATGGCGCGGCTCGGGCAGGCCGGCGGAGAAGTGGATCGGACAGGCGATCTGCCGCTGCTCGCCACCCTTGCCATTAGGAACGCCGGTAACCACGCCGCGTTCGCGCAGTTGTGGATGCTCGACGGCCTCGGACAACGACAGCATCGGCTCGACGCAGGCGTCCAGCACGGCAAAGCGTTCCTGCCACTCGCTGAAATCGTGCTTCTCGAACTCGATGGCGATCTCACGCTTGAGCGCCCGCTGATCCTCCGGCTTGGGCGACAGCCCGCGTGCGGCTAGCTCCGGGCGGCCGATGGCGGCACAGAACTGCTGCATGAACTGCGGCTCCAGGCTGCCCACCGAAAACCAGCGGCCATCGCGGGTGCGGTAGTAGTCGTAGAAGCTGCCGCCGTTGAGTGCGAGGCCTTCCATCTCCGGCTCCACACCCGCTGCGAGGAAGCCCGCGCCGGCCATGCCATGCAGGCTGAAGGCGCAGTCAGTCATGCTCACGTCGACCTGCTGCCCCTCTCCCGTCTGCTGGCGGTGGATAACCGCGGCCAGCAAACCCATCACGCCATGCAGCGACCCGCCGCCGATGTCCGCCAACTGCACGCCCAGCGGCAGCGGGCCGGTGTCGCGGCGGCCGGTGTAGCTGGCGACGCCGGCCAGGGCCAGGTAGTTGATGTCGTGCCCGGCGCGATCACGGAACGGGCCGGTCTGGCCATAGCCGGTGATCGACACGTAGATCAGCTTCGGGTTGATCGCCCTGAGCGCCTCGTAGCCCACGCCCAGCTTGTCCATCACACCGGGGCGGAACTGCTCCAGCACGATGTCGTATTCCTGCACCAGTTGCTTCACCACCTCCACCGCCTGGGGCTGCTTGAGGTCCAGGCCGATGGAACGCTTGTTGCGGTTGAGGTAGGCGTGGCTGGCGGAGGTGCCGTCCGCGTGCGGCGGCAGCACACGCACCAGATCCATGCGCGTGGGCGACTCCACCCGCAGCACCTGGGCACCCATGTCGGCCAGCAGCAGCGAGGCGAACGGCCCCGGCAGCAGGGTGGAGAAATCGAGGATCTTCAGTGAGGCGAGCGGGCCGTTCATGGGCACTCCTGTTTCGCTCAATCGATGCGTGGGCGCCGCGCCTCAGAGCTTCATGCCGCGGCTGATGATCTCTTTCATGATCTCCGAAGTACCGGCGAAGATGCGCTGAATACGCGCGTTCGCGTACATCTTGCAGATCGGATACTCCCACATGTAACCCCAGCCACCATGCAGTTGCACGCCCTCATCGACCACCTTGCACAACAGCTCGGTGGTGAATAGCTTGGCCTCGGCGGCGACTTCGGGGGTGAGCTTCTTCTGGTTGTGGTCCATCACGCAGCGGTCGGTGAAGACCTGTGCCACGTCGATCTGCGTGCGCATCTCGGCGAGCTTGAAGCGGGTGTTCTGGAAGTGCGCGACCGGACGGTCGAAGGCCTTGCGCTCCTTCACATAGTCGATGGTCGCGTTCAGCGCCGCCTCGGCGCCAGCCACCGCGCCACAGGCGTTGGTCAGGCGCTCCTGGGCGAGCATGTTCATCAGGTAGAAGAAGCCGCCCTTGGCGTCGCCCAGCAGATTTTCCTTCGGCACTTTGACGTTGTTGAAGAACAGCTCGGCGGTGTCCTGGCTCTTCATGCCCAGCTTCTTCAGGTTGCGCCCGCGCTCGAAGCCTTCCATGCCGCGCTCGACCACGAACAGGCCCATGGCATGCTTGTTCGAAGGGTCGGTCTTCGCCGCGACTATCACCAGGTCCGCCAGCAGGCCATTGGAGATGAACACCTTGGAGCCGTTGAGGACGAAGTGGTCGCCCTTGTCCACTGCCGTGGTGCGCATCCCGGCGAGATCGGAGCCGGCCGACGGCTCGGTCATCGCCACCGCCAGGATGCTCTCGCCACGGATGATGCCCGGCAGCCAGCGGGCCCTCTGCTCGGCGTTGCCGTACTCGGCAATGTAGGGACCGCACAGCGCCGAGTGCAGCGGGATCATAAAGCCCGGCTCGTTGATAGCGGCCAGTTCCTCACACATGATCTGTTCGTAGCGGAAATCCTTCAGCGCGGTTCCGCCGTACTCCTCCTCCGCCCAGGGCAACAGGAAGCCCATCTCCCCTGCCTTGCGCCAGACGCTGCGGTCCACCACACCGGCCTCCTCCCATTCTTCCTGGTGGGGCACCACTTCCTTGTCGAGGAAGGATCGGAACGCATCGCGGAACAGGTTGTGCTCGGTCTCGAAGTGATTGCGCAGCATGGTCGACTCCCGGTGGGTTGAGTGCCCGCAGGGTAGGTGCTGGCCGCGCGCGGCCTCAATGACGCGAGCGCTCAGGGTCGATTGACGCAATCGGCCAGGGAATGCGAGGGTGAAACCTCCGATAGCCGCAGCGGAGAGCTCCCGCATGCAGATTCGCCCTTTCCAGCCGGAGGACATCCCACTGTACGAAAGCTGGTTCGACGACCCGCTGCTCGACGCACAATTGGGCCCGATGGATCGGTACTGGCTGGAACAGGTACTCGCCGATGCGGACAAGGCTCAATACAGCATTCTGCGTGGCGGCCTGCTGGTCGCGGTGGTGGGGGTTTGCCTGCCCACCCCGGCGCGTCCGTACTACTTCGTCACCGACCTCGCCGTGCGCCCGGCATTACGCGGCTCAGGCATCGGGCGCGCGGTAATGACGCTGGTGATGAGCCGGCCGGAACTGCAGGGCAGTCCCCTGTGGCGGGCCAGCGTGAAGCCGGACAATCCGGCAGCGCTGGCATTCCTCCTCAAGCTGGGCTGGACGCGGCTGGAAATGGGCAATCCGTTCGATGAGCTGCTTGAGTTCGAATTCTGCCGACGACCAGCGGGACCTTTGCTCCGCTGATCCAGCAAGGGCGTAGGAGCGGACTCCGTCCGCGATGATTTCACCTTCTACGTGAGGCGAGCCAATCGCGGATAAATCCGCTCCTACAACAGTCGGCGGTTTGGCGTTCATACGGAAGCAACTTCCTGGTTCCCATAAAAAAACCCCCGCCGAGGCGGGGGTTCACACAAAGGAGTCAACGGTACTGCGTAGTGCTTAGAACACGTATTGCAGACGGGTCACGACGCCGTTGCCGTCATCGTCGCCGTTGGCGTTGCGGATGCCGTCGGTGGTGACGTGAACGTAGTCGAGGGAGACCTTCACCGCTTCGTTGGCGTACCAGTTCACACCAACGGTGTTGGTGCTGGCCTTGGTATCGCCCACGTCGCGGGTAGCGGTGGCCACGACCACGTTCGGGTCATCGACCTTGATGTGGTCGTAACGGTAGAAGACTTCCCAGGCACCGAGCTGCTTGTCAGCCGGCTTGATGGTGTCGAACTTGGCGCCATCGAGCTTGTATCCGCGGGATTCGCCGGTGATGGTGTACGCCAGTTGGCCGTAGTAACCGTCAGCCTTGATGTCCTGGTAGGCATTGGCATCGGCTTTCAACTTGCGGTCGACGTATTCGGCCTGAGCGGAGAACGGGCCGAAGGCGTAGGCCAGTTCAGCACCCCAGGTGGAGTCGTCCTTGTAGGAACCAGCCGGGCTCAGGGTAGCGCCGCCGAAGGTCGCGCGGTTGCCGTTGTCGCCGGCATCGTTACCGCCGTTGGTGGCCACGCCACGCATGCCCAGACGCGGACGGATGCGGGAGTCGAAGGCGGTGTCGTTCAGGTCGCGGTAGGCGTAGTCCAGACCGACGTGCAGGACATTGCCGTCGGTGTTCATCGGAGCGAACACGCCACGGAAGTTGAACTGCTTGACGCTGTCGCCGTCGGTGTCGTCGGCGTCCTTGGCGAACACGCCGGCATCGACGTAGGCCATGTTGGCAATCACACCGCCCACCTGGGCACCCATACCGTCCTGGTGGGTGTTGATCCAGTCAGCAATTTCGTAAGCGGAAGTACGCTCGGTGGCGGTAACCCACTTGGAGCTGGTGGCTTTTTCCAGGCCGAAGTCGGGGTCGAAACGACCGAACTTCAGAGTGACCGGAGCGAAGCCGATGTAGCTGAAGGAAGCTTCGTCGAAGTAACCGTTGTCAGCGTTACCCGAGTTGTGGGACATGTCGTAGTTGATCTGGTATTTCCAGTCGCGGTACATGGTGCCGCCCAGTTCCAGGTAGGCACGACGGAAGTACGCGGCGTCAGCCTCGTTGCCGTTCTTGGTGTAGAAACCATCGAAACGGCTGTAATCCGCTTGCAGACGGCCACCCAGCTTGAAGCTGAACTCTTTGTCGGTGGTGCCGACCTCAAGGCCGCCCTTGGTCTTGATAACGATATCGGCGCCATCGGTGGTGACTGTGCCTGCGAAAGCCTGGGCGGAAACGGCCAGTGCCAGGGCAGTGGCGGCGTAACCGGCGAAGTGCTTACGGATCATCGAAGATTCCCCTTAATGGTATTTAGCGTTGAACACGCCGAGTGCCTGGCTGCTGCGCGGCCCCCAAGGTCACGCACAGGCCGTCTGGCGGCCCCCGTTTGTGTTGCTGGGAATCTTGGCGAGGGGTTATTTCAGATCAGTTGCTCGTAGATAAAACTTTTATTACAAAGGAACTTTTGATTTCTTTGAGTCATATAGCTCCCAACCCTTGTCCGACCGGGCTGCGGACGCTTTCCGGCAGCCACTTTGGCGGTATGCTTCCTCCTTCATCTGAAAGACCTTGCCTTCAGGCGCCCCCATGCACGAACTGCAACCCCTGATCCAGCAGCACGGCCTTTCCCTGCTGTTCCTCAACGTCCTGCTGGAACAGCTCGGTTTGCCGATTCCCGCCTACCCGGCCCTGATCGTCGCTGGCGCCCTGGCCCTGCAAGGCAGCGGCGTGCCGCTGGGCGAAGCGCTGGCAGTAGCGGTCATCGCCTGCCTGATCGCCGACTGCATCTGGTACTTCGCCGGCCGGCACTACGGCGGCTTCATGCTGCGCAGCGTGTGCAAGGTCTCGCTGTCACCGGACAGCTGCATCCGCCAGAGCCAGAGCCTGTATCTGCGCATTGGCCCACGCGCGCTGCTGATCTCGCGCTTTCTCCCCGGCGCCAGCGCGCTGACCACCACCATGGCCGGCATGACCGGCACCCGTCTGCCTCGCTTCCTCGGCTATGACTGCGCCGGGGCCGCGCTCTGGGCCGGTTCGGCGTTGATGATCGGCAGCATCTTCAGCGATGCAGTGGATTATGTGCTCGGCTGGCTCAGCCAATACGCCAGCCTCGGCGCCGCACTGCTTTTCGGCGCCTTCGCCCTGTTCATCGCCTGGAAGCTCTGGCAGCGCTACAGCCTGCTGCGGCGCACCTCGCGGATTCCGCGCATCAGCGTCGACGAACTGCGCGCCCGCCTGAACGCCGAACAGCCGCCGCTGGTCCTCGACGTGCGTGCGCAGTTCGACAGCGAAGCGATCCCCGGCTCCATTCCCTTCGGTCTCGACGCGCCGCTGGACCAATTGAGTGGCAGCCTGGAGGGCAAGGATGTGGTGATCTACTGCGCCTGCCCCCACGAACTCTCCGCCGCCATGCTCGCCGAACGGCTGCAGGCGTCCGGGCATCCGCGCGCATGGGCGCTGTCGGGTGGGTTGGATGCATGGCATGCGCAGGGGCCGGATTAATCCGCGAAGCGATCGGTAGCCGTCCGCGATAGTCGGAGTGCCGGGAGGGTTCACGGATAAGATCCGCTCCTACGAAGAGCCTTGCGCGGGCTCAGCGTCGCGAATGGTCCCGGCGCAGTTCCGCAAGGTGCGCGGCGAGCAGCTCGGTGTCCGCGCTGGTCTTCTCCGGCAGCGCACGCAGGGTCGCCTGGGCCAACCTCATCTGCCGCAGGTAGCGCCGGCAGTTGCGGCACAGCAGCAGGTGCCGCCGTAGCGCCAGCTTCTCGCGAAAGCCCAGTTGTTCGTCCAGCAGGTCGCTGGAGCGTGCCACCAGTTCCTTGCAGGTCAGCATTCCCCGGTCTCCTCGAAGTGCTCCAGCGTGGCGAACACCTTCAGCCGCGCACGATGCAGCAGCACCCTGACATTGGAGAGCGAAACGTCCAGAAGATTACAGATCTCGTCCAGCTCCAGTCCCTGCCGTTCGCGCAGCAGCAGGACACTGCGCTGCAGCTCGGACAGGCTGGCGAGGGTATTTTCCAGGCATTCGCGCAGTTCATCCTCGGCCAGCAGGGCTTCCGGGGAATCTTCGTGCCAGGCCAGCGGTGCCGGGCTCCAGTGACCGTCGGCGGCGAAACGGGCATCGTCGATGCTGCCGTGGGGTACGGGCAGATCGTCCAGCGAGATATCGCGGCGAACCTTGCGCAGTCGGGATTTGGCGGTATTGGCGGTGATGGTCAGCAACCAGGTCTTGAGGCTGGAACGGCCCTGGAAGCCGTCGAGATTGCGCACGGCAGCAAGCCAGGCATCCTGCACCACTTCGTCGGCCTGGGCACCGCCGACGATGGCGATGGCAACGGCACGCATCGCACCCTGGTAGGCGGCTACCAGGGTGCGGAAAGCCTGCTGGTCACCGGCCAGCAGGCGCGACAACAGTTCGCTGTCGTTTGTGGGCACGATCAGCGCTTGCGCAGGATCACGCTGCCGATGGAGTAGCCGGCGCCGAAGGAGCTCAGCACGCCGATGGAGCCGGCGGGCAGGTCGTCCTGGTACTTGTGCAGGGCGATCACCGAACCGGCCGAGCTGGTGTTGGCGTAGGTGTCGAGGATTACCGGCGCCTCGTGGGCCTCGGCGTCGCGGCCGAGCAGCTTGCGGGTGATCAGCAGGTT
Source organism: Pseudomonas sp. B1-22 (assembly GCF_050474425.1). NCBI lineage: Bacteria > Pseudomonadati > Pseudomonadota > Gammaproteobacteria > Pseudomonadales > Pseudomonadaceae > Pseudomonas > Pseudomonas sp. B1-22. The sequence continues at coordinate 274,542 of NZ_JBCHVH010000001.1, read as the reverse complement.
CATGTTCAGGTTGGCCTGGTGCAACCAGAAGCGCTTCACGTCGCTGACCGGGATATCGTTCTGCGCCAGGTGCTCGCCGATCAGCTCGGCCACCATCGGGCAGACGTCCTTGAACACCTTGCGGCCTTCCTGCACGAACAGCTTGTCGCGCGCGCCAATGCCCTCTTCCGCAGCGCGGTTGAGGAAGCCGAAGTTGTTGCGGATGTTGTTGGAGAACTGGGTCAGCAGCTTGGTGCTCACCACGTCGAACTGGTGCTTGGAGGTGGCCTGGTCGGCGCGCTCGACGATTACCGCAGTGGCGGCATCGCCGAAGATGAAGTGGCTGTCGCGGTCGCGGAAGTTCAGGTGGCCGGTGCAGATTTCCGGGTTGACCATCAGGATGGCGCGGGCCTGGCCGAGCTGAACGCTGTTCACCGCGGCCTGCAGGCCGAAGGTGGCCGAGGAGCAGGCGACGTTCATGTCGAAGCCGAAACCCTGGATGCCGAGGGCCGCCTGCACTTCGATGGCCACCGCCGGGTAGGCGCGCTGCAGGTTGGAACAGGCGACGATCACGCCGTCGATGTCTTCCGCAGTACGGCCGGCGCGCTGCAGGGCTTCCCTGGCGGCGTGTACGGCCATTTCACAGAGGATGCCCCAGTCTTCGTTGGAGCGCTCCGGAATGCGCGGAGCCATGCGATGGGGATCGAGGATGCCTTCCTTGTTCACCACGAAGCGGCTCTTGATGCCGGAGGCTTTCTCGATGAAGGCGGAGCTGGATTCGGCCAGCGGCTCCATCTCGCCCTTGGCGATCGCCTCGGCGTGTTCTTCGTTGTGAATGCGGACGTAGCTGTTGAAGGATTCCACCAGTTCATCGTTGGAAATGCTGAACGGCGGGGTATACAGGCCTGTTCCGCTGATCACGACTTTATGCACGGTCAATCCTCTTCTGTATCGGGCCGCCGGACCAGGCGGCAAGGTTAGGCATCAAGGTGCCCGCACGCAGGCCGGCACTGGATAGTCTGGGTCCGCGAGACGGCGCGGATACCGGAAAATGTAGCAAGGCAGTCTGCCATCCCCGTCTGCAGGCGGCATCTTCCGCCGCCCGGCGGTTCGCAGTGGTACCTTGGTACAACCACGGGGGTGCTGATTATGCTGCAATTTTCGGCAAAAAGTCGCCGGAAAAGCGTGGTTATCCCGCCACTTTCCGTAATAAAGCCTCGTACTGCATGGCGCGTCGATTGAATTTCTGCAAGGGCCTCATAGTCACCGCTGGCGCGCTATAGCCGGCGACGGCTCGTATGCTTCACGCCATTGCCCAGGGAAACCGAAAGGATGAGTGACATGCCCCGCCCGGAAATGGACGAACAGACCGTGGAATTCGCCAACCAGGTGATCGATCTAGCCCGCCAGGGCGATACCGAGCGCCTTGCCCAGTTGCTGCGACAGGGCCTGCCGGCCAATCTGCGCAACCACAAGGGCGACAGCCTGCTGATGCTGGCCAGCTACTACGGCCATCACGCCACGGTGCAGGTGCTGCTGGAGCACGGCGCCGACCCGGACCTGCGCAACAACGCCGGGCAGACGCCGCTGGCCGGCGCCGCCTTCAAGGGCGATCTGCAGATGGTGCGCCTGTTGCTGGGCCACGGTGCCGACGTCGAAGGCGTCTCGCCCGATGGCAAGACCGCCCTGATGATGGCGGCGATGTTCAATCGTCCGGAGATCGTCAGTTGCCTCCTGGAACACGGCGCCGACCCTGCGGCCCAGGATGCCAGCGGCCTGACGCCCCTGGCCGCCGCGCGGATGATGAACGCCGCCGATACCCTCGCCCTGCTCGAAGCGGCCTGAGCCGCTCAGACCGGGTCGCTGTGGACCAGTCGGTTGCGCCCTTCCGCCTTGCCCCGATACAGGCGGCGATCGGTGCAGCGGTAAAGTTCGTCGGCATCCAGGCCGTCGGTGGGCCACTCCGCCAGACCGAAGGTGGCGGACAACGGAATCTGCTGGCCGGAATACTCCAGCGGTCGCCGGGCGACTTCCTCGCATAACGCTTCCACCAGCGGCTGGGCGTCGAAGCGGTCGGTGAACGGCAGCAGGATGCCGAACTCCTCCCCGCCCAGGCGGCCGATCAGGTCGGTGGCGCGCAAGCGATGGCGCAAGCACCTGCACAGGTGCTGCAGGGCCTTGTCGCCCGCATCGTGTCCCCACTGGTCGTTGATCAGCTTGAAGTGATCGACGTCCAGCACCACCAGCACCAGCCGCGCGTCGTAACGGGCTGACTCCTGAATGCAACGATGCAACGCGCGCTGGAAGCTCTTGCGGCTGGCCACGCCGGTCAGCGCATCGGTGAGCGCCAGGTGCCGCAGCTGCTTATAGGCCTCGGCGCGCCGCCCCTCGTAGAGGTGCATGAAGGCGAGCACCAGCACGCCGCAGAAGATGCCGTTGCCGATGTCGATCAGCCCCGGCGCATCCAGGCGCAGGTGGTTCACGTAGAGGTACATCAGGGTCGCCAGCAGCATGAACGGCACGCTCAGCAGGAAGCCGCGCCACTGGCCCAGCAGCAGGTAGGCCATGACCGGCATCAGGTAGACCCAGACGAACGCCGTGGCCGAGGCCTTGGGCATGACGATGATATAGAGGATGAAGCAGAAGGTCGGGAGCAGGTAGGCGAAGATCCAAGGCACCAGGCGGCGTACCCGCTTGAGCCGGTGCGAGGCCCACAGCAGCACACCACAGGCTGCCGCCTCGGCGCCGGCCAGCCAGTAGTTGCCGGCCAGGCTCTGGAGGATGCAGAACACCCCCAGGGTCGCTCCGGTGCAGGCGAAGATCAGCCGCATCAACAGGCGGTGATCGGCCTCTTCCAGCCCTGTCGGCCCGGTGCTGGGTTCGTACAGTTGTTCGGGATCGCTGTTGCGGTACATCAGCCTGGCTCCTTGGCTTGGCCGTCAGCGGGTCGACCGCCCCAAAAAGACTACTCCAATTTCCTACAGTGAGTAGCCATCCGACCGATTCATTCTGTACGCCGGCCGATTCACGGCAGGATCGGCCGCTCTGGGCTAGCCTTCGCTGCATCATCCGTGGAGGAAATCTATGCGTTCGATCCTTGCCGTCCTGCCGTTGCTGGTGCTGTCCGGTTGTGCCTCGTACCAGGGCGATGAAGTCCATCCCGTTCCTTCCGATCGCCTGTTGGCCTATCAGCAACCGGGCAAGGACAGCGTCCAGGTCGACGTGACCCGCGATGAGGGGTACCTGGGTGGTGGCTGCTACGTCGCCGTCACCATCGATCACGAAGTAGCCGCGCGCATCGGCAAGGGCGAGTCGGCCAGCTTCCAGGTGCCGGCGGGCAAGCATGTGGTCGGCATCATCGGCGACAAGGACGGCGAAGGCCTCTGCAGCAAGGCCATGCTGCGCCGCGAACTGCTGGTGCCGTTGGAACCGGGCGGCAACAACGCCTTCCGCATCGTCAGCGACAACCGCACCGGTTTCGATATCAAGCCGGCGGTCGAGTAAGCCCGACCGCCCGGGTACTCCTCAGCCGTTCAGGCGAGCCACGAGGCGCGCCTGCAGCTTCTCCAGCTCTCCCGCGTCCGCCCTGTTTGCGGCGTGGATCCCCAGGCCCTCGCCGGCATAGCGCGGAACGATGTGCATGTGGATGTGGAACACCGTCTGGCCCGCCGGCGCGCCGTTGAACTGAGCGACCTGTACGCCATCGGGGTTGAGTTCCGCGACGATGACGCCGGTCAGGCGCTGCACCACGCGCATTACCTTGGCCAGCGCATCGGGGTCGACGTCGAGGATGTTGCGCGCCGGGGAGTTCTTCGGAATCACCAGGGTATGGCCGTAGGACTGCGGGAACAGGTCGAGGAAGGCGAGCACGTCGTCGTCCTCGTACAGCTTGTAGCAGGGAGCTTCGCCACGAATGATCTGGGCGAAGATGTTCTGCGGATCGTAGGTGCCTTGCAGGCTCATGGTGGGCTCCATCTCCAGTGACTATGGGGCCGCACCATACCGGTTTGTCGCGCGCGGGTCATGACCGGCAGCGCGCGGAGGTCTATTCTGAGACCTTTTCTTCAGTTGCCTGACCGGAGCATGCATGTCAGACCTTTCCGCGTTCCCCATCACCCGCAAATGGCCCGCCGAACACCCTGACCGCCTGCAGCTGTACTCGCTGCCCACGCCCAACGGCGTGAAGGTGTCGATCATGCTGGAAGAGCTCGGCCTGCCCTACGAGCCGCACCTGGTCAGCTTCGAGCGCAACGACCAGATGTCCCCGGAGTTCCTCTCGCTCAACCCGAACAACAAGATCCCCGCGATCATCGACCCCAACGGTCCGGACGGTAAGCCGCTGGCACTGTTCGAGTCCGGCGCGATCCTGGTCTACCTCGCCGACAAGACCGACTCGCTGATCGTCCCCGGCGCCACTGGCCGCTACGAGACGCTGCAGTGGGTGATGTTCCAGATGGGCGGGATCGGACCGATGTTCGGCCAGGTGGGCTTCTTCAACAAGTTCGCCGGCAAGGACTACGAGGACAAGCGCCCGCTGCAGCGCTACGTGGACGAGGCCAGGCGCCTGCTGGCCGTGCTCGACCAGCGCCTGGAAGGCCGCGACTGGATCATGGGCGAGCGCTACACCATCGCGGACATCGCCACCTTCCCGTGGATTCGCAACCTGATCGGTTTCTACGAGGCGGGAGAGTTGGTGGGCTTTGAGAACTTCCACAATGTGAAGCGCGTGCTGGAGCGATTCCTCGCACGGCCGGCGGTGCAGCGTGGGCTGAATATCCCGAAGCGGGATTGAGGATTCACACCCTGTCGGAGCGAGCTTGCTCGCGAATAGATTCCCCGGCAGCTCAGGAGCTGGGCGGGTTCGCGAGCAAGCTCGCTCCTACAAGATCAATCGCGGTCAGGCCTCGACCTGGCTCCACTGCTTCGACAGGCGCTTGTCCGACACCGGCACCTTGGTCCCCAACTGCTGGGCGAACAGCGAGACGCGGTACTCCTCCAGCATCCAGCGGTACAGCGCCAGCTCCGGGTCACGCTTGCCTTCCTGGGCGTGCTTGGCCAGGCGCGCCGAATACTGTTCCCAGTAACCGGCCATCTCGCCGCTCCACACACGGTCGCGCTGGACCTGCCCGGCAACCTTGTCCAGGCGCTGCTCGACCGCCTTAAGGTAGCGCGGGTATTCCTTCAGCCATTCCAGCGGCGTGTCGCGCACGAAGCCGGGGTAGACCAGCTTGGCCAACTGCCCCTTCACGTCGTTCAGCGGCACCGTCATGGCGAGGTCGACCTTGCCCTTGAAGCGCTTCTGCAGGCCGTGCCAGAGCTTGAGGATTTCCAGGGTCAGGCGGGCGATGCGCTCGGCGTGCTCGGTCCAGGCGCCGCGTTTCTTCTCGGCCAGTGACGCAAGCCCGGCGCCATCGCGCGGCAGGTTGCTCTCGCCGTCGAGAATGGCGCTGTCCAGACTGGCCAGCAGGATGTCTTCCACCAGCGCCTCGACGCGGCCCAGCTCGCGGTAGAGCAGGCCCATGTCGGTCTGCCCCGGCAGCTTGCTGCGCAAGAACTTCGCCGGCTCGGCCAGCTGTTGCAGGAGCAGGCGCTGCAGGGCGCGGCGGTGCTGGTAGTCGGCCTCGGCCTGGGTCGGGAAGCGGTTTTCCTTCACTACGCCAGCCTCTTCCACCAGCGCCGGGTAGACCGTCATCGACAGCCCGGCGACCTTCTGCTGGACCTTCTCCGCCACTTCGCCGAAGCCCTTGGCTTCCACCGGTTTCTGCGGCTTGTCCGCCTGCGGGATCGCCAGCGCGGCCTGGCTGGCCTCGGCGAAGCGCGCGGTGAGCTCGGCCAGGTCGCGGCCTTCGCCGAGGAACTTGCCACGGGCGTCGACCACTTCGATGTTCATCCGCAGGTGGCTTTCCACCTGGGTCTCGGCTTCCGCCCAGGCCTCTTCCGACACGCGGCTGCCGGTCATGCGCTGCAGTTCGCGGCCGAGAGACTCGGACAGCGCGCCCTCGGCGAAGACCATCTTGCCCAGCGCAGCGCGGACAAAGTCCGGCACCGGCACGAAGTTCTTGCGGATCGCCTTGGGCAGGCTGCGCACCAGCTCGATGCACTTGGCCTCCAGCAGGCCCGGCACCAGCCACTCCAGGCGTTCGGCAGGCAGTTGCGGCAGTAGCGGCGCGGGTACGCGCACAGTCACGCCGTCGCGCACGTGGCCCGGCTCGAAGTGATAGGTGAGCGGCAGTTGCAGGTCACCCAGGCGCAGGCGGTCCGGGTAGAGGCCGGCGGTCACTTCGCTGGCATCGCGGGCGAGGACGTCTTCCTCGCGCATGATCAGCAGGTCCGGCTGCTGCTTGTGCTCGCGCTCGTACCACTTCTCGAAGCTGGCGGACTGGTAGATATCCGCCGGCAGGCGCGCGTCGTAGTAGCCGAACAGGGTTTCCTCGTCGGCGAGGATGTCGCGCCGGCGCGCCTTGGCTTCCAGCTCGTCGAGCTTTTCCAGCAGCTGACGGTTGGCCGCCAGGCACTTGGCGCGGCTGTTGATCTCGCCGCGCACCAGCGCCTCGCGGATGAACATCTCGCGGGACACCGGCGCATCGATCGGGCCGTAATGCACGGCGCGGCGGCCAACGATGATCAGGCCGTAAAGGGTGATCTGCTCGTAGGCCACCACCTGGCCACGGCGTTTTTCCCAGTGCGGCTCCAGGTAATTTTTCTTCACCAGGTGCCCGGCCAGAGGCTCCAGCCAGTCCGGCTCGATCTTGGCGACCATGCGGGCGAACAGCTTGGTGGTCTCCACCAGCTCGGCGGCCATGATCCACTGTGGCTTTTTGCGGCCGATCACGCTGGAGGGGTGAATCCAGAAGCGTCGCTGGCGCGCGCCGAGGTAGTCGCCCTCCTCCGCCTTCTGGCCGATCTGGCTGAGCAGGCCGGAGAGGATCGCCTTGTGCACGGCGGCGTAGTCGATATCGCGGGCATTAGGCTCATCCGCTTTGGCGACTGGCTGGCGACCACGATTGTCGTGTGGCTTGGCCTGTTCGCGGGCAGGCTCGCTCTTGCGCGAACTGCCCTCGCCTTTGCTGAAGGGCAGCTGCAGCTCGCGGCAGATCAGCGTCAGCTGGCGGTGCGCGTCCCTCCACTCACGAAGACGCAAATAGTTCAGGAAGTTCTTCCGGCACCAGTTGCGCAGCGGGTTGGAGCCCAGCGCCTGGCGCTGTTCCTCGAAGCCGCGCCAGAGGTTGATCAGCGCGGCGAAGTCCGAGTCCGGGTCCTTCCACTGCGCGTGGGCCTGGTCGGCGGCCTGCTGGCGGTCCATCGGCCGCTCGCGCGGGTCCTGCACGGACAACGCGCTGGCCACGGTGAGCACTTCCGGCAGGCTGCCCAGTTGCGCCGCTTCCAGCAGCATGCGGCCCAGGCGCGGGTCGATGGGCAGGCGCGCCAGCTGGCGGCCCAGCGGCGTCAGCTGGCCCTCGCGGTTCACCGCCGAGAGTTCCTGCAGCAAGGTGAAGCCGTCGTTGATCGCCTTGCCGTCCGGCGGCTCGATGAAGGGGAAGGCCTCGATGTCGCCCAGGCGCAGGTGGAGCATCTGCAGGATCACCGCCGCGAGGTTGGTGCGCAGGATTTCCGGATCGGTGAAGGCCGGGCGGCCGTTGAAATCTTCCTCGCTGTACAGACGCACGCAGATGCCCGGCTCGACCCGGCCGCAACGGCCCTTGCGCTGGTTGGCGCTGGCTTGCGAGATGGCCTCGATGGGCAGGCGCTGGACCTTGGCGCGGTAGCTGTAGCGGCTGATGCGCGCGGTGCCGCTGTCGATCACGTAGCGGATACCCGGCACGGTCAGCGAGGTTTCCGCGACGTTGGTGGCGAGCACGATCTTGCGTCCCGGCATGGGCGCGAAGATCTTCTGCTGCTCGGCTGGCGTCAGGCGCGCATAAAGCGGCAGCACCTCGGTGTGGCGCAGGTTGGCCTTGCGCAGCATGTCGGCGGCGTCGCGGATTTCGCGCTCGCCGGGGAGGAACACCAGCACGTCGCCGGGGCGCTTGCCGACTTCTCGCTCGTGGGCGGCGATCTCGTCCAGCGCGCGGAGGATGCCCTGGTCCACGGAGAGGTCATCGAACAGCGCTTCGCCGTCCTCGTCCACTTCCGCCGCCAGCGGGCGGTACCAGGTTTCCACCGGGTAGGTACGCCCCGAGACTTCGACAATGGGCGCATCGCCGAAATGCTTGGAGAAGCGCTCCAGGTCGATGGTCGCCGAGGTGATGATCAGCTTGAGGTCAGGCCGGCGCGGCAGCAGGGTCTTGAGGAAGCCGAGCAGGAAGTCGATGTTCAGGCTGCGCTCATGGGCTTCGTCGACGATGATCGTGTCGTAGCGTTCCAGATAGCGGTCGTGCTGGGTCTCGGCCAGCAGGATGCCGTCGGTCATCAGCTTGATCAGGGTGCTGTCGTCGCTCTGGTCCTCGAAGCGCACCTGATAACCCACCAAAGAACCCAGCGGTGTGCCGATTTCCTCGGCAACGCGGGTCGCCACGCTGCGCGCGGCCAAACGGCGCGGCTGAGTGTGGCCGATCAGGCCGTGGGTGCCGCGCCCCAGCTCCAGGCATATCTTCGGCAACTGGGTGGTCTTGCCCGAACCGGTCTCGCCGGCGATCACCACCACCTGGCTCTTTTCCAGCGCGGCCTTGATCTCGTCGCGCTTGGCGGCAATCGGCAGGCTGTCGTCGTAGCGGATCCTCGGGATGCTCGCGCGGCGCGCCTCGACCTTGACGCAGGACGCCTGGAAGCGCTCGGCCCACTGGGCCAGCTTGGCGTCGTCGGGGTGCTTGCGCAGTTCGTGGAGTTGCCGGCGCAGGCGATGGCGGTCGCGGATCATCGCGTGATCCATGCGCTGCAGGAGCTGTTCGGGAGTCGGCGTGCTGTCTGTGGTCATCGGCTTCGCGTGCATCAGGCGGGAGCGGCGCGAGCAGGTGCGGAGCCGGTCCCTGGAATGGGCTGTCATGGCGACAATCCGCGAATTGTCGCAAAAGACCGGCAAGGGCCGCCACGCCGATTGCTTGGCGGCCCTACACGCCTGCGCATCCAGGCATAAAAAACCCGCCTTGCGGCGGGTTTCTTCAACGCTCAGCTCAGGCCTTGGCCTTCTTGAGCTCCTGGTCGCGCAGTTCGCGGCGCAGGATCTTGCCGACGTTGGTGGTCGGCAGGCTGTCGCGGAACTCCACGGACTTGGGACGCTTGTAGCCGGTGAGGTTGTCGTGCATGTGCTGCATGACCTGCTCCTTGGTCAGGGTGACGCCCGGCTTGGACACCACGAAGACCTTGATCGACTCGCCGGACTTCTCGTCCGGGATGCCGATGGCGGCGCACTGCAGCACGCCCGGCAGGGTGGCAAGCACGTCTTCCAGTTCGTTGGGGTACACGTTGAAGCCCGACACCAGGATCATGTCCTTCTTGCGGTCGACGATACGCATGTAGCCGTCGTCCTGGATGATTGCGATGTCACCGGTGCGCAGCCAGCCGTCCTTGTCGAGGATCTCGTCGGTGGCTTCCTGGCGCTGCCAGTAGCCCTTCATCACCTGCGGGCCCTTCACGCACAGCTCGCCCCGCTCGCCCAGCGGCAGGTCCTGGCCGTCATCGCTGATGACCTTGCACAGGGTGGACGGAACCGGGATGCCGATGGTGCCGATCTGGATGTTCTGGAACGGGTTCACCGACACCACCGGGCTGGTCTCGGTCATGCCGTAGCCTTCGCAGATGGCGCAGCCGGTGACGTCCTTCCAGCGCTCGGCGCTGGCCTGCTGCAGGGCCATGCCGCCAGACAGGGTCAGCTTCAGCGCGGAGAAGTCCAGCTTGCGGAAGCCCTCGTTGTTGCACAGGCCGACGAACAGGGTGTTCAGGCCGACGAAGCCGGTGAACTTCCACTGCGACAGTTCCTTGACCATGCTCGACAGGTCGCGCGGGTTGGTCACCAGGATGTTGTGGTTGCCGGTGAGCATCATCGCCATGCAATGGAAGGTGAAGGCGTAGATGTGGTACAGCGGCAGCGGCGCGATGAGGATCTCGCAGCCTTCGTTGAGATTGGCGCCCATCAGTGCCTTGCACTGCAGCATGTTGGCGACCAGGTTGCGGTGGGTCAGCATCGCGCCCTTGGCTACGCCGGTGGTGCCACCGGTGTACTGCAGCACGGCCACGTCGTCGCTCTTGGGCGAGACTTCCGCCACCGCCTTGCCACGGCCCTTGGCCAGGGCGTCGGTCAGTTTCTGCGCATTGGGCAGGTTGTAGGCCGGCACCATCTTCTTGATGTGCTTGACCGCGAAGTTGACGATGAAGCGCTTGAGCGGCGGCAGCATGTCACCCACTTCGGTGACGATGACGTTGCGGATGCCGGTTTTCGGCAGCACTTCCTCGGCCAGGTGGGCCATGTTCGCCAGGCACACCAGCGCCTTGGCGCCGGAGTCGTTGAACTGGTGCTCCATCTCCCGCGCGGTGTACAGCGGGTTGGTGTTGACCACGATGAGGCCGGCACGCATGGCGCCGAACACCACGACCGGGTACTGGAGCACGTTGGGCAGTTGCACGGCGATGCGGTCGCCGGGCTTGAGATCGGTGTTCTGTTGCAGATAGGCCGCGAAGTCCCCGGAGAGCTTGTACATCTCGCCGTAGGTCAGGGTCTTGCCCAGGTTGCTGAAGGCAGGCTTGCTTGCAAAGCGTTGGCAGGACTCTTTGAGTACCGCGAGGATGTTCGGGTACTGGTCAGCGTTGATCTCGGCAGCGATCCCCACTGGGTATTTGTCCTTCCAGAAATTGTCGGTCATGGAAGCCCACTCCTAAGCAACAGCTCATCTTTACCGCAGTGCGGTTCGTTGTTGTGTTTATGTCGCTTTCCCTGGAGGCAGGGAGCGAAAAGCGGGCCGAGATTAGCAGCTTTGAGAAACAGCGACCAGCACCAAACACAGCCTTGCCAGTCAGAAAAATGACCAGAAGCAGCTATTTCGGTCACCCTCCTCCCGCTCGTCGGAAAAGCCCGTGCCAGAAGGGCTGCAGCCTTGTTGGATTGTCTGACAAAGTCGATTTCAGGGAAATGAAACCGGAAAAAAGGATGGGACTGGCGATCAGACTGCCCCCCGTTGCAGGGGGGAATATTCGGAGTCGGATCAGGCGATTTCGCGCAGGCCCATATGCCCCAATCGTCGCGAAGACTTCAGTGATCTACCTCAACACTATCGGGGTCCGGATCCCGCAAAGTGCTTTTGCACTCTCCTGGAGAACCCTCATGTTTCCCGAATTCCGTGAAAAGATTACTCGCCTCAAAGCCGAGGACCCGCACTTTGCAAAGCTCTTCCATAGCCACAACGATCTCGACCAGCAGATCAAGAACATGGAAGCCGGCATCACCCCCGCAACCCACGACGCCATCGAGGCGCTGAAGAAGCAGAAGCTCCAGCTCAAGGACGATCTCTACGAGATCCTGCGCAAGAAGGACGGCTGCTGTGGCGGCTGTGGTGGTTGACCGACTCTGGCCGACAACCCGCCATAAAAAAGGGGGCTGATTCTGGATCAGCCCCCTTTTTCATTCACGCTCACCTCAAGCCGTTTCGCGCAGCTCCCGTCGCAAAATCTTGCCCACCGGCGTCATCGGCAGGGCGTCCTTGATGACGATCTGCTTGGGCACCTTGTAACCGGTGAAATTCTCCTTGCAGTAGGCCTTGAGCTCTTCCACCGTCACCCCGCCCTCGCGCGGTACGACGAACAGCTTCACCGCCTCGCCGGACTTTTCGTCCGGCACGCCGACCGCCGCGCAGTTGGCGACTTTCGGGTGGGCCATGACCACGTCTTCGATCTCGTTGGGGTAGACGTTGAAGCCGGAAACGATGATCAGGTCCTTCTTGCGGTCGACGATGCGGACGAAGCCGTCCGGGTCGATCACCGCGATGTCGCCGGTGCGCAGCCAGCCTTCGGCGTCCAGCACCTCGGCGGTGGCTTCCGGACGCTGCCAGTAGCCCTTCATCACCTGCGGGCCCTTCACGCACAGCTCACCACGCTCGCCCAGGCCGACATCATTGCCGTCGTCGTCGATGACCTTCAGCGCGGTGCCTGCCACCGGGATGCCGACCGTGCCCAGGCGCGCCTTGTCGCCGTACGGGTTGGTAGTCACCACCGGCGAGGTTTCGGTGAGGCCGTAGCCCTCCACCACCGAGCAACCGGTCAAGGCCTTCCAGCGCTCGGCGGTGGCGGTGACCAGCGCGGTGCCGCCGGAGTTGGTGACCTTGAGGTTGGAGAAGTCCAGTTCCTTGAATTCCGGGCGATCCATCAGGGCGACGAACAGGGTGTTGAGTCCCAGCAGCGCGGAGAAGCGCCACTGTTTCAGCTCCTTGATGAAGCCGGGGATGTCGCGCGGGTTGGTGATCAGCACGTTGTGGTTGCCGTTGACCATCATGCACATGCAATTCGCGGTGAAGGCATAGATGTGGTACAGCGGCAGCGGCGCGATCATCACCTCGTTGCCCACCTGCATCAGCGGCTTGCCGTCCGGGCCGTGCTGCTGCAGGCAGGCATGCACCTGCTGCATGTTCGCCACCAGGTTACCGTGGGTGAGCATGGCGCCCTTGGCCACGCCAGTGGTGCCGCCGGTGTACTGCAGCACCGCGATGTCTTCCAGGCCAACCTTGACCGGCTGCAGGCCGTGGCCACGACCCTGGCGCAGGGCATCCTTGAAGGAGACGGCCTGGGGCAGGCTGTACTCCGGCACCATCTTCTTCACATGCTTGACCACGGTATTGACCAGCATGCCCTTGAGCGTCGGCAGCAGGTCGCCCATGCGCGCCTCGATCAGGTATTCGATGCCGGTATCGGGCAGCACTTCCTGCACCAGCTTGCCGAACAGGTTCACATACACCAGCGCGCGGGCGCCGGAATCCTTGAACTGGTGGCGCATCTCGCGAGCGGTGTAGAGCGGGTTGGTGTTGACCACGATGAGGCCGGCGCGCAGGGCGCCGAACACGGCAATGGGGTATTGCAGGATGTTGGGCATCTGCACGGCGATGCGGTCGCCGGGCTTCAGGTCGGTGTTCTTCTGCAGGTACGCGCCGAAGGCAGCGGACAGGCGGTCCAGCTCGGCGTAGGTCAGGGTCACACCCAGGTTACTGAACGCCGGACGGTCGGCGAATTTCTTGCAGGAGCGCTCGAAGACTTCCACCACGGACTTGTAGGCCGTCAGATCGATGTCGCTGGGCACTCCTGCCGGGCGTTTGTCGTTCCAGAAATCAGGTTGCATTTATTCTTATCCTCATACCTGAGCGAAACAAAACCGCCGTTGCGGTCATTTGACGGAAGCTAGCAGTTCCCCCGGTCAGCGCAAAGACTCCCGCAAGCGTCATTGACTGCGTGAATCTCACGCCACCGCCGCCTTGCCAGGCGCAATGGCCCCAACGCCTGGCGTCGCGGGAAGCCTAGGCCAGCCGACGCAATCCATACAGGAAATGTCTGCCCGCGGAGCTGCGCAAAAATCGCCTGGGCAGATGCGCGCTGCGCTGTACACTGCGCAGCGTCGGCGATGATCGCCGTGTCTCCTCTGCGCTCGATAATTCGTACAACAGATCGGGAAGGACCCATGCCCTACGCTGCCTACTGGCTGACCGCCAGCGACGAGACACCGTTGTACGCCCGCCACTGGGCGCCGGAAGGCCCGTCCCGCGGCGCCCTGATGCTGTCCCACGGCATGGCCGAACACGCCGGCCGCTACGAACGCCTGGGCCTTGCGCTGAACGCCGCCGGTTATCACCTCTACGCCATCGACCAGCGCGGCCACGGCCGCACCGCCGAACATGGCGAGCTCGGCCATTACGCCGACCATGGCGGCTGGGGCAAGGTGATCGGCGACCTGCATACGCTGAACCGGCACATCCGCGAAGAACACCCCGACCTGCCCATCGTCCTGCTCGGCCACAGCATGGGCAGCTACATCGGCAGCGCCTACCTGATGCAGCACAGCGCCAGCCTGAAGGCGGCGGTACTGTCCGGCTCCAACTACCAGCCGGTGGCGCTGTACCGGAGCGCCCGCGCCATCGCCCGCTTCGAGCACTGGCGGCAGGGGCCGCTGGGGCGCAGCGCGCTGATCGACTTCCTCTCGTTCGGCTCCTTCAACAAGGCCTTCAAGCCGAACCGCACCGCCTTCGACTGGCTCAGCCGCGATCCCGTCGAGGTCGACAAGTACGTCGCCGACCCGCTCTGCGGCTTCCGCTGCAGCAACCAGCTGTGGCTCGACCTGCTCGGCGGCCTGGCCGACATCACCCCGCTGGAGCACTTGTCGCGCATCCGCAGCGACCTGCCAGTGCTGGTGATCGGCGGCGAACGCGACCCGGTCAGCCAGGGCAAGCGTTTGCGCGATCTCGCCCAGGCGATGACCCGGGCCGGGGTTCGCGACGTCCAACTGAAGATTTATCCCGACGCCCGTCACGAGCTGTTCAACGAGAGCAACCGCGACGAGGTCACCCGCAACCTGATCGACTGGTTGGGTGCGCACTGCCCCGTCTGCCAGTCCGAGCCCCTTGAGGAGCCCCTATGACTTCCGTGCAAAACGTCCCCTACGAAGAACTCGAAGTCGGCCAGAAGGCCAACTTCCAGAGCAGCGTCACCGAGCGCGACATCCAGCTCTTCGCCGAGGTCTCCGGTGACCGCAACCCGGTGCACCTGGATGCCGAATACGCCGCCACTACTCAATTCAAGGAGCGCATCGCCCACGGCATGCTCAGCGGCGCGCTGATCAGTGCAGCGATCGCCACCACCCTGCCCGGCCCGGGCACCATCTACCTCGGCCAGAACCTGACCTTCACCCGCCCGGTGAAGCTCGGCGATGAATTGACAGTAGAGCTGGAAGTGCTGGAAAAGCTGCCGAAGAACCGCGTGCGCATCAGCACCACCGTGCTCAACCAGGACGGCAAGGCCGTGGTCAAAGGCGAGGCCGAAGTCATGGCACCGACCGAGAAGCTCAATATCGAGCTGCCCGTCCTGCCGCCGATCACCGTCGGCTGACGCTCGCTCCGGGGCCGGCCACCGGCCCCGGAAACTTGTATACAGTTCCTCGCTCGACTACCCTGCCTCCGTCACCTCACATCCATCCGGGATAACCGAAGGCTTCGTGCCCGAAACCCCTCACCGGGAATCGGAGCCGCCATGGACCTTCGACTGCTGTTGCTCTCCCTCTGCACCTTCGCCGCCGGCGTTGCCGAGGCCATCCTCACCGGCATCCTGCCCTCGCTGGCCGATGACCTTCATGTCTCGCTCAGCCTTGCCGGCCAGCTCACTACCCTGTTCTCCCTGAGCTTCGCCATTGCCGCGCCGCTGCTCGGCTGGCTGACCCGTGGTGTCGAATGCCGCCGTCTGCTGGTCGTCACCCTGCTGGTGTTCGCCATATTCAACGCCGGCGCGGCACTGAGCCCCGGCTACGTCCCGCTGCTGCTGATGCGCATCGGCATGGCCGCCTGTTGCGGGCTGCTGATCATGCAGGCCAGCCTGCTGGCGGTGGAACTGGCGCCGCCGGCCCAGCGCGGGCGCGCCATCGGCCTGATCTTCATGGGCATCAGCGGCTCGCTGGTATTCGGCGTGCCGGCCGGCGTACTGGTGAACGAATGGTTCGGCTGGCGCTGGATCTTCGCCGCCATCGCCCTGTATTCCCTGCCGCTGGCAGTCCTGCTGCGCCTCGCCCTGCCCCGCCGAACCCTCGGCAGCCCGGCCAATGGCGCGGCGTACCGTCGCCAGCTGCGCAACCCTTCGCTGAACCTGGCGCAACTGGTGTCGATCCTCCTGCTGGGCGGGCACTTCACCCTGTTCGCCTACATCACGCCCTGGTTCCAGCAGGTGGCGGACATCACCGACAGCCAGGGCATTGCCCTGACCCTGCTGCTGATCGGCCTGGCCGCCATCGGCGGCGGCTACCTGGGCGGCTGGCTGAGCGACCGCCTCGGCCATCGCCGTGCATTGATCGTGGTGCCGGTGCTGTTCGCCGCGGCGATGCTGGCGATCCCGCTGAGCCTCGGGCATCCGTGGATGCTGCTCTGCGCCCTGATGGTCTGGAGCACCATCAGCTGGATGATCTCGCCGGCGGTACAGAGCTACCTGCTGGCCAGCGACCCGGCCAGCGGCAGCGCCGGGGTGGCGCTGAACACCTCGGCCATGCACCTGGGCGTGGCCCTCGGCGCAGCGCTGGGCGGCGCGGTGATCAGCCTGGCCGGCATCGCCTGGACGCCCTGGGTCGGCATCGGCCTGGTGGCGACATCGGTCATCTGCGCGGCACTGTCCTGCTGGCTGCAGCGCGAGCGCGACGAAGCCGCGCTCACTGCCTTACGGTAACGCTGGCGGTCATCCCGGCGCTCAGGTGCACGCCGTCAGGCACCTTGTCCAGGCGGATGCGCACCGGGATGCGCTGGGCCAGGCGCACCCAGTTGAAGGTCGGTTCGACGTTGGCCAGCAACTGGCTGTCGGGAATCGCGTTGCGGTCGGTAATGCCACTGCTGATGCTTTCCACCGTGCCATCGATGGCGACGTCGCCACTCATCAGCACCACCCGCGCCGGTTGGCCGATGCGGATGCCGGGCAACTTGGTTTCCTCGAAGTAGGCGGTGACGTAGAAGGACTTCTGGTCCACCAGCGCCATCATCGCCTGGCCCGCCTGGGCGTAGTTGCCCTGGGCCAGGCGCAGGTTGGTCACCTGGCCGTCGCGCGGGGCGCGCATCTCGCTGCGGGTCAGGTTCAGCTCGGCCAGACGCAGCTGGGCCAGTGCCTGGTCATACTCGCTCTTGGCGATGGCCGCGTTGATCTGCGCGGTTTCCTTGTCTTCGGCGCTGATTGCCGCGATGCCCAGGCGGTTGCGCCGCGAGGCCTCGCTCTGGCGCAGCAGGTACTGCTGGTGGCGGGTTTCGGCAAGTGCCTTGGCCTGTTCGAGGTTGGCGGCGTAGCGCTCGCGGTCGATGCGCATGATCAGGTCACCGGCCTTCACCTGCTGGTTGTCCTGAACCGCCAGGTCGGTGACCCAGCCGGAGACGTCCGGGGCGATCACCACCACGTCGGCGCGCACCCGCGCATCGCGGGTCCAGGGCGAGAGCATGTAATAACGCCACAGCCAGGTGCCGGCCAGTACGGCGGCGGCGACCAGGATCAGGGTGATGGCTACGCGAAGGAATCCGCGCATTCAACTTCTCCTTTCAAGGGGCTGCGCTCAGCGCCCAGGTGACACCACAGAGAATCAGCACGAACAGCGAGCAATCGAACAACGCCTCGTGCCAGATCAGGCGGCCGAAGGGCGTAGCCTGCAGCAGCAGGCGCAACACCACGGTCAGGCCCAGGGCCAGCACCGCGTAGATGAACAACGGACTGAGGTAGACACCGCCCCAGCCGACCTCATGCAGCCCCATGCTGGTCCTCCAGTCGGCACCATTGCCGCCAAGTGTGGCGCAATTGCGCCAGGGCGGCGCGAGCCAGACGATTGGGCTCGCTCTCGCCGTGCAGGTCGCGAGCCAGGGCATCTTCCAGCGGCTCGCAGAGCGACTCCAGGCGCTGCTCCCGACCGCCACCCGGCCCCTGCTCCAGCACGCTGGCGAGCGAACCGAGGAACTGGTCGCGCGCCTTGCGCAACGCGCCGTGGGCGTTATTGAGGCAGGCGCGCATATGGATCAGCTCGTTGCCCAGGTCCAGCGCCAGCAGGCCATCGTGCCAGCGCCGCTGCTCCTCCGCCGGCAGCAGGGTGTAGTGCCGGGCGAGGCGGATCAGGCGGTCGGCCATGCGCCCGCCGAACCAGTTCTCCGCCTCATCGATCGGCCGTCGGGTCAGGCGCCCGAGATCGTCGCAGGTGGCCTGGATCAGGCGCCGGTTGAGCCAGTCCGCCGGCAGGGTGAGCAAGCGGAACACCACCACCGCGAAGCCCACGCCGATGACCACGCCCTGGGCGGCATTGAGCAGGGATGCCAGGTCATAACGCATCACATTGCTCGGTGCCACCAGGGTGATGAAGTGGATCGCAAAGGAGGTGGCGGTGCCGGCCAGCGCCGGCGTCGCCATGGCCAGCAGGGCGAAGAACAGCGGAACCCCGAGCGCCATGCACAACAATGGGAAGCCGTTCCATTGCGGCAGCAGCCATTGGGTGACCACCGCCGCGGCGGGTACCGCATAGAGGATGCCGCGCAGGAATCCCAGACCGATGGCGACGGCGTTGTCGCGGTTGGCGAACAGGCTGCAGATCACCGCCGCCAGCAGCATCCCCCCGGTGGCGGCAGGCCAGGCGGTGGCCATCCAGAAGGCCGACATGCCGAGCAAGGCAACGGCGCTGCGCAGCCCGTAGAACAGCGCCATCAACCAGTCACGGTGCCAGGACAGCGTGCCGGTCACCCGCTCGTCCACCGCCCCCGAGGCCACCGACCGCATGGTGCGTTCGGCCTCCACCGCCTTGCGCAGCAACAGCGCACAACGGGTCAGGCAGTAGCGCAGGTCATTGGACTGGGTGTCGTCGGTGCCCGCCGCCTCCAGCCGATCGCCCAGCGACTTCATCGACTCGACCCCGGGGTCCTGCAGCACCGCCTGCAATTCATCGATCCACGGCTGCAACCGCGCCTTGTCGCCCTCGTCCAGCACGCTGCGCTGGCGGGCCACGCCGCGCGCGGTGCGCAACAGGCTGAGCAGGTCGCGGGAAAGAATGCGCAGGGCCCGCGAACGCATGCGCCCGCGATACCCCTCGAACCAGGCGTGGTCGCGCTGCACGTCCACCTCGACGATCTTGCCCAGCGCCTGCAGCAGGCCCTTGATCTCCCGCGCATCGGCGTCGATCTCGCTGCGCGCCGCCTGCATTCCGGTAAGCCAGGTGGCCCGCGCCTGCTTGTCCAGGTTGGCCTCGACCCGACGCGGCCAGAGAATCGCGCTCACCGCCGACGCGCAGAGGATGCCCAGGCAGATCTCGGTGGAGCGCGCCACCGCCTGATCGAAGACATCCAGCGGATGGCTGATCGCAGGCAGCCCGATGATAGCCACTGTGTAGCCCGAAAGCACAAAGGCGTAGGAGACGTGATTGCGCAGCGTGGTCGAAGCGGCAGTACACAGGCCGAGCCACACCGATACGGCCAGCAGGAACAGCCAGGGCGTCTGGGCGAACAACGCCATGATCACCACCGACATGGCGGTACCGGCGAGCGTACCGATCAATCGGAACAGCCCCTTGGCCACCACCATGCCCGACAGCGGCTGGGACACGATGAACACCGTCATCAGCGCCCACTGCGGCTGGGCGAGGTCGAAACGGAAGGCGCACCAGAGCGCCAGGCCGCCGGCCAGGAGGGTCTTGATCGCGAACTTCAGCGCCAGCGTATCCGGCGCGAGGAATGCCTGTAGCGTTGGTCGCACGCGGTCTCTCGAAAGGCTCCGGAATCTATCGCTTAAAGATAGTCGGCTACGGGGATGGCAACATCGTTGCCGAACATATTATTAGCCTGCTAACAATATGTCATCCTGACTTTCGGGCAGGCAAAAAAACGGGCGACCTAAGTCGCCCGAAGTGCCTTGCGTGCTCTGTGTATCCGTAAGGATCAGCTCTTCTTGTGGCTGTCCTTCCAGATGAAAATTCCGATCCCACCGAAGAAAACGACCATGAGGCCTACGGTAACGATGCCTGCGAGAACCACTTCGTCGATGAACATGATGCTGGCCTCCTGTTTGCCGACATCGTCTGGGGATGTGTGCAGATTACCGGCAGCCGGGCGGGACAAATTGACCTGGATCAATGGTCGACAAGGCGCTTTCCGGCGAGGGCCGGAGCACTGACGCAGGTCAACTTTGAGAGGGGATGGGGTGCGGCGGGAAGCCGCGCAGGGCGGCACTTTTGCGGGAAAGAGAGCAGTCGGCGGCAGGAAAAATCAGCGCTTCTTCGGCTTGCTCTTGCCTTTCTTGCGCGCCTTGCCCAGCGGCAGCGCGTTCTCGAAGGCCTGGCGCACGTCCTGCAGACGCTTTTCATGCACGTCGTGGATGCGCTTGTCGCGCTCGGAGGCGAAGTCGATCAGTTTGTCGTCGTTGCTCATGGCAGGGCATGCACCAGGCGGAAAGTCAGATTCAGGCGCGGCGCGACCGCAAGGCGCGTCTTGGCGACCTGATGTTGCCAATAATGCTGCGTAGCGCCGGACATGACCAGCAGCGAACCGCCGGATAGCTCGATGGAATGTTCGATTGTGTTGCGGCCCTTGCGCCGCAGGTCGAAACGCCGCGAGCCGCCGAGGTTCAGCGAGGCCACCACCGGATTGCGTCCCAGTTCCGGCTCGTTGTCGCTGTGCCAGCCCATGGAGTCCTGGCCGTCGCGGTAGTAGTTGAGCAGCACACCATTGAAGCGCTGCCCGGCTTCCGCCTCGACCCGCGCACGAATCTCCGCCAGCAGCGGCGTCCAGGGCAACGGTGCGTGGGTCAGGCCGGAATAGGTATAGAACGCCTCGGGATCGCCGTACCAATTGACCAGGCGCGGCACCGGATAGTCGCGCCCGTGCAGGTGCACGCTGGGCTGTTCCCAGGGCGTTTCGGCGACCAGTTGCTCGAACCACTGCGCCGCCACCTGCGGCGGACACCAGTCGGGCAACAGGCGCAGTTCGGCATCGGGCAACAGGATGGGGGCGTCGTCGAACAGCATTCGGGGCTCGGTGTAATCGGGTAGTGCTCCAGCTTACTCCGAGCCGACCGTCAGATCTCGATATCGATCCAGCGGCCCTTGCTCTGGGCGTCCTGCGGGTCGCCGAGCTCCTCGATCTGCTCCAATTCCTCCAGGGCTTCCCCCTCCGGCGTGCCGTCGCTGACCGGGCGGCGCTTGCGGCGGCGCTGGTACTCCTCCTGCAGCACCGTTTCGTCCGGACGGCGCTCCAGGCCCACGCCGGCATTGCCCGCACTGGACGCAGGCGGGCTCACCGGGGCGACATCCGGTCGCGACTTGGGCACGTCCTGCTGCGCAGTGACCGGCGAAACACTATGGGGAATGGGCAGCAACATGTGGAAAGGTCCTGTCGGAACTCCTCTGGTCAGGCTATCGGCCGGCCCGCCGCAGACTTGAATCCGGCTCGCTACACTTTCGTCATTTGCGGCAACTCCAGCGGGAGCCTCGACGCCCAGCGCCCTCCTCCCGGCAGGCCCGACCCTCCGGACGACCGGAACCGTCATCGGCCATCGCTGAATGCCGCGCGTTCCGGTACCATAGCCGGCTTTTTTTGGGAGGTGTCCATGGCGCAGTATCAACCCGGTCAACGCTGGATCAGCGACAGTGAAGCGGAACTTGGGCTGGGAACCATCCTGGCGCTCGACGGACGCCTGCTCACGGTGCTCTATCCGGCCACCGGTGATACCCGCCAGTACGCCGAGCGCAACGCACCGCTGACCCGCGT
Organism: Pseudomonas sp. B1-22; assembly: GCF_050474425.1. NCBI lineage: Bacteria > Pseudomonadati > Pseudomonadota > Gammaproteobacteria > Pseudomonadales > Pseudomonadaceae > Pseudomonas > Pseudomonas sp. B1-22. The sequence continues at coordinate 253,189 of NZ_JBCHVH010000001.1, read as the reverse complement.
GCGCTTCGCCCCGGGCGACGAGATCACCCATTTCGAAGGCTGGAAGATGACCGTCCGCGAAGTGGACGAGGTCGACGGCCTGCTGATCTACCACGGCATCACCGCGCAGAACGACCAGCGCACCGTGCCAGAGACCCAGCTGTCGAACTTCATCCAGTTCCGCCTGGCCAGCGACCGCCTGTTCGCCGGACAGATCGACCCGATGTCCTGGTTCGGCCTGCGCTACCACACCCTGGAACACCGCACCCGCCTGCTGCAATCCTCCCTCTGGGGCCTGGGCGGCGCCCGCGCGCAACCCATCGCCCACCAGCTGCACATTGCCCGCGAAGTTGCCGACCGCATGGCGCCGCGCGTCCTGCTGGCCGACGAAGTGGGTCTGGGCAAGACCATCGAAGCAGGCCTGGTGATCCACCGCCAGCTGCTCTCCGGCCGCGCCAGCCGCGTGCTGATCCTGGTGCCGGAAAACCTGCAGCACCAGTGGCTGGTGGAAATGCGCCGGCGCTTCAACCTGGAAGTCGCCCTGTTCGACCGTGAGCGTTTCGTCGAGAGCGATGCCAGCAACCCCTTCGAAGACACCCAGCTGGCCCTGGTGGCGCTGGAGTGGCTGCGCGAGGACGAGCGCGCCCAGGACGCCGCCTTCGCCGCCGGTTGGGACCTGCTGGTCGTCGACGAAGCCCACCACCTCGTGTGGCACCCGGAACAGGCGAGCCCCGAATACCAGTTGGTGGAGCAACTCTCGCAAGTCATCCCCGGCGTGCTGCTGCTCACCGCGACCCCGGAACAACTGGGCCTGGACAGCCACTTCGCCCGCCTGCGCCTGCTCGACCCGGACCGCTTCCACGACCTGGAAGCCTTCCGCGCGGAAAGCAGCCAGTACCGCCCGGTCGCCGAGGCGGTGCAGGAACTGATCGACCATGGACGTCTCTCCCCCACCGCCCGCGAGGCCATCCACGGCTTCCTCGGCAGCGAGGGCGACGAGCTGCTGGCCAGCGTCGAGGGCGGTAATGAAGATGCCCGCGCCCGCCTGGTGCGCGAGCTGCTCGACCGCCACGGCACCGGCCGCGTGCTGTTCCGCAACACCCGCGCCGCCGTGCAAGGCTTCCCTGAGCGCCAGCTGCATCCGTACGCGCTGACCAACCCGGTGGAATACATGGAGCTGCCGATCGGCGAGCACCCGGACCTCTACCCGGAAGTCAGCTTCCAGGCCCAGGCCCAGGCCGAGGACGGCGACGAGAACACCCGCTGGTGGCGCTTCGACCCGCGCGTCGACTGGCTGATCGACACCCTGAAGATGCTCAAGCAGTACAAGGTGCTGGTGATCTGCGCCCACGCCGAGACCGCGCTGGACCTGGAAGATGCCCTGCGCCTGAAGTCCGGCATCCCGGCCACCGTGTTCCATGAAGGCATGAGCATCCTCGAACGCGACCGCGCCGCCGCCTACTTCGCCGACGAAGAGTTCGGCGCCCAGGTGCTGATCTGCTCGGAAATCGGCAGCGAGGGCCGCAACTTCCAGTTCGCCCATCATCTGGTGCTGTTCGACCTGCCGGCTCACCCGGACCAGCTGGAACAGCGCATCGGCCGCCTCGACCGGATCGGCCAGAAGCACACCATCCAGATCCACGTGCCGCACCTGGAGAACAGCCCGCAGGAACGCCTGTTCCAGTGGTACCACCAGGCGCTGAACGCCTTCCTCAACACCTGCCCCACCGGCAACGCCCTGCAGCACCGCTTCGGCCCGCGCCTGGTGGAACTGCTCGATGGCGGCGACGACGACGCCTTCGCCGCCCTGCTCGCCGAAGGCAAGGCCGCCCGCGAAGCCCTGGAAGCCGAGATGCACAGCGGCCGTGACCGCCTGCTGGAGCTGAACTCCGGCGGCAGCGGTGAAGGCGAGGCGCTGGTGGAGGAGATCGAGGAGCAGGACGACCAGTTCGCCCTGCCGATCTACATGGAGCGCCTGTTCGACACCTACGGCATCCACAGCGAGGATCACTCGGAGAACGCGCTGATCCTGCGCCCGAGCGAGAAGATGCTCGACGCCAGCTTCCCGCTGGGCGACGACGAAGGCGTGACCATCACCTACGACCGCGCCCAGGCCCTGGCCCGCGAGGACATGCAGTTCCTCACCTGGGAACATCCCATGGTGCAGGGCGGCATGGACCTGGTGCTGTCCGGCTCGCTGGGCAACACCTCGGTGGCACTGATCAAGAACAAGGCGCTCAAGCCCGGCACCGTGCTGCTGGAGCTGCTGTTCGTCAGCGAGGCCGTGGCGCCGCGCAAGCTGCAGCTCGGCCGCTTCCTGCCGCCGGTGGCGCTGCGCTGCCTGATGGATGCCAACGGCAACGACCTGTCCGCTCGCGTGTCCTTCGAAACCCTCAACGACCAGCTGGAAAGCGTGCCGCGCGCCAGCGCCAACAAGTTCGTGCAGGCCCAGCGCGACGTGCTGGCCAAGCAGTTCGCACTGGCCGAGACCAAGATCGCCCCGCGCCATGCCGAGCGTGTGGAAGCGGCCCGCCAGCAGCTGACCGCCACCCTGGACGAGGAGCTGGCGCGCCTGACCGCGCTCAAGGCCGTCAACCCCAGCGTGCGCGACAGCGAACTGGATGCCCTGCGCAAGCAGCGCGACGACAGCCTGGCGATGCTGGACAAGGCCTCGCTGCGCCTGGAGGCGATCCGCGTGCTGGTGGCGGGCTGATCCAGAGACAGTTCAATGAAGAAGCCGCCACAGGGTGACCTGTGGCGGCTTTTTTCATGGGCGCCGTTCCACCCGGCTGCGTAGGAGCGGACTCCGTCCGCGATGTCGCATCGGCGGCTCCACGAGCAAGGCCGGCGCGTGGCTGACATGATCGCGGACAGAGTCCGCTCCTACGCCCAGACAGACGGCCGATCAGTGGAACAAGCCGCTCTATTCCCGGAATTTTCAGACACACCGACTACCATTGACGCTGCGCAAGGGAATCTCGCCCTCGGAGGGATAGAGTTTTCTTACCAAGCCCACTGATTGAGGAACACATCATGTACGAGCGCATTCTGGTAGCGGTGGACGGCAGTCCGGTTTCCGACCGCGCCTTGGTCGAGGCGGCCAAGCTGGCCAAGCTGAGCGGCGGCGAGCTGCGGGTCATCACCATCGTCGACAGCCCCCTGCGGCACCTGCCCGACTACGCCGTGTACTACAACCCCGAGCCGCTGCGCGAAGCCGCGCTGAAGGCTGCCGATGACATCCTGGCCAAGGCCAGGGAGCAGGTCGCCGATTTCCCGGTCAAGGCCGTGTTCGAGCGGGTCTGCCAGGAACGCGCCAGCGAGGAGATCGCCGAACGTATCGAAATCGAGGCCGACGCCTCCAAGGCGGATGTAATCGTCATGGGTACCCATGGCCGCCGTGGCGTGCGCCGCCTGATGCTGGGCAGCGTGGCCGAAGGCCTGATCCGCGTCAGCAACCGCCCGGTGCTGCTGGTACGCGACAAGTAAGTCCAGCCCCTGAAAACGCAAAGGCCCTGCGGTGTATGCCGCAGGGCCTTTCTTTTTGCTGCCGTCTGCTTACTGGGCGGCGGTCATGTTGCGCCGGCAGGAATGGAAGATGTCCAGGTCCGGCTGGTAGAGGCTGGTGCGTACGTCGTACAGGCCGAGCACCGAGTGGAACAGGTTGTCGTGGCTCAACTCGTCGGCCTTGGCCTTGGTCTCCAGGCAGCCGCGATCGATGCCCAGGTCGCCCAACGCGCCGTTGCCGAACCACATCACCATCGGCACATGGGTCTGCGCCTTGGGCGCGATGGCGTAGGGCGCGGCGTGCAGGTAGACGCCGTTCTCGCCCAGCGACTCGCCGTGGTCGGAGACGTAGAGCATCGAGGTGTCGAAGCGGCCTTCGTTGCGCTTGAGCAGTTCCACCACCTTGGACAGGAAGAAGTCGGTGTAGAGGATGGTGTTGTCGTAGACGTTCACCAGCTCCTCGCTGCTGCAACTGCCCAGCTGGTTGGTGTGGCATACCGGCTTGAAGCGTTCCAGGCTCTTCGGATAGCGGTCGTAGTACTCCGGGCCGTGGCTGCCGTCGGCGTGCAGGACGATGATGGCGTTGTCCTTCAGGCCGTCGATGTAGGCCTGCAGGTCCTGCAGCAGGGCTTCGTCCAGGCAGTTCTTGCCGTCGCAGAAGGGGCCGGGCTGGGTCTTGGGGATGTCGCGGTTCGGCACGCGCAGGCAGGTGCCCTTGCAGTCGCTGTTGTTGTCCAGCCAGAGCACGGACACGCCTACCCGCTGCAGCACGTCGAGCAGCCCCTGGTAGGTCTTGCCCTTCTTGTCGCTGTAGTCCTCGCGGGGGAACTTGGAGAACATGCAGGGCACCGACACAGCAGTGGAGGTGCCGCAGGAGCTGACGTTGGCGAAGTTGATGATGTCGAGCTTGGCCAGCTCCGGGTTGGTCTCGCGGGCATAGCCGTTCAGGGAGAAGTGGTCGGCGCGGGCGGTTTCACCGACCACGAAGATCATCAGCGACTTCTTGCCGTCGGCGCGCACGCGCTGGGTCGCCACGGCATCCTCGCCGATCGGTTGCACCACCAGGTTCTCCTTGATCCCCAGGCGCTGCTTGGCGTACTTGCTCACCGCATAGATGTAGTTGGTCGGGTTGATGAAGTGGGTCAGCTTGTCTTCCTGGCGGAACACCGGCGCATAGGTGGAATAGAAGCTGCCCACGGAGACCGCCACCACCGCCACGCAGGCGACTATCACCAGGACCTTGTTGAGCAGACCGCGGAAGAACGGGCGATAAGTCACCGGGGTCCGCCAGATGATGGCCGCCGGCAGAACGCCCAGCACCAGCAGGTAGCCGACCATCCGCGCACTGAACAGGGCCGCGGCTTCGCCGGGGTTGGTCTCGAACACGTTCTGCACCATCACCGTGTCGATGACCACGCCATAGGTGTTCATGAAGTAGGCCGCGCCGGCGGACACCAGCGCCACCAGGGTCAGCGCCGGCTTGAGCAGCGGACGGAACGACACCAGCGTCAGCAACAGGGTGAAGGCCGCCCAGAGGAAGAAGGCGAACGAGAGGAAGAAGCCGGCACCTTTCACACCTTCCAGCGGCACCAGGTTGTTCAGCGCCTTCCAGGTCGCGACGTTGTAGAAGAGCACCAGGGCCAGGGAAAACAGCAGGACCAGCCGCGTGGAACTGATCTGCGGGATGAGGTGGCGTTTACCCTCAGCCATCGAGTGCACTCCTTGAACTGCAAAAGTCGGATTGGAAACGTGAATGGGAAGGCCTGCCGGCCAGCGGCGGTACTTTAGCGGCAAGTTGGTCAAAAGTGTGTCAATTCGAAGACGTCATCCGGCACATCGGAAGCCGGATGCCCATTCGGTCTGGCACGACCGTACGTCGGAGGCACTTCGCCACTCCGTCGGAAACGACGATCCCGGCTTGCAGGGCAATGACCACACCCTAGACTGACATCAAAGTGATATCTCCCCCGTGCCTCGACCACATCCCGACATCTGGAGCTCCCGGCTATGGAATGGCAGAAGGACGCCGTACCCGACGCTGTGCTGTTGGAGTGCACCCACAACCCCGGTCTGGTGCTGCTATCCATCCTCATCGCCTGTGCCGCCAGCTACGTCGCGCTGAGCATCGCCGGCCTGATGCTCCGTTCGCCCCGGCAGGCATGGCGCTGGCAGTGGGTAGGCGGCATCTGCCTGGGCAGCGGCATCTGGTCGATGCACTTCGTCGCCATGCTCGCCTTCCGCCCCGCGGTGCCGGTGCACTTCAGCAGCGGCCTGACCCTGCTGTCACTGCTCATCGCCATCGGCACCTCGGTCGTCGCCATGCGCCTGCTCATCCGCGCAGGACTAAGCCCGTTGCAACACCTGCTGGCCGCCGGCTGCATCGGCGTGAGCATCGCCGGCATGCACTACACCGGGATGGCAGCCATCCAGGCGCCGCCGATGCAGCATTACGACCCGTCGCTGGTGGCGCTGTCGGTACTGATAGCGATCCTGGTGGCCTATGTCGCGCTAGTGCTCACCCCGGTCCTCAACCGGCAGCCTGCGGATCGCCAGTGGCTCTACCAGATCCTCGCCAGCCTGCTGCTCGGCAGCGCCATTGCCGGCATGCATTTCACCGGCATGGCGGCGCTGACCCTGACGCTGCCCAGTTGGGTGGTGCCGGTTGCCGACGCCGCCCAGGGCAACGCCATTCAGCTCGGCGTGATGGTCGGACTGCTGGCCCTGGCGGTGGTACTCGCCGGGCTCTGGGCCGCCTGGATCGACGAGAGCCTGGCAAGCAAGGAAAGCGAACTGAACCGGGTCAACACCCTGCTCAGCCAGCTCGACCACGCCAATGCCTCCCTGCAGCAACTGGCGCGCGTCGACGGCCTGACCGGCCTGCACAACCGCACGGCGCTGAACGAGGAGTTCGCCCTGCGCCTGGAGCGCAACCGCAAGAAAGGCCAGGGCATGGCGGTGATCCTGCTGGACCTGGACCACTTCAAGCGGGTCAACGACTCCCTCGGCCACGCCGCCGGCGACGAACTGCTGTGCATCGTTTCCGGGCGCATTCGCAGCGCCCTGCGCGGCTCCGACCTGCTGGCCCGCTTCGGCGGCGACGAGTTCTGCATCCTTGCCGACCTGGGCGAGGATCACGAAGCGCGCATCCTCTCCCAGCGCCTGATGCAACGCATGAAGGAGCCCATCACCACCGCCGGGCGCAGCCTGGTGATGACCCTGAGCGTCGGTATCAGCCTGTTTCCCAATGACGGCGACCAGGCAGAGGAGCTGCTCAAGCACGCCGACCTGGCCCTGTACCAATCCAAGGGCAACGGTCGCAACGCCACCCACTTCTTCAGCCCGCACCTGAAGACCAAGGCCACCCAGGAGCTGCAGCTGGAAGAGGAACTGCGCAAGGCGCTGTGGGACGACGAGCTGGTGCTCTATTACCAGCCGATCCTGCGTATCGGCAACGGCGGGGTGGAGCAACTGGAGGCGCTGGTGCGCTGGAAGCACCCGGTCCACGGCCTGCTGTCACCGGACCGTTTCATCAACCTGGCGATCGCCAACGGCCTGATCGGCGCGCTGGATGCCTGGGTGCTCCGCCAGGCCTGCCAGGATCTGCGCCGCCTGCATGACCTGGGCTTTACCGAGCTGCGGGTGGCGGTGAACTGCTGTGCCAGCAACCTGGGCCGCGCCAGCCTGGTGGAAGAAGTGCAACGCACCCTGGACGAGGCCGGTCTGCCGGCCCGCTACCTGGAGCTGGAGGTCACCGAAAATGCGGTGGTGGCCAACATCGACCAGGCCATTCCACTGCTCAATCGCCTGCGGGAACTGGGCGTGAGCCTGTCGATAGACGACTTCGGCACCGGCTATTCGTCGCTGTCGTACTTGCGCCAGCTACCGCTGGATGCCCTGAAGGTGGACCGCTCCTTCATTTGCGACGTGCCCCAGTCCCAGCGTGACGGCGAGATCGCCCAGGCGATCATCGCCATGGCGCAGAAACTGCACCTGAAGGTGATCGCCGAAGGTGTCGAGCACCCGCAGCAGCTGGCCTTCCTGCGCGAAAACAACTGCGAACTGGCGCAGGGCTACCTGTTCAGCCGCCCCCTGCCCCTCTCCGCGCTGGTGGAGTTCCTCGACGCCTACCACGAAGGCAGCGAGTCGACGCTGTTACGCAATCAGGCCTGAACGCCAGCGCGGCAGCCAGCGCAAAGAGTCGGCGGTGGTGCCGGTCGGTCGGTATTCCGCTCCCAGCCAGCCGTCGTAGCCGACGTCATCGAGCACCTGCAGCGGCACTTCGAAGTCCATCTCGCCGGAGCCCGGCTCGCCGCGCTCGGGGAAGTCGGCGAACTGCACGTGGCCGATCTGGCCCATCAGCGCATAGATGCAATCCACCAGTTCCAGGCCCATGCGCGCCATGTGGTAGAGGTCCAGCTGGGCGCGCAGGTTTTCCCGTGCCACGCGCTCGAGCATGTCCTGCAGGTGTTCCGGGGTATTGAGCAGGAAGTCCTTCATGTCGTGGCAATTGATGGCTTCCATCAGCACGTCGGTGCCGCTGCCGGCGAAGGCGTCGCAGGTGACGCGCAGGCGCTCGGCCAGGGTCTGCAGGGCGACCTCGCGCTCCAGGCCCTCGACCAGACGGCCAGCCAGCACGTTCACGTGCTGCGGCTTGACGATGCGCGCATAGTCCAGCGCCTTGGCCAGCGCGGCGTCGAACTCCGCCGCACGCGCAGGCACCGCGGCGATACCCGGGCCGCCCTGCATCAGGTCGCCGGCCGGCAGGTTGATCAGCACCAGCGGCAGGCCGGCGTCATCCAGTGCGGCCTTCAGTTGCTCGGCCGGGACGTCGTAGGGGAACTGGATTTCCACGCCATCGAAGCCGGCCTTGGCGGCAGCGTCGATACGCTGCAGCAACGGGACTTCGGTGAACAGCAGGGACAGGTTGGCGCAGAGTTTCATTCAGGTAATTCCTTCGACTGGCGGTATTGCTCGACCAGGGTAGCCGGGTCGCGTTCGAGATTGCCCTGGCTGCCGTGCAGGCGCATCAGTTGCGCGGCGAGGCCGCTCATGGGCGTGGCCGAGCCTTCCTCGCGGGAAAGCTTTACGGCGGTGTCCAGATCCTTGAGCAGCGTGCGCACGTGCCACTTCACCGGCTCGAAGCGGCTTTCGGCCATCTGCGGAGCAAGGATCTGCAGGGGTTTGGAATCGGCGAAGCCACCGGCCAGCGCCGGGGCGATCAGGCTGGCATCGACGCCGGACTTTTCCGCCAACGCCACCACCTCGGCGATCACCAGCGCGTTGCAGGCGACGATCATCTGGTTGCACACCTTGGTCACCTGTCCGGCGCCGACATCCCCCATGCGCGTCAGGCGTTGGCCGAGGTTGGCCAGGATCGGCCGGACGCGCTCGATGTCTTCGACACGGCCGCCGGCCATGATCGCCAGGGTGCCGGCCTCGGCGCCCGGCGTGCCGCCTGATACCGGAGCGTCGACCCAGCGCATGCCCGTACGCGCTTCCAGCTCAGCGGCCATTTCGCGGGTGGCGGCTGGCTCCAGGCTGGAGAAGTCCACCAGTACCTGCCCGGCGCGGGCGCTCTCGACGATACCGCCGGCACCGAACACCACCTCGTGCACGGCGGCGGTATCGGCCAGGCAGAGCATCACCACCTCGGCATCGGCGCACAGCTGTGCCGGCGTCTCCACGGCGCGGGCGCCCTCCCCGGCGAGCAGTTCGCGCTTGCCGGCGGATCGGTTCCACACGGTCAGCGGGTAGCCGGCGGCGAGCAGGCGACGGGACATGGGCACGCCCATCAGGCCGAGGCCGGCAAAGGCAATGGAAGGCAGGGCAGACATCTGTAACTCCTGTGAGGCAAAATAGCGGGCACGGGGGCGGCCATCTTAACCCCCGCGAAGGCAAAGAGCCTGCTGAGGATCTCGCGAGCTAGCGCAGAACAAGGCGAGAAGGGACGAGGAGCGGAGCGTAAATGAGCATCCGAGGCCCTTCTCAACGCCGTTCTGCCGACGCGTAGCAGATCATCAGCCGGCTCGAAGGCCGAGCCTGCCGGCAGTGCGTGCTCCCTGGGTCGGGGAATACGCGGGCAGACAGCCGCTAAACTTCCCAGGCTTTTTCCGCTATTGAACCGGAGACTGCTCCATGCTGAAACGCACCCTGGCGCTCGCCGCCTGCTTTGCGCTGTCCTTTGCTGCGTCCGTTACCCATGCCGAAGCCCTGAAAGAGCTGAAGGTCTCGGCCATTCCCGATGAAGCCCCCACCGAACTGCTGCGCAAGTTCAAGCCGCTGGGCGCCTACCTGGAGGAGCAACTGGGCATGCCCGTTAAGTTCATCCCGGTATCCGACTATGCCGGCGTGGTCGAGGCCCTGGCCTCCGATCGCCTGGACATGGCCTGGCTGGGCGGCTTCACCTTCGTCCAGGCGCGCCTGAAGACCGGCAATGCCATCCCGCTGGTACAGCGCGAGCAGGACCAGCAGTTCACCAGCAAATTCATCACCGCCGACCCGAGCGTGAAGTCGATCCAGGACCTGAAGGGCAAGACCTTCGCCTTCGGCTCCGTGTCCTCCACCTCCGGCAGTCTGATGCCGCGCTACTTCATGCAGAAGGACGGCGTGGTGCCCGAGCAGTTCTTCTCCCGCGTGGCCTACTCCGGCGCCCACGATGCTACCGTCGCCTGGGTCCAGGCCGGCAAGGTCGACGCCGGCGTGCTGAACGCCTCCGTCTGGCAGAAGCTGGTGGACAGCGGCAAGGTCGACACCAGCAAGGTGAAGGTCTTCGCCACCACCCCGACCTACTACGACTACAACTGGACCGTGCGCGGCAACCTCGATCCGGCCTTGGCCGAGAAGATCAAGAAGGCCTTCCTCGCCCTCGACCCGAACAACCCGCGCGACAAGGAAATCCTCGACCTGCAGGCGGCCAGCCGCTTCATCGAGACCAAGCCTGAGAACTACAAGGGCATCGAGGAGTCGGCTCGCGCCGCCGGCCTCCTGAAGTGACCCTGAAACTGACCGGCGTGGAGCACGTCCACGCCAACGGCCAGCGTTCGCTCGCCGGCATCGACCTTGCGGTCGAAGCCGGCGAACGGGTGGCGATCATCGGTCCTTCGGGCGCCGGCAAGACCACCCTGCTGCGCATCCTGGCCACCGCCCTGAAACCCTCGGCGGGCAACTACGAACTGCTCGGCGCCCAGCCCTGGGCGCTGAGTGGCGCCGCGCGCCAGCGCCTGCGCGCACGCATTGCGCTGGTGCACCAGGCCCCTCCGCTGCCGCCGCGCCAGCGGGTGGTCACCGCCGTACTCGCCGGCCGCCTCGGCCAGTGGTCGCTGGGCAGGAGCCTGGCCAGCCTGCTCTATCCCCTCGACAGCGCCGGCGCCCGCGCCGAGCTGCAACGCCTGGACCTCTCCGACAAGCTGTTCGAACGCTGCGACCAGCTTTCCGGTGGCCAACTGCAACGGGTCGGCATCGCCCGGGCGCTGTACCAGCAGGCCGAAGTGCTGCTGGCAGACGAACCCGTCTCGGCCATGGACCCGGTGCTCGCCGGCCACACCCTGGCGGTGCTCAGCCGCGAAGCGCGGAGCCGCGGCGTGACGCTGCTGGCCAGCCTGCATGCGGTGGACCTGGCACTGGAACACTTCCCGCGCATCGTCGGCATCCGCGATGGCCGCATCGCCTTCGACAAGCCGGCGGAACAAGTCACTCCGGACGACCTGCGCGCCCTCTACGCCAACGAGCAACTCGGTCAGCAGGCCGACTCCCCGCCAGCGGGCAAACCTGTGGTGGTGCAGATTCCGCGATGCTGAAGCCTGCGCTCTCGAAGAGCCCGCCCCGCGACCCCGCCGCGCTGCCACGCCTGCTGCTCACCCTGCTCGCCCTGGCCCTGTTGTGGCCGGGCCTGCGCCTCTCCGAGCTGGACATCAGCGGCCTGTTCAGCGGCGAAAATGCGCGGACCATGGCCAATTTTCTTGGCGGTTTCTGGCCGCCGGCCCATGACGACGAATTCCTCGGCCTGCTCGGCCGCGCCACCCTAGAAACCCTGGCCATTGCCACCGCCGGCATGGCGCTGGCCTGGCTGATCGCCTTCCCCGCCGCGCTGCTGGCGACCCGTGCGCTATCGATCTCCGCTCTGGCCCGCGGCGGCTTGCCGGCCTGGTGGGCGCGCGCCTTGCGCTGGCCGGTGCGTGGCCTGCTGATCCTGCTGCGCAGCGTGCCGGAAATCGTCTGGGCGCTGCTGTTCGTCCGCGCCGTGGGCCTGGGACCGACCGCCGGCGTGCTGGCCATCGCCATCACCTACGGCGGCATGCTCGGCAAGGTCTACGCGGAAATCTTCGAATCGGTGGACCCGCGTCCGACCCGCGCGGTGCTGCTCGGCGGCGGCTCGCGCCTGCAGGCCTTCGCCTACGGCGTGCTGCCCTCGGCGGCGCCGGAACTGATTTCCTACACCGTCTACCGCTGGGAGTGCGCTATCCGTGCCTCGGTGGTGATGGGCTTCGTCGGCGCCGGCGGCCTCGGCCAGCAGATCGATCTGTCGCTGCGCATGTTCGCCGGCGGCGAGGTGGCGAGCATCCTGCTGACCTTCCTGCTGCTGGTGCTCGGCGCCGACCTGCTCAGCCGCTTCCTGCGCGGGAGGCTCGAATGAGCGGGCTGTTGCGCAGCCTGGCCTGGCTGCTGGTCGTCCTGGCCGCGGTGATCGCCTCCTTCGTCTACCTGCAGATGGACACCGGCGGACTCTTCAGCACCAAGGGCCTTGGCCAGATGCTCGCCTACGCGCGCGACTTCCTGTCCCCGGACCTTTCCGTCGCGCACTTGCAGGCCATCGGCCGGGGCGCACTGGAAACCCTGGCCATGTCGGCCATCGGCACCCTCCTCGCGGCACTGCTCGGCGTGCTGCTGGCACTGCCGGCGGCCGGGCGTTTCGGCCGTGTCGCCCAGAGCCTGTCGCGGCTGCTGCTCAATGCCCTGCGCGCGGTACCGGAACTGGTGTGGGGCGCACTGATGGTGCTGGCCGCAGGACTAGGACCGAACGCCGGCACCCTGGCCCTGGCGCTGCATACCGGCGGGGTGCTCGGCCGACTGTTCGCCGAGGCGCTGGAAAACACCCCGACCGCTCCCGCCGAGGCCGTTCGCCTGGCCGGCGGCGGTCGCGTCGCCGCCTTCGCCTACGGCACCCTGCCGGCGGTCTGGCCGCAACTGGTGGCCTACGTGCTGTACCGCTGGGAGAACAACATCCGCATGGCCAGCGTGCTCGGCTTCGTCGGCGCCGGTGGCCTGGGGCAGATGCTCTACTTCAGCCTGAGCCTGTTCCAGCAGGCGCAGGCGGCCACGGTGATTCTCGCCATGCTGCTGCTGGTGCTGGGCGTCGATACGCTGAGCGCCTGGGCACGGCAGCGCTGGGTGAGTCATTGAGATTCACCTTGTAGGAGCGAGCTTGCTCGCGAACCAGGCGTCAGCCCACTCGGTGTCAGGCGGTTCGCGAGCAAGCTCGCTCCTACAAAGAGCTCTTACAAGCATCGGAAACAGCACGCAACAAAAAGCCCGGCACATGGCCGGGCTTTTTCATTCGCAGCGTATCAGTCGGACTCGCCGTGGCGAATGACGTCCTCGAGGTCCACCGGGTCGCCGTAGTGGGTGCCGAGTTTCTGGCGGATGTCCTCGAACATCGCGTCATACTCCTTGTGATTGCGCACCACGGCGCCAAAGCGCGGGTGCAGGCCATGCTTCTGGGCAATGCGGGTGGCATCGCTGGCAAAATTGAAGGCCTGCTCCTTGGGCATGTCCCATTCTTCGCTGAAAGCATTACGGTCGATTTCGCCTTTCATGGTGAAGTGCACGTAAGTGCCCTTCTCCGCATCCCTGCGCACTTCGTAGTAGATGTGAGCGTCAATTTCCTGCTGGTCCAGCCCCGGCATGGCCTGGAGGTGCAGATGGCCCGGTTCGAACATGGCGAATCTCCTTCTATGGAATCCGCACAGTCTAGCGCGCCTTTGTGAATTGGAAATCGTTCTGTGTCAGTGCAGGACGTCTTTTCGAATTCTTTCTTGAACCAATACCCAGGGCGCAATTACCACCGCCCAGAGCTCCGGGTCACGGGCGAGGAAATCCTCCGCCTGGATTTCGTCGACCTTGCCAAGCTCGCCGCTGGCAAGCCAGGCGGCGACCTTCGCCTTGTCGTCCTCGGCAACGCCCACCGCGACCTCCACCAGATCGGCGGAACCCGCAACCTTGAGCAGGTTGCCACGGGCGAAGAACGGCGCGAGCTCCTGCCAGGAAATCTTCGCGGTTTCGCCAAGCAACTTGGCATAGAGGGTGCTAGCTTGTTCAGTCATGGATCTCACCTGGTAAACGATCGGCGCCATGATAGCGCCGAGGCCGCGCCAGGCAAGGTTCGGACGGCGCTTTCCGGATGACGGAACCCTCAGGGAAAAATCGGAGAGACGCCGTTTTTCTGTACGTTTGTGTCAAGGTTGCGACATGCGCTCGGCCAGCCCGCCGCCCCCCGCTTTTCAAGCGGTAAAGCGGCACTCTACACTGTACCGGTACAGTTGCCGGTGGGCTTGTCCGGGGCAATCCCGGTTCTGCAGCCTTCGGCTACCAGGACTACAAAAACGAATAACACAAGAAGAGTGGAGCACTATGAAAAAGGGTACTCAGCGTCTTTCCCAGCTGTTCACCGCCATGGCACTCGCCGGCGTTGCCAGCTACTCCATGGCCGCCGACACCATCAAGATCGCTCTGGCCGGCCCGGTGACCGGCGCCGTCGCCCAGTATGGGGAGATGCAGTTCGTTGGCGCGAAAATGGCCATTGAGCAGATCAACAAGGCGGGCGGCGTAGACGGCAAGCAACTGGAAGGCGTGGTCTACGACGACGCGTGCGATCCGAAACAAGCCGTGGCCGTTGCCAACAAAGTCGTCAACGACGGCATCAAGTTCGTGGTTGGCCACCTCTGCTCCAGCTCCACTCAGCCGGCATCCGACATCTACGAAGACGAAGGCGTGATCATGATCACCCCGGCGTCCACCAGCCCGGACATCACCTCCCGCGGCTACAAGCTGATCTTCCGCACCATCGGCCTGGACAGCCTGCAGGGCCCGACCGCCGGCAAGTTCATCGCCGAGCACATCAAGCCCAAGTCCGTGGCCGTGATCCACGACAAGCAGCAGTACGGCGAAGGCATCGCCACTGCCGTGAAGAAGACCCTGGAAGCCGACGGCATCAAGGTTCCGCTGTTCGAAGGCATCAACGCCGGCGACAAGGACTTCTCCGCGATGATCGCCAAGCTCAAGCAGGCCAAGGTGGACTTCGTCTACTACGGCGGCTACCACCCGGAACTGGGCCTGCTGCTGCGCCAGGCCTCCGAGAAGGGCCTGAAAGTCGGCTTCATGGGTCCGGAAGGCGTCGGCAACAAGGAAATCTCCGCTATCGCCGGCCCGGCTTCCGAAGGCCTGTACGTGACCCTGCCGAAGTCCTTCGACCAGGATCCGAAGAACAAGGGCCTGGTTGACGCGTTCAAGGCCAAGAACGAAGACCCGAGCGGTCCGTTCGTGTTCCCGGCTTACGCCGCTGTCGAAGTCATCGCCGAAGGCATCAAGAAAGCCGGCAGCGAGGAAACCGACAAGGTAGCCGCGGCTCTGCGCGCCAACACCTTCGCGACCCCGACCGGTGACCTGGCCTTCGACGAGAAGGGCGACCTGAAGAACTTCAACTTCGTGGTCTACCAGTGGCACAAGGACGGCACCAAGACCGAAGCCAAGTAAGCCGCTGGCCGACACCCAGAGCCCACTGCACCCGCAGTGGGCTTTGTTTATCCGAGTATTCCGGGGGTCCGTCGCGCCACAAGCGCCGCTTCACGCGACGCCCGAGGAGTTAGGTAATGCCTGATCTCTATCACTATCTGCAACAGCTGATCAACGGCCTCACCGTCGGCAGCACCTATGCCCTGATCGCCATCGGCTACACCATGGTCTACGGCATCATCGGCATGATCAACTTCGCCCATGGCGAGGTTTACATGATTGGCTCGTACGTAGCCTTCATCGTGATCACGGGGCTGGCGATGATGGGAATCGTAAGTCTTCCTGTCGTCATCATCTGCACCTTCGCCGCCAGCATCATCGTCACCAGTGCGTACGGCTACGGTATCGAACGAATCGCCTACCGCCCGCTGCGCGGAAGCAACCGACTGATTCCGCTGATCTCCGCGATCGGCATGTCGATCTTCCTGCAGAACGAGGTCCTGCTCGCCCAGGACTCCAAGGACAAGGCCATCCCCAACCTGCTGCCGGGCAACTTCATCATCGGCCCGGACGAAATGAGCGGCGTGACCATCTCGTACATGCAGGTGCTGATCTTCATCATCACCCTGCTGACCATGTATGGCCTGTCCATGTTCATCTCCCGTTCCCGCCTGGGCCGCGCCTGCCGCGCCTGTGCCGAGGACCTGAAGATGGCCAACCTGCTGGGCATCAACACCAACAACATCATCGCCCTGACCTTCGTCATCGGCGCCACCCTGGCCGCCGTGGCCGCGGTGCTGCTGGGTCTGCAGTATGGCGTGATCAACCCGCACATCGGCTTCCTGGCCGGCATCAAGGCGTTCACCGCCGCGGTGCTGGGCGGCATCGGCAGCATTCCGGGCGCCATGCTCGGCGGGCTGGTGCTCGGCGTTGCCGAAGCCTTTGGCGCCGACGTGTTCGGTGACCAGTACAAGGACGTGGTGGCGTTCACCCTGCTGGTGCTCGTCCTGCTCTTCCGCCCCACCGGCATCCTCGGCCGCCCGGAGGTGGAAAAGGTATGAGCCAGAAACTCAAGACCGCATTCTTCAGTGCCCTGCTGGTGATGGCCGTCGCCTACCCGGTACTCGGCGTGAAGCTCAGCGTGATCGGCATCGGCCTGCAGCTGGAAGGCGTCAGCCCCACCACGCTGTGGGTCATTGCCGCGTGTGCCGTGGCGATGTTCGTCTGGCAACTGGTGCGCGACAAATTCCACTTCGTGACCAGCACCCGCCAGTTCCTGTCCCGGCCGCACACCAAGCTCGCCGAACGCCTGACCCACTCCTCGGTGCAGCGCAAGATCATCCTCGGCCTGATCGTCATCGCCCTCGCCTGGCCGTTCTTCGGCTCGCGCGGCGCGGTGGACATCGCCACGCTGATCCTGATCTACGTGCTGCTGGGCCTCGGCCTGAACATCGTGGTGGGCCTGGCCGGCCTGCTCGACCTGGGTTACGTCGGCTTCTACGCCGTGGGCGCCTACAGCTACGCGCTGCTCTCGCACTACTACGGGCTGGGCTTCTGGACCTGCCTACCGATCGCCGGCCTGATGGCAGCCTTCTTCGGCTTCATCCTCGGCTTCCCGGTGCTGCGCTTGCGCGGCGACTACCTGGCGATCGTGACCCTGGGCTTCGGCGAGATCATCCGCATCCTGCTGCGTAACCTGACCTGGCTGACCGGTGGCCCCAACGGCATCAGCAACATCGAGAAGCCGAGCCTGTTCGGCCTCTCCTTCGAGCGCCGCGCCCCCGAGGGGATGCAGACCTTCCACGAGTTCTTCGGCATCGCCTACAACTCGAACTACAAGGTCGTGTTCCTCTACCTGGTCGCGCTGCTGCTGGTGCTGCTGGTGCTGTTCGTGATCAACCGCCTGCTGCGCATGCCCCTGGGCCGTGCCTGGGAAGCC
This sequence comes from Pseudomonas sp. B1-22, assembly GCF_050474425.1. NCBI lineage: Bacteria > Pseudomonadati > Pseudomonadota > Gammaproteobacteria > Pseudomonadales > Pseudomonadaceae > Pseudomonas > Pseudomonas sp. B1-22. The sequence goes on along the minus strand of NZ_JBCHVH010000001.1, from coordinate 236,040 downwards.
CTGCGCGAAGACGAGATCGCCTGCCGCGCCCTCGGCCTGAACCCGACCATCATCAAGCTCTCCGCCTTCACCCTCGGTGCCTGCTTCGCCGGTTTCGCCGGCAGCTTCTTCGCCGCGCGCCAGGGCCTGGTGACGCCGGAATCCTTCACCTTCATCGAGTCGGCGACCATCCTCGCCATCGTCGTGCTGGGTGGCCTGGGTTCGCAGCTGGGCGTGATCCTCGCCGCCGTGGTGATGATCCTGCTGCCCGAACTCATGCGTGAGTTCAGCGAGTACCGCATGCTGATGTTCGGCGCCATCATGGTGCTGATGATGATCTGGCGTCCGCAGGGCCTGCTGCCCATGCAGCGTCCGCATCTGGAGTTGCGCAAATGAGCCAGACCATTCTTGAAGTAAGCGGCCTGACCATGCGCTTCGGCGGCCTGCTGGCCGTGAACGGGGTGGCCCTGAACGTTAAGGAAAAGCAGGTGGTCTCGATGATCGGCCCGAACGGCGCCGGCAAGACCACCGTGTTCAACTGCCTGACCGGTTTCTACCAGCCCACTGGCGGTCAGATCCTCCTGCGTGGCGAAGCCGTTCAGGACCTGCCCGGCCACAAGATCGCCCACAAGGGCGTGGTGCGGACTTTCCAGAACGTTCGCCTGTTCAAGGAAATGACCGCGGTGGAGAACCTGCTGGTCGCCCAGCACCGCCACCTCAACACCAACTTCTTCGCCGGCCTGCTGAAACTGCCGTCCTTCCGCCGCAGCGAGGCGGAGGCGCTGGACTACGCCGCGCACTGGCTGGAGATCGTCAACCTCAAGGAAGTCGCCAACCGTCCGGCGGGCACCCTCGCCTACGGCCAGCAGCGTCGCCTGGAGATTGCCCGCTGCATGATGACCCGTCCGCAGCTGTTGATGCTGGACGAACCGGCGGCCGGCCTGAACCCGCGGGAAACCGAGGACCTGAAGGCACTGATCGCCATGCTGCGCTCCGAGCACGGCGTCACCGTCCTGCTCATCGAGCACGACATGAAGCTGGTGATGAGCATTTCCGACCATATCTACGTGATCAACCAGGGCACGCCCCTGGCCGACGGCACCCCGGAAGAAATCCGCGGCAACCCGGATGTGATCAAAGCCTATCTGGGGGAGGCCTGAGTCATGCTGAAGTTCGACAAGGTTTCCACCTTCTACGGCAAGATCCAGGCGCTGCACGAGGTCAGCATGGAAGTCCAGCAGGGTGAGATCGTCACCCTGATCGGCGCCAACGGGGCCGGCAAGTCGACCCTGCTGATGACCCTGTGCGGCTCGCCGCGCGCCTCCTCGGGCAGCATCACCTACCTGGGCGAGGAACTGGTCGGCAAGGAATCCTCCGTGATCATGCGCAAGAGCATCGCCGTCGTGCCGGAAGGCCGTCGCGTGTTCGCCCGCCTGACAGTGGAGGAGAACCTGGCCATGGGCGGTTTCTTCACCAACAAGGGCGATTACCAGGAGCAGATGGACAAGGTCCTGTCGCTCTTCCCGCGCCTGAAGGAACGCTTCAACCAACGCGGCGGCACCATGTCCGGCGGTGAACAGCAGATGCTCGCCATCGGCCGTGCGCTGATGAGCAAGCCCAAGCTGCTGCTGCTCGACGAGCCGTCCCTGGGCCTTGCGCCGATTATCATCCAGCAGATCTTCGACATCGTCGAACAGCTGCGCCAGGAAGGCGTGACCGTCTTCCTCGTCGAGCAGAACGCCAACCAGGCGCTGAAGCTCGCCGACCGCGGCTACGTGCTGGAGAACGGTCGCATCGTCATGCAGGACACCGGCGCCAACCTGCTGGTGAACCCCAAGGTGCGCGACGCGTATCTCGGCGGCTGACGTCCGCGCTGCAACGAAAAACGGCCCTTCGGGGCCGTTTTTTATTGGTTCGCGCCATGCAGCTCTTGGTAGGAGCGAGCTTGCTCGCGAACAAGCTCGCCGGTGAGTTCTGCGTGCGAGCAAGCTCGCTCCTACAAAGCCTCAGTTCTGCGCCTCGGACTGGGCAATGAACTCCAGCATCTTCTCGCTGCCGTCGACCAGGTCGGCGTGAATGGCCGCGCGCGCGGCGGCGCTGTCGCCTTCGCGCAGCGCCCGCAGCACTTCCCAGTGGTGCTCCACCGCCATGCGCTCGTTGAAGTCGGCGTAGGCCTGGGCGATCAGCGGGCCGGTGCGCATCCACAGGCTGTCGAGGAAGGCGCGCAGCAGCGGCATCCCGGCGATGTCGGCCAGGGCGAAGTGGAAGGCCTGGTTGAGCTTGAGCGCCTGGACCATGTCCTCGGCGTGGATCGCATCGAGGTTCGCGCGAATGTTGGCTTCCAGCTCTTCCAGTTGCTCGACGCTGGCCCTGGCGGCGGCCGTCTCCGCGGCCAGCCCTTCGAGGGCGATGCGGATGCTGCGAATCTCCAGGTACTGCTCGCGGGTAAGCAGCGGCACGCGGATGTCGCGCGGCGTCTTGAGCACCAGCGCCTGCTCCTTGGCCAGCTGCAGGATCGCATCGCGTACCGGGGTCACGCTGGTGCCCAACTGCTGGGCCAGGTCGCGGATGCGCAGTCGATCGTCCGGCTTGAAGCGGCCGGTGATCAGCGCCTCGCGCAGCAGCGCGTAGACGCCGCTGCCCAGGTAGGAATGGTTCAGCCCTTCGATCGGGTAGTTCATCGCTCTCTCATCGCGTGGTTCGGCTGCGGGCCAGTCAGGTATCCGGCGCGCATGATGCGGACTGCGCGCCGAGGATACCAGCGGGATCAGACATGCTGGCCGCCATTGACGTGGATTTCAGCGCCATTCACGTAGGACGCGCCGCTGGTACAGAGGAAGTGGATCAGCGAAGCGACCTCCTCCGGCTTGCCCAGGCGGTGCATGGGAATGTCGCGCTCGACGATCAGCTCGGTGCCCGAGGAGAGGATCGCGGTGTCGATCTCCCCGGGCGCAATGGCATTGACCCGCACGCCATGCGGGCCGAAGTCGTGGGCCATCTCGCGGGTGAGCGCCGCCAGCGCTGCCTTGGAGCAGGCGTAGGCAACACCGGCGAAGGGATGTACCCGCGACCCGGCAATGGAAGTGACGTTGATCACCGAGCCCTTGGCCGCCTTCAGCTCGTCGAACAACCCGCGCGCCAGCAGCGCGGTGGAGAATAGGTTGACGTTGAACACCTTGAGCCAGGTGGCGTAGTCGCTCTCCGGCACGCCCAGGCGCTCCCCTTCCGGCCCTTTCGGCGAGATGCCGGCATTGTTCACCAGCGCATGCAGCTGGCCGCCGAGCTTCTCGCGGATCTGCGGCAGGCTGGCCTGCACGCTGTCGATGTCCTCAAGGTCCAGGTGGATGTGGTTGATCAGCCCTTCGGCCCAGGGGCATTCGGCACTCCAGTCCTGGCGCGAGGCGGTGAACACGCGCCAGCCGGCGGCGTTGAAGTGCTTGACTGTGGCATGGCCGATGCCGCGGCTGGCACCGGTGAGCAGCAAGGTCCTGGTCTGGTTCATGGTGCATCCCCCTGCGTAAGGCAAATGTCCGTGGTGGCATGGCGAGTGTCGCCGTGCACGATGGGTCAAATAAAAACATGATGCATCATGTTTTGGAAGATGTTTAAATCCTTCCCCGCGTCATCCGATTCCGAACAACAAGAAACTGGAGGACATCCCATGCTCGACCGCACCTGTACCGCGCGCTCTTCCCCCTGAGCCAACGGGCGACCGGTCGGCCTCCCAGCTCGGGCCGTCCCAGCCCTCTCTTGAAGCTGCCCTCTTTTCGATGGGCCGGATTGGCCCGACCAGGAGTAATCGCATGTTCAAGAAAGCTGCAGCACTGATGTTGCTCGCCGGCGGCGCCGCCGGCCAGCTCCACGCCGAAACCCTCACCGTGGTGTCCTTCGGCGGCGACAACAAGGTGGCCCAGGAAAAGGCCTTCTACAAACCCTTCGAGCAGCAGGCCAAGGTCACCGTCCAGGGCGCCGAGTACAACGGCGAGATGGCCAAGATCAAGGTCATGGCCGACACCGGCCAGACCAGCTGGGACGTGGTCGAGGTGGAATCTCCGGAGCTGATGCGCGGTTGCAGCGAAGGCCTGTTCGAGCAGCTCGACTGGTCGAAGCTGGGCAAGCGCGAGGACTTCCTCGACGCCGCCGTGAGCGACTGCGGCGTGGGCATCTTCATCTGGTCCACGGTGCTCACCTACGACGCCAGGAAGCTCGCCAGCGCGCCGACCAGCTGGGCCGACTTCTGGGACGTGAAGAAGTACCCGGGCAAGCGCGGGCTGCGCCGTGGCGCCAAGTTCACCCTGGAATTCGCCCTGGAAGCCGACGGCGTGAAACAGGCCGATCTGTACAAGGTGCTGGGCACGAAAGAAGGCGTCGACCGCGCCTTCAAGAAGCTCGACGAACTCAAGCCCTACATCCAGTGGTGGGAAGCCGGCGCGCAACCGCTGCAATGGCTGGCCGCCGGCGACGTGGTGATGACCAGCGCCTACAACGGCCGCGTCGCCACCGCGCAGAAGGAAGGCCGCGACTTCGCCATCCAGTGGAACGGCAGCATCTACGACCTGGACCACTGGGCCATCGTCAAGGGCAGCCCGAAGAAGGAGCTCTCCGAACAGTTCATCGCCCTGGCCAACAAGCCCGAGCACCAGAAAGTGTTCGCCGAGAACATCCCCTACGGCCCGACCAACAAGAACACCATCCCGCTGATCGATCCGGCCATCGCCGGCAAGCTGCCCACTGCGCCGCAGAACCTGGAAAACGCGCGCGCCATGGACACCGAGTTCTGGATCGATCACGGCGAGGAACTGGAACAACGCTTCAACGCCTGGGCGAGCAAGTAACCGCAAAAGTACCGCCCGACCTTGCGTCGGGCGGTGCTCCGCGACTCGCCGGGCCGCTGCACGATTGACCTGCTGGACCCGCTGGAGAAGTACCCGTGCCCCTCAACACCGCCCCTATTCAAGACCACCTGCTGGAAGCGGCCGCCGCCCAGGTGAGCGACGCCCAGGCCGCCGCCATCGCCGAGGAGTATTTCGGCCAGCGCGGCACCCTGAACCGCCTCGCCGGCGAACGCGACCTGAACTTCCACATCAGCCACGGCCACGGCGACGACCGCCTGCTGAAACTCTCCCACCCGCTGGAAGACCCGCAGGTGGTGGACTTCCAGACCCGCGCCCTGCTGCGCGTCGAGGCCGCCGATCCGAGCCTGCCGGTGCAGCGTGTCTACCCCTCGCTGAACGGCGAATACCAGATTCCGGTGGTCATCGACGGCCAGCCGATGCTCGCCCGCCTGTTCTCCTTCGTCGACGGCCTACCGCTGCACCGCGTGCCGCAACGCAGCCGCGTCCTGCGCGAAGGCCTCGGCGATGCCCTGGCCCGCCTGGGCATCGCCCTCGACGGCTTCGAGCATCCGGCCTCCGGCCACGAACTGCTGTGGGACATGAAGCACGCCTCGCGCCTGCGCCGCCTGCTGACCTACATCGAAGACCGCGAGCAGCGCGCGCTGGTCGAACGCTTCCTCGACAGCTTCGAGCGCCACGCCCTGCCCCGCCAGGCCAGCCTGCGCGCCCAAGTGATCCACAACGACCTGAACCCGCACAACGTGATCGTCGATGCCGCGCACCCCGACCAACTGCGCAACATCCTCGACTTCGGCGACATGGTCCACGCGCCGCTGATCAACGACCTCGGCGTCGCCGCCGCCTACCAGGTGGGCGCGCCGGACGCACCGCTGGCCACCGCCTGCGAGATGATCGCCGCCTACCATCGCCGCCGCCCGCTGCTGGAAGCCGAGCAGGAAATCCTCGCAGACCTGATCGCCACCCGCCTGATCATGACCCTGAGCATCACCGCCTGGCGCGCCAGCCTGCACCCCGAGAACCGCGACTACATCCTGCGCAACGCCCATCACGCCTGGCAGAGCCTGCAAGGCCTGGCCCGCCTGAGCCGGGGACAGGCGCAGGAGCAGATCTTCGCCGCCTGCCAGGTCTCCGTTAACCACGAGGAGCCGCTTCAATGACCATGCCCAACGGATTCAGTCCGGCGGACGCCGACCGCCTGAGCGACGAGGAACGTCGCCTGATCGAGCGCCGCGAGCGCCTGCTCGGCCCGGCCTACCGGCTGTTCTATGAACGCCCGCTGCACACCGTGCGTGGCGAAGGGGTCTGGCTCTACGACAAACAGGGCAATCGCTACCTCGACGCTTACAACAACGTCGCCTCCATCGGTCACTGCCACCCCCGCGTGGTGCAGGCGATCGCCAGCCAGGCGGCAGTGCTGAACACCCACACCCGCTACCTGCAGGAAGGCATCCTCGACTATGCCGAGGACCTGCTCTCCACCTTCCCCGCCGGCCTCGACCAGGTGATGTTCACCTGCACCGGCAGCGAGGCCAACGACCTCGCCCTGCGCATCGCCCGCCACTACACCGGCGGCACCGGGGTGATCATCACCCGCTTCGCCTACCACGGCGTCACCGGCGATATCTCCGAACTCTCGCCGGCCCTGGGCAGCGGCATCACCCTGCCGGCTCACGCGCGCACCGTGCGTGCGCCGGACGCCTATCGACTGGGCGCGGAGAACGTCGCCAAGACCCTGGCCGATGACGTACGCGCCGCCATCGCCGATCTGCGCGCCCATGGCATCAAGCCCGCCGCGCTGCTGCTCGACGGCATCTTCGCCAGCGATGGCGTGCTGCCCGTCCCCGCCGGCTTCCTCGCCGAAGCGGTGAAAGTCACCCAGGACGAAGGCCTGCTCTACATCGCCGACGAAGTGCAAAGCGGCTTCGCCCGCACCGGCGACGCCATGTGGGGTTTCCAGCGCCACGGCGTGCAGCCGGACCTGGTCACCCTCGGCAAACCCATGGGCAATGGCCAGCCCATCGCCGGCGTGGTGGCGCGGGCGGACATCCTCGAAAGCTTCGGGCGCAACGTGCGCTACTTCAACACCTTCGGCGGCAACCCGGTGTCCTGCGCGGCGGCCCAGGCGGTGCTCGATGTGATCCGCGACGAGAAGCTGCAGGAGCGCTCCCAGCGCATCGGCGGCTTCATGCTGGAAGGCATCCGCCAGTTGGCCGAGCGCCATGAACTGATCGGCGACGTGCGCGGCGCGGGGCTGTTCCTCGGCGTCGAACTGGTGGCCGAGCGCGCCGGGAAGACCCCGGCCGCCGGCCAGACCCGCCGGGTGGTCAACGCCATGCGCGAGCGCGGCGTGCTGATCAGCGCCGCCGGCCCGATGGAGAACATCCTGAAGATTCGCCCGTTGCTGGCCTTCGAGCAGGAACACGCCGAACTGTTCATCGACTGCCTGGACAAGGCGTTGCAGGACGTGGCCGGCTGAGTCGACGGCGCAAGCAGAAACGGGCGTGGCCTGCGGAGATTACCCGTCGCAGGCCAAGCCCGTTTTCAGCTCGGTGATCGTCAGAAACCTACGCCGACGTTGACCATCGCGGCGGAATTCCCCAGCACCACCAGCTCGGTGCCGACCGGCCCCAGACGTGCGCCGAAGGAGGGAATGATCGCCGGCGCCACACCGTAGTGGTTCAGCGGGATCTTGTCGCGGTACTTGCCGTGATAGCCCTGCAGTGCACCACCGGTGACCTTGGCGTAGAACGGCGTGCCTTCCCAGTCGAAGCGTTTGCCGGCGTACAGGTAGTTGGAACGCTGGCTGAAGGAGTTACGGAAGGTCGCGCCACCGAACACCATGCCGTCGGCGCGATTGCGCTCCAGGCCAATCAGGTCCTGGTGGTTGTTGTGGTCCGGATCGTGGTCCCAGTGGGTTGTATAGACGCTGGTCTGCAAGTACCAGAAATCCCCATCCCCAGCCTGGGCGGCGGCACAGCCGAGCATCAGCAGCAGTGCGATCGACAGGCGGCGCATGGCATGTCCCCCGCTCAGATGGCGACTCGGCTGGCGCCATTGACCGTCAGGATGCGTACGCGATCACCCACACGGAACTGCTGGGCCGGGTCCACCGCCTGGACATAGGCGCGGGTAGCGCCGCTGTCCTCAAGCACCACGATCTCCACGCCCTGGGAGCGGGTGATCCCCTCCTCCACTGCCGAGCCCGCCGCACCGCCCGCCACCCCGCCGAGGATGGTGGTGATGGTCTTGCCGCGTCCGCCGCCGATGGAACTGCCAGCGATACCACCGACAGCGGCGCCCGCCAGGGTACCGATTGGCGTCTTGGTGCCTTCGATCTGTACCAGACGCAGGGATTCGATAGTGCCCATGCGCACGTTCTGCACCGCGCGGGCGTCATCGCGGGAATAGGACGAGCCCGACAGATTGGAGGCGCAACCGGTCAGGGCCAGGGTGGCACTGGTGAAGAGCGCGGTCAGCAACAGCATGGAGCGGTTCATGATGGCTACCTCGAGAGGCGTTCAAAAAGGATGGGGCAAAGCCTACGGCCGCCACCCTGAACTCCCCCTGAACCCTCTCTGAACCAATGCTGAACGAACCTGAACGAACCTGAACGAAATGTCCTTCAGCCTTCCAGGGCGACCAACTGCCGCCGGCTCTGCTCGAACCAGCGCAGCAGGTAGTCGGCCAACAGCTGCGTGCGGCGAGGCAAGCGCCCTTGGTACGGATGGATGAGGTACACCGGCTGGGTACGGGTCTGGTACTCGCGCAACAGCCAGACCAGGCTGCCGTCGGCCAATTCCTGCTGAATCATGTAGGAAGGCAATCGGCTGATACCCGCGCCGGCCAAGGCCGCCTTCTTCAACAGGGTGTAGTGATTGCTCGCCATCAGGCCGCTGACCTCCACGCGGAACAGTTCGTGATGGCGCTGGTAGAGCCAGGTGCCGCTGTCCTGGTAGTGGGTGTTCTGCAGGCAGGAATGCCCGGCCAGCTCCGCCGGCGACTGCGGCACCCCGTGGCGCGCCAGGTAGTCCGGCGTGGCGCAGGTCAGCTCCTGCAGCGCGAACAAGGGCCTTGCCACCAGGCGCTCGTCCACCGCCAGGCTGCCGGAGCGGATAGCCAGGTCGAAGCCGTCCGCCACCAGGTCACGCAGGGCGTTGGACAGGTCCAGCTCCAGGCGGATGTCGGGATACTCGCGAGAGAACTCCATCAACCAGGCATCGAAGAAGGTCTCCCCCAGGGAAACCGGCAAGCTCAGGCGCACCGTGCCCCGCGCCTCGTCCTGCAGCGCCCGCACCGCTTGCCGCGCACGCGCCGCCTGGGCATTGAGCGCCTGGGCCTCGGGCAGCAACGCGGCACCGGCGGCGGTCAGCGACAGTCGCCGGGTGGTGCGGTGCAGCAGGGTCGTACCCAGCGCCTGCTCCAGCGCGGAGATGCGCTTGGACAACTGCCCCTTGCTGCAGCCCAGGCGCTCCGCCGCACGAGTGAAGCTGCCGCATTCGAGCAATACGGCGAAGGCGGAGAGGTCTTCCAGATCGCTGGCGATTGTTTCCATATGAAAACCAAAGGTTGTCGATTAACCGGATTATCACAACAAGCAGCCACTTTACTCTGAAGCCGTCTTCCACCAAATCCCTTCGGAGCCCCATGAAAATCATCCTGATCGGTGCCAGCGGCACCCTCGGCCAGGCCGTCGCCAACGAACTGGGCCAACGCCATGAAATCATCCGCGTCGGCCGCACCAGTGGCGACCTGCGCGTGGACATCACCGACAACGCCTCGATCCGCGACCTGTTCCAACAGACCGGTGGTTTCGACGCCCTGGTCAGCGCCGCCGGCAAGGTGCACTTCGGCGCGCTTGCGGAAATGGGCGAGGCGGAGATGGCGGTCGGCCTGAAGGACAAGCTGATGGGCCAGGTGAACCTGGTGCTGATCGGCAGCCAGTACGCCAACGACGGCGCCTCGTTCACGCTCACCACCGGCATCCTCAGCGAACAACCCATCGTGCTGGGCAGCTCGGCCAGCCTGGTCAACGGCGCGGTGGAGGGCTTCGTGCGCAGCGCCGCCCTGGAACTGCCGCGCGGCCAGCGGATCAACGCGGTGAGCCCGAACGTGCTGGTGGAATCGATGGAGGGCTATGCACCGTTCTTCCGTGGCTTCAAGCCGGTGCTCGCCGCCGACGCCGCCCTGGGCTTCGCCCGCAGCGTGGAAGGCGCGCAGACCGGGCAGGTGTACAAGATCTGGTGATGACACGGCACGGATGACGCATTGACGTGATCCGTTCACCTCGGTTCGCGAGCAAGCTCGCTCCTACAGGTACCGACGTTGAATGCGGTGCTCTTCGTAGGAGCGAGCTTGCTCGCGAACAGCCCCCTACTCGGTCTTCCCCGCGTAACAGACCGGCGAGCTACCCTCCCCCTGCTTCTCCAGTTCATCTTCAAGGAACTCCGCCAGCACCCGCGCATTGTTGTGCTCCTCGTCCCTGGCTCCGTAGAGCAGCGTCAGCGTGCCCTTGCGCGCCAGGTCGAGCAGCCCCATCCAGTGCTCCGGGTGGGCGTTCAGCTCGCTGTGGTAGGCCTTGCGGAACTCCTCGAACAGACTCGGATCGTGATGGAAGCGCTGGCGCAGTTCGTTGGACGGCGAGGCGTCCTTGGCCCACTGCGCCATGTGCAGGTCCTCCTTGCGAATCCCGCGCGGCCACAGGCGGTCCACCAGCACCCGCTGGCCATCGTCCCCGGCCGCCGGCTCGTAAGCACGCTTGCAACGAATCATCCGATTTCCTCCCGGAGCCTGGCATTGCCCTTGAGATAGCCGGCTTCGCTGGGTAACGTGGGCCCACTTTCGAGGGAGCCCGTTCCATGCGATCCAGCCGTTTCATTCTGTTCAGCCTGCTGCCCCTGTTCGCCGCCTGCCAGGTGTGGACGCCAAACAAGACCGATCTTAACGCCTCTACCCGTCTGCAAGGCGAACTCAGCCAGCAGGATGGCAAGCTGATGTTCCGCGGCTGCACCGAGCAGCGCCGCTTCAGCGTCGAGGACAGCGCCAGTACCGGTCTGCCACGTGATGCCAAAAGCCTGTTCGAGGACGGCGCCAGGACGCTGTTCGTCGACCTGCGCGGCAACTTCAGCGGCAGCACCGCCGCCGGCACCGACGGCAAGCTGGAAGTGACCAAGGTCCTGCGCCTGCAGAACGAAGGCCCCGGCTGCGACGACCCGAACTTCAAGCGCAGCATCGTCCGCGCCCACGGCAACGAACCGGGCTGGAGCGTGCTGGTCAACAACCAGGGGCTGCTGCTCGAACAGCCCGGCAAGGAGTCGCTGGTGGTGCCCTACATCGCCGAGGACCTGCCCAATGGCAGCACCAGTTACTCCAGTGAAGCCAACGGCGAGAAGCTGGAACTGTGGGTCGCCCCGGCCCGCTGCCAGGACGGCATGAGCGGCGCGCTGAGCAATCTGTCCGCCGAGCTGCGCGTCAACAACCAGGTCATGCGCGGTTGCGCCTACCCGGGCGGCGCCAGCAACGACTGACTGCCGGGGCAAATTCCGCCGGGCGCTCCGCGCGTCCATTCAACATAGGAGCGGACTCCGTCCGCGATAGCTTCCAATCGCGCCGGATACCATCGCGGACGGAGTCCGCTCCTACGTAACCTGCAGCCTCAGAGCGCCCATTCGGCCGCCTGCAGCGCGTGGATGGCGGTGGTATCGAACAGCGGCACCGAGGCATCCTGCGGGCCGACCAGCAGGGAAATCTCGGTGCAGCCGAGGATCACCGCCTGCGCACCGCGTGCGACCAGCGAGGCGATGATACGCCGGTAAGCATCGCGCGACTCGTCGAGAAACTGCCCCAGGCACAGCTCCTCGTAGATGATCCGGTGCACCACCTGGCGCTCCTCGTCCGAGGGCGTGAGCACCTGCAGGTCGTACTTCTCCTGCAGTCGGTCCTTGTAGAACGCCTGCTCCATGGTGAAGCGGGTGCCGAGCAGACCGACCCTCGTCAGCCCCACCGCGCGGATCGCCTCGGCGGTCGGGTCGGCAATGTGCAGCAGCGGGATGTCCACCGCCGCATCGATGGCCGGCGCCACCTTGTGCATGGTGTTGGTGCAGAGCACCAGGAAGTCCGCGCCGGCCGCCCGCAGCGAGCGCGCCGCCTCGGCCAGCAGGCGCCCGGCGGCGTCCCAGTCGCCGGCATGCTGCAAGCGTTCGATCTCGTGGAAGTCCACGCTGTACAGCACGATCTTCGCCGAGTGCAGGCCGCCCAGGCGCTCCTTGATGGTCTGGTTGATCTGCCGGTAGTAGGGAATGGTCGACTCCCAGCTCATGCCGCCGATCAGGCCGATGGTCTTCATCGCCTCACTCCAGCCCGCAGTGGGGGACGCTGCCCGGCAACGGCGCGCCGTACTCGACGCATTGGCGCAACGCTTCGATCAGCGGATCGAGGTCGAAGCCCTGGGACAGCAGCCACAACGGGTTGTAGTAGGTGGTTTCGTAGCGCTCGCCGCTGTCGCAGAGGATCGCCACGATCGAACCACTCTCGCCACGTTCGGCCATCTGCCGCGCCACCAGCAGCGCGCCGATCAGGTTGGTGCCGCTGGAACCGCCGACGTGCCGGCCCAGGCGCTGGGCGAGGTAATGCATGGCCGCCAGCGACAGGTCATCCGGCACCTGGCAGCAGGCATCGATGACAGCCGGCAGGAAGGACGCCTCGACGCGCGGGCGGCCGATACCCTCGATGCGCGAGCCGTAGCTCAGGGTCAGGTCGCGATTACCGGTGCGGTAAGACTCGAAGAACACCGAGCGCTCGGCATCGGCGCAGAGCACACGGGTCTCGTGGCGGCGGTAGCGGGCGAAACGGCCCAGTGTCGCCAGGGTACCGCCGGTGCCCGGACTGGAGACCAGCCAGGACGGCTCGGGGAAGCGCTCGTGGCGCATCTGCTGGAAGATCGACTCGGCGATGTTGTTGTTCGCCCGCCAGTCGGTAGCGCGCTCGGCGTAGGTGAACTGGTCCATGAAGTGCCCGCCGGTTTCCTGCGCCAGCCGCTCGGACTCGGCATAAATCTGCGTCGGGTCCTCCACCAGGTGGGCCTGGCCGCCATAGAAGGCGATCTGCGCGATCTTCTCCTTCGAGGTGCTGGCCGGCACCACGGCGATGAACGGCAGGCGAAGCAGCCGGGCGAAATAGGCTTCGGAGATCGCCGTGGAGCCGCTGGACGCCTCGATCACCGGCGCGCCGGGGCGCAGCCAGCCGTTGCACAGCGCATAGAGGAACAGCGAGCGTGCCAGGCGGTGCTTGAGGCTGCCGGTGGGATGGCTGGACTCGTCCTTGAAATACAGGTCGATGCCCGGCATGCCGGGCATCTCCAGGGGAATCAGGTGGGTATCGGCGCTGCGCTGGAAATCCGCCTCGATGATGCGGATCGCTTCGCGGGTCCAGTTACGGTCTTGGGCGGACATGCTGTTTCCTCGTCGAATGGCAGAAAGTCAGTCCAGCACACCGGCGGGCGGCGTAGGCGGCGCGCTGCGCCACTGGCTGAAAGCGACCCCGATGAACACCAGCCCTGCTGCCAGCGCCTGCTGGCCGCTGAGCACCTCGCCCAGGAACACGGCGGCGAAGATCAGGGTGAACACCGGGATCAGGTTGATGAAGCCGGTCGCCTGGCTCGCCGGCAGGCGGCTGACGCCGAAGTTGTACAGGCCGTAGGCGCCGACGGTGACCACGCTGCCCAGGTAGATCAGCGCGAACCAGCCGGTCGGGCCGGGCGCGGTCGGCACCCCGGAACTGACCAGTGCCAGCGGCAGGAAGAACAACGAGCCGATGAAGGCTTGCATGGCGGTCAGGATGAAGGGCGAGTAGCGCGCCGACAGGTGCTTGAGCAGCAAGGTGTAGCCGGTGGCGCAGAGCATCGCCAGCAGCTCATAGAAATTGCCCAGCAACGGCTGCGGCGCATGGCCGTCCGACTCGCTGGCCAGGGTCAGCCAGAGCGCGCCGAGCACCGCCAGGGCGAAGCCCAGCCAGGTGTTGCGGGCGATCTTCTCGTGCAGCAGGAAGAACGCTCCCACCGCCACCAGCAACGGCAGCAGCGCGGTGATCATCCCGGCCTGGGCGGCGCTGGTGTGCTGCAACGCCAGGGACTCGAAGATGAAGTACAGGCAGGGCTCGCAGGCCGCGAGCCCGAGCAGCCATTTCCAGTCGCCGGGCTGGTAGTCGATACGTCCACGCCAGCGCCAGGCGGCCAGGAAGATCAGGCTGCCAAGGGCCATACGGGCGAAGATCACCCACATCGCCGGCATTTCCTGGAAAGCGAATTTCAGGGCGATGAAGGAACTGCCCCAGAGCGCCATGGCCAACACCAGGCACGCGAGGGCGAACGGCCGGGATTGCTGCACGGGACGCTCCAGTCAAAAGGTTTCCGGAGTATAGGAGGCGCCCGGGGCGGGCCGACAGGTACAGAACGCAGGGGAAACTGTATGGGCTTGTGGCTTTTGTGTAGGAGCGAGCTTGCTCGCGAACGGATTCGCCGGCAGTTCCATCGCTGGGGCGGTTCGCGAGCAAGGGCTAGGCGCCCCCCTCGGTCCTACGAAGATCCCCGCCTTTCCCTGGCTTTGGCTCTGGCTTTGGCTCTGAAGGTTTCCAGAGAAATATCCGCACACTCCGAGTGCCCCGTTCAACGAGGGTATTTTCCCCTAAGCGAAAAACCGGATGTCCGGGGCAAGACTTTTGCCTTCTTTGGGGCGTTTGCCAAAGAAGGTCGCCCGAGGGGGCGAAACAAGAAGCCGGGGGCGTACGCCGAAGCGGCGCGGGAACACCCAAGTCAGAGCAGTCAAACAGGATAAACATTCGAGCACGAACAGTGCGCCGGTCCTGCCGCCGGATCGCGGGCATGGCCCGCTCCTACAATGGCGTGCAGCCTCCGGTGTTCCCTGGTGGGATCAGATTCCGCCGTGGGGGATTTCGCGGACAAGGTCCAAAATCACTCCCAGGGCCTGCCCTTGGTCCCCCGCTCCACCGGCACGCGCTGCTGCATCGCCGCCTTGGCCAGCAGGTGCGCGCTGATCGGCGCGGTGATGAAGAGGAACGCAGTGATCAGCAGCTCGTGCAGGCTGACGCCCTCGCCACGGGTGCTGAAGTACAGCATCGAGGCGAGGATCACCCCGCCAACACCCAGGGTCGAGGCCTTGGTCGGCGCGTGCAGGCGCGTGTAGAAGTCCGGCAACCGGTACAGGCCGATGGCACCGAGCAATGCAAACAGGCTACCGGCCAGCAGCAGCAGGCAGACCAGCGCTTCAATCAGGACACTCATTCGATGATGTCTCCGCGCAGCAGGAACTTCGACAACGCCACGGTGCTGACGAAGCCCATCACCGCGATCAGCAGCGCCGCCTCGAAGTACAGGCCGCTGCCCTTCCAGATGCCGAACAGCACGATCAGCGCGATGGCCTCGATGGACAGGGTATCCAGCGCGAGGATGCGGTCCGCCGTCGACGGCCCGCGAATCAGCCGCGCCACCGTGAGCAGCAACGCCGCACCGAGCAACGCCAGGCAGATCGGGATCACGATGCCGAGCATTCGAACACCTCCTTGAGCGGCGCTTCGTAGCGGGCCTTGATGTCTGACGCCAGGGCCTGCGGGTCCGGCACGTCGAGGCCATGGACCAGCAGGGTGCGGCGGTCATCGCTGAGGTCGGCGGACACGGTGCCCGGCGTCAGGGTGATCACGCTGGCGAGAAGGGTGATCGCCAGATCGTCGGTCAGTTCCAGGGGAATTTCCACGAAGCCCGGCTGCAGCCTGGACTTCGGCCCCAGCACCAGTTTCGCCACCTGCAGGTTGGCCACGACAATGTCGTAGAGCACCAGGCCGAGGAAGCGCAGCAGCAGGCCCGGCCGCTGAATACGCGGCGCAGCCAGCAGCAGGTTGCGGCACAGCAACGGGATCGCCAGGCCGAGGAACGCGCCGAGCAGCCAGTGGCCGAGGGAGAAATCGTTGACCAGCAACAGCCAGCTCAGCAGCAGTACGCCGCTGAGCAACGGGTGCGGAAGGATGCGCCGGATCATGCGCCACCTCCCAGCAGGATCGCCTGGCGATAGAGCCCGGCGTCGAGCAACTGCACCGCCGTGGCCTGGGCATAAGTGAGCAGCGGCCGCGCGGCGACCAC
Organism: Pseudomonas sp. B1-22; assembly: GCF_050474425.1. NCBI lineage: Bacteria > Pseudomonadati > Pseudomonadota > Gammaproteobacteria > Pseudomonadales > Pseudomonadaceae > Pseudomonas > Pseudomonas sp. B1-22. The sequence goes on along the minus strand of NZ_JBCHVH010000001.1, from coordinate 220,059 downwards.
CATCAGCGGCGCGCTCGCCAGCAGGCCGAAGGTTGCCAGCAGCTTCACCGGCTCGCGCTCGGCGCTGCCCAGCACGGTGAGCCCGGTGCGCCAGAACAGGGTGCTGCCGGCACGGCTCAGGGCGACGATGGTCACCAGTCCGCTGACCAGCACCACGCTCCACAGCGCAATGGCCTCGCTGCCACCGCTCACCGAGCGCAGCAGCATCAGCTTGCCCAGGAAGCCCGACAACGGAGGCAGCCCGGCAACCGCGATGGCGCCGAAGAAGAACGCGCCACCGAGCAGGTGCGGTTGCAGCAGCGCCGGGCCTTGCACCAGGCGGCCGCCTTTGTCGCCACGCTGGCGGGCGATCAGGTCGGCCAGCAGGAACAGGCCACCGGCCACCCAGATGCTGTGCAACAGGTAGTAGAGCGCGGCGGACAGCGCCTCCGGCGTGCCCAGGGCGACGGCCGCCAGCAGCGTGCCGGCGGAGACGACGACCAGATACGACAGCAGGCCTTGCAGCGTGGTCGCCGCCAGCGCGCCCAGCGCCCCGGCGACTATCCCCGCCAGCGCCAGCGGCCACAGCCAGGCTTGCGCAAGGTTCGCCAGCTCGCCGGCCTGCTCGCCGAAGATCAGCGTGTAGACCCGCAGGATCGAATAGATGCCGACCTTGGTCATGATGGAGAACAGTGCTGCCACCGGCGCGCTGGCCTCCGCGTAAGCGCGAGGCAGCCAGAAATACAGCGGCAGCAGCGCGGCCTTCAGGCCGAACACCACCAGCAGCAACAGCGCCGCCGCACGCACCAGCGGCGCCTGTTCGGTGCTCAGCTGGGCCACCCGCTCGGCCATGTGCGCCATGTTCAGGGTGCCGGTGATGCCGTAGAGCGTGCCCACCGCGATGAGGAAGAACGCCGAGCCGACGAGGTTGAGTACCACGTAATGCACGCCCGCGCGCACCCGCCCTGCCCCGCCGCCATGCAGCAGCAGCGCGTAGGAGGCGATCAGCAGGATCTCGAAGAACACGAAGAGGTTGAACAGGTCGCCGGTGAGGAAGGCCCCGTTCAGGCCGAGCAGTTGGAACTGGAACAGCGCGTGGAAGCGCTTGCCGCGCCGGTCATCGCCGCGCACCGCGTAGATCAACGACAGGCTGGCGAGCAGTGCGGTCGCGGCGATCAGCAGCGCGCTGAGGCGGTCCAGCACCAGGATGATGCCGAACGGCGGCTGCCAGTTGCCCAGCGCGTAGAACTGCACCACGCCGCTGTCGGCCTGTTGCAGGAGCACGGCCGACAGCGGCAGCAACGCCAGGGTCACGAGCAGCGACAGGCCGCGCTGCAGGCGCTCGCCCACGAGCAGCAGCGCGCAACCGGCGAACAGCGGCAGCAGGACGGGCAGGATCAACCAGTGGTTCATCGACCCTCCTCCCCGTTGCCACCGTCCACATGGTCGCCGCCGGTTTCCGCCAACCCGCGCAGGGCCAGCACGATGACGAAGGCCGTCATGGCGAAACCGATGACGATGGCGGTCAGCACCAGCGCCTGGGGAATCGGGTCACCGGCGTTGGCGACCTGGCCGATCACAGCCGGGTCGCCGGCCAGCCGGCCCATGGCGAAGAGGAACAGGTTGACCGCGTAGGACAGCAGGGTCAGCCCCAGCACCACCGGGAAGGTGCGCGCGCGCAACAGCAGGTAGACACCGCTGGCGGTCAGCAGGCCGAGAGCGATGGCGAACAGCGCTTCCATCAGTGCGCCTCCTTGGACAGCAGCGGCTCTCTTGGCTCTAACGAGGGGGGCGGTGCAGTGACCGAACCGAGGCCCGAGAGGATCAACAGCGTCGCGCCGACCACGGTGAAGTACACGCCCAGGTCGAAGAGCATGGCCGTGGCCAGTTCGATGTCGCCCACCAGCGGAATGTGGAAGTGACCGAAAGCCGAGGTGAGGAACGGGAAGCCGAAGAACCAGGCGCCCAGGCCGGTCAGCCCGGCGATCAGCACGCCGAGGCCGGCGAGGCGGCTGTAGTCCAGCGGCAGGCGCGTGCTCACCCAGCGGCTGCCGCAGGCGATGTACTGGAGGATCAGCGCCACCGAGGTGATCAACCCGGCAATGAAGCCGCCGCCCGGCAGGTTGTGCCCGCGCAGGAAGATGAACACCGAGACCAGCAGCGCCAGCGGCAGCAGCAGGCGCGACAGCGTGGCGAGGATCGGCGGGAAGCGGTCCTTCGCCCAGGCGCGGCCCTCGTCGTCCGTCTCGCGGCGCAGCAGGCGCAGGCCGTCGAGCAGCGCGAAGATGCCGACCGCGGCGATCGCCAGCACAGTGATCTCGCCGAGGGTATCGAAGCCGCGGAAGTCCACCAGGATCACGTTCACCACATTGTGCCCGCCGCCACCGGAGACGCTGTTCTCCAGGTAGTAGCCGGCAATGCTGTCGTAGGGGCGCGTGAGCACGGCGTAGGTCAGCAGCGTGACCATCACCCCGGCGCCGATGGCGATCACGAAATCGCGCAGGCGGCGCAGGCTGCTGGAGGCCTTCGGCGTATGCGCCGGCAGGTAGTAGAGCGCCAGCATCAGCAGGACCATGGTCACCACTTCCACCGACAGTTGCGTCAGTGCGAGGTCCGGCGCGGCGAAGCGGGCGAAGGCCAGCGCCACTAGCAACCCGGCGATGCTGAGGATCACCAGCGCGGTCAGGCGCTGGCGATGGAACCAGACGGTGAGCGGCCCGGCGATGGCCAGCAGGACCAGGCCCAGGGCGGTGATACCGTCCAGCGGCGTCTGCGCACGCTCACCTTCGATGGCGGGCAAGGGCGCGAGACCGGCGAACACAACCACCACGGCGGCCAGCACCAGCAGCATGGCATAGCGTTGCAGCGAGCCGTTCTCCAGGTAGCCGGTCACGCGCGTGGCAAAGCGCACCACGCGCTGAACCTGCTGCTCGAACACCAGCTTGGCGTCCATCGCCGGCAGCCCGCCGTACCAGTCGAACAGCGGCTTGCGCAATACGTAGAGCAGCACGCCGCCGGCGGTGGCGGCGAAGCTCATCGCCAGTGGCGCGTTGAAGCCGTGCCAGATCGCCAGGCTGTATTCCGGCAGCGCGCCGTTCAGGCTCGAGGCGGCGGCGCCGGCCAGCAGTGGGCCGACGATAACGCCCGGCATGATGCCCACCAGCAGGCAGATCAGCACGAGGACTTCCACCGGCACCTTCATGTAACGCGGCGGCTCGTGGGGATGCGGGTTGGGCAGGTTGATCGGCTCGCCGTTGAAGAACACGTCGTGGATGAAGCGCACCGAGTAGCTCACCGAGAACAGCGCGCCCAGGGTGGCCAGCGCCGGAATCACCCAGTTGAAGCTGCCCATCATGTTCTGCGCCAGGGTCTCGCCGAAGAACATCTCCTTGCTGAGGAAGCCATTGAGCAGCGGCACGCCGGCCATGGACGCCGAGGCCACCATCGCCAGCACGGCGGTGTGCGGCATGTACTTCCACATGCCGTTGATGCGGCGCATGTCGCGGCTGCCGGTCTCGTGGTCGATGATCCCGGCGGCCATGAATAGCGAGGCCTTGAAGGTGGCATGGTTGATGATGTGGAAGATCGCCGCGACGTTGGCCATGGGCGAATCCAGGCCGAACAGCAGGGTGATCAGGCCCAGGTGGCTGATGGTCGAGTAGGCCAGCAGTCCCTTGAGGTCGTTCTGGAACAGCGCCATGAAGGCGCCCATCAGCAGGGTCGCAAGTCCGCTCAGGCTGACCAGGTAGAACCACAGGTCATTGCCCGACAGCAGCGGGTACAGGCGCGCCAGCAGGAAAACGCCGGCCTTCACCATGGTCGCCGAATGCAGATAGGCCGACACCGGCGTCGGCGCCGCCATCGCATGGGGCAGCCAGAAATGGAACGGGAACTGTGCGGACTTGGTGAACACGCCCAGCAGCACCAGGCACAGCGCCAGCGGGAACAGCGGGCTGGCCTGCAGCACCTCGCGCGCGCCGAGCACCGTAGAAAGCTCGAAGCTGCCGACCACGTGACCGATCAGCAGGATGCCGGCGAGCAACGCCAGCCCGCCGCCGCCGGTGACCGCCAGGGACATGCGCGCGCCCTTGCGCGCGTCCGAGCGATGGCCCCAGAAGCCGATCAGCAGGAACGACGACAGGCTGGTCAGTTCCCAGAACACCAGCATCAGCAACAGGTTTTCGCTCAGCACGACGCCGAGCATGGCGCCCATGAACAGCAGCAGGAAGGCGAAGAAGCGCCCGGCGGGCTCCTTCTCCGACAGGTAGTAGCGGGCGTAGAGAATGACCAGCAGGCCGATGCCGAGGATCAGCAGCGCGAACAGGAAGCCCAGGCCGTCCAGGCGCAGGCTGAGGTTCAGGCCCAGTTCCGGCAGCCACTCCACGCGCTGTACCTGGGGAGCAGCGCCCAGTACCGAGCGCTGGCCCATCAGCAGGATCAACCCGGCGAGCGGCACCAGGCCGGTGGCGGCGGCGCAGGCAGTGCGCCCGAAACGCTCGGCCAGCAGCGGCAGCAATACCCCGAAGAAAGGCAGCGCAATGATCAGCGCCAACGTCATGACCCACTCCTTTTCACCGCCGAATGGCAACCCAGCAAACCACCCCGTGCCCGAGCGGCCGGTGTAGGAAAACGACGATTATCCATATCTATCGATTTCACGTCATGGATTGAATTATTACGAAAATGAATGTTTCAACCGCGCCCGCCGTGCGCTGCGGCGAAATTTCCGATCCCCCAAACGATAGCGCGCGACAGTCGAGATGACTGTCGCGCGCTGGGTTTCGCTGGCTGCCGCTAACGGCAACCGGTACCGGTCAGTGGCTGACGCGGCTGGTGCCGTTGACGGTCAGGATGCGTACGCGCTCACCAACACGGAACACGGCGCCTTCGTCGACTTCCTGGACGTAGGCGCGGGTGCTACCGTCGTCTTCGCGAACGGTGATTTCCACACCCTGGGTACGGGTCAGGCCTTCTTCGGTGGCCGCACCGAGCAGGCCGCCGGCCACGGCGCCGATGATGGCGGTGACATAGCTACCCTTGCCACCGCCGATGGAGCTGCCGCCGATACCGCCAACGGCGGCGCCGGCAACCGAGCCGATCGGGGTCTTGGTGCCCTCGATCTTCACCGGACGCAAGGCCTGGATGGTACCCATGCGAACGTTCTGCACGGTACGTGCCTCTTCGCGGGTGTAGGTGTCGCCAGTCAGGCTGGACTGGCAACCACCGAGGGTCAGGGCCAGTGCAGCGAACGTCACGGCGAACAGGGCAGATTTACGCATGTATGAAACCTCCGGATAGGGCTACGAATATTAGACTCCGACGACAGCCCTCCTGTCACGCCAGGGCTTGCAACAATCTCGTTCGGTTCAGCTTTCGTACAGTCTGTGCCAAGACCCGCGAAAATGCCTGTTTCCGCCAGGCTTTATGTGGGTTGATGGTTCGGCTAGGGTAGGCGCCCGAACGAGGAGTGCCCATGGATTACTTCATTATCGTCGTCACCACCGCGGCCGGTCTGTACTTCCACTGGTGGATCTACTGGCGCATCCGCCGCTGGATGGACCGCGACCTGGCACTGTCGCTGGCGGGCGACGATCCGGCCAAGCGCAGCTATCTGCTGGAGCGCCTGCAAGAGGCCAAGCGCCAGCGCGTCAAGCGCCGCGACCTGCCGCAGTGGCTGCAGCAAGCCGCCGACGATTACCGCGCCGCCTGAGCCAGCGACCAGAATCGCGCCAGCGCCTCGGCGCGACTCTCCAACTCCGTTGCGGCCTGCGAACAGGCCTGGGCCAGACTCATCGGCCCCGGCACCAGGCTGAAGGCCGCCTCGATTCCTTCCCCGCGCAACTCGGCCAAGCCCTCGCCCAGGCTGCCGGCCAGCGCAACCACCGGCACCCCGGCGCGACGCGCCAGCCGCGCCACTCCGACGGGCGTCTTGCCATGCAGGCTCTGGCCATCCAGGCGGCCTTCGCCGGTGATCACCAGCCCGGCTCCCTGCAGCGCCTGCTCCAGCCCCGACAACTCGGCAACCAGTTCTATGCCCGGACGGAATCGCGCCTTGAGGAAGGCCCGGCTGGCAAAGCCCAGGCCCCCTGCCGCTCCGACACCGGAAAACAGGCTGTGATCCTCGCCCAGTGTGCGCGCGGCGACTTCGGCGAAATGCCGTAGCGCCGCATCGAGCTCCTCGACCTGCGCAGGGCTTGCGCCCTTCTGCGGCCCGAATACCGCAGAGGCGCCATGTGGCCCACACAGGGGATTGTTCACATCGGCGGCGACTTCGATTTCCACCTGCTGCAGACGCGGATCGAGGCCGGACAGGTCGATCTCCATCAAGGTGCCCAACACCGCACCGCCGGCACCGAGCTCGGCGCCCTGTGCGTCGTGGAATCGCGCGCCCAGCGCCTGCAGCAAGCCCAGCCCCGCATCGTTGGTAGCGCTGCCGCCCAGCCCGAGGATGATCTTGCGCGCACCGGCGTCGAGCGCCTCGCGCATCAGCTCTCCGGTGCCGCGACTGGTGGTACGGGTCGCATCACGCTTGCGCTCCGGCACCCAGTGCAGGCCGCTGGCGGCGGCCATTTCGATCACCGCGGTGCCGTCGTCCAGCCATCCCCAATGCGCCGTCACCGGCTGACCGAGCGGACCGCAGACCCGGCATTCGCGCCGTTCGCCCGGCTTGGCGGCGAGCACGGCATCCACGGTGCCCTCCCCGCCATCCGCCATCGGCCGCAGCAGCATCTCGTCGGCCGGCCGCGCACGCAGCCAGCCACGGGCGATGGCCTGGGCGACCTCGGGTGCGGAAAGGCTTTCCTTGAAGGAATCCGGGGCGATGACGACTTTCATGCAGGCAGGTCCGTTGTGCGGAGGGATGCAGGCATCCTACACCGCAACACGGACATCCACGGAGCCGTAGGAGCGGACTCCGTCCGCGATCTGCACGTTGCGAAGAGCATCGCGAACAGCATCCGCTCCTACGGAAATGGCGATCAAGGTGTACGACCGCAAACAGTCAAACGCCGTAGCGGGTCAGGGCGCGAGACGCTCTCGGACCCAGGCGCCGTTCTCGACGCGGAAATTGAGGCGATCGTGCAGGCGGCTCGGGCGGCCCTGCCAGAACTCGATGCGGCTCGGCACCAGGCGATACCCCCCCCAGAACTCCGGGCAGGTTGGCGCGGAATCGGCGAAGCGTCGTTCGGTTTCCGCGAGCAACTGCTCCAGCTCGCCGCGTCCGTCGATCACCCGGCTCTGCGGCGAGGCCCAGGCGCCGAGCCGGCTGCCCAGCGGGCGCACCCGGTAATAGGCGGCGGACTCTTCCACGGACACCTTCTCGACCTGGCCCTCGATACGCACCTGGCGCTCCAGCGCCGGCCAGAAGAAGGTCATGGCCGCGCGCGGGTTCTCACCCAGCTGCTGCCCCTTGGCGCTTTGGTAGTTGCTGAAGAAGGTGAAGCCGCGCTCATCCAGGCCCTTGAGCAGGAGCACGCGACAATGCGGCTGGCCCTGGGCGTCCACGGTGGCGAGCATCATCGCGTTGGGTTCGACTGGAAGTTGCTCGGTCTTCACGGCCTCCTCGAACCACTGGTGGAACAGGCTGAAGGGCTCGTCGGGAGCCTGGGACTCGTTCAGTCCGTCACGGGTGTATTCGCGGCGCATATCGGCCAGGGTCTGAGCCATCGGAATTCTCCTAGGAACGAAGGCCCCAAGCATATCCAGAGTTGCGCCTTCGCGCTTGATCCACGACAAGCGACATTCCGTCCGGAATGCCGCTTTCGCGAGGTGGGATCAGTTCTTCTGCGCCAGCGCCAGCAGGCTGCTGCGCTGGGTCACCAGCACTTCGACGCGGCGGTTCTGCGCGCGGCCTTCGGCGCTGCCGTTGTCGGCGCGCGGCAGGCTCGAACCGACGCCCTTCAGGCGCAGGCGATCGGCACCCAGGCCGCTGAGGCGGAAGATCGACGACACCGCCTGGGCACGTTGCAGGCTGACCTTGTCGTTGAGCGCCTTGTCGCCCGAACTGTCGCTGTGGCCCAGCACCAGCACGCCGCTCTCCGGGTCGTTCTGCAACATCTTCGCCACGTTGCCCAGCGGGCCGAGGGTGATGGGCAGCAGCAGTTCCGGGCGCTTGGGGTTGAAGGAAGTATCCACCGGCGCGATCAGCACCAGCGCATTCTCGCGACGTTCGACGGTGAACTTGCTGCCGGCCACCGCTGTGCGCAGGGCCTGCTCATGCTGGTCGAGCCACTCCTTGCTGACCTGGTCCTGCAGTTTCGCGCCGGTGTCCCCGGTAGCCTGTCCAGAACCCGCAGCGAACGGCCACCACCAGTGGCCGCCAGGCTGCTTGCTACCTGCATCGGCCACCTTGGGCGCCTCGACGGCTTTTTTCTCTACCGCCGGAGCGGCAACAGTCGCCTCGCTCTCGGCACCGAAGGGCCACCAGTGATGGCTGCTGCCTGCAGCGGGCGCAGCAGCGCTGCTCTCCTTGTCCTTGGCCTGGAATTGACTGCAAGCCGAGAGGCCGATGCAGAGGGCGAGCGTGGAGATCTTCAGCACTTTCATGGGAGCGGTACCATCGGTTGGAACACGAAGGAAGGCTGGAGCGCGGCACGCATGCGGCAGCGCCCTGACTTCAACAATCAGATTAGAAGTTGATCATAACTTACTCAGTTGGCACGAGATTTTAATCGCCAACTGACGAGCGGTGCATGTCCGCACAAGTGAGGAGTCCCTCACGAATGCGGACGCTCCTTCGAAGGCGCAGCGGGAGGAAGGTTCCTCCCGCCCGTCGCTACAGGCACTCGCCGACGATGCGCGCCAGACGCTGTGCGCGCGGGTCCATCAGCACGTAGGGGCCGAGGGTGTTGGTGACGAAGCCGAAAGCCAGCTCCCGCTCGGGGTCGGCGAAACCGATGGAGCCGCCCGCCCCCGGATGACCGAAGGCACGCGGGCCGAGGCCATAGGTGGCGTTGGCCACATCCGGCTGGTCAAGCATGGTGCCGAGGCCGAAGCGGGTGCAAGTCAACAAAGTTCGATCCTCCCCGACGGCATGCTCGCGGGTGAGCTCGGCCAGCAGTGCTTCGTCCAGCAACGTCCCGCGCAGAAGCCCACTGTAGAAACCGGCCAGCGAGCGGGCATTGCCATGACCGTTGGCCGCCGGCTGCGACATGCGTCTCCACTCGGGCTTGTTGGTGCTGGTCAGCACCGACGGCGGATTGGTGAAGGCGCGAGTGGAGAGCGCCATCGGCTCGGTCATCATGGTCTTGAGCAGGCGCTGGGCAGCGGCATCCCCCAGGTTGCCCTTGGCGCGGGCGATATGCGCCACCCGGTGGAACTCGGCGTCATCCAGGCCGATATGGAAGTCCAGCCCCAGCGGTTCGGCCGTGCGCGCGACGATGGCGGTGCCCGGCTCGCGGCCATCGACACGGCGGATCACTTCGCCCACCAGCCAGCCGTAGGTGATGGGTGCGTAACCGTGCTCGGCGCCTGGCGTCCACCAGGGCGTCTCGGCCGCCAGCGCGGCGGTCATGGTCGACCAATCGTAGAGCGCTTCCGGCGCCAGCGCCTCGCGGATCGCCGGCAGGCCGGCACGGTGGCAGAGCAGTTGGCGCACGGTGATGGCCTGCTTGCCCGCCTGGGCGAACTCCGGCCAGTAGCGCGCCACCGGGGCGTCGAGTTCCAGCTTGCCCTCCCCGACCAGCTGCAGGGCGGCGACAGCAGCAAAAGTCTTGGTGCAGGAGAACAGATTGAGCAGCGTATCGGCCTGCCAGTCCTGGCCCGGCTCCTTGCCCGCGCTGCCCGCCCACAGATCGACCAGCGTCTGCCCACCGACCTGGATGCACAGCGCCGCGCCGCGCTCCTGCGGGTCCTCGAACAGCGCGCTGAAGGCATCGGCAACGGGAGTGAAGCGGGGGTCGCAATGGCCATGCAGGGTCATCGGAGTCTCCAGTGGACAGGCTAGAACGAAGGGGCGGAGGCGCTATTCTTCCAGCGCTCCCCGCCCCTGTGAACCCCGCTAAAGACGGGTATCGGCCCTACGAATGCCCAGTCATTGACTGTCGGCCTGCTCCTCTTCGGCGCCGCCGTCGTTCACCGGAACCGGCTTGGGCTCCGGTGCGGCTTTCGCCGCCGCGCGGGCCTGCTCGTCGATGGCCTTGAGCGCCTGCTGGTTGGCCTTGCGCACCGCGTCGACGAAGCCGGTGAAGGGCAGATCGGTGATGCCGACCAGGCCGATATGGCCATTCTCGCCATCGAGCAGGCGGCCGGTCACCGGCTGGTCGAGGTACTGGAACCAGTGCGCGCCGACGACATTCGGGGCCTTCACCGCCTCGGCGAGGAAACGCTGGTAGGCCTCGCCACGCTGCTGCTCGTTATACACCTCGGCCACGCCGCCCCAGAACGGCCCACGGTCGCGGGAGCCGAAGTGGAACTCGGTGATCAGCACCGGCTTGTCCAGACTGTTCAGGTAGGCCGCGTCATACCCCTGGTGCGGCAGCGGCACGTAGAGGTTGAAGCTCAGCAGGTCGCAGTACTGTGCGCAGGACGCCAGCGCCTCCGGCGTGCTGACGGCGAAACGCGGGCCCAGCAGCAGATGGTTCGGCGCGTGCCACTGCAGCGCGTCCTTGAGGGTCTTGAAGTACTGGTCGGCATACAGGCGCAGGAAGGCACTGTAGTCCTGGGCAATGGCCAGGTGCGCGGCGCTCGGCAGCGGCGCCTGGAAGCCCGGCGCGTCGAGGTCCTCCCAGGCGGCAATGGGAATGCCCCAGGCCTCGGCGAGCGCCTCGTGCTCCTTGTACTTGTCCTTCAACTGCTTGATGAAGGCGCGCTTTGCCGGGCTGTCGGTCGACAGCTTCAGCGCGCCGAAGGCCAGCGCGTAATGGGACTGCGCATCGTCGCCGCGACCGGCCCAGGCCAGCTCGTTGTCGGCGTAGTAACCGAGCAGCCAGGCGTCCTCGCGGTGGTCGCGGGCGGCGATGGCGATGGCGCGCTCGGCAGCCATGGCGAAGCGCGGATCGAAGGGGTCGGGCATGGCGCCCCACCAGTCGTAGCCGGTGCTGACCGTGGCGTAATCGCCGCTGATCGACAGCGGCACGCTGTACGGCATCCGCGGCTCCGCGGCGAAGGCCGGATCGCTCCAGTCGCCCAGAGAGTTGAAGCCCCAGGCGCCGAGGCGCTGCAGGGTGCGTTCGCGCCAGGCGGCCGCGGCGGCATCACCGGTCAGGCCACCATCGGCGCGGAAGCGATTGGCGGCATAGAAGTCGTACCAGCGGCCATTGCCGAAGGCACGCCCCTGCTGGGCGCCGACACCGCTGCGATCGTCGCTCTGACCGTAGAAGGCAGCCAGCGGGTCGCCCTCCTTGGGCAGGCTGGCGAACATGTATTCGCGGCCTTCGACGTAGGTCTGGCTGCTGTCGGCGTTCACCGCATTGACACCCAGCGACCAGAAGGAATGACCCTCAGGGGTGACCAGCCACCAGCGGCCGTTGCGCTTTTCGGTACGGAAGAAGCCGGTGCCTTCGAAGGCCGGACCGTCCAGCAGGCCACCAAAGGCATCGCGCCCGGCCGCCGGTTGCCATTTCTTCAGTTGCTCGCCCTCGGCCTTCCAGGCGTTGGCGAGCTGCTCGGAACTCTTCACCTTCTCCGGCCAGTCGCCACGACTGGCCTGGCCGAAACCGTCGACGATGCCGGTATAGGCCTTGCGCCACTGGTCGCCGTCGGCATAAGTGCCGAAGCGGCCGAGCAGGATGTCCTGGGCCGCCTTGGGTGCATTCAGGTAGAGCTTCACCGCGCCAACCTGGCTGCGGTTCAGCTCACCGGTCACCTTGCTGGCCAGCAGCAGGCGCTGGCCGTCCTGGGTGACGGGCATGGGCACACCGGCGCGCATGCCGAAGTCTTCCGGCGCGGTGGCCCGCAAGGGGATCAGCAGCGTCTGCGCAGGCCCCGGCGGCAGCGCGATGCTGGCGTGCAGGCCCGGCGCGCCGCCGACACCTTCGATCGCCACTTCCAGGGTGATGGCCCAGTCCATGGCGTTCTGGATGCGCAGGCTCACGCTGTCGGCCTGGGACCAGTCCCAGCTGCCGCTTGACGGTGCCAGGCTCAGGGTCGGCTGCGGCGCCGGACTGAAGTTCACCCGACGCAGGATTTCGCCTTCGGGGGTGGCCTCGGCAGTCGAACTGGGCAGGTCGGCATTCTGCGTGGTGATCGAGACCACAGCCATGGGCTTGACGAAATTGAACAGGGTTTCATTGCCACCGGCCGCCCAGGCCGGGGCGCTGGCGATCGCCAGACTGAGCAGCAATGGCAGGTGCCAACGCATCGATGTCATCTGTACTTGTCCTGGATACACGCCCGCCGGCTGGCGGGCGCACGTTTGACAGCAAGTGCGGGAATACGCTCCCGCACACGACTCAGGCGATTTCGCGGCGGAACGGGGGCAGTGCGTTAAGAATGGCCTTGCCGTAGCGCTGCGTCACCACGCGGCGGTCGAGCAGCGTGATGGTGCCGCGGTCCTGCTCGGTACGCAGCAGGCGGCCGCAGGCCTGGACCAGGCGCAGCGAGGCGTCTGGCACGGCGATTTCCATGAAGGGATTACCGCCGCGCGCTTCGATCCATTCCGACAGCGCCGCTTCCACCGGGTCGTCCGGCACCGCGAAGGGGATCTTGGCGATCACCACGTGTTCACAGTAGGCACCCGGCAGGTCCACGCCCTCGGCGAAGCTGGCCAGGCCGAACAGCACGCTCGGCTCGCCATCGTCGACCCGGGAGCGGTGCTTGTTCAGGGTTTCCTGCTTGGACAGGTTGCCCTGGATCAGCACGCGCTTGCGCCAGTCGCGGTCCAGGCCGTCGAAGACTTCCTGCATCTGCTTGCGCGAGGCGAAAAGAATCAGCGACCCGCGCGAGCCTTCGACCATCGCCGGCAACTCGCGGATGATCGCGGCGGTGTGGGCGGCGGCATCACGCGGGTCGGCCTTGAGGTCCGGCACCCGCAGCACGCCGGCATCGGCGTGGTGGAACGGGCTCGGCACCACGGCGGTGACCGCCGAACGCGGCAGGCCGGCGCGCATCCGATAGCGGTCGAAGGTGCCCAGCGCGGTGAGGGTCGCGGAGGTCACCAGCACGCCGTAGGCCACGTTCCACAGGTTGCGGCGCAGGGTCTCGGCGGCGAGGATCGGGCTGGCGTTGGCCTCGATGTCGTAGAAGGTGCCGCTCTCGGCGAGGGTCAGCCAGCGCGCCATGGGCGGGCTGTCTTCCGGATCCTCGCTGGTGAAGGCGGTCCACAGCTCCCAGTTGCCCTGGGCGCGGGACAGCAGGCTGCCGAACAGCGGATACCACTCTTCGGCCTGGTAGCTGGCGATGCCGATGCTGCCCTCCCCGTCCATCGCCTCTTTCAGCAACTCGGTGAGACGGGTGAAAACATCGGTGAGCTTGGAGAAGCCCTTCTTCAACTCGATGCCCATCTCGCGGATGTGCTCGGGGATCACCCCGCCCTCGAAGCGATGGCGCGGCCGCTCGCGGCCTTCCATGTCCTCGCCGGCGCGGAAATCGCCGATCTCCTCGCAGGCGGTGAACATGAACTGCTGGTGGGTGCGCAGTTCGCGGGCCAGCTCCGGCACCTGTTCGATCAGGCGCCCGAGGTCGCCCGGCAGCGGGTTCTGCGCCAGCAGCTTGGTCAGGTTCTTCTCCACCTGGCCCAGCCAGTCGGCGGTGGCGCGCAGGCGGGTGAAGTGGGCGAAATGGCCGATGGCCTTGTCCGGCAGGTGGTGGCCTTCGTCGAACACGTAAAGGGTGTCGCGCGGGTCCGGCAGGATCGCCCCGCCGCCCAGGGCCAGGTCGGCCAGCACCAGGTCATGGTTGGTGACGATCACGTCGACCTTGGTCATGCCTTCGCGCGCCTTGTAGAAGGCGCACTGCTGGAAGTTCGGGCAATGACGGTTGGTGCACTGGCTGTGGTCGGTGGTGACCTGCGCCCACTGTGCATCCTCGATGGCCTCGGGCCAGGAGTCGCGGTCGCCGTCCCAGCGGTTGCCCGCCAGGCGTTCGATCATCTGGTTGAACAGCTTGCTGGAGGTCTCGTCCACGTCGATGCGGAAGCCTTCCTCCTCGAACAGCTGGGCGGTGGCGCTCTGCGCCTGGCCTTCCTGCAGCAGGTGGTCGAGCTTGGACAGGCACATGTAGCGCCCGCGCCCCTTGGCCAGGGCGAAGCTGAACGACAGGCCGGAGTTGCGCAGCAGGTCGGGCAGGTCCTTGTGGACGATCTGCTCCTGCAGGGCGACGGTGGCGGTGGCGACGACCAGGCGCTTGCCGGCGGCCTTGGCGCAGGCGATGGCGGCCAGACTATAGGCGACGGTCTTGCCGGTGCCGGTGCCGGCTTCCACGGCGACCACGGCGGCATCGCCCAGGCGATGGCCTTCCTCGTCGCTGGCAATGGTCCCCAGGACCTTGGCGACTTCGGCGATCATCAGGCGCTGGCCGTAGCGCGGCTTGAGTTCCTTGGCCTCGAGGAAGCGCGAGTAGGCGCCCTGGATCGTGGCCTTGAGTTCGGTGCTGAGCATGGACTTCCCGGGCCCCGGACAGGCCTTTGCAGACACATCCGGATGCTGGATAAATTTTCAGTGGTTCGATGGGGCGGCTATGATAGCGCGACTGACCACAACCGCCAGCGGAGATCGTCCGAATGACACCCTTTGCCCCCGTCTATGCCCTGCACGTCCTGGCCGCCCTGGTCTGGGTCGGCGGCATGTTCTTCGCCTGGATGGTGCTGCGCCCGGCCGCCGTCGCCGCGCTGGAAGCCCCGCCCCGGCTGAAGCTATGGCTGGAAGTGTTCCCGCGCTTTTTCCGCTGGGTGTGGGCGGCGGTGATCCTGCTGCCGGTGACCGGCGTGGGCATGCTGCACCTGAGCTTCAACGGCATGGCCGGTGCGCCGCGCTACGTGCAGGTGATGATGGGGCTGTACGTGGCGATGCTCGCGCTGTTCCTGCGCATCCAGGCCCTGCAACTGCCGGAGCTGCGCCGCGCGGTGGGCGCCGAGGACTGGCCGGCCGGCGGCGCCGCGCTGGGCAAGATCCGCAAGACCGTGGGCCTGAACCTGCTGATCGGCATGGCGCTGGTGGCCTTCGTCGCCGCACGCCCACACTGGTAAAGCCCGCACCGCCAAAAACAAGAAAGCCCGCCCGATTGCCGGGCGGGCCGCTGTTCAAGGGGGATGGATCAGAAGCGCTGCACTTCCAGGCGACCTTCGCCGCCCTTGGCACCTTCAACTCCGCCCTTGCCTTCCGAACCCGGTCCCTCGCCGGCTACCGAGTAGAACCAGCAACCCTTCTCGCTACTGCGCGGGCCGGCCTTGCCAGGCTTGCCGCCGGCCCCGCCGGCACCGCCTTCGAGCCGCACCTTCACCCGCTTGACGTCGAACTGCTCCGGCACCTCCAGACGCACCACGCCGCCGGCCGCACCGGAACGACCATCGGCACCATTCTGCCCGTCGCCGGCGGGCCTGCCGCTGCCCCACAGGCACCCGGAGGTCTGCGCGCTGCCGCCGTCCAGGCCGTCATAACCCGGCGCACCGACACCGCCGCGAACATCGATCAGCAGGTTCGCCACCTGCACGTCCTGCAGACGCAGCACCAGGTTACGGCCAGCGCTGGCCGGCTTCTCGAAGCTGCCTGAACTGCCTTGGGCGGCGATCACGCTGCCATCGGCCAGGTTGCCGTGCCGGACCTCGATCTGCAGCGTCTCGCCGCCGGGAAATACGCCCAGGCGCGCGTTCTTCGCCAGGTCCAGTTCGCCGATCTTCAGTACCTTCACCTGCGATGGGATCAGCAGCGCGCCTTCCGCGCCAACGCTGATGCGATCCAGGCTCAGGCTGTCGCCCTTAACCGGCAGACGCAGCACGGTGTTGGGCTGGACCGAAACGTTTCCGGCAGCCGAACACACCAGCGGCGCGAACAGCGCCAGTCCCAGCAACGACTTACGCATGGGTATCTCCTTCTACTTTTGCGGATGCCGGCTGCGGCAGGGTGGCGAAATGGAACACACCGAACAGCAGTATCTGCAGACGATCCATCCCCGGATGAGGACGGCCGTTCAGGCGACTGCGCAGTGCCACGACCTCGATGATGTGGATCAGCAGAATCAGCGCACCGGCTACATTGAGCAGCGTACTGAAGGGATGTGCGAAGGGCTGGATCAGATTGGCCAGCACCGCCAGCCAGAACAACAGGGCAATCAACTTGCCCAGGCCCAACAACGCTTTCATGAAATGCCCCCGTTTCTTCTTTGCCGGGAACATACCCTGCCGCCCGAAGCGATGCCAGTGGCAGGCCACTATGACAAAGGGGGCCAGATGGCCCCCTTTGCATACTCCGTCACGCCTGGATCATTGACGCGTGATCTTGATTTCCACGCGACGGTTCTCGGCGCGGCCTTCCTTGGTCTTGTTGTCGGCGACCGGCTGGCTCTCGCCGTAGCCTTCGACCGACTTGATGCTGCTGGCCGGAACGCCCTGATCCACCAGATAGTTCGCCACCGCATGAGCACGGCGTTCGGACAGTTTCTGGTTGTAGGCGTCGCTGCCGACGCTGTCGGTATGACCGGCGATATTCAGCTCGGTGGTCGCTGCCTCGCCTTTCAGGCGGCCGGCGATTTCGTTGAGCTTGTCCTTGTCCTGCGCATCGACCTTCGACGAATCGAAGGCGAAGTGCAGATCGCGCACGACGATGGTCTCTTCCTTGGGCAACGGAGCCGGAGCGGGTTCCGGAGCCGGAGCGGGCGGCGGGACCTCCGCCACTTGTTCTTCAGCACCATGCACCCAGCAATAGGATGCCCCCAGTACACCACCAATCAAGGCGCCCCAACCGGCCCAGGTGCTGTTTTCAATGGCACCCAGACCAGCGCCGCCGACACCGCCTACCACGGCGCACGTCGGCCAATCGGACTTCTGCAACCCTGCGCAGCCGGTAAGCAACGTGCTGACCAGCAGCAGGGGTAAAGCGGTCCTTGTAATGCTCATAAATTCATCTCTCCTCTAATGATCGGGTCTTGACCGACACTTACGGAGTAAAGACGGCACTCACAAAATGCGCCAGCACTAGGCCACGAGGGTGTCACACGCTAGTCTTCGCCCATTCATCCTCGCCTTCGACGAAACCCCATGATTTCGACACGCACACCGCAACAAGCCCTTGCCGCCCTGCTCGACCGCTATGCACCGCAGCGCCTGCTGCTGGTGGGCGCCAGCCAGATTCCCGCGGTGGATGCATTCTGCGCGGCGCATCCGGATTGCGAACTGTTTCACGCTCCCGCCGGCAGCCTGCCGGCGGACATCGCCGCGCACCGCTACGACCTGGCGCTGCTCGCCGACTGCCTGGAACACCTGCCGCGGCGCGAGGCGCAGCAACTGGTGGGGGGTATCCGCAATCTCAACAGCAGCAAGGTCGCCGTGCTGGTCGACCTCGACGCTGCGCAGGCGCAGGACACCGATTTCTATGCGCTGGCCATGCAGGCCAGCGAACGCTTCCAACGCGATTCGCAGGTGCTCACCCTGTTCACCTACGATCTGCACGAATACAAGCAGGTACCGGACTGGCTCAACGCCAAGTTCTGGGCCAACCCAGAGAATTTCGGGAAGTACTGGTGGTAAACCCATGAACATCAAGGGCTGACCTCACATTGACCGACCTCAACGCCATGCCCGAACAGGGCCAGGCGTCACCTGCCTGTAGCCAACACTGTCACTAGCTCCGGCAAAGACTGTCGGTCTGGCACTTCCGCCGCTCAGGAATCTACTACCTGAGGGCCGCCCTCGGGCCGCTCCTCGCGTAGCTTCACGCTCTCCCTCCGCTCCACTAATAGGCCGACCGCAGTGCCGTTCTCCAAGGTCATCTTCGGAGTAACACGGACTGCTCATGGCACCTCGTGATGGGCCTCATTGTGGGGCTTGGAGATGGCTATGCGACCAGGGGAGCCTCGTCATTATGATCAACACCATCATCAAAATGACGAAAATCGCATCAAAACGCTGCATATTGCGTCTTCTTTATGAACCCTACCAATTTTAGAATTCATTAGGTGAGCCCAATTTGATGGCGTACTCCATGCCAGCGGTCGCCTAATAGCTCATTGCCTTACATGCACCCGCCGCCCTCCCGGCGCAGGCGGAATTATAATAAATCCAATAATGACTTTTAATAATGACCACACCAAATTCAAGTATTCAACCAAAACCCGATCCTGACTACCTGAAGCAGGAGACGGGAAAATGAGCAAGCCAAAAAACACCCTGAAACGAACACTATCAACACGCCACCTGAATATGATCGCCATAGGTGGCTCAATTGGCACGGGGCTATTTGTAGCAACAGGTGCTTCTATTGCCAGTTCGGGTCCCGGGGGAACCCTCCTGGCGTACGCATTGATCGGGGTAATGGTTTACTTCCTGATGACCAGTCTTGGCGAAATGGCCGCGTACATGCCTGTCGCCGGCTCATTCAGCACTTACGGAAGTAAATTTGTTGAGAGCGGCTTCGGATTTGCACTAGGCTGGAACTATTGGTTCAACTGGGCCGTGACCATCGCCGCGGAACTTGTAGCCGCCCAGCTAGTTATGAAGTTCTGGTTCCCAGACACTCCTGGAATTTATTGGAGCGGCGCTTTCCTGGCAATAATATTCTTGCTGAATTTCGTATCAGTACGCTGCTTTGGTGAAAGCGAATTCTGGTTCGCACTAATTAAAGTCCTGGTGGTAATCGTATTCATCATTATAGGATTAGCCACTATTTTTGGATTGATGCACGGAATAGAATCACCTGGATTTAAAAACTTCACAACTGGCGACGCACCGTTCGCAGGCGGCTTCCAAGCCCTGGTTGGAGTTGTAATGATTGCCGGCTTCTCGTTTCAAGGCACGGAAATCGTAGGCGTTGCGGCAGCAGAATCCCAAAATCCCAGTAAAAACGTACCTATTGCTGTTCGCCAAGTATTCTGGCGCATCACGCTATTCTATATTCTTGCAATCTTCGTGATTGGAGCACTGATTCCATACACTGATCCAAGTCTATTACGCAACGAAACGACGGACATTAGCGTCTCCCCATTCACCTTGCTTTTCGAACGTGCCGGTTTTGCATCAGCGGCTGCGCTAATGAACGCCGTCATCCTAACCGCCATTCTCTCGGCAGGTAACTCAGGAATGTATGCATCTACCCGCATGCTCCATAGTCTTGCCGAGCAGGGTAAAGCGCCCAAGATTTTCGCTAAAATCTCGCGCAATGGGGTGCCACGCAATGCACTTTATGCAACCACATTGATCGGCGCACTTTGCTTCCTGACGTCCGTATTTGGCGATAAATTCATATACAATGCACTACTCAACACTTCGGGCATGTGCGGATTCATTGCATGGCTGGGGATTGCCGTCTCTCATTATCGCTTTCGAAAAGGCTTCCTTGCTCAAGGAGGACGTTTGGAAGAACTGCCTTATCGAGCCACTCTCTTCCCATTTGGCCCGCTGTTTGCCTTTAGCCTCTGCATGATAATTGTTCTTGGCCAGAACTATAGCGCATTCATCGGTGAGCATATCGACTGGAGCGGTCTCGTAGCCACCTATATTAGTCTGCCACTATTCCTTGCAGTCTGGCTTGGTTATCGAATCAAGCACGGCACTCGACTGGTAAATTATAATGAAATGGATGTAGAAGGAAATCGGGTAGACGAACCCCTACCTTTACAAGCACATCTACAGCTAAGCCATCGCTAGATTGCCAAGCGCTAATACTGACGAAAATCTGGGCGTTGTGTTACGTGATCACGCAGCGCCCAGACAGTATTTCAACATCCGCGGCGCAGCACACTAATATTTTCATACATTCAACAATCAAACGTAACCGGCAAAAACAATACATACCTGTGTATTTTCAAACATGAGACTGACCGCCCATGTCCGAATTGCGTCCGGCCACCCTTGATGAGATTGACCTTCAACTCATTGCAGCCCTGAAGATAAACGCCCGTGAAACCGTGGCTGTCCTTGCCCGAACTCTAGGCATCGCCCGCACAACTGTGAACTCGCGACTATCCAAGCTTGAAAGTGCCAAAATCATCACTGGATATGGAGTTCGCCTGGGACAGCAGCTGCTTGATGGTGGTTTGCAAGCTTACGTCGGGATCACCGTCCACTCACGATCAGGGAAGGATGTCGTAAAGCGACTAAGTGCAATGTCAGAGGTAGAACAACTGTGTGCTGTTAGCGGCGAGTTCGACTACGTTGCCTGGTTACGTTCAAACTCGCCTGAGTGCCTTGATAAAATTTTAGATCAGATTGGAAGTCTAGAAGGCGTTGCAAAGACCACCACGTCCATTATCCTCAGCAGTAAAATTGATCGCGGGCATCCTCTTTGATCTGTTTCTTCGGAATTGTAAATAGCTTTACAAAACCGCCTCCTTACCAATAAAACTGCTTCTGGCCATATTCTTCCGGTCATGCCTCGCAGACCAGTTCCATCGACACTTCTGGTTACAGCGCTCCCATCGCGAAGATCGCCAAAGCGATTTCGAAAGCTCACACGGGCTGAGTTCCCTCGCACGGCCCTACGGGTCCCTCGAGCTCCTCGCGAACCGTCACCAATGGTGTAACCTTCGTGTCACCAGAACACTTTGAGGACCGCCATGAAGCCCGCTACGCTTGGCCTGCAGCCACCTACGTCCCGGTTCTGGGCCAAACCGGAAAACTTCGGAAAGTACTGGCGGTGACCATGACCGAACCGACCTGCCCCTGCGGCAGCGGCCGTCCGCTGCCCGAGTGCTGCGGACGCTTCCATGCAGGCACAGCGGCGCCTACCGCCGAAGCCCTGATGCGTTCGCGCTACAGCGCCTATGCGCTGGGCCTGGTGGACTACCTGCAGGACACCACCCTGCCCGCCCAGCAGCAGGGCCTGGACCTGGACGCCATCCGCGCCTGGAGCCTGGGCAGCACCTGGCTGGGCCTGGAGGTGGAGAGCCACGAGGTGCTCGGTGGCCAGCCGGAACATGCGCGGGTCACCTTCGTCGCCCGCTGGCACGACAGCAACGGCGAACACAGCCACCGCGAATGCTCGGGGTTCGTCCAGCGCGAAGGCCGCTGGTACTTCCTCGATCCGACCGTGCCGATGAAGCTGGGGCGCAACGATCCCTGCCCCTGCGGCGCCGGCGGCAAGCTGAAAAAGTGCTGCGGCCCCTGGATAGAGTGACGAGGCCAGGGACGACTGGCCATTCGTGGTTGTGCGCCCAAGGCTCCGGACCCGACTAAGGTGTGAAGGCGCCCCACTTGGGGCCGGCAGGCGTCTCGGCTAGAATCCGCGCCTTTTTCGGGGCGGCGGTCCTTCGCCGCACCGATTCCCCCAGTCGGACCTCGCCATGCTGCTCACCGTTCTCTACATCATCGCCATCACCGCCGAAGCCATGACCGGCGCATTGTCCGCCGGCCGCCGCAGCATGGACCTGTTCGGCGTGGTGCTGGTGGCCTGCGTCACCGCCCTGGGTGGCGGCTCGGTGCGCGACATGCTGCTGGGCCACTACCCGCTGACCTGGGTGCGCCATCCGGAATACCTGGCGCTCACCGCCGCCGCTGCGCTGGTCACCGTGTTCATCGCTCCGCTGATGCGCCACCTGCGCTCGCTGTTCCTGGCGCTGGACGCCGTGGGCCTGGTGGCCTTCACCCTGATCGGCTGCCAGGTCAGCCTGGAGATGGGCCACAGCCTGCTGATCGCCGCGGTCAGCGGGGTTATCACCGGGGTCTTCGGCGGCATCCTGCGGGACATCTTCTGCAACGACGTGCCGCTGATCTTCCGCCGCGAGCTGTACGCCAGCGTCTCCTTCGCCAGCGCCTGGTGCTACCTGATCTGCCTGCAGATCGACCTGCCCAAGGAGCAGGCCATGCTGATCACCCTGTTCGCCGGCTTCCTGTTCCGCATGCTGGCGATCCGTTTCCGCTGGGAAATGCCCAAGTTCGTCTACAAGGACGACCCGCAGCAGGGCGACTGATCAGTCCGCCAGCTTCAGGTGGCTGGTGTCCGGCGCCGGGCCTGCGGGCGCGGCCTTGGCCTGACCCATGTCGCTGCCGACCGGCGCCAGGCTGAACTGGCTGAGGTCCACGCTCGGCGCCTGGGCGTCGGGCTTGTCGTCCTGCAGATCGGCGCCCACCGGCGCGAGGCCGAAGTCCAGCGCCTCGACATCGGCGAAGGCGGCCATGTAGCCGTCACGTGGCGCAACCTGCAGGCGCCCCGGAGCCGCCGTCGCGCCGGCCTGGGCTTGTTCGGGATCGGCGGCCGGCGGCGGCGCCAGCTCGATCTCCTCGATCGGCGCATCCATGTCCACCACCTCGACGATGGCGCCGGCACGCTCGATCACGCTGCGGTACTTCTCTGCCGCCGCCTCATCCAGGTTGTTCTTGATCACCATGCGCCGGCCGGAGAACAGCAGTTCGATACGCTGCGCATCGGCCTGGAACAGCCTGGCCAGGTTGGCCTTCACGCTGTCGAGCTGGGCGCCCGGTACGGTCCGGCCCGAAAAGGCGATCTCATAGCGGCTCATCGTCACTCTCCTGTGTTAACCCGCCGGTTACATTCGACCAGTATGGTGCAGCTTTTTTTAACGTAACAACAACTTGCAGCCGAGCAGGTGCTTGGTACACTGGGGGCGCCTTAGGGGATAGACATGAATTATCAGGCGCAAATGATAAGAATTCTCAGCCTGTTCTGGCTGTTCAGCCTCGTGTCAGGTTGCAGTTGGATCGCGGGCGATTTCCAGCAACCCGACGTGAAGCTGCAGAAGGTCGACGTCGTCAAGGCCCGCTTGCTGGAGCAGGAATTCGTCCTGCACTTCCGCATCGACAATCCGAACGACTTCAGCCTTCCAGTCCGCGGCCTGGCCTACAAGGTCAAGCTCAATGATGTCGACCTGGCCGAAGGCGAGTCGAATAATTGGTTCACAGTCCCCGCCAATGGCCACGAAACCTTCGAGGTACCGGTGACCACCAACCTCTGGCGGCACATGAAGTACATCGTCAAGCTGCTGGAAAATCCCGACAAGCCGATCCACTACAGCCTCACCGGTGAAGTGAAAACCGGCCTGCTGTTCGGCCAGAGCGTGCACATCGCCCGCAATGGCGAGATAATTCCCGGCGATTTCATCCCCGAGTGAGCGTCACCATGAGCCAGGAACCCCACGTACACGGTCCGAACTGCAACCACGACCATGATCATGACCACCACCATGACCACGGCCACGTGCACGGCCCGCACTGCAACCACAGCCACGAGCCGGTGCGCAACCCGCTCAAGGATGTCGGTCGCAACGACCCTTGCCCCTGCGGCAGCGGCAACAAGTTCAAGAAGTGCCACGGCGCCTGACAACGACGCCGAGCACCCCGTAGAAGGCCCGCCCAGCGCGGGCCTTCTGCTGTCCGCCCCACGTCTTTGCCGATGGCCGAAAATCCCGCCGTGCGTGGCTTGCGCGGCTCTTCCCGGCTCACTAACGTAGCGCCTTTCCCGCGATCCCTTGTGCAGGAGCACACCTTCATGGCCCCGCGAGCCTTCCGCCGGCTTCCCAGCTTCGGCCTTGCCGCCACCCTCAGCGCCGCCGTCAGCCTCGCCGGCTGCCAGAGCTGGCTGAACGACCACTATGCCGACAGCCTGACACCGACCTCCGGCGTGCAGCCGATCAAGGGCCTGGCGGACAACGTGTCGATCCGCCGCAACAGCCTGGGAATGCCGCTGATCGAGAGCAGCAGCTTCCACGATGCGCTGTTCACCCTGGGCTACGTGCACGCCAGCGACCGTATCAGCCAGATGGTCGGCCTGCGCCTGATGGCCCAGGGGCGCCTGTCGGAAATGGTCGGCCCCGGCGCGCTGGAGACCGACCGCTTCATGCGCACGGTGAACCTGAAGAAGGCCGCTGACGCCCTCTATTCCGGCTCCTCGCCGCGCCTCAAGCACTTCTTCGAGACCTACGCGCGCGGCGTCAACGCCTACCTGTTCCGCTACCGCGACAAGCTGCCGATGGACCTGGCCGAGTCCGGCTACCACCCCGAGTACTGGAAGCCGGAAGACTCCGCGCTGGTCTTCAGCCTGCTGAACTTCGGCCTGGCGGTGAACCTGCAGGAAGAGATCGCCTCCCTGGTCATCGCGCAGAAAGTCGGCGCCGACAAGCTGCCCTGGCTGACGCCGATCTACCCGGACGAGGCGCTGCCCTTCGACGAGGCAGACAAGCTCAAGGGCCTGCGCCTGGAAGGGAAGATCGCCGGCCTCGACGCGCTGGACCGCGCCGCCGGCCAGGTCGCCGCGCTGCAGATGATGGGCGTCGCCGCCTCCAACAACTGGGCCATCGCCCCGCAGCGCAGCCGCAGCGGCAAGAGCCTCCTGGCCAACGACACCCACCTGCCGCTGTCCATGCCCTCGGTGTGGAACTACGTGCAGATCCGTTCGCCGAAATTCAGCGCCGCCGGCGTTTCCATTGCCGGCGTGCCGGGCGTGGTGGCCGGCTTCAACGGCAAGCTGGCCTGGGGCATGACCATGGTCATGGGCGACAACCAGGACCTGTTCCTGGAACAGGTGAAGCGCCAGGGCAGCAAGCTCTACTACCTCGCCGATGGCCAGTGGAAGCCGGCGGTCGAGCGCAACGAGACCTTCTTCATCAAGGGCCAGAGCCCGGTCCGCGAAGTCATCTACGAGACCCGCCACGGCCCGCTGCTCAACAGCGCGCTGGGCGAGCGCAAGCACGACCTGCAGCCGCTGCCGCTGACCAGCGGCTACGGCATCGCCTACCAGAGCATCCAGGGCGAGACCGACCGCACCCTCGACGCCTTCTTCGACCTGTCCCGCGCCAAGAGCGTCGAGCAGGCGTTCGACGCCACCCGCGACGTCCGTGCGATGGCGCTGAACATCCTGTTCGCCGATGAGAAGCACATCGGCTGGCAGGTCACCGGGCGCTTCCCCAACCGCAAGGAAGGCCGCGGCCTGCTGCCCTCCCCCGGCTGGGACGGCCGCTACGACTGGGACGGCTACGCCGACCCGATCCTGCATCCGTCCGACCAGGACCCGTCGCAGGGCTGGCTGGGCACCGCCAACCATCGCACCGTGCAGCCCGGCTACGGCGCGCAGCTGTCCAGCTCCTGGTACTACCCGGAGCGTTACGAGCGCATCGCGCAACTGGCCGGCGCCAGCAAGAGTCACGATTACCGCAGCATGATCGCCATGCAGTACGACCAGACCACGCCCTTCGCCGGCAAGCTGCAATCCATGCTCGACGCACCTGGCATGACGCAGCCGCTGAAGAAAGCCATCGACGCCCTGCCCGCCGACCAGCGCGCCCGCGCCCGCGAAGCGCTGGACCGGATCATGGCGTTCGACGGCAAGCTCTCGGCCACCTCGGGCGACGCTGCGCTGTACGAAGCCTTCCTGCAGGAAAGCACCAGGCAGATATTCCTCGACGAACTCGGCCCGGAAGACAGCCCGTCCTGGAAAGCCTTCGTGGAGAACGCCAACCTCTCCTACTCGGCCCAGGCCGACCACCTGCTGGGGCGCGACGACAGTCCGTTCTGGGATGACACCCGCACTCCGCAGAAGGAAGACAAGCCGGCAATCCTCGCCCGCAGCCTGGCCGCCGCCACCGCCTTCTGCGAGCAGAAGCTGGGCAGTGACCGCCGCGCCTGGCAGTGGGGCAAGCTGCACACCTACGAGTGGGTCAGCGACAGCACCAAGATGGCGCCCAACCTGAGCGCCAGCGAGCGCGCCAGCCTCGGCGCGATCAAGGGCTACCTGGACCGCGGCCCCTACCCGGCCGGCGGCGACCACACCACGCTGAACGTCTCGGCCTACCACTGGGGCCAGGACTTCGACACCTGGCTGATCCCGGCCATGCGCATCGTCGTCGACTTCGGCCAGAGCGAGCCGATGATGGGTGTCAACAGCAGCGGCCAGTCCGGCAACCCGGCCAGCCCCCACTATGCCGACGGCATCGATGCCTGGTTGAAGGGCAACTACATGAGCTTCCCCTTCCAGTCGCAGAACCTGGACAAGGTCTACGGCACGAAGCGCCTGACGCTGGTGCCGGGCAAGTGATCGACTGAGAAATTTCTCCGGGGACGGGAACTTGTGTCCCGCCCCGGAATCAGAACAGTCGACTTACTCCATGATCATTTTCAGGCACCTTCGGGTGCCTTTCTTTTTTCTGCCGCGCACCATCCCGTTACCCGACGCCTCACTCCCGCGCCCCAACCGGGTGCGCACGCCGGAGTTGCCGCTGCTATACCTTTTGCAGGACCGCGTCCGTCATCCTTTTCCTGTCGCTGGCGTCCGCCGCTCCGTGCCTGGTTCGAAAATTGCTGTCCTTGCGCTGTTGCACAGGTGTTCCCGTTATTTCCACCTGCTTGACCAACCTCTAAGGATTCCCTTCGATGAAAAAAGCCTGGTTGACACTCTCCGCCCTGGTCCTGATGGCCAGCGCCGGCGCCCTGCAAGCCAAGGAGTGGAAAGAAATCCGCTTCGCCACCGACCCTTCCTATGCCCCCTTCGAGTCCAAGGCCCCGGACGGTAGCCTGGTCGGCTTCGACATCGACCTGGGCAACGCCATCTGCGAGCACCTGAAAGTCAAGTGCGTGTGGATGCCCAACGACTTCGACGGGATGATTCCGGGCCTGAAAGCACGCAAGTTCGACGGCGTGATCTCCTCGATGACCGTCACCGAAGCGCGCAAGAAGGAAATCGACTTCACCGAGAAACTTTTCACCGGCCCTTCGGCGATGATCAGCAAGAAAGGTTCGGGGCTCGAAGCCACCGCCGACTCGCTCAAGGGCAAGACCGTGGGCGTCGAGCAGGGCAC
Organism: Pseudomonas sp. B1-22; assembly: GCF_050474425.1. NCBI lineage: Bacteria > Pseudomonadati > Pseudomonadota > Gammaproteobacteria > Pseudomonadales > Pseudomonadaceae > Pseudomonas > Pseudomonas sp. B1-22. Next base: position 193,251 of record NZ_JBCHVH010000001.1, on the reverse strand, counting down.
CATCCAGGAAACCTTCGCCAAGACCAAGCTGGAGCCGGCCGGGGTCAACGTGCAGAGCTACCAGAACCAGGATCAGGTCTACTCCGACCTGGTGTCCGGCCGCCTGGACGCCTCGCTGCAGGACCTGCTGCAGGCCGAGCAGGGCTTCCTCAAGACCGACCAGGGCAAGGGCTTCGAGATCAGCAAGCCGGTGCATGACCCGCTGATGCCGGCGGACATCGCCATCGGCGTGCGCAAGGGCAACAACGAACTGCGCGAGATGCTCAACAAGGGCATCAAGGCCATCCACGCCGACGGCACCTACGACAAGTTGCAGAAGAAATACTTCGGCGACCTCGACATCTACAACGACTGATCGGCCCTGAGCGCGCCCGCCCCCGCCGACCGGGGCGGGCCCGTCACGGCAGCGGCGGCATCACGGGAGCGCTCAGCGCATGCTCCAGGCATTCCTCGAAAGCATCAGCCTCAAGGGCTACGGGGCCATCCTGCTGGACGGCACCTGGATGACCATCAAGTTGTCGATCTGCTCACTGCTGCTGTCCGTCCTGCTCGGCCTGATCGGCGCCAGCGCCAAGCTCTCCGGCTCCAGACTCCTGCGTTTCCCGGCGACCCTCTACACCACGCTGATCCGCGGCGTCCCCGACCTGGTGCTGATGCTGCTGATCTTCTACAGCCTGCAGACCTGGCTGGCCGACCTCACCGACTACATGGAATGGGAATACATCGAGATCGACCCGTTCAGCGCCGGGGTGATCACCCTCGGCTTCATCTACGGCGCCTACTTCACCGAAACCTTCCGTGGCGCCATCCTCGCGGTGCCGCGCGGCCAGCTGGAAGCGGCCAGCGCCTATGGCCTGAGCCGGGCGCAGCGCTTCCGTTTCGTGCTCTTCCCGCAGCTGATGCGCTTCGCCCTGCCGGGGCTGGGCAACAACTGGATGGTGCTGATCAAGTCCACCGCGCTGGTCTCCATCATCGGCCTGTCCGACGTGGTCCGCGCCGCGCAGGATGCCGGCAAGAGCAGCTACCGGCTGTTCTTCTTCCTGATCGTGGCCGCACTGATCTACCTGGTCTTCACCACCCTCTCCAACTTCGTGCTCAACGCCCTTGAGCGCCGTTATGCCATCGGCGTGCGCGAGGCCCTGCGATGATCGAATTGCTGCAGCAGTACGGAAAAGCCTTCCTCTGGACCGACGGCTACCACATCACCGGCCTGGCCATGACGCTCTGGCTGCTGGTGGTCTCCATCGCGTTCGGCTTCACCTTCGCCATTCCCCTGTCCATCGCCCGCGTCTCACGCAAGCCGCTGGTGCGCTGGCCGGTGCAGTTCTACACCTACATATTCCGCGGCACGCCGCTGTATATCCAGTTGCTGGTCTGCTACACCGGCATCTACAGCCTGGCGGCGGTCCGCGAGCAACCGATACTCGACGCCTTCTTCCGCAACGGCCTGAACTGCACCCTGCTGGCCTTCGCCCTGAACACCTGCGCCTACACCACGGAGATCTTCGCCGGCGCCATCCGCAACATCGCCCACGGCGAAGTCGAGGCCGCGCACGCTTACGGCCTGAGCGGCTGGCGACTGTACCGCTACGTGATCATGCCCTCGGCGCTGCGCCGCGCGCTGCCGTACTACAGCAACGAAGTGATCCTCATGCTGCACTCCACCACCGTGGCCTTCACCGCCACCGTGCCGGACCTGATGAAGATCGCCCGCGACGCCAACGCCGCGACCTTCCTGTCCTTCCAGTCCTTCGGCATCGCCGCGATGCTCTACCTGGTGACCTCCTTCACCCTGGTCGGGCTGTTCCGCCTGGCCGAGCGACGCTGGCTGGCCTTCCTCGGCCCCAGCCATGGCTGAATCGCACCCTGCCCTACGCCACTCCCGTAATGCATTCCTGAGGCCCGCATGACCACACTGAAGATCGAGTCCCTGCACAAGCGCTACGGCGACAACGAGGTGCTCAAGGGCGTATCCCTGGAGACCAGGACCGGCGACGTGGTGAGCATGATCGGCGCCAGCGGCTCGGGCAAAAGCACCTTCCTGCGCTGCATCAACTTCCTCGAACAGCCCGACGAGGGCCGGATGATCCTCGACGGCGAGGAAGTGAAGATGCTGCCGGGTCCCGGCGGCATGCGCGTGGCCGACCCGGCGCAACTGCAGCGCATCCGCACGCGCCTGGCGATGGTGTTCCAGCACTTCAACCTGTGGAGCCACATGACCGTGCTGGAGAACGTCACCCTGGCGCCGCGCCGAGTGCTGGGCGTGGAGCGTGCGGAAGCCGAGGACCGCGCCCGCAGCTACCTGAGCAAGGTCGGCCTGCCGGCGCAGGTCATCGACAAGTACCCGGCCTTCCTCTCCGGCGGCCAGCAGCAGCGCGTGGCCATCGCCCGCGCGCTGGCGATGGAGCCGGAAATCATGCTGTTCGACGAGCCCACCTCGGCGCTCGACCCGGAACTGGTCGGCGAGGTGCTCAAGGTCATCAAGGCGTTGGCCGAAGAAGGCCGCACCATGATCCTGGTGACTCACGAGATGGCCTTCGCCCGCGAGGTATCCAGCCAGGTGCTGTTCCTCCACCAGGGCCGCGTCGAGGAACAGGGCCCGCCGCAGGAAGTGCTGGGCAAGCCGAAGAGCGAGCGGCTGCGGCAGTTCCTCAGTGGCAACCTGAAATAACCACCCTCTTCCGCTGGGCGGCTTTTCGTAGGAGCGAGCTTGCTCGCGAACAAGGCCCGCTGCGAAGCCGTTCGCGAGCAAGCTCGCTCCTACAAATGCTCAGGTCCGTAGGATGGCGTGGAGCGAAGCGATACCCATCACAGCGGAGCAGTACGAGCTTGCGCCTGCCGGTCCAACTCCTGCGGTTTCGACCGGCAATAAAAAACCGGGCCAATGCCCGGTTTTTCGTTCATAGCGGAAAGATCAGGCCTTCGGCAGGGTCACGCCCATCTGGCCCTGGTACTTGCCGCCACGGTCCTTGTACGACACTTCGCACGCCTCGTCCGACTGCAGGAACAGCATCTGCGCCACGCCTTCGTGGGCGTAGATCTTCGCCGGCAGGTTGGTGGTGTTGGAGAATTCCAGGGTCACGTGGCCTTCCCACTCGGGTTCCAGCGGGGTCACGTTGACGATGATGCCGCAGCGCGCGTAGGTGCTCTTGCCCAGGCAGATGGTCAGCACGTCGCGCGGGATGCGGAAGTACTCGACGGTGCGGGCCAGGGCGAAGGAGTTCGGCGGGATGATGCAGACGTCGCTGTTGATGTCCACGAAGCTCTTCTCGTCGAAGTTCTTCGGATCGACCACGGCCGAGTGGATGTTGGTGAACACCTTGAATTCGGCGGCGCAGCGCACGTCGTAGCCGTAGCTGGAGACACCATAGGAGATGACCCGGCTGTCGTCGGCACCACGGATCTGGCGCTCGACGAACGGCTCGATCATGCCGTGCTCCAGAGCCATGCGGCGAATCCACTTGTCCGATTTGATGCTCATGGCGGGCGTCCCGTAGCTGCTGAAAAAAAGAAACGCGAATCTTACCGGCAGGCGCGCCGCCCGGCAAAGGGGCGCGCCGGGCGGTGGGGTGTCGCTCCCGAAAACGCCGGTCAGTCGTCGCTGATCGAGATGCTCGGCATGTCCGGCGCGGCCTTCTCGCTCAGGGCGATGCGGGCGCCGACGCAGCGGGCCATTTCCTGGTAGATCATCGCCAGTTGGCTTTCCGGATCGGCGATCACCGTGGGCTTGCCACCGTCGGCCTGCATGCGGATGGCCATGGACAGCGGCAGCGACGCCAGCAACTCGACGCCATACTGCGCCGCCAGCTTCTCGCCGCCGCCTTCGCCGAACAGGTGCTCGGCATGGCCGCAGTTGGAGCAGATGTGCACGGCCATGTTCTCGACCACGCCCAGCACCGGGATGTTGACCTTGCGGAACATCTCCACGCCCTTCTTCGCGTCGAGCAGGGCCAGGTCCTGCGGCGTGGTGACGATTACCGAACCGGCCACCGGCACCTTCTGCGCCAGGGTCAGCTGGATGTCGCCGGTACCCGGCGGCATGTCGATGACCAGGTAGTCCAGGTCGTTCCAGGCAGTCTGGGTGATCAGCTGGATCAGCGCGCCGGAAACCATCGGGCCGCGCCAGACCACCGGAGTGTTGTCGTCGGTGAGGAAGGCCATGGACATGACTTCCACACCGTGGGATTCCAGCGGAATGAACCACTTCTGGTCGCGGATCTTCGGCCGGGTGCCCTCGGGAATGCCGAACATGATGCCCTGGCTCGGGCCATAGATGTCGGCGTCGAGGATGCCGACCTTGGCGCCTTCGCGGGCCAGCGCCAGCGCGAGGTTGGCGGCGGTGGTGGACTTGCCCACGCCGCCCTTGCCGGAGGCCACGGCGATGATGTTCTTCACGTTGCTCATGCCCGGTACCTGGGCCTGGGCCTTGTGCGCGGCGATGTGGGTTTCCACCTTCACCTGTGCGGAATCGACGCCGTCCAGGGCTTCCAGGGCCAGTTGCACGGTCTGCGCCAGGCCGTTCTTGAACAGGCCCGCCGCGTAGCCCAGCTCCAGGGTCAGCGCGATGCGCCCGCCCTGGATGTCCAGCTCGCGCAGGTAGCCGGCGTCCAGCAGGTTCTGGCCGGTGTGGGGGTCGTTGATCTGGCGGAGAACGCTCTCCACCGTGGCACGGGTAACGGAGCTCATGGGTACTCCCGATGAAAGACTGAGCAGAATAGGCGGGCATATTACGCCTCTCGTGGCGCCCTTGCTCGCGATCATCGGTCGCATGAACGCCTCGGGCTTACTCCCAGGCGGCACACGGGTGAAAAATCAGCCACGTCCCTATATAGTTGCCGACTTCCCTCGTTTTTCCGTCACGGCCGATCATCATGTCCGAAGCCCGCAAGATTCTCGTCACCAGCGCCCTGCCCTACGCCAACGGCTCGATCCACCTGGGTCACATGCTGGAGTACATCCAGACCGACATCTGGGTGCGCTTCCAGAAGATGCGTGGCAACCAGGCGGTGTACGTGTGCGCGGACGACGCCCACGGCTCGGCGATCATGCTGCGCGCCGAGCGCGAAGGCATCACCTCCGAGCAGCTGATCGACGGCGTGCGCGCCGAGCACATGGCCGACTTCGCCGAGTTCCTGGTGGACTTCGACAACTACCACTCGACCCACTCGGAAGAGAACCGCGAGCTGTCCTCGGCCATCTACGTCAAGCTGCGCGAAGCCGGCCACATCGCCACCCGCCCGGTGACCCAGTACTTCGACCCGGAAAAGCAGATGTTCCTGGCCGACCGCTTCATCAAGGGCACCTGCCCGAAGTGCGGCACCGCCGACCAGTACGGCGACAACTGCGAAGCCTGCGGCGCGACCTACTCGCCCACCGAGCTGAAAGACCCGAAGTCGGCCATCTCCGGCGCCACCCCGGTGCTCAAGGAATCGCTGCACTACTTCTTCAAGCTGCCTGACTTCCAGGCCATGCTGCAGGAATGGACCCGCAGCGGCACCCTGCAGGACTCGGTGGCCAACAAGATCGCCGAATGGCTGGATTCCGGCCTGCAGGAGTGGGACATCTCCCGCGATGCGCCCTACTTCGGCTTCGAGATTCCCGACGCACCGGGCAAGTACTTCTACGTCTGGCTGGACGCGCCGATCGGCTACATGGCCAGCTTCAAGAACCTCTGCGCACGTCGCCCGGAACTGGACTTCGACGCCTACTGGCAGCAGGGCTCCGACGCCGAGCTGTACCACTTCATCGGCAAGGACATCGTCAACTTCCACGCGCTGTTCTGGCCCGCCATGCTCGAAGGCGCCGGCTACCGCAAGCCGACCGCGGTGAACGTGCACGGCTACCTGACCGTCAACGGCCAGAAGATGTCCAAGTCGCGCGGCACCTTCGTCAAGGCGCGCACCTACCTGGACCACCTGGACCCGGAATACCTGCGCTACTACTACGCCTCCAAGCTGGGCCGCGGCGTGGACGACCTCGACCTGAACCTCGAAGACTTCGTGCAGAAGGTCAACTCCGACCTGGTCGGCAAGGTGGTCAACATCGCCAGCCGTTGCGCCGGCTTCATCCACAAGGGCAACAACGGCCTGCTGGTGGACGCCAACCCGGCACCGGAGCTGGTCGAAGCCTTCCGCAGCGCCGCGCCGAGCATCGCCGCCGCCTATGAAGCCCGCGACTTCGGCCGCGCCATGCGCGAAATCATGGCCCTGGCCGACCAGGCCAACGCCTGGATCGCCGACAAGGCGCCCTGGTCGCTGAACAAGCAGGAAGGCAAGCAGGACGAAGTGCAGGCCATTTGCGCCCTGGGCGTGAACCTGTTCCGCCAGCTGGTGATCTTCCTGAAGCCCGTGCTGCCGAAGCTGGCCGAAGCCGCCGAAGCCTTCCTCAACGTCGCCCCGCTGAAGTGGGCCGACCACGAGCAACTGCTGGCCAACCACCCGCTGAACCCGTTCAACCCGCTGATGACCCGTATCGAGCCCGCGAAAATCGAAGCCATGATCGAAGCCTCCAAGGAAGACCTCGCCGCCGCCAACCAGCCCAAGGGCAATGGCGAACTGACCAAGGACCCGCTGGCCGCGGAGATCAACTTCGACGCGTTCGCCGCCGTCGACCTGCGCATCGCGCTGATCGAGAAGTGCGAATTCGTCGAGGGAGCCGACAAGCTGCTGCGCCTGTCCCTGGACATCGGCGACGAGAAACGCAACGTGTTCTCCGGCATCAAGAGCGCCTACCCGGACCCGAGCAAGCTCGAAGGCCGCCTGACCCTGTACGTGGCCAACCTGGCCCCGCGCAAGATGAAGTTCGGCATCTCCGAAGGCATGGTCCTGGCCGCAGGCCCCGGCGGTGAAGAGATCTACCTGCTCAGCCCCGACAGCGGCGCCAAGCCGGGCCAGCGCGTCAAGTAACGCCAGAGCCTCCATGAAAACGCCGGCAAATTGCCGGCGTTTTCATCTGCGACAGCATCACAGGGGGCGGCTCAACGCCGCCGGCATGGCCTACTGGGCGTCTTCGCAGTCCCCGTCTCCGCCGCCCATGTGCTCGAAGCCTTCCAGATAGAGGCAGGAGCTGTCCTCGGCACAGTCCTGCAGCGAAGCGTTGCTCAGGTTTTCCCGCGAGGTGGGTTCCTCCAGGTTCACCTCCGGGAAGATATCGGCCACCTCATCCGCGGTCATGATCCTGTCGAAGGTGACGTTGACCGATTGCAGGCGACCGTACTCCCAGTCCAGATCCACCGCCGCGATGCTCGGATTGAGCTGGCGCACCAGCGCTTCGGGCAACTGCGGGCCGGCGTAGCTGAGGTCCGTGTCATGGCAGGCGTCGCCCCAGTTGCTCAGCGTCTTGCTGGTCGCGCAGCTGAATTGCGCATCGACGTGGCCGGTGCGCTGCTCCAGTTGGCAGGCGAAGTCGGCGACGCTCATGCGTGGCCAACTGACCAGGTCGGAGGTGGTGAAGGGAGCGGCCGCAACGAGGCCGCTGGAGAGCAACAGGCAGAGGGCGATGAAGCGTCTGGGCATGCGGACTTCCGTAAGAGGCACCAACAGGATTCGGCAACCGCAGATATTCCTCCCGCCGGCCCCGGCACCGCAACCGGTTTGCGGAGCATGGCGATTGCTCCTCCAACCCCATGCGCATAATCTATGCGCATCCGCCGTGGAGGTGCCCATGCACACGACCTACGATCCTCAAGCACCGAAGAAAGCCACCAACCTGAGCCTCAACAGCGACCTGCTGAAACAGGCCCGCGAGCTGGACGTGAACCTCTCGGCGGTGCTGGAGGAAGCACTGGCCGATGTGGTCAAGGAACGCCTGAGCCAACGCTGGCTGGAACAGAACCGCGCGGCGATCGAAGCCTACAATCAACATGTCGAGGAAGCCGGCGTGTTCAGCGATGGCCTGCGGAGCTTCTGATGAAGCAGTTCGACCTGTACCGCAATGCCAACCCGCGCACCCAGGCGGAGATTCCGCTGCTGCTGGACGTGCAGAGCGACCTGCTGACCTCGCTGAATACGCGCATGGTGATCCCGCTGAGCCGTGGCAAAGGGCTGGCCGGCATCAACCGGCTGATGCCGGAAGTCACGGTCGGCGATGAGACGCTCCTGCTGCTCACCCCGCAGATGGCCGGCATTGCCCGCCGCGAACTGGGCGAGCCGGTGGGCAGCCTGGCACACCACAGCAAAGACATCATCGCCGCCATCGACCTGCTGATCAGCGGAATCTGAGCATGAACCACCGCCGCCTACGCCGGACCACCGGAGCCTTGTCATGACCGAACTCGCCCTGATCCTGGTCAGCGCCATCCTGGTCAACAACTTCGTGCTGGTGCAGTTCCTCGGCCTGTGCCCCTTCATGGGCGTGTCGCGCAAGATCGAGACCGCCATCGGACTGTCCCTGGCCACCACCTTCGTCCTTACCCTCGCCTCGGTGTGCAGCTACATCCTGCAACGCTACGTGCTGCAGCCGCTGGACCTGGAATTCCTGCGCACCATCGGCTTCATTCTGGTGATCGCCGTGGTGGTGCAGTTCACCGAGTTGCTGGTGAAGAAGAGCAGTCCGCTGCTGTACCGCGTGCTGGGCATCTTCCTGCCGCTGATCACCACCAACTGCATCGTCCTGGGCGTCGCGCTGCTCAACGCCAACAAGCCCGAATACGGCTTCCTGCAATCCACCTTCCAAGGCTTCGGCGCGGGGCTCGGCTTCTCCCTGGTGCTGGTGCTGTTCGCCGCCCTGCGCGAGCGCATCGCCATCGCCGATGTGCCCAAGCCGTTCCAGGGCGCCGCCATCGGCATGATCACCGCCGGGCTGATGTCCCTGGCCTTCATGGGCTTCACCGGATTGCTCAAGCCATGAGCGCGGTGCTGCTCGCCGTTGCCGTCGTCGCCCTGCTCTGCCTCGCCAGCGGGGCGCTGCTGGGCTATGCCGCCGTGCGCCTGCAGGTGGAAGGCGACCCGGTGGCCGAACAGATCAATGCCCTGCTGCCACAGACCCAGTGCGGCCAGTGCGGCTACGCCGGCTGCAAACCCTACGCCCAGGCCATCGCCGATGGCGACGCGATCAACAAGTGTCCGCCCGGCGGCGCCGCCACCATCGCCGCCCTCGCCGACCTGCTGGACATCGAGCCGCAACCGCTGGACGCCGCTGCGGAAACCCCGCCGCGCGTGGCCTACATCCGCGAGGCCGAGTGCATCGGCTGCACCAAGTGCATCCGCGCCTGCCCGGTGGACGCCATCGTCGGCGCGGCCAAGCTGATGCACACGGTGATCGTCGACGAATGCACCGGCTGCGACCTGTGCCTGGAACCCTGCCCGGTGGACTGCATCGAGATGCGCGAGCTGCCGGTGCGCGTCAGCGACTGGAAATGGCCGCTGCCGGACACCCGGCTGATCGCCAGCGACCGGGAGCGGGCGGCATGACGGCGCAGGTCTGGAGCTTCCCCGGCGGCATCCATCCGCCGGAGAACAAGCAGCAGTCCACGGCAACGCCGATCCAGCAGCCGCCGCTGCCGCGCCGGCTGGTGCTGCCGTTGCAGCAACACATCGGCGAGCCCGCCCTGCCTTGCGTCGAAGTCGGCCAGCGGGTGCTCAAGGGGCAACGCATCGCCGAGCCGGGCAGCGCCATCAGCGCCGCGCTGCACGCGCCGACGTCCGGCACCGTGGTGGCGCTGGGTGAACAACCCTACCCCCACGCCTCCGGGCTGACGGCGCCAGCCATCGTCATCGACAGCGACGGCCAGGAGGAATGGGCAACACTCGATGCCTGTTCCGACTATGCGTCCCGCTCCGCGGTCGAACTGCTGGAACGCATCCGCCACGCCGGCATTGCCGGGCTCGGCGGCGCCGGCTTCCCCACCGCTGCCAAGCTGGCCACGCGCCCGCAGGATGACCTGCACACCCTGGTCATCAACGGCGCCGAGTGCGAGCCCTACATCAGCGCCGACGACCTGCTGATGCGCGAACGCGCAGCGGAGCTGGTGCAGGGCATCGACATCCTCCTGCACATCCTGCAGCCGGAGCAGGTGCTGATCGGCATCGAGGACAACAAACCCGAGGCGCTAGCTGCCGTGCAGGCCGCGATTGGCGAACGGACCATCACGCTACGGGCAATCCCGACCAAGTACCCTTCCGGCGGCGAGCGCCAGCTGATCCAGATTCTCACCGGCCGCGAAGTGCCCGCCGGCGGGCTGCCGGCGGATATCGGCATGCTCTGCGTGAACGTCGGCACCGCCGTGGCCGTGGCCAATGCCGTGCTGCGCGGACGGCCGCTGATCTCGCGCATCACCACGCTGACCGGCGCGGCCCTGGCGCGACCGTGCAACGTCGAGGCGCTGCTCGGCACGCCGGTGGGCGAGCTGCTGGATTTCGCCGGCCTCGACCGATCGAAGCTGGACCGCCTGATCCTCGGCGGGCCGCTGATGGGCGTCAGCCTGCCGTCGCTGGACGTGCCGCTGATCAAGACCGGCAACTGCCTGCTGGCCGCCAGCAGCGAGGAACTGCCGCCCGCACCGCCGGCCATGCCCTGCATCCGTTGCGGCGACTGCGCGCAGGTCTGCCCTGCCAGCCTGCTGCCGCAGCAGCTGCACTACTTCGCCCTCGGCGCGGAGCACGAGCAGTTGCAGGCGCATAACCTGTTCGACTGCATCGAGTGCGGCGCCTGCGCCTACGTCTGTCCGTCGAGCATCCCGCTGGTGCAGTACTACCGCGCGGCCAAGGCCGATATCCGTGAGCTGCAGCAACGCCAGCTGAAGGCCGAACAATCGCGCCTGCGCTTCGAACAGCGCCAGGACCGCCTGCGCCGCGAGGAAGAACAGCGCGCCGCCGAACGCCTGGCCCGCCAGGAGCGCGCCGCGCGCGTACAGGAAGATGAGGCCAGTCCCGAGCCGCCCGCCCCCGCCGCGCAATCGATCATCGAGCGGGTGAAATCCGAGAAGGCCGTGGGCAATGCGCCGGACCAGCTCAAGCGGCTGAAGATCGAGGCGAGCATGGCCCAGGTCGCGCTGAAGAAGGCCGAGAAGCAACTGGCTGCCCACGACACCGAACAACTGCGCGCCCAGGTCACCGAACTGCGCAGCGCCGCCGAGCAGGCCAAGGCAGCACTGGCTGCCGCTGAAGCAAGTGCCGCACCGGCCCCCGCTCCGGCAGCAGTCGATAACGAAGCCGCGCTGAAGAAAGCCAAGATCGACGCTGCCATGGCCCGTGCCCAGCTGAAGAAATCCGAGAAGGCCTTCGGCGAGTCGCCCACGGACGAACAGCGCGCCACCCTCGCCGCCCTGCGCGAGGACGTCGAGCGCATCGAGCAACGCCTGAGCGGGCTGCAATCCGCCGCCGCACCGGCCCCGCAAGCCAGCGAGCCCACTGACGGCGTACTCGCCTTGCGCCACGCCAAGCAGCATTACGTGGCCCAGCGCGATGCCCTGCGTAATGCCGAGCGCGACGGCGCCTCGGACGAGGAACTGGCCTCGGTGCGCCAGACACTGGCCGCCGCCGAACAGGCCCTGCATGCTGCGGAAGACGCCAGCGGCAAGGCGCCGCCGGAACTGGTACGTACCGACAAGCGCCCGGTCAGCCCTGCCCTGCGCGCCGCCAAGACCGAACTGGCCTACGCCCGCGCCGACCTGAAGAAACTCGAACGCGAAGGCGCCGGCGACGATGCCCTGACCACCGCCCGCGCCCGTCTGCTAGCGGCCGAACGCGCCGTGGCCGATGCCAGCGGTGAGGAACCCCGATGAAGCTGCCCCGAATCACCTCGCCCCACGCCACCGGCAGCAACCGCACGCAGAAGGTCATGCTGACTCTGCTGGCCGCCTGCGCCCCCGGCGCCCTGGTGCTGATCGGCCTGTACGGCGTCGGCACGCTGTTCAACCTGCTCTGGTGCAGCCTGATCGCGCTGGCCACCGAGGCGGCGATGCTCCGGCTGCGCAAGCGCCCGATCGAGTTCTTCCTCCGCGACGGCAGTGCCCTGGTCACCGCCGTGTTGCTCGCCCTCGCCCTGCCACCCTATGCGCCCTGGTGGCTGAGCCTGATCGCCACGGTGTTCGCCCTGGTGTTCGGCAAGCACCTGTATGGCGGGCTGGGGCAGAACCCGTTCAACCCGGCGATGGTCGGCTACGTGGTGGTGCTGGTGTCCTTCCCGCTGCAGATGAGCCAGTGGCCGGCGCCGGACAGCGCACCGGGATTCGGCGAAGGGTTGCGGCATATCTTCGGCCTTGCCAGCCAGGCGCCGGACGCCTGGGTCGGCGCCACCGTGCTGGACGTGGTACGCAACAACAACAGCCTGACCATGGACGAACTGACGACACAATCCAGCGCCTTCGGCCACATCGGCGGGCGCGGCGTCGAGCTGGTCAACCTGGCGTTCCTGGCCGGCGGGCTGTTCCTGCTCTGGCGCAAGCTGTTCACCTGGCACGCGCCGGTGGGCATGCTCGGCGCGCTGTTCGTCATGGGCCTGCTGTTCTGGAACGGCTCGGGCTCCGACTCCCATGGCTCGCCGCTGCTGCACCTGTTCAGCGGCGCGACCATGCTCGGCGCCTTCTTCATCGTCACCGACCCGGTGTCCGGCGCCACCAGCAACCGTGGCCGCCTGGTGTTCGGCATCGGCGTCGGCGTGCTCACCTACGTGATCCGCGCCTGGGGCGGCTACCCGGACGGCGTGGCCTTCGCCGTGCTGCTGATGAACCTCGCCGCGCCGACCATCGACTACTACACCCGCCCGCGCACCTACGGGCACAAGAAGCCCGAGCGCGGCTTCAAGGTGGGTGACTGATGACCCGCTCGATGCTGAAGAACGCCCTGGTGCTCGGCCTGTTCGCCGTGGTCACGGTGGGCGTGGTGGCGCTGGTCCACCAGTTCACCGCGCAGCGTATCGACAACGCCCAGCGCGAGGCGCGCGGCCGCGCCCTGCTGGAGCTGCTGCCGGCAGGCAGTTACGACAACCACCCGCTGGACAGCCAGGTCGAAGCCTTCGATCCCAAGCTGCTCGGCCGCAACGAGCCGGCGCCGGCCTTCGTCGCCCGCCGTCAGGGCCAGGCCACCGCGGTGATCCTCCAGGCCACCGCACCGGACGGCTACAGCGGCTCGATCCAACTGCTGGTGGGCGTCACCGCCGAAGGCCGGCTGCTTGGCGTGCGCGTCGTGGCGCACAAGGAAACCCCAGGCCTGGGCGACAAGATCGAGTTGGGCAAGAGCGACTGGCTGCACGGCTTCGACGGCCACTCGCTGACCGATCCGGCCGAAGCCGGCTGGAAGGTGAAGAAGGATGGCGGCCAGTTCGACCAGTTCGCCGGCGCCACCGTCACCCCGCGCGCGGTGGTGAAGGCCACGCACAAGGCGCTGCAATACTTCGACGCGCACAAGGCCGAGCTGCTCGCCCCCGCCGCGCAACCGGCCGCAGGAGACAGTCATGAGTGATCCCGGCTACCGCGAGCTGGCCCTGCAGGGCCTGTGGAAGAACAACCCGGGGCTGGTGCAGCTGCTCGGCCTGTGCCCGCTGCTGGGCACCAGCAACTCCATGGTCAACGCCCTCGGCCTCGGCCTTGCGACCATCTTCGTCCTGGCCTGCTCCAACGCGGCGGTGGCGCTGATCCGTGGCTCGGTCACCGAAGCCGTGCGCCTGCCGGCCTTCGTCCTGATCATCGCCGCGCTGACCACCTGCATCGAACTGCTGATGCAGGCCTGGACCTACGAGCTGTACCAGATCCTCGGCATCTTCATCCCGCTGATTACCACCAACTGCGTGATCCTCGGCCGCGCCGAAGCCTTCGCCTCGCGCCACAGTGTGGCGCGCTCGGCCTTCGACGGGCTGATGATGGGCACTGGATTCGCCCTGGTGCTGCTGGTGGTGGGCACAGTCCGCGAACTGCTCGGCCACGGCACCCTGCTGGCCGGCATGAACCTGCTGTTCGGCCCGGCGGCGGCAAGCTGGAAAATCCAGCTGTTCGCCGACTACCCGGGCTTCCTACTGGCCATCCTGCCGCCGGGTGCCTTCCTGGTGCTGGGCCTGCTGATCGCCCTCAAGAACCGTATCGATGAAAGCCTGGCGGAACGTGCCAAGGCGCAGGCGGGCGACGTACCCGCGACCGAGCGCCAACGTGTCCGCGTGACCGGAGTGATTGAATGAATGCCGCCAAGCGCGCGGAGATTTTCCGCCGACTCAAAGAAGACAATCCCAACCCCGAAACCGAACTGGCCTACAGCACGCCTTTCGAGCTCCTGATCGCGGTACTGCTCTCCGCCCAGGCCACCGACGTGGGAGTGAACAAGGCCACCGCCAAGCTCTACCCGGTGGCCAATACCCCGGAGGCGATCTATGCCCTCGGCGTGGAAGGCCTGTCGGAGTACATCAAGACCATCGGCCTGTACAACAGCAAGGCGAAGAACACCATCGAGACCTGCCGTATCCTCATCGAGAAACACGGCGGCCAGGTTCCGGAGAACCGCGAGGACCTCGAAGCCCTGCCGGGCGTGGGCCGCAAGACCGCCAACGTGGTGCTCAACACGGCATTCCGACAGCCGGCGATGGCCGTGGACACGCACATCTTCCGCGTCGCCAACCGTACGGGGATAGCGCCGGGCAAGAATGTGCTGGAGGTCGAGAGGAAGCTGCTGAAGTTCGTACCCAAGGAGTACCTGCTCGATGCCCACCACTGGCTGATCCTGCACGGGCGCTACGTCTGCAAGGCGCGCAAGCCACAGTGCGGCAGTTGCCGGATCGAAGACCTGTGCGAGTACAAGCACAAGACTTCGGACGATTGAGCGTTATGGGAAAATTCCTTCAGTCTGATTGAAAAAATCTTTTTTACGGTCCGGTCCTTTGTCGATATAAGGGGCGCCAACACACCCCGTGTTGTGGAGTGCACCGAATGGCAAACGACAAAGAAGACCTCGAACTCGAGGACGATGTCAGCACAGACGACAGCGATGATGGCGCCGAAGCCGCGGCAGAGGTCGCCAAGACCAACCTGACCAAGCGCCGCATCATCGACAACTACCTCGAAGAGCGTCGCCTGCAGCGTCAGCTGTCCGACTACGATTTCGACCTGTAGCCTGCTCCTGAATGTAATACCCGCATGAAAAAGCCCCGCATCCTGGCGGGGCTTTTTGTTGGTTGCGTAGGAGCGCGCCATGCGCGCGATCGCGGGCATGGCCCGCTCCTACAGGATCACACCGCGACACCCTCGCGCTGCACCACCCGATAGCACGGCTCATACGCCGCGCCACCCGGCAGCTTCATCCGGTGCTGCTCGACGAAGGCCTGCAGCAGCGCATCCAGCGGCTCCATGATGGCCGCGTCGCCGTGGATCTCGTACGGACCGAACTCCTCGATCATGCGGATGCCCTTGTCCTTCACGTTGCCGGCGACGATGCCGGAGAAGGCCCGGCGCAGGTTCGCCGCCAGCTCATGGGGCGGCACCTCGCGGCTGAGGTCCAGGCTCGCCATGTTCTCGTGGGTCGGCTCGAACGGCCGCTGGAAGCCTTCCTCGATCTTCAGCAGCCAGTTGAAGTGGTAGGCATCGTTGCGCTCGCGGCGGAACTGCTTGACCTGCCGCAGCCCCTCGCTCATTTCCCGCGCGACCTCTACCGGATCGTCGATGACGATCTTGTAGCGCTGCTGCGCCGCTTCACCCAGGGTGGCGCCGACGAAGGCATGCAACTGCTCGATGTAGGCCGCCGCGCTGCGCGGACCGGTGAGCACCACCGGGAACGGCATGTCCTGGTTGTCCGGGTGCATCAGGATGCCCAGCAGGTAGAGGAACTCCTCCGCGGTACCGACGCCGCCGGGGAACACGATGATGCCGTGGCCGACGCGGACGAAGGCCTCCAGGCGCTTTTCGATATCCGGCAGGATCACCAGTTCGTTGACGATGGGGTTTGGCGCCTCGGCGGCGATGATCCCCGGCTCGGTCAGCCCCAGGTAGCGGCCCTTGGTGTTGCGCTGCTTGGCGTGGCCGATGGTGGCGCCCTTCATCGGGCCCTTCATCACGCCCGGGCCGCAGCCGGTGCAGACGTCCAGACTGCGCAGGCCCAGTTCGTGGCCGACCTTCTTGGTGTACTTGTATTCATTGGTGCTGATGGAGTGGCCGCCCCAGCACACGACGATCTTCGGCTCCACCCCGGCATGCAGCGCGCGGGCATTGCGCAGCAGGTGGAAGACGTAGTCGGTGATGCCCGCCGAGCTGTCCAGGTCGAAACGCTGGCTGTTCAGTTCGTTCTGGGTGTAGACGATGTCGCGCAGGGCGCTGAACAGCATCTCGCGGGTGCTGGCGATCATCTCGCCATCGACGAAGGCGTCGGCCGGCGCGTTGAACAGTTCCAGGCGCACGCCACGCTCCTGCTGGTGGATTTCCAACTCGAAGTCGCGGTAGGCGTCGAGGATGTGCTTGGCGTTGTCGATCTGCGTGCCGGTGTTGAGGATGGCCAGGGCACACTGGCGGAAGAGTTTGTAGCTGCTGCCCGTGCCTGCTTCGCTGAGCTGGTGCACTTCACGTTGGGAGAGGGTTTCGAGGCTGCCCTTGGGGCTGACCGAAGCATTGTTTACCGGTCTTGGGGACATGCTGTATTCCTTGACTTAGGCTGCCGGACGCAGAGCGCCGGGCACCCGGAAAAATCGGTGCGGCCGTCCATCGGTCGTCATTATCGGAGGGAGCGCAGCGGGGATTCTCCGGCCCGTGCGCGATGCTCCTCTGTCTCTGACAAGCAAATGGCGGAAACTGCTTCCGCAATCGACGCATCCGACGTCGATGCACCTTGAGTATGACCGCTCCGGTGTCTTTCTGATGACAACCGGCAAAGAAAAACCCCGCCGGGCAGGCGGGGTTTCCCAGAGACATCTCGCGCGAAGCGGAGGCTCAGTCCTTGCGCTGCGGCGAGAGCAGCTCGATCTTGTAGCCGTCCGGGTCCTCGACGAAGGCCAGGATGCTGGTGCCGTGCTTCATCGGGCCCGGCTCGCGGGTGATCTTGCCGCCGCGGGAGCGGATGTCCTCGCAGGCCTTGTAGACATCGGCCACTTCCAGGGCGATGTGGCCATAGCCGGTGCCCAGCTCGTACTGGTCGACGCCCCAGTTGTAGGTCAGCTCGATGACGCTGTTGTCGTCTTCGTTGCCGTAACCCACGAACGCCAGGGTGAACTGGCCGTCCGGATAATCCTTGCGGCGCAGCAGGGTCATGCCCAGGACTTCGGTGTAGAAGGCGATGGATTTGTCCAGGTCGCCGACGCGCAGCATGGTATGCAGCAGTCTCATCGATTCTTCCTCATCAGGCGCCCCGGATGCGGGGCCTATAAACGCAAACCCCGGCTCGTGGCCGGGGTTTGCTTGTCACGGGGTCACCAGCTTATCAGAACAGCTTGCGGCCCTTGTTCGCGGCGATGCGCATGCGCAGCGCGTTGAGCTTGATGAAGCCAGCGGCATCGGCCTGGTTGTAGGCACCGCCGTCTTCCTCGAAGGTCGCGATGTTGGCATCGAACAGCGAGTCGTCGGACTTGCGGCCAACCACGATGACGTTGCCCTTGTACAGCTTCAGGCGCACGACGCCGTTCACGTACTCCTGGGAGGCATCGATCATCTGCTGGAGCATCTCGCGCTCCGGGCTCCACCAGTAGCCGGTGTAGATCAGCTTGGCGTAGCGCGGCATCAGCTCGTCCTTCAGGTGAGCGACTTCGCGGTCCAGGGTGATCGACTCGATGGCGCGGTGCGCCTTGAGCATGATGGTGCCGCCGGGGGTCTCGTAGCAGCCGCGGGACTTCATGCCGACGTAGCGGTTCTCGACGATGTCCAGACGGCCGATGCCGTTGGCGCCGCCGATGCGGTTCAGCTCGGTCAGCACCTGGGCCGGAGTCATGTCCTTGCCGTCGATGGCGACGATGTCGCCCTTGCGGTAGGTCAGCTCGATGTAGGTCGGGGCGTCAGGGGCCTTCTCCGGGGAGACGGTCCACTTCCACATGTCTTCTTCGTGCTCGGTCCAGGTGTCTTCCAGCACGCCGCCTTCATAGGAGATGTGCAGCAGGTTGGCATCCATGGAGTACGGCGACTTCTTCTTGCCGTGGCGCTCGATCGGGATGTTGTGGGCTTCGGCGTAGTCCATCAGCTTCTCGCGGGACAGCAGGTCCCACTCGCGCCAGGGAGCGATCACCTTCACGCCCGGCTTGAGCGCGTAGGCGCCCAGCTCGAAGCGAACCTGGTCGTTGCCCTTGCCGGTGGCGCCGTGGGAGATGGCGTCAGCGCCAGTGGCGTTGGCGATCTCGATCAGGCGCTTGGCGATCAGCGGACGCGCGATGGAAGTACCCAGCAGGTACTCGCCTTCGTAGATGGTGTTGGCACGGAACATCGGGTAGACGAAGTCACGGACGAACTCTTCGCGCAGGTCCTCGATGAAGACCTCTTTCACGCCCAGCTGCTTGGCCTTGGCGCGGGCCGGCTCGACCTCCTCGCCCTGACCCAGGTCAGCGGTGAAGGTCACCACTTCACAGTTATAGGTATCCTGCAGCCACTTCAGAATTACGGAGGTATCCAGGCCACCGGAATACGCCAGGACTACCTTCTTCACGTCCGCCATGCCACTCAACTCCACGGGGGTTGTCACGAAAGGGATCGATTCTACTGCCCGCCCAGCATAATTTACAGAGGCGCGACAGCTTTAGATGACAAAGCGACAAAATCTATCGTCGGTGCGACTCGCTGCCGCAGGCTCAGCCCTTGGGCGCCGCCGTAGGTGCCGAGGGCGGAGTGGCAGCCTTGGCGGCAGGCGCCACGGGGGCTGCGGGCGCGGGCGCGGCCGCGTTCGCCGGAGCGCTGGCGCTGGCGCTGGGCGCCGGCTCGCCTGGAGCCGAGACGGGTGGCGCCGCCGGGGCTTCGGCCGGCGCTTCCTCGACCACCGCCTCGCGGGACAGGTTCACCGTCACCCGGCGATTGCGCGCGCGGTTGGCCTCGGAGTTGTTCTTCACCAGCGGATAGCGCTCGCCATAGAAGCGCACGGTGATCTCTGACTCCGGCACGCCATTGGCCTTGAGGTACTCCATCACCGCGACAGCGCGACGACGCGAGGTATCGCGGTTGACCAGGCGGTTGCCGCTGTTGTCGGAGTGACCGTCGAGCTCGATGCGGTTCACGCTCGGATCGGCCTTCATGTACTGCAGGATGATGTCCAGCTTGGCGCGGCCCAGCGCATCGAGTTCGGTACCATTGGGGAAACCGATCTGGCTCTGCCGCACCTGGTCGAAATTGACCGGCAGCATCTTCGCCGAACAGTCCTGGAACTGTGCGTAGCCGGCCGCGAAACGTGTCGGCAGCAGGCGCACCAGCAAACGCTCGCCGTCCCGGGTGCGGTGCCGCACTTCCGGTGTGCGGCCTTCCAGCAGGCCACCGAGCAAGCGCCCAGCCTGTTGCTGGCTGCTGTTGAAAGGCACGTCGCCGTCGCCAACCGGCACCGATCCCAGGTTCACGTCGCCCTGCCCCGGCCGCCACGGTGGCGCCGCCGCCAGCAGCGTTGCCGAGCCACGCCCGAGCCAATCCTGCTGCTGCCTGAGACGGAAGGTCGGCTGCTCGCCGGCGCGCCAGACGAATTCGCCCTGGCCGAAACCCGCCACGCTCTGCGTCAGCCGGCACTCGAACTGGTCGCCCGCCACCGTCCATTGGGCGCTTTCCAGGCGCGACTGGAAGGTCAGCCCCCAGGCCGGAAGGCTCGCGCAAAGGACGAGCAGGAGAAGAGATGGCTGGCGCACGGTGCGTTCCACACAATCGGATTCGGGTCTCCGAATCTATCGGTCGGCCACGGCAAAACTTGATAGCGAGTGCCGCCGACGGCCTTTTCCGGTAGCATTTCCCCACTCTTTCCGCTGCAACCGCCTTCCTGGAATCCGCATGTCCGACCGCCTGACACTCCTGCGCCCCGACGACTGGCACATCCACCTGCGCGACGGCGCCGCGCTCGCGCAAACCGTCGGCGACGCCGCCCGTACCTTCGGCCGCGCCATCATCATGCCGAACCTGGTTCCGCCGGTGCGCAACGCCGTCGAAGCCGACGCCTACCGCCAGCGCATCCTGGCCGCTCGTCCGGCCGGCAGCCGCTTCGAGCCGCTGATGGTGCTCTACCTCACCGACCGCACCAGCGTCGAAGACGTACGCGCGGCCAAGGCCTCGGGCTATGTGCATGCCGCCAAGCTGTACCCGGCCGGCGCCACCACCAATTCCGATTCCGGCGTGACCAGCGTCGACAACATCTTCCACGTGCTCGAAGCCATGGCCGAAGTCGGCCTGCCGCTGCTGGTCCATGGCGAGGTGACCCGTTCCGAAGTCGACGTGTTCGACCGCGAGAAGCGTTTCATCGACGAGCACCTGACCCGCGTGGTCGAGCGTTTCCCGACGCTGAAAGTGGTCCTCGAACACATCACCACCGGCGATGCCGCTGCTTTCGTCAAGGCCGCACCGGCCAACGTCGGCGCCACCATCACCGCGCATCACCTGCTGTACAACCGCAACCACATGCTGGTTGGCGGCATTCGCCCGCACTTCTATTGCCTGCCGATCCTCAAGCGCAACACCCACCAGGAAGCCCTGCTGGATGCGGCCACCAGCGGCGACCCGAAGTTCTTCCTCGGCACCGACTCGGCTCCCCACGCGCGCCACGCCAAGGAAGCCGCCTGCGGCTGCGCCGGCTGCTACACCGCCTATGCGGCCATCGAGATGTACGCCGAGGCCTTCGAGCAGCGCAACGCGCTGGACAAGCTGGAAGCCTTCGCCAGCTTCCATGGCCCTGACTTCTACGGCCTGCCGCGCAACAGCGACCGCATCACCCTGGTCCGTGACGAATGGGAAGCCCCGACAGCGCTGCCGTTCGGCGATTTCGAAGTGGTCCCGCTGCGTGCCGGCGAGAAACTGCGCTGGCGCCTGCTGGAGACCCAGGCATGAGTGACGAGAACGAAATCTTCGAAGAAGAACTCGACGGTTCCTTCCCACCCGGCCCGCGCCAGCCGATGGCGCGCCGCTTCCGTGGCTACCTGCCGGTGGTCGTGGACGTCGAGACCGGCGGCTTCAACGCTGGCACCGATGCCCTGCTGGAAATCGCCGCCGTCACCATCGGCATGGACGAGAGCGGGTACCTGTTCCCGGAACACACCTACTTCTTCCGTGTGGAGCCCTTCGAAGGCGCCAACATCGAGCAGGCCGCCCTGGAGTTCACCGGCATCAAGCTGGACCATCCGCTGCGCATGGCCGTGCCGGAAGAACAGGCGCTGACCGAGATCTTCCGCGGCGTGCGCAAGTCGCTTAAGTCCAACGGCTGCAAGCGGGCGATCCTGGTCGGCCACAACAGCAGCTTCGACCTGGGCTTCCTCAATGCCGCGGTGAACCGCACCGGCATGAAGCGCAACCCGTTCCATCCCTTCTCCAGCTTCGACACCGCCACCCTCGCCGGCCTCGCCTACGGCCAGACCGTACTGGCCAAGGCCTGCCAGACCGCCGGCATCGAGTTCGACAACCGCGAGGCGCACTCGGCGCGCTACGACACCGAGAAGACCGCCGAGCTGTTCTGCGGCATCGTCAACCGCTGGAAGGAATTCGGCGGCTGGATGGACGACGAGGACTGATCGTCGTCTCCGCCCCATGAAAAAGCCCCGCACTTGCGGGGCTTTTTCTTACCACCTTGCACCGAACTCGCACGTTACCTTGTAGGAGCGAGCTTGCTCGCGAACCGTCGTCCCAATCATCGCGGGGCCCCAGAAGACAATGTAGGAGCAACTGTCTTCTAGGCTCCCGCGTTCGCGGGAGTGGCGATGTCATGCACCGTGCTCCGCAATCGTCTTCCCCGCGAACGCGGGGATCCAAAAACAATGTAGGACTTCGTCCGCGATCTGCCTCGCGACGGGGATCATCGCGGACAGAGTCCGCTCCTACGAAGGACAGCCCCACGCGCGCATAAAAAAGCCCCGCCAAAGCGGGGCTCTTTCATGCGCAAGCAGCCTTACAGCTTGCTGGCATTCTCGGCCAGGTAGGCGGCAACGCCTTCGGGCGAGGCGGTCATGCCCTTGTCACCCTTCTTCCAGTTGGCCGGGCAGACTTCGCCGTGCTCTTCGGTGAACTGCAGGGCATCGACCAGACGCAGCAGCTCGTCCATGTTGCGGCCCAGCGGCAGGTCGTTGACGATCTGCGAGCGCACCACGCCGTTCTGGTCGATCAGGAAGGCACCACGGAACGCGACACCGTCGGCGGACTCGACGTCATAGGCCTTGGCGATTTCGTGGGTGATGTCGGCGGCCAGGGTGTACTTGACCGGGCCGATGCCACCCTTGTCCACCGGGGTGTTACGCCAGGCGTTGTGGGTGAAGTGGGAGTCGATGGACACGCCGATCACTTCGACGTTGCGCGCCTGGAAATCGGGGATGCGGTGGTCCAGGGCGATCAGCTCGGACGGGCAGACGAAGGTGAAGTCCAGCGGGTAGAAGAACACCAGGCCGTACTTGCCCTTGATGGCTTCGGACAGCACGAAGCTGTCGACGATCTCGCCGGTGCCGAGGACGGCCGCTACGTTGAAGTCGGGAGCTTTCTTACCTACGAGTACGCTCATTCCATATCTCCTGGTGGTGAGGACATGAGGGAGTGCAAGACGCCCTGCCCCGGCTCGAAACGCCGGACCAGCGGGCTTTTCCACTCCAGTGGGCCGGTCATGATACACCGCGCCTTTCCGGCCCGCCCAGCGCTTTCCCCCACCGCCCGGCAAGGCTAACCCATTGAAGGAAATGACCATTTATCCGGTCATGGAAATGCCTGCCCAGCAAACTTTGACAATCATTCTCATTAAGATTAGTATCGCCTTCAACAACCCCATAGCGATGCGTAGTGCAACCATGTACGTCTGCCTCTGCCAAGGTGTCACCGATACCCACATCCGCGAAGCGATCTACGAAGGCTGCTGCAATTACCGCGAAGTGCGTGAAAGCACCGGTGTCGGCACCCAGTGCGGCAAGTGCGCCTGCCTCGCCAAACAGGTCGTTCGCGAGACTTTGGGCGAACTGCAGAGCGCGCAGTCGATGAACTACTCCCTCGCCTACGCGGCAGGCTGATCGACGCGACCTACGCTCAACTCAGCAGAGATTCCGAAGGAAAACCGGGCCATGCCCGGTTTTTTTATGCCTGAATTTCAGCGTCTTAACGCCGAATTGCGGAATGAAAACATTCGCATTCATATTCCTTTTTATAGCAAATTCAAGCACTTATGTTTGACAGTCGGTTATAAGAGGACCACACTTTCACTCTCTTCCACTCACACGGCAGGAGCCCGGCATGAAAGGCGACAAGAAAGTCATCCAGCACTTGAACAAGGTCCTCGGTAACGAGCTGATCGCCATCAACCAATATTTCCTGCACTCGCGCATGTGGAACGACTGGGGCCTGAAGCGCCTCGGCGCGCACGAGTACCACGAGTCCATCGATGAGATGAAACATGCTGACAAGCTCATCGAACGCATCCTGTTCCTCGAAGGCCTGCCCAACCTGCAGGACCTGGGCAAGCTGCTGATCGGCGAGAACACCCAGGAAATGCTGCAGTGCGACCTGAACCTGGAACTCAAGGCCTGCAAGGACCTGCGCGACGCCATCGTGCATTGCGAAAGCGTGCATGACTACGTGAGCCGCGACCTGCTCAAGGACATCCTCGAATCCGAGGAAGAGCACATCGACTACCTGGAAACCCAGTTGGGCCTGATCCAGAAAGTCGGTCTGGAAAACTACCTGCAGTCGCACATGCACGAAGACGACTGATCAGGCAAAAGGCACCGGCGCGGTTGTGGACGCCGGTGCCCTTCCCCTCTAGCCGTTAGCCTTCGGCGGACGGCGCACCAGCGATGCCTTGAACACCAGCCCGCCACACAACAGCACCACCACCAGCAACGACAGACGCAGCCCCAGATGCTCGGCGAGGAAGCCGATCAGCGGCGGCCCCAGCAGCAAGCCCCCATAACCGAACCCCGCCACCGCCGCCACGCCTTTGGACGGTTCGATGCCCGGCCGGTTGCCTGCCGCGCCAATCAGGATCGGCACCACCACCGACAGACCGACACCCACCAGGGCGAAGCCGGCGATAGCACTGGCTACCCAGGGGCTGAACAGCGCCAGGAACATGCCCGCGATGGCCAGCAACGCCAGGTTGCGCACCAGCGCCTCGTCGGCAAAGCGCACGCGCAGCCGATCACCGAACAGCCGGCCCAACACCATGGTCGCGGAGAACGCCGCAAAGCCCAGCGCCGCCAGGCGCTCGGACGCGCCCATCACCTGGTGCAGCAGCAAGGCGCCCCAGTCGGCCACCGCCCCTTCGGAAACGAACGCGCACGCCGTCAGCAGTCCCAGACCGATCAGCGACGGTGGCGGCAGGCGCCAGCCACGTCGGGCTGGCGCCTCCTCCTCCGTGGGCTCCGGGCGCCCTTCGAACAGATTGCGGGCGAAGAACGGCAGGATCGCCGCCGCGATCACCGCCAGCAGGGTGAAGTGCCACAGCGGCGCCAGGTCGGCGAAGACCGCCGCACCCACCGCGCCGGCCAGGCCGCCCAGACTGTACATGCCATGCAGGCCGGCAATGCACGGCCGACCGAGGCGCCGCTCCACCTCCACCGCCTGGGTGTTCATCGCCACGTCCAGAGTGGCGAAGGTCAGGCCGACCAGGAGGAAGCCCGCCGCCAGCTCCCAGACGTTCTGCGCCAGCCCCGGCAGCGGGAAGCTGGCCATCAGAGTAAGCCCCGAGGCGATGGTAATCGCCCGGCTGCCGTAGCGACGCACCAGGGCGCCGGCGAAGAGGAACGCCAGCAATGCACCGAAACCCGCGCCCAGCAGCGCCTGGCCGAGTTCCTGCTCGTCCACGCCGGTCATGTTCTTGAGCGCCGGCACCCGTCCCATCACGCTGCCATGCACCATCCCGCCCATGGCGAAACAGTAGCCGCAGGCCCAGCGCGCGGCGTTCGTCCGTGTGTGTTCGGTCATTTATTTCTTCCCAAAAACAAAGCCCCGCCGAAGCGGGGCTTTGTGCGAAGCACGAAAGACTCAGGCGTCGGCCTTGCCTACGGCGTCCTTGATCAGCGGTTGCAGCTCACCCTTCTCGAACATCTCGGCCAGGATGTCGCTGCCGCCGACCAGCTCGCCGCCGACCCACAGTTGCGGGAAGGTCGGCCAGTTGGCGTACTTGGGCAGGTTGGCGCGGATTTCCGGGTTCTGCAGGATGTCGACATAGGCGAACTTCTCGCCGCAAGCCATCAGCACCTGTGCGGCGCGGGCCGAGAAACCGCACTGCGGAGCATTCGGCGAGCCCTTCATGTACAGAAGGACGGGGTTGTTGGCGATCTGTTCTTTGATGGTATCGATGATATCCATGAACTTCCTCGGCTGAACTCTCAGATACTGACCCGGCAGCACCACAGGCGGCGTCTGGCCGGCACGGTTAGGCGCATTGTACTGCAAAGCCGAGCACTACGCTCGGCTTTGCAGGGGCATGCGACAGCCTGTCAGGCCGCCTCGACCTCCACCGGTACGCCGTTCAGCGCGGTATTGCCGGAAAGCGCATCCAGGTGGCGCTCGTCGGTCAGGTCGTTGGCGCTGGCCCCACCCTGCTCGCGGGCGATGGACAGCTGCACACCCGGCCGCCCGTGCCCCCAGCCGTGGGGCAGGCTGACCACGCCGGCCATCACCTCGTCGCTGGCCGCCACCTCGATCTCGATGCTGCCGACCCGCGAGCGCACCCGCACCTTCTGCCCATCCACCAGCCCGCGCGCGGCCAGGTCCTGCGGGTGCATGAGCAACTGGTGGCGCGGTTTTCCCTTCACCAGGCGGTGATAGTTGTGCATCCAGGAGTTGTTGCTGCGCACATGGCGGCGGCCGATCAACAGCAACTGGTCCGCTGCCGGCGCCTGGGTGTCGGCGAAGCGGCGCAGGTCGTTGAGCAGGATTTCCGGCGCAGCCTCGACATTGCGGCAGGTGGTTTTCAGGCGCGCCGCGAGGTTCGGCTGCAGCGGGCCGAGGTCCAGCCCGTGGGGATGCTCACGCAGTTTCGCGAGGTTCAGCTTGTGCTCGCTGGCATCGCCATAGGGGCCGAAGCGCAGGCCCATCTCGATCATCTGTTCCGGCGCCACGGTCGGCTTGAGTTCGCTGCCCATGCGCGCGGCATAGGCCTTGGCCAGGCCGACGAAGATCTCCCAGTCGTGCAGCGCGCCCTGCGGCTTGGGCAGCACCGCCTCGTTGAAGCGGGTGACGTTGCGCACCGCGAAGATGTTGAAGGTGGTGTCGTAGTGATCGTGCTCCAGCGGCGCGGTGGGCGGTAGGATCAGATCGGCGTAGCGGGTGGTCTCGTTGATGTAGAGGTCGACGCTGAGCATGAACTCCAGGCCATCCAGCGCCTGCTCCAGCCGCCGGCCATTGGGCGTGGACAGCACCGGGTTGCCCGCCACCGTCACCAGCGCGCGTACCTGCCCTTCCCCTTCGGTCAGCATCTCTTCGGCCAGCGCCGCCACCGGCAGCTCGCCGCCATATTCCGGGAGGCCGGAGACGCGGCTCTGCCAGCGGTTGAAGGCGCCACCGGAAGTGCTCGCCACCAGGTCCACCGCCGGCGTGGTGCACAGCGTGCCGCCGACCCGGTCGAGGTTGCCGGTGAGCAGGTTGATCAGTTGCACCAGCCACTGGCAGAGGCTGCCAAACACCTGGGTGGACACACCCATGCGCCCGTAGCAGACGGCCTTGTCGGCGGCGGCGAAATCCCGCGCCAGTTGGCGAATATCCTCAGCCGGCACGCCGCAGCGCGCGGCCATCGCCTCGACCTTGAACGGCTTCAGCGCCTCGCGTACGGAGTCCAGGCCAGCCACCGGCAGATGGCTCTCACGGGTCAGCCCTTCACCGAGCAGCGTGTCGAGGATGCCCAGCAGCAGTGCCGCGTCCTCGCCGGGACGGACGAACAGGTGCTGGTCGGCAATCGCCGCCGTCTCGGTGCGGCGCGGATCGACCACGACCAGCTTGCCGCCGCGTGCCTTCACGGCCTTCAGGCGTTTTTCCACATCCGGCACGGTCATGATGCTGCCGTTGGACGCCAGCGGATTGCCGCCCAGGATCAGCATGAAATCGGTGTGGTCGATGTCCGGGATCGGGATCAGCAGGCCATGGCCGAACATCTGCTGGCTGACCAGGTGGTGCGGCAACTGGTCCACCGAGGTCGCCGAGTAGCGATTGCGGGTCTTCAGCTGGCCGAGGAAGTAGTTGCTGTGGGTCATCAGCCCGTAGTTGTGCACGCTGGGGTTGCCCTGGTACACGGCGACGGCATCGTTGCCATGGCGTTCGCGGATATCCGCCAGGCGCGCGGCGACCAGCTCGAAGGCCTCGTCCCAGCCGATCGGCTGCCATTCGCTGCCGACCCGTCGCACCGGCTGGCGCAGACGGTCCGGGTCGTTCTGGATGTCCTGCAGCGCCACGGCCTTGGGGCACACGTGACCACGGCTGAAACTGTCCTGCGCATCGCCCTTGATCGAGAGGATGCGCGTAGCCTCGGTCTCGATGGTCAGGCCGCAGATGGCCTCGCACAGGTGGCACGCACGGTGGTGGAGGGTCTTGCTCATGGCTCGCCTCGTTGTTGTTGTCGCCGGTCGCTCGTGGCGCCGGTCCTGGGGTCGCAGAGCACTATGGAACGCGCCCCGGATAAGCACCACCAGCTTCTGTCGGGTGAATCCCCCGGCATCAGGAACGACCATGGAGAAGGCCCGGCCGACGGGGCCTCCGGGCGAAACTTGCGTATATCCGTCATTTCCTTATAGGATCGCGCCTTCCCCCATTTCCCGCTCCATGCGGTCCCGCCGCAGGTTCAGCCCGTTTTTTCTCACGAAATCCGGTCGGTTCCTCGGCCCGATTCTGAGAATAAGTAGTAGGTACGAACCATGAGCGCACGTCACTTCCTCTCGATGCTGGATTACACGACCGAAGAACTGCTCGGTCTGATCCGCCGCGCCACCGAGCTGAAGGACCTGCGAAACCGAGGCGTACTCTACGAACCGCTGAAGAACCGCGTGCTGGGCATGATCTTCGAGAAGGCCTCGACCCGGACGCGGATTTCCTTCGAAGCCGGCATGATCCAGCTCGGCGGCCAGGCCATCTTCCTCTCCCCGCGCGACACCCAGCTGGGCCGTGGCGAGCCGATCGCCGACGCCGCGCGGGTGATGTCGCGGATGGTCGATGCGGTGATGATCCGCACCTTCGCCCACAGCAACCTGATCGAGTTCGCGGAAAACTCCCGCGTACCGGTGATCAACGGCCTGTCGGACGATCTGCACCCCTGCCAGCTGCTGGCCGACATGCAGACCTTCCATGAGCATCGCGGCAGCATCGCCGGCAAGACCGTGGCCTGGATCGGCGACGGCAACAACATGTGCAACAGCTACATCGAGGCGGCGATCCGCTTCGACTTCCAGCTCAACGTGGCCTGTCCGGAAGGCTACGAGCCGAACGCCGCGCTGATGGAGCTGGTCGGCGAGCGGGTGAAAATCTTCCGCGACCCGCGCGAAGCGGTAGCCGGCGCGCACCTGGTGAGCACCGACGTCTGGGCATCCATGGGCCAGGAAGACGAAGCGGCCGCGCGCCTGCGCCTGTTCCAGCCATATCAGGTAACACGTGCGCTGCTCGATGGCGCCGCGGCGGATGTACTATTCATGCACTGCCTGCCGGCCCACCGTGGCGAAGAGATCAGCGTTGACCTGCTGGACGACGCGCGCTCCGTGGCCTGGGACCAGGCGGAAAACCGTCTCCACGCCCAGAAGGCCCTGCTCGAACTGCTGGTCGAGCACGCCCACTACGCCTGAGAACCTGTCCGTTCGCTGCCCGTTTCGCACGGGCGGCGCTGGAAGCAGGAGCCGGCGTAGACTGCGCTTCTTTCCCTGCTTCCGCCCGGCCCGGACTGTGCCCGGCGAAATGCCGAACAGGTTCCAAGCCCGATGCCCCAACCGCTGCTGCTCACCCTCGATAACCTTTCCTGTGGCTATGAACAGCAGCGCGTGGTGCAAGGGGTCAACCTGCACCTGAACGCCGGCGACATCGGTTGCCTGCTCGGCCCCTCGGGCTGCGGCAAGACCACCACCCTGCGCGCCATCGCCGGATTCGAACCGATTCAGAGCGGCCGTATCGAGCTGGCCGGCGAAGTGATTTCCCGCCCGGGCTTCACCCTGTCGCCGGAGAAGCGCCGGATCGGCATGGTGTTCCAGGATTACGCGCTGTTCCCGCACCTGTCGGTGGCAGACAACATCGCCTTCGGCATCCGCAAGCACCCCGAGCGCGAGCGCATCGTCGGCGAACTGCTGGAGCTGGTGAAACTCGACGGCCTCGGCCAGCGCTTCCCCCACGAACTTTCCGGCGGTCAGCAACAACGCGTGGCCCTGGCCCGCGCGCTGGCCCCGCAACCACAATTGCTGCTGCTCGACGAGCCCTTCTCCAACCTCGATGTGGAGCTGCGCCGCCAGCTCAGCCACGAGGTGCGCGACATCCTCAAGGCGCGCGGCACCAGCGCCATCCTGGTCACCCACGATCAGGAAGAAGCCTTCGCCGTCAGCGACCACGTCGGCGTATTCCGGCACGGCCGGCTGGAACAGTGGGATACCCCGTTCAATCTCTACCACGAGCCGCAGACGCCCTTCGTCGCCAGCTTCATCGGCCAGGGCTATTTCATACGCGGTCAGATGCGTGGCAGCGATTCGGTGCAGACCGAACTGGGCGTGCTGCGCGGCAACCGCGCCTACAGCCTGCCCGACGGTAGCGCGGTGGACGTGCTGCTGCGTCCGGACGACCTGGTCCCGGCCGTCGACGGCGCGCTGAAGGCAAGGATCGTCGGCAAGTCCTTCCTCGGCGCTGCGACGCTGTATCGCCTGCAGCTGCCCACCGGCACCCAGCTGGAATCGATCTTCCCCAGCCATGCCGATCACCAGCCTGGTGATGAGGTAGGCATCAGCGTCGCCGCCGAGCATCTGGTGCTGTTCCCCGCCCAGGGCAGCGTGGAAGCGCAGCAGGTCCTCAGTAGTCAACGCTGACGATCAGATAACCATCCGGCCGCTGGCGATCAGCCGCGCCTGGCCGGCGATGCGCACCCGATCCCCCTCCAGCCGGCACCACAGCTCGCCGCCGCGCGCCGAGCACTGGTAGGCGCTCATCTGCAGCTTGTTCAGGCGCTGCGACCAGTAGGGGATCAGGCTGCAATGGGCGGCGCCGGTCACCGGGTCTTCGTTGAGGCCGATGGCCGGGGCGAAGAAGCGCGAGACGAAGTCATGGTCCTCGCCACGCGCCGTGACGATCACCCCCAGATATGGCATGCGCGCCAGCGCGGCAAAGTCGGGCGAGCAACTGCGCACCGCGTACTCGGACTCCAGCAGGACCAGCAGGTGCGCCTGGGTATTCAGAGCGTCCACCACCGGCAATCCCAGCGCCTGCTCAAGCTCCACGGTGCTGCCCACCTCGCTTGGCGGCTGGGCTGGGAAATCCAGGGCCAGCCGGCCCTCCTCGCGGAACACCCGCAGCGGTCCGGATTGCGAGTTGAACTCCAGGGACTGGCCCGGCTCGCCGAACACCTCGAACAGCACATAGGCGCTGGCCAGGGTCGCATGGCCGCACAGCGGCACCTCGGCGGTCGGGGTGAACCAGCGGATGCGCCAGCCGTCGGCCTCGTTCACCAGAAATGCAGTCTCGGACAGGTTGTGCTCGGCGGCGATCTTCTGCATCAGCTCGTCGGCCAGCCAGGCATCCAGGCGGTAAACCATCGCCGGGTTGCCGGCGAAGGGACGGTCGGTGAAGGCATCGACCTGATGGAAGTCGAGTTGCATGGCAGTCTCCTGAAAAGTGATGCCCGAGCATGACAGAAGCCGGCGAACGGCGAACCGTACAGAACGGACCAGACAGTCCCTTGCTTTGACCGTTAAGCCCCTGACCGTTCAGCTTCGACCGATGGGCGCGAACTTCGCAGAGGTAAGCCCGGCCAGGGTCTCGGCGCTCAATTCCACTTCCAGTCCACGGCGGCCGGCGCTGACATGGATGGTCGGGAAGCCCTGGGCCGATTCGTCGATGAAGGTGCGCAGGCGCTTCTTCTGCCCCAGCGGGCTGATGCCGCCGACCAGGTAGCCGGTGGCGCGCTGGGCGGCGTTCGGGTCGGCCATGTCGGCCTTCTTCACCCCGGCGGCATGGGCCAGCGCCTTGAGGTCCAGGGTGCCGGCCACCGGCACCACCGCCACCAGCAGCTCGCCCTTCTCGCTGGCGGCCAATAGGGTCTTGAACACCCGCGCCGGGTCGAGGTTGAGCTTCTCGGCGGCTTCCAGTCCGTAGGACGGCGCCTTGGGGTCGTGCTCGTAGCTCAGCACCTGGTGTTCGGCGCGATTCTTCTTCAGCAGGTCGATGGCGGGAGTCATGGTCGTGCGGGGTTCTCGCAGGCGGCTTTCCAGCGCATAACAGTAAGCCAAGGTGTGGCGCACTGCACGATGTTCGCTTCACCGACGGGGATGAATCCCGTATGTTCACCGCCATTCCCCTCCCGGCCCTGCCGCCGGGACTGCCGAACGGAATCCGCACAAGGCCGCCGCCATGACGAACCTTACGAACAAGAAATACATCGTTGCCCTCGACCAGGGCACCACCAGTTCGCGCGCCATCATCTTCGACCATGACGCCAACGTGGTCAGCGTGGCCCAGCGCGAGTTCGCGCAGATCTACCCGCAGCCTGGCTGGGTCGAGCACGACCCCATGGAGATCTGGGCGACCCAGAGTTCGACCCTGGTGGAAGCCCTGGCCCAGGCCGGCATCGGCGTCGCCGAGGTGGCCGCCATCGGAATCACCAACCAGCGCGAGACCACCCTGGTGTGGGACAAGGCCACCGGCCGGCCGATCCACAACGCCATCGTCTGGCAGTGCCGGCGCAGCGCGGCGATCTGCGAGCAGCTCAAGCGCGA
This sequence comes from Pseudomonas sp. B1-22, assembly GCF_050474425.1. Classification (NCBI taxonomy): domain Bacteria; kingdom Pseudomonadati; phylum Pseudomonadota; class Gammaproteobacteria; order Pseudomonadales; family Pseudomonadaceae; genus Pseudomonas; species Pseudomonas sp. B1-22. Next base: position 161,334 of record NZ_JBCHVH010000001.1, on the reverse strand, counting down.
CGGCCTGGAACAGCACATCCGCGACACCACCGGGCTGGTCATCGACCCGTATTTCTCCGGCACCAAGCTCAAGTGGATCCTCGACAACGTCGACGGCGCGCGCGAGCGTGCACAGCGTGGCGAGCTGCTGTTCGGCACCGTGGACAGCTGGCTGATCTGGAAGCTCACCGAGGGCGAGGTGCATGTCACCGACTACACCAACGCCTCGCGCACCCTGATGTTCGATATCCACAAGCGCGACTGGGACGAGCGCCTGCTCGCCGCGCTGGACGTGCCGCGCGCCATGCTGCCGCAGGTGCGTGCATCTTCCGAAATCTACGGCCATGCCAAGGTCGGCGGCCTCGGCGTGCACCGCACACCGATCGCCGGGATCGCCGGCGACCAGCAGGCCGCGCTGTTCGGCCAGATGTGCGTGGAGCCGGGCCAGGCGAAGAACACCTACGGCACCGGCTGCTTCCTGCTGATGAACACCGGCGCCAAGGCGGTGAAGTCCACCCATGGCCTGCTCACCACCATCGCCTGCGGCCCGCGCGGCGAAGTGGCCTATGCGCTGGAGGGCGCGGTGTTCAACGGCGGTTCCACCGTGCAGTGGCTGCGCGACGAGCTGAAGGTGATCGGCGATGCCCGCGATTCCGAGTACTTCGCCACCAAGGTGAAGGACAGCAACGGCGTCTACCTGGTCCCCGCCTTCACCGGCCTCGGCGCGCCCTACTGGGACCCGTACGCCCGCGGCGCGCTGTTCGGCCTCACCCGTGGAGTGAAGGCCGACCACCTGATCCGCGCCACCCTGGAATCCATCGCCTACCAGACCCGCGACGTACTCGACGCCATGCAGCAGGACGCCGGAGAGCCGCTGCGCGCCCTGCGCGTAGACGGCGGCGCGGTGGCCAACAACTTCCTCATGCAGTTCCAGGCCGACATCCTCGGCACCCCGGTGGAGCGCCCGCAGATGCGCGAGACCACCGCCCTCGGCGCCGCCTTGCTGGCGGGGCTGGCCTGCGGTTTCTGGGGGAGCCTTGCGGAGCTGAAGAACAAAGCCGTGATCGAGCGGGTGTTCCAGCCGGCGTGTGACGAGGCGGAGCGAGCGCGGCTGTATGCGGGGTGGAAGAAGGCGGTGGAGCGCACCCGTGGCTGGGCAGCCGATGACTGACCGCGCCAACCTGTAGGAGCGCGCCATGCGCGCGATCGCGGGCATGGCCCGCTCCTACAGGGTCTGCCGCACATGACAGTGCCGCCCCACTCCGGCATCCTTGCCCCTTCGGCCCGTCCACACGAGCACCGCGCATGAACCTGCCACCCCGACAGCAAAGCATCCTCGACCTGGTCCGCGAACGCGGCTACCTGAGCATCGAGGAACTCGCCCAGCAGTTCGCCGTGACCCCGCAGACCATTCGCCGCGACATCAACCAGCTTGCCGAACAGAGCCTGCTGCGCCGCTACCACGGCGGCGCGGCCTGGGATTCGAGCGTCGAGAACACCGCCTACAACACCCGTGCCGACCAGATGCGCGACGAGAAGCAACGTATCGCCGAAGCGATCGCCGCGCACATTCCGGACAACGCCTCGCTGTTCATCAACATCGGCACCACCACCGAGGCCATCGCCCGCGCCCTGCTCGGCCACAGCCACCTGAAGATCATCACCAACAACCTGCACGTGGCCAGCATCCTCGCCGGCAAGGACGACTTCGAAGTGCTGGTCGCCGGGGGCACCGTGCGCAGCGACGGCGGCGTGGTCGGCCAGGCGGCGGTGGACTTCATCGAGCAGTTCCGCGTCGACTTCGCGGTGGTCGGCATCAGTGGCATCGACGAAGACGGCAGCCTGCTGGACTTCGACTACCAGGAAGTGCGCGTCTCCCGCGCCATCATCGACAACGCCCGGCAGGTGTTCCTCGCCGCCGACTCCAGCAAATTCGGGCGCAACGCCATGGTGCGCCTGGGCCCGATCGCCCTGGTCAACCGCGTGTTCACCGACAGCCCGCCGCCCGCCGCCGTGGCGCGCCTGCTGGCGCAGCACAAGGTCCAGCTCGAACTGGTCTGAGCCGGCGCCCCCAGTCGACAGTTTCAATTTCGAAAATCTGACGAACGCTTGCGCGATTTCGCGCCTCGGGGTGGTCATGTTTCGTTCATCGAACTAAGATATTTTCGAAAACGAACATAAACGCTTTCACTTCCACTCCCGAGGCGGCCCCATGAACCCAACCCGCTCGCGCCATGCGCCCCTGGCCGAAGTCTATGACCTGGCTGTCGTCGGCGGCGGCATCAATGGCGTGGGGATCGCGGCGGACGCCGCCGGGCGCGGCCTTTCGGTGTTCCTTTGCGAACAGCATGACCTGGCCAGTCACACCTCCTCCGCCAGCAGCAAGCTGATCCACGGCGGCCTGCGCTACCTCGAACATCACGAATTCCGCCTGGTGCGCGAAGCCCTGGCCGAGCGCGAAGTGCTGCTGGCCAAGGCGCCGCACATCGTCCACCCGCTGCGCTTCGTCCTGCCCCACCGCCCGCACCTGCGTCCGGCCTGGATGATCCGCGCCGGCCTGTTCCTCTACGACCACCTCGGCAAGCGCGAGAAGCTGCCGGGCTCGCGCGGCCTGCGCTTTGGCCCGGAAAGCCCGTTGAAAGCCGAGATCACCCGCGGTTTCGAGTATTCCGACTGTGCCGTCGACGACGCCCGCCTGGTGGTACTCAACGCCATGAGCGCCCGCGAGCACGGCGCGCACATCCACCCGCGCACCCGCTGCGTCAGCGCACGGCGCAGCAAGGGCCTGTGGCACCTGCACCTGGAACGCAAGGACGGCAGCCTCTATTCGGTCCGCGCCCGTTGCCTGGTCAACGCCGCCGGCCCCTGGGTCGACCGCTTCCTGCGCGAGGAACTGCGCCAGAAGCCGCCCTACGGCATCCGCCTGATCCAGGGCAGCCATCTGATCGTGCCGCGCCTGTACGAGGGCGAGCATGCCTACATCCTGCAGAACGAAGACCGCCGCATCGTCTTCGCCATTCCCTACCTGCAGCGCTTCACCCTGATCGGCACCACCGACCGCGAATACCAGGGCGACCCGGCGCAGATCCGCATCAGCGAGGAAGAAACCGATTACCTGCTGAACGTGGTCAACGCCCACTTCAAGCGCCAGCTCGGCCGCGAGGACATCCTGCGCAGCTTCTCCGGGGTACGCCCGCTGTGCGACGACGAGTCCGACGATCCCTCCGCCGTCACCCGCGACTACACCCTGGCACTGGACAACACGCCCGGCGAAGCCCCGCTGCTCTCGGTGTTCGGCGGCAAGCTGACCACCTACCGCAAGCTCGCAGAGGCTGCTCTGGAACAACTGGCGCCCCACTTCGCCGGCGTCATGGGCCCGCGCTGGACCGCCAGCGCCCCGCTGCCCGGCGGCGAAGCGATGGTCAGCGTCGAGGACCTCGCCGTGCAGTTGATGGAACACCTGCGCCAACTCGATCCGGCCCTCGCCCGGCGCTGGGCCAGCACCTACGGCAGCCGCGTGTGGAAACTGCTGGACGGCGCCGCCAACCTCAGCGAACTGGGCGAACACCTGGGCGGCGGGCTCTACGCCCGCGAAGTGGAATACCTGTGTCGCGAAGAGTGGGCGCGCGACGCCGACGACATCCTCTGGCGGCGCACCAAGCTCGGCCTGTTCCTCACGGCCCGGCAGCAGGAGCGGCTGGAGCAGTTCCTGCACAGCGAAAGCCCGCTGGAACCGAGCACGCAGGTGGCCTGAATACCGCCCGGAGGCGGCACGGCATCAAAGCGAGGCGTTGAGCTCGCTGATCAGTTCCTCGCGCTGGCGCAACGACTCCAGTGCGCTTTCGCCCAATCGCCCCGCCACCTCGCTCAACAGGCCCTGCGCCAGCAGCATGAAGGCGCACATGCTGTTGCTGTAGAACAGGCTGTGGTTCGGCACGTAGAAACTATGGCGCGCCACCTTCGCCAACGGTGAGCTGGACGAATCGGTCAGGGCCACCACTTCGATGCCATGGCGCGCGGCGACTTCCGCCGTGGCCAGCACACTGGGCGTATAGGGGAAGCAACTGGCGACCACCAGCACGTCGCCGGCATCCAGTTGCGCCAGGGCATCGGCCACGCCCTGGCGGCTGGCGTCCAGCGCGGCCACGTCCTGGCGCAACATGCCCAGGCCATAGGACATGAACAGCGCCAGCGAAGTGAACTGGCGCATGCCGTGGATGCGCACGCGGCGGGCGCTGGCGAGCAGCTCCACCACGCGGGCGAAGACTTCCGGCTCGACCTGCTCGATCATCCCGGCGATGTTGGTGCTTTCCTGCCGGCCCAGGCGGGTCAGGCGCGACAGCGTGGTGTCGGACGGAGTCAGCAGCAGGCGCGAGGCCTGGTCGCTGTAGAAGCTCTTGCCTTCGGTCAGCTCGCGACGGAACACGTCCTGGAACTTGCTGAAGCCGCCGTAGCCCAGGCGCTGGGCCAGGCGCGACAGCGTCGAGGCATTCACCCCGAGCTGTTCGGCCAGTTCGCTGATGGAGGACACCGCGGTGCGCTGCGGCGCCTCGATCAGTGCCGCCAGCACCCGCCGCGAGCTGCCGCCCAGGGAGATATCCGTCTCGCCTCGCTCGATAGCCTCCAGCAGCTGCTTGAGGGCTCCCAGGTTATCGGGCAATGCGGCGGGCGCTTGGGTCATCGGGCAGGTCCGTTGGCGGATGAAGGGCGGATACTGCCGGCGGCCTCGACGTGCTGGACGTCCGGCTGGCAGTAGACGCGCCATTCTACCGAGTTCGCCCCGATGCGAAATACGGCCGTGGCCAGGGTATTTTCCTCGTCCGGATCGTCCGCCGCGCGACGGTAGATCGGCAGCTCGGCATCGGCTCCGTCGCGCAGGATCGACAGCGCACGCGCCTCGTCGAGCGTCCCGCCGACATCGCCGAGCAACACATCGACGCGTCGCTGGCGACTGCCGGAGCTGCCGGTGATGCGCTGGCCGAAGGCGCCCAGGCCGGCATCCAGCAGATGGTTGGAGTGCCCGCTGGGGCGCCTGACCTTGCGCACCACGACGCCGGATGAACAGGCTTCGACGCTCAGCAGATGACCTGAGCCGACCTGCCCGAGGGCATGGTGGAAGGCTCCGGCGCGACCTGCGCGGGACAACACTTCGACGGCCTCGTCCAGGCTGGCGCAATCCAGCACCGCACGGGCCAGCACCTGACGCGGCAGGCCAGTCGGGATGCTGCTCGGGCGGATATTGTTCACCGTGCTGACCAACCCGGCGGCATTCACCGCGAAAGTGTGGCCGGGTATGGAGCCCGGATAGACGAAGCTGGTGAAGGCCATGCCCTGCTCGGGCGTTGCCTGCAGCAAGCCACAGGCGCCATCGAGGGACGGCAGGCCGTCCTCGTTGTGGGCGATCAGCCAGCCGTCGGCGGTCGGACCGAACACCGTGGTGCAGCCATCCACGCTTTGCGGCCGGACGAAATCGCCCCGGCAGTTCCACAGGAAGACTTCCTCGACCGGCAATTCCAGGCCGTCGGCCAGACCACGGATTTCCTCCCAGATGCGGGGGAAGTTCGCCTCGACCTGCGCCTGCATGGCCTTGGCTGCAGCGGAGCCGGCCAGGGCCGCCAGGCTCTGCCACAAGGGCAGCGGGCGCAGGCGCTGGTGCACCGCGTCGCGGCCGAAGCGGCCCAGGCCCAGGCCGATGTCGTAGGGGCTGCCGCCCAGGTTCAGGGGTTGAAGGATCATCGGCGCACCTCAGGCGACATGTTGCAGGAACTCGCGCAGGCGCGGGCTGGTGGGATTGCCGATCAGGCTGGCGGGGTCGCCGTCCTCGGTGATCCGCCCCTTGTCGATGAAGATCAGCCGCGAGGCGACCTTGCGGGCGAAGTCGATCTCGTGGGTGACGATGACCATGGTCATGCCCTCCTCCGCCAGGTCCTTCATCACCTGCAGCACCTCGTGGCGCAGCTCCGGGTCGAGCGCCGAGGTGGGCTCGTCGAACAGCATCAGCTTGGGCTTTACCGCCAGGGCGCGGGCAATGGCCACGCGCTGCTGCTGGCCGCCGGAGAGCTCCGACGGGTAATGCCCGGCGCGCTCCGACAGGCCGACCTTGGCCAGCAGCGTGCGCGCCAGCGCCTCGGCGTCGGCCTTCTTCGCCCCGCGCACGCGGACCGGGCCGAAGGCGACGTTTTCCAGCGCGGTCATCTGCGGGAACAGGTGGAACTGCTGGAACACCATCCCCGCCTCCTGGCGGATCAGGCGTTCGTCCACCTTCGGATCGTTGACTTCCATGCCATCGACGAACAGCTCGCCGCCGGTAATCACTTCCAGCTTGTTGATGCAGCGCAGCAAGGTGGACTTGCCGGACCCGGACGGACCGATGATGACCACCACTTCGCCGTTGCCGATCTTCAGGTTGATGTCGTGGAGCACTTCGGTCTGGCCGAAATGCTTGGAGACCTGCTTGAACTCGATCATAGGATCTTCAGCCTCGATTCCATGCGCCGCAGCACGTAGCTCAATACCAGGGTGATGATCAGGTAGATCACCGCCACCGCCGACCAGATTTCCATCGCGCGGAAGTTGCCGGCGATCACCTCCTGGCCCTGGCGGGTCAGTTCGGCGACGCCGATGACGATGAACAGCGAGGTGTCCTTGATGCTGACGATCCACTGGTTGCCCAGCGCCGGAATCATCCGGCGGAAGGCCAGCGGCGCGATCACGTAGCGCAGCGTGTCGCGCCCGGACAGTCCCAGCGCCAGCCCCGCCTCGCGGAAGCCCTTGTTCACCGAGAGCAGCGCGCCGCGGGTGATCTCGGCGATGTAGGCCCCGGAGTTGATCATGATGGTGACCACCGCCGCGCTGAACGGATCGATGCGCACCGGGATCATCAGCGGCAGGGAGAAGTAGATGAACATCACCTGGACCATGATCGGCGTGCCACGGATCAGCTCGACGAACAGCAGCGCCAGGCGGCTGCCGATGAAGCCGCCGTAGGCGCGGCCGACACCGGCCACCAGGCCGATCACCGCGCCGCCGATCAGGCCGAGGATGGATATCCACAGGGTCAGCCGGGCGCCCTCGAGCAGCACCGGCAACGCGTCCCAGATGGCGGACCATTGGAAATGCATGGATGCCTACCTCGTCTTATTTCGGGTCGGTGCCGAACCACTTGCGGTAGATCTGCGCGTAGGTGCCGTTCTCGCGCAGCTTCTTCAGTGCAGCGTTCACCGGCTCACGCAGTTCGCTGCCCTTGGGGAAACCGATGCCGTACTGCTGGGCCATCATCTGCTCGCCCACGGCCTTCACCTGGCCGTCGCCGGCGGTCTTGATGTAGTAGAGGACATTGGGGGTGTCGTGCATGGCGGCATCGACGCGGCCGGTGCGCAGCTCCAGGTAGGCGTTGTCGACGTTGGGGAACTGGCGCAGGTCGCCGGCCTTCAGATTGGCCTTGGCGTAGTCCGCCGCCGAGGTGCCGCTCTTCACCGCCAGGCTCTTGCCGGCGATGTCGGCGGAACTCTTGATGCTGTCGTTGTCGGCCTTGACCATCAGCAGGAAGCCACTGTCGTAGTAGCCGTCGGAGAAATCGATGACCTGCTTGCGGTCTTCCTTGATGGTGATGCCGGCCAGGGCGGCGTCGACGTTGCGGGTCTGCAGCGCGGGGATGATGCCGTTGAAGTCCATCGGCTTGAGCTGGTAGGTCACGCCCATTTCCTTGGCGATGGCTTCCCAGAGGTCAATGTCGAAGCCGACGTACTTGTCGCCCTGCTTGAACTCGAAGGGAACGAAGGCGGTGTCGGTGGCGATCAGCAGTTCCTTGTCGGCGGCCATCGAATGAGTGGCGGCGAGCAGGGACAGCGCGGCGAACGAGGCTTGAAGCAGCTTTTTCATGCAGGACTTCCTCTTGCGGGACGGCGGGATGCGCCAGCCCTGAGGCCGGCGCGCATTAGCGGCAGTTCGATGCAACGGGCCAGGGCCCGGACTTTATTGTTTTAAGCGGCTAACCCAGATTCGGGGCTGCATGCACTTGAGTGCTTTCGTGCAAAATAAACATGCAAATAAAATCATTGCAAGCATTTTTCGCTGACGTGCAAATCCGCCGAAACGACTTCAACTGCCCATTTCATGCGGATTAACGCTGAAACAGCGGGCCCCAGCGAGCCAACCCCACCTTCCAGGTGCGCAAGAAAAATTTGCCAAGCGCAAAAATGCATTTAATATTTGCGCAAACGCCCTGGAGGTCACCATGAGCCACGTCCTGCACCGCAGCCTCACCCAGTCCTACCCCACGGCCGTTCGCGGCGATGGCGCCTACCTGATCGACAGCGAGGGCCGCCGCTACCTCGACGCCAGCGGTGGCGCGGCGGTGTCCTGCCTGGGGCACAGCGATGCCGAGGTGATCGAGGCGGTGCGCCGGCAGATCGGCACCCTGGCCTATGCCCACACCTCCTTCTTCACCAGCCAGCCGATGGAAGAGCTGGCCGACTTCCTGATCGCCCGCGCCCCAGCCGGGATGCGCTCGGTGTACTTCGTCTCCGGTGGTTCGGAAGCGGTGGAAGCGGCGCTCAAACTGGCCCGCCAGTACTTCGTGGAGATCGGCCAGCCGCAGCGCACGCACCTGATCGCACGGCGCCAGAGCTACCACGGCAACACCCTCGGCGCCCTGGCCACCGGCGGTAACGCCTGGCGGCGCCAGCAGTTCCAGCCGCTGCTGATCGACGTCAGCCACGTCAGCCCCTGCTACGCCTATCGCGGCCAGGCCGAGGGCGAAACACCGGAAGCCTACGGCGAACGCCTGGCCCGGGAGCTGGAAGCGGAAATCCTCAACCTGGGCGCGGACAAGGTCATGGCCTTCGTCGCCGAACCGGTGGTGGGCGCCACCCTCGGCGCGGTGACCGCCGTGCCGGGCTACTTCAAGCGCGTGCGGGAAATCTGCGACCGCTACGGCGTGCTGCTGATCCTCGATGAAGTGATGTGCGGGATGGGCCGCACCGGCACACTGTTCGCCGCCGAACAGGAAGGTATCAGCGCCGACCTCATCACCATTGCCAAGGGCCTGGGCGCCGGCTACCAGCCCATCGGCGCGACCCTGGTCAGCCAGCGTATCCACGACGCCATCGCCCAGGGCTCGGGCTTCTTCCAGCACGGCCACACCTACATCGGCCACGCCACGGCCTGCGCGGCCGCCCTGGCGGTGCAGAAGACCATTGAACAACGCGACCTCCTGCCGCGCGTACGCGATCTCGGCGAGAAGCTGCAGCAACGCCTGCGCGGCGCGCTGGGCGAGCATCCGAACATCGGCGATATCCGTGGTCGTGGGTTGTTCCAGGGCCTGGAGCTGGTGGCCGACCGCGCCAGCAAAGCCCCCTTCCCCGCCGAGGCGAAACTGCACGCGCGGATCAAGAAGGCCGCCATGCAGGAGGGTTTGATGTGCTACCCCATGGGCGGCACCCTGGATGGCCGCAGCGGTGACCATATCCTCCTGGCCCCGCCCTTCATCCTCGAGGAAGCGCAACTGGACGAACTGGTCGAAAAACTGCAGCGCGCCATCGTCAAAGCCATCGGCAGCCTCTGAGGATTTCCAGCATGCAGATCGATTCGCGCCTCACCCCGCTCACCGACGCCAACATGGACGATGAACAGCGTCGCGTGCTGCAGGACATCCTCAGCGGCCCGCGCGGCAACCTCGACGGCCCGTTCCTGGCCTGGGTGCACAGCCCGGGGCTGGCCGACAACGCGCAGAAGCTCGGCGCCTTCTGCCGCTACGGCACGCGCCTGGAGCTGCGCCTGAGCGAGCTGGCGATACTGGTCACCGCCGCCTGGTGGCAATCCCAGGCGGAATGGCAGATCCACGAACCCATCGCGCGCCAGGCGGGGATCAGCGACGGGGTGATCGAGGCCCTGCGCGGTCACCGGACGCCAGTTTTCGAGCGGGACGACGAGCGCCTGGTCTATCGCCTGGGCCGTTCATTGTACGAGACCCGGCGCATCGACCCGGCGCTGTACGAGGAGGCCAGGGCCTGTTTCGGCGAGGCCGGGCTGGTGGAGCTGGTGGGGATTTTCGGCTACTACGCGCTGGTCGCCATGACGCTCAATGCCTTCGCCGTACGGCGCGGCACCGAGACACCACTGCCGTTCGACGAGCCCTGAGACGCGTCAGGCGCGCTCTGCCAGCCTGGCTTCCAGTTCCGCGATGCGCGCCTGCAGGCGGTCGCGCTCGGCGCGCTCGGCACTGATGTCTTCGAACACGCTGATCAGGTGGTCGGGCATGCCGTCCTGGCGGCGGCGCTGCAGCGAGGTGCGCACGCGCACCCAGAGATAGCTGCCGTCATGGCGACGCACGCGCTTTTCCACCACGTAGCGGTCGAAGCGGCCGGCCAGCAACTGGCGCAGCAGTTCGAGGTTCTTGCCCAGGTCGTCCGGGTGGGTGAGCTCCTGGAAGGTCATGGAGTACAGCTCCAGCGGGCTGTAGCCGAGCAGTTCGCAGAGGCTGCCGTTGACCCGCTGCCAGCCGCCGTCCAGGCCGATGTAGGCCAGCGCGCCCCAGGTCAGTTCGAAGATCGCGCGGAAGCGTTCCTCGCTGTTGCGCAGCGCTTCCTCGGTGATCATCCGCGCGGTGTTGTCCATGCTGATGCCGACCATCTTCACCGGCCGCCCCGCGGCGTCCTGCACCACGGTGGCGCGGGAGGCGATCCAGCGCTGCGAGCCATCGGGCTGGAAGATGCGGAAGTCGCACTCGCAGGTGCCGCCCTCGGCGATGCCGCGGTCGTACATGGCCTGCATGGCGGCGACGTCCTCCGGCGGCAGGTGGCGCCAGAAATCCTTGTTGGAGGTGACCGGCCAGCCATAGACCGCCTCGACGTTGGGCGAGTAGGTCACTTCGTCGGTGATCAGGTTCCATTCCCAGGTGACGATGCGCGCCCCTTCCTGGGCCAGCTTCATGCGCGCCTCGCTTTCCATGATCTCGGCGGTGTAGCGGCGGCGCAGGTCGGTCATTGGCAGTTCGATCGGCTCGGCCTGCTGCACGTCGCGCAGCGCCTCCTCGCCGTAGCGCAGCCAGATCCAGTTGACCTTGAGGAAGTCTGCCAGCTTGCGCAGGTTGTCGTAGTCGATCTCGCCACCCTTGGTCCACTTGTGCACCGCGGTGCGCGAGATGCCCAGGGCCGTGCCCACTGCCTGCAGGGTCAGCTTGTGGAGTTCGAGCAGTTCCTTGAGACGGAAGGCGAAGCTGTTTTCCTGCATGGAAGGCGTGGTCCCTGAAGGTCGTCGAGGACCGCAGTATACACAGCTGTAAACTGATGGATAACAGAGGCGTGGTGGTTGCGAATGGGTGGGGCGCAGCCAGGTTGCGTTCAGGTGCGCAGAAGCGAGGCGCTCTTTCTCGACCCCGTGCCTGGGCTTCCCCCTCACCCCAGCCCTCTCCCTCAGGGAGAGGGAGCAGTCCGTGCCGGCTGACACTGCGGCCCTCACCTGCTCCGAACAGTCCCCTCTCCATCCGGGAGAGGGTTAGGGTGAGGGGGCCCTGTAGGAGCGGATCTTATCCGCGATCCAGCCGTAAGGCCGGCCACAACAGCTGTCCCGGCTTCGCCGGGATTTCGCGGAGAAGCTCCGCTCCTACGAAAGCATCGCGTGCCGCAGTGTGTCGGCGTACAACCGCGAACGGTTGCACACCCCACGCGCAGGTCAGAGATCGATCACCAGGCGCTCGCCACGCGCCCGCGAGACGCACAGCATCATGGTCTGCTGCGAGGCCTTTTCGTCGTCGGAGAGGTACTGGTCGAAGTGCTCGACCTCACCTTCGAGGATGGCCGTTTCGCAGGTACCGCACACGCCTTCGCGGCACAGGCATTCCACCTTGGCGGCCTTCACGTTCTCGATGGCCTGGATGATGCTCATGCCCTCTTCCACCCGCAGCTCGCGGCCGGAACGGCCCAGCACCAGGGTGAAGGCACCCCCGCTGGCCGGAGCCGCGGCGAACTGTTCGAAGTGCACGCGGGACTCGGCGATGCCCGCCTTTTTCGCACCCTCGATCACTGCGTCGATCAGCGGCTTGGGACCGCAGACGTAGACGTGGGCGTCGTCGGCCAGGGAGGCGAACAGTCCGGCCAGGTCCAGGCGGCGCTCCAGGCTGTCGATGTAGAAGCGCACGCTGTCGGCGTGCGGACCGTCGGCCAGCTCGCCCTGGAAGGCGCCGTGCTCCGGGCTGCGGAAGGCATAGTGCAGCTCGTAGGGCACCGCGCCGCCTTCCAGCTCGTGCAACTGGGAGAGGAACGGGGTGATGCCGATGCCGCCGGCGATCAGCACATGGCGTCCGGCCTTGGGGTCCAGGCCGAACAGGTTGTTCGGGGTGGAGATGGTCAGCTCGCTGCCGACTTCCACCTGCTGGTGCATGAAGGCCGAGCCGCCCTTGGATTGTTCTTCCAGGCGCACGCCGATCTGGTAGTGGCTCAGATCGCGCGGGTCGCTCATCAGCGAGTAGGCGTTGCTCAGGCCGTCGGTCATTTTCACGATCACGTGGCTGCCGCCGGTGAAGGCCGGCATCGGCTGGCCATCGGCGCGCGCCAGGGTGAAGCGCTTGATCTGCGGGGTCGCCTGTTCCACCGCGGTCACCCGCACGCTGAACATCTCGTATGTGTTGGCCATCATTCACCTCAATTGCCACACGGGGCGGCGGCCTCGCCGCCCCGGCTATTCCTCGGCCCGGCTCACACCGCCAGGCAGAGGTATTTGATTTCCAGGTAGTCCTCGATGCCGTACTTGGAGCCTTCGCGCCCCAGGCCGGACTGCTTCACCCCACCGAACGGAGCGACCTCGTTGGAGATCAGCCCGGTGTTGACCCCGACCATGCCGTATTCCAGGCGCTCGGCGACCCTGAACACGCGGGCCAGGTCGCGGCTGTAGAAGTACGCGGCCAGGCCATAGAGGGTGTCGTTGGCCAGCTCGATCACTTCGGCGTCGGAGGAGAAGCGCACCAGCGCCGCCACCGGGCCGAAGATCTCGTCCTGCAGCAGGTCCATGCCGGGGCGGATGCCGCCGAGCACGGTGGGCTCGAAGAAGTTGCCGCCGCGTGCGTGGGGCTTGCCGCCCAGCACCAGCTCGGCGCCCTTGGCGGTGGCGTCGTCGACCAGGCTCTGCACCTTGGCCACGGCCTTGTCGGTGATCAGCGGACCGATCTGGGTACCCGGCTCGGCGCCGTGGCCGACCGCCAGTTCGCGCACGCGCTCGACGAAGCGTGCGGAGAAGCGCTCGTACACCGCGTCATGCACGTAGAAGCGGTTGACGCACACGCAGGTCTGCCCCGCATTGCGATACTTGGCGATCAGCGCGCCCTCTACTGCCGCCTCGATGTCGGCGTCCTCGAAGACGATGAACGGCGCGTTGCCGCCCAGCTCCAGGGAGACTTTCTTGATGGTCTCGGCGCACTGCCCCATGAGCAGGCGGCCGACCGGGGTGGAGCCGGTGAAGCTGAGCTTGCGCACCAGCGGGTGGCCGGTGAGCTGGGCACCGATGGCCGGCGCATCGCCGGTGACCACGCTGAGCACGCCCGCCGGGATGCCGGCGCGTTCGGCCAGTTCCACCAGCGCCAGCGCGGAGAACGGGGTTTCGTTGGCCGGCTTGATCACCATGGTGCAGCCAGCGGCCAGCGCCGGCGCGGCCTTGCGGGTGATCATCGCCGCCGGGAAGTTCCACGGGGTGATGGCCGCGCAGACGCCGATGCCCTGCTTGATCACCAGCAGGCGCTTGTCCGCCGCCGGGCTGGGAATCACGTCGCCGTAGATGCGTTTGCCTTCTTCGGCGAACCACTCGATGAAGGAGGCGGCGTAGCGGATTTCGCCGAGGGCTTCGTGCAGCGGCTTGCCCTGCTCGAAGGTCATCAGGCGAGCCAGGTCTTCTTCGTGTTCGAGCAGCAGCTCGAACCAGCGGCGCAGGATCTGCGCGCGCTCCTTGGCGGTCTTCGCCCGCCAGCCTTCCAGCGCGGCGTTGGCGGCTTCGATGGCGCGCACGGCTTCGGCGCCGCCCATCAGCGGCACGCTGCCCAGGCGCTCGCCGGTAGCCGGGTCATGCACGTCCAGGCTGCGGCCGTCGTCGGCGTCGCACCAGCGCCCGTCTAGGTAGGCTTGCTGGCGGAACAGGTTGGAATCGTTGAGTTTCACGCAAGGTACTCCGCGAGAGGCCGCCGGCCGCAGGGGCCGGCGGCGAGCTGGATCAGTCGAGGTGGGCGACGGCGATCAGGTTGTGGAAGTGGGCGATGCCGTGCTCGCTGATGCCGGAGCGCTCCTTGTCCACCATGATCCGGCCCTGGCCGCGGTAGCCGCGGGACTTCAGGCCCTTCTGCACGCTCTCGACCAGGCGCAGGTCTTCCGGACGGAAGACTTCGCGGTACCAGTCGATCAGCTTCTGCTGCTCTTCGGTGATGTCCTTGTTGAGGAAGTAGATGTCGTAGTGCTGCAGGGTGGTTTCGGCGTCGACCGGGAACTCGTAGATCACGGTCATGAAGTTGGCGCCCGGCGGCACGTTGAACATGGTGCACGGCCAGGCCCAGAAGCCGGCGAAGGACGGATCGGAAACGCCCTCGTCGACCTTGAACGACTGCTCGGAGGACTTGGCGATGCCGTACTGCAGCGACCAGTTGCCGTGCAGGGTGTGGGTGTACTGGCCGACGTCCACGGAGTCGGCGAAGCTCGGGTGGGCGGGGCCGCAGTGGTAGCACTCCATGTAGTTGTCGACGATGGACTTCCAGTTGGCCGGGGTGTTGCTGACGAAACGGGCAGCCAGGTGCAGGTCGTCGATCACGCCGCAGGCCTGGCGCATGCGCGCTTCCAGGCCCGGCAGCTGCTCTTCGACGCTGCCGGCATTGAGGTCCATGTTGATGAAGATGAAGCCTGCGTACTCTTCGACCTTCACCGGCACCAGGCTGTAGTCGCCCTTGTCGAAGGCTTCCACCTGGTCGCAGTTGCGCACGTGGGTCAGCTCGCCGTCGAGCTTGAAGGTCCAGGCGTGGTACGGGCAGGCGATGACGTTCTTGGCGATGCCGCCGGTGCCTTCCAGCAACTGGTGGCCACGGTGCGGGCAGACGTTGTAGAAGGCGCGCAGCACGTCGTCGCGGCCACGGACGACGATGATGCTCTCGCCGATCACTTCACGGACGATGTAGGCATTCTTCTGCGCCACTTCGCTGCGGTGACCCATGCAGATCCAGCTGTGGGCGAAGATCTTTTCCTTCTCGTGCTCGAAGACGGCATCGCTGGTGTAGAACTTCGCCGGGATGGTGTAGGCGTGGTTCGGGTTGTTGCAGAAATCGGCGGGCAGGCGTTCGAAATCGGTCATCTTGCTATCTCCAGGCTTCATCGACTCGCGGCGAGGCGGTCGGTTTACTTATTGGTTAACTGCAACCTATTGGTTAACAAAACAGGCAAAAAAAAGCCTGCGGGTGGCGCCGCCCATAGGCGGACGGCGCCACGCAGGAGTTACTGGGCCAGCGCTTCGGCCAGCGGCTTGCGCATCGGTGCGGGCCCGGCGCTTTCCGGCAGCGCCTCGTCGGCCATGGCGGCGGCCTCTTCCTCGATGCGGTAGGCCGGCACCTTGGAATAGTCCTCCAGCATCCACTTGAGGAAGCCGTAGACCTTCACCAGCAGGATCAGGGTGAACGGGATCGCGGTGAGCACCACGGCGGTCTTCATGGTCGACAGCGAGGCCTTGGCGAACAGCATGGCCAGCGGCACCAGGGTCAGGGTGACGGCCCAGAACAGGCGGTGCGTCGGAGTCGGGTCGTCGCCTTCCTCCAGGTTGCGGGTGCTGGTGGCAGCCACGGCGTAGGCGGCGGCGTCCATGTGCGAGGCGCAGAACACGGCCATGATGAACAGGTACACGGCGAGGAACACCTTGCCCCACGGCAGGCCGATCAGCAGCGCTTCCACCGCGCTCTCGCCACCGTGCTCGGTGAGGATCTTCGGTACGTCGATGGCGCCGGTGATGAACTGGTGCATGCTGTAGCTTTCCAGCGCGCCGAAGAAGAACCAGCAGCCGAAGCTACCGCCCATCAGCAGGGCGAACACCACTTCCTTGATCTGCCGGCCACGGGATACGCGGGTCACGAACATCGCCACGCCTGGTGCGTAGGACACCCACCAGAGCCAGTAGAAGACGGTCCAGTTGCGGGTGAACGCGCCGTCGCCCGCCGGGTCGGTGAACAGGCTCATGTGCACGTAGTTCTGGATCATCAGGCCGATGCCGTTGGCGGTGTTGTTGATGGTGAACTGGGTCGGGCCGACCAGCAGCACCACCGCGGCGAACACCAGGGCGCCGTAGCAGACGATCTTGCTCAGCTTCTGCAGACCGCCGTCGATGCCGATGTAGGAACTCAGGGAGAACAGCACGGCGATCATGCCGATCACCATGACCTGCACGGTGAAGGTGTCCGGGGTGCCGACCAGACCGGACAGGCCACGGGTCAGGGTCGAGGCGGTGAGCGCCAGGGATACGGTGAGCGCGCCCATCATGGTCAGCAGGAACACCAGGTCGACCAGGCGGCCGACGGGGCCGGTGGCCTTGAAGCCGGTGACGGCTTCGACGATGGAAGCCAGGTTAAGGCCGCTCTTCTTGCGCACATGGAAGTGATAGGCCATGGCCAGCGAGGCCAGGGCGTAGATCGACCAGGCGCTGATGCCCCAGTGGAAGAAGGAGTAGCTGACGCTGTATTCCAGGGCTTCACGGGATTGCGGAACGATGTTCAGGCCGGGCGACTGGTAGTAGTAGGCCCATTCCATCACGCCCCAGTAGAGGGTCGAGGAGCCCATGCCGGCGCAGATGAACATGAATACCCAGGTGGCGGTGGAGTATTCCGGCTTGCCGCTGCCCAGACGGATGTTTCCGTACTTGCTGAAGGCGATGTACAGCACCACCAGCGAACTGCCGAAGATCAGCAGTTGGACCGCGGTACCGAAGGAACGGGTGGAGAACTCGAACAGCTGATTGGCCGCGTGTTCCGCCTCCGCCGGGAAGGCAGCCAGGCCGATCACGGTGAGCAGGACGGCAACCAGGCTCATGGTGATCAGGAATACATCGACCTTTTTATTCTTGTGGGACATCAGGCGTCTCCTGGGACGATTTTTTTATGCTTCACATCCGTCGCAGGCAGGCGGGACATGAAGTGCAGCGCTAGGTCAGGTTGATGTTTCTCCTATCAATCAACCATTGGTTAACACAAATCTATTGGTTAACAGTGTGCGGTGGTTTGTCGCGTAACGCAAGAGCTGTCCATCGCCTCGCGGTGACGCCACGCCCTATCCAGGACGGGCGTCACCGCGAGGCGACCGGGCTTAGCCGGCGACGATTTCGGCAATCGCCTGGCCGACCGCCTGGGTCGACAGCTGACCGCCCATGTCGCGGGTGACCTGGCCGTTGGCGATGACCTGCTCGATGGCGCTGAGGATGTCGTCGTGGGCGGCGCGGTAGCGCGCGTCGTCCTGGCCGAGGAATTCCAGCATCAGCGCGCCGGACCAGATCATGGCGATCGGATTGGCGATGTTCTTGCCGAAGATGTCCGGCGCCGAACCGTGGACCGGCTCGAACAGCGAGGGGAACTTGCGCTCGGGGTTGAGGTTGGCCGACGGCGCGATACCGATGGTGCCGGCGCAAGCCGGGCCGAGGTCGGAGAGGATGTCGCCGAACAGATTGGAAGCCACCACCACGTCGAAGCGCTCCGGCTGCAGCACGAAGCGTGCGCAGAGGATGTCGATGTGCTGCTTGTCCCAGCTGATCTCCGGGTAGTTGGCGGCCATCGCGGCGGTGCGCTCGTCCCAGTAGGGCATGCTCACGGCCATGCCGTTGGACTTGGTCGCCGAGGTGACGTGCTTGCGCTCGCGGGTCTGGGCTACGTCGAAGGCGTACTTGAGGATGCGGTCGACGCCACGGCGGGTGAACACCGATTCCTGCAGCACGAATTCGTTCTCGGTGCCTTCGAACATGCGGCCGCCCAGGGACGAGTACTCGCCCTCGGTGTTCTCGCGGATCACCACGAAGTCGATGTCGCCGGGCTTCTTGTTGGCCAGCGGGCACGGCACGCCGGGGAACAGGCGCACCGGGCGGATGTTCACGTACTGGTCGAACTCGCGGCGGAACTTGAGCAGCGAGCCCCACAGGGAGATGTGGTCGGGCACCTTGTCCGGCCAGCCGACGGCGCCGAAGTACAGGGCGTCGAACTGCTGCAGCTGCTCGAACCAGTCATCCGGCATCATCTTGCCGTGTTCGAGGTAGTAGTCGCAGCTGGCCCACTCGAAGTGTTCGATCTCCAGATTCAGGCCGTGCTTGCGCGCCGCCGCCTGAACCACGCGCAGGCCCTCGGGAAGGACTTCGTGGCCGATACCGTCACCGGGAATGGCAGCGATTCTGTATGTCTTGCTCATGAGGGCACCCTTGCAGATGGGATGGGGGAATAGTGCCCCTCATGCTATAAGCCGCAAAATCAAACATAATCACCACTTCTGTGGATTCTTGAATCACGAATCGTGAACAATCTACCCAACCTCGAAGACCTGCGGGTCTTCATCCAGGTCGCCCGCCGTTCCAGCTTCGCCAGCGCCGCCGCCGAGCTGGGCATGTCCACCGCCTTCGTCAGCAAGCGCATCCGCCTGCTGGAGGAGGACCTGGGCGTGCGCCTGCTGCACCGCACCACTCGTCGGGTGTCGGTGAGCGAGGACGGCGAGCGTGTCTACCAGTGGGCGCTGCGCATCCTCGATGCGGTACAGCGCATGGGCGACGACGTCTCCGCCCTGCACCGCGAGCCCAGCGGCCAGCTGCGCATCGCCAGCAGCCTCGGGCTGGGCCGGCGCTTTGTCGCCCCTGCCCTGTCGGAACTGGCGGTGCGCCATCCGCAGCTGGATATCCGCCTGGATGTGCAGGACCACCTGGTGGACCTGATCGACGAAGGCTTCGACCTCGATGTGCGGGTGGGCAACGAGATCGACCCGCACCTGATCGCCAAGCCGCTGGCGCGCAACCGCCGGGTGCTCTGCGCCGCCCCCGCGTACCTGGAACGGCGCGGCACGCCGCGCACCCTGGCGGATCTGGCCGGGCACGACTGCCTGGTGATCAAGGAGCGCGACCACCCCTTCGGTATCTGGCACCTGCAGGGGCCCGGCGGCGAAGAGAACGTGAAGGTGACGGGGCCGTTGTCGTCCAACCACGGCGAGGTGGTGCACCAGTGGTGCCTCGACGGACGCGGCATCCTGCTGCGCTCCTGGTGGGACGTGCACGACAGCCTGGCCGACGGGCGACTGGTGCGGGTGCTGCCGGAGTACCAGCAGCCGGCGGATATCTGGGCGGTGTACACCGCGCCGCTGGCCAGTTCAGCCAAGGTACGGGTGGCGGTGGAGTTTCTCCGCCAATACTTCGCCGAGCGCTACAGCTTGCCGGAGACCTAACGCTCATAGGCCCTACGCCGCTGGAAACCCGTTGCGCAGAACCCTCTTTTCGTAGGAGCGAGCTTGCTCGCGAACCGCCTGACGCCAGAACTCGCCGGATAATCAGGTTCGCGAGCAAGCTCGCTCCTACCAAGAGCCATGCGGCGCTATAGCTGCGCCACGTGTCCACTGCCCTGGTGTGCCCGCAGATACGGCAGCACCGCCCCGAGCAGCGGTTCCTTGAAGTCTTCCTGGAAGCGATGCGCCATGCCGGGGATCAGCTTCAGCTCCGAGCCCCGGATATGCGCTGCCACATGCACGCCGTGCATCACCGGCAGCAGCGGATCGGCAGTGCCGTGGACCACCAGGGTTGGCACGTCCAGCCGGTTGAGCAATTCCACCCGGCTCGGCTCGGCGAGAATCGCCAGCAACTGTCGCTGCACGCCCTCGGGATTGAAGGCGCGGTCGTAGGAGCGGGCCGCCTGTTCCAGCAGTTGCTGGCGATCGTCACGCACTTCGGGACTGCCGAGCGCGGCCAGCAGGTCGGCCTGCTGCTCGATGGCCTGCTCGCGGCTCGCCGCCTCGCGCCGGGCGAGCAGACGCAGCAGCGATTCGTTGGGCGCCGGCAGCCCCTCGGCGCCGGAGCTGGTCATCACCAGGGTCAGGCTGATCACCCGGTCCGGGGCAATATCGGCGACATGCTGGGCGATCATCCCGCCCATGCTCGCCCCCAGCACGTGGGCGCGCTGGATGTGCAGGGCGTCGAGCAGGCGCAGCGAATCCCCCGCCATGTCGGTCAGGCTGTAGGGCGCGCTCACCGGCAGGCCCAGGCGGTAGCGGATCACTTCGTAGGTCAGGTTGCCGGTGGGCGTGGGAATGCGCCAGGCGGACAAGCCGACGTCGCGGTTGTCATAGCGGATCACCCGAAAACCCTGCTGGCAGAGCGCCTCGACTACTTCGTCGGGCCAGTGGATCAGCTGGCCGCCCAGCCCCATGATCAGCAGCAGCGCCGGGTCCTGCGGACGGCCGATGCTCTGGTAGGCCAGGCGCACGTCGCCCAGGTCGACCATCTCGGTCGGCACCCTGGCATCGCAACGATCGCCGGCAAAAGAAAGAGAGGGCAGTCCGCACAATAGGGCGACCGCCAGCAGCAAAGTACGCATCATGAAAATCCGGAACGCAAAACCCCAGTGGAGCGGGATTCTGATGAATTTCCGTCATTCGCTCTGCCACAGGTCCGTGACAGTTTGATGAAAGGCGCTGAGCGGTCATGCGGCTGTCATCAACACGGGCATGACGCGGATCATGGGCGAGCCCTGGGCCACTGGCGAAGATAGCGCTCCCACTCTCCGGAATCCGCCGCCATGGCCTACCCGCTCCTGCTCACCCTGCACCTGCTGGCCGCGATCCTGTTCGTCGGCACGGTGTTCTTCGAAGTGCTGATCCTGGAGGGCGTCCGCCAGCACGTGCCGGCACGGGCCATGCGCGCAGTGGAAGCCGCCGTCGGGCGGCGTGCCCGGCGCCTGATGCCGTGGGCGATTCTCGTCCTATTCGGCTGCGGCCTGGGCATGTTGTTCCTGCTCTACCTGCCGCTGCTGGCCGATCCGCTGGCATCCACCTTCGCCACCCTGCTCAGCCTCAAGCTGCTGCTGGCCGCCAGCGTGCTCGGGCATTTCGCTTTCGCCATGCTGTCCTTCCGCACTGGCCGCATGACCGGCCAGCGCTCACGGCGCATCCACTACAGCGTGTTCGTCCACGTGCTCGCCATCGTGGTGCTGGCCAAAGGCATGTTCTACTTCTGACTCACTTCCTCAGGCGCACGCGCGGCGCTCGATCCCGGCCAGTGCGGCGAGCACGTCCGGTGCCTCGGGCTGGTTGATCGCCCGCGCCAACAAGGCCACCTCGGCGCACTTCTGCGCGGAGGCGGCCCGGGAATCGTCCGGCGCATCCTCCAAACCCTGCAACGACGAACAGGACGACGCCACCCACAGCCGCTCACCCAAGCGCTCATGGGCATGGCGCAGCACGTCCAGCGCCGACTGGAGATCGTAGTCCCAGCCGTTGCCGCCACTCACCAGGCCCAGGGACAGCACCTTGTAGGACGGCAAGCGGTCGAGGACAGACTGGTACTGCCGCGGCGCGCTCACCAGGTCGACGTGCAGGCCGTCCAGCGGCAGGCTGGCGGCCAGCCCTAGGTTGTCTTCCAGGCCGCCGAAGTAGGTGGCGATCAGCTTCTTCAGCGGCTCGCGCTGGAGCAGGTTGTAGGTGCGTTCGAAGGCGTTCTTCCACGCCTGCGGCAAGTCGAGCACCAGAATCGGCTCGTCGATCTGCACCCATTCCACGCCTTGCGCGGCCAGGCGCTGGAAAATCTGGCCATAGACCGGCAGCAGGCGCTCCAGCAGGTCGAGCTTGTCGAAGCCGGCATGCCCGCCCCTGAGCGTGCCCAGCCAGAGGTAGGTCAGCGGGCCGATCAGCACCGGCTTGACCGGGTGCCCGAGCGCCAGCGCCTCGTCCACCTCTTCGAACAGCTGCTCCCAGCTCAGCTCGAACTGCTGGTCGACGCTGAATTCCGGGGCGAGGTAGTGGTGTTCAGTGTCGAACCACTGTGCAGCACTCCCCTTCTGAGCCATGGCGAACAGGGTCTGCAGCGTCGGCTTGCCGCCCTGTGCGGGAATCACGCCGAAGGTCAGCGAGTGAGTCAGCACCGCATCGTGCCAGGCGAAATCCCCCACCGGCAGCAAGTCGATGCCGGCGTCCTTCTGTGTTTGCCAGTGCGCGGCGCGCAGCTCGCGTCCCACGTTGCGCAGTCCGGCCTCGTCCAGCTTGCCGTCGCGGAAGGCTTCCAGCGCGGTCTTCAGTTCAGGGGCGCGACCGATGCGGGGGAAGCCGAGGGTGTGGGCCAATGCCATGGCGAAAATCTCCAAACCAATACGTCAGGTGCAGGCATTGTCGACAGCCGGCCACCCATGAGACAAACTCAATTCATTCGCGTTGAAATCAAGTTTTCCTCATATTGAGGTCGAGGCCGGCATCATGCTTGAACTCCGTCACCTGAAAACCCTCCACGCCCTGCGCGAGGCCGACAGCCTCGTGGAGGCCGCCGAGCGCCTGCACCTCACCCAGTCCGCCCTCTCCCACCAGTTCAAGGAACTGGAAGACCGCCTGGGCCTGTCGCTGTTCATCCGCAAGACCAAGCCGGTGCGCTTTACCAGCGCCGGCCTGCGCCTGCTGCAACTGGCCGACAGCGTGCTGCCGCAACTGCGCGGCGCCGAACGCGACCTGGCGCGCCTGGCCGGTGGCACCGCCGGCCGCCTGCACATGGCCATCGAATGCCACAGCTGCTTCCAGTGGCTGATGCCGACCATCGACCAGTTCCGCGATGCCTGGCCGGAGGTGGAACTCGACCTCGCCTCGGGCTTCTCCTTCGCCCCGCTGCCGGCGCTGGCCCGCGGCGACCTCGACCTGGTGGTGACTTCCGACCCGGTGGACCTCGCCGGCATCACCTACGTGCCGCTGTTCACCTACGAGGCGCTGCTGGCGGTGGACAATCACCACGCGCTGGCGGGCAAGTCCTATATCGTCCCGGACGACCTCGCCAGCCAGACGCTGATCACCTATCCGGTGGAGCGCGACCGCCTGGACATCTTCACCCGCTTCCTCGAACCCGCCGATGTCGAACCCGCGCAGATTCGCACCTCGGAGCTGACGGTAATGATGATGCAGCTGGTGGCCTCCGGCCGTGGCGTGTGCTGCCTGCCCAACTGGGCGCTGCACGAATACAGCTCGCGCGGCTACGTCACCGCCAAGCGCCTGGGCGAGAAAGGGTTGTACTGCACGCTGTTCGCGGCGATCCGCGCCGACATGCTGGACGCGCCGTTCATGCGCGATTTCCTGCTGACCGCAAAGGACACCTCCTTCGCCACCCTGGAAGGCGTCAGCGCGGCGAAGGGCTGACACCGGAATCCCACAAAAATGGTGGTCTGACGAAAATCCGCTGACTCGCCAGGGTATCCATTCAGACGCTCTATCCTGGGCTTCCTACCCAGGGTTTCCTACACGACCGGCCATAAAAAAAGCCCGCCATTGCTGGCGGGCCAAGGACTAAACGATTGACTAGTCGATCAATCTTTAGGACGCCCTGTAGGAACAAGGCGCGGGACATATGATCCAGCAGCTGACAGCAGTCTCCAAGCACCAGACATCCATGTAAGAAAAGACCCAGGCCGTTTTGAGATAAACACCTCATCATCGGCATTTTCCCGAGCCGCCGACGCCACATCCCACCGAATGGAAGACCTTTCCCACTTCACCTGATGAAGATCAGGCACCAAAGAGCACCCGGATAGCGAACGAAAAAAAGCCCATCCTCGCGGATGGGCTTCGGGACCTAACGGATGCACAGCTTGATAGTCGTTATGGTTGGTGTAGACGCCGCGAGATGGGGAACGACGCGGCGTTGGGGCAATCATTGATCAGCCCTGCCAACCGGAAAAGAAAGCTACAGGCAAAAAAGAAACTTCCCACGCCACCTGAGACCGTATTCGCAAAATACACGGCGGCCCTCCACAACTCCTCACCTGCGGCTACCCCCTGCTCTCCGGCGTCACAGCGACTTCGCCTCGGCCGCCCGTGCATGTTCCGCCGCCCACTGCACGTCGCGCTCCCAGACCCGAGTGAAAGCCGGGCGCGAGGTGACCAACTCCACGTAGCGCTCGAACACCGGCAGCTTCGGCACCACACCGAAGCCGATGGTCCAGCGCAGGGCCGCGCCCCACAGC
Source organism: Pseudomonas sp. B1-22 (assembly GCF_050474425.1). Taxonomy (NCBI): domain Bacteria; kingdom Pseudomonadati; phylum Pseudomonadota; class Gammaproteobacteria; order Pseudomonadales; family Pseudomonadaceae; genus Pseudomonas; species Pseudomonas sp. B1-22. Next base: position 137,186 of record NZ_JBCHVH010000001.1, on the reverse strand, counting down.
ACGTCGGCAGCCGTCATGCGGCTGCCGAGCAGGTAGGGACCGTTTTCCAGCTGTTCGGCGATGGCGCGCATCACGCTGTCGTAGTCGCCGTACGGGCTCATGGCCGACGGCGCCGGGTCGCGCTTGAGGGCCCGGTCGACGATGGCCGGCTCGAAGCTGGAGCCGTAGAACACCAGCCAGCGCAGGTAGGGGCCGCGCAGCGGGTCATCCAGGGCGGGCGCCAGCCCCGCGCGGGGGAAGAGGTCGGCCAGGTAGAGGAAGATGGCGCCCTGCTCGGTGACCAGCGCCTCGCCGTGGCGGATCGCCGGGACCTTGCCCAGCGGGTTGATCGCCAGGTAGGCCGGCTGGCGCTGCTCGCCGGCCTTCATGTTGATCAGCTCGAGATCGTACTCGGCGCCCAGCTCCTCCAGCAGCACCAGGGTGCCGCTGGAACGTGTCTGGGGCGAGTGATAGAAGGTGATGCGGGACATGGCGGGATCTCCTGTGGCACGCCACTGCATGGAGCCCCCAGCATAGCCCCCTCAGGCTGTCACGCCTCGTCGAAGCTCATTTCCGGCGGTTGCTCGCGGAAGCCGGCGGTGATCACGGCGAGGTAGATCACGCCCAGCACCAGCCAGGTGGCGCCGAGCCAGATCGCCAGGTGGTCGAGGCTGACCATCAGCCACAGATCGGCGATGAGCCCGATCAGCGGGAACAGCAGGAACAGCACCAGCTCGCGCGGGCCGCGGCGCTCGGCGTTCAGGTAGTAGTGGAAGATCACCGAGAGGTTCACCAGGCTGAAGGCCAGGAAGGCACCGAAGTTGATGAACGAGGTGGAGGTGGTGACGTCCATCCGCAGCGCCAGCAGGGCCACCACGCCGCACAGCACGATGCTGTTCACCGGCGTCTCGAAGCGCTTGCTGATGCGACCGAAGAACGGGCGCGGCAGCACGCCGTCGCGGCCCATGGCGAACAGCAGGCGCGAGGCGCTGGCCTGGGCCGACAGCCCGGAGGTGAACTGGCCGACGATCAGGCCGATGAGGAAGAAGCTGACGAACAAATCGCCACCGATGTTGCGGGCAATTTCGTAGGCGGCGGAATCGGCGTTCTGGAACTCCACCGACGGGTGCGCCAGCTGTACGAAATAGCTGGCGGCGATGAAGATGCCACCACCGATCAGGGTGATCAGCAGGATCGCTCGCGGAATGGTCTTGCGCGGCTCGTGGGTTTCTTCGGTCAAGGTGCTGACGGCGTCGAAGCCCAGGAACGAATAGCAGGCGATGGCCGCGCCGCCCATGATCAACGGCAGCTGGGTACCTTCCTTGAGGAAGGGTTCCAGGGTCCACAGCGGACGGCTGGCGTCGCCCATCACGTAGTGGATCGCCAGGCCGACGAAGGCCAGCAGGACGAGGAACTGCACCAGCATCAGCACGCCGTTGATGTTCTTCGCCAGGCGCAGGCCGACCACGTTGATCGCGGTGGTGACGCCGATGAACGCCAGTACCCACAGGGCCTGCGGCACGGCGGGGAACGCGGAGTGCAGGTAGGCCGCGCCGATCAGCCAGATGGCCATGGGCAGGAACAGGTAGTCCAGCAGCACCGCCCAGCCGGCGAGGAAGCCCAGCTTCGGGCTGATCGACTTGCGTACGTAGGTGTAGGCGGAACCGGCCACCGGGAAGGCGGCGGCCATGCGTCCGTAGCTGAGCGCGGTGAACAGCATCGCAACGGAAGCGACGAGGTACGCCGAGGGCACCACGCCACGGGTGACGTCGGCGAGGATGCCGAAGGTACCGAGGACGATGATCGGGGTCATGTAGGCGATGCCGAACAGCACCACCGAACCCAGCGACAGGGTTCGTTTCAGTTGAGCCATTACTGCTTACTCCACATTGTGTTTGTTATGGGCAGTGCAAAGGTCTGGCTTGCGCTCACCCGCAAGCCGCGCGGGCGCTCGGGGCGCCCGTCGGTGTTGGAGAATCGCTGTGGTGGCGCGGCCCTGCGCCCCGGCCCGGAAACCACCCCGGGCCGGAAGGAAACGTCAGGCCGGAATGATCAGCTCGCGCAGGCCGTCTGCGTGCTCGCGCATTTCGCCCGGCAGCACGAAGCGGCGTTCGGCCAGGTAGCTGTAATCGCGGCGCGCCTGCGCCAGGCGCTCGAAGTCCAGTTCGACGATCTGCCGGCACTCTTCGCGGCCGGCCTCGCAGAGCGGTTGCCCGAAGGGATCGACCACGGTGCTGCCGCCGGCGAACACCAGGCCGTCGTCGCCCTCGCCGACACGGTTGACCATCACCGCGTAGGCCTGGTTTTCCATGGCGCGGCCCATGATCGCGGTGCGGTGGGTCGGGCCGTAGGGGTCCATGTTGCCGTTGGTCACGATGATCAGCTCGGCGCCCAACTGGCCGAGGGCGCGGGCAGATTCGGGGAATTCGATGTCGAAGCAGATCACGATGCCCACGCGCACGCCGTTCCACAGGCAGGTGGCGTAGCGGTCGCCGGGGGTGAAGACCCCGCGGTCCGACGCCCACAGGTGCGTCTTGCGGTACTGCAGGGCGATGCCTTCGGGGGTGATCAGCAGCGTGGTGTTGTAGAAGCGACCGTCGGCGGCGGCCTCGGCGAAGCCCACGGCAACGCTGATGTTCTTCTCTCGCGCGGCGCGCTGCACGGCCTGTACGCTGGGGCCGTCGACCGGTTCGGCGATGGCGGCGATGTTCTGCTCGGTGGGGAAGCCGGTCAGCTGGGTCTCGGGGAACACCACAAGCTGGGTGTCCGCTGCGCAGGCGTGGATGGCCTCCAGGGTACGGGCCAGGTTCCAGGCCACATCGCCATCACGGCCGGCCAGTTGCACGAGTTCGACTTTCATGGGCTTCCTCTGATTCTTGTCTTCCAGTGACCGCGCGCTGCAAAAGGGTCAAACTGCACGCCGCGCCGGCTCACGCTATGGACCGAGTATGCCGGTGGCGCCCTCACCGGGTAATTACGCCCGCGTGGTAACCCAACGGGGGTAGAGTCATGGGCCTTTCCCTTCAGGACATCGCCTGGCACCGCTCGGTCGGGCAACTGATCGAGGCATTGGACAAGCCGAACTTCTGGACCTTGCTGGTACGCCTGTTGGGCCAGTATGTGCCCTTCGACAGCTGGGTCGTGCTGCTTTTCAGCGATGGCAGGCCGCAGGTATTCGCCGAATGCCCGGGCGAGGATGGCGGCCCCGACCCGCTGTTCCAGGACTACCTCAAGGGCCTCTACCTGCTCGACCCCTTCTACATCGCCAGCCGCGAGGCGCCGGGCGGCGGGCTGTTCCGCCTGGACGACGTGGCGCCGGAGATGTTCGAGCAGACCGACTACTACCAGCGCTACTTCCGCCTCAACGTGGTGGCCGACGAGGTGCAGATCAATGTGCAGCTCGACGGCGAACGTACCCTGTGTTGCTCGGTGGGCAGCAAGGGCCGTTTCACCCCCGAGCAGATCGCCCTGCTGGGGCTGGTGCAACCGTGGGTCGCCGGGTTGATGCGCCAGCGCATGGCCTTCGAGTGTGAAGTCCAGGAAGCGCCCCCGCCGCCGCGTTGGCAAAACCGCCTGGAAGCCACCGCCCAGCAGGTGGAAACCCCGCTCACCGCCCGCGAGCTGGAAGTCGGCCGGCTGATGCTCAGCGGCTGCTCCAGCAAGGAAATCGCCCGCAAGCTGGCGATTTCCGCCGAGACGGTGAAGGTCCATCGCAAGCACATGTACGCCAAGCTCGGGATCAAGTCGCAGTCGGAGTTGTTCTCGTTGTTTTTGCAGGCGCAGGGGTGAGGCCGGCAACGCGCCCGTAGGATGGCGTGGAGCGTAGCGATACCCATCGCGGCGGATAACGCTGCGCGTTATTCGCCCTACGAGGATCAAGAGCATCGCGGACGGAGTCCGCTCCTACATTGGGATCGGCTTTCGTAGGAGCGGACTTCGTCCGCGATGCTTTTGGGGCCTTGGTGTTTCCGCGCCGCTTTGATGTATTCGGATGTATTGGGTTTCGCCCCCTCGGGCGAGTTACTTTGCCAAACGACGCAAAGTAACCAAAGGTCTTGCCCCTGCATCCGGCCCCGGCTTCGCCGGGGTTCCCTCGCTCCATCGAAGTTTCAGGGGCACGCGTCGACGGGCCATCCATGGCCCAACGACGCTCTCGCGGCATCCATGCCGCTCAACCCCTGAAACTCCGATTCCGCTCGGCCTCCTGAAGGGGCGCTCGGAGTGCGCGGATAGTTCTCTGGAAGTCCACAAGAGCAAACGCAAATTGCCATGCTCCAAACTACTTCTGCTCCCGTAGGAGCGGAGCTCCTCCGCGATCACCGCGATAGCGGTGCAATCCCCGACCACCGGCCTGCCGGCCGGATCGCGGACAAGGTCCGCTCCTACGCGAGCCGAGCCTCAACCATCACCGTAGGAGCGGGCCATGCCCGCGATTGGCGCCCACAGGGCGCTCCCGCACAAAGTCTCCACCAGCCGTCGAGCGGTCGGTGAGCATCCGCGCCGTTGCAGGTCCATGCTTGAGGACAGGAGGAATTCCCCATGAGCCTCAGCGTTTTCGACATGTTCAAGCCCGGCGTCGGGCCGTCCAGTTCCCACACCGTGGGGCCGATGCGTGCCACCCGCGAGTTCGTCGACCGCCTGCGCGCGGAAAACCTGCTGGAGCAGGTAGCAGCGATCGAGGTGCACCTCTACGGTTCGCTCAGCGCCACCGGCAAAGGCCACGCCACCGACCGCGCCTGCCTGATCGGCCTGCTCGGCATCGACCCGGCAGAGGCCGATCCGGCCGCCCTGGCGCCGCAGGTGGACGACATCCTGCTGCGCCATCGCCTGCGCCTGGGCGGCGTGCAGGAAATCGACTTCGACCCGGCGCAGCAACTGGTCTTCCACGACGACAGCCTGCCCGCCCACCCCAATGGCCTGCACCTGCGGGCGCTGGCCGCCAACGGCGAACTGCTGGCCGAGCGCATCTGTTACTCCGTCGGCGGCGGTTTCGTGGTGGACGAGGCCGACTTCAACACCGACCGTGCCCTGCCCGACAGCCCCATGCCCCACCCCTTCCACAGCGCCGAGGAATTGCTGCGCCTGTGCCACCAGCACGGCTTCAAGCGCATCAGCGACCTGATGTGGGCCAATGAGCTCGCCGTGCGCGACGAGGCGGAAATCCACGCCGGCCTCGCGCACATCTGGGAGGAAATGCAGGCCTGCGTGCGCCGCGGCCTGGAAACCGAAGGCACCCTGCCCGGCGGGCTCAAGGTGCGCCGCCGCGCGCCCATGCTCTACCGCCGGCTGAACGAGGCCGACAGCGGCAACCTGATCGCCAGCACCCTCGGCGCGATGGACTGGGTGGACCTCTGGGCGCTGGCGGTGAACGAGGAGAACGCCGCCGGCGGACGGGTGGTGACCGCCCCCACCAATGGCGCCGCCGGCATCGTCCCGGCGGTGCTGCACTACTACGCCCGCTACGACCCACAGGCCAACGCCGACGCCATCGAGCGCTACCTGCTCACCGCCGCCGCCATCGGCATCCTGTGCAAGCTCAACGCCTCGATCTCCGGCGCCGAAGTGGGCTGCCAGGGCGAAGTCGGATCGGCCTGCGCCATGGCCGCCGGCGGTCTGGCGGAAGTCCTCGGCGGCAGCCTGGAACAGGTGGAGAACGCTGCCGAAATCGGCCTGGAGCACAACCTCGGCCTGACCTGCGACCCGGTGGCCGGACTGGTGCAGGTGCCCTGCATCGAACGCAACGCCATGGCCTCGCTCAAGGCCATCAACGCCGCGCAACTGGCCCTGCGCGGCGACGGCCAGCACCTGGTCAGCCTGGACAAGGCCATCGACACCCTGCGCGACACCGGGCGCGACATGATGGACAAGTACAAGGAGACCTCGAAGGGCGGGCTGGCGGTGAATGTGATTGCCTGTTGAGTGGTGCCACTGCGGCAGGCGTAGGAGCGCGCCATGCGCGCGATCGCGGGCATGGCCCGCTCCTACAAGGAACCGCTCGGCCATTTCTTGCACCGCCCGAGACAAATCTTCTCACCCCCGGAAAAATCGTTAGCTAGCTTTCTTTTTTCCTCTCTTCGGGCTAACGTCGCATCCGCAGAACAATCGAAAACCTTCCAAAGGCCCGCCACGTAGACTGTCACGCAGGCGCGTTCGCGCAATGCCTGCCATGCTCTTCTGCGGTCCTTCCGACTCCCTCCCCGTGATATTCCCGACGACTGGAGACTCCATGAACCTGTCGCTCCTGAGCCGTTATGCCTTCTTCGCCGCCTGTGTCCTGTTCACCCTGATCAGCCTGCCGATCCTTGGCGACGTCTGGCCGCTGACCCTGCTGACCTTCGCCCTCAGCGTGCTGGGCGTGATCGATCTGTGCCAGCACCGCCACGCGGTGCGGCGCAACTACCCGATCCTCGGCAATATCCGCTACCTGGTGGAAGGCATCCGCCCGGAAATCCGCCAGTACCTGCTCGAAGGCGACAACGAGGCCCTGCCCTTCTCCCGCGCCCAGCGTGCGCTGGTGTATTCGCGGGCGAAGAACGAGACCGCCGACAAGCCATTCGGCACCCTGATCGACGTCTACCAGTCGGGCTTCGAATTCATCGCCCACTCCATCCGCCCGGCGCCGGTCTCCGATCCGCGCAGCTTCCGCGTCGACGTCGGCGGACCGGAGTGCAAACAGCCCTACTCCATCTCGGTGTTCAACATCTCGGCGATGAGCTTCGGCTCCCTCAGCGCCAACGCCATCCGCGCGCTGAACAAGGGCGCCAAGATGGGCGGCTTCATCCATGACACCGGCGAGGGCAGCATCAGCCCCTATCACCGCGAGTACGGCGGCGACCTGACCTGGGAACTGGGCAGCGGCTACTTCGGCTGCCGCAACGACGACGGCACCTTCAGCCCCGAGCGCTTCGCCAAGCAGGCGGTCGACCCGCAGGTGAAGATGATCGAGATCAAGCTCAGCCAGGGTGCCAAGCCCGGCCACGGCGGTATCCTGCCCAAGCACAAGGTGACCCAGGAAATCGCCTCCACCCGTGGTGTCCCCATGGGCCAGGACTGCATCTCGCCCTCCTCCCACAGCGCCTTCAGCACCCCCAAGGAACTGCTCGACTTCATCGTCAGGCTGCGTGAACTCTCCGGCGGCAAGCCGGTGGGCTTCAAGCTGTGCATCGGCCATCCGTGGGAATTCATGGGAATCGCCAAGGCCATGCACGAGACCGGCATCCTCCCCGACTTCATAGTGGTCGACGGCAAGGAAGGCGGCACCGGCGCGGCGCCCCTGGAATTCACCGACCACATGGGCCTGCCGATGCGCGAGGGCCTGCTGTTCGTGCACAACACGCTGGTCGGCCTCGGCCTGCGCGACAAGATCCGCATCGGCGCCAGCGGCAAGATCGTCAGCGCCTTCGACATTGCCAGTGTGCTGGCCATGGGCGCCGACTGGGCCAACTCGGCACGCGGCTTCATGTTCGCCATCGGCTGCATCCAGTCGCAGAGCTGCCATACCAACAAATGCCCGACCGGCGTGGCCACCCAGGACCCGCTGCGCCAACGCGCGCTGGTGGTGCCGGACAAGGCCGAGCGGGTGTTCAACTTCCATCACAACACCCTCAAGGGTCTGGCCGAAATGATCGCCGCCGCCGGCATCCAGCATCCCTCGCAGCTGGAAGCCAAGCACCTGGTGCGCCGCGTCTCGGCCACCGAGATCCGCCTGTTCTCGCACCTGCACTACTTCCTCAAGCCCGGCGAGCTGCTCTCGGGCGACATCGAGGGTGAGTTCTACGAGCGCATCTGGCGCATGGCGCGCAGCGACAGCTTCGAAGCGGCGGCCGGCTGATCCTCCCCTGATCGTGCGGCCATCGGATCGATGGCTGCACGAATCTTCCAGACAGCCTCCCCTCGCGCGTTATGCTGGCCAACCGGGCAAGCGAGGCGAGAATGGCCCATGCACAAGGACAACTGGATCGACCTGCTGCAGGATGCCGACACCGGCATCCAGAGCCTGCGCGCGCACTTCAAGGGTCACGCCTATGACCCGCACTGGCACGACAGCTACCTGATCGGCTTCACCGAATCCGGTGTGCAGCAGTTCCGCTGCCGGGGTGAACGGCACATCAGCACCGCCGGCAAGGTGTTCTTCCTCGAACCCGGCGACATCCACGACGGCGACGCGCCCACCGAAGGCGGCTTCACCTACCGCATGCTCTACCTCGACGCTCCCTGGCTGGAGCGGGAAATCGGCAACCTGTTCGAACAGGCCCCGGCCAACTGCCAACTCGGCGTCCGTGAACTGCTGTTCGACGACCCGCAGCTGGTGCCACGAATCGATAACGCCTTCCAGGCGGTGCACGGCAACGACCTGAAGATCGTCCGCCAGGCCGCCATCGACGACCTGCTCGACGGCCTCACTCGTCGCCTGCAATGGCGCCAGCGCAGCGTGGCGCAACCGCACCTGCCGCTGGTGGCGCAGCGGGCGCGGGACTACCTGCACGCCAACCTGATGCAGGATATCGGCCTGGATGACCTCGCCCGTGCCTGCGGCTGCGACCGTTTCCGCCTGACCCGCACCTTCAAGCAGGCCTTCGGCCTGCCGCCGCACGCCTACCTGATCCAGTTGCGCCTGGCCCGCGCGCGCCAGCTGCTCGGCCGTGGCCTCGCACCGGCGGAGGTGGCCGCCGACCTCGGCTTTGCCGACCAGAGCCACCTGGGCCGCTGGTTCCGCCGCGCCTACGGGGTGACGCCAGCCTACTACCGCAAACGCTGCTCAAAGCTTCCAGACTGAGCCGCAAGCGCTGGCGAAGATAAGGCTCCCACTGATTCAGCGGAGCCCTCGCCATGACCCTCGCGCAGACCAGCCAATGGCTGCCCTTCCTGCTTTTCGCCTTCGTCTCCGCCATCACCCCCGGCCCCACCAACCTGCTGGTGTTCAGCAACAGCGCCCGCTTCGGCTGGGGCGCGGCGCTGCCGATCATCTTCGGCGGCTGCGGTGCGGCCGCCGCCCTGGTGCTGGCGGTGGGCAGCGGCCTGGGCGAAGCGCTGGCGCACCTGCCCGGCGTGCAGCAAGCCATGAGCGCGGTCGGGGTGCTCTGGCTGAGCTGGCTGGCCTGGCAGATCTTCCGTAGCCCGCCGGCCAGCCTGGAACAGGATGGCGATGCAGCGCGGCTGGGCCTGGTCGGCGCCGCCGCGCTGCAACTGGTGAACCCCAAGACCTGGATGATGGCCCTGGCCGTGGTCAGCGTGTACGCCGGCCACGGCGCCGATCAGCTGGATCGCGTGCAGTTGCTGTCGCTGCTGTTCTTCCTGGTGTCGATCCCCTGCATGAGCGTCTGGGCCAGCCTCGGCATCGGCAGCCAGCGCCTGCTCTCACCCCGGCAGTTGCAGCGGCTGAACCAGCTGATGGCGATCCTGCTGCTGGTCTCGGCCTGGGCCGGCGCGCTGCTCTGAGCGGCTCAGGCAATGCCGTTCCGCTGCAGCGCGGCGCGCAGATGTTCGATGAAGGCGTGAATCTTGCGCGTGGCCCGGCGGTTGCTCGGGTACACCGCAAGAATCTGCGCGCCGAAGGTGTCCGGCTCGAAATAGAACTCATCCAGCACCGTGACCAGCCGCCCGGAGCGCAGATGCTCCAGCACGCTCCAGCGCGGGCACGGCAGCAGGCCGTGTCCATCCAGGCAGGCCCGGAGCAGCACTTCCTGGTTGTCGCTGCTCAGGCGCCCATGGCGCGGCGTCGAATAGCGCTCGCCGCCCAGGTCGAACCACCAGCGGTCCTCCAGCGCCGGATGGCGGTAGATCAGGCACTCGTGCTCGATGACCTCGCGCGGGTGCGTGGGCGTGCCACGCCGCGCGAGATAGGCCGGGCTCGCGCAGACCACCAGGCGGCTGCCGGCCAGCGGCTGGGCGATCAGCCCCGGCAGGTCGCTGTTGCCCATGCGCAGGGCGAGGTCGTAGCGTCCATCGAGCAGGTCGAGGTAGCTGTCGGAGAGGTCCACCTGCAAGCGCACGTCCGGGTGCTGGGAGAGAAAGTCCGCACAGGCCTGGTCGAGGAAGGCCGGGCCGAACACCAGCGGCGCCGTGACCCGCAGTACGCCGCGCAGGCTGTGATGCAGCTGGGCGATCTCCTCGGTGGTCTCGCGCATGCGCTCCAGCACTTCGCGGGCGCCTTCCAGGTAAAGCTGGCCCGCCTCGGTCAGCGACATGCTGCGCGTGGTGCGCTCGAACAGGCGCGCCCCCAGCTCGCTTTCCAGCAGGCCGATGGCCTTGGTCACGGCGGAGGGCGTCTTGCCCAGACGCTCGGCGGCGCGGCTGAAACTGCCGGTTTCGGCACTGGCGACGAACATCTCCAGACTGCTGAACTTGTCCATATTCGTTCCAAACGTTCACAAGTGTTATGAGCGATAGCGCCTTTCTGGCCGTTAGCCACCCCGATAGCCTCTTGCGCAGACCAATAAAAATCAACCGGCACACAAGGGTAACTCATGCACACGTGGCTCAAAGGCGCGCTGGCAGTAGCGATCGCACTCAGCACTTTGGAAGCACAGGCACAGAACGCGGACCTGATTCTGCTTAACGGCAAGGTCTTCACCGCCGAACCCGGCCAGGCGCTGCAACAGGCCGTCGCGGTGGCGGACGGCAAAGTGCTGAAAGTCGGCTCCAACGACGAAATCCGCGCCCTGGGCGATGCCAAGAGCAAGGTCGTCGACCTTGGCGGCAAGGTCCTGATGCCGGGCTTCATCGACAGCCACTCGCACGCCGTGTTCGGCGGCCTGGAGCTGATCTCCGCCAGCCTGGAAGATGAGCAGATGGACCTCGACGCCTTCATCAAGCGCCTGAAGCTGGACCGCGACAGTGGCAAGGCGCGCAAGGGCGACATCGTAGTGATGAACGGTATGCACTCCAGCTACTGGTCCCAGGCCGACGGACTGGCCAAGCATCTGAACCACGGCGAGTGGGCAAAGGTGCCGGTGGTGCTGATCGGCAGCGACCACCACACCGCCTGGGCCAACGCCGCCATGCTCAAGCGTGCAGGCCTCGACGCCAAGCGCGTGCGCGGCCTGAGCGAGCTGGAACAGAAGAACGTCGCCCACGACAAGAACTTCAACCCCTCCGGTTTCGTCGTCGACTCCGGCTTCGACCTGGTTGCCGCCGCCATGCCGGCCGCTGACGAGAAGACCCTGGATCGCGCCGGCCTCGCCGCGGTGCAATACAACAACAGCCTCGGCATCACCGCCTGGATGGACCCGGCCGCCAACGGCGCCCCGGGTGAGGCGGTGTTCAACATCAAGCCCACCGAGAAGAGCGTCGGCATCCTGCCGGCCTACCGCGACCTGGCTCGCGACGGCAAGCTCACCGCCCACGTTGCGGCGCTGCAGGTGGTCAATCCGAAGAGCACCCCGGCCGACCTGGACGTGATCGAGAAGGTTCGCCAGCAGTTCCAGGGCATCCCCAACCTGACCCTGCCGGGCATCAAGGTCTTCGCCGACGGCGTGATCGAATTCCCGGCCCAATCCGCCGCACTGCTGGAGGAGTACAAGAACAGCCACAAGCCCGGCGAACTGCTGATCGATCCGAAGCATTTCGGCGAGCTGGTCAGTGCCGCCGACAAGCGTGGCTGGCTGGTGCACATCCACGCCATCGGCGACCGCGCGGTGCGCGAATCGCTCAACGGCATCGAGCAGGCGCGCAAGGATCGCCAGAGCGGCGTCGCCCATTCGATCACCCACCTGCAACTGGTCACTCCGCAGGACTACCCGCGCTTCAAGCAGCTGGGCGTGATCGCCTCGATGCAGCTGGACTGGGCCGCTGCGGAAAGTTACACCGAAGAGCTGGTAAAGCCCTACATCGGTGATGACGAATACCGCGGCATGTACCCGGCCAAGTCCCTGCTGGACAACGGCGCCGAAATCGCCGGCGCCAGCGACTGGCCGGTGTCCACCCCGGACCCGATGAAAGCCATCTACCAGGCCGTCACCCGCAAGGGCGAGCTGGGCGTGCTGGGCGCCGACCAGCGCGTCGACCGCGAAACCATGTTCTACGCCTACACCCGCAACGCCGCGCAGGCCATCGGCCTGGACAAGCAGATCGGCACCCTCGCTCCAGGCAAGCAGGCCGACATGGTCGTCCTCGACCGTGACGTGTTCACCGTGCCCGACGAGCAACTGGGCGAAGCCCGCGTGCTGCACACCCTGTTCGAAGGTCGCGAGGTCTACCGCGCCGACGACGCTCCGGCTCTCTGACCGAGTCGGGCTCCTGCGCCGGGGTCTGAACACCCCTGGCGCCCTGCCCGCCAGCCCAGCCCTCTCTTCAAGTCCCTCGGCGACGTCGAGCGGGCTGGCGCTGCGCGGGCCTTTTCACACTGCCCCACAGACAATCACAACAAAGGGACATCCGCATGAACCGCCCGCAATGGCTCCTCGGTGCGCTGCTCGCCTGCGCACCGCTCACCCACACCCAGGCCGTGGAACTCAACGAAGACTTCATGCTGCAGATCGACGCCGCGCTGGTCAGCGACTATCGCACCCGCGGCATCTCGCAGACCAAGGGCGACCCGGCCGCCCAGTTCGGCCTCACCCTGCAGCACGTCAGCGGTCTGTATGCAGGCGCCTGGACCTCCAACGTCGATTACGGCTACGGCTACGACACCCGCCAGGAAGTGGACTACTACGCCGGCTGGTACTGGCAGGCCAACGAGGACGTGGCCCTGGACCTGGGCTACGTCAAATACACCTATCCCAAGTCGAGCCAGTTCAACCAGAGCGACACCTACGCCATCCTCCACGCCTACGGCTTCGAGGCGGGGGTCTACTACGGCAACGACTACCCCAACTACTTCGGCGACAAGAACAGCAACCTCTACAGCTACCTGGCCTACAACGCCGATCTGCCGGCCGAGTTCAAGCTGCGTACGCGCTTCGGCCACAACGACGCCAAGGACCCGCTCTACCTCTCCGGCAGCGGCGACACCCGCGACGGCTACAACGAGTGGGAGGTCAAGCTGAGCCACGAACTGGTGGGGCTGGACTGGTCGCTGAGCTATATCGACACCGACCTTTCGCAGAACGAGTGCTTCAACAACAACGGCTACAAGGACGTCTGCACCGCCACCGTGGTGGCCGGTGTGTCGAAGACCTTCTAACGCAGGGCTTTCGGGCGGGGCGGCCGCGCGCCCCGCTCGCCCTGCAGGGCGATCAGGCACAGCGCCAGCGCGGCGACATTGGTGGTGACCGGATTGAAGGCGCCCAGCAGCAGCGCCGGCGAGAACAGCGCCACGTCCAGCAGCAGCGCCACCAGGGCCACGGCGGCAATCCACAGTGGCCAGCGACTGCGACGCAGCAGGAGGATGGCGAGCCCCAGGACCATTTCCGCGACGCCCGCGGCCTGGGCAACGCGCAGGGTCGACAGCGACCAGTCGTGGGCCTCGATCATGCGCACTTCATCAGGACTCAGGAACAACAGCTTCGGCACCAGCCCGTGGTAGAGGAACACCACGCCCAGTGCCAGACGCGCGATGGCGGCGCTAGCCATTGCCCAGGAAGCGCCCTCGGAATTCCGGCGAGGGCACCAGGCAGCGCTCCTCACGGCCGAACAGGCGATAGCGGTTGAGGGCGATACGGTCATAGAACGCATCACGCCAGGACATGGGCACCAGCCACAGGATACGCAGCCAGCTCCACGGCGCCGGCAACTGGCCGATCACGCGGAGGAAGGCTTCGCTGCGGTCGTAGCCGCAGTGACCGTCGATGTACAGCATGGTGTCGAAGTAGTCGGTCGGCAGCCCGAACCAGTCGAGGATCATCTGACCCTCCTTCGACTGCACGCTGCACAGTTTCATGCGCTGCTGGCGGTCATGGCGCAGGAGGAAGCGGCTCCAGCCATTGCACAGGCGGCAGGCGCCGTCGAAGAGCACGACTTTGTCACCGGGAAGCATGTTGGGGGGCAGCGGCATGGCCTGGTCTCCAGAAACCTGGTCCGCATACTCTGCCCGCCGTATGTGACAACTACGGGTTTTCATCGGTCACCCATTGGCCAATGAATACAACCGGTATTCCACCCAGCCCGGCCCCAGCCGCCCCTCGCCCACCGCGAGCAAATGGTTCAGCCAGCGGTAGCGCTCATCCCCGACTTCGAAACGCGGCTGGATCATGAAGTAGGTGTCGCCGTATTCCGTGCTCTCCCCCCGGGATACCGCCGTGATGATCTTCGGATTGGCCACCAGCAGCCCGTTGTGCTGCATCAGTATCCGCGCGCCATCGTCGGTGCGCAGCACCAGGCGCACCTCCAGGTGCCAGCCGCCGTCGCTGTCCACCAGAATCCAGTCGCCACCGCCGGGCAACACCTCGCCGTTCAGCCGCTGGCCCTGGAAGGTGCCGCCGCCAGCCGCCGAGATCAGGCGCTGGCCGTGGGGCACCCGGCCGATCTCCAGCGGCACGCTTGCCTTCACGCTCATGTTCATCAGCGGCTCGAGTTTCATCGACAGCTCCTATCGCCATGCACCCTTGAGTAAAGCAGCCGGCCCCGGCGCCGGCCATGCTCAGCCGAAGCGCCCCGCTTCAACCGAACCGGTAACGCAACAGCCGGCCCATGCGCCGCAACGGCGGAATCGCCAGGGTGATCCGGTAGAGCAGGCGCACGCCCAGGGACATCCGGGCGATCTGCGCTTCGTCATAAGGCTCGACCGCGTCGACGAAGCGCAGTCCGGGCACCTGCGCCTCCAGCTCGGCGTTGTCGTCGATGCCCCAGTGCAGGATGGCGCCGGTCTTGCGGATCATCGGGTGGTATTGCATCCAGCGGATGCCCTGCCGCGTGTAGCCGTCGAAGATCAGCTCGCCGCTGCGGCAATGGGCGACCAGCGCGCGCAGCAGCCAGGGCACCGCCTCGCTCTCCACATAGGGCAGCACGCCCTCGGCGACGATCAGCACCGGCCGGTCGACCGGCACCCCACGCCACCAGTCCGTCGCAGTCAGCGCGGAGGCGACCAGATGGCAATTCTCCCGCGGCGGATACAGGCGCTCGCGCAGGGCGATCACTTCGGGGAAATCCACCTCGAACCACTGAACGGTGGACGGTGGATCGATGCGCCAGACGCGGCTGTCGAGCCCGCAGCCCAGCTGCAGCACCGTCGCCTGCGGATGGCGGGCGAGGAAGTCGCGCACCCAGTCGTCTAACAGCTTGGCCCGCAGCGCCACGCCGATCCATCCGGAGCGACCGAGATGCAGGCGGCCGAAATCGTAGTCGACCCGGTCCAGCGCGCGCCGGGCGACATGGTCGTGCAACAGGCTGTCCGCCAGCTCGCTCTCCTTCGCCTTGGCATAGAAGGTGATCAGCAGCGTTTCCGGCGTACCGCGCAGGCCGATGCGTTCCACGTCACGGGTGCAGGTAGTAGAGCTTGTTGATGATCGACCACTGCGAGCCGATGCGCAGCAGCGACAGGTAATCGGTGAAATGCATGCCGAGGAAATCATCGGTCACCTTCGCCACCGCGCTGTCGCCGGTGATGTCCAGCGACTTCAGCTCCCACACCGGCGGTTCGCCCGAGGAGGGCGGCGACTCCGCCTTGATCGCACCGATGAAGTCGTCCAGCGAGGCCCATTCCAGCTCGCCGTGGTAATTGCCGATGATCTTGCAGGACGGATGGAACGCCTGGCGCAACCTCGCCTCGTCGGCGAAGGTCATGCCCTCCACGTAATCCGTGAGAACGCGGTTGATGGCGGCGCTTTCCGCCGTGTAGTTGCTCATCTGTGCAGCCCTCCCTGTCGGTGCGTCGGGTATCGGGGAAGGCTAGCACCGCACCCCGGCCACGCCGTTTGCGGCGACGACCGGGGCCGACTTTCAGGAGAGGTTCAGACCACCGCCAGATGCCGCTTGCGCGTGGGCGGCGGGAAGGCGGCGTCGAGCGCTTCGAGGTCCTCGGCGCTCAGGCGCAGCGTGAGCGCGGCGGCGTTGTCACGCACGTGCAGCGACTCCACCGCCTTGGGAATGGCGATCACCCCCGGCTGGTGGATCAGCCAGGCCAGGGCCACGCGGGCCGGGGTGGCGTCGTGGCGGCCGGCGATTTCCGCCAGTACCCGGTTGCGCAGCAGGCTGCCGCCCTGTCCGACCGGGCAGTAGGCCATCAGCGGCATGCGCTGCTCCTGGCACCAGGGCAGCAGGTCCCATTCGATGCCGCGCTCCTCCAGGCTGTACTGCACCTGGTTGGTCGCGCAGGCCGGCTCGTTCAGCTCCTGCATGTCGTCCAGATCGAAGTTGGAAACGCCCCAGCTCTTGATCTTGCCTTGCTCGCGCAGGCGCTCGAAGGCCTCGACGGTTTCCTCCAGCGGATACTGTCCGCGCCAGTGCAGCAGGTAGAGGTCCAGGCAGTCGGTGCGCAAGCGCTTCAGGCTGCGCTCGCAGGCCTCGGGGATGCCGCGCCGGCTGGCATTGTGCGGATAGACCTTGCTGACCAGGAAGACCTGGTCGCGCAGCCCGGCGATGGCCTCGCCGACCACCTCTTCCGAGCCGCCTTCGCCGTACATTTCGGCGGTGTCGATCAGGGTCAGGCCGCGCTCGACGCCTTCGCGCAGCGCCGCCACTTCGCGCGAGCGTTCGGAACGGTTCTCGCCCAGGCGCCAGGTGCCCTGGCCGATGGCGGGAACGGCGGTGCCGTCGGCGAATACCACTGTGTTCATCACGTGCTCCTTGTCGTAGGGTTGCGGATCACGGGGCCGGCCGCCCGTCGGGGCAGCGGGCTGGACAGGGTAGCGCAGCCGGCAGGATTTCGCGTGGGTTCTCAGAACCTGTTTACGATCTCGCGAGCTAGAGCAGAACAAGGCGCAACGACCAACGGGAGTAACAGCCGCAGGCTGGCCCGAAGGGTGAGCGCCAGCGAATCAAACAGGCGAGGACGCGGAGTTTACGAGCTGTAAATGAGCAGTACTCGCTTCGCTCGCCCCTTCGGGGCCGCACTGAAGTGCGTTAGCCGCAAGCGGCTTCCTCGCCTGTTTTTAACGCAGTTATGCCGACGCGCAGCAGATCGTAAACAGGTTCTCAGTGCCAGGGATCGTAGGTGCCAAAGCTCCAGATATGGCCTTCCGGGTCGCGGCAGGTGAAGCCCTGGCCGCCGTAGTCCTCGTCCTTGATGTCGATGACGATCTGCGCGCCGCCGTCCACCGCCGCGCGGTACAGCACCTCGGCATCCTTCACCACGACGTAGATGCTCTGGGTGCAGCCGCCGACCTCGTCGGGCTGGCGCATCAGCCGGCCGTACTCGTTGTCGTGCAGCGAACCGAGCATCAGCAGTCCGCTGCCATCGGCCAGTGCCAGCTGAGCGTGGGCGATGCCACCGTGGTCATCGGCCACCACCAGCTGGCGCCGGAAGCCGAAGGTGGCGCACAGCCAGTCGATGGCGCGGGGCGCATCGCGGTAGCGCAGGCAGGGAATGACGCTGGGGCGAACGGCGGGAGTGGACGTGGACATGACGATCTCCGGCGCAGGACGGGCGCAATGCATCCAGCATAGTCGGCCGCTCCTTTCACCCGGCAAGGTCGCCCCTGCGAAGCGATGAAGTCAATGCAGAGGCCATCGAAGCGCAATTTCCTGCAAGACCGATTCCGGAGAGGCCCGTAGTGTCGAACGACTCAATCGAAGGAGAACCCCATGACCACGCGCCAACCGATCAACCTGCAGGACAAGCTCGCGCGCATCCACGAGACCTGGCAGCCGCGGGTGATCGCCGAGATGAACGACTACCAGTTCAAGGTGGTGAAGCTGCACGGCGATTTCGTCTGGCACAGCCACGCCGACACCGACGAGACCTTCATCGTGCTCGACGGCGAGCTGCGCATCGACTTCCGCGACGGCCCGCTGACCTTGCGTGCCGGCGAGCTGTACGTGGTGCCGCGTGGCGTCGAGCACAAGCCCTACGCCGAGCACGAGGTGCAGGTGATGCTGATCGAGCCGCGCGGGGTGCTGAACACCGGCGATGCCGGCGGCGAGCGCACGGCGGAGAATGATCGCTGGGTCTGACCGTCGATCGACCGCGGCGCGCACCGCCGATCAGCGGCCCCGCCCGGCAGCGGCCCGGCTGCTATGCCTGTGAAGAGGAAACCGCTCCCAGCCATGGGCTGTAACGCCTGGGATACACGGGCGCGACCCTGGCAGCGGTGCCGATTCGGGTCCGCGAATCTTGCCTGCCCGGACCCGGGCCGGAGGTGTGACATGCTCTATCTGGTGCACTGGACCATTCCGATGGAAAACCGCGACAAGGTCATCCAGCGGTTCCTGCAGACCGGCGGCCAGCCGCCGGCCAACGTCAAGCTGGTCGGCCGCTGGCACGCCATGGGCCACATGCTGGGCTTTGGCCTGGCGGAAGCCGAGAATCCGCTCGACCTGCAGCGCTGGCTGCTGCAATGGACGGACCTGATGAATCTTCAGGTGCATCCCGCCATGACCGACGCCGAATACTCCCCCTTGCTGGTGCAATACCTGGAGGCAACGTCGTCGGTCAGTCCCTGATGGCAGCCTCGACCGACTTGGCGCCGAAGCGCTTGCGGTAGTCGCTGGGCGACATCCCGGTGATCTTGCGGAAGGTACTGCGGAACGAGCCGGGGTCGAGGTAACCCACCGTATAGGCGATGTGATCCACCGTGCCGTTGGTGAACTCCAGCAGTTCCCGCGCCTTGCCGACCCGCAGGTGCTGGCAGTATTCGGTGGGTTTGAGCCCCGTGGCCGCCCGGAAGCGGCGGAGGAAGGTACGCTCCTCCAGCCCGGCCCGGGCGGCCATCGCGGGCAGACTCACGTCCACCGCGCCGTTGCCCTGCAACCAGTGCTGCACCTTGAGGATCGCCGCGTCACCATGGCCGAGCAGCGGCGCGAAGTTGCTGCCGCACTGCTGGGCGCTGTCGCTGTGCTCGACCACCAGGAAGCGCGCGGTGCGCGAGGCAATGCTGGGCCCCAGCAGGCGGTCGACCACCCGCAGGCCGACTTCCGACCAGGCCATCAGTCCGGCGGAGGTGATCAGGTCGCCATCGTCGACGATCGGCTTGTGCGCCTCCAGGCGTACCTTGGGGAAGCGCCGGCCAAAGGCCTCGGCCCCGCTCCAGTGGGCGGTAGCGGAACGGCCATTGAGCAGGCCGGCTTCGGCCACCAGCAGGCCGCCGATGCACACGGAGCCAACGATGGCGCCATCGCCGTGCCGCGCGGCCAGCCAGTCGGTGAGATGACGCAGAGGGGCCGCATCTGGCAGGCCGAACAACGACGGCGGCACCAGCACGGCGACCAGCCTGCTCTCAGCTCCGGGATGCGTATCGAAGACGCGCCGAGGCTCGCCACCGTCCTCGCCGGACCAGTGGCTGACCCGCAGCACCGGCAGTTGATCGCCGGCCTCTTGCGCGGCGATCCGCTCGGCCACCGCGAACAGGTCGGTCAAGCCGTGCAGCGCCGCCGTCTGTACACCGGGATAGAGCAGCAACCCGATCTCGACGACGCTCCGTTCCACAACCATTGTCAGTTTTCCCCCGGTTATTGTCGTTCTGCCTGATCCCCCGCCTGCGCGCGGCGAACCATACTGGCCCCACTTCCTCACCACTCAGCAAGGACTTCGAAAATGGCCAAGCAAGCGCTCATCCTAGTGGATATCCAGAACGACTACTTCCCCGCCGGCAAATGGCCGCTGGTCGGCATCGAGCCCGCCGCCGGACAGGCCGCCAAGGTACTGGCCGCCTTCCGTGAGCGCGGCGACCTGGTGGTACATGTCCGCCACGAGTTCGAAAGCGCCGATGCGCCCTTCTTCGCCCCCGGCAGCGAAGGCGCGCAGATCCACCCGAAGGTCGCCAATCTGCCCGGCGAAGCCGTGGTGCTCAAGCACTTCGTCAACTCGTTCCGTGGCACCGACCTGAAAGCCATCCTCGACCAGCACGGCATCGAGTCCGTGGTGGTGGTCGGCCACATGAGCCACATGTGCGTGGATGGCGCGGTGCGCGCCGCCGCCGACTTCGGCTACACGGTGACCGTGCTGCACGACGCCTGCGCCACCCACGACCTGGAATTCAACGGCGTGAAGGTGCCGGCCGCCCAGGTGCACGCCGCCTACATGGCATCGTTCGCCTTCGCCTATGCCGAGGTGATATCCACTGCCGAGTACCTCGACCGCTGATCGACAGCGCTCGGGAAAAGGCCCTCCCTGTAAGGCACTGGAACGCACCTGTAGGAGCGCGCCATGCGCGCGATCGCGGGCATGGCCCGCTCCTACATTGTTTTTTGGATCCCCGCGTTCGCGGGGATGACGTATGCGGGGGGCGATACCTTGCACCGTCACTCCCGCGAGCGCGGGACAGCGCTTGCGCTGAACGCACTTCAGTGCGGCCCGAAGGGTGAGCGCAGCGAATAGCCCAAAAGACAGTTGCTCCTACAGGAGCACCGAGCCGGCAGGGTTCGCGAGCAGGCTCTCCCGCAGCCGCGGTCAATGCTGCATATCCGGGAATGAGGAGACCCGTTTCATTGGCTTTCCGCTATCATCGGGCCACATTCGCCTGCCGATAAGGACATCCCATGAGCGTTTCGTCGATCGTCACCCTGGCCATCATCGCCGGCGTGCTCTTCCTGCTGATCAGCGTCTTCAACCGCCTGGTGGCGCTGCGCAACCGCTACCAGAACGCCTTCGCCCAGATCGAAGTGCAGCTCAAGCGCCGCTACGACCTGATCCCCAACCTGGTGGAAACCGCCAAGGCCTACCTCAAGCACGAGCGCGAGACCCTGGAAGCCGTGATCGCCGCGCGCAATGCCGCCGTGGCCGGGCTCAAGGCTGCCTCCGAACAACCCGGCGACGCCGGCCGCATGGCGCAGCTGGCCGCCGCCGAGAACGCCCTGGGCGGGGCGATGGGGCGCCTGAACGTCACCCTGGAGGCCTATCCGGACCTCAAGGCCTCGCAGAACCTGCAGCAGGTCAGCGAGGAGCTGTCGAGCACCGAGAACAAGGTCGCTTTCGCCCGCCAGGCCTACAACGACTCGGTGATGGAGTACAACACCTACCGCCAGTCCTTCCCCGCCAACGTCCTGGCCACCACCTACGGCCACAGCAAGGACGCCAGCCTGCTGGAGTTCGAGGACAGCAAGGCAATCCAGGCCGCACCGAAAGTCGCCTTCTAAAATCCCGGCGCAGGACGCGCGATGAACTTCTTCGAACACCAGGACCGCGCCCGTCGGCAGACCGGGCGCCTGGTCCTGCTGCTGGCCGTCGCGGTGGTCAGCCTGGTGACCATCACCAGCCTGGCGCTGGGCTGGCTCTGGCGTCACCTGGGCGAGCCGGCCATGCACCTGACCCCGCGCAGTTCGCTGCCCGATCCGGAGCTTTACCTGTCGGTGGCCGGCGTCATCATCGCCGTGGTCGTCGCCGGTGCGCTGTTCAAGCAGGTGCAACTGAGCGCCGGCGGCAAGGTCGTGGCGGAGAGCCTGGGCGGCAGGCTGCTCAATCTCAGCGCCAGCAATGCCGACGAGCGCCGCTTGCTCAACGTCGTCGAGGAAATGGCCCTGGCCTCCGGCTCGCCGGTGCCGCCGGTCTACGTGCTGGAAGATGCCTCGATCAACGCCTTCGCCGCCGGCCTGAGCCCGCGCGATGCGGTGATCGGTATCACCCGCGGCGCCATCGAACAGCTCGAACGCCATGAACTGCAGGGCGTGATCGCCCACGAATTCAGCCATATCCACCATGGCGACATGCTGCTCAACACGCGCCTGACCGCACTGTTGCACGGCATCCTCCTGCTCGGCCTGATCGGCGGCATGCTGCTGCGCGGCCTGAGCGAGACCAGCAGCAGCGCTCGCGTCGGTAGCCGCAGCACCGATGACAACAAGAGCAGCGGCAGCGTGGTGCTGCTGGCGGTCGGCTGTGGCGTGGTGCTCTACGTGCTGGGCTATGTCGGGACCTTCTTCGGCCAGCTGATCAAGGCCTCGGTCAGCCGCCAGCGCGAGTACCTGGCCGACGCCTCGGCGGTGCAGTTCACCCGCGATCCGTCCACCATTGCCGGCGCTCTCAAGAAGATCGGCAGCAATCCCTTCGGCGCCCTGCTCAGCGCCCCGCGCGCGGCGGAGTTCAGCCACATGTACTTCGGCGACGGCGTGGGCAGCAGCTGGTTCGACACCCATCCGCCGCTGAAAGACCGCATTCGCCGCGTCGATCCGGGCTGGGACGGCCGCTACCCGAAATTCGAGCCGCGTCTGGACGTGGCGCTGATGAACAAGGATGCCTGGACCGCCGCCGTGACGGGCCAGCCGTATCAGCCCAGCGCGGTCGATGTGGCGGTCGCCGCAGTCGGCGCTCCCACCGCCGCACATCTGCAGGAGGCCCGCAGTACCTTGCTGCGCCTGGACGAGCGCCTGCAGCGCGCCGCCCACGACACCGAGGGCGCCCAGGCGCTGGTCTACGGCCTGCTGCTGGACAGCGAGCCCGGCCTGCGGGCGCGCCAGCTGGAAGCGATCAAGCAGCGCCTGAACCTGAGCCTGGCGCTGCAACTGGACCTGCTGGAAGAATCGCTGCTCCGGCTCGACCCCGGCCAGCGCCTGCCGCTGCTGGACCTGGCCATGCCGGCACTGAAGCAGCTCGATGCCCCGGCTTTCATCGCCCTGCGCGAGAACATGGCGCTGCTGATCAAACTGGACGGCAAGGTGAAGCTGCTGGAGTGGACTCTGATGCGCATCGTCGAGCGCAATCTTCAGCCCGGCAGAGGGAAAATCGGCAGCGTGGCGCTGGCGGCGCTGGCCGAGGAATGTGCAACCCTGCTGGCCTTCCTCGCCCGTGTCGGCGAAACCGGCCCGGTGGAGACCGGGCAGGCCTTCGCCGATGCCTGGGGCACCCTGCCCTTCGCGCCCCGGCCCGTGCCGGCGGAAGGCAGCCTGCGCGACCTGGAAAGCGCCCTGAAGAAACTGGAGCAATTGCGCCCGCTGCAGAAGCCGCAGTTGCTCAAGGCGTTGGCGCGCTGCATCGAGCACGACGGACGCATCAGCACCGGCGAGGCCGAACTGATGCGCGCAGTGGCCGATATCCTGGACTGCCCGATGCCACCGTTGCTGGCGGGCTGATCGGCCCCGTGCGGACGAAATTCGCTCCTACGCCGCACGTAGGGCGCATAACCCGGAACGGGTTATCCGCCGATGCCACGACGGCGGATAAGGCTGGCGCGTTATCCGCCCTACGAACTACGCCCACCGGGTAGCGCTGGAGCTCCCCGTAGGAGCGCGCCATGCGCGCGATCGCGGGCATGGCCCGCTCCTACCGGTCGGCTCCGTCGACTAGGTATTTACCCGCATATCACTCGCAGGCCCCTGCCCCTAGGATGTCTGGCATCACGGATGCCAGACCTTTCCCATGCCCCACATCGCCATTACCTACACCGCCAACCTCACCGACGACCTCCAGCCCCTCGACCTGCCCCGGAAACTCCACGAGGCCGCGCAAGCCATGGGTGTGTTCCCCATCAACGGCCTCCGCACCTTCGCCCGCGCCATCGGGGAATACCGGGTAGGCGCCAATACGACGAACGAAGCCTTCATCAACATCCAGGTCCGCATCGCCCCCGGCCGTCCGGAGGAACTGCGCCAGCGCATCGTCGACACCCTGTTCTCCACCGCCGAGCAAACCCTCGCCGAGCTGATCGCCAGGCGTCCGGTGGGCCTGCAACTGGAGATCACCGAATTCGACCGCAGCCTGACCCGCATGGCCGGCAGCCTGCCCACCGCCTGACCGCCAGCCAAAAAAGGCGCGCAAAAGAAAAGGGCCTCCGAAGAGGCCCTTTCCATTCACCCAACCGTCATTCAGGCACGGCTGGCGGCACCGCCCTGCTCAGTCTTGGGAGCAAGGTTCAGCGCGTAGTACAGCACCGTCAGCAGCACCAGGAAGGCCGGGCCGATGTACAGCGCGATGCGGGTGTCCTCGAAGAACGCCATCAGCACCACCACCAGCACCAGGAAGGCCATGGCGAGGTAGGAGCTGACCGGGTACAGCCACATCTTGAACTGCAGCTTGCCGGCTTCGGCGGCGGAGAGGCCGCGACGGAACTTCAGCTGGGCCAGCAGGATCATCGCCCAGGTCCAGATCGCACCGAAGGTGGCGATGGAGGTCACCCAGGTGAATACCTTCTCCGGTACCAGGTAGTTCAGCAGCACGCCCAGCAGCAGCGCGCCGATGGACAGCAGCAGCGCATTACGCGGCACGCCTCCCTTGGAGGTCTTGGCGAACACGGCCGGGGCCTGGCCATGCTGGGCGAGGCTGTAGAGCATGCGGCCGGTGCTGAAGATGCCGCCGTTGCAGGACGACAGCGCGGCGGTGATCACCACGAAGTTGATGATGCCGGCGGCGGTCTTGATGCCCATGCGCTCGAAGGTCATCACGAAGGGGCTGCCCTGGGTGCCGATCTCGTTCCACGGGTAGATCGACATGATCACGAACAGCGCGCCCACGTAGAACAGCAGGATGCGCCAGAACACCGAGTTGATCGCGCCCGGAATGGTCTTCTGCGGGTTCTTCGCTTCACCGGCGGTGAGGCCGATCATCTCCACGCCCAGGTAGGCGAACATCACCATCTGCAGCGACATCAGCACGCCGGTGATGCCATGGGGCATGAAGCCGCCGTTGCTCCAGAGGTTGGAGATGCCGGTGGCGATACCGCCGTTGCCGAAACCGAAGAAGATCATGCCGCCGCCGACCAGGATCATGGCGACGATGGTGATGATCTTGATCAGGGCGAACCAGAACTCGAACTCACCGAAGGCGCGCACGGCGATCAGGTTGATGGTGCCCATGCTCGCCAGTGCGGCCAGCGCCCAGATCCAGCGTGGCACGTCGGGGAACCAAATGCCCATGTAGATGGCCACCGCGGTGATTTCCGCGACGCAGGTCACCAGCCAGAGGAACCAGTAGTTCCAGCCGGTCAGGTAGCCGGCCAGTGGGCCGAGGTAGTCCTGGGCGTAGCGGGCGAAGGAGCCGGCCACGGGATTGTGCACGGCCATCTCGCCGAGGGCGCGCATGATCACGAGGATGGCGAGACCGCCGATGATGTAGGAGAGCATGATGGCCGGGCCGGCCATCTGGATGGCCTTGGCGGAGCCGAGGAACAGGCCGACGCCGATGCAGGCGCCGAGGGCCATGAGACGGATGTGCCGCTCATTGAGATCCCGCTGGAGATCGTGGGACGACATGGTGCAACCTCATTTTGTTCTTGGGAAATATCAGCTGCGGACTCGAAGTGCAGTCGGGATGCGAAAGCACCGGAAAAAAGCTTCGCCACCGCGCCGGTTGGCACGGAGGGCGGAGGTTTCTGGCGATTCCAGGACGGCACGCCGCAAGAGGCTGCCCGCTCTTGTGGAGCAGACGTCGGCATTGCGGGAGTGGACCACGGCTGAGGTCGCTGCCGAATTTACACAAGTCCGCAGGGGACGTCTGCCCCAATCGGGTGCCTTTTGACCAAAGGTGTAGAGACGATTCGTCGCGCCAGGTGCAACCTGGTTCTACTCAGTCGACCAGCGGTTGCAACTCCAGCAGCAGCGAGCAGGGCTTGCCGCTTTCGGGATGGCGCGGCTCACGCAGCTGCCGCACACGCCAGCCGCTGCCGGCGAGCAGCGTCAGCCAGGACTCCAGGGTTCGGAAGTACCAGGGCATCGGCGCGCTGAAGGTCTCTCCGAAGGCGGCGAAGGTTTCCAGCCGCCAGCCATCGGCATAAGGCTCGTCGCCACAGGCGGACCAGGGATGCACGGTCTGGATCAGCAGGCGACCGCAGGGTTCGAGACGCTCGCGCAGCGCCAGCAGCAGCGGCGCGATGGATTCGTCGAGCAGGGCGAAGTTGCAGACCAGCGCATCGAAGCGCCCCAGGGATTCCCCCTCGGTGATCAGTCCGGCGTAGTCCATCACCTCGAAGCGGCCGCCACCCGCCTGGCGCGCGGCCTCGATCAGCGGCGCGGACGCATCCACCCCCACGCACTGGCTGCCCCGCTCCGCCAGGGCGCGGCACAGCCAGCCTTCGCCGCAGCCGATGTCCAGCACGCGGCGCGCGGGCCCGGCGGCGACAGCGCCGAGGATCGCCGCGTCGGTCACCAGGCGCCGGCTCTCAATACGCTGCTCGCGCACCGCGCGGGTCCAGGCATCGGCGTTGGCCTGCCAGCTGTGGCGGATTCGGGCTTGCGGGTCGGTCATGGCGAACTCCGTGCGTGAGTCGAGCTGATCGCGGATAAATCCGCTCCTACAAAAAGCAGCAATCTGCGTTCCCGTAGGAGCGGGCCATGCCCGCGATTCGCGCCCATGGGGCGCGCCTACAGAATATCGTTCTACTGCGACTTCCACGCCTTGGGCACCGCCAGCCCCTTGGTCGATGGCCCCTGCGGCAGCATCTCGCGGCAGCCGGCGTCGCGGAACGGTCCGCCGATCTTCTGCCAGCCATCTCCCGGCGAGGTCTGCTGGCAGGCATAGCGGCCGTCCAGCGTGCTCTGCCACTTGTAGAACGGCATCGGCGCGGCGATGGCGCTCAGCGAAACCAGCAGCAGGGACGCAACGGGCAGAAATAACGAACGCATGGCCGGAAAGTCCTGTCGGAGGAAATAGGGTCTGCTGACGCTTGAGCAGAGTGCGGCAAACGTGGCAGACCCGACTATTGCACCTGCTGGCCGTCGGCAAATCAATCCGACGGGGGTGGGAGAGCGCTCCACGGCGCGCAGATTTTTCGCCGCCGACTACGCTGGATGTTAGGAAAGCCGCTATCTCAGGGCTTTCGCGGCGTCGGGAGGGGCGCCGGTCGTCACGTGGGCGGAGTCCGCTTACCTAGGCTGTTGTCTGAGCATGGGCAGGTCGTGAAATGGATAGCTCGAAGCATTCCGGTACGCCAAGTGCAGCACAACCGGGTCGCTCGGAGCCCGGTCTTTCCCCAACGAAAGTGCACCACCATCGTTTCCTGCTGCTATTCCTCTTCCTCCTGCCGCTGCTCGCCGCCATCGGCGCCGCGCTGCTGTATGAGGCGCGCACCTCCAAGCTGCAGGCGCGCGAGTTGGCGCGCTATGCCAGCGAGCTGACCTGGCAACTGGCACAAGGCCCCAGCAGCGCGGTGGTCTACCCGCAGAGCGGCCCCTTCGACCGCCGGCTGGGCTACCTGCAACTGCCGACCTTCCTCGACCGCCTGCACCAGCGCAACTTCATCACCCTGAGCCAGACGCGCTTCTCCGAACCGCTGATGCAGTACGCCGGCCACGGCCTGTTCCCGCCCTATCCCGAGAAGTCCCAGGCCGGGGTGGACATCGCCGACTGCCGCGGCCTGCCGATCTACAACTTCCGCTACCCGCAGAAGCTGTATGCCAACTTCGAGAGCATTTCCCCGCTGATCGTGCAGAGCCTGCTGTTCATCGAGAACCGCGACCTGCTGGACACCCAGCGCCCCTACCTGAACCCGGCCATCGACTGGAGCCGCTTCACCCAGGCCTCGCTGGCGCAGGTCGGCAAGCTGGTCGGCATGGGCAACCACGCCCCCGGCGGCAGCACCCTGGCCACGCAGATCGAGAAATACCGGCACTCCGAGGACGGCCGCACCAACTCCATCACCGACAAGCTGCGGCAGATGGCGTCGGCCAGCGTGCGCACCTACCAGGGCGGCGCCGAGAACCTGGCGGCGCGGCGCAACGTGGTGCTCACCTACCTCAACTCGGTGCCGCTTTCGGCGCAGCCGGGCTACGGCGAAGTCAGCGGTCTGCCGGACGGCCTGTGGATCTGGTACGGCGCCGACTACCAGCAGGTGAACCAGTTGCTCAACGCCCCGCCGGCCAGCGGTGTATCGCTGGCCGAACAGGGCAAGGCGCTGCGCCAGGTCGTCTCGCTGATGATCGCCCACCGCCGGCCGTCCTGGTACCTGGCGCGCGGCCGCGACCAGTTGTCCGGGCTGACCGACAGCTACCTGCGCCTGCTCGCCCAGTCCGGCATCATCGCGCCCTCGCTGAGCGATGCGGCGCTGAAGCAGCAACTGGTGTTCCGCGATCCACGCAACCAGCCCACCGTCACCCCGCTGGAGAACAACAAGGGCGTGACCCTGGCGCGTACCCGCCTGGCCGGGATGCTCGACGTGCCGTTGTATGACCTGGACCGCTTCGACCTCGCCTTCACCACCACCCTGCAGCATGAGCTGCAGGAGCAGGTCACCGCCTACCTGCGGCACCTCTCCGATCCGGAGTTCGCCGCACAGGTCGGCCTGTTCGGCGAGCACCTGCTGTCCGAGGACAAGACCAAGGATGTGCGCTACAGCTTCACCCTGTTCGAGCGCACCCCCAGCGGCAATAGGGTGCGCGTGCAGACCGACAACACCGAGCAGCCGTTTGACATCAACGAAGGCAGCAAGCTGGAGCTGGGTTCCACCGCCAAGCTGCGGGTACTCTCCACCTACCTGGAAACCATCGCCGACCTGCACGACCAGTACGCACCGATGAGCACCGCCGAGCTGAAGAAGGTGCAGGTGGAGCCGATCGATTTCCTCAGTCGCTGGGCCATCGACTACCTGATCGCCGCCAAGGACCGCAACCTGCCGGACATGCTCGCCGCAGCCATGCAGCGCAAGTATTCCGCCAGCCCCTACGAAGCCTTCTTCACCGGCGGCGGCATCCACACCTTCAACAACTTCCGCAAGGAGGACAACGGCCGCATCCCGACCGTCCAGGATGCCCTGCGCGAATCGATCAACCTGCCCTTCGTGCGCCTGCTGCGCGACCTGGTGCGGCACGACATGTACGCCAACGAAGGCAGCAAGGTCGCCGTGCTGGCCGACGACAAGGACCCGCGCCGCCAGGACTACCTCAACCGCTTCGTCGACAAGGAAAGCCAGGTCTACCTGCTGCGCTTCTGGCAGAAGTACAAGGGCAAGACCACCGACGACCGCCTCGACACCTTCCTCGACGGCCTGCGCGCCTGGCCGGTGCGGCTGGCGGCGATCCACCGCTACCTGCAACCGCAGGCGGACCTGCCGACCTTCACCACCTTCCTCCAGGACCGCCTGAAGAAAGGCAAGTACGTCGGCGAGAAGCTGACCGACAAGCGCATCGCCGACCTCTACACGCATTACGGGCCGGGCGCCTTCGACCTCAACGACCAGGGCTACGTCGCCCGCGTGCACCCGCTGGAACTCTGGCTGCTGGGCTATCTGCAGCGGCAGCCGGCGGCCACCTTCAACGACGCGGTGGCGGCCAGCGTGGCGGAGCGCAAGCAGGTCTACGGCTGGCTGTTCAAATCGCGGCACAAGTACGCACGGGACAAGCGCATCCGCATCATGCTGGAGGTGGAAGCCTTCCTCGACCTGCATGAGCAGTGGAAGCGCCTGGGCTATCCGTTCGACCACCTGGTGCCGTCGCTGGCCACCGCGCTGGGCAGCTCCGGCGACCGCCCGGCGGCCCTGGCCGAGCTGATGGGGATCATCCTCAACGATGGCGTACGCCTGCCGACCCTGCGCATCGACAGCCTGCGCTTCGCCGCCGACACGCCGTACGAAGCCAGCCTCGGCCCGCAATCGAACACCGGCCGCCAGGTGATGCGCTCGGAAGTGGCCCAGGCCCTGCGCACCGCGCTGTCCCAGGTGGTGGACGCCGGTACCGCGCGGCGCCTGTCCGGCAGCTTCAAGCTGGCCGACGGCAGCCCGCTGGTGATGGGCGGCAAGACCGGCACCGGCGACAACCGCATCGAGAGCGTGACCCGCAGCGGCTGGGTGAAGAGCTCCAAGGCGATGAACCGCACCGCGACCTTCGTGTTCTACCTCGGCCCACGGCACTTCGGCACCCTCACCGCCTACGTGGCCGGCAGCGAGTCGGACGGCTTCAAATTCACCTCGGCCTTGCCGGTGCAGGTGCTCAAGGGCATGGCGCCGATGCTGGCGAGCTATCTGGAACCGGGGATCAGCACTGGGTGCCAGCAACCGATCGATAACCTGCGGGTGAGCTGGCGGTAGGTAAACGCCATTGCCAGCCCTGTAGGAGCGAGCTTGCTCGCGAACAGCCGGACGCCATGAGTGCCCAGCAGGGTTCGCGAGCAAGCTCGCTCCTACGAAAAGCCCTGAGTTCGCCGGCCGGCGCCATCCACATCAAACGCCCCGGCGCTGATGCATCCCTGGATCTGTAGGAGCGGACTCCGTCCGCGATGAACCCCGGCGCAGGGCAAATCGCGGACGGAGTCCGCTCCTACGAAAAGCAGCACCCTATTTGCCCTGGACGGTCTTCACGTACAACGTCTCCACCTGCTCCCGCGCCCAGGGCGTGCGGCGCAGGAAGGTCAGGCTGGACTTGACGCTCGGATCGTTCTTGAAACAGCGGATATCGATGCGCTTGGCCAGCCCTTCCCAGCCGTACTGCTCGACCAGGCGGTTGAGGATGGCTTCCAGGGTCTTGCCGTGCAGCGGGTTCTTCGGTTTGTCGGTCATGTCGGTGTCGTCACGCGGAGAATGCGCGGCACCTTAACACCAAGCCGTCAGGCCCGCAGCCCGGCCACCCCGGCGACGATCAGCGTCACCGACACCAGCTTGGTCAGGGTCAACGCTTCGCCCAGCAACAGGAAGCCGAAGAACACCGTGCCCAGGGTGCCGATCGCGGTCCAGATCGGGTAGGCGATGCTCACCGGCAACTGGCGCATCGCCAGGGTCAGGAAGAAGATCCCGCCGAACACCGCGACCACCGTCACGGCGGTGGGCAACGGCCGGGTGAAGCCCTCGGCGTACTTCATCGACACCGCGAACATCACCTCGAACACCGCCGCCACCATCAGCATCGCCCAGGCCATCACGCCCTCACCCACTCGCTCTCGGCGAGATCGGCCAGTTCCCGCTCGGCCTGCCGGTAGGACGCCTGGAAGGCATCGGGATTGCCCTCCTCGCCTTCGGCGGCGATCACCCGCACATCCTCGATGCCGAGGAAGCCGAGCGCCACGCGTAGCCAGGCGTCGGCGTGGTTCATCCACTCCAGCGCCCCGCCCGGCCCCATGCCGGCACCGCCGCGGCTGGTGACGATCAGTGCCTTGCGCCCCTTGAGCAGCGGCTCGTATTCGGCCTCGCCGTCGTTCAGGTGCAGGTCGAAGGTGCGGCCGAGCCGGACGACCTGGTCGACCCAGGCCTTCAGGCCGCTGGGTACGCTGAAGTTGTACATGGGCGTGGAGATCACCAGCAGGTCATGGGCGAACAACTCGTCCACCAGTTCATCGCTGAGCGCCAGATCGGCCTGCATGGTCAGCGGACGATTCTCCGGCTCCGGGTAGAACGCCGCAGCGATGAAGGCTTCGTTCACGTGGGGCAGATCGGCGCGGCCAACTTCGCGACGGGCGACCTCGGCCTGCGGCAGCGCGGCGAGAAAACTCTCCGCCAGGCGCCGGGAATGAGAACGCTCGGCACGCGGGCTGGCATGAATGGCAAGAATCCTGCTCATCTGTAACTCCTCAAGTGGGTATACACTGCAGAGGTCTCGAATACGCCTCTGCCTTGCCGCTAAAGCTATTTTCCGACGGCCTTGCGGACAACTGAGGGAAACTCCACCGAGATGAATCCAGCTCATCCATGGAGCGCATCATGTTCGCCAACCTGCCCCTTCCCGCCCTGCGCACCTTCGAATCCGCCGCGCGCCAGTTGAGTTTCAAGGCCGCCGCCCAGGAACTGGCGGTGACACCCACGGCGGTGTCCCACCAGGTCCGCGCACTGGAGGACTGGCTGGGCCTGCCGCTGTTCGAGCGCCTGCCGCGCCAGGTGCGCCTGACCGAAGCCGGCGAACGGCTATTCCGCAGCCTGCACGGCGCTCTGCTGGAGGTGTCGCAATCGGTGAACAGCCTGCGTCCGCAACGCAGCGCCAGCAGCCTGACGATCTCCACCACGCCGGCCTTCGCCGCGCTCTGGCTGGTGCCGCGCCTGGGGCGCTTCTATGCCCGCCACCCGCACATTCGCCTGCGCCTGGACAGCCAGTGCGAACTGCTCGACCTGCAGCAGGACGCCAGCGTCGACCTGGCGATCCGCTACGGCTTCGGCGACTACCCGCGCATGCACAGCCAGTTCCTGCTGGACGAACGCTTCGCCGTGTACGGTGCGCCGGCCCTGGTCGCCACGGCAGACGTGGAGGTGCCGGAGATGATCAGCGTGCGCTGGCACAATTCCGAGCTCTACGAACGCGGCTGGAAGGCCTGGTGCAAGGTAGCCGGCGAGGAATGCCTGCTGGCCCAGGCGGTACAGCGCGAGTACGACGAGGAGTTCTACGCCCTGCAGGCAGCCATCGCCGGCCAGGGGCTGGTGCTGGCCAGCTCGCTGCTGGTGTCCGAATGCGTGGAGAAGGGATTGCTGGTGCCCTACCGCCCCGAGATCAACGTGCCCGGCGCCCGCTATACCGCGCTCTGTGTACCGGGCCGCGAGCGCCACGCGCCGGTCCGCGCCTTCCTCGACTGGCTGGCCGAGGAAGCGGCCCAGGCCGCCGATCCGCTGATCGACAACGCCGCCTGAGGCGGGTCGAGGTGTTTGCCGCTGCGCCCGCGCAGGTGGGCGTTCGCCGTGCACGGTGCGGCGGCCGTGGGTAGAATCACACCCGCCGCATCCCCCATACCTATAACGATTCCTCTTTGCCCGCCCGCACTCCGCCCCATCGGCTCCGGAGCGCACCGCGCATGGCCGGGGACTCGGCCTGAGCCCCACCTCACCTCAGGATTCCCATGAGCACCACGCAACCCGCCCACACCGGCAGCTGGCTGAGCGTCATCGCCCTGGCCCTTGCCGCCTTCATCTTCAACACCACCGAGTTCGTCCCGGTGGGCCTGCTCAGTGACATCGGCACGAGCTTCGACATGCGCCCGGAACAGACCGGACTGATGCTCACCCTCTACGCCTGGGTGGTCTCCCTCACCTCGCTGCCGCTGATGCTGCTCACCCGCAACATCGAACGGCGCCGCCTGCTGGTGGTGATCTTCTGCCTGTTCATCGGCAGCCACCTGCTCTCGGGTGTCGCCTGGAGCTTCAGCGTGCTGATGATCAGCCGCTTCGGCATCGCCTTCGCCCACGCGGTGTTCTGGTCGATCACCGCCTCGCTGGCGGTGCGCGTGGCGCCGCCCGGGCAGCAGGCGAAAGCTCTCGGCCTGCTCGCCACCGGCACCATCCTGGCCATGGTGCTGGGCATTCCGCTGGGCCGCGTACTGGGCGAAGCCATGGGCTGGCGGGCGACCTTCCTGGCCATCGCCGGCGTCTCGCTGGTGGTGGTGCTCTGGCTGGCGCGCTCGCTGCCGCTGCTGCCGAGCCAGAATTCCGGCTCCCTGCGCAGCCTGCCCGTGCTGCTGCGCCGGCCCGCACTCGTGTCGATGTACGTGCTCACCGTGCTGGTGATCACCGCGCAGTTCACCGCCTACAGCTATATCGAGCCCTTCGCGCGGGAAGTCGCGGCGCTGGACAGCCAGAAGACCACCCTGCTGCTCCTGCTGTTCGGCGGCGCCGGGCTGTTTGGCTCGATCCTCTTCAGCCGCTACAGCGAGCGCTTCCCGCGCGTGTTCCCCTGCGCCGCCATCGCCGTGCTCGGCGCCTGCCTGTTGCTGCTCCTGCCGCTGGCGCATTCGCCGTTCGCGCTGCTCGGCCTGAGCCTGTTCTGGGGTGCGGCGATCCTCTGCTTCGGCCTGGCGCTGCAAGCCAAGGTGCTGCAACTGGCCCATGACGCCACCGACGTGGCCATGGCGATGTTCTCCGGCCTGTACAACGTCGGCATCGGCGGCGGCGCGCTGCTCGGCAGCCGCGTGGCGGCGGGCGTGGGGCTGGAGTGGATCGGCTATGTCGGCGGCGCACTGGCGGTGGCCGGCCTGATGCTCTGCCTGTTCGCCTGCTGGCGCTATGCGGCGGCGCTCAGTAGAGGACACGTCTCCCACTGACGTGTAGGAGCGCGCCATGCGCGCGATCGCGGGCATGGCCCGCTCCTACAGGTAAATGCCGGCGCCAGAAACGAAAAAGGCCGCGCCCCTTTCGGGAGCGCGGCCTTCTTCATTCAGCGAAGACTCAGCGGCTGGTGGCCGGAGTGCCCTCGGGCAGATGCGCTTCCGCGTACTCGGCCTCGGCGGCCTCGAAACGCTGGATCATCGCCTTGGACGGAGCGGTGCCGATCAGGCTGAACACCACGATCGAAATGCTGGAGAGGATGAAGCCCGGAATGATCTCGTACAGGCCGAGCCAGCCGAACTGCTTCCAGACGATCACGGTGACCGCGCCGACGATGATGCCGGCCAGCGCGCCGTTGCGGGTCATGCCCTTCCACAGCACGGAGAACAGCACCAGCGGACCGAAGGCGGCGCCGAAACCGGCCCAGGCGTAGGACACCAGGCCCAGTACGCGGTTTTCCGGGTTGGCGGCCAGGGCGATGGCGATCAGCGCCACCAGCAGCACCATGGCGCGGCCGACCCAGACCAGTTCCAGCTGGCTGGCGTTCTTGCGCAGGAAGGCCTTGTAGAAGTCTTCGGTCAGCGCCGAGGAGCACACCAGCAGCTGGCAGCTCAGGGTGCTCATCACCGCAGCGAGGATGGCGGACAGCAGCACGCCGGCGATCCACGGGTTGAACAGGATCTTCGCCAGCTCGATGAAGATGCGCTCGTGGTTCTCGCCCACGGCGCCAGCCAGCTCCGGGTGCGCCTGGAAGTAGGCGATGCCGAAGAAGCCGACAGCGACGGCGCCGCCCAGGCAGAGGATCATCCAGGTCATGGAGATGCGGCGGGCAGCCGGGATCGACTTGACCGAGTCAGCGGCCATGAAGCGCGCGAGGATGTGCGGCTGGCCGAAATAGCCCAGGCCCCAGGCCATCAGCGAGATAACGCCGACGAAGGACGCGCCCTTGAGCATGTCGAAGTTGGCCGCGTCCTTCAGCTCGATGGCGGCGAAGGTCGGCTCGACGCCACCGGTGGCGAACAGCACGATGATCGGGGTGAGGATCAGCGCGAAGATCATCAGCGAGGCCTGCACGGTGTCGGTCCAGCTCACCGCCAGGAAACCACCGACGAAGGTGTAGGCGATGGTCGCGGCGGCACCGGCCCACAGGGCGGTCTCGTAGGACATGCCGAAGGTGCTTTCGAACAGGCGGGCGCCGGCGACGATGCCGGAGGCGCAGTAGATGGTGAAGAACACCAGGATCACCAGCGCGGAGATCACGCGCAGGATGCGGCTGTTGTCCTCGAAGCGGGTGCTGAAGTAGTCCGGCAGCGTCAGGGCGTTGCCGTTGTGCTCGGTGTGCACACGCAGGCGGCCGGCGACGAACAGCCAGTTCAGGTAGGCGCCGGCGATCAGGCCGATGGCGATCCAGCTTTCCGAGATGCCCGACAGGTAGATGGCGCCCGGCAGGCCCATCAGCAGCCAGCCGCTCATGTCCGAGGCACCGGCCGACAGCGCGGTGACGAAGCTGCCGAGGCTGCGGCCACCCAGGATGTAGTCGGAGAAGTTGTTGGTGGAACGATAGGCGGCCAAGCCGATCAGAACCATGGCAGCGATGTAGATCACGAAGGTGATCAGTGTTGGCGTGTTGACGCTCATGGGGACTCCCCTACAGCTTGTTTTTATCCAGGCCCGCTGGGTAATGCGGACCCTTGACTGGCAGAAGGCGCGGTTGGCGCCGACCGGTTAGCGCTTGCTCACAGGCAAACCGGGGTGCGCGTGGCGCCAACTGGCACCGAACCGCTACGCATCCCGACGCAGGCCCGCCATCGTCCTTGCTGGCGCATTCCTGCGGCCGCCGTCTCACCACGGCGACCTTCGTCCCGCACCTCGCGGGTAAGCGCGGTGCCGGACGTTTACCGGGCAGCGCCCGGCGATCCTTCAGGCGCCGAGGCCGGCGCCTGCACCCCGTTGAAACCCTGCACGCCACACGATACGGGGCCTGCGGCGGTATTCACCGGAGTCATGCAGAACTGTGTTCACGCGCGCATTGAGAAGCGGCAGGGGGTTGGCCGGCGCACGAGGGCGCGAATTGTACAGAAAGCAGGGGAGTCGATTGCGCCACTGGTCCGACCAGTGATGGCGCAAGGCCACAATCGGGCGCCAGGGGCCGGACCGTGGAGGGCATGACGCGGCCAGGTGCAGGCGCGCGGACAAAATCGGTGATGGGCATGCTGCCCCTCCCGCGTATATCGAGCTGGATGTTGTTCTTGGTTTGACCGGGTTGCACCTTGGAACACCAGCAACGCGGTTGGCGGACTCTATGGGTTGCACCTGTGGATTTCTTGCGAAAAACTCCGGATTTCTTGCAAAAGACTCCGGCATCGATACGGCATCGGCTGACCATCTGGTCAGCAATGACGCCGATTCAGCCAGGGAATTCAGCTGCGGCGCAGACTGCCCGGGGTCAGTCCCAGGTAGCGGCGCATGGTGGTGGTCAGCGCACTCTGGCTGGAGAAGCCGCACTCCCCCGCCACCCGCACCAGCGGCAGGTCGCTCTCGCGCAGCAGACGCGCGGCGCGATCCAGGCGCTGACGCAGCAGGTACTGATGGGGCGTGAGACCGACCTTATCCTTGAACTGCGCATGGAACTGGCTGGGACTCAGGCAGGCGACCTGCGCCAGCTCCGCCACCGTGATGCGCCGGGCGAGATGTTCGCCGATGTAGGCATCCAGCCGCGCCAGGTCCAGCGGCCCGCCACGCGGTGCGGCCACTTCGCCGAACAGCCTCAGGTGCAGGGCGCGCAGCAACACGCCGCCCAGGGCGCGGGCCAGCAGCGGGTCATTGCCATAGCGGGCGATCTCCGCGCCGGCGTAGCTGAGCAGGTTCTGGAAATCGGCATCCAGGGTCGGATAGCGCGGCGCCTCGAACAGGCGCGCCAGCAGGTCACGGTCCTGCTCGCTGGTACTGGCCTCGTCGAGGTCGACGATCAGCATCCGGTTGTCGCCCAGGCCGGCGAACTCGTGGCCCACCTCTCCCGGCACCAGGCAGGCGCGCATCCGGCAGACTTCGCCGCCCCGGCCCTCGACCTCGAACTCCGCGCGCCCACTGAGCGACATCACCAACTGGTGGTGGCCATGGGCGTGCTGATGGGTCTGATCGGACAGACAGGCGAGGCGGGTTTCGAACATGGCGCAATCTGATCAAATTTTGCGCATGTTACGTGAGTTGCACCTGCCTGCCCAGTTTCACCTCGTCGGGTTGCACCCGGTCAGCGCACGGCGCATGACTCAAGGCCGGCGCCCGGCGCAATCCCGGGCGAACTGCGCGGCGATCCGACCGGAGCGCGAACCACGATGAGTCGCCCAGCGGATCGCCGCCTGCTCCCACTCCGCCTGCTCCACGCCGCCCAGGCCGTGGTATTCGAGCCAGCGTGCGACGGCCTCCAGATACTGCTCCTGGCTGAAGGCATAGAAGGATATCCACAGGCCGAAACGCTCGGAGAGCGACACCTTCTCCTCCACCGCCTCGCCGGGGTGCAGCTCGCCACTCTCGCTGCGCTGGAAGGCCAGGTTGTCTTCGGCGCGCTCGGCCAGCAGGTGGCGGCGGTTGGAGGTGGCGTATATCAGCACGTTGCCGGACTGCCCGGCCACGGAGCCGTCGAGCACGGTTTTCAGGCCCTTGTAGCCGGTCTCGCCATCCTCAAAGGAGAGGTCGTCGCAGAACAGGATGAAGCGCTCGGGACGATGCCGGAGCAGGTCGATGATCTGCGGCAGGTCGGCCAGGTGTTCCTTGTCCACCTCGATCAGGCGCAGCCCTTCGGCCTGGAAGGCATGCAGGCAGGCCTTCATCAGCGAACTCTTGCCGGTGCCGCGCGCACCGGTGAGCAGTACGTTGTTGGCCGGGCGACCGGCGACGAACTGGCGGGTGTTCTGCTCGATCAGAGCCTTCTGTCGGTCAACGTTGCGCAAGTCGTCGAAGGCGATCAGTGCCGGCTCATGCACCGGCGTCAGGCGCGGCTGGCCCTGGCGGTACTCCCACAGGTGGGCGATGGCGCCCTCCTCCAGCGCCAGTGCAGGGCGTGGCGGCAGGGATTGTTCGAGCAGGCGGGCAATACGGGCCAGTTGCTCGGCAATTGCAGACATTTCAGTCATGGCGAAGATCATCGAAGCAGGAATGGGACTGGTCAGCAGCCTAGCGATGGACCAAAGTGGCCGTCTAACGATAAACAGGCAGCCAGATGCGTAAAAAGGACATCTCCGTCGATTCGGTGCCGAACCACGGGGACGAGCGAGCCGCCAGCCCGGTCGCCGCCGTCGCGCTCGACTTTCCCGACGGTCATGAAGTGCCCGCCCACAGCCATCACCGCGCGCAGCTGCTCTATGCGGTGCGCGGCGTATTGGTGGTGGGCAGCGCCAGCGGCCAGTGGGTGGTGCCGGACAATCGCGGCCTGTGGATACCCGCCGGCGTCGAGCACTGGACGCGCATGGTCGGCGACGTGCAGGTGCGCACCCTCTACGTGGAGCCGGACAGCGCCCCGCACCTGCCGCAGAGCTGCTGCGTGCTGGCGGTCTCGCCACTATTGCGCGAGCTGATCCTCGCCGCGCTGTCGATCAGTGGCGAGGTGACGCCGGACTCCCGCGACGGCCGTGTCCTCGGCCTGCTGCTGGACGAACTGCGCGAAGAGCCCGTGCTGCCGCTGCACCTGCCCCTGCCGGCGCATCCGCGCTTGCGCACGCTGTGCCAGGCGATTCAGCGCCAGCCCGGCGAGAATGCCGGCCTGGCCGACTGGGCCGGGCGGATGAACGTCGACAGCAAGACGGTGCAACGCTGGTTCCTCCGCGAGACCGGGCTGACCTTCGGCCAATGGCGCCAGCAGGCGCGTCTGCTGGCCGCCCTGGAGCGCCTGGCCCAGGGCGAGAGCGTGCTGAGCGTGGCGCTGGAAGTGGGCTACAGCACGCCGAGCGCCTTCAGCGCCATGTTCAGCCGCCAGTTCGGCCGGCCGCCCAGCGATTTCCTGCGGCCGCTAATCCGGCGGTAAGCAATCTCCTGCAACATCCCCTCGACGCATCCACTCGAATCATGGGATTGAAACCCCGCCTCCGCTTCCCCATCTAGACTGTCATGTCCTATCAGTCAGGTGCCTCATGAGCGACCACGACGAGATTCACGATATCCATAGCGCCGAAGAGGTCAGCAACACCGGGCTGGTTCTGCCCGGCCAGAACCTGCCGACCACGGTCTATGTCATCCCGATCCACAACCGCCCGTTCTTCCCGGCGCAGGTGCTGCCGGTGATCGTCAACGAGGAGCCCTGGGCGGAAACCCTTGAGCTGGTGGCCAAGACCGACCACCACAGCCTGGCGCTGTTCTTCATGGACAATCCGCCGGAAGACCCGCGCCACTTCGACCCCAACAGCCTGCCCGAACACGGCACGCTGGTGCGCGTGCACCACGCCAGCCGCGAGGGCGGCAAGCTGCAGTTCGTCGCCCAGGGCCTGTCGCGGGTGCGCATCCGCGGCTGGATCAAGCGCCATCGCCCGCCCTTCCTGGTGGAAGTGGACTACCCGCACACGCCCAGCGACCCGAGCGACGAGGTGAAGGCCTACGGCATGGCCCTGATCAACGCGATCAAGGAGCTGCTGCCGCTCAACCCGCTGTACAGCGAAGAACTGAAGAACTACCTGAACCGCTTCAACCCCAACGACCCGTCGCCGCTCACCGACTTCGCCGCCGCGCTGACCACCGCGCCCGGCACCGAGCTGCAGGGCGTGCTGGACACCGTGCCGATCCTCAAGCGCATGGAGAAGGTCCTGCCGCTGCTGCGCAAGGAGGTGGAAGTCGCGCGCCTGCAGAAAGAGCTGTCCGCCGAGGTCAACCGCAAGATCGGCGAGCGCCAGCGCGAGTTCTTCCTCAAGGAACAGCTGAAGATCATCCAGCAGGAACTGGGCATCACCAAGGACGACAAGAGCGCCGACTCCGACGAATTCCGTGCCCGTCTGGAAGGCAAGGTCCTGCCTGAGCAGGCGCAGAAGCGCATCGAGGAGGAGCTGAATAAGCTGTCGATCCTTGAGACCGGCTCGCCCGAGTACGCCGTCACCCGCAACTACCTGGACTGGGCCACCTCGGTGCCCTGGGGCCTGCTGGGCACCGACAAGCTCGACCTGAAACACGCGCGCAAGGTGCTCGACAAGTACCATTCCGGCCTCGACGACGTGAAGGACCGCATCCTCGAATTCCTCGCCGTGGGCGCTTTCAAGGGCGAGATCGCCGGCTCCATCGTGCTGCTGGTCGGCCCGCCCGGCGTGGGCAAGACCAGTATCGGCAAGTCCATCGCCGAGAGCCTGGGGCGGCCGTTCTACCGCTTCAGCGTCGGCGGCATGCGCGACGAGGCAGAGATCAAGGGCCACCGCCGCACCTACATCGGCGCCCTGCCCGGCAAGCTGGTGCAGGCGCTGAAGGAAGTCGAGGTGATGAACCCGGTGATCATGCTCGACGAGATCGACAAGCTCGGCAGCAGCTACCAGGGCGACCCTGCCTCGGCGCTGCTGGAGACGCTCGATCCGGAGCAGAACGTCGAGTTCCTCGACCATTACCTGGACCTGCGCCTGGACCTGTCCAAGGTGCTGTTCGTCTGCACCGCCAATACCCTGGACTCGATCCCCGGCCCGCTGCTCGACCGCATGGAAGTGATCCGCCTCTCCGGGTACATCGGCGAGGAAAAACTGGCCATCGCCAAGCGCCACCTGTGGCCCAAGCAACTGGAGAAGGCCGGCGTGCCGAAGAGCCGCCTGTCGATCAACGACGCCGCCCTGCGCGCGGTGATCGAGGGCTATGCCCGCGAGGCCGGGGTGCGCCAACTGGAAAAAGTGCTGGGCAAGCTGGTGCGCAAGTCGGTGGTGAAGCTGCTGGAAGACCCGGAGTCTGTGGTGAAGATCGGCGCCAAGGACCTGGAGGACTACCTCGGCATGCCGGTGTTCCGCACCGAACAGCTGCTCTCCGGCATCGGCGTGATCACGGGGCTGGCCTGGACCAGCATGGGCGGCGCGACCCTGCCCATCGAAGCGACGCGCATCCACACGCTCAACCGTGGCTTCAAGCTCACCGGCCAGTTGGGTGACGTGATGAAGGAGTCGGCGGAAATCGCCTACAGCTATATCAGCTCGCACCTGAAGCAGTACGGCGGCGACACCAGCTTCTTCGACCAGGCCTTCGTCCACCTGCACGTGCCCGAGGGCGCCACGCCCAAGGACGGTCCCAGTGCCGGGGTCACCATGGCCAGCGCCCTGCTGTCCCTGGCGCGCAACCAGGCACCGAAGAAGGGCGTGGCCATGACCGGCGAGCTGACCCTCACCGGCCAGGTGCTGCCGATCGGCGGTGTGCGCGAGAAGGTCATCGCCGCGCGCCGGCAGAAGATCTTCGAGCTGATCCTGCCGGAAGCCAACCGGGGCGACTTCGAGGAACTGCCGGAGTACCTCAAGGAGGACATCACCGTGCACTTCGCCAAGCGTTTCGGCGATGTGGCCAAGGTGTTGTTCCCGGGCTGATCGCCCAGCGTCTAGCTGGTCGCGGGCATGGCCCGCTCCTACACTCGGATTCAACCTGTAGGAGCGGGCCATGCCCGCGATGCTCTTGCTCCTTGTAGGGCGGATAACGCCTCAAGCGTTATCCGCCGTCTTGCTCGGGGTTCATGCGCCGCTTCGGCGTGTGCTGGGAGATTTTGTTTCGCCCCCTCGGGCGACCTCCTTTGGCAAACGACGGATGGCCGCCCCACCCAAAGAAGGCAAAGGTCTTGCCCCTGTCATCCGGCTTTTCGCTTAGGCGAAAAATCCCCTCATTGAAAGGGGCGGCCCGGTGTGTGCGGTAGTTTCTCTGGAAGTCCTGAAGAGCTAAAACGGAGCGGCGATGCTTTTGTAGGAGCGGACCTTGTCCGCGAAATCCATCGAGGATGAATCCGCCCCTACAAGGAAGTGCCGCTGTCTCGTGCCTGCGTAGGAGCGGACTCCGTCCGCGATGCTTTTTGTGGGCGCTCATCCTGCAACGTGGGTGCAGTGGCTAGCCTTCGCGGACAGGGTCCGCTCCTACGCCGGGCAACACCGGACAGTCTTCTCTCTCCCTCCGATTGCGATATCCTGCGGCCAGTCTGGTCCCCACCCCAGGAGTCGTCATGCCGTCGTACCGCCTGTTGCTCCCCTTCTCCCTGGCCCTGCTCGCCGGCTGCGCCGGGCAGTCCAAACCCGTGGTCACCCTGGAAGACGCCAGTGACTGCAAACCCCTGAAGCTGCACGAAGGCCAGGAACTGGTGCTGATCCTGCCGAGCAACCCCACCACCGGGTTCCGCTGGGAAATGCGCAATGCCGCCAACGGCCTGCTGCAAAGCCTCGGCCCGGAGGTCTACAGCAATCCGGAAGACGCGGGCCTGGTCGGCAGCGCTGGCGAATCTACCTGGCGCTTCCGCGTCACCGGCACCGGCGAGGACAAACTGGAACTGGCCTACCGCCGCCCCTGGGAGGCGGAAGTCGCGCCCGCGCAGACCTTCGTCTGCCCCATTGCCGTGCGCTGAGCCGACGCAGCAGAGATCCGGCGCCATAAGCCACTCGCACTGACGCCCTCGGCCTGTGGCGGCACGGCGCGCTGCGGCAGAGTGGGCGCACATTTCCACGGGAGGGAACCCATGCGCTGGATACTGCTGGCACTCATCGGTGGCATCGCCTACCTGCTTGCCGTCACCCTCGACCTGCCGCCCCTGCGCATGCTGTGCAAGCCGCTGCCGGTGCTCGCCCTGCTGTTCTGGGTGCTGAGCGCGCCGGCCGACACCTACCGGCGCTGGATCGCAGCGGGCCTGGTGCTGTCGATGCTGGGCGACATCCTCCTGGAGTGGCCGGTCAACGCCTTCGTCCCGGGGCTCGCCGCCTTCCTGCTGGCGCACCTGGCCTATCTGCTCGCCTACCTCGGGGATACCCGCCGCCTGGCCCCGGCGGGCCAGCTGTTCGCCGCCCTGCTCGGTGGCGGCCTGTTCGTCCTGCTCCATAGCCGGGGGCTCGGGCCGCTGCTGCTGCCGATCGCGCTCTATAGCCTGACCATCAGCTGCATGCTCTGGCGCGCCCTCGCCCGCCTCGGCTGCGCCGATCTGCCGGCCGCCAGCCGCAACCTCGCCGCGGTCGGCGCCCTGCTGTTCGTCAGTTCCGACGCGATGATCGGCATCAGCCGCTTCGTCGGCGCCTTCGACGGCTCCTCCTACGCCATCATGCTCACTTACTGGCTGGGCCAGTTCGGCATCGCGGCATCCGTCACAAGTCGTCATCAGGCTCTGCCATACTCCCCGGGACAGCCCACTTCCCGAGTCTGACATGCTGCGTTTCGCTGTGCCGGCTCTGCTCCTGTGCACCGCACTGATCGCCAGTGCCGAGCCACTGCGCCTGGCCGGCGACGACTGGTGCCCCTACATCTGCCCGGACAACCCGGACAAACCCGGCTATCTGCTCGAGGCCCTGTCCCGTATTCTCAGCCAGGCTCCAGCCTTCGAGCCCCTGCCCTGGCCCCGCGCCCTGCAGATGGCCCGCGAGGGCCTGGTGGATGGCGTGGTTGGCGCCTACCCGGAAGAATCCGAGAACCTGGTGATCGGCCAGGAGCCCATCGGCTGGGTGACCATGCGTTTCTATACCCGTACCGACAGTCCGTGGCACTACCAGGGTCCGGCATCGCTGGACGACCAGTCCATCGGCCTCGCTCAGGGCTATTCCTACGGCGCTGAGCTGGACGCCTGGCGCGACAGCCATCTGGACGATCACGAACAGGTGCAGGTACTCAGCGGTGAACGGGTGCTGGAACGCAACATCCAGAAGCTGTTGCTCGGGCGCATCAGCGTATTGCTCGAAGACAGCCAGATCGTCGAGCACTATCTTCAGCGTCACCGCCTGTCCG
The DNA here is from genome assembly GCF_050474425.1 of Pseudomonas sp. B1-22. Taxonomy (NCBI): domain Bacteria; kingdom Pseudomonadati; phylum Pseudomonadota; class Gammaproteobacteria; order Pseudomonadales; family Pseudomonadaceae; genus Pseudomonas; species Pseudomonas sp. B1-22. Next base: position 93,465 of record NZ_JBCHVH010000001.1, on the reverse strand, counting down.
GGCAGATTCGTGCCGCCGGACAGCTTGCCGATAAACGTCCCATGTACGTCGCACTCAACCCGCGCCTGGAGTCGGTCAGGGAGCGTCTGGACGAGCTCGACGACGGTCTGCGCGAGTTCCGCCGCGGCGATCAGTGGAAACCGCTGATGCAAGGATATGGAGTGGCTGCGGAATAGCCTTCCGAGGCGTGAGAAAAGTCCGGCACAGCGCTTGGGCATCGGCTATAGATCAATTACAAGAGACTGCGATTAAGGGGAGCTCCATGCGTGCAGTAGTTCGCTCGATGATGTTGCTGGGGGCGTACATGATGCTCTCGGCGTGTGGCAGCCTGCTGCCCAGCGAACGTGCGGAAGTGCAGTCACCTTTCCTGGACTACCAGGATGCACAGAGCCGCTTCAACCAGGTCGAGACGGGCAAGACCACCAAGTCGCAGCTCTACGCACTGGGCTTCGACCCGCTGTCCCAGGGCAACGCCAAGATGCTCTCGTTCATCGACGTGCGGCTGATGTTCGTACAACCCAACATTCCCATCGACTACCTGCCTGACGGCCTGATCACCTGCCTGCAGGCCAAGGATCGCTGCGTCGGCTACGCCTTCGACTTCAGCAAGACCGACAGCCAGCGGGTGGGCAGTTTCTGGGCGGACATCTTCAACTTCCGCAAGCGCCGGGAAGTCCAGGGGTGGTCGTTCCGCCCGGTGTTCGTACTGATCGACGACGTGGTGGTGCACAAGACCAGCAACGGCGAGCCGAACATCCGCCGCCGGGAAGACAAGAAGAACCCGCTCGGCCCGCTGCAGGGCGCCGGCGAATACTTCTCCGACCAGCTCAAGTGACCCTTATCGGCTGAAGCTTGGGCGCACCCGGCGCCTCGGCTACAATGCGCGCCCCGGCAGACCGGGCGCGCCGCGCCCTGTTGCCTGTTCAGCGTAACGAGGCCCCATCCAGCGTGAGCGAATCCGACCGCATCTTCGCCCAGCCGCAAGCCCAGGTTCCCGACTTCACCTTCAACGAGGACGTGGTGCGCGTCTTCCCGGACATGATCAAGCGATCGGTGCCGGGCTACCCCACCATCGTCGAGAACATCGGTGTGCTCGGCGCGCGCTTTGCCGCCCCGAACAGCGTGCTGTACGACCTCGGCTGCTCCCTCGGCGCCGTGACCCAGGCGCTGCGCCGTCACGTGAAGACCGAAGGCTGCCGCGTCATCGGCGTGGACAACTCGGCGCCGATGATCGCGCGCTGCGGCGAATACCTACGCGCCCAGGACGCCATGCACCAGGAACTGCTGCCGGTCGAGCTGATCGAGGCGGACATCCTCACCCTGGAGCTCAGGCCCTGCTCGCTGATCGCGCTGAACTTCACCCTGCAGTTCATCGCCCCCGAACAACGCCTGACGCTGCTCACCCGCCTGCACAGCGCCCTGCTGCCCGGCGGCGCGCTGATCCTCTCGGAAAAACTGCGCTTCGCCGACGAGCAGGAGCACGAACTGCTCACCGACCTGCACATCGACTTCAAGCGCGCCAATGGCTACAGCGAACTGGAAATCGCCCAGAAACGCACCGCCATCGAGAACGTCATGCGCCCCGACACCCTGGAGACCCACCGCGAGCGCCTGCTGGCTGCCGGCTTCTCCAAGGTCGTGCCCTGGTTCCAGTGCCTCAACTTCGCTTCCCTGATTGCCCTGCCATGATCGAACGCTTCGACCTCGACCGCCTGAGCCTTGAACTGGCCGGCACGCCACTGGAATCCTGGGCCGCTTCCCTGCCCGCACAACTGGCCGCGAAGGTCGAGGATGGTCACGGCGACCTGGAACGCTGGCTGGCGGCGGTGGATCGCCTGCCGGAGCTGCACGCCGCGGCCGTCGAACTGCGTGAGCGCTTCAACCTCGAAGGCGCCTGCGACGAGGACACCCGTGCGCAGCTCAAACTGGCTCTGCAAGGGCTGATTCCGTGGCGCAAGGGCCCGTTCAATCTGTTCGGCGTGCACATCGACACCGAATGGCGCTCGGACTGGAAATGGGAGCGCGTCTCGCCGCACATCGACCTGGCGGGCAAGCGCATCCTCGATGTCGGCTGCGGCAACGGCTACTACCAGTGGCGCATGCTCGGCGCCGGCGCGCGCAGCGTGGTGGGCGTGGACCCGAACTGGCTGTTCTTCTGCCAGTTCCTGGCCATGAAGCGCTACCTGCCGGACCTGCCGGCCTGGCACCTGCCCTTCGCCCTGGAAGACCTGCCCGAGAAGCTGGAAGGCTTCGACACGGTGTTCTCCATGGGCGTGCTCTACCATCGCCGGTCGCCCATCGACCACCTGCTGGCGCTCAAGGACTGCCTGCGCCGTGGCGGCGAACTGGTGCTGGAAACCCTGGTAGTGGAAGGCGACGTGAATACCGTGCTGGTGCCCGAGGACCGCTACGCGCAGATGCGCAACGTGTGGTTCCTGCCGTCGGTGCCGGCGCTGGAGCTGTGGCTGCGCCGCGCGGGCTTCACCGATGTGCGCAGCGTGGACATCAGCCGCACCTCGGTGGAAGAGCAACGCGCCACCGAGTGGATGCGCTACCAGTCGCTGCCGGACTTCCTCGATCCGCACGACCACGGCCGCACCGTCGAAGGCCTGCCGGCGCCGCTGCGCGCCACGCTGGTGGCGCGCAAGCCCTGAGACGACTCACGGAAGTCCTGAAACTCTGTAGGAGCGCCCCATGGGCGCGATCGCGGGCATGGCCCGCTCCTACAGGAATCGCAGGATGCAGGACGCATAACGCCCAAAGCGTTATCCGCCCTAAGATTTCGAACTAAACACCAATCAGCGATTCGCAGCCGCCACGATCAGCGCCTTCATCTCCGCCACCGCCTGCTTGAAGCCCACGAACAGCGCGTGAGCAACGATGGCGTGGCCGATGTTCAGCTCGTTGATCCCGGCAATCGCCGCCACCGGCTCGGCGTTATGGTAGTGCAGGCCATGACCGGCATTGACGATCAGCCCGTGGGACAGGCCGAACTCCACGCCATCACGGATGCGCGCCAGTTCATGAGCGGCTTCGGCGGGGTTGTGGGCGTCGGCGTAGCGGCCGGTGTGCAGCTCGACGGCCGGGGCGCCGACACGTGCCGAGGCTTCAATCTGACGCTGGTCCGGATCGATGAACAGCGACACCTCGCAGCCAGCGGCAGCCAGGCGCTGCACCGCGTCGCGGATGCGCGCTTCCTGGCCGGCGACGTCCAGGCCACCCTCGGTGGTCAGCTCCTGGCGAGTCTCCGGAACCAGGCAGACGTGGGCCGGGCGGATGATCTCGGCGAACTTCATCATCTCCTCGGTGACGCCCATCTCGAAGTTCATGCGGGTCTGCAGCACTTCGGCGAGCACGCGCACGTCGCGGTCCTGGATGTGCCGGCGGTCCTCGCGCAGGTGCACGGTGATGCCGTCGGCGCCGGCTTCCTCGGCGTCCAGCGCGGCTTTCACCGGGTCGGGATAGCGGGTGCCGCGGGCCTGGCGCAGGGTAGCAACGTGGTCGATGTTCACGCCGAGCAGGATACGGTTGGCTTCAGTCACGGGAGTTGTCCTTGCGATTCATGAATAACTCGCGGCTGACCAGCGGTCGGCCGCCAAGATGGGGCGCCAGGGCCTGGCGCATCAGGCGCTTGGCCGCCGCCAGAGCGCCCGGAGCGCTCCAGTCGGCCTCGGCCATCGCCAGCAGATCGGCACCGTGGAACAGCCCCGGCTGCAGGCTGCCGACCGGCTCGAGGCCCGAGTCCGGCAGCAGGCGGTAAAGGCCATCGGGGGCCACCGGTTGACCGACGATATCGCTGTCCAGGGAGAAACCATACCCCAGCTCGTCCAGCAGCCGCCATTCGAAGGCGCGCAACAGCGGCTCCAGCGGCCGTCCGGCGGCCAGCAGTGGCAAGGTGGCCTGATAGTGGTCGAACAGCGCCGGATGCGGGTCTTCCGCCGGCAACAGGCGAATCATCAGCTCGTTCAGGTACAGGCCGCTGAACAGCGCTTCGCCGCTCAGCAGGTTGGGAATACCGTTGGCCTCCAGGCGCACGACGTTCTTCAGGTCGCTGCGCCCGCGGAATTCGGCTTCCAGCGGCACGAAGGGCCGCGCCAGTGCACCGGCCTTGCCCCGGGCGCCGCGCAGTACGGCCCGCAGCCGGCCTTGCGGCGTGAGGAAGTCCACCAGTGCGCTGGTTTCCTTGTAGGCACGGCTGTGCAGGACGAAAGCGGGTTGGGCGGGAGAAGCGAGGCTCATGGCGCTGCGCCTGGAGTGGGAATCGGGAGACGGGCGCGCTCAGGCGCCCGAAGGGTGCGCCCCGCGAAAGCTCGCGGGGCGTTGCGGCTCAGAGGTCGCCGTAGCCCAGCGAACGCAGCGCGCGCTCGTCGTCGGACCAGCCGCCCTTCACTTTCACCCAGAGGTTGAGCATGACCTTGGAGTCGAACAGCACTTCCATGTCCTTGCGCGCGTTCTGGCCGATGCTTTTGATGCGCTCGCCCTTCTCGCCGATGATGATCTTCTTCTGGCCGTCGCGCTCCACCAGGATCAGCGCGTGGATGTGCAGGATCGGACCGTCCTGCTTGAACTCTTCGATCTCCACGGTGACCTGATACGGCAGCTCGGCGCCCAGCTGGCGCATGATCTTCTCGCGCACCAGCTCGGCGGCGAGGAAACGGCTGCTGCGGTCGGTGATCTGGTCTTCCGGGAAGAAGTGATCGTTCTCGGGCAGGCGCTCGGCCACCAGGCCTTCCAGCACGTCGAGGTTCTGCCCGTGCTGGGCGGAAATCGGCACGACTTCGGCGTTGGGCAACTGTTCGGCCAGCCACTGCAGGTGCGGCAGCAGCTCGCCCTTGTCTTCCATGCGGTCGACCTTGTTCACCGCCAGCAGGACCGGGCAGCTCACGTACTTGACCTTGTCGTAGACCATCTGGTCCTCGTCGGTCCAGCGGTTGCGGTCGACGACGAAGATCACCACGTCGACATCCTTCAGCGCGGCGCTGGCCGAACGGTTCATGTAGCGGTTGAGCGCCTTGTCGTTGTCCTTGTGCAGGCCGGGGGTGTCGACGTACACCGCCTGCACGTCACCCTCGGTCTTGATACCCAGCAGGGTATGACGGGTGGTCTGCGGCTTGCGCGAGGTGATCGCCAGCTTCTGCCCGAGGATGTGGTTGAGCAGGGTCGACTTGCCTACGTTGGGGCGGCCGACGATGGCGACGTAACCGCAACGAACGGCTCCTGCTTCATCGTGCTCGGATGGGTCGTGCTGGTCTTGCTCGTGCTCACTCATGGCCATTCTCCACGCCCAGGGCTGCCAGCGCGGCAGCGGCGGCCACCTGCTCGGCGATGCGGCGGCTGCCGCCGTGGCCATGGGTCTTGTCATTCAACAGGGCAACCTCGCACTCGACGAAAAAGGTGCGGCAATGCGGTTCGCCCTGGATATCCACCACGTCGTAACGCGGCAACTCGCACCCGCGCGATTGCAGGAACTCCTGCAGGCGGGTCTTGGGGTCCTTGTTGGTATCCACCGGGGTCAGCTCGCGCAGCTGCGGGCCGAGCCAGGCCATGATCCGCTCACGGGCGGAGTCCATGCCGGTATCCAGGTAGATGGCGCCGATCAGCGCCTCCATGGCATCGGCCAGGATCGACTCACGGCGAAAACCGCCGCTCTTCAGCTCGCCCGAGCCCAGCCGCAGGTAATCACCGATTTCGAAACCGCGGGCCAGCAGGGCCAGGGTCTCGCCCTTCACCAGGCGCGCGCGCAGGCGCGATAGCTGGCCTTCGCGGGCTTGAGGGAAATGGGTGAAAAGGGCTTCGCCGATGACGAAGTTGAGGATGGCGTCGCCCAGGAACTCCAGGCGCTCGTTATTGCGCCCGGCGAAACTGCGGTGGGTCAGCGCCAGGACCATCAGGTCCTGGTCGCGAAAGGTATAGCCAAGCTTTCGCTCGAGTCGATCCAGACTGTTACTCACGGCATTCGTACACGAAATTCTTTGTCAAATTTGACCACCAGGTCGATGTTCTGGACCAGTGGCTCACGTTTTTCGTACTTCAGGTGGGCGCGGAACTCATTGTTCTCGAGCTTCACGTCCAGAGCGTCATCCAGCTTGAGGTCGCGGATGTTATTGAGCATCAGCGCCTTGTCCACGTAAGAGTAGAACTCCGGGACAGTGCGCACTTCGGCGGCCTTGTCGGTTTCCACCGAGGTGATGGCCTTCTCGATGGCGTAGTAATCCATGTAGTGCGGGAAGACCTTGAACGCCGCGCTGGCCAGGAACGCCACAACGGCCAGGATCACCAGCCAGCTCAGCAACGACATGCCCTTCTGCGAACGTGCGTACTTCATATCGACCTCATGTCGGTATCGTTCTTATTGTCCGCCAACCGCGGCGGGCCCACGTACAAGCGGGGCTGCCTCGCTCCCCGCGTGCAGCCCCGCCCGGGTTTCTAGCACTGTTCGCCGCCCGAAGGCTTCGAACATCTCACAACTTTAGTGGATCACGCCCACTCGCGAGAAATTCGGCAGGTTGCGCTGCTTGGGCTCCGGCCAGCTCATCCACACCGCGAACGCCTTGCCGACGATATTGCGGTCCGGAACCATGCCCAGCAGGTCCTTCGGGATCTTCGGGTCGTTCCAGTAGCGACTGTCGTTGGAGTTGTCGCGGTTGTCACCCATCATGAAGTAGTGCTCGGCCGGGACCTTCCACTGCTTGCCCGGCTCGATGCGGTAACGGGTCATTTCCTTGCGGATCAGGTGCTCCACGTCGCCCAGCTTTTCCTTGTACAGCGTCACGCTGCCCAGGCTGCCCGGCTCCTCGCCGATCAGTTTTTCGGCGACCAGCTGGTCGTTGATGTAGAGGCGCTTGTCGCTGGTGTAGCGGATGGTGTCGCCAGGGACGCCGATCACGCGCTTGATGTAGTTGATGTTCGGATCGCTGGGGTAGCGGAACACCATGACATCGCCGCGCTGCGGATCGCCCACCGGGATCACCTTGGTATCCAGCACGGGCAGGCGGATGCCGTAGGCGAACTTGTTGACCAGGATGAAATCGCCCACTTCCAGGGTAGGCTTCATCGAGCCGGACGGAATCTGGAACGGCTCGACCAGGAAGGAGCGCAGCACCAGCACGATGAACAGTACCGGGAAGAACGACTTGCCGTACTCGATCAGTACCGGCTCCTTGTTCAGTTTTTCCAGCACTTCCGGATCAGGCTCGCCAACCGTGCCTTCATAGGCGGAAATGGCCGCCCGGCGGCGCGGTGCGAACAGCACCAAGTCCACCAGGGCGAGAACGCCGCACACAGCAACGGCAATCACCAGCAACAGCGGGAAATTCAGCGTCATAGGGTTCAACTGTCCACTTTGAGCACAGCGAGGAAGGCTTCCTGCGGAATCTCCACGCTACCGACCTGCTTCATCCTTTTCTTACCGGCCTTCTGCTTTTCCAGCAGCTTGCGCTTACGGCTCACGTCACCACCATAGCACTTAGCCAGCACGTTCTTCCTGAGCGCCTTGACCGTCGAACGGGCAATGATCTGCCCACCGATGGCCGCTTGAATCGCGACGTCGAACATCTGCCGCGGAATCAGTTCTTTCATCTTCTCCACCAGCTGACGGCCCTTGTAGGGGGCGTTGTCGCGGTGGACGATCAGGGCGAGGGCGTCGACCTTCTCGCCGTTGATCAATACATCGAGACGGACCAGGTTGGCCGGCTCGAAGCGATCGAAGCTGTAGTCCAGCGAAGCATAGCCACGGCTGGTGGACTTCAGGCGGTCGAAGAAGTCCAGCACCACTTCGTTCATCGGCAGATCGTAGATCACCTGGACCTGGCCGCTGAGGAAGTGCATGTCGCGCTGTACGCCACGCTTCTCGATGCACAGGGTAATGACGTTGCCCAGGTGCTCCTGAGGCACAAGGATGGTGGCGCGGCAAATGGGCTCACGCATCTCGTCGATGGACGAGAGGTCCGGCAGCTTGGACGGGTTGTCGACATAGAGGATGTCGCCGTTCTTCTGCACGATCTCGAAGATCACGGTCGGTGCGGTGGTGATCAGGTCCAGGTCGTACTCGCGCTCCAGGCGCTCCTGGATGATCTCCATGTGCAGCATGCCGAGGAAGCCGATGCGGAAGCCGAAGCCCAGGGCCTCGGAGCTTTCCGGCTCGTACTGCAGCGCGGCGTCGTTCAGGGTCAGCTTCTGCAGGGCTTCGCGGAAGTCCTCGAAGTCATCGGAGCTGACCGGGAACAGGCCGGCGTAGACCTGCGGCTTGATGCGCTTGAAGCCCGGCAGCACGTCCACGTCGGGGGTGCTGTTGAGGGTCAGGGTATCGCCCACCGGCGCGCCGAGGATGTCCTTGATGCCGGCGATGATGAAGCCCACTTCACCGGCCTTGAGGTCCGGAGTCTCGGTGTGCTTCGGGGTGAAGACGCCGACGCTGTCCACCTGGTGGACCTTGCCGGTGGACTTCACCAGAATCTTGTCGCCTTTCTTGACGCGGCCGTGCTTCACACGTACCAGCGAGACCACGCCCAGGTAGTTGTCGAACCAGGAGTCGATGATCAGCGCCTGCAGCGGAGCGTCGATCTCGCCTTCGGGCGCCGGGATGGCGCTGACCAGACGCTCCAGCACATCTTCCACGCCCATGCCGCTCTTGGCCGAGCAGGCCACGGCGTCGGTGGCGTCGATGCCGATGATGCTCTCGATCTCGTCCTTCACGCGGTCGGGGTCGGCCTGCGGCAGGTCCATCTTGTTCAGCACGGGCATGACTTCCAGGCCCTGCTCGATGGCGGTGTAGCAGTTGGCGACCGACTGCGCTTCCACGCCCTGGCCGGCGTCCACCACCAGCAGAGCGCCCTCGCAGGCGGCCAGCGAGCGGCTGACTTCGTAGGTGAAGTCGACGTGACCGGGGGTATCGATGAAGTTCAGCTGGTAGGTCTTGCCGTCCTTCGCCTTGTAGTGAAGGGTGACGCTGTGCGCCTTGATGGTGATGCCGCGCTCGCGCTCCAGGTCCATGGAGTCCAGTACCTGGGCCTCCATCTCGCGGTCGGACAGGCCGCCGCACATCTGGATGAAGCGGTCCGCCAGCGTCGACTTGCCATGGTCGATGTGGGCGATGATGGAGAAATTGCGGATATGACTCAGGTCACTCACGGCTGAACACACTCGAAAGGCTGAAGGCGGCAATCCGCCGAAAAATAGCCGGGGAGTTTACTTGAATACCGCACCGTCCGCTATGTCTGCGCCGGACGGACAGGCATGAAAAAGGGCGGTGAAGACCGCCCTTTTTCGATGCCGAGCTTACTCGGCGAGCTTGAAGGTGATGAAACTCGCACGCCCCTGGCGCAGTACGCGCATGGAGATGGAGCGATCCTTCGGCAGAGACTTGGCGATCTCGGAGAAGGTCTTGGACGAATCCACCGCACGGTTGTTCAGGTGGGTGATCACATCGCCCGGACGCAGGCCGATCATCGCTGCCGGGCCACCCTGGACTTCCTTGATCACCACGCCGCCCTTGATGTCCAGCGACTTGCGCTGCTCGGCAGTCAGCTCCGCCACGGTCACGCCCATGCGGTTGCTGCTGCGCTCGGCGCCCTTGCCTTCGACGGCGGCGACTTCCTCGTCCTCGTCCGGCAGGTTGCCGATGGTCATGTTCAGCGTCTTGCGGCTGCCATCGCGGATGACTTCCAGGGCCGCCTTGTCGCCCGGCTTCATGTTGCCCACCAGGTGCGGCAGATCGGCCGATTCATTGATGGTCTGGCCATTCAGGCTGAGGATCACGTCGCCTACCTGCAGGCCGCCCTTGGCCGCCGGGCCGTCTTCGACCAGCTGCGCCACCAGAGCGCCGGACGGCTTGTCGAGCCCGAAGGACTCGGCCAGGTCCTTGTTCACTTCCTGGATCACCACACCCAGCCAGCCACGGCTGACCTTGCCGCCTTTCTTCAGCTGATCGGCGACGTTCAGCGCCACATCGATCGGAATCGCGAAGGAGAGGCCCATGAAGCCGCCGGAACGGGTGAAGATCTGCGAGTTGATACCCACGACTTCGCCCTGCAGGTTCAGCAGCGGACCACCGGAGTTGCCCGGGTTGATCGCCACGTCTGTCTGGATGAACGGCACGTAGTTCTCGTTCGGCAGGCTGCGGCCCTTGGCGCTGACGATACCGGCGGTCACCGAATGGTCGAAGCCGAAGGGCGAGCCGATGGCCAGCACCCACTCACCCACCTTCAGCTTGTCGGAGTCGCCCAGCTTGAGGGTCGGCAGGTTCTTGGCCTCGATCTTCAGCACGGCCACGTCGCTGCGCGGATCGGCACCCACCAGCTTGGCCTTGTGCTCGCTGCGGTCGGACAGGCGCACCAGAATCTCGTCGGCGTCGGCCACCACATGGTTGTTGGTCAGGATGTAGCCATCATCAGAGATGATGAAACCCGAACCCAGGGACTGCGCTTCGCGCTGCTGGCCACGGGGCGCCTGCCCCTGACCGCCCTGGCCGCGGGGAATGCTGCGCTCGAAGAACTCGCGCAGGCCCGGCGGCAGGCCGTCCAGGTCCGGGATGCCCATCTGGGCATTCGAGCGATCCGGGAGCTTCTGCGTGGTACTGATGTTGACCACCGCCGGCGACGCCTTCTCCACCAGCGGCGTGAAGTCCGGTAATTCGGCACGCGCAGTGACCGACAGGCTCAAGGCCAGCAGGGCAACCAGCGCAGCCATGCTGCGTTTCAGGGTTTGCATTGACTACAGCTCCCGTGATGTTGATTGGGAAAGAGACTAAACCGGGCCGAGCGGCCCACCGACCAGCGCACGCAGCACAACCGGTTGCATCGCCGGATCATCCGAATGGCGTCGCGCCAGGCGACGCACGAGCAACCAGGCCAGCAGGAATCCCGCAAGCCCGGCCGCCATGACCAGAGGTTCCCCGAAACCGAGGCGCGCCGCCAGTAGTGCCAGCGCGAAAAGTCCAAGCAACGGGGAAAGATAGAAGAGCAGGGCACTCTTCAGGAGAAGGTCCTCGCCTACGCCCAACACGACTTCGTCGCCAGGCGCCAGCTTCAGCGAAGACAAGGCGCGCACGCGGCCACGCCTGTTACCGACACCCAACCGGCCCAGGATACCCTGTCCGCAGCCGGCATTCACTGAACATCCCGAGCAGGTGGATTGGCGCAGCGTTTCGACCCAGACCGCTCCGGACTCGACCGCCACTACCCTCCCCCGCTCCTCGATCACTCGGGCTGGGCTCCCGCTGGCCGCATGGACAGCGCAACCCGCTCAGCCGTACCACTGGGTATCTCGCCCACGACGGTCACCATGGTGCCGCCATCTTCACTGGCGTATCGCCGGGATACCACGGTCGTCGGGCCCAACTGGGTACGCGCATCGTCGACCTTGGCGCCATGCAGCGGCTCGAGGAACACCGAGAAGCGCGCCAGGCCATCGCCGTATGCCAGGCAGAGCACCTGGTCGTCCGACACCGGGCTGCGCTGTTGCAAGGTGCTGTTGAGGGTGAACCCCGGGGGCACCCACTCCGAATGCCAGCCGGTTTTCACGGCCGCGCTCTTGAGCTCCTTGACCGGCTGACAGGCCGAGGTCGGCTGCAGCTCGGCATCGTCAGGGGCCGTCAGGTCGATGCGGGTGAATTGCAGGCGCTCGATGACCTGTCCTTTGTCGTTGAGCAGCAGGGACTTGAGCGGCAGACCGGTTTCCTTGTCCAGATGGAGCTCGAAACCGTAGCGGTGCTGGTCGCGCGGCAGCACGGCAAGCACCACGGCCGGGCGATCGGCGATGCGCGACTCGCCCGCCATGCGGATGTCGTACCAGGAGGTCAGGTCCTGCGGATTCAGCTTGTGCGTGGGCCAGAGCTGACCCACCGCAACCTGCCCGGCCATGCCGCCGCCGACGCACTGGGTGGCGCCATCGACCCGCAGCACTTCCTGGCGCGGGCCATCGGCCTGCACCAGGCGCTCGCGCACAGAACCATCGGCATCGACCCGATGCCACACGTCGTGGGTCGAGAAGGTGCCGCTGCGCTCGTAGACGAAAGTACCCTGGAAATTCTGTTGCTGATCCGCCTCGGAGAGACGTTTGATCCAGTCCAACGCATCGGCGGCCTGGACTGGCAAAGCCAGCAGACCGCCAAGGATGAACAGCAGTGCTGTAGTCGCGCGCATGTCGCTCCTTAAGGTCGCAAAATCAGCGGCTTTCCAGGCTCGCGGCGCGCGCGTAAGGCAGGGCGCTGTCAGTACCGTTTACGGCGGACTGTTGCGCATGTTGGCGCAGATAACCCGGAAGACGCTGCTCATGCCAGGTGGTCTGCCCGCCCTGGGCATTGGTGATCACCTGCGGCGCCTCGTCCTGAGTGTAGCCTGCCAGAACCGCCGGCCCCTGAACTTGCGGCAGAGCGATCTGCTGCGTGGCAGTCGACTGCTGGGCCAGTCCGTTGTTGGCGACGCCGCTGTCCTGATGGTACAGGCGAACACCCGCCAGCACGGCCAGGGTCACCGACGCGGCGACCGCCAGGCGGCCAATGTTGCGCCACGGATTGGGCTTGCTCGGCGCCGGCGCGGCTTCATTGGCCAGAGCGACGGACACGGCGGCGGCGATATCCAGCTTTGGCATCGCCGGCTCCTTGTGCATCACCGCACGGGCCAGTTGATAACGGGACCAGGTGGCCCGCAATTCGGCGTCCTCGCCGCAGGCTGCAAGCACTCGCCGCAGCTCAAGCTCATCCGCTTCGTTATCCATTACAGCGGACAGCGACTCCTGCAGGGCTTCACGACTCATAGCGGTACCTCTCTTGGCTGTTGCCGCTGTATCAGACTTCTTCATGCAACAAAGGCTGCAAAGCTTTGTCGATCGCTTCCCGCGCACGGAATATCCGTGAGCGGACCGTCCCCACCGGACACTGCATCACGGTGGCGATATCTTCGTAACTCAAGCCTTCGAACTCGCGCAGGGTCAGTGCCGTGCGCAGATCCTCCGGCAGCTGCTGGATGGTGCGATGAACTGTTTCCTCGATCTCATCCCGCAGCATGGCTCGTTCCGGCGACTCGATGTCCTTCAGGGCATGGTCGCCCTCGAAGAACTCCGCGTCTTCCGCAGTGACATCGCTGTCAGGCGGGCGCCGACCGCGCGCCACCAGGTGGTTCTTCGCGGTATTGATGGCGATACGGTACAGCCAGGTATAAAAGGCACTATCGCCTCGGAAGTTACCCAAGGCGCGATACGCCTTGATGAATGCTTCCTGTGCGACATCCTGGGCTTCCTGGGCGTCGTGCACGAACCGCACGATCAGCCCGAGAATCTTGTGCTGGTACTTCAGCACCAGCAGATCGAATGCCCGCTTGTCTCCGCGCTGTACCCGTTCAACCAGTTGCTGATCCTGTTCCTGGGTTAGCATGAATGCTCCTCTACGAACCTGGAGGAGCTTCGAGCACCCTGGTGAATCGTCCTGCCAAGATAGACTCGGGACTTCTGCAAAAGTTCTCCCCTCCAAGCATGCGCCGCACAGTTTTTTCACGTTCGCGGCAACCGGACCCAGACATGCGTCCGAAGCCCGTTGAATTCAACTGTATCGGGCGAAACACCCGCGCTCCCCTCCGCGCAGTCCGAGCCTGCGCGAAAACGACTTAAGGTATTTTGGGTTGGAACCGGAACGACTAAAAAAGTTCCGGCGATTTGCCACGATCCGTCACCTCCGATGCAACACCAACACGCCTGCATTCGCGGCATGAGCGGGAGTCCGGAGAGTCCGCCCTGCGGCTGCCGTCCGCCGCAGGCGGCTTCGGTGTCATCGGTTCGCCAGTATTGTGCCGTGACACCCTTCTATATACTAGGGCGCCTTTTTGGTGGAGCCGGACATGGGTCAGCACTTCCAGCATGATGTATTGGTGATCGGCAGCGGGGCCGCAGGCCTGACGCTCGCCCTGACGCTGCCCGCGCACCTGCGCATCGCCGTCCTGAGCAAGGGCGAACTGTCCCAGGGCTCGACCTTCTGGGCCCAGGGCGGAGTCGCCGCCGTGCTGGACGATACCGATACCGTCGAGTCCCACGTCGAGGACACCCTGGTCGCCGGCGCCGGCCTGTGCCGCGAAGACGCCGTGAAGTTCACCGTCGAGCACAGCCGCGAAGCCATCCAGTGGCTGATCGAACAGGGCGTGCCTTTCACCCGCGACCACGAACCGGGGCGCGAGGACGGCGGCTTCGAGTTCCACCTGACCCGTGAAGGCGGCCACAGCCACCGCCGCATCATTCACGCCGCCGACGCCACCGGCGCAGCCATCTTCAACACCCTGCTGGAGCAGGCGCGCCAGCGGCCGAACATCGAACTGCTGGCGCAACGGGTCGCGGTCGACCTGATCACCGAGCGCAAGCTCGGCATGAAGGGCCAGCGCTGCCTGGGCGCCTATGTGCTGGACCGCAGCACCGGCGAAGTCGACACCTTCGGCGCGCGCTTTACCGTGCTCGCCTCCGGCGGCGCCAGCAAGGTCTACCTCTATACCAGCAACCCGGACGGCAACTCCGGCGACGGTATCGCCATGGCCTGGCGCGCCGGCTGCCGGGTCGGCAACCTGGAGTTCAACCAGTTCCACCCGACCTGCCTGTACCACCCGCAGGCCAAGAGCTTCCTGATCACCGAGGCCATACGTGGCGAAGGCGGCCTGCTGCGCCTGCCCAACGGCGAGCGCTTCATGCAGCGCTTCCATGCCCTGGCCGAACTCGCGCCGCGCGACGTGGTGGCCCGCGCCATCGACCACGAGATGAAGCGCCTGGGCATCGACTACGTCTACCTGGACATCAGCCACAAGCCGGACGCGTTCATCCGCGAGCACTTCCCCACCGTCTACGAGCGCTGCCTGGACTTCGGAATCGACATCACCCGCGAGCCGATCCCGGTAGTACCCGCGGCGCACTACACCTGCGGCGGCGTACTGGTGGACCAGCACGGCCACACCGACGTACCGAACCTCTACGCCATCGGCGAAACCACCTTCACCGGCCTGCACGGCGCCAACCGCATGGCCAGCAATTCCCTGCTGGAGTGCTTCGTCTACGCCCGTTCCGCCGCCGCCGACATCGTCGGCAAACTTGCCCGCGCGCCCGCTCCAGCCCCCCTGCCCGGCTGGGACGCCAGCCAGGTGACCGACTCGGACGAAGACGTGATCATCGCGCACAACTGGGACGAGCTGCGGCGCTTCATGTGGGACTACGTCGGCATCGTACGCACCAACAAGCGCCTGGCCCGCGCGCAGCACCGCGTGCGCCTGCTGCTGGACGAGATCGACGAGTTCTACTCGAACTACAAGGTCAGCCGCGACCTGATCGAGTTGCGCAACCTGGCCCAGGTGGCCGAGCTGATCATCAACTCCGCCATGCAGCGCCACGAAAGTCGCGGCCTGCACTACACCCTGGACTATCCGGACCTGCTGCCCGAGGCGCGCGACACTATCCTGGCGCCGCCCACCTATTGCGGCTGAAGCGCAGCCTTACCCGCAGGCGCCGGTGCAGCTCCGGTGCCAGGGCATCGGCCGGCACGCAGACGCTGCCCACCAGCCACTGGCCGGGACGACGGAAACGCAGCACGATCAACGCCGGCAGCGCCAGGCTGTCCGGCATCAGCTGCACCGGCTGGAATCCTTCCCGCTCACTCCACAACTGCCAACCCCCGGCGTCATGGCGCAGCGCGCGCACCGCAGCCGGGCCGCGCAACAGGATCCGCCCTGGCACTACCCAGCAGGCGTGCAGCAGGCAAAGGCTCAGGCCGAGTGAAATCCAGTGGAAGGGAATGTCTGCGAGCAGCAACGCAAGGACGGCGAACGACTGCGCGCCGAGATAGGCCACCAGCAACCCGATGGACGGTCGCCAGTGGCATTCGAAGGGGTCACTTCGGCTGGACACGGTCCAGGATCATGCGAACGATGTGGCGCAGGTCGGCATCGTCCGGCTCGCCGCGCTGCATGAACCAGCCGAACATATCCTGGTCCTCGCACTCCAGCAGCTTGCGGAAGCGCGCCTGGTCCTCGGCGCCAAGGCCCGGGTAGACCTCCTGGACGAAGGGCACCAGCAGCACGTCCAGCTCCAGCATGCCACGGCGGCTGTGCCAGAACAGGCGCTTGAGTTCGATTTCATCGGTCATCTGCAGGTACCTCGAATAACGGCGGGCGAATACATCGGATCGCTCGCGGGGGCGACGGCCGGCGCGAGCCGAGCGGCATTATACGCATGCGGCCCAGCTCCCGGCACCCGCTGACAAGCCTCGGTCCGGGCTCTATCATGAGGCCCCTAACTTTCTTCCAGCGAATCGTGATGACCGCCTCCGTCTTCTTCACCGAACTCAATCACGAAGGGATTCTCGCCGTGCGCGGCGTGGACGCCGCCAAATTCCTCCAGGGCCAGCTGACCTGCAACCTCAGCTACCTGAACGACGAAACCGCAAGCCTTGGCGCGCGCTGCACCCCCAAGGGGCGCATGACCTCCAGCTTCCGCATCGTCGCCGAGGGCGACGGCTACCTGCTGGCGATGGCCAGCGACCTGCTCGACGGCCAGCTAACCGATCTCAAGAAGTACGCCGTGTTCTCCAAGGCCAGCCTGTCGGACGACAGCGCCCTGTGGACGCGCTTCGGCCTGAGCGGCGCCGACGCCCTGCTCGCCGAGCTGGGCCTTGCGCTCAGCGGCCAGGCCGACCAGGTGGCGCGCCATGACGGCCTGATCGCCATCGGCCTGGGCCAGGGCCGCGTCGAGCTCTGGGTGCCGGCTCCACGCGCCGCCGAGCTGCGTGAGCACCTGGCTGCGCAACTGGCGCACGGCAACCTCAACGACTGGCTGCTCGGCCAGGTCCGCGCCGGTGTCGGCCAAGTCTTCGGCAGCACCCGCGAGCTGTTCATCCCGCAGATGATCAACCTGCAGGCCGTCGGCGGCGTGAGCTTCAAGAAGGGCTGCTACACCGGCCAGGAAATCGTCGCGCGCATGCAGTACCTCGGCCGCCTCAAGCGCCGCCTGCATCGCCTGGCGCTGGACGGCAATGAACTGCCGGAGCCGGGCCGCGAGCTGTTCTCGCCGGTGCACTCCACCAGCGTCGGCGAAGTGGTGCTGGCCGCCCATGCCGCGGAAGGCGTGGAGCTGCTGGCGGTGCTGCAGGACGACGCCGTCGCCGATGGTCGCGTGCGCCTGGGCGAGGCCGAAGGCCAGCCGCTGCGCCTTCTGGACCTGCCCTACACCCTGGACAGCGACCGAGAGATCCAGCGCTGAACTCGGCCGGGTGGGGAGCCCGGCCCAAGGCAAGGTGTGAGAAACACGATTTGGTGATCCACCTAACCGACGAGTCATTCAGCAACGCGCACAATGCAGCCCGTCCCGACGGGTTGCACGGCAACACGACTCATCAAGAAGCAACATCAGACCCAATCAGGAAGTGCCATGAGCAAGCTTGCCGACAAAGTACAACAGGATCTGCTGCGGGCCATCGAGAACGATGAACTGGTGCTGCCGACGCTGCCGGAAGTCGCCCTGCGCGTGCGCGAGGCGGCGGAAGACCCCAACAGCAGCGTTCAGGACCTCGCCAAGGTGATCGGCAACGATGCCGCACTGACTGCACGCATCATCAAGGTCGTGAACAGCCCGCTGCTGCGCACCAACAAGGAAATCACCGACCTGCAGATGGCGATCGGCCGCCTGGGCATGAACTACACCTGCAACCTGGCCACCGGCCTTGCCATGGAGCAGATGTTCCAGGCCACCTCCGACGTGGTCGACCGCAAGATGCGCGAAGTCTGGAACAAGAGCACCGAGATCGCCGGCATCTGCCACGCCCTGTGCCGCCACTACACCCGCCTGGCGCCGGACCAGGCCACCCTCGCCGGCCTGGTGCACCAGATCGGCGCGCTGCCGATCCTCACCTACGCCGAGGAACACAGCGAGCTGCTGGCCGACTCCATCAGCCTCAACCATGTGATCGAGCGCATCCACCCGGTCATCGGCGATCGCATCCTCAAGGCCTGGGACTTCCCGGCGCCGATTGCCGCCGTACCGGGCCAGCACCTGGACTTCGAGCGCGACTCGGTCAAGGTCGACTACGTGGACATCGTCCAGGTCGCCACCCTGCAGAGCTACCTGGGCAGCCAGCACCCCTATACCGAACTGGACTGGAGCAACATTCCGGCCTTCGCCAAGCTGGGCCTGGACCCGAAGGACAACCTCAAGGAAGACGAGGACCTCTCGGCGGCGATGGAAGCGGCGATGAGCATGTTGCAGTAAGAGCGGACGACCGCGCCGCCGGCGATCGATCGCGGACGGAGTCCGCTCCTACACAGGGGTCGATCTCCGGGTAGGAGCGGACTCCGTCCGCGATGGCTTCGCCCAACGCCAGAACCCGCCCTCACCGGCGGGTTTTGCGTTTCTGCCTCAGGCGTTTTCCACCGGGAAACTCACCCGCACCAGCAACCCGCCCAACTCGCCCTGCGCCAGCTCGATGCGCGCCCGGTGCGCGCTGCAGATCTCGCCGACGATGGCCAATCCCAGACCGGTGCCCTGTTGACGACGGCGGTAGAAACGGCGGAACACCTTGTCGCGCTCCTCCGGCGGAATCCCCGGGCCGTCGTCCTCGACCTCCAGGCCGGCCGGCGACAGCACGCGGATGATCACGTTGCCGTCCGCCGGAGCATGAGCGATGGCGTTGTCCACCAGATTGCTGAGCAACTCGTTGAGCAGCGTCGGATCCCCCTTCACCCACACCGGATCGTCCGCCTCCAGCGCCAGGGCGACGCCGCGCGCATAGGCCAGCGGCGCCAGCGCCAGGCCCAGCTCCCGCGCCAGCTGGCTGAGATCGATGTCCTCCCCCGCCCCTTCGGCGATGGCCCGCGCGCCGCTCTCGACGCGCGCCAGGGACAGCAACTGGTTGGCCAGTCCCGTCACCCGATCGGTGTTCTGCACGGCGTCCACCAGGGTGGCGCGCCATTGCTGCGGGTCCTGCTCGCGCAGGCCCAGCTCCAACCGCGCCTTGAGCGCCGCCAGCGGCGTGCGCAACTCGTGGGAGGCCTCGGCGATGAACTGCGACTGCCGGTCGAACAGCCCGCGCAGGCGCACGGTGAAGTGGTTGAGCGCCGCCACCAGCGGACGCAGCTCGCGCTGCACCCGCACCACCGGCAGCGGCCGCAGGTCGTCCGGCTGCCGCTCCTCCACCGCCGCGCGCAGGCGGTCCAGCGGGCGCAGGCCGGCACTCACCGCGTACCAGACCAGCAGCAGCGCGGCGATGGCCGACAGCGCCAGGTTCAACAGGGTGTCGCCGAGCAGGTTGCGCGCCAGCCGCTCGCGGGCGCCCAGGGTTTCCGCTACGCGGATTTCCGCCATGCCGTTGACCGTCGGCTGGCTGACCGGCTGCAGCAGGCTGACCACCCGCACGCCCTGCCCCTGGTACTGGGCGTCGTAGAACTTGGCTAACGCCGGGTAATCATCGGTGCGCGGCGTGCCCGGCGGCGGCGCGGGCAAACTCTCATAGCCGGAGATCATCTGTCCGTGCGGATCGATCACCTGGTAGAAGATGCGTCCGGCGCTGTCGTACTCGAAGCTGTCCAACGCCATATAGGGCACATTGGCGCGCAGGGTGCCGTCGCTGGCGTAGAGGCCGTCGGCGATGTCCCGCGCAGAGGCCAGCAGGGTCCGGTCATAGGCGATGTCGGCGGCGTGGCGAGCACGCGAGTAGGTCACCGCGCTGCCGATCAGCAGCAGCACCAGCAACATGCCGCCCAGCCGCCACAGCAGCCGGCCACGCAGGCTGCCGGCGCCGGGGACGCGCCAGCGGCGCGGCTCAGCCATCCTGCGCCTCGAGCAGGTAACCCAGGCCGCGGAAGGTGACGATGCGCACCGAGCTGCCTTCGAGCTTCTTGCGCAGGCGGTGCACGTAGATTTCGATGGCATCGGCACTGGCGTCCTGGTCCAGGCCGAACACCTGGGAGGCCAGTTGCTCCTTGCTCATCACCCGCCCCGGACGGGCGATCAGCGCTTCCAGCACCGCCTGCTCACGAGAGGTCAGGTTCATCGCCTGGTCGGCCAGGGTGAAGCGCCGCGCGCCGAGGTCATAGACCAGCTCGCCGCAGCGCTGCTGCTGTTCCCCGCCCAACACGCTGCGTCGCAGCAGGGCCTTCACCCGCGCTTCCAGTTCGGTCAGCTCGAAGGGCTTGGCCAGGTAGTCGTCGGCACCGAGGTTCAGTCCGTGCACGCGGTCGCGCACCTCGCCACGGGCGGTGAGCATCAGTACCGGCAGGGTCTTGCCGCGCTCGCGCAGGCGCGCCAGCACCTGAAAGCCGTCCAGGCGCGGCAGGCCGACATCGAGGATCGCCAGCGCGTAGTCCTCGCTGGCCAGGGCCAGGTCCGCGGCCACGCCATCCTGCAAGAGGTCCACGGTCCAGCCGGCGCCCTTGAGCGCCTGGGCAACGCTTTCGCCCAGTTGGGGATGGTCTTCGACCAGGAGGATTCGCACGTGGATTTACCCCTACGACGACAGGTTCGGGCCGGCAGTGTACCCATCCACGCGCCGCTGTGAATGGGGGAAATTCGCTGAAAACACTGCGAAAGCTGACTGAAAGCCTGGTGAAAGCTTAGCCCGTTAGCATCGCCCCCAAGCGGCGAAGACTGCTCAGAGCGAAAGGCGGCGTGGTGCCCTTTCGTGACAACAACAAGAACCGGAGACCACAGATGCCCATTGTCCAGCCCCAGGCTGCACTGGCTGCCCGCAAGCCCTTTTTCCCCTGCCTGTCCCCTGCCCGCGCGAGCGCCCTGCTGGCCGTCGCCGGCTTCGTCCCATTGTGCGATGCGGCAGGTTTCATCGAAGACAGCAGCGCCACCCTCAGCACCCAGAACATCTACTTCAACCGTGATTTTCGCGACGGCAGCGGCCAGTCCAAGCGCGAGGAATGGGCGCAAGGCTTCATCCTCGACTTCCAGTCCGGCTACACCCCCGGCACCGTCGGCGTCGGCCTCGACGCCATGGGCATGCTCGGCCTGAAGCTCGACTCCAGCCCTGACCGCACCGGCACCGGCCTGCTGCCCACCCATGACGACGGCCGCGCCGCCGACGAGTACAGCAAGCTCGGCCTGACCGCCAAGTTCAAGGTGTCGAAGAGCGAGCTGAAGATCGGCAGCCTGATTCCCGACCTGCCGACCCTGCAGCCCAACGACAGCCGCCTGTTCCCGCAGACCTTCGAAGGCGGCCTGCTCAACTCCACCGACCTGCCCCGCCTCAACTTCACCGGCGGCCGCCTGGAGAAGGTCAAGGACCGCGACTCCACCAACTGGCAGGACCTGGCGCTGAACAACAAGAACAAGCGCTTCTCCGGCGGCAGCGCCGAGGGCGATCACTACGACCTGGCCGGCGGCGACTACAAGCTCACCGACCACCTCACCGGCCGCTACCACTATGCCGAGCTGGACGACGTCTACCGCCAGCACTTCGTCGGCCTGCTCGCCAGCTACCCGCTCGGCCCCGGAAAATTCAGCGCCGACCTGCGCCTGGCGCTCAGCGACGACCAGGGCGCCGCCCGTGGCGGCAAGATCGACAACCGTGCCTTCAACGGCATGCTCGGCTACGCCCTGGGCGCCAACAAGTTCAGCCTCGGCTGGCAGCAGATGAACGGCGACACCGCCTTCCCCTACATCGATGGCAGCAACCCGTATCTGGTGAACTTCGTGCAGGTCGGCGACTTCGCCGACGCCGAGGAACGCTCCTGGCAGCTGCGCCACGATTTCGACTTCGCCGGCCTCGGGATTCCCGGCCTGACCCTGATGAATCGCTATGTCAGCGGCGACGATGCCAGAATCAATGGCATGGACGGCCACGGCAAGGAATGGGAGCGCAACACCGACATCAAGTACGTGATCCAGAGCGGCCCGCTCAAGGACGTCGCCGTGCGCGTGCGCAACGCCACCTACCGTTCCAGCTTCGCGCGGGACGCCGACGAGACGCGTATCTACCTGAGTTACTCCCTGGCGATCTGGTAACCGAAATAACAACAAGAGAGGAATCGCACCATGTCCAACGTCCTGCGCAACCTGACCCTGGCCGGCGCCACCCTGCTATTCGCCGGCAGCCTGATGGCCGAGCCCAAGCGCCCGGAATGCATCGCCCCGGCCTCCCCCGGCGGCGGCTTCGACCTCACCTGCAAGCTGGCGCAAAGTGCCCTGATGGACTCGAAGCTGTTGTCCAAGCCTATGCGCGTCACCTACATGCCCGGCGGCGTCGGCGCCGTGGCCTACAACGCGGTGGTCGCCCAGCGGCCGGCCGACGGCAACACCATCACTGCCTTCTCCAGCGGTTCCCTGTTGAACCTGGCCCAGGGCAAGTTTGGCCGCTTCGACGAGAACGCGGTGAAATGGCTGGCGGCGATCGGCACCAGCTACGGCGCCATCGCGGTGCCGGCGGACTCGCCGTTCAAGAACCTCGGCGACCTGGTGGCCGCGCTCAAGGCCGACCCGAGCAAGGTGGTGATCGGTTCCGGCGGCACCGTCGGCAGCCAGGACTGGATGCAGACCGCACTGATCGCCAAGGCCGCCGGCATCGATCCCAAGCAGCTGCGCTATGTCGCCCTGGAAGGCGGCGGCGAGATCGCCACGGCGCTGCTGGGCGGTCACATCCAGGTCGGCAGCACCGATATCTCCGACTCCATGCCGCACATCCGTGCCGGCAAGATGCGCCTGCTGGCGGTATTCGCCGAGGAGCGCCTGAAGGATGAAGGCATGACCGACATCCCCACCGCCAAGGAGCAGGGCTACGACATCGTCTGGCCGGTGGTGCGCGGTTTCTACGTCGGACCGAAGGTGAGCGACGAGGACTACCAGTTCTGGAAGTCCTCCTTCGACAAGCTGCTGGCTTCGGAGGACTTCGCCAAGCTGCGCGACCAGCGCGAGCTGTTCCCCTTCGCCATGACCGGGCCTGAGCTGGACGCCTATGTGAAAAAGCAGGTGACCCAGTACAAGCAGCTCGCCCGCGAGTTCGGCCTTATCCAGTAACGATCGGCTGCGCGTCGGCCAGCCGGCGTTGAAAGCGGGCTCAGACTGCTCATTTACAATCGCAAACTCCGCGTCTTCGCCCGCTTTCGCCTTGTCTGGCTCTAGCTCGCTCAATCGTTAGCAAGCGCTATTCCTGACACGAGGAAGCTTTCATGAGCTCTTCCAATAGCCTCTTCCAGCGGCTGTTCGCCGGCGTCTGGCTGCTCGCCTGCGTCGCCTTCGCCCTGATCGCCTGGAACTACCAGGCGCCCTTTTCCTACGAACCGGTCGGCCCGCGCGCCTACCCGCTGCTCTGCCTGGGCCTGATGGCCGCCGGCCTGGCCTGGCTGATCGCCCGCCCCACGCCGATCAAGCGTGACGAGGACGAGCCCGCGCTGGAAGGCGCCCTGCTGGCCAAGGTGGTGCTCTGCGTCGCCCTGCTGGTGATCTACGCCGGGCTGTTCGAGCCGCTGGGCTTCATTCCCGCCAGCGCCCTGATCGGCACCTTCATCGCGCTGATCTATGGCGGTCGCCCGGTGGCCAGCGTGGTCACCGCCACCCTGCTCGCCATCGGCCTGTACCTGCTGTTCGACCGCACCCTGGATGTCCCGCTGCCGCTGGGCATTCTCGAACCCCTGCTCTGAGGAAAAGACGATGGATACCTTGAGCTATCTGGGACAGGGCTTCGGCGTCGCCCTGACCCCTTACAACCTGATCACCGCGCTGATCGGCACCCTGATCGGCACCGTCGTCGGCCTGCTGCCGGGCCTGGGCCCGATCAATGGCGTGGCGCTGCTGATCCCGGTGGCCTTCGCCCTCGGCCTGCCGCCGGAGTCGGCGCTGATCCTGCTGGCCGCCGTGTACCTGGGCTGCGAATACGGCGGGCGGATTTCCTCGATCCTGCTGAACATCCCCGGTGAAGCCTCCACCGTGATGACCACCCTCGACGGCTACCCCATGGCCCGCAACGGCCTGGCCGGCGTAGCGCTGTCGCTGTCGGCCTGGAGTTCGTTCATCGGCGCGTTCATCGCCACCTGCGGCATGGTGCTGTTCGCCCCGCTGCTGGCGAAATGGGCCATCGCCTTCGGTCCGGCGGAATACTTCGTGCTGATGGTGTTCGCCATCGTCGCCCTCGGCGGGCTGGCCGGCGACCGGCCGCTGAAGACCCTGCTGGCCGCCCTGCTCGGCCTGTTCCTCTCCAGCGTCGGGATCGACGCCAACAGCGGCGTGTACCGCTTCACCTTCGACAGCATCCACGTCTCCGACGGCATCCAGTTCGTGGTGCTGGTGCTGGGCCTGTTCTCGGTGAGCGAAATCCTCCTGCTGCTGGAGAAGACCCACCGCGGCCACAAGATGGTCGAAGCCAGCGGACGCATGCTGTTCAACGTCAAGGAAGCCGCCTCGGTGTTCGTGGTCAACCTGCGTTGCGGCCTGCTCGGCTTCATCATGGGCGTACTGCCCGGCGCCGGCGCGACCCTCGCCAGTGCCGTGGCCTACATGACCGAGAAGAAACTGGCCGGCGAAACCGGTACGTTCGGCAAGGGCGACATGCGCGGCCTGGCGGCGCCGGAAACCGCCATCGGCGGCGCGGCGTGCGGCGCCCTGGTGCCGATGCTGACCCTCGGCGTACCCGGCTCGGGCACCACCGCGGTGATGATCGGCGCGCTGAGCCTGTACAACATCACCCCCGGCCCGCTGCTGTTCCAGGAGCAGCCGAACATCGTCTGGGGCCTGATCGCCTCGCTGTTCGTCGCCAACGTCATGCTGATCATCCTCAACGTGCCGATGGTCCGGGTGTTCACCCGCATCCTCTCGGTGCCGAACTGGGCGCTGGTGCCGGGCATCGCGATCATCACCGCGATCGGCGTCTACGCCGTGCATGCCACCACCTTCGACCTGTTCCTGATGGTCGCCATCGGCATCCTCGGCTACATCCTGCGCAAGCTGGACTTCCCGCTCTCGCCGCTGCTGCTGGGCTTCATCCTCGGCGGACTGATGGAGCAGAACCTGCGCCGCGCGCTGTCGATCTCCAACGGCGAACTGGGCATCCTCTGGTCCAGCCCGATCACCCTCGGCACCTGGGCACTGGTGCTGCTCATGCTCGGCCTGCCGCTGTACCGAGCCTGGCGCAAGCGCAGCCGTCGCGCAGCGGTCGAGCTGGCCGATGCATAAACTGGCGAACTGGCGCCTGTTCTGGGCAACACCCCTGATCGGCGCCCTCGGCGGCTGGCTCGCCTCAATGGTTGGCTGGCCGCTGCCCTGGATGATCGGCTCGCTGCTGGCGGTGATACTCAGCCGCTGCCTGCTGAACTGGCCGCTGGCGGAAGTCCCCGGCGCGCGCAAGGCCGGGCAATGGGTGGTGGGCACCGGGATCGGCCTGCACTTCACCCCGGCAGTGGTCGAGCAGGTGCTGGAGCACGGTGCCATCGTGCTGCTCGGCGCACTGGCCACCACGCTGTCGAGCCTGGCCGCCATCGTCCTGCTGCGGCGTGCCGGCGAGGACCGCGCCACCGCGTTCTTCTCCAGCATGCCCGGCGGCGCCAGCGAGATGGTCAACCTCGGCCTGCGCCACGGTGCGCAGGCCAGCCGCGTGGCGGCGGCACAGAGCCTGCGCCTGCTGCTGGTGGTACTGCTGGTACCGGCGGCCTTCACCTGGCTGCTGGACGTGCAGCAGCCGAGCGTACACGCGACGACAGTGAGCTGGGCCTGGCTGGCCCTGCTGCTGCCGGCCGGCGCGGCCGTCGCGCTGGTCCTGCAGGCGCTGCGCCAACCCAATCCCTGGCTGCTCGGTCCGCTGATGGTCAGCGCCGTCGCCGCCATTGCCGCCGACCTGCAGATCGGCCTGCCGGCCGGCAGCAGCTCGCTCGGCCAGTGGCTGATCGGCAGCGCGCTGGGCTGTCATTTCAACCGCAGCTTCTTCCGCAATGCCCCGGCCTTCGTCGGCCGCAGCCTGGTCTGCACCCTGTGGATGATGCTGGCGGCGGCGCTGGTGGCGGAATTGATCGGCTGGCTCGGGCCGCTGGATCACCAGTCGCTGATGCTCGGCATGATGCCCGGCGGCATCGCCGAAGTGAGCCTCACCGCCGAAGCGCTGCAGCTCTCGGTACCACTGGTGACGGCGCTGCAGGTGTTGCGCCTGCTGCTGGTGCTGTTCCTTGCCGAACCCTGTTTCCGCCTCTGGCAGCGTCGCGCCGAGGCGGCAGAGTAAGTGCCACGCTCGCCGGGCTTCCCCGGCGATTTCTCCAGGCCCGCCTCGTGCGGGCCTTTTTTTGTGCGCGCGTCAGACCGGCGGCAGCGACCAGTCGATGGGCGCCAGGCCGTGCTGTTCGAGGAATTTGTTGGTGCGGCTGAAGTGGCCGTTGCCAAGGAAACCCCGGTAGGCCGACAGCGGCGAGGGATGCGCCGACTTGAGCACCAGGTGCTTCTGCGCGTCGATCAGCTTCTGCTTGCTCTGCGCGTGGGAGCCCCAGAGCAGGAACACCAGGTTCTCGCAGCGCTGGCTGACCACCTCGATCACCTTGTCGGTGAAGGGCCCCCAGCCCGCCTGGGCGTGGGAACCGGCGCGCGCCTGCTCGACGGTGAGCGAGGTGTTGAGCAGCAGCACGCCCTGCTCGGCCCAGTGCTGCAGGTAGCCATGATTGGGGATCGGGATGTTCAGGTCGCGCTGCAGCTCCTTATAAATGTTCTGCAGCGACGGCGGCGTCGGCACGCCCGGCTGTACCGAGAAGCACAGACCGTGGGCCTGGCCGGGGCCGTGGTAGGGGTCCTGGCCGATGATCACCACCTTCACATGGTCCAGCGGCGTGGTGTTCAGCGCGTTGAAGATCAGCGGACCGGGCGGGAAGATCACCTTGCCGGCGGCCTTCTCCGCGCGCAGGAACTCGCCCAGCTGCTTCATGTAGGGCTTTTCGAACTCCTCGTGGAGGGCTTCCTTCCAGCTGGGCTCCAGCTTGATCCGATCTTCATTCGTCATGGTGCGTCTGCCTGGTAAAACGAACCGGCACGCTAAGCAAGCGCCCCGGCCAAGTCAAGGCGGCCTCAGCCGGTGTGCAATGCCCGGTAATGACTGGGCGCCATGCCCACCACGCGCTTGAACAGCCGCGAGAAGTAATAGGCGTCGGCGTAGCCCAGTTGCTCGGCCACCTGGCGCACTTCCAGGTTGCCCTGGTCGAGCAGGCGGCAGGCGTGGGTCATCTTCAGGCGGATGAAATCCTGGATCGGCGCCTGCCCGGTCAGCGCGCGGTAGGTCTTGGCGAAGTGAAAGCGCGACAGGCGGAACTGCGCGGCCAGCTCGTCGAGATTCAGCGCGTCGTGCAGGTGCTCGCGCATCATGGCCTGCACCGCTTCCACGTCCAGCACGCGCCCGGACTTCAGCCGCGCCCGCGCCGGACGCAGCGCCAGCGAGGTCAGCAGGCTCTGCAGCAGGTGCGCGGCGTGGATGAAGTGCGGCAGGCTCAGGCCCTGCCGGCGCAGCGCCAGGAGCGCATCGAACTCGCCCAGCAGGCGCGGTTGCACGCCGACGCGCAATCGTGGCGACTTGCCCAGCGGGCGCAGGAAGTCCTCGGCCAGCCGCCCTTCCAGATGCACCCAGAAGATCGACCAGGGCCGCTGCGCATCGGCGCCATAGGCATGGGCGCGGCCCTTGGGCAGCACCAGCAGATCGCCGCCGGCGACCTCGAATCGTCCATCCGCCGTTTCCAGCCAGCCGTGGCCGGCGCTGCAGTAGATCAGCAGATGATCGTCCGGATGCTCCCGCTCCATGCGGTGCCCCGCCGCCGCCGGGTAGTAGCCCAGCGCCAGTGGATAGCAGGCCTGGCCCAGCGGA
This sequence comes from Pseudomonas sp. B1-22, assembly GCF_050474425.1. Lineage (NCBI taxonomy): Bacteria > Pseudomonadati > Pseudomonadota > Gammaproteobacteria > Pseudomonadales > Pseudomonadaceae > Pseudomonas > Pseudomonas sp. B1-22. The sequence continues at coordinate 65,693 of NZ_JBCHVH010000001.1, read as the reverse complement.
TGACGCTCCAGGGCCCGGCGCAGTCGCGGCGGGGTGATGAAGCGGACGCCCTGCTGCGGCAGTGGCCAGGATGAAGTGAGTGGACGGGACATGGCGAGAGTTCCGATCTCCTGAATACCAAGATCGTCCATCCCACGAGCAAGATCGTCAATCCACAGCCGCCCGCACAACCGCTATAACCGATGGAAATCCGCGCACCGCGCGACGATGTGGCCGACAAGAACAATCCGAGGTAGCTGCATGCATTTCGATCTGACCGAAGAACAACGCCTGCTGGTGGACAGCGCCCGCGCTTTCGCCAGCCGCGAACTGGCCCCCCACGCCGCCGACTGGGACCGCCAGCACCACTTCCCGGTGGAAGTGATTCGCATGGCCGCCGAACAGGGCTACCTGGGCCTGTACATCGCCGAGGAAGACGGCGGCCTGGGCCTGTCGCGGCTGTCCGCCTCGCTGATCTTCGAGCAACTGGCCGCCGGCTGCGTCGCCACCACCGCCTACATCACCATCCACAACATGGCCACCTGGATGCTCGCCAGCTTCGGCGACGCGGCGCTCAAGGAGCAATGGCTGCCGGGGATGATCGGCGGCGAGCTGCTGGCCTCCTATTGCCTCACCGAGCCGGACGCCGGCTCCGACGCCGCCCACCTGCGCACCCGCGCCCGCCTCGATGGCGACGAGTACGTGCTGGACGGCGCCAAGACCTTCATCTCCGGCGCGGGCAGCACCGACGTGCTGATCGTCATGGCGCGCACCGGCGTGGACGGCGCCAAGGGCATCTCCTGCTTCCTGGTGCCGGCCAACGCCGAGGGCATCCGCTACGGGCGCAACGAGGACAAGATGGGCTGGAAGGCGCAACCGACCCGCACCATCACTTTCGAGGGCGTGCGCATCCCGGCGGGCAACCGCATCGGTCCGGAAGGCCAGGGCTTCGTCTATGCGATGAAGGGCCTGGACGGCGGCCGCCTTAACATCGCCAGCTGCTCCCTGGGCGCGGCCCAGGCGGCGCTGGAGCAGTCGCTTCGCTACGTCGAGGAGCGCAAGCAGTTCGGCAAGGCGCTGGCGGAGTTCCAGGCGCTGCAGTTCAAGCTCGCCGACATGCTCACCGACCTCACCGCCAGCCGCCAGATGGTGCGCCTGGCCGCCCACAAGCTGGACCACAAGGACGGCGAGGCGACCCTGTATTGCGCCATGGCCAAGCGTTTCGCCACCGACCGCTGCTTCGCCCTGTGCAACGAGGCGCTGCAGCTGCACGGCGGCTACGGCTACCTGAACGACTACCCGCTGGAACGCTGGGTGCGCGACAGCCGTGTGCACCAGATCCTGGAGGGCACCAACGAGATCATGCGGGTGATCGTCGCCCGCCGCCTGCTGGAACAGGGTGGGATGCTGGATCGCTTGCTCTGACGCTTTTCCTGTAGGAGCGAGCTTGCTCGCGAACATGCCCCGCTGCGGAGTCGGTTCGCGAGCAAGCTCGCTCCTACGAAGAGCCCCCGACTGGAAAAACCGCCCGCACGCCGGGCGCCAACTGAACAGATCGGACATGGACGCGCCCCACCGCGCGCGCCTAGAGTCCAGGCACATACGTCCGCCCGCCGGCGGCACCGACAAGGAGATGCCCATGAGCAACGCCCTCGAGCCCTACAAGCCCGGAGTCTTCGACCTGACCCACAAGCTGACCGTGGAGAAGCACGGGCACACCGCGCTGATCACCATCAACCATCCGCCGGCCAACACCTGGGACCGCGACTCCCTGATCGGCCTGCGTCAGTTGATCACGCACCTCAACCGCGACGACGACATCTACGCCCTGGTGGTGACCGGCCAGGGTCCGAAATTCTTCTCCGCCGGCGCCGACCTGAACATGTTCGCCGACGGCGACAAGGCCCGCGCCCGCGAGATGGCCCGCCGCTTCGGCGAAGCCTTCGAGGCGCTGCGCGACTTCCGTGGCGTGTCCATCGCCGCGATCAACGGCTACGCCATGGGCGGCGGCCTGGAATGCGCCCTGGCCTGCGACATCCGCATCGCCGAGCGCCAGGCGCAGATGGCCCTGCCGGAAGCCGCCGTGGGCCTGCTGCCCTGCGCCGGCGGCACCCAGGCACTGCCGTGGCTGGTGGGCGAAGGCTGGGCCAAGCGCATGATCCTCTGCGGCGAACGCGTCGACGCCGACACCGCGCTGCGCATCGGCCTGGTCGAGCAGGTGGTGGACACCGGCGAAGCCCGTGGCACCGCGCTGCTGCTGGCGGCCAAGGTCGCCCGTCAGAGCCCGGTGGCGGTGCGCACCATCAAGCCGCTGATCCAGGGCGCCCGCGAGCGCGGCCCGAGCACCTGGCTGCCGGAAGAGCGCGAGCGCTTCGTCGACCTGTTCGACGCCGATGACACCCGCGAAGGCGTCAACGCCTTCCTGGAGAAACGCGAGCCGCATTGGCGCAACCAGTAAGGGACCGACCATGAACGTGATGTTCGAAGAACGCCCCGGCCTGCACGGCTTCCGTATCGGCATCGCCACACTCGACGCCGAGAAGAGCCTGAACGCCCTGAGCCTGCCGATGATCGAGGCGCTCAACCACCAGTTGGGCGTCTGGAAGAACGACCCGCAGATCGCCTGCGTGGTATTGCGCGGCAATGGCGGCAAGGCCTTCTGCGCCGGCGGCGACGTGCGCAAGCTGGTGGACGCCTGCCGCGAGCAGCCCGGCGAAGTCCCCACCCTCGCCCGCCGCTTCTTCGCCGACGAATACCGCCTGGACTATCTCATCCACAGCTACGGCAAACCGCTGATCTGCTGGGCCCACGGCTACGTGATGGGCGGCGGCATGGGCCTGATGCAGGGCGCCGGGGTGCGCATCGTCACTCCGTCCACCCGCCTGGCCATGCCGGAAATCAGCATCGGCCTGTACCCGGACGTCGGTGCCAGCTGGTTCCTCGCCCGCCTGCCCGGCCGCCTCGGCCTGTTCCTCGGCCTCACCGCCACGCAGATGAACGCCCGCGACGCGCTGGACCTGGACCTGGCCGACCGCTTCCTGCTCGACACCCAGCAGGACGACCTGATCGAGGGCCTGGTGCAGCTGAACTGGCGCGAACAGGCCGACGTGCAGCTGCACAGCCTGCTCCGCGCGCTGGAGCACGAGGTACGCGGGGAACTGCCACAAGCCCAGCTGCTGCCGCGCCGCGAGCGCATCGACGCCCTGCTGGATTGCGCCAACGTGGTGGAAGCCTGGCACGCGCTGGCCCCGCTCACCGAGGACAGCGATGCGCTGATCGCCAAGGGTGCCAGGACCCTGGTTTCCGGCAGCCCGCTGACCGCCCGCCTGGTCTGGGAACAGGTCCGCCGCGCCCGCCATCTGTCGACTGCCGAGGTGTTCCGCATGGAGTACGCGATGAGCCTGAACTGCTGCCGCCACCCGGAATTCCCGGAAGGCGTGCGGGCCCGGCTGATCGACAAGGACAACACCCCGCACTGGCACTGGCCGGATATCGCTGCCATACCTGATGCTGTGGTGAATGCGCACTTCGACGCGACCTGGGAGGGCGAGCATCCGCTGGCGGATCTCTAGGCCCTATCCCCTGCTCTCCCTGTAGGAGCGCCCCATGGGCGCGATCGCGGGCATGGCCCGCTCCTACAGGGTGGCTCCTTGCGCTGGAGTGCCTGTGGTTCAACAGGAGGAAACCAGCATGCAAACCATCGCCTTCATCGGCCTCGGCCACATGGGCGCTCCCATGGCCGCCAACCTGATCAAGGCCGGCTACCTGCTGCGCGTGTTCGACCTGGTGCAGAGCGCCATCGACGGCCTGGTCGCCCAGGGCGCCAGCGCGGCGCGCAGCGCCCATGACGCGGTCGACGGCGCCGACCTGGTGATCACCATGCTGCCGGCCAGCCAGCACGTCGAAGGACTCTACCTGGGCGCCGACGGCCTGCTGACGCACATCGCCCCCGGCACCCTGGTGCTGGAATGCTCCACCATCGCCCCGGCCTCGGCGCGCAAAGTCCACCAGGCCGCCGCCGAACTCAAGATTCCAATGCTCGACGCCCCCGTCTCCGGCGGCACCGGCGGCGCCATCGCCGGCACCCTGACCTTCATGGTCGGCGGCGACGCCGAGGTGCTCGAACGCGCCCGGCCGGTGTTCTCCGCCATGGGCCGCAACATCTTCCACGCCGGCGGCGACGGCGCAGGCCAGGTGGCCAAGGTGTGCAACAACCAGCTGCTCGCCGTGCTGATGATCGGCACCGCCGAATCCCTGGCCCTGGGCGCCGCCAATGGGCTCGATCCGGTGGTCCTGTCGGAGATCATGCGCCGCAGCTCCGGCGGCAACTGGGCGCTGGAGGTCTACAACCCCTGGCCCGGCGTGATGGAGAACGCCCCCGCCTCGCGCGGCTACACGGGCGGTTTCATGGCCGCGTTGATGACCAAGGACCTGGGCCTTGCGCAGGAAACCGCGCAGGTCAGCGGCAACAGCACGCCCATGGGCAGCCTGGCCCTGGCGCTGTACCGGCTGCTGGTGAAACAGGGACATGGAGAACAGGACTTTTCTGTCATACAGAAGCTCTTCGATTCCTAGTCCGGGGCGTGGCAGTCCGACAAGGGGCTGGACCAGACTGGCCAGCCCTCAGTTGCACGTCTGGCTACCGACTTGAAGCAGTTCCTGTCGCATTATCGTTTCCGCCTGCTGCTCAACAGCGTCCTGCTCCTGCTGCTGGTGCTGTCGATCCCCTCCCCGCCCCTGCTGCTGGAGCTGGGCAGCCTGTTGCTGATGGTCCTGGCCGGGATCAATACCGTGCGCAGCCACAGCAAGTGGTTCGAGCTGATCTGCGGCATGGGCATTCTCAGCCTGTGCATGTCGTTCGTACCCGACAGCTGGCCTGTGCATCCCTTCCTCAAGCGTGGCATTCCACAGATCGCCTTCATCCTGCTGCTGGTCGTCAGTCTCTTCCATCGGGTCACCCAGCAACGGCCTGTGACCCGCGAGCTGCTCTACGGGCTCTGCGCGCTGTACCTGAACTTCGTGCTGTCCTTCGCACTCACCTACAACCTGATCGAGCACCTCCATCCCCACAGCTTCCAGACCGGCAACGGCCCGTTGGACATGGCCAGCTTTGTCTATTTCAGCATGATCACCCTGACCACCATCGGTTACGGCGACATCGTGCCGGTGCACCCGCTGGCGCGCCTGCTGGCGGGCAGCGAGGCGATCATGGGCGCACTGTTCATCGCACTGGCCGTGGCGCGGGGGCTGAGCCTGATGAACGAAGACATCAAGGATTGATTGTTAAGCCAGGCTAACGAGTGCATGCCTGCAGCCTGGCTTTATCGTGAGCGCCCATGCGCCGAACATAAGTCACCCGCCGCGACTTCGCGGCCTCTCCCATAAGAGGTGATTTCATGAACATTGCCCTGATCGGCGCCACCGGCCATGTCGGCCATTACTTCCTCGAAGAAGCCCTGCGTCGTGGTCACCAGGTGACCGCACTGGTCCGCGACCCGGCGAAACTGCCGGCACGGGAGAACCTGAAGGTGGTCCAGGCCGATGTCTATGATCCGTCCCAGGTCGCCGGTGCCGTCGCCGGCCAGGATGCGGTGATCAGCGCCTTCAATGCCGGCTGGGGCAACCCGGACATCCGTGGTGCCCATGCCAGGGGCAGCCGCGCCATTCTCGACGGGGTGAAGGCCTCCGGCGTGAAGCGCCTGCTGGTGCTCGGCGGTGCCGGCAGCCTGGAGATCGCCCCCGGCCAACGTCTGGTGGACAGCCCGGAATTCCCCGAGCAGTGGAAGCAAGGCGCGCTGGGCGCGGCCGATGCCCTGGACCAGTTGCGCGGCGAGAAGGAGCTGGACTGGGCTCTCCTCAGCCCGGCGATGTTGCTCGATGGTGAAACCCGCACCGGCAGCTTCCGCATTGGCGGAGACCAGGTGCTGTTCGACGCCAAGGGCGAAAGCCGCATTTCCCTGCCGGACCTGGCGGTGGCGATGATCGATGAAGCCGAGCAGGCCAACCATCATCAGCAGCGGTTTACCGTGGCGTATTGATCAGCTCGCGTCACCGCCCGCAGCGGAGCCAACCTGTAGGAGCAACTGTCTTCTTCTGGACAGTCTGTGCCGACACGCCCCTCACCCAGCCCTGGCTGCGCGCCCCGCTCCTGAGGGAGAGGGGGCAGATCGTGCCGGCTGACGTCATGGTTTCATCCTGCATCGGACGGTCCCCTCTCCCGCTTGCGGGAGAGGGTCAGGGTGAGGGGGTCTTGATCTCGTAGGAGCGGACTCTGTCCGCGATTGCCCAAGTGACAGAGCATCGCGGATGGAATCCGCTCCTACGCAGGCGCAATGCAACGGTGATTCCCTGCAATAGGGAAATCATCCGCGGCGGATTTCGCGGACAAGGTCCGCTCCTACGAAAGCCTGCTCTCCGTCCTCGGCGTTGGCTCTTAGGAGGCTTCCAGAGAAACATCTGCACACTCCGGAGTGCCCCTTCAGGAGGCCGAGTGGAATCGGAGTTTCAGGGGTTGAGCGGCATGGATGCCGCGAGAGCGTCGTCGGGCCAGGGATGGCCCGTCGACGCGTGCCCCTGAAACTTCGATGGAGCGAGGGAATTTTTCGTCTAAGCGAAAAACCGGATGACAGGGGCAAGACCTTTGCCTTCTTTGGGTCGTTTGCCAAAGAAGGTCGCCCGAGGGGGCGAAACAAAAGCTCTCAACACACGCCGAAGCGGCGCAAGTACACCCAACGCCAACCAAAAGCATCGCGGACAGAGTCCGCTCCTACGCGGGCGCACGATGCATTCACATACGGCACCGAATCAGCCGCGATGGATCTCGCGTACAAGGGCTAGGCGCCCCGTCTCCCCTACGAAAGCGGATACGCCGGGGCCGGCCTGTAGGAGCGCGCCATGCGCGCGAATCGCGGGCATGGCCCGCTCCTACAACATCACTCCCGCCTCAGAAACAGCACCCACAAAAAAGGGCCATCCCATGCGGAATGACCCTTTTTCGCAGTTCCCTTTCCGATCACCGCTCCCGCAACGCCTCCGCCTTCGCCCGCAGAATCGGCTTGAGCAGATAACTCAGGATGCTCTTCTTGCCAGTGATGATGTCCACCGTGGCGACCATGCCGGGTATGATCAGCAGCGGCTTGTCATCGGTGCCCAGGTGGCTTTTGCGGGTGCGCAGCTTGATCAGGTAGAAGCTGTTGCCGTCGTCGTCGGTGACGGTGTCCGCGCCGATCTGCTCCAGGTCCGCTTCCAGCCCGCCGTAGATGGTGTAGTCGTAGGCGGTGAACTTGACCATGGCATGCTGTCCCGGCCGCAGGAAGGCGATGTCCTGCGGACGGATGCGCGCTTCCACCAGCAGGGTATCGTCCAGCGGGACGATTTCCACCAGGTCGCTGCCCGGCTGGATCACGCCGCCGATGGTGTTGACCAGCAGCTGCTTGACGATGCCACGCACCGGCGAAGTGACCAGGGTGCGGCTGACCCGGTCTTCCAGAGCCTTGCCGGTGGCCTCGGCCTTGCTCAGTTCGGTGCGCGCCTCGTTGAGTTCCTTCAGCGCCTCGCTGCGGAAGCGCGAACGGGTCTCGGCGACCTTGCGCTCGACCTCCTTCACCGCCGCCTCGGCGCGGGGAATCGCCAGGGTGGTGGCGTCCAGCTGGCCGCGGTTTTCCACTTCCGAACGCTTCAGACGCAGCAGTTCCACCTGGGACATGGCGCCCTGCGCCACCAGCGGCGAGGACATGGAGATTTCCTGGCGCAGCAGTTCCAGGCTGTTGCGGTATTGCGCCTGCTTGGAAACGAACTCACGCAGTTCCTGCTGCTTCTGCACCAGTTGCTGCTCAAGGCCGGCAACCTCGTCGTTGAGCTGCTGCTGGCGGCTGTGGAACAGCGCCTCTTCGCTGCTGGCCTGGCCGGGCACCTTGGCGCGCACGTCGTCGGGGATGTTCAGCGGGCGGTCTTCCACTTCGGCGGAAAGCCGCTCCACGCGCAGGAACATCGCCAGGCGGTCGGCCTCGGTCTCGCCGACGTTGGACTGGAAGCGGGTCGGGTCCAGGCGCATCAGCGATTGGCCGGCCTGCACCACCTCGCCCTCATGGACGAAGATCTGCGAGACGATGCCGCCTTCCAGGTTCTGGATCTTCTGCACCTTGGACGAGGGAATGGCCTTGCCTTCGCCGCGGGTGACTTCGTCGATCTTGGCGAAGTGCGCCCACAGGCCGAGGAACAGGACGAAGCCGATCAGCACCCAGATGGTCAGGCGCACCACGCGCGGCGCGTCTTCCACCAGCGCCTTGCTGACTTCTGGAAGCGGCTGGCCGGAGAGGTTGTCGCCGCCCTTGAAATAGCCACCGATGCCGTGGCGAATGCTGCCTTTGGGATCAAGCGACACTGATCTGCCCCTTCTTCAATGCGTCCATCACCACGTCCTTCGGGCCGTCGGCGAGGATGCGGCCCTTGTCGATGATCACCAGGCGATCCACCAGGCTGAGCATGGAGGCGCGGTGGGTGACCAGCAGCAGCGTCTTGTCGCCGATGATCGAATGCAGGCGCTGTTTCAGGCGTTCTTCGCCGGCGTTGTCCATGGCGCTGGTGGGTTCGTCCAGCAGCAGGATCGGCGGGTCGAGCAGCAGCGCGCGGGCCAGGGCGACGTTCTGCCGCTGCCCGCCGGAAAGGTTCTGGCCACGCTCGCCGACCTGCAGCTCATAGCCCTGCGGGTGCAGGCGGACGAACTCGTTCACTCCGGTCAGTTCGGCTACCTCCAGCACGCGCTCGTCGTCGACGTAGCGCGCTCCGGAGACCAGGTTGTCGCGCAGGGTGCCGCTGAACAGGCTGATGTCCTGCGGCACGTAGCCGATGTTGTGGCGCAGCTCGCTGATGTCCAGCTGGCGCACGTCGGCGCCATCCACCAGCAGGTTGCCCTTGTTCGGCTGGTAGAGGCCGACGATCAGCTTGGCCAGGGAGCTCTTGCCCGAGCCGCTGCGGCCGACGATGCCGACCTTCTCGCCAGGGCGGAACTGCAGGTTGATGCCGTGCAGCGCCGCCACCTGCTGGTTCGGGTAGACGAAGTCCAGCTCGCGCATCTCGATGCCGCCGCGCAGTTGCGAACGGGTCAGCGGACGCTCCTCCGCGCTGCGCTCCTGCGGCAGTTCCATCATCTGGTTGGTGGTGTGCATGGACAGGCGCGCCTGCTGGTAGCGCTGGATCAGCCCGGAGAGCTGGGTCAGCGGGCCGAGGGCGCGGCCGTTGAGCATGTAGCAGGCGATCAGGCCGCCCATGGAGAGGTCGCCGGCAATGATCAGGTAGACCCCGCCGATGATCATCGCCACCCCGGCCAGCGCCTGGATCAGCACGGTGATGTTCATCGCCAGGGACGACAGCAGCTTCACCCGCAGCTCCAGGCGGCTGAGGGTGCCGATGGTCTGTTCCCACAGGTACTGGCGTTCGCTCTCGGCGTTGTTCACCTTCACCGCGTCGAGGCTGGCGAGGGTTTCGATCAGGCTCGACTGGCGCTCGGCGGACAGCGCCATGGTGCGGTTCATGGTTTCCACCAGCGGCTTCTGCAGCATCCAGCCCAGGCCCGCGGCCAGCGGGAAGGCTACCAGCGGGACGAACACCAGCGGCCCGCCGATGATGCCGATCACCAGCAGGATCAGCAGGGTGAACGGCAGGTCGATCAGGGTGGTCAGCGTCAGTGAGTTCAAGAAGTCGCGCAGCGTCTGGAACTCATGGATGTTCTGCGCGAACGAGCCGACCCGCGCCGGGCGGTACTTCATGCTCATGCCGACGATGCGCTCGAACAATGTTGCCGAGATGATCAGGTCGGTCTTCTTGCCGGCCAGGTCCAGGCACAGGCCACGCATGGTCTTGAGCAGCAGGTCGAACAGGTAGGCGCCGCTGATGCCGACGGCCAGCACCCAGAGGGTGGCGGCGGCCTGGTTGGGCACCACGCGGTCGTAGACGTTCATCACGAACAGCGGCGCGGCCAGGGCGATCAGGTTAATCACCAGGCTCGCGGCCACCGCGTCGACGTACAGCCAGCGCGAGCGCTTGAGCGTGTCGCGGAACCAGCTTTTGGCGCGCGGGATGAGTTCGCCATGCTGCAGATCGAACTTGTGCTGCGGCTGGGCGAAGAACGCCTGGCCGCTGTAGTCCTCGAGCAGCAGCTCGCGGGACACGCGCACCTCACCGCCGTCGCTTTCGCTGAGCAGCAGGCGCGCCTGGCCATCGTCTTCCCAACCCAGCAGCACCGCACAGCGGCCCTCGCGCAGGAGCAGCATGGCCGGCAGCGCGAGCGCCGGAATCTGCTCCAGGCGCCGCTGCAACAGCCGCCCCTGCAAGCCCGCGCGAGCTGCAGCGCGCGGCAGCAGCTCGGCGGTCAGGCGCTGTTCGGGCAGCGGCAGGCCGCTGGTGAGCATGGCGCGGCTGGCCGGCTTCTGGTGCAGCTGGCAGAGGGTCAGCAGGCTGTCCAGCAGCGGGTCATCGAGCAGACCGCGTGGATCGTGACGTGAGGAAACTCGACTGACTTCTTGATCCACGCGCGAACACTCTTGGTTGGGACGATCTGGGTTGAGGCAGAAGTCCGGCTCAGTTCAGGCCGGGCAGCTGCACCTGCGGTTTGACGTCGTTGCTCACCACGGTCGCCATCGGAGCCACTACGCCCTGGCTCTTGAGCAGCTCGCCCAGGGTCGCCTTGATGCGGTACTGGGTGAACAGCTCGGTGTACTTCAGGTCGACCGCGCGGCGCGAAGCGTTGAACAGTTCGTTCTCGCTGTCCAGCAGGTCGAGCAGGGTGCGCTCGCCGATGGTGAACTGCTGCTGGTAGGCCTCGCGCACGCGGGTGCTGTAGTCCACGTACTGGCGGGCGATCGGCAGCTGCTCACGGGCGTTTTCCAGGGCGTTCCAGGACAATCCGAGCTCCTCGTTCAACTGGCGCAGGGCGTTGTTGCGGATATCCAGAGCCTGGGTGGCCTGGTACGACTTGGCTTCCAGCTCGGCCTTGTTGCTGCCGCCGGCGAACAGGTTGTAGCGCATGCGCAGCATGGCCTGCCATTCGTTGTTGTGGCCCGGATCGCCGTCGATGTTGTTATCGGCACCCGTGGAAAGTTCTGCATCGAATCGCGGATAGAAGGTCGACTTCGCCGCTTCGTACTGCTTCTCGGCCGCCGCCACGTCGGACTCCGCCGAGCGCAGGATCGGGCTGTTTTCCAGCAGTTGGCGACGCGCCGCCTGCAGGTCCGCCGGCAGTTGGCCGTTCAGGCCGGTGGGCTCGGCGAGGTCCGCCGGCTCGCTGCCCACCACGCTGAAGTAATTGGTGCGGGCATCGGCCAGGTTGGTCTTTTCGGTGAACAGGTTGTTCTGCGCCTGGGCCAGGCGTGCCTCGGCCTGGTCCTGGTCGGCCAGGCGGCCGACGCCACGCGCGCTGCGCAGGCTGATCTGGTCATACACCTGCTGGTGGCGCTTCAGGTTCGCCTCGGCCAGACGGACCATTTCCTGGCGACGCAGCACATCGGTATAGACCTGCGCCACTTCCAGCGCGGTGCGCTCGGAGGTGCCGAGCAGCGCATAGGCGCGAGAGTTCACGGTCGCCTGCTGACGGCCCACTTCGCTGGAGGTGGCGAAGCCGTCGAACACCATCTGTTGCAGGCGCAGGCTGGACTCGCCACGGTTCATGGTGTCCCAGTGGTTGTCGCCGTCGGCGCGGGTGGAGGGCGAGTCGGTGCCTTCGCGACCGTAGCCACCGAGCAGGTCGACCGACGGCAGGTAGCCGCCCTGGGCGGCGCGCAACTGCTTGTCGGCGGCCAGTCGGCTGTTCACGCCGGCCTGAATTTCCGGGTGGTAATCGATGGCCTTCTGCATCGCCTGGTTGAGCGTGTCGGCATGGGCGGGAAGCACGAACGAGAGGGCAAAGGGCACAACGGAAGCGAATCGCAGACGCATGAAGAAACATCCTTATCAATGAGATGTGCGGCAGCGATTCGATTGCCGCAAAGAGCGTCAAAAGACCGGCGAATACGCTGCAAGGATCGTTCGAGAAACGTGACCAGTTTCGCGAAAAATATTTTTGGCGGCGCTTCGATATCAAAGTGACATCGATTTGCCAATTGTTTAGGATGGCTCGCGAATGGTCAATACATTGGCATATGCCTAATTTCGATTCGCCATAAAGCCAAGTTATTGACGCCAACTATTTCGCTCTGAATGACAAGGGAATGCCCCTGGCGCCGACATGGAACACGGCGGGCCAGCTGGCACACCAGGTAAGCCTCATCAGGAGAAGTGCATGAGCAACGTCGTCGCCGTCGTCAAAAGCATCATCGGCCAAGTGGTTGCGGTATCCCCCGAAGGCGCCCAGCGCGTCCTGGTCGAAGGTGACCGCATCTACCAGGGTGAGCAGCTGGTCACGGGCGCCGCCGGTGCCGTGACCCTGGACACCGGCAACGGCCGCGTGGTCGACCTGGGGCGGGACAGCCAGTGGAGCGGCGCCGGCCTGCCGCACGCGACACCTGCACATGCGCAAGCACAACTCTCCGTACCGAGCACCGAGGACCTGCAGAAAGCCATCGCCGCCGGCCTCGACCCGACCCAGGCCCTGGCGCCCACCGCGGCCGGTCCGTCGGCGTCCACCGGGGGCTCCGGCGCCGCGGGCGGCGGCCACAGCTTCGTGATGCTTGGCGAGACGGGCGGCCGGGTCGACCCGAACATCGGCTTCGGCACGGCAAACAATGGCCAAGCCGTCGGCCGGCAACAGCAGGAACAAGGCAACAACGCGCAGAACCAGCGCGGACCGAACCACGACCCGCGTGGCCAGGACGCCAGCATTCGCACCGATGAAGACACCCCGGTCAGCGGCCGCCTGCGCGCCAACGACCCGGACGGCAACCCGCTGCGCTTCGACCTGGGCGACGCCCCGCGCAACGGCACCGTGGTGGTCAACGCCGACGGCACCTACACCTACACCCCCGGGCAGAACTTCAACGGCAGCGACAGCTTCACCGTGGTGGTCAATGACGGCCAGGGCGGCCGCGACACCATCACCGTCACCGTAGGCGTGAACCCGGTGAACGATGCGCCGGTTGCCGCAAACGACGGCCCGGTCGCCGTGACCGAAGACACCCCGGCCACCGGCAATGTGCTGACCAACGACCGCGACGCGGACGGCGATGCGCTGACCGTCACCGGCTTCACCTTCGACGGCAAGAGCTACGCCGCCGGCCAGACCGCCACCCTCAGTGGCGTTGGCTCGCTGGTGATCAACGCGGATGGCAGCTTCACCTTCACCCCGGCGCCGAACTACAACGGCCCGGTACCGGGCGCGACCTACACCGTCAGTGACGGCCGGCTGAGCGATACCGCGCAGCTGAACTTCGGCAACGTCAGCCCGGCGAACGATGCGCCGGTCAGTGCCAATCAGTCACAGACCACAGCCGAGGACACCCCGGTCAGCGGCAAGATCGTGGGCACCGACGTCGATCAGGACACGCTCAGCTACGCCCTGAAACCGGGGACCGAACCGGCCCACGGCAGCCTGGTATTGAACCCGGCCACCGGCGAATACACCTACACACCGAGCAAGGATTACAACGGTACTGACTCCTTCACCGTAGTCGTCAGCGACGGCAAAGGCGGCTCGGTCGAGTCGGTCGTCAACCTCAATGTCACTCCGGTTAACGATGCACCGGAGACTGCGGACCAGTCCAAGACCACCGCCGAAGACACCCCGGTCAGCGGCCAGATTGCTGCCACCGATGTCGATCAGGACAGCCTCAGCTTCACCCTGAAGCCTGGCGCCGAACCGACCCACGGCACCTTGGTGTTGAACCCGGCCACCGGCGAATACACCTACACACCGAGCAAGGATTACAACGGTACTGACTCCTTCACCGTGGTCGTCAGCGACGGTCATGGCGGCTCCGTCGAGTCGGTGGTGACTCTCAATGTCACTCCGGTGAACGATGCGCCGGTCACCGAAGACCAGTCCAAGACCACCGCCGAAGACACCCCGGTCAGCGGCAAGATCGCGGGCACCGATGTCGATCAGGACAGCCTCAGCTTCACCCTGAAGCCTGGCGCCGAGCCGACCCACGGCACCCTGGTGTTGAACCCTGCCACCGGCGAATACACCTATACCCCGGCCAAGGATTACAACGGTACTGACTCCTTCACCGTGGTGGTGAGTGACGGCAAAGGCGGCTCGGTCGAGTCGGTCGTCAACCTCAACGTCACCCCGGTCAACGATGCACCGGTCACCGCCGACCAGTCCAAGACCACTGCCGAAGACACTGCGGTCAACGGTCAGATCGTGGGCTCCGACGTCGATCAAGACAGCCTCACCTTCACCCTGAAATCCGGTTCCGAGCCTAAGCACGGCACCCTGACGCTGGACTCGGCCACTGGCGAGTACACCTACACGCCGGCCAAGGATTACAACGGTGCTGATTCCTTCACCGTGATCGTCAGCGACGGCCAGGGCGGCTCCGTGGAGTCGGTGGTCAGCATCAACGTCACTCCGGTGAACGATGCGCCGGTCACTGAAGACCAGTCCAAGACCACTGCCGAAGACACCGCGGTCAGCGACAAGATCGTCGCCACCGACGTGGATCAGGACAGCCTCACCTTCACCCTGAAATCCGGTTCCGAGCCTAAGCACGGCACCCTGACGCTGGACTCGGCCACTGGCGAGTACACCTACACGCCGGCCAAGGATTACAACGGCAACGACAGCTTCACCGTCGTGGTCAGTGACGGCCAGGGCGGCTCCGTGGAGTCGGTGGTCAGCATCAACGTCACCCCGGTGAACGACGCCCCGGAAACCGCCAATCAGTCCAAAACCACTGCTGAAGACACGGCGGTCAACGGCCAGATCGTGGGCACCGACGTCGATCAGGACGGTCTCACCTTCACCCTGAAGTCCGGCAACGAACCGAAGCACGGCACCCTGACGCTGGATCCGGCCACTGGCGTATACACCTACACCCCGGCCAAGGATTACAACGGCAACGACAGCTTCACCGTCGTGGTCAGTGACGGCCAGGGCGGCTCCGTGGAGTCGGTGGTCAGCATCAACGTCACCCCGGTCAACGACGCGCCGGAAACCACCGATCAGTCCAAGACCACTGCCGAGGACACCCCGGTCAGCGGCAAGATTGCTGCCACCGACGTCGACCAGGACACGCTCAGCTACGCCCTGAAGTCCGGCTCCGAGCCGAAACACGGCACCTTGGAGCTGAACCCGGCCACTGGCGAATACACCTACACGCCGAGCAAGGATTACAACGGTACTGACTCCTTCACCGTGGTCGTCAGCGACGGCAAAGGCGGCTCGGTCGAGTCAGTCGTCAATCTCAACGTCACCCCGGTGAACGACGCGCCGGTAGCTGCAAACGACGGCCCGTTCGCCGTTACCGAAGACACCGCAGCCACCGGCAATGTGCTGACCAACGACCACGACGTCGATGGCGACAAGCTGACCGTCACTGGCTTCACCTTCGGCGAAAGCAGCTACGCCGCTGGCCAGACCGCCACCCTCCAGGGCATCGGCAGCCTCGTCATCAACAGCGACGGCAGCTTCACCTTCACCCCGGCCAAGGACTACAACGGCCCGGTGCCGAGCGCGACCTACACCGTCAGCGACGGTAGCGCCACCGACACCGCGCAACTGAACTTCGCCGACGTCACCCCGGTGGACGACGCATCGGTGCTGGTCGCAGACAGCAACAGCGTCGCCGAGGACACCCCTGCCACCGGCAATGTGCTGAGCAACGACAGCGATGTGGATAACACGCTCAGCGTCGACAGCTTCAGCATCACTGGCGTGCAGGGCAGCTTCGCCGCCGGCAGCACCGCAACCATCGCAGGTGTCGGTTCGCTGGTGATCAACGCCAATGGTTCCTACACCTTCACCCCGGCGCAGGACTACAACGGCGCGGTGCCGGAAATCACCTATACCACCAACACCGGCAGCAGCTCGACACTGAACATCAGCGTCACTCCGGTCAACGACGCACCGGTTACCGCCGACCAGTCCAAGACCACCGCCGAGGACACCCCGGTCAACGGTCAGATCGTGGGCTCCGACGTCGATCAGGACAGCCTCACCTTCACCCTGAAATCCGGTTCCGAGCCGAAGCACGGCACCCTGACGCTGGACTCGGCCACTGGCGAATACACCTACACGCCGGCCAAGGATTACAACGGTGCTGACTCCTTCACCGTGGTCGTCAGCGACGGCAAAGGCGGTTCCGTGGAATCGGTGGTCAGCATCAACGTCACCCCGATCAACGACGCACCGGTCACCGCCGACCAGTCCAAAACCACCGCCGAGGACACCGCGGTCAAGGGTCAGATCGCCGGCACCGATGCCGACCAGGACAGCCTCACCTTTACCCTGAAGTCCGGTTCCGAGCCGAAGCACGGCACCCTGACGCTGGACTCGGTCACTGGCGAATACACCTATACGCCGGCCAAGGACTACAACGGCAACGACAGCTTCACCGTGGTCGTCAGCGATGGTCACGGTGGTTCCGTGGAATCGGTGGTCAGCATCAACGTCACCCCGGTGAACGATGCACCGGTCACTGAAGACCAGTCCAAGATCACCGCCGAAGACACCGCGATCAGCGACAAGATCGTCGCCACCGACGTGGATCAGGACAGCCTCACCTTCACCCTGAAGTCCGGCGCCGAGCCGAAGCACGGCACCCTGACGCTGGACTCGGTCACTGGCGAATACACCTATACGCCGGCCAAGGACTACAACGGCAACGACAGCTTCACCGTCGTCGTCAGCGATGGTCACGGTGGTTCCGTGGAATCGGTGGTCAGCATCAACGTCACGCCGGTGAACGATGCGCCGGTCACTGAAGACCAGTCCAAGATCACCGCCGAAGACACTGCGGTCAGCGACAAGATCGTCGCCACCGACGTGGATCAGGACAGTCTCACCTTCACCCTGAAATCCGGCAGCGAACCGAAGCACGGCACCCTGACGCTGGACCCGGCCACTGGCGAGTACACCTACACCCCGGCCAAGGACTACAACGGTGCTGATTCCTTCACCGTGATCGTCAGCGACGGCAAAGGCGGTTCGGTCGAGTCGGTGGTCAGCATCAACGTCACCCCGGTGAACGATGCGCCGGTCACTGAAGACCAGACAAAGACCACTGCCGAAGACACTGCGGTCAGCGACAAGATCGTCGCCACCGACGTGGATCAGGACAGCCTCACCTTCACCCTGAAGTCCGGCAACGAACCGAAGCACGGCACCCTGACGCTGGACTCCGCCACTGGCGACTACACCTACACCCCGGCCAAGGATTACAACGGCGCTGATTCCTTCACCGTGGTCGTCAGCGACGGCCAGGGCGGCTCCGTGGAGTCGGTGGTCAGCATCAACGTCACCCCGGTGAACGATGCGCCGGTCACCGCCGACCAGTCCAAGACCACCGCCGAAGACACTGCGATCAGCGACAAGATCGTCGCTACCGACGTCGATCAGGACAGCCTCACCTTCACCCTGAAATCCGGCAACGAACCGAAGCACGGCACCCTGACGCTGGACTCGGCCACTGGCGAATACACCTATACGCCAGCCAAGGATTACAACGGCAACGACAGCTTCACCGTCGTGGTCAGCGATGGTCACGGTAGTTCCGTGGAGTCGGTCGTCAGCATCAACGTCACTCCGGTGAACGATGCTCCGGTCACTGAGGACCAGTCCAAGACCACCGCCGAAGACACTGCGGTCAACGGCCAGATCGCCGGTACCGACGCCGATCAGGACAGCCTCACCTTCACCCTGAAATCCGGTTCCGAACCGAAGCACGGCCCCCTGACGCTGGACTCCGCCACTGGCGAATACACCTATACCCCTGCCAAGGACTACAACGGCAACGACAGCTTCACCGTCGTGGTCAGTGACGGCCAGGGCGGCTCCGTGGAGTCGGTGGTCAGCATCAACGTCACGCCCGTGAACGATGCGCCGGTCACTGAAGACCAGACCAAGACCACCGCCGAAGACACTGCGATCAGCGACAAGATCGTCGCTACCGACGTCGATCAGGACAGCCTCACCTTCACCCTGAAGTCCGGCAACGAACCGAAGCACGGCACCCTGACGCTGGACCCGGCCACTGGCGAATACACCTATACCCCTGCCAAGGACTACAACGGCAACGACAGCTTCACCGTCGTGGTCAGCGATGGTCACGGTAGTTCCGTGGAGTCGGTGGTCAGCATCAACGTCACGCCCGTGAACGATGCGCCGGTCACTGAAGACCAGTCCAAGACCACCGCCGAAGACACCGCGGTCAGCGACAAGATCGTCGCTACCGACGTCGATCAGGACAGCCTCACCTTCACCCTGAAATCCGGTTCCGAGCCGAAACACGGTACCCTGACGCTGGACTCGGCCACTGGCGAATACACCTACACGCCGGCCAAGGATTACAACGGTGCTGATTCCTTCACCGTGGTCGTCAGCGACGGCCAGGGCGGCTCCGTGGAGTCGGTGGTCAGCATCACTGTCACGCCGGTCAACGACGATCCGGTCACCGCCGACCAGTCCAAGACCACCGCCGAAGACACCGCGGTCAGCGACAAGATCGTCGCCACCGACGTGGATCAGGACAGCCTCACCTTCACCCTGAAATCCGGTTCCGAGCCGAAGCACGGCACTCTGGTGCTGGACCCGGCCACTGGCGAATACACCTATACACCGGCCAAAGATTACAACGGCAACGACAGCTTCACCGTCGTGGTCAGCGATGGTCACGGTGGCTCCGTGGAGTCGGTGGTCAGCATTAACGTCACTCCGGTGAACGATGCGCCGGTCACTGAAGACCAGTCCAAGACCACCACCGAAGATACTGCGGTCAACGGCCAGATCGTGGGCACCGACGTCGACCAGGACAACCTCACCTTCACCCTGAAATCCGGCAACGAACCGAAGCACGGCACCCTGACGCTGGACTCGGTCACTGGCGAATACACCTATACGCCGGCCAAGGATTACAACGGCAACGACAGCTTCACCGTCGTCGTCAGCGATGGTCACGGCGGCTCCGTGGAGTCGGTGGTCAGCATCAACGTCACCCCGGTGAATGACGCCCCGGAAACCAACCCCGCCACCGCCAGCGGCAACGAAGACTCGCCGATCACCGTCAACCTCTCGGGTTCGGACATCGATGGCACTGTCGACCATTTCGTCATCAAGAGCCTGCCGGCCAACGGCACCCTGATGCTCAATGGCGTGGCGCTGAACATCGGCGACAACGTCCCGGCCACCGGCAACGCTGCCAGCCTGACCTTCACTCCCAACGCCAACTGGAACGGCGATACCAGCTTCCAGTTCGCCGCCGTGGACAACCAGAACCTGGCTGACGCCACCCCGGCCACCGCCACCATCCACGTGGAACCGGTCAACGACGCCCCGGAAACCAACCCCGCTACTGCCAGCGGCAACGAAGATTCGCCGATCACCGTCAACCTCTCGGGTTCGGACATCGACGGCACTGTCGATCACTTCGTCATCCAGAGCCTGCCGGCCAACGGCACCCTGATGCTCAATGGCGTGGTTTTGAACGTCGGCGACAACGTCCCGGCCACCGGCAATACCGCCAGCTTGAGCTTCATTCCCAACGCCAACTGGAACGGCGACACCAGCTTCCAGTTCGCCGCCGTGGACAACCAGAACCTGGCGGACAGCACGCCGGCCACCGCCACCATCCACGTGGAACCAGTCAACGACGCCCCCAACGGCGCTGACAACAGCATCACCCTCAACGAAGACAGCAGCCGCTCCTTCAGCGCTGCCGATTTCGGCTTCACCGACGTGGACCAGGGTGACAGCCTGAGCGCGGTACGCATCGACGGCCTGCCAAGCGCCGGCAGCCTGAGCCTCAACGGTGTCGCCGTGACCGCCGGCCAGGTGATCGCTGCAAGCCAGTTGGGTGGTCTGGTGTTCACCCCGGCGGCCAACGCCAGCGGCAACCATTACGCCGACTTCACCTTCTCGGTGAAAGACAGCGCCGGTGCCTTCGACTCGACGCCGAACACCATCACCCTGAACGTCACCCCGGTGAACGACGCGCCGCTGTCGGCGGACGCCACGGCCAACATCCACATTGGCCAGACCTACACCTTCGGGCTGAACGACTTCGCCTTCAACGACTCCGCGGACGCCGCCAACGGCCAGTTGCAGAGCCTGCAGTCGGTGATCATCAAGTCCCTGCCGGATTCCGGCACCCTGTGGCTCAACGGCGCCAAGGTGGTGGCCGGCCAGCCGGTCAGCCCCAGCGACATCGCCAGCGGCAAGCTGACCTTCGTGCCGGACGCCGCGGGCAGCAACGCGCACTTCGACTTCGCCGTGCAGGACAGCGGCGGCACCGCCAACGGCGGCGCCGACACCTCGGCGACCCACGGCTTCGACATCCTTGTCGGGCAGATGCAAATCCCGACCATCGATCCCAACGGCGACAACAACCTGATCGGCGGCGCGGGCGATGACGTGATCCTCGGCGACGTGGGCGGCACCCTGACCGTCACCCAGCCGGGCACCAACTACAACATCGCCCTGATCGTCGATACCTCCGGCAGCATGGGCGACAGTCTGGCCGGGGCGAGCACCACGAACTACGCCGATACGCGGATGAAGCTGGTCAAGGACGCGCTGATCAAACTGGCCGACCAACTCAAGGGCCACGATGGCGTGATCAACATCGCGCTGATCGGCTTCAACAGTACCGCCAGCCTCAAGGTCAGCGTGAGCGACCTCACCGACGCCAACGTCAACAAGCTGGTCGACGCCATCGGTACATCGCAGACCCAGGGCCTGCAGGCTGGCGGCGGTACCGACTACCAGGAGGCGTTCGGCCAGGCAGTAACCTGGTTCAACGGCCAGAAGAACGGCTTCGAGAACGTCTCGCTGTTCCTCACCGACGGCGACCCGACCGAGTCCACCGGTAGCGGCACCCTGATGCAGAACACCACGAAGGCCTTCGCCGACCTGTCGGCGCTCAGCGAGGTCCGTGCGATCGGTATCGGTACCAACGTCAACGAAGCCACGCTCAAGTACTTCGACAACACCTCGGTTACAGGCACTGGTTCGGTGACCTACTACAAGGGCACTACCCTGTTCGACTTCGAGGGCAGTACCGCATTGCCCAGCGGATGGACCGGGAACACCGATGGCAACGGTTCGGTCAGCATCAGTAGCGGCAAGCTGCAAATGATGGACACCCACGTGAAGAGCGGCTCCAGCACTGTCATCAGCTCGAACCTGACGGTCGCTCAGGGCAAGACCTCGACCTTCAGCTTCGACCTGGTCAAGAACATGATGAAGGGCGACCAGTTCACCTGGACGTTGGAAAAGCAGAAGGCCGACGGTAGCTGGGGCCAAGTCGACCAGAACACGCTCGACTCCAACGATAACGGCGGCACCCTCACCACCATTGCCGTCGGCGCGGGCACTTATCGCCTCGAATTCGAGCTCAATGACAACAGCGACAAGGGCAAGGACAATAACGCCACCGTCACCATCGACAACATCTCGCGCAACGACCAGGTCGCAGCCCCGGTCGGCCAGGTCGATATCGTCACCCAGGCCGACCAGCTCAACGCTGCCCTGCACGGCGGCTCCAGCAGCTCGGACCTGGCGCCCTCGGGCAACGACACCGTCCATGCCGGCTCGGGTAACGACATCGTCTTCGGTGACAGCATCAACACCGACAACCTGCCCTGGGGCGTCAACGGCAACCCGGTCAAACCTGCCGAGCTGCCGGCGGGCTCCGGCGTCAGCGCGCTGTCGGCGTTCCTCGAACTGAAGAACGGCCACGTGGCGACCTCCGAAGAGATGTACAGCTTCATCAAGGAGAACCATGCGCTGTTCAACGTCGACGGCGACACCCGTGGCGGCAGCGACAACCTCTACGGTGGCGAGGGCAACGACATCCTCTACGGCCAGGGCGGCAACGACTTCCTGTTCGGCGAGGGTGGCAACGACATCCTGTTCGGCGGCACCGGCGATGACCAGCTCACCGGCGGCAAGGGCAACGACATCCTCACCGGCGGCGCGGGTGCCGACACCTTTATCTGGAAGGCGGGCGATACCGGCAACGACACCATCACCGACTTCAAGGCCGGCGAAGGTGACCGCATCGACATCAGCGACCTGCTGCCCGATGCCGCGCAGAACGACATCCTCAGCTACCTGAAGGTGGACACCACGACCTCGACCCTGCAGGTGAGCACCACCGGCCAGGTCAACAGCGGCGCGGATGTCACCATCAAGCTGAGCGGCGTCGACCTCACCACCTACGGCTCGAACCCCACCGATATCGTCAAGCAACTGGTGGCGGGCTCCGATCCCGTGGTCAAGACTGAGCATCACTGATTCCCCGTTGCCGCCAGGCGACGAAAGAGTCAGGCTCAGCCATCGCGCCAGCGGCGCCATCCTTCGGGGTGGCGCCGCTGGCGTACTTTCACTTCCGACAATGGGGACGGGCCGATGCTGTACATCCAGCGCAACGCCGAGGGAAAACTGGCGCGCGTCGAAGACGCCGAGTTCGATGGAATGACCGGAACGTTGCCGGACGACCACCCGGATATCCTGGCCTGGCAGGCCGCCGAGAGCAGCCTGCTACAGCTCAAGCAGAGCGACCTGGACATGATCCGGGTGCTGGACGACCTGATCTCGGTGCTGATCGCCAAGGGCGTCATCCGCATCACCGACCTGCCGCCGGCGGCGCGCTCCAAGCTGCTCAACCGTACCCAGGCCCGTGAGGCACTGGGCGGGCTGACCCGGCTGATCAACGACGATGAGGAAACGGGGCTGATCTGAGGCCTGTTTTCGATCCTGGCTCGACGTTCATCGACGCGACGGAATAACCCGTAGGAGCGGGCCATGCCCGCGATCGCGCCCATGGGGCGCTCCTACAGGTGCGCACCGGCGGTGCATTGCGCAGGATCGGGGGAAACGCCGGGGTGCTGCCGACGGATCGCGGCCACCACGGGGGAGCGCTGCTTTCGTAGGGGTGGAGCTTCTCGGCGATGCTCTTGCTCTTCGTAGGGCGCATAACGCTCCAAGCGTTATCCGCCGTCTTGGCAGGTGTTTCTGCGCCGCTTCGGCGTGTGCTGGAGCATTTTGTTCCGCCCCCTCGGGCGAGCCACTTTTCTCAAACGTCGGATAGCCGCCCTTACAAACGGAACCCAGAGGTCTCGCCCCGGCATCCGGGCCCGGCTTCGCCGGACTCTGCGCGCGCCTGGGATTTCGGGGGTGTTTCGTAGGATGGCGTGGAGCGAAGCGATACCCATCGCGGCGGATAACGCTGCGCGTTATTCGCCCTACAAAAAGCGAGAGCATCGCGGACGGAGTCCGCTCCTACAAAAGCAGCACGGGGCTCACCCTGTAGGAGCGGACCTTGTCCGCGAAATCCATCGCGGATGGCTCCGTCTCAAAAGGGAAATACCGACGTATCCCGCGTACGTAGGAGCGGACTTCGTCCGCGATCTGCCGGCAAGGCCGGCGTCAGGCGGGGTTCGCGAGCAAGCTCGCTCCTACGAAGAGCAAAGAGCAATCACCACGGCGCCGGCCCACCGAACAGCTGCCCCTGGGCCCCGTGAATCCCCATCTCGCGCAATATGCGGAACTCCCCAGCCGTCTCCACCCGCTCGGCGATCAGCGGCAGGTCGATGCTGTGCGCGGCGCGCTGCATGGCCTCGATGAACAGGCGCTTGTCGTTCTCCTGGTCGATGGCGCGGATGTGGCTGCCGTCCACCTTCAGGTAGGCCAGGCCCAGGCGGGCCAGGTTGCCGATCATGCTGAAGCGCCCACCGAAATGCTGCAGGCTCAGGCTGTAGCCCAGCTCGCGCAGGCGGCGGGTCAGGGTTTCCAGTAGCGCCTGGGCCGGCAGCTGGTCTTCCTCCAGCTCCAGGGTCAGGCGCCCGGCGAACTGGGGGTGCTGACGCAGCAGATCGAACACCCGTCCGGTGGCCCGCTCGTCGCGCAGCAGCGCCGCCGACAGGTTCAGTGCCAGCGGCCGGTCGTGCCGGGCCATGTCCGCGAGCACGCTTTCCAGCATCAGCAGGTCGAGCCGCGCGGTCCAGCCGAAGCGGTCCAGCCAGGGCAGGAAGCGTCCGGCGGCGAGGTGGCCGCCCTGCCCGTCCGGCAGGCGCGAGAGCGCCTTGTAGTGCAGTATCCGGGTCGGCTCGTTGCACGCCACCACCGGCTGGAAATAGAGCTGGAAGCGCTTGCGCGCCAGGGCCTCGTCCAGCAGCTGGTGCCAGCTGTGACGCTCTTCGGCCACCGGGCTCGCCCCGCCCTGCAGGAAGGCCCAGCAGCGCTCGCCCTCGCGCTCGGCCAGCGCCAGCGCTTCGTCCGCCAGCACCAGCAGCGCCTGCGCCGACTCGCCGGAAACGAAGGGCACCAGCCCCATGCTCGCCACCGGGCTGACATCGCTGGCTCCGGTGCTGGCCAGGGTCGCCAGCATGGTTTCCAGGCGCATCGCCAGAGCCGGTGCATCCTCCGGCAACAGCCCCGGCGCCAGCAGGACGAACTCGCCGCCGCGGCTGCGCGCCAGGGTCAGGCCGGCACCCAGGCTCTGCCCGGCCAGGCGCAATTGATCGGCCACCGCCCTGAGCAGGTCATCGACGCGCTGGCCACCCAGGCGCTGGTTCAGGCCGGCCAGGTCGCGCACCCGCAGGACCAGCAGCAGGCCGCTGCCCACCTGGTCCTCGGCGCTCAGCCGGGCGTGCAGCTGCATGTCGAAGAAGCGCCGGTTGCCCAGGCCGGTCAGGCTGTCCTGGTAGGCCTCGTCGCGCAGCCGTTCGCTGCGTTCAGCCTGCTCCTGGAACAGTGCCTTGAGCTTCTCCACCATCTGGTTCATCGCCTGCACCACGCGGCGCAGCTCGGGCGTGCGCGGCAGCTCCGGCAGGCTGAGGAATTCGCGGCGAGCGATGGCGTGGGACTGCGCCACCATGTAATCCAGCGGCCGCAGTTGGCGGCGCAGCAGCACCGCCCCGAGCACGCCGCTGGCCAGGCCGCACAGCGCCAGCCAGAGCAGGCTGCCGAGTGCGCTCTGCCAGAGCTTGGCGATGGCGAACATCGGGTGGCTCAGCACTTCCACCCGCGCCGCCTGGGTCCAGCCACGGCTGACGATGGCGTCACCGCCGGCCGAATGCAGGCCGATCAGCGAGACGAACCACTGCGGCACGCTGGCGGCCACCGCGTCCGGCACGCCGGTGCGCTCGACGATGACCCTGCCGCTGGCCAGGTCGATCACGCGGATGCTCTCGAAGTAACCGCTGTCGAAGATAGAGCTGACCATCAGCTCGACCATCGCCGGGTCATCGATGTTCGGCGTCAGCGACAGCCCCAGCGCCGTCGCGGCGTCCTGGGCATGGGAGCGCAGCTGGTTGACGTACTGCTCGCGGGAGCTTTCCAGGCCGACCATGAAGCTGCCGCTGAAGGCGACCACCAGGAACAGGCAGATGGCGATGAGCAATTGCTTGAACAGGGACATCGTGTCTCCACGCTCTCATTCGTTCAGGGGAAAGCCTTCGGCTTTCATTTTCTTCAGCAGGTCCTGCCAGCGAGACAGCCGCTTGCTGTCGCCGACCTGCTTGTTGCCACCGGCGCCGGCCAGCCACAGGCCCTCGCCGTTGAAGGCGTACACCGGCTGCAGGTCGGTGCGCTGGCTGGCCGGCAGCAGGCTGCCGATCAGGTTGTCCAGCACCAGCGGCACCGCATCGGGGCGCGGGTAGTAGGTCAGCACCATGTGCGCCTGGTTCAGGCGCAGCGCCTTGACGTAGGTGATACGCAGCTTCTGCGCCGGCACGCCGAGCTGCCGCAGGCTGATGTACTTGGCGATGGCGAAATCCTCGCAATCGCCGGCACCCTTGAGCAGCGCCTCCACCGGCGTCGCCCAGTAATCCACCTCGCCCCACAGACTGAGGTCATCGGTGAAGCGCAGCTGCGCATTGAAGAAGCGGTTGACCGCCTGCAACTGCTCGCGCTCGGGCAGGCCGGCGGCATCCTTCAACATGCCCTGCCAGGCCTCGATGCGCACACGCCCCTCGCCGAGGGGGCCGTAGAGCGATTCGGCGCGCTGCTCGATCAGGGGGAAGTCCCAGGCGCCCGGCTGCGCACCGGCCAGCACGGCGAGCGATACCGCCAGCGCCAGGAGCAGGGCTCCGGGACGACAGCGGCGCAACGCACGGATGGAACGGCTGGACACGATCGCGACTACTCGACTGCGAAGGCGCAACACCTGGCTGGGCGTGCGTCGGAGCGGCATGGTGCAAGCTGGTCGCGAAAAAAACAATGGCACAATGCAATCAAGCATTGTGCCATTGGCGGTGGCGAGGGAGTGGTGCGGAATCAGCCCTTCTGCGGCGGCGTGACGATGTCGAACCAGAAGTCGAAGTCGTCGAGCATGCCGAACAGCTTCGCCAGCAGCAGCGGATTGCCCGAGCTCTTGAGCTTGCCCTCGAACACCAGCCGCACCGGCGAGACTTCCTTGAGCAGCAGGCGGTTGAGGTCGGCACGGTCGATGGTCACGGTCTGCCCGGCGTTCTCGCTCTGCACACCCTTGATGTTGTTCAGGTGCGAGTTCTTCAGTTCGAGCAGGTAGTGCTCGTTCCTGTCCGGCAATACCAGATTGATGCTCAGGTCCTCGCCTTCGGCCTTCTGCGCATTCAGGCGCACGCCGAGGTAGTCGAACAGCAGGCCGGTATCCATCGCCGACAGGGCGTCCGAGCTGGTCACCCGCAGCGACGGCAGGTCACGCGGCACACCGTTGCGCAGTTCCTGCGCGGCCACCAGGTAGCTGTTGCGCCAGCCGGCGTTCTCCGCCTGGTAGCCGAGCTGTTCCAGGGCATCGGCCTGCAGGTCGCGGGCGGCCTGGTTGGACGGATCGGCGAAGACCAGCTTGTTGACCACCTCCACCACCCAGCGGTACTCGCCCTTGTCGTAGGACTGCCTGGCCAGTTGCAGCAGATGCTCGGCGCCGCCCATGAACTCCACGTATTTCTTCGCCGAATCCTCCGGCGCCAGCGGGTTGAGGGTCGCCGGGTTGCCGTCGTAGTAACCCAGGTACTTGTTCACCACCGCGCGGACGTTGTGGCTGACGCTGCCGTGATAGCCGCGGTTGTACCACTCGTTGGCCAGCTCCGGCGGCACCTGGAAGCGCTCGTGGATCTGGTTGATGGTCACGCCCTGGTTGGCCAGGTACAGCGTCTGGTCGTTCAGGTAACCGTACATGTCGCGCTGCTTTTCCAGGGTACGGACGATGTCGTCGTGCCCCCAGCGCGGCCAGTTGTGCACGGCGAACAGCACCTCGGCCTTGTCGCCGAAGCGGTGCAGCGCCTCGTTGATGTACTTGCTCCAGCCCAGCGCGTCGCGGGTCTCGGCGCCGCGCAGGGTGTAGAGGTTGTGCAGCGTGCCGGTGACGTTCTCGGCCATCAGCAGCGCCTTCTGCTGCGGCAGCCAGACGTTCATCTCGGCCGGCGACTCGGTGCCGGGGGTGTTCTGGAAGGTGACCGGCACGCCGTCGATCTCCAGCTCCTGCAGGTCGCCCTCGATCAGCCGGGTCGGCGCGAGGATGCTCATCGGGCCGCGCGCTGCGCCCTTGCCGATGGCCATGTCGACCTGGCCCTCGGGCCCCTTGGGCAAGGTCATGCCGTACTGGTAGGTGGCGCGGCGGATCATGGCGTTGCCGGCCAGCACGTTCTCCTTGATCGCCGCCTCCATGAAGCCCTTGGGCGCGATGATCTGCACCTCGCCCTTGTCCACCTGCTCCTGGGTCACCAGCCCCTTCACCCCGCCAAAATGGTCGACGTGGGCGTGGCTGTAGATCACCGCGCGGATCGGCTTCTGCCCCAGCTCCTGGCTCACCAGTGCATAGGCCGCCCTGGCGGTCGCCGGAGTGGTCAGGGTGTCGATGACGATCCAGCCGCTCTTGCCCTCGACGAAGGTGATGTTGGCGAGATCGAAGCCGCGCACCTGGTAGATGCCGTCGGTGACCTTGTACAGGCCGTACTTCAGGTTCAGCAGGGCCTGGCGTTGCAGGCTCGGGTTGATGCTGCCGATGTCCTTGCCTTCATTGAGGAAGTCGTAGCTGCCCAATTGCCAGGCGACGCTGCCGTCCTCGTTCTTGATCACCAGGTTCTCCGGGCGCTTGATCAGCCCCTGCTCCACCCGGTCGAAATCGGCGCGGTCGGAAAACGGCAGCGACTCACGCACCTTCTGCTGGGCGGCGAGGGTGAACTCGGTGGGCGGCTTGGGTTGCTCGGCGGCGAGGAGCAGCCCGGGGCAGAGGCTGGCCAGCAGGATCGCGGCGGAAAGGCGGGACATCGATGGACTCCGGATTTTGTTGTTGTGCTCGCACTATGCCGGCCGTCGCGTTAATAATTCCAATGCATTCCAATTTCACAATCGATGCAGGAAGCGCATGAGCGATCTCCGCCAGCTACGCCACTTCGTCGCCCTCGCCGAACACGGCCACTTCGCCCGTGCCGCCGATGCGGTGAGCCTGAGCCAACCCGCCCTGTCGCGCAGCATCCAGGCCCTGGAAGGCCAGCTGAACTGCCAGCTGGTGGACCGCAATCCGCGCGGCGTCACTCTCACCGCCCACGGCCGGCTGGTGCTGGAACATGCCCGTCGGCTGCTGGCCGGCGACCGCGCGCTGAAGAATGCTGTAGTGCAACTGGCGGACCTGGAGACCGGCGAACTGCGCCTGGGCGCCGGCCCCTTCCCCGCCGCGCGGCTGATGCCACAGGTGCTCGCCCGCTACAGCAGCGCCCACCCGAAGGTGTCGATCCTGCTGTCCATCGAGAACTGGAGCGAACTGCACCAGCGCCTGCTGGACGACGAACTGGAACTCTTCATCGCCGACTCCCGCGAGCTGGAGGGCGACAGCCGCCTCGACATCCTGCCGCTGCGCAAGCACCGCGCCGTGCTGTTCTGCCGGCCGGGGCATCCGCTGATCGACACGCAGCCATCGGTGGAGCGCCTGCTCGACTACCCGCTGGCCGGCCCGCGCCTGCCGCGCGACGCCCAGGAAGGACTGGTGCGCAACCTCGGCCGCGAGCAGCCGCTGAGCGTGCAATGCGATGACGTGTTATTGCTCAAGGAACTGGTGAAAGGCAGCGACGTACTCTGCCTGGCCACCTGGGACGTGGTGGCCGAAGACCTAGAGGCCGGGCGCCTGGCCGTGCTGCCCTGGCCCAATGCCGGCGACGCCTCCGGGCGCGGCTCGGCCTACGCCCTGGTGCGTCATGCCAGCCGCAGCCTGTCACCCGCGGCCAGCCAGTTCGTGACGATGTTGCTGGAGGAGGACGCGGCGTTTCGCGCCACGCCCTGACGGTCATGGCTCAACGACTCCATCCCTCGTAGCGATCATGATCGCGGTCGTGGTAGTCCCGTCGGTAATCGCGGTGCGGGCGGTCACTCCAGTCGCGGTCGTGCCAGCCGCGATCGTGGTCGTGCTCGTAGACCACGCAACCGGTCAACGGAAGGATGAGCAGTACAGCAGCGAAGATGCGACGCATGGCGCCTCCTGGAACGAGCCGGCAGCCCCGCCGGAATGCGGGGCGATGATTCTTCCGGTCTCACAGGGTCAGACATTTCTGTCAGGCGCCGGTGCTGTGCAGCAAGGTAAAGCTTGGGTAAATCAGCCGTTTACAGTTTCCAGACGACGCTGGCGGCGGCTCTGCAGGTGCAGCACGCCGAACAGCAGGACCTGCAGCTGCTCGCCCAGCGAACGACGGCGCGCCAGCAGCAATACCTCGCCGACATGCGCCAGCAGCATCACCCCGGAAATCCAGAGCAGCGGGCGATGCAGCTCGCCGAACGGGTAGACGAGATTGAGGACGGCGGCGAGCCAGAACATGGCCAGCGCGCCCTTGGCGAAACTCAGCAATTCGGACATGGCGGTCTTTCCTTTCGATGACGGTCGGTGGAGTCTGCCGTCCGCCCCGTCGTGAGCGCTCCTGTCTTTCGACTGGCCGACCGTTCGCGAGCAAGGACCGGGCGTCCTCCTCGGACCTACAGGTACGCATGGGCGAGCTCTTCGTAGGAGCGAGCTTGCTCGCGAACCCGGCCCCACACCGATGCCACCCGCTGAGCTCATGGAAGCCCTCCCCGCCAGGAGCTAGAGTCCAAGTATTACCCGTCGCAAGGACCGGCCATGCCCGAACTCAGCCACCAGCAGGCGCAGCGCCGTGTCGATGACATCCTGGCCTTCGAGCGGGAGCTGCAGCGCCTGAACGACGAGGGCGCCCTCACCCTGGATGCCGCACAAAGCCGACGCCTGCGCCACCACCAGCAACGCCTGCTCGCCGACTACCGCGCGCGCTTCGACATCGACCGCGACAGCCAGGACCACCGGTTGTCCCTGGGCATGCGCGTCGCCTCCTTTCTCGGCGCGCTGGCCCTGGCCGCCAGCCTTTTCTTCCTCTTCTACCAGTTCTGGGGCCTGTTCGCGGAAACCGCCCAGGTGGCCATCCTCATCACCGCCGCGCTGGGCAGCCTGCTGCTGACCCTCTGGCTGCAACGCCGCGACGCCTCCGGCTACTTCGCCAGGCTCGCCGCCATGCTGGCCTTCGCCTGCCTGGTGCTGAACGTGCTGATGATCGGGCAGATCTTCAACATCACGCCCTCGGACAAGGCCCTGCTGCCCTGGGCCGCCTATGCCCTGCTGCTGGCCTACACCTGCAACGCCCGCCTGCTGCTGGCCACCGCGCTGATCTGCGTGATGGGCTATGTCGCCGCACGGGTCGGCACCTGGAGCGGCGTGTACTGGCTGGACGTGGGCGAGCGCCCGGAGAACTTCTTCCCCGCCGCCCTGCTGATCTTCCTGGTGCCCTCGCTGATCGGCCAGGGACGCTTCGATGGATTCGCCGCGATCTACCGGGTATTCGGCCTGCTCGGGCTGTTCCTGCCGATGCTGGTGCTGGCCAACTGGGGCGGCGGCAGCTACCTGCCGCTGGGCTTCAGCACGGTGGAAAACGGCTACCAGGTATTGGGCTTCGTCGCCTCGGCACTGGTCATCTGGCTCGGCGCCCACCGCGAATGGCCGGAGGTGGTGAACACCGGGCTGACCTTCTTCGTGATCTTCCTCTACACCAAGTTCTTCGACTGGTGGTGGGCGGTGATGCCCAAGTACCTGTTCTTCCTCGTACTGGGCCTGTGCGCGGTGCTGATCCTGCTGGTGCTGCGCCGCCTGCGCAACGTCCACGGCCTGCTGGGAGGGAACCAGCCATGAACTGGACTCGCACCCACGCGCTGCTCGGCGGCGCCGGGCTGATCCTGCTGGTCAACGCCGTGGCCCTGGGCGGCGTGGCCTGGAACCGCTCGGGCAACCCGGACAGCCTGCCGCGCCTGAGCCAGCGCGAGCTGGCGCACAACAGCTCCTGGCACCAGGAAAACAGCGGCCTGAGCGTGCGCCTGAACTGGCGCTTCCCCAGCGAGGCCGAAGGCGCCGGCCCGCGCAGCCACGCCTGGGAGCCCCGTATCGATGCCAGACAGATGGCCGGACTCGGCTTCCGCATGCCCGCCCAGGTGGACGACAACAGCGCCCGCCAGTTCGACCGTCAGCAATCGCGCACCGCCCTGCTGGTGCTGGAACTGGACGGCCCGCTGTACCAGCGCGAACTGCAACTGGCGCGCAAGCACCTGGACGAGGCGAACCAGGCCGCCGCCGCGGCGCCGGGCAACCAGAAGCTGGCCTATGAACTCAAGGACAGTCAGAACGCACTCAAGAGCGAGGAGAAGTACGCCAGCCGCCTGCTGCTCAAGGACGTCGGGCTCGACCGGCAAGCCCTGCGCCAGCGCTACCCGGACCGCCAGCGCTACCTGATCGTGCAGGGGCGGGTACGACCGATCTCGCTGTTCCACGAGCACATCTGGACCCTCGGAGGCACCGCCAGCGCCCTGGGCGTGGACAGCATCAACGTGCCGTACCGCTGGCGGCAGGCGCTGGAAGAGGACAGCTGGCAAGAAGACGAGGACCGCGAACGGATGCAGCGTTTCACCGCCGAGGTCGTCTTCGGCCAGCGCCTGGAGCCCTGGATCAACTGGATCGACATCGCCCAGCCAAAGCCCTGACCGAGGGCCGCCGCGCCGATCCGAATCCGCTTGCACCAGGCGCACCGGCGCTGCACCCTGTGCGCCCGCATCGTACCCTTCGCCTCCCGGCCATGAACGACGTCACTCCCGACCCCAGCCGCTGCCCGCTCTGCGGCCAGTCCAACCGCTGCACCCAGGCCGACCCGGCACTGGAAGGCCAGGCCTGCTGGTGTTTCAGCGAGCGCATCGAGCGCAGCGCCCTGGAGCGCATCCCGCCCGAGCTGGTCGACCGCGCCTGCCTCTGCCCGCGCTGCGCCGCCGGGCTCTCGCCGCAGCGCCAGGACCGCGACGGAAACGCCTGATGCGCCTGGACCGCTTCATCGCCAACCTGCCCCGCTTCAATCGCCAGCAGGCCCGCCAACTGCTCGCCGAAGGCCGCCTGCGCGTCGACGGCCAGGTGGTGCGCGACGGCCAGCATGAAGTCCGTGAGTTCAGCCGGGTGGAACTGGACGATGAGTTGCTGCAAGCCGGCAAGCCCGCCCGCTACTTCATGCTGCACAAGCCCACCGGCTGCGTCAGCGCCACCCGCGATGCCGAACACCGTACCGTGCTCGACCTGCTGGACGAGCCGGACAAACACGAACTGCACATCGGCGGCCGCCTGGACTACAACACCACCGGCCTCCTGCTGATCACCAACGACGGTCAGTGGTCGCGACGCATGACGCTGCCGGGGCGCAAGCTGCCCAAGGTCTACTACGTCGAGACCGAAGACCCGATCGAGGCGCACTACGCACAGACCTTCGAGCAGGGCCTGTACTTCGCCTTCGAAGACCTCACCACCCTGCCCGCGCAGCTGGAAATCCTCGCCCCGCGCGCGGCGCGCCTGACCCTGCACGAAGGCCGCTACCACCAGGTCAAGCGCATGTTCGGCCACTTCCAGAACAAGGTGACGCGCCTGCACCGCGAAAGCATGGGCAGCCTGCAACTCGACCCCGCCTTGCAGCCGGGGCAGTACCGCGCGCTGACGGCGCAGGAGATCGCCGAGCTGGGGTGAGACCACAACGCCGGTATCCCCCTGTAGGAGCGGGCCATGCCCGCGATTCGCGCGCATGGCCCGCTCCTACAAATTCACCCCGCCGCGAGACCTGTCCCACACTCCGCCAATTCCCCCCGCAAGCCGTTCAGCCCGGCGGATTGCAGCCGCCTCGGCAGCTTGGATAAGCTCCAGTCAAACCCGCGTCCCAAGGAAAGGTGATGAAGAAACTGTCGGTCGCCCTGCTGCTCGCCCTGAGCGCCAGCTTCGCCGTCGCAACGCCGAGCAAACCCTCGCCGCTGTCCGACCTGCAGGCGGCGCTGAAGACGCTCAAGCCCGGCCAGTTCCTCTGGTATCCGGAAATCTCCCCGGCCGGCCCGGTCACGCTGGTGGTCAGCCTCACCGAGCAGCGCGCCTACGTCTACCGCAACGGCATCGCCATCGGCGTAGCGACCGTCAGCACCGGCAAGAAGGGCAAGGAAACCCCCACCGGCGTATTCACCATCCTGCAGAAGAAGGTCGAGTACTACTCCGACCTCTACAACAGCGCGCCCATGCCCTACATGCAGCGCCTGACCTGGGACGGCATCGCCCTGCACGCCGGCAACCTGCCCGGCTACCCGGCCTCCCACGGCTGCATCCGGCTGCCCATGGCGTTCGCCAAGAAGCTTTATGAAGTCACCGGTTTCAGCACCACCACCGTGATCATCTCCGACGCCAAGAGCTCGCCGGTGGAGGTCTACCACCCCGGCCTGCTCGCCCCCATCGTCAGCGACGGACGCCCCGCCGGCCCGCACGACGACAGCGGCATGGTGACGCCGTTCTGGAGCGATCCGGGCGCGGAAAAAGGCCCGCTTTCCGTACTGATCAGCCGCGCCGACCGCCGAGCCTACGTCTACCGTGGCGGCCTGCAGATCGGCACCGCGCCGGTGTCCTTCGCGCATCCCGAGGAGAAGACCGGCGTCGCCGCCTTCTCGCTGATGACCAAACCGACCCAGAGCGACATCGACAGCCTGAACCCCAGCCTGCGCTGGACCACCGTGCAGGTCAGCGACCCGCAGAAGGGCCTGACGCCCGCCGAGCAACTGGGCCGGTTCAGCATGGACCGCGAGTTCCTGCGCAACCTGATGGCGAGCATGGATATCGGCAGCACGCTGATCATCACCGACCTGCCGTCCACCCGCACCATGCGCAGCAACCCGGACTTCACGGTGATCACCACCAACGACCGGCAGGCGGAACAGAAGCCGGTCAAGAACCAGCCGGTCAACTGATAACCCTGCAGCTGCGCAGCCTTCCCCGCGCCGCGCAGGTTTCCCCTCATGGCGCCGTCCGCGCGCCGTGGCGACGGGTGTCCGCTATGCTCAATAGCAAGAGGCCAGCACGGGCATCGGCGATGCGCGCTGTCCGGACCGGCGGCACTCATCCGCCGGCCACAGGGGCCGAAAAACTTCGAAACAGCAACCGTTCCAGCGATGCCATCAGGATGGCTTTCACAGCCCGGTATTCCTGAGCCAGACAGGCTTTGACAGCGTCAAGCATGCGTATTTGCCGACAGGCGGGCTAACAAATGGTTAAAAAACAACCACACCACTGGTCAAAAATCACGCACAATGCGGCGTTTCCCAGAAAAAACCATATCGATTCAACGGGAATGTCGTATTCATGCTGACTTTTTCGAAGTTGCGGGGGATCTTCCGGATCACTGTCGCCAGTGCCGCGCTATTCGCGCTCGGTAGCTGGCAGGGTGCATCCGCCGCCCGCCTGCCGACGGCCGAGGAATTGCACCGCCTCGCCCCCGCCACCGACACCGAAACGCTGCGCCTGGCGCTCAACGCCCTGCAGTGCGCCAGCACCCAGCTGGGCGGCCAGAACCAGCTGCTGACGGTGATCGACTATTCCAAGCCGTCCCGCGACAAGCGCCTGTGGGTCTTCGACCTCAAGCAGCGCAAGCTGCTGTTCGAAGAGTGGGTCGCCCACGGCAAGAAGAGTGGCGACGACATGGCCACCTCCTTCTCCAACCTCCCGGAGAGCAACCAGTCCTCCATCGGCCTCTACCAGACCGGCCAGACCTACAGCGGCAAGCACGGCCGGTCCCTGCGCCTGCTGGGCCTGGAGCCGGGCTTCAACGACAACAGCGAAGAACGCGCCATCGTCATGCACGCGGCCGCCTACGCCGACCCGAAGGTCGTCCCCGGCCTCGGCCGCCTGGGCCGCAGCCTGGGTTGCCCGGCGGTACGCCCGCAGGTGGCGCAGAAGCTGATCGACACGGTGAAGAACGGCAGCTACGTGTTCGCCTACTACCCGCAGCAGCAATGGCTGAAAACCTCGCAGTTCCTCGCCGGGCAGAGCTGCACCGTGGCGAAGAACCCGCAGATCAACCGCTACGCGCAGAACCTCGCCAAGCGTTGAGTGACGCATCCTTGCACGTACGGGACACCGACACGTTGCTCTACAACGGCTCTTCGTAGGAGCGAGCTTGCTCGCGAACGGCTCCGCAGCGGGGTTTGTTCGCGAGCAAGCTCGCTCCTACAAGAGCAACAGCCGCGCAGGGCCCAGGGGCCACGCCCTACGCCTTCACGCCCTCCAGCACCTGCAGCATCGCCTGAACGTCCACCGCATCGATCTGCTCCGGCCGCAGGAAGCGTTCGCCGTATTCCAGGTACACCCCCTGGGTCAGGAACACCCGGAACAGCTCCGCATCGATGTGCTGGTCGCGTGCCATGAAGGCCAGGATCTTCAGCGACTCCGAGAGCGTCTTCGGGGCCTTGTACGGACGGTCGGCGGCGGTCAGCGCTTCGAAGATATCGGCGATCGCCATCACCCGCTCCGGAATGCTCATCTGATCGCGCGACAGCTTGCGCGGGTAGCCGGTGCCATCCACCTTTTCGTGGTGGTTGGCAGCGATGGTCGGCACCCGGCGCAGATGCTTCGGCAAGGGCAAGGTGGTGAGCATCATCAGGGTCTGGACGATGTGCTCGTTGATCTTGAAGCGCTCTTCTTCCGTGAGCGTGCCGCGCCGAATGCCCAGGTTGTACAGCTCGCCGTAGTTGCTCGCGTACGGTGGCAGGCGCATGTCGAAGCCCCACACGTTGCGCGGATCGTCCTTGTCCACCGGCGGCTTGCGCTCGCCCCAGGGCACGCGGTGCTCGGGCTTGTCGGCGAGCAGGAATTCCTCCGCCGGCAAGGTCGGTTCCGGACGGCCCAACTTGCGCTCCAGTTCATCGCGGGAGATGCCCAGGCGATCGTCGAAGTAACGCAGCCAGCGGCGCTCACCGATGCGCTTGAGGCGCTCGATATCCTCGTCCTTCATGAACTCGCCGCCGACGTTGGCCTGGGCGACGAAGGCGTAATCCTCGCGCAGCGCCTCATGCAGCGCATCCCGCCGCGCCGCCAGCAGGCCGATGTCGTTGCCCGCCGCCATGCCGCGCCAGTAGTCCAGCTCGATATCGCGCCAGATCACCTCGAAGCGCATGCGCACCTCGTGCAGGCGGTTGTACAGCGTCTCCAGCTTGGTGGCCTTGTCCACTACGTACTCGGGGCTGGTGATCTTGCCGCAGTCGTGCAGCCAGGCGGCGATCTGGAACTCGTAGCGCTCCGCATCGCTCATGGTGAAACCGGCGTACTCGCCGTCACGGGAATCGATCACCTTCTGCAGCAGCAGGTCCGCCAGTTGCGGCACCCGCTCGCAGTGGCCGCCGGTGTAGGGACTCTTGGCATCGATCGCGTCGGCCAGCAGCTTGATGATGGCATCCAGCAGACGTTGCTGGGCCTCGATCAACTGGCGGGTCTCGATGGCCACTGCCGCGGCGCCGGAGAGTTCCTCGACGAATCGCTTGAATTGCGGGCGTGGCTGGTGGCTGAGGGCGCCCTCGCCGGCCAATTGCAGGACGAGGATGCCCAGCAGCTCATCGCTGCGATTGCGCAGCGATACCTCCATGTACTGCCCGCGCTTGCTCATCGCCTGGTCCACCCGCTCGGCCAGTTGCGCCTCGGTGAAGCCCTCGATGAGCATCGACTGCGGGTACTGCTCGCCGCTCACCGAGCAGGCCAGGCGCAGGCGGCAGCCCTCGTCGTCCAGCAGGTACACCGCGCCGCCCATCACGCTGGTGGCTTCCACCAGGCGCGAAAGCACGCCCTCGAGCATGCTCTCCAGATGCGTCTCGCGGCTCAGGGTCAGGGTGATGGCCTGGAAGTTGTGGATGGTCCGCGACATGCTGCCCATCACCTGGCTCAGGTCGCGCACCTCGGCGATCTTCGACTTGACCCCGACGGGCTGGGCGAAATCGAAGGCCGCCAGGGCTCCCACCTGGTCGGCCAATGCCGTCAGCGGACGGGCGATGCGCCGGCCCAGATGCCAACCGAGCAGTAGCAGCACCAGCAGCAACGCCGCGCTCCACAGCGCCTGGTCGAACAGCATCTGGCGCGCACCGGCCAGCAGTTCGACGGCCGGAATGGCGATCAGCACGCGCACCTCGCTGTTGGTGAAGTTCGACAGCGGCACCCAGATGCCGTACCAGGTCGCTCCGGCTGCATCGAAGGCCTGAGGCTTGCCGGCCGGTATCGAGGCGGCGTTCAGCTGGATCAGGCTGGGCACGCCCAGTTCTTCCAGGGTCGCCAGGCGCAACTCCTCGCCCTGATGGATCAACAGCCTGCTCAGGTCCGGATAGGCGATCACCACGCCCTTGCCGTCCACCACCGCCAGCTCGGTGTGGGCCGTCTGGCGCAGGTCGCCCATCTCGCCGCCAAGGTCATTGACCGAGGCGTCCATGCCGATCACCGCCGCACCATCGACGCTGCGGTGCGCCAGGGTCAGGCCGATCTCGCGGGTAGTGAAGAACACGTACGGCTGGGTCAGCACCGTCTTGCTGGTATCGAGCGCTTCCTGGTACCACGTCCGCTGCCGGGGGTCGTACTGGTAGTCCGGCCGCTCCTGCACCCGCAGCAACTGCAGGTCCTTGTCGTAGAAACGCCATTCGCCCCGCATGGCCCCCTGGTCGTCCAGGGTCAGGCTCTGCACCAGGTACATCGAATCATCCGGCGCCTGCAGGTTACGGCGCACCTCGGGCACCCGCAGCGCACGGATCAGCATGAACTCGCCGTTCGGGTAGCCGATGTAGACCGCGCTCAAGGTGCGGTTGGCGCGCAGGTTCTCCACCAGCATGGGCAGGCGCTCCAGGCGTCCCGGCAGGTTGTCGATCTGCGAGATGGAGTCATGGGTCATCAGTCGCAGCGCACTCTCAGCCGGGTCGATCAGACGGCGGATGCGCTCGTTGATGGTCGCCCCCAGCTGACTGGCTGACTCGCCCGCCGCCGTCACCAGCACGCCTTCCACGCCCCGGTAGCCCTGGATCAGCAACGCGCCCGCCAGCGCCAGCATGCTGACGATGATGGCTCCGGCCACCAGCAGCTGCAGCGGAACGCCCCGTTTGAATGCCTTCATCATCACCAGCCTCTGTCCGTTGAGCCGTAGCGATATCCGCTGTCGAGAAGTTCTGTCGCCATGGCCGGCGACGTGTTGCGTTGCATGATCCCGGCCAGGCTGCCGTCCAGCCGCATCGCCTCGATCAGACGCAGCCATGCGGCGCTCTGCGCCGGAGTGAAGCGCTTGCGCGAGAGCATCAGGTGGTGCGGCGTGGCCGGGCCTCTCATCACATCCACCACCCGGAAGCGCTCCCGCTCGCGGCGATTGGCGACGGCGCCCGCAAGGTTCAGCTCATGGCCGATCACCGCTTCCACATTGCCATTGAGCAATGCGTTGAAACGCGTCGTATCGTCGCGAAACTCCACCACCCGCCCTTCGCCCCGCAGGATGCGCAGCATGGCCTCGATATAGGGGCCATGGCGGTAGCCGGCGATCACACCGATGCGCGCGCCGGGCATGTCGTGGAAATCCTCCAGCGACTGCATCTCGCCCAACTCCACGGGCACGATTAGCTTGTTGCGCAGGTAGACGTACGGCAGCAGGTAAGTGAAGGTGCGCCGCTGCGGCGTGGCAACCCCGCTGGTGCCCATTTCCAGCTCGCCGCTTTCCAGCATCCGCCAGATCTCGTCGCGCGGCCGCACGGAAGCCTCGAACCGGCAACCACTGCGCCGCGCCAGCTCGGCGATCAGATCGGTATCGATGCCACTGCCGTCTTCATGGAAAAACACCAGGTTGCGGGTATAGGCGACGCGGATCGGAGCCTCGCAGCCATAGCGATCCGCAGACATGGCTACCGCACACAGCCAGGCAGCCGGCAAGACCTGCAGTGTGCGCAGCATGGGGGGCAGTGCCATTGACCCGCTCCGTCCGTGGTATCGGCCTTGAGAGGAGCACGTCAACGACGCTCATCTGCGGGCGGGAAGAAGTGATTAACACAAAGAGTGTAATCGCCCTTCTCCAAATCGCTGGCGAGTCACAAAGATAAATGTCATTTCGTCGGATTCCCGCCCGGCAATCGCGAACAATCGTTCACGGACGGTTGCGTCGGACAACCCCGCCTGCTTAACTCAGGCTCAAGCGTGACCGATGAGTCACACACAACGTCCAAGATCGCTTCATCGCGGCAGCCGTTCCCCAAGCCGCCCCTTCCCTGCCTGGTCAAGAGCCCTCCTTCCGCGCTGGAAACGGTGCCGGAACGATATCTTTTGGCGCTGTAACCGCTTGAAAATTAATAAAATATTAAGTTTCGCCGTGTGACACGAAGCTGTCACGTCAAGGCGCTTTCCTCTGCCTGGGTACTTTCTTCGCATCCGATCGTGGGTGCGTTCCTATGACCTGCGTCTGGAGGAAAACGACATGAGGCCGGAAACCGCCGTCGTCGAGATTCAGCAACATCGGGTACACACGGAGTTCCACGCCAACAGGGAAGCGCGCCAGACCATCATCCTGGTCAACGGCTCGCTGGCAACCACTGCCTCCTTCGCGCAAACGGTGAAATATCTGCAGCCCCACTTCAACGTGGTCTGCTACGACCAGCCTTATGCCGGCCGGTCCAAGGCGCACAACGACTGCCGCGAGCCGATCACCAAGGAGTACGAGGCCGCCCTGCTGCTGGGGCTGATCGAGCACTACCAGGCCGACATCGTGATGTCCTTCTCCTGGGGCGGCGTCGCCACCCTGCTCGCCCTGGCCCAACGTCCGGCGCGCATCAAGAAGGCGGTCATCAACTCGTTCTCGCCGCTGTTCAACGCCTCCATGCTCGACTACCTGCATCGCGGCCTGGACTACCTCTCCGCCTGCGATCGCACCAACGTCGGCAACCTGGTGAACGAGACCATCGGCCGCTACCTGCCGCAGCTGTTCAAGCGCTACAACTTCCGCCACGTCAGCAGCCTCGACGAGCACGAATACCGGCAGATGCACTTCCACATCTGCCAGGTGCTCCAGCTCAGCGCGGAAAGCTACATGGAGAACTTCTCGGCCATCGACATCCCGCTGCTGTTCCTCAACGGCGAACTGGACATCTACACCACCCCGGCCGAAGCGCGCCAGTTCCAGCAACTGATCCGCGACTGCGAATTCCGCACCATCCGCAACGTGGGTCACTTCATCGACGTGGAGCACAAGCAGGGCTGGCAGGAAACCCGGGACCACCTCCTCGCCTTCCTCCAACCCCAGCGCAAACCCATGCTCGCCCCTGCGTACCAGCCCAGCTACCAGGGCATCCCGATCGCCGCCATGGTGGGCTGATGCAGCCAGCGAAGGACACCGGGGGCCGGACACCACCCACCGCCCCCGGTTATTTTTTGCGCGCCGCACCGCACGAAAGCAGCCGCCGCGACACAGCTCGCCGCCCAAGGCTTCACTAAGCCTGCGCCTTCTGGTAAAAAGGCACCCCCAAGCGGGCGTCGTATAATGGTAATACCCTAGCTTCCCAAGCTAGAGCCGTGGGTTCGATTCCCATCGCCCGCTCCAAATCCCATGCAAAAGCCCCCGGCAGCGTTCGTTGCCGGGGGCTTTTGTTTTTCTAAGAGGCTACGTGCAGTCAGAAAAGGGAAAATAAATCTGTCCCCTTTTCGTCCGGAATTGAGTTCATCGACGGCGTAGCCTACTCACAGTCCTGGCATTGTCGGGTGACGTAACCCCCTTCCCTACCCCTTCAGAAAGTAGGAGTATCTACTAGCACAATGACATTGCAGCACTACTCAAAGGACTGAGTACAGGTGAAAGCAGACTGGGATGACGCACCGCAGCACCTCAAGCGCAAACGCCAAA
The DNA here is from genome assembly GCF_050474425.1 of Pseudomonas sp. B1-22. Lineage (NCBI taxonomy): Bacteria > Pseudomonadati > Pseudomonadota > Gammaproteobacteria > Pseudomonadales > Pseudomonadaceae > Pseudomonas > Pseudomonas sp. B1-22. The sequence goes on along the minus strand of NZ_JBCHVH010000001.1, from coordinate 24,425 downwards.
GCGCTGGAAAGTGGATGGCTGCCGTTACCGCCGGAGTCGCCTTCACCGCCCTGGCCGTCTACGTGGCCGATCAAAAGCTCACGTTTCCACCTGAGCCGCCAATTGCTCAAGCGCCCCCGGCAGAAAGCTACACGCCGGAATATGAATTCAACGAGCCCACCAGCCAGCCCGCAGCGACACCGGAACAACTGTTCTGGGATGACGTAAACGAGCGCAACCGCCAACAAGCCCAACCCAAACAAACCGTCTACAACGACACTAACTACGTTCCCAAGGGGGCTACAAACGTCGTTGACATGGAGGCCGTGCGCCAATCCGAGGCGTACCGGAATCCCACCGCCGCTTCGAGTAGATCGTCCCGCAATAGCATCGAGCAATCCGGCGCATGGGTCGATAAGTGGAGCGGAGGCGCCCAATACTACGCAGAGTGGACGGTGATCAATAACTACATCGACAACACATCCGTATGCGTCAATCATAAGCGCGGATCAATAGATTACCGCGAATGTAGGAAAGGAGCGAAACAGTTCTTCAAGGAGGAATGTCGCTCTTGGGATGAAAAATGGCAAAACGACAGAAAGCTAAAAAGTTATCAACTTAGGCATCGCTTTTGCTCGGCAGCAAGCAGCTTCAGCCCTATGGGGTAAAGAACCAACAATAAGATAATGCCAAACACCGCTAGGACGCCGACTACATGTATAGAGTAAGTGTTTTCATCGACTGGGACAGTGCAGCCAGGATATCCTCTAAGGGACTCGCCATTAGAGATCCTGACGCTCCGCTAAAATCCAAAGAGACAGCGATAAGCGCCATATTCGAAGAATTACAAACGAAAACACTCACAAAACTCAACGAAATAACAAACAACAGAAGATCCACTATAGAAAAAGCGCGCATTTACCACGGCTGGCACCAGGGGACAACAGCGACAAAAGATCGAATAGCTTGGGAAAATGCGAAAAGCAAAATACGCTCATTACGGCAAGGAAATTCGATATTCATCCCAGAAATTCAATTTGGGAACGAACTAATTTGTAGAGGAACCAGAGTGCCTCTATATGATACCTTAAGACAAGATCAGGGCGGCAGAAAAAAAACCGCAAAGAAATTTCAGCAAAAGATGGTGGACACTGCACTTACCTCAGATCTTCTTTGTTATTGCCGAAGCGAAAGCAAAAATTTCAGAAGAGACTCAGAGCCCAACTCTGCAGCCATAATAATTGGTGATGATGACGATCTCCTGCCCGGAGCATTTGTAGCAGAAGCCTGGGGCATGCCAACATATATTTTTAGAGTTTCTCGAGATCATGAGAGCCGTCACATCTCATTATCTGGAATTATTCACAGGATATAAAATATGGATATCGAAGAAATCACAAACGACATTCTTGCATTTAGCGACCCATTTACCGACAGCAAGGTAAAAAATCCGGCAGGAAAGCGCAGAATAGAACTAACAAGAAATGCACGAGAACTGATATTCGAGATAGATAAAACATCAGGAAGAATCACATCCAAACACCGAAAGGCAGACTATCCAAATATAAAATCTCTTCTGGCTTCGACAGAGTTCTGCGACATAAAAAGGCTGGCCGACACCCAGCACCGATACTATTCAAGGCAAGAGTCAAGCCCCGAGATCCCTGCCGAAATAACAATAAGCAAAAAGAGAATTTCAGCAGAAGATCTAGCTGAAAGAATATCTTTTGCTGATGGAAAAATATCCTTAACCTTACTCGACGGGCCCGCTGGCGTCGGAAAAACCTATCAAATAAAAAGGCTAGCTAAAAAACAAGCAGCAAAATTCTTAATTGATAATCAATCCCCTCCAGTCTTGCATATCAGCAGCGGTGGAAGAAGGCTTTCAAACTTTCCAGACGTACTAGCCGCTACAACACAAGAAATCGGAGCATGTTTTAATGGAAAGCACGTTCCAATATTAGTTCGTCACGGCTTAATAATTGCAGCAATTGATGGTTTCGATGAACTTGTAGACGCCGATGGCTATGAAGACTCATGGAGAGCCCTTCAACATTTCCTTTCAGATGTAGGAAATGCAGGACAAATAATCCTGGCAGCAAGAGACACCTTCATCGACCAGCAAGAGCTACTCGAAAGAATAAACAAAGAAAATGGCGAAAATATCCTACTTGAACTTGGCCATATAAATCTTGTCTCCCCAGAAAGCGCAATAGAATACCTATCCAAGTCGCCATACTGGAAGCCAGACGACATAAAATCCGAAATAACCAGCGACATACTTTCAGAAGGAAGTTATGCGCTGCGACCATTCTTTCTTAACGTATTGCGAGATGCAGGCGGCTGGGAAAAGGTAAAAGACGAGGGTTTCCGATCCTATCTCGTCAACAACCTCATTCAAAGAGAGGCAAAAATAATCTCAACCGGACTAAAAGGGCTGGAGCCCCAGGACGTCATATTCCCGCTGCATCGTCTATTTCGCGAAATATCACTTGAAATGGCAATGAGAGAAAATAACCTCATTGATCTCGAGCACCTTTCTTTCATTATGTCTTACGTATTTGAAGGAGTCACAGACGAGGTTTCCATTCGCAAACTATCCCATAAGTCCGGAAGTACCTCTCTCCTTGAAATCACAGCTGAGAAAGACAAGAGAAAATTCCCCCATTCCGAAATTCAATACTACTTCTTCGCCCATGCCATCCTTGAAGGATTAGCAGGAAAAAGGATTCCTTCCGTACTGAGAAGAACAATACTAGGCAATGAGCAACTTGAAGTCTTCGCCGAAGTATTCAACTCCCAAGAAAAGCAAGCAAAAGATGCAGCAACATATCTATACTCAGAACTTAACAAGGATCTAACTGCTGACAGCCTATCTAACAACGGATCAGCAATAGTTCTCCTAGCATTCTCGCTGGGCTTACTCAACAGACTTGACTACTTGTCGGTTAATGAAGCAACTTTTGCCGCTGGTTCCCCATCAGGAACCTTAAACGACTTCTCCGCTAGTCGAATAGATGCGTGCGGAGCTGATTTGACAGATGTGGTATTTGAAAAAACAAGAATCACCACATTAGTAATTGATGACTATACGAAACTAGGGAAAAGCCACCCACAGGTCGACTCTTTAGAAATTCGCGGATCAAACCCGCGCATAGAGCGCTCACCAGAGATGATTAGCTGCGAAATGTCAAATCACAGCACTCACATCTCAGAGAACAAATATTCAAACAACCCCGCAATTAAATTACTAGAAAAACTAGCACGCCGATCAAATCGCTACTGCTATATAAGGGAAGAGGGTGACGACGAAGGCTCGTTCTTACTAAAAGATGAAAACTGGCCAACTCTCAAGCAGATACTAGAAGAGCATGATCGAATTGATATAAAAGTAAAAAAGGCCATGCATGGAAGACCTGCCCCATTATTCAGAATCAAAAACCCTATGGACCTTCTTAATCACGCCATCCCAGAAACAATAAACATATTAGATGAAATAATCAAAAAAACGACATAGTCAGTTTAAAGTAGACATCCGAACCTCTAGCAATGGAATAGCCGCTTCCGCCTGAAGCGGCTTCCATTCATGAGATCAAAGGAATTCCTTAATTCGCCCCTCAAGACTCACTAACACCAAAGAAACCTGCATTCCTGCTCTTATTCGCCAGACAAAGGCCGCCATCGTCTGTAGATTCAACCTGTCGAAGAAGTGTCGAAACCAACGAAACCAAAAGGCACGATTGGCGAAACCGGAACCACCAGAGCGCAGGCAATAGAGCGCATTGGAACGCTCTGAAACGCTGCTCTTAAGGGTTCGATTCCCTTCGCCTGCTCCAGAATTCCATGCAAAAGCCCCCGGCAGCATTCGTTGCCGGGGGCTTTTGCGTTTCTACTGGGCTCACGGACAACGACAGACTCGATCAGAGCGGCTGCCCCTCATCGTGATCATCCGCAAACCGCTTCGCCACCTGGTGAAACGCCTCATGGATATCCAGAAACGCCGCCACGATATCCGGGTCAAAGTGCGTGCCGCTGCCCTGCTGGACGATGCGCACGGCCTCTTCGTGGGGGAACGGCGGTTTGTAGACCCGCCGGGAAATCAGCGCGTCGTACACGTCGGCCAGTGCCATCAGGCGCGCTGAAACCGGAATGGCCTCGCCGGCCAGGCCTTGTGGATAACCTGAGCCGTCCCACTTTTCCTGGTGGGAGTAGGCGATTTCGCGGGCAAGGTGCAGGAAGGTGCTGGGCTCGTCCATCAGTTGCTCGGCCTTGACGATGGCGTCCCGCCCCAGCGTGGTGTGGGTCTTCATGATTTCGAATTCGTCGGGGGTCAGCTTGCCGGGCTTGAGCAGGATGGCGTCGGGCACGCCGACCTTGCCGATGTCGTGCAGCGGGGCGGATTTGAACAGCAGTTCGGTGACTTCGTCGCTCAGGAAGTCGGAGAACCTGGGGTGCGTCTGCAGCGCCTGGGCCAGTAGCTTGACGTAGTGCTGGGTGCGGCGGATGTGGTTGCCGGTTTCGTTGTCGCGGGCCTCGGCCAGTGAAGCCATGGCCATGATGGTCACGTCCTGGGTCTTCTGGATCTGCCGCGTGCGCTGGGCGACCTCGGCTTCGAGGTGCAGGTTCTGGTCCCGGAGCTGGTCGGCGGCGGCCTTGAGGGCCAGGTGGTTGCGCACCCGGGCCAGTGCGATGGGCGGCGAAATGGGCTTGGTGAGGTAGTCCACCGCGCCGCAGTCCAGGCCCATCTGTTCGGCCTCGGCATCGGTCCTGGCGGTCAGGAAGATGACGGGGATTCGCTGCAGGGCGGGGTCGGCTTTCAAGCGGCGGCAGACTTCGTAGCCGTCCATGTCGGGCATCATGATGTCGAGCAGGATCAGGTCGGGCAGCGGCAGCATGGCAGCCGCCTGCAGGGCGCGTTCGCCGTTGGTGGCGATGCGCGTGCGATAGCGTTCCTTGAGCAGGCCGGCCATGAACGCGATGTTCTGCGGCGTGTCGTCGACGATCAGGATCGTTGGCGGAGGGGCGGCATCCTGCGCGCTGCTCATGGGGTGGATTCCTCAGGGGTGATGCCAAGGGGCCGGACGGTGCGACGCAGCCGCTGCAACGCCGCATCGAAATCATAGTTGGTCACTTCCGACTCGAAGGCGGCGAAGTCGCCGTTGGCCACGAACAGTGTCTTCAGGCTCTCCAGATGGTCGAAAAGGTGATCCACCGCTTCGCCATCGGCCGATGCGAGCAATGTCGAGAGTTTGCTGGCGGCATCCATGGCATCGCCGGAGGACGCCGGCAGCGCCACGGGCTGGCCTGGGCTTTGCGGAGCAGGTCGCTTGCCGATCCAGCGCGCAACCACCTGCAGCACGATGGACGGCTCCAGCGGCTTGGTGATGTGGTCGACCATGCCGGCATCGATGCACTGGCGGTGCTCATCGGGCAGCGCATGGGCGGTCATGGCGATGATGGGCAGGCCGACGAACCGGGCATCGGCACGCACCCGGCGCGTCGCCTCGAGGCCGCCCATCTCCGGCATCTGCAGGTCCATCAGCACCACGTCATAGCCGTCCGGGCCGGCGCTGCGGAGGATTTCAAGGGCCTCGCGACCATTGCTCGCAAGCCGCACCTCGGCTCCCGCACCTTCCAGCAGTTCGCGGGCGATCTGCTGGTTGACGCCGTTGTCTTCGACCAGCAGCAGCTTGGCGCCGTCCAGGAGCTGGTGCAGGACGTTACTCGTACCAATGGCCGTAGCGGCGGGCGCACGCACCGGGAAGAGCTGGATCAGTACGTCGGCAAGCGACGATGCGCTCACGGGTTTGTACAGCAGGGCCTTGATGTTCTCCGGTTGCCCTTGGTCCCCGTCCGCGTCCTGCTCGTCCTCACCAAACGGCTGGAGCAGGATGACCGGCAGGGCGGGCGCTTCGCGGGCCAGCCTCTGCGCCGGCGCAATACCTTCCAGCGCAGGCATCCCGGTGTCCAGGAAGGCCACGCCGAAGGGATTCCGTTGCGCTGCGGATATGGCCTGCAGGGCCTCTTGCGGCGAGGAGACTGCAAGGGGATCGAGCCCCATGGTTTGCAGCATTTGCGACAGCAGCTCGCGTACCGTCGCGTTGTCGTCGATCACCAGGGCGCGCATGCCCCGGAGCGCCTCCGGCAGGGTCTGGCGCGGTTGCACGGCGCCCTCCTCCTGGACGAACCAGGCGGTGAAGCTGAACGTGCTGCCCTGGCCAGGAGTGGAGTCGACCTCGATCGTTCCCCCCATCAGGTCGACGATGCGGCGGCAGATGGCCAACCCCAGCCCCGTGCCGCCGTACTTGCGGGTCGTCGAGCCATCGGCCTGGCTGAATGCGTTGAACAGCTCGCCCGCCTGCTCGCGCGTCACGCCAATCCCGGTGTCGCTGACCTGGACCTGCAACTGCACGCGATCGCCCTCACGGCCAGCCATGCTGACCCGGACGACGATCTGCCCCTGCTCGGTGAACTTGACCGCATTGCTGAGCAGATTGGTGAGCACCTGGCCGAGCCGCAAGGGGTCGCCACGCAGCATCAGCGGAACGTCCCCGGCGATGTCGCAGAGCATCTCCAGCCCCTTGCTCGTCGCCTTCTGCGCCACCAGGGCCACGCTGCCGTCCAGTACCTGGTCCAGGCGGAACAGGGCATGCTCCAGTTCGAGCTTGCCGGCCTCGACTTTCGAGAAATCGAGAATGTCGTTGATGATCCCGAGCAGCGCCGTGCCGGCGCTGTGGATCTTGGCGATGTAGTCGCGTTGCTTGGGCGAGAGCTCGGTTTTCTGGGCCAGATGCGCCATGCCGATGATGGCGTTCATGGGCGTGCGGATTTCATGGCTCATATTGGCCAGGAACATGGATTTGGACTGGGTGGCCTCCTCCGCGGTCTGCTTGGCGATGCGCAGGTGCGTGAGCAGCCGCTCCTGCTCGTTGGTCAGCTTTTCCAGGTCTCGGGTGCGCTCCATCACTTTCGCCTCCAGGCCCCGTGTAGCCTCCAGCAGCATCACGCGCATGTGCTCCTGGGCATTGACCAGCTTGTCGATTTCACGGGTGTGGGTGGAAAACCGCACCGGCTCGTCGAGCTGCAGGCTGCCGATGCGCTCACTTTCCGCCGCCAGATGGTCCATCACGTTGGCGAAGCGCCTGGAGAATCGATGCGCCACCATGAACACCAGGCCCAGCACCGCCAGGATCATGAGCAGCATGGCCGTGGTGTGCCAGTTGGTGGTCAGGGTGAAATCGCTGCGAGGGCCGAGCGTTGCGACCTGCAAGTGCAGATCGCCGAACTGCAATGGCCGGAATCTCGCAATCCACGGCTCGGCGGCGACCTTGAAGAAAACCGGGGCATCGCTGGGGTTGCCTTGCCCGCGCCATGCTGCAAGCGCAGCGGCCAGTTTGGTCGCGCCCGCTTCGTCCGCGGACTTGGAAAGCCAATCCGCCGGGTTGCTGTCAGCAACGCCCGGCAGGAATCGTGGCGGCGCCAGCAGCCTGGCATCCTGGGTCAGCAGCGCCGCACTGCCATTGATCCCGACCTGGAGCTGCGAGGTGAAACGGGCGAGGTCATGCAGCAGCAGATCCAGCGCCACGACCCAGGTCTCGCCGGGCTGGGCTCCGTCCCAGCGCAGCGTAGCGGTGATGCCGATGTCCTTGCGCTCGAAGAAGGGGTATGGCGCGGTCCAGTGGACCTGCTTTGCCGAGGCGGCCTGCGCCTCCTTGTACCAGGGCCGGGTGCGCGCGTCATACAGGCGCACGATGCGCTCCTCGCGCAGGAGCCGGCCCTCATCGTCGTAATGGAACCAGCGCTGTACGGCGCCGTCCCTGGGGATATTGGCGACGCGCACGATCCAGCTCGCGCCCTGTTCCGACTCCGGGTTGAGTTCGATATAGCGCCCCTGCCCGTCGGCGAAGATGGCCCCCGTGAATTGGCGCTGGGCCTTCATCGCCGGGATCAGCAGAGTCGCGAAGGCATCGGGCGCCTCGGTATCCAGCACCCCGCTGCGTCCCCAGTCCCTCAGCATGCCCAACTGCTGGGTGGCCGCGCCAAACAGTTTGCCGACATCGTTTTCCACCTGCTCCGATGCCCGGGCCATGGCCGTATCGGCAAGTTCCTGCTGCGCGGGACGGGTGACGACGAGGTAGGTGGCAACGGCGAATATCGCGAAAGCCAGGACCACGATGCCAAGAATCCGGTACAGCAGGTAGTCGTGGATGGCCGGCCGACCTTTGGATCGACGGGCGCGCGCCTTCAGCCGAACGAGGATGTCCGCGAGATCCATGCACGCCCCCTTGCAACGGCTATCGAAATGCTATGAGTCATTCTGGCATGTACCGCGAAAAAAACGCATGCCATGACGTAAGCGGCATCCAGGAGGATTGCCTGGCTCCCACGCCTCAGGGCCGTGCCGGATCAGGAATCAGCGCCGCCAGCCGTGGCGAGGCCCAATCTATGAACTGCCGCACCCGCGACGACAGCAGCCGAGCGTGCGGGTACACCATCTGGATCGGAATATCCGCTAGTTCGAACGCCGGCAATACCCGCACCAGGCGACCATCGGCCAGCTCGCTGGCGATCTGGTAATGCAGCAACCGGCCGATGCCGACGCCTTGCTGGCAGGCCAGGCTGGCAACCTGGATCTGGTTGGTGGTCATGCGCGCCGGAACGGTCCGGCTCACGACAGTGTCCTGTTCGAGGAATTGCCAGTGCTTGCCCTGGGGCGCGAAGGCAACGCAGGCATGATCCTGCAGGTCCGATGGCTGCCGCGGTGTGCCTTTATCCTGCAGGTATGCCGGGCTGGCGCAATGCACCAGGCGGGTATGCCCCAGGGGCGTCGTCACCAGTGAAGAGTCCGGCAGCTGCCCGATGCGAATCGCCAGCTCGATGCCCTCCTCCAGCAGGTCGACCAGGCGATCGAGCAGGATCAGCTCGACCTGGATGGAGGGATGCAAGGCCAGGAATTCGTTGACCAGTGGCGCGACGTAGCGGCGTCCGAACTCGACCGGCGCCGTGATGCGCAGCAGGCCACCCGGGCTTTTGCGCCGTGCATCGAAGCCATGTTCGACCTCATCGAACTCCGCCAGTATCCGCCGGCTCCAGGCGAGGAACTCGGTGCCTTCGTCGGTCAGGGCCAGGCGTCGGGTCGTGCGATTGATCAGTCGTGTGCCGAGGTGCTTCTCCAGCGCCGCCAGGGTACGAACCACCGATGCCGTGGACTGCCCGGAGGCGTTCGCCGCAGCACTGAGGCTGCCGCTGTCGACAATCCGCACCAGGGTTGCCATGGCTTTCAATCGGTCCAATCTCGGGCCTCGTCTGTGCAGTAAGCGCAATAGTGTTGTCAGCTTACAGGCATTGGTGAAACCGCCGTCAATGGACACACTGGGCGCATCCAAGCCTTGCGTGATGTCCCGCCATGAATGCCGATGCCTCTGCCAGCCTGCGCAACCCGTCGCCCGTCATAGCCTATGATCACATCGGCATCCGCGTCAGCGACCGCAGCCGTGCCCTGGCGTTCTACGAGGCGCTGGGGTTCGTCGAAACCATGCGTTTCAGCGACTTCGAAGCGAATGAGATGCTTGCCCCCAGCGGCGTGCGCATCAACCTGATCTTCAACGGCGCCCGCCAGCTCAATGCCCACAATGTGCTGCTGGATGCGCCCATCAAGCTGCCCGGCATCACTCACCCGGCCTTCATCGTGGAGGACCTGGAAGCCCTGCAGGGCTGGCTGCTGCAACGCGGCATCACCATCACCGAAGGGCCGCACCGGATCGGGCCACGTCGCATTGCGCTGTTCATTCGCGACCCCGACGGCAATGTCCTGGAGTTCAACCAGCTATTGGCCACTAACAAGGAAACGTCATGAAGCTCTATGACCTGGAACTGTCCGGCAACTGCTACAAGGTCCGCCTGTTCGCCCACCTGGCAAAACTGGACCTGGAAATCGTCCCCGTGGACTTTCTCGGCGGAGAGCACAAGCGCGCGCCGCTGATCGACCTCAATCCCTGGGGCGAGCTGCCTATCCTGGTGGATGGCCAGCGAGTGCTGCGCGATTCGCAGGCCATCCTGGTGTACCTGGCCGGCACCTATGGTGGTGCGGCCTGGTGGCCGGTGGAGCCGCACCTGCAAGCGGAGATCATGCAATGGCTCTCGACGGCGGCCAACGAGATCCAGAACGGCCCCTGCGCCGCACGGCTGGTAGACAAGTTCGGCTATGACATCGACAAGGCCGACACCCTCGCCCGCGCCGCCCGCATCCTGCCGCTGCTGGACGCGCACCTGGCCAGGCACGACTGGCTGGCGCTTTCCCGCCCGACCATCGCCGACTGTGCGGTGTTCCCCTATGTCGCGCTGGCGCCCGAAGGCGGTATCGACCTGGCGCCCTATACCCACATTGCGCACTGGATCGACAGGATCCAGCAGTTGCCCGGGTTCGTGCCGATGCCGGGGATCTGACCGGGGCTGCGGGCCTGCAGAATCGATGCAGGCCCGCAGCAGGATCAACAAGTCGCCCCTGCGGCTACTCCTGCAGGCACGCCCCGTTGCGTCTGCTTTCGTCCTCGGCGACCAGCTCACGCAAGGTATCAAGGAACAGCTTGATCACCGGCGAGTTGTCGTCCGCCCGGTAGGTGGCATACAGGGGCACCTCCGGCAGCGCTGGCAGCAGACGACGAAACACCAGCCCGGCCGGCGCCATCGGCTCGATGGAGGCAGGCAACAGCGCCACGCCAAAACCGGCCCGCACCAGGCTGAGCAACGTCTGCACCTCGATGACCTGCTGGCGGATTTGCGGGGTGAACCCGGCCTTGATGCAGCACTGATAGAGAAAGTCGGCAAAGCGCGACTGCTTGAGCTCCAGCGCCACGAAAGGCTCCTGCGCCAGGTCCGCCGGCGCCAGGCTGTCACGCCGGGCCAACGGATGGTCGGCCGGCATGACCACCCGGATCGGCTCGTAGAGCAGCAGCTCATTGCGCAACTGCGGATCGTCGTAACCGACCCGGAACACGCAGGCGTCGATGCGCTTTTCCTTCAGCGCCTTGACCTGGGCCGCCGGGGTCATTTCATGCAGGCGCCAGGACACCTGCGGATAGCGCTCGCGGAACAGGTGCAGGGCCCGTGGCAGCACGCCGATCATCACCGAGCTGATCATGCCGATTTCCAGCTCGCCCAACTGGCCTCGCCCGGTCTGACGGGTCAAGTCCAGGGCGCGATCCAGTTGCCCGAACACCAGTGGCGCCTGCTCCTTGAGCACCTGTCCGGCCGCCGTCAGTTCCACCCGGTGGTGGCTGCGCTCGAACAGCGGCGTCCCCAGTTCCTCTTCCAGCAGCCGGATCTGCTGGCTCAGGGGCGGCTGGGAAATGTGCAGACGCGCGGCCGCCCGACCGAAGTGCAGCTCTTCGGCCAGCGCCATGAAATACCGCAGCAATCGCAGGTCCATGGCGGCTACCCCAGGGTCAGTGGCGTCGAGCGCTGGCGCACGCCGGTCAGGCTGAACAGGGCGTTGGCGATGGCCGGAGCCACCGACGGACTGCCCAGCTCACCGACGCCGCCGGGTTTGCCTGGCTCGCCGTCCAGCACCAGGATGTCCACGGCCGGCATGTCCGACATGCGGGTCACCCGATAGTCGTGGAAGTTGCTCTGCATCACGCGGCCCTGCTTGATGTCCATGCGATCGAACAGCGCGTGGCCGAGTCCCCACATCAGGCCGCCGTAGATCTGCTCTTCGACGCCCCCTGGCGACACGGCCAAACCGCAATCGACCACGCAGGTGAGCTTGTCGACACGAATTGCCCCGTCCTTTCGGGAAAGTCGGGCGACCACCGCAATGAAGCTGGTGTAACCCTGGTTGGTGGCAATGCCCAATGCCGTTCCCTCCGGCAGCGGCTGGCCCCAGCCGGCACGCTCGGCGGCGCGCTTGAGCACCGCGACATGCCGGGGCCGTTCGTGCATGTTGGCCAGGCGAAACGCCAGCGGGTCCTGCCCGGCGCCATGGGCCAGCTCATCCATGAAGCTTTCCACGGCGAACACGTTGGGGATGAAGCTCACCGAACGATACCAGCCGCTGGGCACTCCGCTTTCATGCTTGACCCAGGCCAGGTCCAGGTTCGCCGGCCGGTAGGCAAAGTCCCAGGCGGTAATGGCCTCGGTGGTGCTGTAGTCCATGTGGTCCGGGCGCTCGAAGTACCCCGGCTCCCACTGTTCCGGCGAGGCCGGCGAGACCGCGTTGAGTTGCAGGGCGGTCAATCGCCCGTCGGCGTCCAGCGCGCCCTTGGCCCGGTGCAAGGTGGCCGGGTGCATGAACAGCGCGCGCATTTCGTCTTCACGGCTGTTCATCAGCTTGACCGGCACCCCGGCCTGCTGTGCGAGATACGCCACCTCGAACAACCAGTACTTGGACTCCCGCGCACCGAAACTGCCGCCGGAGACCAACTCATTGATGGTGACCTTGTCCTTGGCGATCCCGCACACCTTTTCCGCGGCTTCCAGCGCCGATGACGGCACCTGCACCCCGCCCCAGTAGACGATGGCGTTGTTCGACACCTGCGCGGTGATGCACACCGGCTCCAGCGGGTTCTGCACCTTGTACGGCATGCGATAGTCGGCTTCGAGCAGCTTCGCCGCTTTCGGCCATTGCCCCGCGACGTCTCCCGCCGCCAGCGCGGAAACCCGCTGCGCGGCCTTGTCGTCGATGGCCGCGGCTTGCACGGTGGCCAGTTGGTCGCTGTCGAACCCACCCAGGGGTGAGTCGCTCCACTGCACCTTCAACAACTCGCGTCCCTGATGGGCGGCCCAGTAGTTGTCGGCAAGGATGGCGACACCTTCCTGGTTGCCGCCCAGTACGTCGGGCCGGCCCGGAATCGCGATCACCCGGCGTACCCCCGGTACCTGCAGCGAGGCACTGGCATCCACCGTCAGCACTTTCGCGCCGATCACCGGTGCGCGCTGAACCACCGCCACCAGCATCTGTGGCAGGGTCACGTCGATGCTGTAGGTGAAGCGCCCGCAAACCTTGGCCGCCGCATCCCGTTTGTGCCGCAGCTTGCCGATGTACTTGAACTGCCGCGGGTCCTTCAGTGCGACCTTCTCGGGTGCCGGCAATTGTGCAGCGAGCCCCGCCAACTCACCGTAACCGCAGCTGCGCTGACTGTCGGCGTGCACCACCCGCCCCTCTTCGGTGGTGCAACTCTCGGGGCTGACGTCCCACTGCCTGGCCGCTGCCGCGATCAGCAGTGCGCGGGCCGTCGCACCGGCCATGCGCAAGCGCTCGTACTCCAGCGAAACGCTGGTGCTGCCGCCGGTAGAGTAGACCTTCCAGATCGGGTGGATATAGGCCTCGAAGAACGGATTCTCCGGGGTGATCACCTGCACGGTCATCGGGTTGACGTCCAGCTCCTCAGCTACGCACGCCGCGAGAGCGGTCTGCGTGCCGGTGCCGGAATCGTGTTTGTGCACCACCAGTTTCACCGTGCCGTCGGGCAGTATCCGCACCCAGGCATTGGGTTCGAATTCGCCGTCTGGCGTCGTGGCCTTGGCCTCCGTCGCCGCGACGCCCGAGGGCAGATAGAACGCAATCGCCAGACCGGACGCGACGGTGGCCGCCTGCTTCAAAAAGCGCCGGCGCGAGGGTTCGACCGACATGTCGACGACAGGCTTCATCACGCCTCCTTCGGCGCGGACGCCGCACGCTTGATGGCTTTGTTGATCCGCCCGTAGGTGCCGCAACGGCACAGGTTGCCGGACATGGCATTGCGGATCGAGTCGTCGGTGACCGCCGCTCCCGTGTTGAGCAGCGCCGCGGCGGACATGATCTGACCGGATTGACAGTAACCGCATTGCGGGACATCTTCGGCAACCCAGGCCAGCTGCAGCGGATGCTGTCCGCTGGGCGACAGGCCTTCGATGGTGGTGATGCGGTGCCCCGCGGCGGCAGCGACCGGCAGTTGGCAGGAACGTACCGCGACACCATCCAGGTGCACCGTACAGGCGCCGCACAGGCCCATGCCGCAACCGAACTTGGTGCCGGTCAGCTTCAGGTGGTCTCGCAACACCCACAACAGCGGCATGGACGGTGACGTCCCTGCCAGCTCGTGTCGTTCGCCGTTTACCGTTAACTCGATCATTGTCAGGCTCCAGGAGAGCGGCCCGTCTTTGCGCGGGCCTGGTGACCGAATAGTGGTAAGCCGGGGAAATTCGGGCCAGCAACGATTTCTGCCATCGTGTGTAAGCAGGACTAACAGCATGTACAAGCGATACCCGTCGGTGCAGTCCATGAGTGCTTTCATCCAGGCCGCCCGCAGCGGCAGCTTCTCCAGCGCTGCGCGCAAACTCGACCTGACCCACAGCGCGATCAGCCAGCAGATCCGGACCCTTGAAGATTTCGTCGGCCAGGCACTGTTCGTGCGCGAAGGCGGCGGCAGCAAGCTGACCGATGCCGGGCAGCTGTTCGCCAGCGTCCTGTCCGATGGCCTGGCGCAGATCGACCGGGCGCTGTCGTCGGTAAAGAACCGCCGGGTGGCGCAACGCCTGACCCTCGATGTGGACACCGAACTGGCCCAGAGCTGGCTCAACCCACGGCTGCCGGAACTGCTCGATGCGCTGCCTGAGCATGAGGTGGCGCTGCTGTCGATGCCGCGTACCGAGCGCGTCTCCTTCGAGCGGGTGGACCTGGCCCTGCGCTACGGCTATGGCGACTGGGAGGACTGCGAGATGACGCAGATCTGCGGCGACCGGGTGATGGCGGTGGCTTCCCCGGCGTTGCTGGAGCGCCATGGATTGCAGGTCCCGATCACCCCGGAGCAGATACTGGAGCTGCCGCTGCTGGGGTATACGCGGCGCTCGTGGATTCCGTGGCTGGATGCGGTCGGGATGGCGCCGATCGAGCCGGGCGCACGAATGGTCTTCGACAATGCGGCGAACCTGATCGCAGCGGCCGAAGCCGGAGTCGGTGCGGGACTGGTGCGCGGCCTGCTGGCGGCGGATGCACTCTGCGCAGGGCGCCTGGTGGAACTGAACGAGGCCGAGATTCCGGCGCACTACAACCTGTATGCGGTATGGCCGCCGGGACAGGCGGAGCGGGTGGCGCCCGTGGTGGAGCTGATCAAGCGGATGGCCTCGCGAACCCAGGGCTGAGCCCGCCGCGTACACGCCGGTGACAGGGCAACGCCGCGCCGGCAGCAGGCCCATATCGAGCGCATATCAACACCTCGCCCAATTAATATTGTACGAACCTTCCTCCCCCTTCCAATACTGCCCCCAAGCAGCCAGCGTCCCAGAGCGGATGCGACCAGGCGAGGGAATGCGCGAGTCTTGCGCGCATAGAAACGGCCGATTTTCCGGGACGTGGTTGCTGTGAACCGCAAGGTTCCCTTCCCCGCTATCAGGAGATCGACTTCAATGATCATCGATATCAGCTGCTATCCAACTGACCAGGTTGACCTGGCCTGGAGGCATGACGGAGACCCGTTCACGGGCGAGCGTCTGCTGGAGATGATGGATGGCCCGTACATGGTCAACGGCAAACCTCGCCGCATCGACAAAGCCTTCATCCAGCCGCCGCAGGGCAACACCATCTACACCTGGACCGACGGCGAACTCAGCGGTCGCGAATCCATCGACGCCTACATGGCCTACACCCTGAAGATGGTCCAGACGTACCCGGACCGCTTCATCGGCTGCTTCGTCTACAACCCGCGCTGCGGCGTGGAGAACGGCGTCGAAGCGATCGAGCGCTATGTCAAGGAACATGGCTTCAAGATGGTCCAGATGCAGGCCAACATGCACGCCTATCGCCCGGATCGTGCGCTGGACTGGGTCCGTCCGGCCTTCGAGAAGTGCGCCGAGCTGGGCATCCCGGTCAAGCTGCACACCGGCGACGGGCCCTACAGCATCCCATCGGAATGGGTTCCGATGATCAAGGAGTTCCCCAACGTCAACTTCATCATGGCCCACTTCGGTGTGCAGACCGGCGGGGTCTACGTGTTCGAACCGATGCAATGGGCGATGGAACTGCCCAACGTCTACTGCGAGTCGGGCTGGTGCCTGCAATCGCGGATCGTCGAGTTCGCCAAGGTCCTGCCGACGCACAAGATCCTCTTCGGCACCGACACCCCGCCGAACGAGCCGGGCATGTGGCTACGCCTGCTGGAAGTGCTCTGCCATGAGCCGCCCCAGGGCCTGAACCTCGACGAGGACACCCTCGAGGAATACCTGGGCAACAACACCGCACGCATGATCGGGCTTGAACCGACTCCGCCGCCGCGTTCCGTTTCCGAAGCCGAGGCGCAACTCAAGCGCCCTGTCACGACTCAACTGGCCAGGAGCTGAACCCATGATCATCGATACCCATCTGCACCCCACCAACCTGGTCGACGAGGCCTGGCGCCACACCGGCGAACCCTTCACCGGCGAGCGCATGCTCAAGCTGATGGACGGCCCGTACATGATCAACGGCAAACCGCGCCGCATCGACATGGGCTTCATCCAGCCGCCGCCGGGCAATACCGGCTACCGCGACGGCAACCGGCGGGGCCGCGAGGGCGTGCGCGACTACATGTCCTATGTCGCCGAACTCTGCGTGAAATACCCGGACCGCTTCATCGGCAACTTCACCTTCAACCCGCGCTGGGGCCCGGAAAACGGTGCAGCCGAGCTGGAATTCCACGTCAAGGAATACGGCTTCAAGATGCTCAAGCTGCACGCCAACATGCACGGCTACCGTCCGGACCGCGCACTCGACTGGCTACGCCCGGCCATGAAGGTCTGCGCCAAGTACAACGTCGTGGTGCTGATCCACACCGGTGACGGGCCCTACACCATTCCGACGATGTTCTACCCGATCATCCGCGAATTCCCGATGGTCAATTTCATCATCGGCCACTTCGGCATCCAGACCGGCGGCAACTACTCGTTCGAGGCCTTCTGGATGGCCATGGACACGCCGAACGTGTACTGCGAATCCGGCTGGTGCTTCCAGTCGCGAATCGTCGAGTTCGCCAAGGACCTGCCGCGCAACAAGATCGTGTTCGGCACCGACTCGCCGCCGAACGAGCCGGGCATGTGGCTGCGGGAACTGGAGGTACTGTGCTCACCGCCACCCCAGGGCCTGGGCATCGACGAGGACCACCTCGAGGACTACCTGGGCAACAACATCGCCCGGCTGTGCGGCATCGAGCCGACACCGCCGCCCAGGAACCTGGTCGAGGCAGACCTCCGTCTGAGCAAGACCTACCTGTAACACAGCGGGACTTCCAGGCGCACAGATGAACCGGTGTTCGATCGGGCAGGCCGCTGGCCTCTCGATCGAACGTCGCCCTCGGCCCTGCGCGCCTGTTTTTTTCAAGAGGTGAAACCATGCCCCTCTCCACGCTCGGCGATACCCAGGATTTCCACGACTTCATCGACAGCTATCGCCGGCAGTATCCGGACGATGTGCTCACCATCGAGTCACCCCTTTCCGCCGACCAGGAGGTCACCGCTCTGGTCGATGCCCTGGCCGCGCAAGGCCGCGATCCCCTGTTGATCTGCGAGAACGTCGGCACGCTCGGCGTGCCGGTGGTCACCAACCTGTTCGCGTCCAGGACCCGCATCGCGCGGATCTTCGGCGTCACCCCGGCGCAGTTGCACGAAACCTTCCAGAGCCGCGCCAACCAGCCGATCCCGCCCCGCTATGTTGAAACCGGCCCGGTACTCGACGAGATATTCGAAGGCGAAGCGCTGGACCTGGCGCTGCTGCCGATGCTCAAGCATTTCGACAGCGACCGCGGGCCGTACATCACCAACGCGATCATCATCGCCGAAGACCCGGTCACCGGCATCGCCAACATGAGCTATCACCGCTCGATGCGCCACGCCCGGCAGACCCTCGCCACCAGCCTGCATTCCCGTGGTCACCTGTGGCGCATGCTGCAAAGCGCCCGCGAGCGGGGCGAAGAACTGCACGTGGCCATGGTGGTCGGCGCGCACCCACTGTTCATGCTGGCCGCCGCCGCGCGGCTGCCGTTTGGCAGCGACGAGCGTGCAGTGGCCGGCGGACTGTTCGGCGCACCGCTGGAACTGGTCAGGACCCCGCGCTACGGCATCGGCGTGCCGGCCTACGCCGAGTTCGTGCTGGAAGGCGCGATAGACCCGGCCGGGTATGCCGAAGAAGGCCCATTCGGCGAGTTCAGCGGGTACTCCTCGGACCGCTCGACCAACAACGTCCTGCGGGTCGACACGCTGATGCGCCGCAAGGACGCCTGGCTGGTGGACGTGGTCGGCGGACGCTACGCCGAGCACCTGACCCTGGCGAGGCTGCCGCGGGAAGCGGAGATGAGCGAGAAGCTCAAGGCGCGCTTCCCCGCCGTCACCGCCGTGCACTACCCCAACTCCGGCACCCACTTCCATTGCTACGTGGCACTGGACCAGACCCGTGACGGCGAAGCGCGGCAGATCATGCTCGCCTTGCTGGGCTGGGACCCGTACCTGAAAACCGTGATCGCGGTGGATGGCGACATCGACATCACCGATGACAGCCAGGTGCTGTGGGCGCTGGCGACTCACTTCCAGCCGCACCAGGACATCTTCGTCGTCGACGGTTTGCCCGGCAGTCCGCTGGACCCCTCCTCCTCGGTCAATGGCACCACGTCGCGGATGGGCCTGGATGCCACCCGAGGTTCGGGCTTCGACGGTATCAAGGCGCAACTGGACCAGGAGGTGGTCGAGCGCGCACGCGATCTGCTCAAGAGCATCCCGTCATGAGCCGCCAGCGGATGGTGGTCGGCATCAGCGGTGCGTCGGGCTTCATCTACGGCGTGCGACTGCTGGAATTGCTGGCCGAGCTGAACATCGAAAGCCACCTGATCATCAGCCGTGCCGCGCTGCTGACCATGGCCCATGAAACCGACTACAAACTGGCGGACGTCACCGCACTGGCCAGCCACTACCACCGCGCCGACGACGTGGCCGCCGGCATCGCCAGCGGTTCGTTCCGCTGCCTGGGCATGGTGGTCGCCCCCTGCTCCATGCGCACCCTGGCGGAAATCGCCACCGGCACCTCCACCGGCCTGATCGGCCGCGCCGCCGACGTCACCCTCAAGGAGCGCCGGACACTGGTGCTGATGGCCCGGGAGACGCCGTTGACCCTGGCGCACCTGCGCAACATGACCGCCGTCACCGAGATGGGCGGAATCATCGCTCCGCCGGTGCCGGCCTTCTATGCCCGCCCGCACACCCTTTCGCAAATGGTCGATCACAGCCTCGGCCGTGTCCTCGACCTGTTCGGCCTCGACGCCGGTACCGCGCTGCGCTGGGGTGAACCCGGCCCGGCGTCCACCGGCCATTTCTCTCCATCGAAGGAGCTCGCATGAACAGCCCATTCCAGCAACCGACCCCGAACCGCAAGATTCCGGTCACCATCCTCACCGGCTTCCTCGGCGCCGGAAAAACCACGCTGCTCAACTACATCCTCAAGGAAAACCACGGTCGCAGGATTGCCGTGATCGAAAACGAGTTCGGCGAAGTCGGCATCGACGGCGACCTGGTGCTCAGTTCCGAGACCGAAGAAATCTACGAGATGGTCAACGGCTGCGTGTGCTGCACCGCGGAGGTTCGCGAGGACCTGGTGCGCATCGTCCGCGAGCTGGTGGCGCGTCCGGTACGCCTCGATCACATCCTGATCGAAACCAGCGGCCTGGCCGACCCGTACCCGGTGGCGCAGAGCTTCTTCATCAACGACCCGATTGCCGAAGAAGTGGAACTGGACGCCATCGTGGCCATGGTCGACGCCAAGCACATCACCCAGCACCTGGAGGATCTGCAACTCGACGGCGCGGACAACCAGGCCGTGGACCAGATCGTCTGTGCCGACCGGATCGTCATCAACAAGATCGATCTGGTCAGCGACGCCGAAGTGGCGAGCCTGAGCGAGAAGATTCGCGGCTTGAATGCCACGGCGGACCTGGTGACCTCCAGCTACGCCGAGATCGACCTATCGAAGATCCTCGGTGTCGGTGCCTTCGAGGCCACCCAGAAGCTGATGGAGATCGGCTCGGATCACGATCACCACGCCGATGAGCATCATCACGACCACGACGATCTGGAGCATGACCACGACCCCAGCGTTTCCTCCGTCGGCATCGCCGTGGACGGCGCGGTGAACCTGGGCGCCTTCCACCGCTGGATCAGCGAACTGCGCGTCCAGCAGGCCGACAACCTCTACCGCATGAAAGGCGTGCTGGCGGTCAAGGACCAGGATCAGCGCTACGTGCTGCAAGGCGTGCACAGCCTCGTCGAGTTCCGCGCCTCCACCTCGTGGGGCACGGAACAACGCTCCAGCAAGATCGTGTTCATCGGCCGCGACCTGGATCGTGCGGCGTTGAACCAAGGATTCGCGGCCTGCCTGGCCGGCTGAGAAAAAAGCATCGGCGCCGGTGGATGGCGGCTCCGGGCACGCAGAACGAATACCCCTCTCTACCCAATAAAAACAGCAAGAGGTGATTCCCCATGTCGTCAGCCAGTACCGTCTCCACCGTCCACCCGGTCGACCAGGTATTACCGGTCCGGCAAATGCTCACCCTCGGCCTGCAGCACATGGCCGTCTCGTACATCGGCGCCATCGCCGTGCCGTTGATTGTCGCCAGCGCCTTGAAAATGTCCGAAGCCGATACCGTGGTACTGATCAGCACCACACTCTTCTGCTCCGGGATCGCCACCCTGCTGCAGTGTGTCGGCTTCTGGAAGTTCGGCGTGCGCCTGCCGATCCTCCAGGGCGTGGCCTTCAGCAGCGTCGGCCCGGTCATCGCCATCGGCAGCGACCCGCAGGTGGGGTTCGCCGGGGTTTGCGGAGCGGTGATCGGCGCGGGGATATTCACGCTGCTCGCCGCGCCCCTCGTGGGTCGATTGCGCCGGTACTTCCCACCGGTGGTCACCGGCTGCATCGTCACGGTGATCGGCCTGCAGCTGTTCCCGATCGCCTACGAGTGGATCGGCGGCGGCCGCCACGCCAGCGACTTCGGCGCACCGACCTACCTGGCCGTCTCCGTGGTGGTGCTGGCGACCATCCTGCTGGTCAACCGCTACGGCGGCCCGCTTATGCGCAACATGGCGGTTCTGATGGGCATGCTGGTGGGTGCGGGGCTGGCCTACGGCCTGGGCATGGGCAGTTTCCACAGCGTACAGGAAGCCCCCTGGCTGACCGTGCCCTACCCCTTCCACTTCGGCCTGCCGATCTTCAGCCTGATCCCGATCGCGACCATGGTGGTGGTGATGATCGTGCAGATGGTCGAGTCCATGGGGCTGTTCGTCGCCATCGGCGACATCGTCGATAAACCGGTGAGCGAGAAACAGGTGATCGGCGGCCTGCGCGCCAATGGGCTGGCGAGCACCATCGCCGGGATGTTCGCAGCGTTTCCGTTCATTGCCTTCATGGAGAACGTCGGGCTGGTGATCCTCACCGGCGTGCGCAGCCGCTGGGTGGTGGCGATCAGCGGGCTGCTGATGTGCTCGGTGGCGCTGGTGCCCAAGGCCGGGGCGATCATCGCCTCGATGCCCACCGCAGCCCTCGGCGGCGCCGGAGTCGCCATGTTCGGCGTGGTCGCGGCGGCCGGCATCCAGACCCTGGCCAAGGTCGATTACGAGCGCAACCGCTACAACGTCCTGATCGTCGGTTTCACCATCGTGGCCGCCCTGGTGCCGGTGATGGCGCCGACCCTGTTCAAGCAACTGCCCGAGTGGTCTCAGCCGTTCCTGCACAGCAGCGTGGTGATCGCCTGCCTGGTGTCGGTGCTGCTCAACGCGGCGCTCAATGGCGTCAGCGCCCCCGACAGTACAGCCAGCAAGTCCGCCTCCCACACCCTCTGACTGGAGAAGCCCATGACTCAACTGCAGAACACCCTGATCAAGAATCCCCTGGCGGTGATGACCGGGTTGCGCGGTCCGCGCGCCCGGGCTGGCGGCGTAGACATCCGCATCGTCAACGGTCGCATCGCCGAAATGGCGGTGGGCCTCACGGCGCAACCGGGGGAGCGGGTCATCGACGCCCGTGACTCGGTGGTGTATCCGGGCTGGATCAACACCCACCATCACCTGTTCCAGAATCTGCTCAAGGCAGTACCGGAGGGGATGAACCAGGACCTGCAAGGCTGGTTGGCCAGCGTGCCCTATCCACGCCTGAACCTCTTCACCCCGCAACTGGCGCGGATCGCTGCGCGGCTGGGCATGGCCGAACTGCTGCTGTCCGGGGTTACGACCTGCGCCGATCACCATTACCTCTACCACGCCAACGGCACCACTGAGACCGGCGACCTGTTATTCGACATGGCCGAGACATTCGGGATGCGCTTCGCTCTGTGCCGGGGCGGCGCATTGGAGTCGGCCAGCGCACATCCGGGATTCTCGAAAACGGCGCTGCAACCGGAGACCCTGGATCAGATGGTCGGCGACATTGAGCGACTCAAATCGCTGTACCACCAGGACACTCCGGATGCGATGCGCCGGGTGGTGGTGGCACCGACCACGCCGACCTTCTCGCTGCCGCCAACACTGCTGCGCGAACTGGCCCACTCCGCACGCGGCCTCGGCCTGCGGCTGCACACGCATCTTTCCGAGACGCAGAACTACGTCAACTTCTGCCGCGAAAAATACAACTGCCTGCCCGTGGAGTTCGTCGCCGAACACGAATGGCTCGGCCCTGACGTCTGGTTCGCCCATGCGGTCCATCTGCAGCCAGGCGAGATCCGCATGCTCGCGCAAACCGGCACCGGCATTTCCCACTGCCCGGTGAGCAACGCACGGTTGGGCAGCGGTATCGCACCGGTGCCGCAGATGTACGAGGCCGGTGTGCCGATTTCCCTCGGGGTCGACGGCGTGGCCTCGAACGAATCCGGAAGCATGGTTGGTGAGGCGCACACGGCCTGGCTGATCCATCGCGCGGAGCAAGGCGCGTCAGCCACCACGGCTGAGGACGTGATCCACTGGGGAACGGCCGGAGGGGCAAGAGTGCTGGGGCTGGACTCGGTTGGCACCCTGGAAGTCGGACAGGCAGCGGACCTGGTGATCTACGGCCTGGACCATCCGCGCTTCTTCGGCTTCCACGATACCGCGCTGGCGCCGGTCGCTGCAGGCGAGCCGATTACCGTGCGCTACAGCATGGTCGGGGGGCGGCTGGTGGTCGACGGCGGCGTGATTCCGGGCCTGGACCTGGAACAGATGCGCGCCGAAGCCTGGGACGGGGTGCAGCAGCTGATGCAGGTCGACGACTGATCCACCCACCCTCCTCGTAGGAGCCGGCTTGCCAGCGATGGCGGCCTTAAGGCCGGACTCCTACGGCCTCCCCCTCGGGACAACTCGACATGTCCGGCTCATTGCGCCGTGCCGGTAGACGCACGTCCTGCGCAAAGCCTCACCGAGAAAAATAAAAAGTCCCCCGCGCCGAACGGGGTGATGACTCAAGGGAAACAGAAAATGCAGAAACGCACGTTACCTGCCTGCCAGGCCTTTGCCATCGGTGTTCTATCGTTGACTGCGATTGCTTCTGCACAAGCGGCCGAGTGGAGCGACAGCTCTTTCAGCTACTTGTACGGCACTCGCTTTGCCGAGCCGGGAATCGATGATTCGATCGCCAAGAACATCGTCGAATTCACCTATGTTGATGGATACCAGTACGGCGGCAACTTTCTCGACATACAGGCGTTGTTTTCCGACAGCACCGATCCCGCCGAAGACAGCAACGACGGCGCCACGGAATTCTATGTGGTGTACCGCCATCAACTATCGCTCAACAAGATTTCCGGCCAGGACTTCAAGTGGGGCCCCGTTCGGGACTGGTCGCTGTCGGCCGGCCTCGACTGGAACACCAAGAACACCGCGTTCGCGCCGGAAAAACGCATGTTCGTCGTCGGCCCGACCATCAATTTCGATGTACCGGGCTTCTGGGACCTGAGCCTGATGTACCGCACCGAGAAGAACCATAATGGCTTGTCGTTCGCCCAGAAGCACGATATCCGCTTCGACGATACGTACTATGTGGAAACCGCCTGGGACACGCCCTTCCAGCTCGGCTCGGTATCGCTGAAGTTCAAGGGGTTTGCCAACTTCGTCCCCCCCAAGGGCAAGGACGGCTTCGGTAACGACACCGTGAGCGAGACGCTGGTGCATGCTGCGGTGCTTGTAGACGTAGGCGAACTGGCATTCGGCAAGAAGAGCACCCTCTTTGCCGGGGTAGGTTACGAATACTGGAAGAACAAGTTCGGCAACAACTCCGCCAATACGCCAGGCACCGAGGCCAATACGCCGTTCCTGAACCTGGAATGGCATCTGTAAGACGGCAGGTGTGGGCCTGCTCTGTCGCCTGGCGACTTTCCCGCGCGCAAAAGCAAAGCCCCCGGCCAGCGATGCTGACCAGGGGCTTTGGGATAGGCGCTTGACGATGACCTACTCTCACATGGGGAAACCCCACACTACCATCGGCGATGCGTCGTTTC